>NZ_NMUN01000010.1 GCF_002812725.1 Microbacterium sp. BR1 | reverse complement strand
TGCGTCTCGTAGCTTGGTGTCAATTCCTGCGGGGTTCTCGTCGTCGTTGACGTAGGAGGGCCATCGTGGGATGACCAGTTGTTTCCGCCAAGAAGCAAAGAAGAGATCCCACGATGACCCAGAATCAGTCTGCCTTGACGACCCTGATCGCAGAAGTCCTCGCCGATCCTGACCTCGCCCATTCCGACGTGTTCCGTCGGATGCTGCAGGCGGGGCTGCAGGACCTTGTTGACGCGGAAGCGACCGCGAAGATCGGCGCGGCCCGTTACGAACGCACGGCGGAGCGCACCACGCGTCGCAACGGTGCTCGCGCGAAGACGCTCGCCACGCCCGCGGGGGAGGTCGACATTCAGATTCCGAAGCTGCGGGAGGGGTCGTTCTTCCCGAGCCTGCTCAGCCCACGCCGCCGTGTCGACAAGGCGCTCTACGCGGTGATCTGCCAGGCCTGGATCGACGGAGTCTCCACCCGCAAGGTCGACCAGCTCGTCCGCGCGCTGGGCAACGACACCGGCATCAGCCGGTCCACCGTCTCCCGCATCTGCTCCGAGATCGATGAGGTGGTGCACGAGTTTCTGCACCGCCGGCTCGATCACACCTGGTTCCCGTACCTGTTCCTGGACGCCACCTACCTCGACGTGCGCCACCGTGGCCGGGTTCTCTCCCAAGCCCTCATCGTCGCGACCGGGGTCAGCGGCGACGGCCGTCGGGAGATCCTCGGGATGGCTCTCGGCGACGCGGAGACGACGGACTTCTGGACCGAGTTCCTCCGCTCCCTCCGCGACCGCGGTCTGAAAGTCTCCACCGACACAGACCCGCTCGGCGTGACCCTCGTCACGTCCGACGCTCACGCCGGCATCAAAGCCGCCGTCAAAGCGATCCTCCCCGGATCGGGCTGGCAGAGATGCCGCGTCCACTTCGCTCGTAACGTCACCCAGAAGCTCGGATCGGCACGCTCCAAGCCCGTCAACGCGCTGATCTCGACGATCTTCGCGCAGACCACCCCCGAGGCCGTGATCGCCCAGTATCACCAGGTCTCCACGTCCCTCCGCGGGTCGTTCCCGGAGATCGCAGACATGCTCAATGCTGCCGAAGCAGACCTCACCGGATTCGCGCCGCTCCCGCGTGAGCATTGGCAGAAGGTCTGGTCCAACAACCCGATCGAGCGCCTCAACCGTGAGATCAAACGCCGCGCCGACGTCGTGCAGATCTTCCCCGACCGCGACTCCGTCACCCGCCTCATCGGCGCCGTCCTGCAGGAGCAGCACGAGGAATGGCAATACGGTGAACGCCGCTACCTCTCCGACATCTCCATGCGCAAACTCGTCCACACACTCCAAGACCACGCCGAGCCTGAGCGCCCCGACCTGTTCCTCACCGCCTGACCCTCACCCATCAAGGAAGCAGCCGGATTGACACCACAACACGGGACTTGACCCGCGATCCAGCTGACCGATCGCAGTGCGGCAGGCCAAGCCTCAAACGCGCGACGTGCATCAAGATTCGCGGGCAAGAACGCACCAAGAGGCATCACCCCCAGCTCGCGATGTGCGAGATCGAGAGCATCTTTGCTCTCGTCCAGGGCCGCGGCGCTCACATTGACGCGGGGAGTGGGGTGGCGTCCGGCAAGGTGGTGTACGGATCGGGTGACCGTGTCGCTGCGGACGTAGCGACGGTCACCGCGTGATCCTTCGAGAGAACTCTTCACATCCATCTCGAAAGGACCCCGACGATGACCGTCTCACCCCACGATATCGACCCTGCCCGCTTCCTCGAAGACCACCTCGCGCAGGCGTCTCCCGATCTGCTGCGGGAGATGCTCGGCACGTTCATCAACCAGCTGCTATCCGCGGACGCGGACCAGATCTGCGGCGCCGCTTACGGCACGATCAGCGACGACAGGGTGAACCGTCGCAACGGTTACCGCCACCGCGACTTCGACACCCGCGCCGGGACCATCGACGTGAAGATCCCCAAGCTCCGGCAGGGCACCTACTTCCCGGAGTGGCTGCTGGAACGCCGCCGCCGCGCGGAGGCCGCACTGACCACCGTGGTCGCGACCAGCTACCTCCTCGGCGTGTCCACCCGTCGGATGGATGACCTGGTGAAGACCCTCGGGATCACCGGGCTGTCGAAGTCGCAGGTGTCGGAGATGGCGCGCGACCTTGACGAGCAGGTGACCGCGTTCCGCACCCGGCCGTTGGACGCCGGCCCGTACTCGTTCGTCGCCGCCGACGCGCTCACCATGAAGGTCCGCGAGGGCGGCCGGGTCGTGAAGGTCGCGGTGCTGGTCGCGACCGGCGTGAACGCCGACGGCTACCGCGAGATCCTCGGTCTGCAAGTCAACTCGACCGAAGACGGCGCCGGCTGGCTGACGTTCTGGCGCGACCTCGTCGCGAGAGGCCTGACCGGCGTGAAGCTCGTCACGTCCGACGCACACGCAGGTCTGGTCGCAGCGATCGGCGCGACCGTCGGCGGGTCCTGGCAGAGGTGCAGAACCCACTACGCGGCGAACCTGATGAGCGTGACCCCAAAGTCCTCGTGGCCATGGGTGAAGACCCTGCTGGGCACGGTTTTCGACCAGCCCGACGCGGAGTCCGTGCACGCCCAGTTCGACCGCGTCCTGGACGCGCTCGAGCACAAGCTCCCCAGGTCGTTCGAGCACCTCGAGGCCGCACGTGAGGAGATCCTCGCGTTCACCGCGTTCCCGAAGAGCATCTGGCGGCAGATCTGGTCCAACAATCCGAACGAACGCCTCAACCGGGAGATCCGCCGCCGCACCGACGTCGTGGGCATCTTCCCGAACCGCGACGCGATCATCCGGCTCGTCGGCGCCGTCCTCGCCGAGCAACACGACGAGTGGGCCGAGCAACGCCGCTACCTCGGCCTCGACGCCCTCGCCGCCGCACGCCGCGTCGGCGAACCCACCACAGAGGAGGTGATCGAACCCGACCTTCGGGCCCTCACAGCCTGACCTCGACACGAGGGATCACACGATCACCGATACACCACGTCCCAGGACTTGACCGGGAGTGGTTTCATTCAGCACTGATACCTCGAAAACGCGAGCGCGTGGCAAGAGACCCCTGACTGTCACTAGTGCTTGGAAGCAAGGATTTACGTCAGCCACACCCAACCGCTCGACTTTGACGCGAACGACCGCGCCCGCGGCCGCAAGATCGACCAGTCGTATCCCGTTCGAACCGAAAAATGCCTCAGCGCGCGACCACTCAGGCATCCGATTGAGGTCTCCTGCCGCTGGCCAGCCAGCCGGCTCTGACGCACGCATTGCTCGATCAAAGGCAAGAGCCGCGTGACAGCCGCGGTCGAAAGCGACCAACCGCCGAACGCAGTCCTCGAGGGAACTAAGAGTGATCACATCACCCTCGCCGCGTAGTACCTCGTCGAAGCCATCCCATTCGAGGGTCTCGTGAGCAAAAGCATTCCGGAGGCCCACAAAGACCGAGGAGATGGCCAATCGGCGCAGGAACTCATCACTAGCTAGCATCGCGTCTCGGACGTTGGAAAGACTTGGCGGCTCCGTCCATCGTCCTGCTCGCAACGACAAGATCGCCCAAACAAAGGGCCGGATCGATCCCTCGACGAGGTGCCGGTACGCACCCGTCAGTAACTGCGCGCGACGATCACTCGATGCTTCCGCCGCGACCGAGGCCATCGCCTCCATCACAAGAGCATGAGTCTTCCGTCCAATAGTCTCTCTTGATCTCAACGCTGCACTGAGTTCCCGACGCACACCACGGCTCTCGCCGACCGATAAGGGTCAAGTCCCGTGTTGTGGTGTCAATCCGGCTGCTTCCTTGATGGGTGAGGGTCAGGCGGTGAGGAACAGGTCGGGGCGCTCAGGCTCGGCGTGGTCTTGGAGTGTGTGGACGAGTTTGCGCATGGAGATGTCGGAGAGGTAGCGGCGTTCACCGTATTGCCATTCCTCGTGCTGCTCCTGCAGGACGGCGCCGATGAGGCGGGTGACGGAGTCGCGGTCGGGGAAGATCTGCACGACGTCGGCGCGGCGTTTGATCTCACGGTTGAGGCGCTCGATCGGGTTGTTGGACCAGACCTTCTGCCAATGCTCACGCGGGAGCGGCGCGAATCCGGTGAGGTCTGCTTCGGCAGCATTGAGCATGTCTGCGATCTCCGGGAACGACCCGCGGAGGGACGTGGAGACCTGGTGATACTGGGCGATCACGGCCTCGGGGGTGGTCTGCGCGAAGATCGTCGAGATCAGCGCGTTGACGGGCTTGGAGCGTGCCGATCCGAGCTTCTGGGTGACGTTACGAGCGAAGTGGACGCGGCATCTCTGCCAGCCCGATCCGGGGAGGATCGCTTTGACGGCGGCTTTGATGCCGGCGTGAGCGTCGGACGTGACGAGGGTCACGCCGAGCGGGTCTGTGTCGGTGGAGACTTTCAGACCGCGGTCGCGGAGGGAGCGGAGGAACTCGGTCCAGAAGTCCGTCGTCTCCGCGTCGCCGAGAGCCATCCCGAGGATCTCCCGACGGCCGTCGCCGCTGACCCCGGTCGCGACGATGAGGGCTTGGGAGAGAACCCGGCCACGGTGGCGCACGTCGAGGTAGGTGGCGTCCAGGAACAGGTACGGGAACCAGGTGTGATCGAGCCGGCGGTGCAGAAACTCGTGCACCACCTCATCGATCTCGGAGCAGATGCGGGAGACGGTGGACCGGCTGATGCCGGTGTCGTTGCCCAGCGCGCGGACGAGCTGGTCGACCTTGCGGGTGGAGACTCCGTCGATCCAGGCCTGGCAGATCACCGCGTAGAGCGCCTTGTCGACACGGCGGCGTGGGCTGAGCAGGCTCGGGAAGAACGACCCCTCCCGCAGCTTCGGAATCTGAATGTCGACCTCCCCCGCGGGCGTGGCGAGCGTCTTCGCGCGAGCACCGTTGCGACGCGTGGTGCGCTCCGCCGTGCGTTCGTAACGGGCCGCGCCGATCTTCGCGGTCGCTTCCGCGTCAACAAGGTCCTGCAGCCCCGCCTGCAGCATCCGACGGAACACGTCGGAATGGGCGAGGTCAGGATCGGCGAGGACTTCTGCGATCAGGGTCGTCAAGGCAGACTGATTCTGGGTCATCGTGGGATCTCTTCTTTGCTTCTTGGCGGAAACAACTGGTCATCCCACGATGGCCCTCCTACGTCAACGACGACGAGAACCCCGCAGGAATTGACACCAAGCTACGAGACGCACCCCCGATAAGGCATCGAGCACGATGTGCATCGTCCAGGCAGCTAGTGGTGGATCCGGAGAACTCGCAATCCAGCCCACTACAGCCACTCCCGCAGATGCGTCAGAGACCGGCGCGAGGCCGAGGGATAGGAGATGCTGGCCAACTCGCGACATAAGCTCGTTCGTCCTGTACGCGAAGTGCCCAATCACTATGTCTGGTCGGAAGACACCGCGGTCATCAACCGGCTCCCGATCCCCACCGAACATCGTTCGGAGGGGGGATACGTCTCCGCGAGCTGACCTGATTGCCGTGAGGTACCGTTCGCTTACTATCTCCGCCGGCAGCGAAACCTCACGGCCTGCGCGGACGCCATTCAGCTGATCTCGAACCGTCTGGCAGAGTTCGCCCAATACGCCGACCGCCAACGCACTGCCAAACGGCTCGAAGCGCGCGAGGGCGGAAAGCCTCTCGCGCACCGCCGTCAACGAGTGCGTTTGTAGCTGTGCCCAGTCCCGCAAGTCGTTGAAGTTAACGCTGGAGGGTTTGTCAAGACCCAGCACTTCGGTAGCATCTCGGATCAGCGCGATGAGCGACTCCGAGTGGGTTCCCGTTACTTGGGGCGTCAGCGGAATCGTTGAGACGAGCGGGAAGTCGCGCTTCAGCGTCTCGTCTAGCCAGCGTTGGAGACTAGCGATCGCTCGGGACCGAGCATCCTCCGGCAACACCATGCGACAAAGCTAGCGCCCTGTCTGCATGTGCGACGGAGATGGCCGGTTCGTCGCGCGACTAGTAGGAACGCTTCAGCGCCTGTGAGCTGCGTAAACAACTCTTGGTCGCGTCAGTCTTGAGAGCCGATCTCTATCCCAACCATTCGAATCGCCCCCGCCCGACGCGACGATTTTCCTGTGACGAATCTCTCCTGCAATAGCCGGAACGAGCTTCAGTAGCTCCGACGTGTGTTGATCTCGCAACCTCACGATTTTCAGTTCGTCTACACGGTACGGAGCGCGCGACGAACGGCGCTGGCGCTCACGCCCACGACATTTGCAATGTGAGCCACCGATCGGCCGTGGGATCGAAGCTCGGTCGCAATGCCGATCTTGTCGGGAGTCATGACAGAAGGACGCCCCGCCCTGCGGCCCTCCATCCTGGCGGCTCGGAGTCCTGCGCGAACGCGGTCACCGAGCAAGGCGCGGCGGACATCATCCAACGCGATCAGGTAGGCGCTTGTTTCTGAAGTGGACGCCGGAGCCAGATCTAGTTTGGGTTCGGCGATAGACCGAAAGTAGATCGAATCATCGTCGAGGGATCGCAGCGTAGAGACGAGGTGGTTCAAGCTGTGCGAGAGCCGCGCGGCGCTCGTCACCACGAGAGTGTCGCCTGCGCTGAGCCTCGCGAGGCATTCCTTGAGCTCAGGCCGATCGCGCGGGTGCCCCTCCCCCGCATCGACGAAGACCTCTTCCGCGCCGTGCGCCTTGAGCACGGCTACGTCCTCATCAATCGGCGCACCTGCGCGCAAGGTCCGGGTGTAGCCGACGACGCGTGAAGTCATCGGCCGATCACAGGCATCTCGGGAGCAGCTGTCGTAGACGGATCGCTCGTCGGCAATGCGGAGAGCTGGCGGCGCAGCGACTGGGCCTCGGCCGCTAGACGAGACTCCAGTTGCGGGCCTGTGGTCGAGCTCGCGGGCAGGTTCATGGCCGGGACGACCTCGCGGAGAGCCACCTGATGCAACTCGATGAGCAAGGCGAGATCTGTGGCTCGCGGCGGTAGCGAGCGGGCAAAGTCCGTGATGCGGCGCAGCTCTCCTAGCCATTCGACTGCGGCTCGCTTCGTGGGTCCGCCCGCGCGGGCGCGATTGAACGAGTCGCTCGAACCGGTGGGCAGTCCGTTTCCGGACCCGTCGAGCATCGTCACCTCTACGCCCCGTTCGGCGGAGACCGCGGCAAGCACGTCGCGGACATCGGTCCAACGTGCATCGTGTTCAGCGACGGATACCTCGACGGCATGGCCTGTCCGTTGGATCTGCCGAAAGTGTGCCGACGCGACAGCAAGCAGCGATTCTGCGCGCCGAGGCACAACAACGACCATTTGCACTTGGTAGCGGGCATCGAGGAACTGCGTCGCGACGCCCAGCGCCGCGAAGGGCGTGCGGAAGTCGCCTTCGATAATGAGGGGGCGTCGCACCTCACGGGCATGGGAGATCGCCGCACGCAGCCACTCAGCAACATCCGCGTTCACGCTCGCAGTCGATGCCGTGCCCGTCTCTGCGACCGCAGCATGAAGGGCGCGAAGTTCCGTCGACGAGAGCACCGTGGCGGTCGGCGAGGCGTCAAGCGCACGCGCGATCGCTCGTCCCCGGCCGCTCCCCGGCCCCCCAGCAATGAGAGTGAGGTGAGGTGAAGTATCCCCATCCACAGGCGGGAAAAGGATTGGCTCGATAGTGCGTTCGTATTCGTTGAGGGGATCTCTGCTGCCCCCTGCTACGACGTCGCTCACGTGTTGCTCGCAACGCTTGAACCGCGTGATTCGAGTTCAGCCGTGAGCCGGTCCACAGCCGCACGATCGAACCCATTGACGGCGTTGGCCTGCGCACGAAGCCTGACGACGGAGTCCAGCGACGCACCGCCCTGTTGGGCTCGCTGGAGAAGCTGGGACGCGAGCGCGCTGGCTCCCTCACGCATCTCGTCGTACGCAATGGCGTCATTCACACGCCATGCAGATTGGCCAGCCGCCATGTTTTCCGCCTCCTGGCGCGAGTTTAGCTGGCTAAACCGAAAAGGCTGAAGCGGTATTTCGGCGTTCCTGTCCTTCGCCGTGATATCTAGCTTCCTCACGGCGGTCTGCGGTTGTCAGGGGCACGGCGCCAGCCGTGTCGCAACGCGACGCGAAGCGCCCTTGACGGCCGCGCGACGGCGCGTACGATCGCGGATCACCGGCCGAAGGGATTACTCGCGTGCGAGAGAGCTGATGTCTCTGATGAAAGCGCGCCGGTCGGCGGCGGGGTCGGTGATGAGTCCAGCGATGCGCAACCGCCACACCCCGCGCGCTGGCCCCTGCAAGCCGACGAGTGGCTTGATACACCAGGCGACGTCCTCGCCGAGCGTGTAACCCGGCTCCTCGGTCGCGCGCTCGGGGTAGTAGGTGAAGGCCGCAACAGCAACTCGCGTGATGGTCGCTTCGACGTCTGTTCTATCGATCATGCTGGTCCCTTCGTTTCGTGCGCGCAGGAGCGGCTGCGCCAATATTCTCGTTCCCCGCGATGCACAGGGCTAACTCGCGAGTGAGCACCACACCAACGACGCGCCTGGGGAGGAATCATCGCCCCATTCCTCTCGTCTGAGAGTTCGGGCCGGCGTGTGGTCGGGCGGCGTCTCCTCGCTCGATGACGCGCTTTTCGCCGATCCGGAGCCGTGCATTGATCTCGCGCGCAACGTTCTCCATGCGTTGCTCTTCGGCGGAAAGTCGGCCCGGTACATCGTGTCGGAGTTCGGGGTTGCGGGCGGCGTAGTGGGTGGTGCGGGCGCGGTAGCAATCGCGTTGCCATTCGTCGAGGAGACGTTGCGGCGTGCGACCTTCGTCGCGGAGGGCAGCGACCGCGTTCGCGTCCCGATGCGGCGCGAAGAACAGCGTGGCGCTCTCGAGGTTGGTGTCTCGTTCGGTGGATGTTGCGCGGTGTCTCCTATGCGGTGGGAGCCCGGCCTCGATGCGGCGGCGTTCTCGTGCCTTCCAGGCGCGAGCCGCCGCGAGTTCGCGTTCCTTGTTTGCCGCGTAGTACTCGCGCCTTCTTGCCTTGATCTGCTCGGCATTGCGTTCATAGTGGCGGCGTGCGTTTTCCTTCTTCTGCTCCGGGTCGTCCCGATACTTGTCACGGCGTTTCGCCGCCCGTTCTTCCTTGTGCCGCTCACGCCACTCCGCGTTCGCACGTGAGCGTTCCTCGCGATACGCGTCAGGATCTGCGGCCTTGCGTCGAGCAAGGTAGTCACGCTGGTACGCGCGACGTTGCTCGATGTTGGCGTGATAGTAGTCGCGCGACTTCCTCGCGTTCTTCTCGCGGCGCTCTTCCTCACGGCGCTTCTGCTCCGCGGCGCGGCGGTTGCGGTCCACCTCGTTCCGGTTGATCCGTTCGCGGTTCGCGGCGTCGTAGTTCCTCCGGTATTCGCGGATGTGATCCTGGTTGTTCTGCCGCCACTGCCGCTTGTACTCACGGATCCGCTCGCCCGCCTCCTCCGATTCCTCCATCGGGCATCACCGCCCGATCCCGGCCATGAACGTGGCAGCCGGACCGGATGCTGGCGAATGGGTCGTGCCTGCGCTGGCGAGCCGGTCTACGAAATCGGGCCGGAATCCTGACCAGTGGTGCTGCGGCTCATTGTCGACGATGACCACGGGCGCTTCGCTGTACCCGAGATCTTCGGTGATGAAATCGCGAGCCGCCAGATTGCCCACATCCGTCACGTCAATCACGGCGAAGCGGATGCCGCTCTCCTCCAACTTGCGGATCGTCAGCCGACACCGCTGGCAGGACGGCCCGGTCGAGTAGACGTTCACGGACAGCATCAGGACAACTCCCGCGCCGTTCGTTCGACAGCCGACGCCCCGATCCTTTGGCACTCCTGAAGTTGCAGAGTCCGGGACTCCTGAAGTCCGAGAGTGCGGATGTTCGGAAATCACGGACTGCAGGAGTGCGTCCTCGGTGTCGCCGACGAGCTGATCCGCGTTCGCCAGCAGCAGGTCGATCGCAACGCGGACGAGCGTGTTCTCGGTGATCCGCTCCTGACGGTCGGTGCGGCGCCGCATCAGTGCGCGAGCGAGTTGGGTGAGCTCGACATACTGGTCCTCCCGCAGCCGAGTTTCTTTCCGGGTGAGACGTGCGTATTTCGCCACGCCTCGCACGAGCGGAGGGGCTTTCGCCTCCATCTCATTGGCCATTGCGCGCCCGGTCGGCGGGGCAAGTGACGTGACGCGCGCTCGCGCGTCACCCAGCTGTCCTGCAAGGTCGATCTTGCCCATCGTCACCACCTCGAGTGCAGTCCGGACTGCAGGTGTGACGTCAGCTCGAATCCGACGCGGGTGATGTCGGCGATCGATCCCTCGGTGCGGCGGGTGTCGGCGAGGTTGGTGACTAACCGTCCGAGCATCGGAGCATGGGCGTGGATCAGGTACTGGCGCAGATAGGACTGGAAGGTGAGCAGTCCGAACGAATCCTGCAACACCGTCTGCCACTGCTGGTACTGGCCCGGGATACGCCCGTCCACGCGGTTCAGCAGCACCCGGTAGGGCAGTCCGCGCGGTTCGATCAGGCGGGTGACCGTGCGGAGCGTGGGGTCGATCGCCATCGGCTCGGGGACGACCGGAACGATGACGTAGTCCGCAGCGTCGAGGACAGCCTCGAGGGTGCGGGTGTCTTCGAGACTTCCTGGAGTGTCGACAACGACGAGGTCGTACAAGTCGTCGAGTTCACGCAGTCGGGTAAGCACGCCAGGGTCGTGGTCGTCGGCGAAGTCGAACGGGATGTGTGCGGCCATGTTCTGCGCCCACCACGTGGTTGAACCCTGCGGATCGACATCAACGACCAGCATCCGAAATGTCCTGGACAGGTGAGCCGCCAGTTGCATCGCGACGGTCGTCTTGCCGACCCCGCCCTTCTGATTTGCCACGGCGACGATTTTCACGACGCACTCCCGAAATGCCGGACTTCGGAAGGTCGGATGTGTCGGAGTACGGAAGTCCCGAGGTTCGAGAGTGTCGGAGTTCCGACGCCAGCCGTCCCTCCCCGTAGCCGGATAGCCCGGATCCGCGGATTTGCCGTTCGGTGTTCCCTTCTCTGTTCATCTCCCTGATCTCTCACTACTAGTGAGACAACAGACCGATATGCGCGCGACGTGACGCCGATAGCCCTCTCGGCGTGATGCCGATACCGACAGGACACGAAACCGACACCCGCTGTCGGCCCTATCGGTGTCCTGCCCGGATGCGCCCCGACAATGGCCTGCCATCGGACGGAGCGCCGACACTGTGGATAGTGCCGTTCGCTGCGGCGAACCTCTGGCGATGCATCCACGCTTGATCCTTCTCGCGGTACTCCTCGGGAACCGCGGGGAATCGGTAGATGCACGACAGCCACCTTCCGTCTACCCGCCGGTCGCGAGCGACGTGCACCAGTCCCGACTCGCCGAGCACCTTCACCACCCGCTGCACGGTGCGTACGTTCAAACAGGTACGACGTGCGATCGTTGCGTACGACGGGTAGGCGTACCCCTCGGCCGCGCTCTCCAGCTCCGCCAGGCACAGCAGCACCAGCTTCTCGGCCGGGGTCAGTGGCACCCAGGGCACATCTTCCAGACCTGCGGGCGTATCGGTCGCGATCCTCGGGCGGTTGTCCGTCTCCCACGCCCAGTTGCGTGCGCTCAAGCTCATGCTCGGCCTCTGACCTCGTCATCCACGTCACGAGTCACACCGCCTCGGACGTGCGATCGCAGGTTGACGCCTCGATCCACTCCTCCAACTCGTCGAGCGCGTAGACGATTGTGCGCCCGAGCTTGCGGTACCGCGGACCCTTGCCCTCGTACCGCCACATCGCGAGTTTGCCCTTGGTCACCCCCGGGAGCATCGCCGCGACTTCATCCGGGCTGAGGAACGTGTGGGCCAGTCCCGTTCGCATCGTGTTCGTGGTGTTTGCCATGATCCAACTCCTTTGCGTATACCCGACAAGGTTTGACGAGAGTGAATCAGATGTGACAAACTACGTCAAGGTTATACATGCATATTCGTGACGCGGAGAGGCAAACTAAGGAGGTGAAAATCGACGTGCGAACACTCGAAGGCGACCCCGTCACCTGGCGCGACGCCACACTCCCGATCGGGTCCGCGTTGCGCATCGTCCCGGCCTTCCGGGCGACCATCGAAGAAGACGACGTCCCGCACGAAACAACCGTGCAAGCCCGCTACGACCGTGAACTCGGCCGCTACCGTGTCACGTCCGTCAACGTGGTCATCGCCGAACCCGGCGGCGAGATCAATGGCGCCGCGCTCCGCCGCGTGCGCGTCCAAGAAATCGTGCAGGCAGCAACACCGTCATGCATCGCGATCTCCCTCGACGACGGGAACGACCCCACAACTGTTAGCGAGCTAACAACTGCAGAGGGTCGTCTCGTCCCCGAGTGGATGGCCGAACAGGCACGGCAACGCGCTAACAAAGAAGCGCGGATGGATCTCGTCGAACTGATCTACAGCGCCGCCGCGCTCTCGGGTCAGCCCCCCACCAAAGCCGTCCAAGCCGAACTCAACGTGCCCTACCGCACCGCCGCGGACTGGATCTCCAAAGCCCGCACCGCAGGACGCCTCGAAGGCATGAGCTACATCGCCGGCCGACAGGCGGATGGGTAGCGTCCACTCATACGACTCCGCGAAAGGCCGCCGGTATCTCGTCCGGTACCGCAAGCCGGATGGCAGCAACGGCGCCAAACGAGGGTTCAGCCGCAAGCGAGATGCGGAACTCTGGCTCGCTGACGTCGAGTCCAGCCGGGCGCGCGGCGAGTTCATCGATCCGAAAGCGGCACGCGTCACGATCAACACGCTCGGCCCAGGGTGGGTCGAAAGCAAACGTGCTTCTATGAAGCCGTCTTCGTTCGCACCCGTCGAGACGGCATGGCGCCTACGTGTTCAACCCACGTGGGGTCGTTGGGCTTTGTCCGACATCCGACACTCGGACATCAAAGACTGGGTCGGCAAGCTCAGCAAGCAGGTCGGCGCCACGGTCACTATCCGGACTTTCGGTGTGCTTGCAGGCATCCTGGACGATGCCGTACACGACAAACGCATCTCGCTGAACCCAGCACGCGTGGGCGACATCCCACTACCCCGGAAGAAGAAGCGCACCCACCGGTATCTGTCCCACGAGCAGGTTGCCGCCCTCGCACGGGCATCAGGCAGTCACAGGCTGCTTGTGCTGGTCCTCGCCTACACAGGCATCAGATGGGCGGAAGCTACAGGGCTGCGCGTCCGCCACATTGACTTCGAACGCGGGCGTCTTCGGATCGAAGACAACGCAGTGGAAGTAGGCAACAGGGTGCATCTGGGAACACCGAAGTCACACAAAAGCCGCGCCGTGCCTGTGCCGCGCTTCGTCTTGGAACACCTCCGCCTTCATACCTCGCGCCTTGACGGCGACGCGCTCGTCTTCGCGGGCCGGGATGGCGGCTACATGCGCCGCACTCGGGCTAGCGAAGGATCGCGATCTTGGTTCAAGGTCGCCCTGAAGGAAGCGAACTTGGCCCTCATGACTCCACACGACCTGCGTCACACTGCCGCATCGCTCGCGGTTCAATCCGGCGCGCACGTCAAGACCATCCAAAGAATGCTCGGACACGCGTCCGCGGCGATGACACTCGACGTGTACAGCGATCTCTTCGACGACGACCTTGACTCGGTTTCGATCGCGTTGGATGCAGCTGCGTCCCGTTCGGGTGTTCTCAATTTGTTCTCGAATGAGGACGAAGCACCCGAGCAACGATCCTGAGACCCGCGTGAATACGCCACTATGTCGCAGAATTCTGTGGCGGAGACGGAGGGATTTGAACCCTCGGTCCCCGTAAGGGGACTCCACCTTAGCAGGGTGGTGCACTAGGCCGGACTATGCGACGTCTCCAGGCATTCCGACGCGAACGTCGCGAATGCACTCCGCAATACTAACCCGATAAGCACCCTCGCCACGAAGCGAGGGACGCTGCGATCGGGTCAGCCGTTTCCATTCGAGCACGTGTCCTGCGCCGCGGTCGATCCGGTGATGGCGGAAGGGAGCGCCACGGCCTCTTCGGCGGGTGCGACCGGAGCGCCGGAGGTCGCGGCGTCGGTGGGGGCGACCGGCTCGGTCGGCGAGGGAGTCTCGACGATGACGCCGTCGCCCTGGCTCGCCTTGCCCGTCAGCTGCAGCGGGCGGTTGGTCTCGAGCGCGGCCCACAGCGCGTCGGCCGCGGCGTAGTTGGGGACGACCTTGTTCGAGTCGGAGGGGTCTCCGTTGACGGGGTACTGAATGAAGACGATCTCGTCGAACGGGACGTTCTTCACCGCGAGCGCGATCTGCGTGAGCGTCAACGGGTTCCGCAAAGTCTGACTGGGGGTGATGTTGGACAGCGCCGTCGTGGCGAGTCCGAACAGCGTGGCCGGGTTCGACAGCACCTGCTCGCTGACGAGCTTGCGCGCGAGCTTCGACATGTACTGCTGCTGGTTGCTGATGCGGCCGAGGTCGCCGCCGTTGCCGACGCCGTGACGCGTGCGCAGGAACTGCAGCGCCTCGAGCCCCTGCAACGAGACGTTTCCCGCGGGCAGGTCGAGACCCGTGTGATAGTCCTTGATGCCATTGGCGATGCAGACCTCGACGCCGCCGATCGCGTTCGTGATCTCGATGACCCCACCCCAGGTGACGGATGCCGCGAACGGGATGTTCTGGCCCGTGAGCTCCGAGATCGTCTTAACGGCGCACGAGAGCCCGCCGTACGAGAACGTCGAGTTGAGCGGCTGCTTCGTCATCGCCGACGTCGTGCGACCCGTGTCGGGGTCGGTGCACTCGGGGATCGGGATCATCAGGTCGCGCGGAAAGCTGATCACCGTGACGCGGCGGGGCTCGTCGGAGATATGGACGAGCATGTTGACGTCATTGAGCTCGCCACCCGCGTCAGCGCCGGTGCACCGCTCACCGAAATAGGCCGCGTACTCGGGCTCACAGGCATCCGTTCCCGCCACGAAGAGGTTGACGCCACCCTCGATCTCGCCGATGTCGGGGGGAACCGACTCCTGCCCCTCGAGTTCTACCGCGCTCTCCGAGAAATCCGCAACCGCGGTGTATGTCGTGTAGCCCACGACACCGAGGCCGCTGACGAGCACCACGGCGAGCGCGACCGCGACGAAACGCGCGATCTGTCCGCCGATGCTCGGGGACGAGAGGATGCCGTGACGCGCGACGGTCTTGCGGCGCCTGGCGTCCTTGGTCGTCTCGCTCACTCGCGTCCTTTCGGCGGTCGGGTCCGCCGGATATTCGTGCGGAGGGTGTGGGATTCGAACCCACGGGACATTGCTGCCCACTGGTTTTCAAGACCAGGTCCATCGGCCGCTCGGACAACCCTCCCGGCGAAGCACCTCGGCACTTCGTCGACAGGCACCGAGTGTACTCGACAGACAGTCGCGGCTTATTTTCGCAGGAAGTGCTGTCAAGGCCCTGAAAGCGGATGCCTCGGCGCGGCGAACCCGCCGGGCCAGCCCACCGACCGCACTACAGGCGGCGGAGAATCTCCGAAACGCCGCCCTCTTGCACCGACAGGGTGATCTCACCCGCCGCATCCCGAACCTCTTGCGGCCCCTGCGCCATCGCGATCGCGCGGCCACCCTTCTCGAGCGCCCAGCGGAACATGCCGACGTCGTTACGTCCGTCGCCCATGACGAGCACACGGTCGGGGGGAATGTCGAGCCAGCGGCGCACCAGCTCGAGCGCCGTGCCCTTGTCGACACCCTGCGGCGCGATGTCGAGCCACGCGGTCCAGCCGATCGCGTACGACACCTGGTTGAGTCCGATCTTGTCGACGAGGCGCAGGAAGTCGCCCTCGGCATGCTCGGGTGAGACCACGACGACGCGGCAGACCGGATGCTTCGCGAGCTCCTCGAACGGCACACGGTGTGCCGCGAGCAGGTTCCAGTCCTCGAGGTAGTCGGTGTAGTACCGCTCGCCGGCCGGTAGTTCGACCAGGTACTTCGCGTCGGGCAGGTGCTCGCGCAGCAGCGTCAGCACCTCGGTCGCGTCGAACGTCTCGGTGTGAACGCGCTCGTAGTGCACCTGACCGGCATCGCGGCGCTGCAGGATCACCGCGCCGTTCGAGCAGACGACATACTCGGGATCGAGTTCGAGAACGCGCAGGATGCCTCGGGTTCCTTCCCAGCTGCGCCCCGTCGCGAGCATGACCTCGTTGCCCGCCGCGCGCGCATCGGCCACGGCCTCGACGATTCCCGGGCTGAGCGTCTCGTCCTCGAGCAGGACCGTGCCGTCGATGTCGAGCACGATCAGCAGCGGAAGGGTCGTCAGTTCCGGGTCGGCCGAGTCCTGGGCGACGTGTTCGATGATCTCGGCGGCTTCATCGCGGTCGACGACCTCGACCTCGCCGGTGTCGGGGATGCGGTCGCGGACGTTCGCGCCCCCCGCGTCTGGAGCCTCCGTCACGCGATCGGCTCCAGGACCTCGAGCCCGCCGAGGTACGGACGGAGCGGCTCGGGCACCCACACCGAACCATCCGCGCGCTGGTGCGTCTCGAGCAGCGCAACGATCCAGCGGGTCGTCGCGAGCGTGCCGTTCAGCGTCGCGACCGGCTGGGTGCGCGCCCCGTCGGGCCGGTGACGGATGTCGAGGCGACGCGACTGGTACGTCGTGCAGTTACTCGTCGAGGTCAGCTCGCGATACGCATCCTGAGTCGGGATCCACGCCTCGATGTCGAACTTGCGTGCCGCGGACGACCCGAGATCTCCCGCCGCGACGTCGATCACGCGGTACGTGAGCCCGAGCTTGCCGAGCATCTCTTCCTGCCATCCGAGAAGCCGCTCGTGCTCGGCCTCGGCCTCTTCGGGCGTCGTATAGACGAACATCTCGAGCTTGTTGAACTGGTGGACGCGGATGATGCCGCGGGTGTCCTTGCCGTGCGACCCCGCCTCCCGGCGGTAACAGGTCGACCATCCCGCGTAACGGAGCGGCCCGTCGGCGAGATCGAGGATCTCGTCCTTGTGATACCCGGCGAGCGCCACCTCGCTCGTGCCCGTCAGGTACAGGTCGTCGTCGGGCAGGTGATAGACCTCGTCCGAGTGCTCGCCGAGGAACCCGGTGCCGCGCATGATCTCGGGCCGCACGAGCGTCGGGGTGATGAGGGGCACGAATCCCGCCTCGAGGGCGGAGTTGAGGGCCAGGTTCATGAGCGCGATCTCGAGGCGCGCGCCGATGCCCTTCAAGAAGTAGAAGCGCGCGCCCGAGACCTTCGCCCCACGCTCCATGTCGATCGCGCCGAGCTTCTCGCCGAGTTCGAGGTGATCGCGGGGTGTGAAGTCGAAGGTCGGGACCTCGCCGACACGGCGGATCTCGACGAAGTCGGCCTCGCCACCGGCGGGCACGCCGTCGATGATGATGTTCTCGATCTTCGCGAAGGCGGCATCCGCTGCTTCTTCCGCCACGGCGACAGCGGCCTGCGCCTGCTTGACCCGGTCGGCGAGACCCTTGGCCTCGGCGACGAGCGCGGCCTTCTCGTCCTTCGGCGCCTTGGCGACGTCCTTACCGAACGCATTCTGCGCCGCGCGGAGCTCTTCGAACGTCGTGATCGCGGCACGACGTTCGCGGTCCGCGACGAGCGCGGCTTCCACGGTTTCGGGCGAGTGCCCGCGGGCGACCTGGGATCGGGTGACGAGGTCGGGGGCATCACGAAGAAGCACGGGGTCGATCATTCGTCAAGTCTAGTTGCGCTCCTCCCGCATGATCCCCGGGTCGACGGCGGCTGAGCCTAGGGTGGGACCATGACTGCGGCATCCTCTCCTCCCCCCGACGACGCCGCGGCAACGTCCGACCAAGAACCGGTGAATCCCGCGGTCCCACGCGACGCGGAGAGCCTCGACGACGTCGACGGATTGCCGAAGGGATTCGACGACGAATCGGAACCCGTCGACGGCCCGGAAGACAACCCCGACCCGGCCGAGGCGGCGAAGCCCGACGACGTCATCCGCGAGCCCGAGGACATCGCGCCCGACAAGGCGGACGGTGAGACCGGTGAGGCGCGACAGGTAACCCCCGAGGGCGAGACGACGTCGATGGACGCCGACGACCCGTCGCCGAAGAAGCGCGCCGCGCTCGTCTACAACCCCATCAAGGTCGACAAGAATCGTCTGCGCAGCCAGGTGACCCGGCTCTCCGCCGAGGCCGACTGGGCCGAGCCCCTCTTCTTCGAGACGACGGTCGACGACCTGGGCGACGATGTCACACGCCAGGCACTCGCCGAGGGGGTCGACGCCGTGATGGTCGCGGGCGGCGACGGCACGGTGCGCGCCGTCTCGGAGGCCATGTCGGGCACCGGCGTCCCGCTCACCATCGTTCCGAGCGGCACGGGCAATCTGCTCGCTCGCAATCTCGGCCTGCCGCTCGGGGACTCCGAACCCATGGTCGCGGCCACCTTCGCCGGGACGACGCAACCCGTCGACATCGGATTCGCCGACATCCGCCGCACCGACGGCAGCCGCGAGCGCCATGCCTTCGTCGTCATGGCCGGCATCGGCCTCGACGCGGCCATGATCGCGAACACCAACTCGCAGCTGAAGAAGACCGTCGGCTGGGTCGCGTACGTCGACGGAGCGGCCCGGTCGCTCGCCACGGCGAAGCCCTTCCGCGTGATGTACCAGATGGAGAGCGGTCGCCTGCACGCCGCGAAGGTGCAGAGCGTGCTGTTCGCGAACTGCGGGGCGCTCCCCGCGGGCATCGCCCTCATCCCCGAGGCCTCGGTCGTCGACGGACTGCTGGATGTCGCGGTCATCCAGCCCTCCGGATGGCTCGGATGGCTCGGCGTCTGGCGCAAGGTCTGGTGGGACAACAGTGTCCTGCGCCGCTTCCGCGCCGGCCGCCGGGTGCTCGAGCGCCGAGGCCGCAACAGCTCCGTGCGGTTCCTGCAGGGTGAGGGCATCGAGCTCGCGACCTCACCCGCCCAGCCGATCGAACTCGACGGCGACGAACTCGGCGAGGCCGTACGCATCCGGTGCACGATCGAGCAGGGCGGCCTGAGCGTCGTGGTCCCCCGCGGCCACGACACCTCGAACTTCTGACGATGTCGTCCGCATCACTCGTCTGGTTCCGCGACGACCTGCGGGTCGCCGACAACCCCGCGCTGCGCGCGGCGATGGAGCGCGGCGGGCCCGTCGTCGCCCTGTACGTCCTGGATGAGGTGTCTGCCGGCATCCGTCCCCTCGGCGGCGCCGCACGCTGGTGGCTGCACGGCAGCCTGACCTCGCTCGGCGAGCGCCTGCGCGAGCTGGGCGTCCAACTGGTTCTGCGCCGCGGAACAGCCGAAGACGAGGTGCGACGAGCGGTGACGGATGCCTCGGCCGGCGCCGTGTTCTGGAACCGGCGTTACGGCGGCGCCGAGCGCAGCGTCGATTCGACGCTCAAGGCCGGGCTGCGCGACAACGGTGTGATCGTGGAGTCGTTCGGGGCCTCGTTGCTGTTCGAGCCGTGGACCGTTCGCACCGGCGCGGGGCAGCCCTACTCGGTCTTCACGCCGTTCTGGCGCGCGTGCCGCAACCTGCCCGCGCCGCGCACGCCGATGCCGGCCCCACACGAGCTCACCGGAACGACCGATATCGCCAGCGATGCGCTCGAAGGCTGGGCGCTGCTCCCCACCCATCCCGACTGGGCGGCGGGCCTGCGTGAGACGTGGGTGCCGGGCGAGCCCGCCGCACGCGCGCGGTTGCGGGAGTTCTTGCGCGACGACCTCGACGACTACGACCGAGCACGAGACGAGCCCGCCGCGGGCGTGACATCCGGCCTCTCGCCGCGCCTGCGCTGGGGCGAGATCAGCCCCCACGAGGTGTGGCATGCCACCGTCGCCGATGTGCAGGGCGGCGACGGCGCCGGCGGTCCGCGAGCCGTCGCGGCGCAGCGATTCCTGTCCGAGATCGGATGGCGCGAGTTCGCCGCGCACGTGCTGTTCCACAATCCGGATCTCGCCACCGTCAACCTGCGCCGCGAGTTCGACGACTTTCCGTGGCCACGGCTGAAGCCGACCGCCCTGGAAGCCTGGCAGCGCGGACGCACGGGCATCGCCCTGGTGGACGCTGGCATGAAAGAGCTCTGGCACACCGGCATCATGCACAACCGGGTGAGCATGGTGACCGCCTCGTTCCTCATCAAGAACCTGCTGATCGACTGGCGGCACGGCGAAGAGTGGTTCTGGGACACGCTGGTCGACGCGGACGGCGCCAGCAACCCTTTCAACTGGCAGTGGGTGGCGGGCTCCGGCGCCGACGCCGCGCCCTACTTCCGAGTCTTCAACCCCGAATTGCAGGCGAAGAAGTTCGACCCGCAGGGCGAGTACATCGGCCGGTGGGCACCCGAGTACGGGCGCGGCGGGGCACCCGAGCCGATCGTCGACCTCGGGGAGACGCGCAAAGCCGCACTCGACGCGTACGAGCGGATGCGTCGCGGCTGACGCGGGAATGCCGGACCCCGCTGTCGTGGTTGACCCACCTGATGACTTCTCACGCAGCTCCCGCACTCTCGGTCCTCGACCTGATCCCCGTTCGCGCGGGCCAGAACAGCGCGCAGGCGATCGCCGCATCCCTCGACCTGGCGCTTCACGCCGACCGTCTGGGTTACCGACGGTATTGGTTCGCCGAGCACCACAACATGCCGGCGGTCGCCTCGACGACCCCACCCGTTCTGATCGCGGCCGCGGCCTCACGCACCCACCGCATCCGTGTGGGCTCGGGCGGCGTCATGCTGCCGAACCACGCGCCCCTGATCGTCGCCGAGCAGTTCGCGGCGCTCGAGGCCATCGCCCCCGGCCGCATCGATCTCGGGATCGGTCGCGCCCCCGGCAGTGACCCCGTCATCACCCAGCTGCTGCGGCAATCGGGCGCGACGAGTGACGTCGATCGATTCCCCGACCACATCCGCGACATCCTGGCCCTGTCATCGCCCGAGGGCGCGACCCTGCGGTTCACGAGCGGGGGCGAATACACCGTCCACGCGACACCCGCGGCGTCCGGTGTTCCCGAGGTGTGGCTGCTCGGTTCGAGCGACTACTCGGCGCAACTGGCGGCCTCACTCGGCATGCCGTACGTGTTCGCCAACCACTTCTCGGGTGAGGGCCTCGAACGCGCGCTGTCGCTCTACCGCGACCAGTACCGCCCCACCGAGGCGCACCCCGAGCCCCGCACGCTGCTCACGATCAACGCCGTCGCCGCGCCGACCGCAGAAGAGGCGGACGCGCGGGCCCTGCCGCAACTGCGAATGATGGCGCGGCTGCGAACGAACAAGCCACTCACCCCGCTCGAGACGGTCGAGCAGGCCGAGGCCGCACAACGCGATGGCACGGGCGGACTCTCGGACGGCCTGGCCGTGTCGTTCATGGATGCCGCGCGCTCGCGCTGGGTGATCGGGACCGGTGCGGACGTGGCATCCGCTGTCGCGTCCTTCGCCGCGAAGCACGGTGTCGACGAGGTCATGCTGTCGCCCGTCGCGGGCGCATATGACTCCGAGGCGCTCGAGGCATCCGAGGGCCGCGCGCAGACGCTCGAGCTCGTTGCCGAGAGCCTGCTCACGCCGACCCCCTGACGCACCGTCAGCAGTTGCCCGAGGGTCGGCGTTACCGATGGCGCGATGGCGGCGCGCCTGCGGTGATCAGAGCCCGGGTTCGCCGCTCAGCAGCCCGCGCAGCCAATCGCGAGCCTCGACGAAGATCTCGTCCGAGTAGCGGTCGGGGTAGCGCACGACCACGCGATCCGCGCGCGGGTACGACCCGAGGAAGATCACCTGGGGGCTGAAGCGCCGAAGCCCGAGCAGCGCATCGGCCATCCGCTCGTCCTGGATGTGTCCGTCGGCGTCGATCACGAATCGATAGCGGCCGAGGGCGTCGCCGATCGGACGCGATGCCAGCAGGCTGAGGTTGATGCCGCGGGTCGCGAACTGCTCGAGAAGCTCGAGCAGCGCGCCCGGGTAGTCCTTCGGCAGTTCCACGATCAGCGAGGTCTTGTCGGCACCCGTCGGCGGGGTCGGAGCGACCGTCCGCCCGACGAGGACGAACCGCGTCACGGCGTTGGGGTTGTCGCCGATGTTCTCGGCCAGTACTTCGAGGTCGTGATGCTCGGTGATCGTCGGTGGGGCGATCGCGGCATCCGCCTCGCTCGTGCCATCGAGGAGTCCGACGGCGCTCGCGACATTGCTCGCGGCGGGGATGTGCGAGTGGGCGGGCAATTCTCGCGTCAACCACTGCAGGCACTGCCCATAGGCCACCGGATGCGCCGCCACGAGCGACACGTCGGCCAGCTTCGTCCCCGGGCGGGCGACGAGCACGAAGTTCACCGGGACGAGGTACTCGCCGATGATCCGCAGACCGGGCACGGTCGCGAGGGCATCCTGCGTCGTCGAGACGCCGCCGTCGATGGAGTTCTCGATCGCGATCATCGCCGCATCCGACCGGCCCTCGACGACGTCCGCGAGCGCCTCGCCGACGTTGCGCACCGGAACCCACTGGTGACCGCGGGCCTCGGGGACCTGCGCGAGCGCCGCCTCGGTGAACGTGCCAGCCGGTCCGAGATAGCTGTAGGTGCGGCGGACGGGTTCGGCGGCGGGTTCGAAGGCGGCTGTCACGAGCACTCAGCCTAGTCCCGCGGGTGCGCGGCCCGTTTGGGTGGTTCAGTGACCGGTGGTTCAGTGACCGGTGGCTCCGTGGCTGGGCGTGCGGGCGCAGCGCCCCATGCCTAGAAGGGTGGTGGGTCGGTGCTCGGCGTGAAGTGGACGGCGGGGGGTGGTTTGTCGATGTAGACGTGCCCACCCGGCGACGTCCATTCGAGGATTCCGCCGCCGAGTTGGCGGACGGTCCAGCCCGTTTCGCCTTTCAGGGTGTGGTGTCTCTTGCAGAGGCACGCCAGGTTGCAGGCATCCGTAGGCCCACCCAATGCGTAGTCGAGGGTGTGGTCGCGGTCGCACCGGTGGGCGGGTTGCCGGCACCCGGGGAACCGGCAGTGCTGATCCCGTGCGCGCAGGAACCGTTTCATGTCCGCCGACGGGGTGTATCGGTCGACCGCGAGAACGCACCCGGTGATCGGGTCGGCCAGGACCCGTTCCCACCCCGTCGCGTGCCCCGCGAGCTGCCGGGCGGTGGCGGGGTCGATCGGGCACCGCCCGGCCAGCTCCGCGGGCTCATCCGTCACCCCGGCCAGAGCGAGGGCGGGGACGGTGACGTTCACGATCGCGCGGATCGCACCCAACCCGCCGAAGCCGTCTGAGAGTCCGGCACCGGTTTCGACGGTCGGTGTGGTGGTGAGCAGCATGTCCGCGACGAGGTCGGCACGAATCTGATCCAGGGTCCGGGCGTCGGCCGGGTCGGCGTTCTTGATCGCCTTAGCTTGTTGCGTGATCCGGTCGTGCATCGCATGCGCGAGGACGGCGGGTTGGATGGTGCTGAACTCCGCCATCCCGTCCCCGATGTCCCGCACACACGCACCCCGACCCGCGCGCGCTTCCCGGTGCCGCTCCGCCAACGTCCGCGGCTGCAACGACTCCGCCAATCGCGCCAACGTCTACCCGAGCCGCCCCGGTGTCGTTCCCTCTGCCCGGGCCAACGCTGCAGCCTCGAACTCCGACCGCGCCTCGGCATCGGCAAGGGGGAGTCCGTGTTCCATGATCACCGCGACATGTCCGGCACTGACGCGCCCTGCGTCCCACGCGTCGAACGTCGAGGGAAACGCCTCGGCAAGGGTCGCGGCGTCGTTCATGCGGCGTTGCACCGTCCGGTCGGACATGTTCGCCGCGACACCCAACTCCGCCGCCAACGCCCGCACCGGCAACTCCGCCTCACGCGACGAGACCGACACCAACTCGGCAACCCGCCGCATCCCGAGGTCCGCCGCATCCGCCAACACCCGCGCCTGTGCGGCTTGCGCCCGCGCCACCGTCCGGGAAGCCTCCGCGAACCGCACCGCCAGATCACGCGCGGCAACATCGACATCCTCACCGGATGCGAGACATGTACTCGAATGCATGTTCGAAACTCTACGGACGACCACCGACATCCGACGCCCGAAAAGCACCGAAATCACGCCAAGACCGAGCGCGAAAGATGAGAGTTCACTCACATGGCCGACAGATGCCACCGCCAGCCGTCCACGAGGAAGTGTCGTCGAGCGCCCCGGCGAGGCAGACTAGGACGATGAGCCGCGCAGGACAGCCAGCCGAAGCATCCGACCTGATCGACGTCGACGCATTGATCGCCGCCTACTACGACCTGAAGCCGGATGTGTCGATCCCCGAGCAACGCGTCGCGTTCGGCACGAGCGGCCACCGCGGCTCGTCGCTGTCGACGAGCTTCAACGAAGACCACATCCTGGCCACGACCCAGGCGATCGTCGACTATCGCACGTCGCAGGGGATCGCGGGCCCCCTCTTCCTCGGACGCGACACGCACGGGCTCTCGCTGCCCGCCGAGCGGACCGCGATCGAGGTGCTCGTCGCGAACGGCGTCGACGTGCGCGTCGATGGCCGCGACTCGTGGGTGCCGACCCCGGCCCTCAGCCACGCGATCCTCGCCTACAACCACGGAAAGGCCGCGGATGACCCGGCCCGCTCGGACGGCATCGTGGTCACCCCGAGCCACAACCCGCCCCGCGACGGCGGCTTCAAGTACAACCCCCCGCACGGCGGCCCCGCCGACACCGACGCGACGTCGTGGATCGCCGACCGCGCCAACGCGCTCATCACGGCCGGTCTCGAGGGCGTCGCGCGCATCCGTCACGCCGACATCGACATCGACGCTCTCGGTCGCTACGACTTCCGCGACGCGTACGTGCGGGACCTCGCGAACATCATCGACATCGACGCCATCCGCACCGCGGGCGTCCGCATCGGCGCCGACCCCCTGGGCGGGGCGTCGGTGGAGTACTGGGCGCTGATCGCCGAGGTGTACGGGATCGACCTGACGGTCGTGAACCCCGACGTCGACCCGACGTGGAAGTTCATGACGCTCGACTGGGACGAGAAGATCCGGATGGATCCGTCGTCACCGAACGCCATGGCGGCGCTCGTCGCGCGTCGGCACGAGTACGACATCCTCACGGGGAACGACGCGGACGCCGACCGGCACGGCATCGTCACGCCCGACGCCGGGCTGATGAACCCCAACCACTACCTCGCGGTCGCGATCGACTACCTCTTCTCGCACCGCCCGGGCTGGTCGGCGGACGCCGCGGTGGGCAAGACGCTCGTGTCGTCGATGATCATCGACCGGGTCACCGAATCGCTCGGCCGTCGCCTGCTCGAGGTGCCGGTCGGCTTCAAGTGGTTCGTGCCCGGGCTGCTCGACGGCTCGGTCGCGTTCGGTGGCGAGGAATCAGCGGGGGCGTCGTTCCTGCGGACCGACGGGTCCGTCTGGACGACCGACAAGGACGGCATCCTGCTCGCCCTGCTGGCGGCCGAGATCCTCGCCGTCACCGGCAAGACCCCGTCGCAGCGTTACGCCGAGCTCGAGGCGGAGTTCGGGGCATCCGCGTACCAGCGTGTCGACGCACCCGCGACGCCCGCGCAGAAGGCGACGCTCGCGAAGCTCTCCCCCGACGCCGTCACGGCGACCGAACTCGCGGGCGAGCCGATCACCGCGAAGCTCTCGCACGCCCCGGGCAACGGCGCGGCCATCGGCGGACTGAAGGTGCAGACCGAGCACGCCTGGTTCGCCGCTCGCCCCTCAGGCACCGAGGACGTCTACAAGCTCTACGCCGAATCGCTCCGCGGCCCCGAGCACCTCGCCGAGGTCCAGGAAGAGGCCCGCGCGGTCGTCGCGGCAGCACTCGGCGGCTGATCGTCGAGTCGCGAGCGGCCGAGGTGCGCGGCGCACAGAAGTACGTGGACCCTCGGTGCAAGGCATCGGGTCTACGCTCTACCCATGAACCGACGAGGCGCCTACGCGAAGGGCGTCGCCAAGCGCGAGGAGATCCTCACCACGGCCCTCGAGGTCATCGCCCGAGAGGGCCTTCGCCGCACGTCGGTACGCGAGCTGGCAGGTGCTGCGGGCCTGAGCCAAGCGGGCCTGCTGCACTACTTCGGCAGCAAGGAAGAGCTCTACACGGCGATCCTCCGCAAACGCGACGAGCTCGACGGCGAGAGGTTCGCGACCCTTCGGGGCGCACCCGCCCTCGCGGGTGACGACGAGGGCACCGGGGGGAGCGCGACGCGCTCCGCCGAGGATGGCCGCGCCGACGCCGTGTTCGCTTCGTTTCTCGACATCATCCGCCGCAATGCCGGCGTGCCGGGCCTGGTCCAGCTGTTCGCGCACCTCTCCGTGGACGCCGCAACGCCCGAGCACGCCGCGCACGAGTTCTTCATCGATCGGAGGCGCTACGTGGGCGAACTCCTCGCCCCCGCGATCTCGGAGCTGCAGGCCGAGGGCCGGATCGTCGACACCGTCCCCGCCGCGAGCCTCGCGACGATCGTCCACGCCCTCGCCGACGGTCTGCAAACCCATTGGCTGCTCGAACCGGACCTCGACATGGCGGGCACGATCGAAGCCCTCTTCGCCGCGCTCGACCCCCGGCCGGTGACGGCGCGGTGAGCTCGTCTGCTCCCGAGACTCGGACGCTGCAGGGACCGGTGCGCGGCATCTGGCACCGCGGGGGCGAGGCCTATCTCGGCATCCCCTACGCCGAACCGCCCGTCGGTGACCGGCGTTTCGCGTCTCCGGTCCCGCCACGCCCGTGGAATGGCATCCGGGATGCCTCGACGAACGGTCCGACGCCGCTGCGCCGCGACTTCGGCGATACGACCCTGATCCCCGAGCCTCCCGTCCCCGGTGACGCGACCCTCAATGTGAACGTCTTCACTCCCGCCGCCGACCCCGGCTCGGGTCTTCCCGTGTGGGTCTGGATCCACGGCGGCGGTTACACGACGGGCTCGCCTGCCAGCCCCTGGTTCGATGGCGCCGCGTTCGCCCGCGACGGCGTCGTGACGGTGACCCTGTCGTATCGCCTGGGCTTCGACGGGTTCGGGTGGATCGACGGGGCACCGCAGAACAGGGCCGTGCGGGACTGGATCGCGGCGCTCGAGTGGGTGCGCGAGAACATCGGCTTCTTCGGCGGCGACCCGGACCGCGTCACGATCGCCGGACAGTCGGCCGGAGGTGGGGCGGTGCTGACGCTCCTCGGGATGCCTGCGGCGCAACACCTGTTCCAACAGGTGTGGTGTTCGTCCCCCGCACTGGGGGACATCGCGGCGGATCGCGCCCGCGCGATCGGCGGGCGCCTCGCCGACCACCTCGACGTCACGGCCGAACGGGGCGGCTTCGCCTCCGTGGACCCCGATCGGATCGTCGCGATGCAAGAGGGCGCGGTACAGGAGCCGAACACCAAGGGACTCGCGGTCGTGCGGGCGCTGTTGCGCGACGGAGTCGGGCTCGGTCCGGTCATCGACGGAGAGCTGATCCTTCGTCCGACGCTCGAGTCGTTGCGCGCGGGCGTCGGCGCCGACAAGAGCCTCGTCGTCGGCGCGAACGACGACGAGTTCACGATGATCACGATGGGATCGAAGATCCTCCGCTTCGTTCCCGCACGCCTGGCGCTGGCGGCTCTCGGCGCGCCGCGCCGCGTGGCCTCCGCCTACCTCACCGACAATCGCGCGGTCCGTCGGCGCGGCACCGGCAGGCTCGTCGGTCGGTACGTGAGCGACCATACGTTCCGCGCGGGCGTCGCGCGGGTTGCCGATGCGCGCGCAGCCGGGGTCGACAGCACCGGGGCGCGAGGAACGGATGCGTCGACCGCACCGACGTGGCTGTACCGACTCTCGTGGGCCTCTCCCACGCACGGCATCGCCATGCACTGCCTCGACGTGCCGTTCGTGTTCGACGTCCTCGATGCGCCGCGCGTGACCGCCATCGCGGGCGACGCTCCCCCGCGCGCGCTTGCCGATGCCATGCATGGCTCGGCCGTTGCGTTCGTCCGCGACGGCAGCCCGGGCTGGGCGCCGGCACCCGAGGGCCGACGCGGGCCGACGCGGATCTTCGACGTCGGGAGTGCCGCGCCGGACGTCGTGGTGGACGCCTACGCCTCGGTGGCCGCCCTGGGCTGACGACGGACATTCGCCCGCGGCATCCGGTTCGCCATCACCTCGATCGCGTCGGGATTGTGGTCGATGAGCACCGCGCGCCGGCCGAGGGCCTGGGCGACGGCGCCCGTCGTGCCGCTGCCCGCGAACGGATCGAGCACGGCGTCCCCGGGCCGGGTCGAGGCCGCGACGATCCGGCGCAGGATCCCCTCGGGTTTCTGAGTCGGGTAGCCGGTCTTCTCACGCCCCGTCGTGGGCACGATGGTGTGCCACCAGACATCCGTCGGCAGCTTCCCGCGCGCGGCCTTCTCGGGTGTCACCAGTCCCGGAGCCATGTACGGCTCGCGGTCGACCGCGTCGGAGTCGAAGACGTAGTTCGCCGGGTCCTTGACGTAGACCAGGATCGTGTCGTGCTTGGTGGGCCACCGGCTGCGCGACTTCGCCCCGTAGTCGTAGGCCCAGATGATCTCGTTCAAGAAGCAGTCGCGCCCGAAGAGGGCGTCGAGCGCGACCTTGGCGTAATGCGCCTCACGGTAGTCGAGGTGCAGATAGAGCGTGCCGTCCGCCGCGAGCAGGCGCCAGGCCTCGGCGAGGCGGGGCACGAGGAAGTCCCAGTAGTCGACGAAGCGGTCGTCGTACGAGCGCAGCAGGCCCACGACACGTTCGTAGTCGCGGCCGTGGAACCCCCGGAAGACGGGTCCACCGTCCGCCGGAACGGCGCTGTCGGACGAGGATCGACGAGACGTGTGCACGGCCCGACCCTGCACCCGGCCCGTGTTGAACGGCGGGTCGAGGTAGACGAGTGTGAACGAGGCATCCGGCATCCCGGCCATGGCCGCCAGGTTGTCGTCGTGGACGACGGTGACGGATGCTTCGGCCTCCGCACCGCTCACGGAACCCGACGCAGCCAGGCGTCCGTTGCGAACTTGGACTCCACCAGCGCCTCCGCCTCGGCATATTCCTCGGGGGTGATATGTCCCGACTCGGCGCCATAGAGGCGTGTGAACGTCTCGACGAAGCGGTCGATGACCGCCTCGCGCGGGAGCCCCGTCTGGCGGCGCAGAGGATCGACGCGCTTCGCCGCCGAGACCGTGCCCTTGTCGCTCAGTTTCTCGCGACCGATACGCAGCACCTCGGTCATCATCTCGCCGTCGATGTCATAGCTGAGCGTCGCGTGGTGCAGCACCCCGCCGTTCGCGAGGCGCTTCTGGGCCGCGCCACCGATCTTCCCCGTCGGGCTGGCGATGTCATTCAGGGGTTGATACGTCGCGTCGATGCCGAGCGAGCGGAGCGCCTGCAGCGCCCAGTCGTCGAGGAAGGCGTAGGAGTCGGCAAAGGTCATGCCCGAGACGAGGGCGGCCGGAACGTAGAGCGAGTACGTGATGATCTGACCCGCGGCCATCATCATCGCGCCACCGCCCGAGATGCGACGGACGACATCGAACCCGTGGCGCGCCGCGCCCTCGGGATCGACCTCGTTGCGCAGCGACTGGAACGAGCCGATGACGACGGCGGACTCGTTCCACTCCCAGATGCGGAGGCTGGGCCGTCGCCGCCCTTCGCCGACGCGGGCCGTGAGCACTTCGTCGAGCGCGAGGTTCATGCGCGGAGAGACGGCGGTCTCGTGCAAGACCTCCCAGTCGAAGTCGCTC
This sequence comes from Microbacterium sp. BR1, assembly GCF_002812725.1. Taxonomy (GTDB): domain Bacteria; phylum Actinomycetota; class Actinomycetes; order Actinomycetales; family Microbacteriaceae; genus Microbacterium. Next base: position 443,580 of record NZ_NMUN01000010.1, on the reverse strand, counting down.
CAGCCGGGCGCGACCACCAGCGCGCGGCGCACGGCCGTGCCGACGGCCTCGGGCGTGAATCCGAGCATCTGCGTCTCGGGGGGAAGCGCCGCGCGCACCGCCGCCGCGATCGTCGTGGCATCCGCGGTCTCGGGCAGGCCTCGCACCGCGGCGTCGATGGCTTCGAGCGCCGTGTCGGGTTCGAGGAAGAAGTCACCGGCCAGGTGAAAATCAGAAATCAGGCCGTTGCGGACCTCGAGATCGACGACGACGAGCTTGCCGCCCGGAACCTTGTATTCGCCGTGCATGGATCCAGACTAGGCGTGCGGCTCCCCCGGTCGTCGAACGAGGTCTGCGGGCTCGAGCCGAAACACCCCGTCAGTCGCGGACCGCGAAGCGCGCGTCGAGCCAGGCCAGCAGATCGGCGCGCACGTCGGCCTGCCGCACCTCGTTGAAAACCTCGTGCCGCGCACCCGGGTAGACGAGCGTCGTGATGTCATCGAACCCGCTGCGCTCGCGATAGGCACGGGCCAGCCGGTGCGCGGAGGTCGCGCCCCCGACCGTGTCCTCACGCCCGACCATGATCAGCACCGGGAGGTCGGACGCGCGTCGCCCGCGCAGGCCCTTTCGGGGCCGACCGAACAGGCGCGCGGCGTCGATCGGGCCGAACAACGCGAGCAGGGGCCGGTCTGTCGTGAGGGGGTCGGCGCCGAAGGCCTCGCCTACGGCGGGGTCGGACGACAGCCATTCGCGGCCCGTCGCATCCGGGCCCTTCCACGGCGCGTTGAGCGCTCCCGCGTTCAGCGACCCCGGCCACCGCAGCGCAGTGCCCGTCAGCACGACAGCGTCGTAAGCCTCGGGGTCGTCGTTGACGAGCATCTGGGCGAGAAACGATCCCCAGGAATGTCCGAGGAGCACGAGCGGAAGGTCCGGATTCTCGGTGCGGATCAGCTCGGTGAACTGCCGCAGTGCGGCGACAGCCGCGGGCATGCCGCCACGACCCAGCCGACCGAGGTGGGCCGGGTCGCCGTGTTGGCGAAGTCCCGTGCGCCCGTGACCACGGTGGTCGTCGGCGTAAACGGTGTAACCGTTCGCGGTGAGTTGCGCGATCAGGGCGCCGTAGCGACCCGCGTGCTCACCCACGCCGTGGAGCAACTGCACGACGGCGCGGGGGGCGGTCATCGCGGGGTGAACGTCGTAGACGATCGCAACGCCGTGGTCGTCGGTGTACTCCGGCATGTCGTCGACTCTACTGGCGGAAGCACCCGCACACCCGGGTGTAGAGTCACGCCGTTCCCGCGAGAAAGCGCCCCCATGATCGACCGTTCCAACCGCCGCTGGGTAGGACTCGTATTCATCAGCCTCGCGGTCTCGCTGATCATCGTCGACTCGACGATCGTCAACGTGGCCGTGCCTTCGATCGTCGACGAATTGAAGATCAGTTCGACCGAGGTGCAGTGGGTACAAGAGGCGTACACGCTCGTCTTCGCCTCCCTCCTGCTGTTGTTCGGCAGCCTCGCCGACCGCGTCGGTCGACGCCGCCTCATGCTGATCGGCGTCGTGATCTTCGCCCTCGCATCCGTCTTCGCGGCCCTCGCCCCCGACGGACGCCTGCTGATCCTGGCTCGCCTGGTGCAGGGCATCGGCGGCGCGATGATCCTGCCGACGACTCTGTCGCTCATCAACGCCACCTTCCGCGGCCGCGAGCGCGGCATCGCGTTCGCGGTGTGGGGGTCCACGATCGGGGGGATGGCCGCGCTCGGCCCGCTGCTCGGCGGCTGGCTCACCACGGCGTTCTCGTGGCGCTGGGCCTTCGGCATCAACGTTCCCTTGGGGCTCATCATCCTGGTCGGCGTCTTCCTGACGATCGAGGAGTCACGCGAGCCGGTGCGTCGTGGGCTCGATATCGTGGGGGCCGCCCTGTCGGTGCTGCTGTTCGGCCCACTCGTCTTCGGTCTGATCGAGGGGCGCACCTACGGGTGGTGGTCGAGCGATCGACCGTTCTCGATCGCGGGGTGGACCTGACCGGGCCCACTGTCTCCCGTGCCGGTTGCCTTCCTGGTCGCCGCGCTCGCGCTCGTCGCGTTCCTGCTCTGGAGCCGCTATCGGCGACGTCACGATCGTGCCTCTCTCCTGGAGCTCTCGCTCTTCCGCATCGGATCGTTCCGCAACGGCAATATCGCTGCGCTCGTGATCGCACTGGGCGAGTTCGGGCTGATCCTCTCGCTTCCGCTGTGGCTGCAGTTCGTCCTCGGCTTCGACGCGCTCCAGACGGGGCTCGTGCTGCTCGCGCTCGCGGTCGGGTCGTTCGTCGCCAGCGGGGTCGCGGCGTCGACCTCGGGGCGCATCCGCCCGGTCGTCGTCGTGCGGGTCGGCATCCTCGCCGAGCTCATCGGTGTTGCCTGGGCGGCCGTGATCATCGCCCCCGATGCCGCGTGGGGATGGTTGCTCCCCGCTCTGTTCGTCTACGGCTTCGGGGTGGGATTGGCGACGGCGCAGCTGACCGGCGTCATCCTGCAGGACGTACCCGTGGCCCTGTCCGGGCAGGGTTCGGGCACGCAGTCCACGGCGCGGCAGGTCGGTTCGGCGCTCGGAATCGCGATCCTCGGAACGGTGCTCTTCACGAGCACGGCAGGGATCTTGGGCGCCAAGCTCGATGACGCCGGAGTGCCCGCCGCCGCACGCGATCAGCTGGTGAGTGCCGTCGTCGACTCGGCGGGTGGTGCGATCGCCGGACTGGGCCAGAACCCCGAGACGGCGCCGTATCAGGACGCTGCGCGTGAGGCGTTCTCGGATGGCACACGCCTGGCGGCCTTCACGGCGGCGGGATTCCTCGCCGTGGGTCTGGTCGCGACTCTGGCCCTCGGCTCCGGCCGCAAGCCCGAAGAGCTCGACCGGGCCGAGGGGGACGCTGTCGCGACAGGCTGAAGCGTGGGACGCATCCGTGGCCCATTTCGTTAGCAAAGGTAATGAGCTAGACTAACGATCGTGTCTACCGGAACCGATGTCGCCGCATCCGCCGCCGCATCCGCCGCCACGCCCGGTCTCGACGAACAGGCGTCGAACCTGCGGATGGCCGTCCTACGGTTCTCGCGTCGCCTCCGCGCCGAACGCGCCGTCGACACGATGAGCGACGGGCAGATCGCCGTACTCGGCTGGCTCCGGCTCAAGGGCCCGCACACCCTGAGCGAACTCGCCGAGCGCGAGCGCGTCTCGGCGCCCTCCATGAATCGCACGGTCAACTGCCTGGAGGAGTGGGGATACATCACCCGCACACCCGACGACACGGATCGGCGCAAGGTGAACATCGCCCTGAGCGATGCGGGGCGCGACGTCGTCACCGAGACCGCGCGCCTGCGCGACGCTTGGCTCGAGGCTGCTCTGTCGGAATTCACCCCCGCCGAGCGGGTGACTCTCGCCCAAGCCGCCGGGCTGCTGGCACGGATCGCCGACCGATGAGCGCCATGTTTCGCTCCTTCTCGGTATTCAACTACCGGGTCTGGTTCATCGGCGCGATGGTGTCGAACGTGGGCGCCTGGATGCAGTCCACGGCCCAGAACTGGGTCGTTCTGACGCAGCTGACCGACAACGATGCCGCCGCTGTCGGCATCACGATGGCGCTGCAGTTCGGCCCGCCGCTGCTGCTGGTGAGCGTGACGGGCTGGGTCGCCGACCGCTTCGAGCGCAGGCATCTGCTGATGCTCACCCAGAGCATCCTGCTCATGCTGGCGATCGCGCTCGGCGTGCTGCTGCTCGTCGGCGCGATGACACTGCCGCTGATGTACGCCTTCGCCCTCGCGCTCGGCGTCGTCATGGCCTTCGACAATCCGGCCAGGCAGACGTTCGTGACCGATCTCGTCTCGCGCGAGAACGCATCCAACGCCGTCGCCCTGAATGCGGCATCGTTCAACGGCGCCCGCCTGATCGGCCCCGCTGTGGCCGGCGTCATGATCGTCGCGATCGGCACGGGATGGGTCTTCCTCGTCAATGCCGGAACGTTCCTCGCGACCGTGATGGCCCTTCTGCTGATCCGTCCGAGCGAGCTCGTCCCGCGCGCCGTCTCGCACGCGGGAACGCGGCTTGCCGACGGATTCCGCTACGTGCGCAAACGTCCGGATCTCGTCATCGTGTTCGTCATGGTCTTACTCGTCGGCGCCTTCGGCATGAACTTCCCGATCTTCGCATCGACGATGGCGCTCGAGTTCAGGCAGGGAGCGGACGGTTTCGGGCTGCTCTCGTCGATCCTGGCGATCGGATCGGTCGTGGGCGCTCTGCTGGCTGCGCGGCGCGATCGCGCCCGGCTGAGGGTCGTCGTGCTGGCGACGCTGGGATTCGCCCTGGCATCCGCGACATCCGTTCTGATGCCGACGTATTGGACGTACGCGGCGACGCAGGTCCTCGTCGGGGTGTCGATCGTCACGATGCTGACGACCGCCAACGGCTACGTGCAGACGACGACCGACCCGAGCCTGCGCGGACGGGTCATGGCCCTCTATCTCGCGGTGATCATGGGCGGTACCCCGATCGGCGCCCCCATCGTCGGGTTGGTCGCTGCCGAATTCGGTCCACGCTCGGCGATCCTGGTCGGCTCCGCCGCGGGGCTCGCCGCCTTCGTCATCGGCGTGATCTGGCTCCTCGCCTCCGGTCGGCTGCACCGCCATCGCACGCGCCGCTTCGGCCTCGAGATGGACCAGACACGGCCCATCTCGGTCGTGACGGCGGCGAACCCGATTCAGGCCTGACGCATTCCGCATCACCATCGATTCGCACCCGACGTGTCGATCGGGCCTTGTCAAGTGCCTTCACCGCGCCTGGGCGACGTGATTTCGTGATCGTCTTACGAGAATCCGCGACACGTAAAGGAGATGGTCATGCCGCGCGATAAGGACTCCCGGCTGAAGGATCCCGAGATGTACGAGGCGCTCCGTGAGGACGGCGCCTCGAAAGAGAAAGCCGCACGCATCTCCAACGCCGCTGGCGGCACGAAAGCGGGCCGGTCGAACGTCGGCGGCAAGGGCGGCCAGGCAGGAAGCTACGACGACTGGACGGTGCCCCAGCTGAAGAAGCGCGCGAAAGAGCTCGGCCTGTCCGGGTACTCGAGCAAGAGAAAGAACGAGCTGATTCGCGCGCTCCGCGACCACTGAGTCGGAGACTCAGGCCTCGCGGGTGATCGTCACGCGAACGAACAGCTGACTCTTGAACGGGCCGGCGTACACACCGCGCAACGGCGGCACGTCGTTGTAGTCGCGCCCCCGTCCCACCAGCACGTGACGGTCACCGATCTCGATGTTGTTCGTCGGGTCGAATCCCTGCCACTCCCCCGCGAACCATTCGACCCAGGCGTGCGACTCGCCGGTCACGGCCACACCGACCTCGGCGTTGGGCTTGGGGTGCAGATAACCCGAGACGTAGCGGGCGGGGATGCCGACCGAACGCAGCGCGCCGAGCGCGATGTGCGCCATGTCCTGACACACGCCCTTGCGGGCCTCCCAGGCTTCGACGGCCGTGGAGTGCACGCCGGTGACCCCGGACATGTATTCGACGGCGTCGCCGATCGCGACGACGATGTCGTGGGCCGCACGCCCCGGATCGTCGTGCCGCGACGCGATCGTCTGCGCGATCTCGGCGACATCCGGGTGTGGCATCGTGCGATTCGTCTGCGTTAGCTGCTCGACCGTCTCGATCGACCGCGCCGCCTCCACCGCGAGCCGCTCCCAGGTGATGCCGCTGTGCTCGATGGGCCGCGGTCGCACCTCCACCAGACTGCGGGCCGTGATCTGCAGGTTCGCGTGGGGCGAGAGCACATCGAAAGCGCTGACGCGCGTGCCGAAGTAGTCGACGTAGGTGTTGACGGATGTCGAGGGCTCGATGTCGAGCGACGAGCTCAGCACGAACTGGCTGTCGGTCGTCCCGGGAAGCATCCGTGCCTCGTTGTACGACGCCGAGACGTCCCCCGGATACGAGAAACCCGTGGCGTGCTCGATCCTGAGGCGCTTCACGAGATCTCCCCGATCCAGCTCGGCTCGGCCTGCGTCGGGAAGAACCGGGCGCGGATCGCCTCGGAGGCTTCGCGCGTGACGCGTTGGACGCGATCCATGTGCCGGGGCAGCTCCCCGAGGATCTCGCCGATCGGGCGGTATTCGAGGTCGTTGCGGATCTGTCCCAGTGCGCGCAGCACACTGTTGGAGTGACCGACGCGGTCTTCGCGGGGGTCGATGGCGCTCATGCAATCCTCGGCACGCTGGATGGAGTAAATGATCGATCGCGGGAACAGGCGGTCGAGCAGAAGGAATTCGGCGGCGTTCTTCGCACTCGGCATGCCGCGGTACGTCCGCAGATACGCCTCGTAGGCGCCGCACGATCGCAGGATCGTCGTCCACGACGGACCGGATGCCTCGGTCAGCGACCGCGTCGCGAGCAGACGTGCCGTCATGTCGGCGCGCTCGATGCTTCGCCCGAGGGTGAAGAACTGCCACGACTCGTCTCGGCTCGTCGAAGAATCGACGATGCCTGTCGCGAGGGCCGCACGCTCGCGCACCCACTGGAAGAACTCGTGCACCTTGTCGGTCTGCAGGCGGCGAGGCATCCGGGCGCTCGTGGTGTTCAGGACCTCCCAGAGCTCGGTCGAGACGATCTCGCGGGCACGACGGGCATTCTCCCGAGCCGCGGTGAGCGAATAGGCGATGCTCGCGGGGTTCATCCGATCGACCGCAAGCCGCGAAAGCACGTCTTCGCGGCGGACGCTCTCGGCGGCTGCCGGCGCCGTCGAACCCATGACCGTGAGCATGGCGCGGCAGGCCGTCTCTTCGTCGATCCACGGGTCTTCGAGCAGAAGCTGCAGGTGCACGTCGAGGATGCGGGCGGTGCCGTCGCTGCGCTCGATGTAACGGCCGATCCAGAACAGACTTTCCGCGATGCGGCTCAGCATGAGGCACCGTCCTCGCCCTGTTGTTGCTGCTCCTGCTGTTCGACGCGGCTGCGCGGACGGTCCTGCGGCGAATGGGTCACCTCGGACTGCTCCTCGTCGCCGTCCTCGGCGTAGATGATCGAGATCGACTCGGTGACGGTCGCCGCCTGGTCGGCCACGAGCCCGGCCATGCCGTGCCCCTGCCCGTACTCGACGTGCGTCGGGGCGGAACCGCCGACGATCCAGGTGTCCTTCGAGCCGCCGCCCTGGCTGGAGTTGACCACGAGTTGACCCTCCGGCAGGGCGACCCGCGTGAGCCCTCCCGGCAGCACCCAGATGTCGTCGCCGTCGTTGACGGCGAAGGGGCGCAGGTCGGCGTGACGCGGTCGCATCCCGTCCTCCACGAGAGTGGGGATGGTCGAGAGCATCATGACCGGCTGCGCGATCCAGCCGCGCGGGTCGGCGATCAGGCGTTTGCGCAGCTGATCGAGTTCTGCGCGCGAGGCATCCGGACCCACGACCAGCCCCTTGCCGCCGGAGCCGTCGACCGGCTTCACGACGAGCTCGGGCAGACGATCGAGGACCTCTTCGAGGGCACCCGGGTCTTCCAGCCGCCAGGTGTCGACGATCGGCAGGATCGGCTCTTCCGAGAGGTAGTAGCGGATCAGGTCCGGCGTGTACGTATAGAGCAGCTTGTCGTCGGCGACGCCGTTGCCGACCGCGTTCGCGATCGTGACGTTGCCCAGGCGCGCCGCGAGCATCAGCCCGGGGGCGCCCAGCATCGAGTCGGCCCGGAACTGCAGGGGGTCGAGGAAGTCGTCGTCGACGCGGCGGTAGATGACGTCGACCCGGCGGGGACCGCGGGTCGTGCGCATGAAGACCTTGCCGCCGGCGCACAGCAGGTCGCGACCCTCGACGAGCTCGACACCCATCAGGCGGGCGAGCAGCGTGTGCTCGAAGTACGCCGAGTTGTAGACGCCGGGCGTGAGGACGACGACGTTCGGCTCGTCGATCCCGGGCGGGGCGGAAGCACGCAGTGCGGCGAGCAGCTTGTTCGGATAGTCACCGACGGGGCGAACCCGCATCGAGACGAAGAGTTCCGGAAGCGTCTGCGCCATGACCCGACGGTTCGAGATGACGTAGCTGACGCCGCTCGGCACGCGAACGTTGTCTTCGAGCACGCGCATCTGGCCGTGCTCGTCGCGGATCAGATCGATTCCCGAAACCTGGATGCGTACGCCGTTGGCGGCATGGATGTCGTGGGCCTGCCGATAGAAGTACTGTGACGACGCGATGAGCTGCGCGGGGATCACCCCGTCGCGCACGCAGTTCTGCCGTCCATACGCGTCGTCCAGGAACGCCTCGAGGGCGCGAACGCGCTGCTTGATGCCGGCCTCGACATGCGACCACTCGTCGAAGTCGATGATGCGCGGAACCGCATCGAGGGGGAACGGGCGCTCCTCACCCGCGAAGTCGAACGTCACCCCCTGTGCAAGGTACGAGCTCGCGAGCGAATCGGTGCGTCCGCGCAGCTCTTCCTGGGTCATCCGCGCGAGCGCCTGATAGAGCTCGCGATACGCCTGGCGAGACTCGGCGAGGGCACCCGGATGCTCCGGTCCGCCGAACATCTCGTCATAGGCGGGAAGGCCCTCGGCTGTCTTCCGCGGCGCAAGAGTCGAGCCGTAGCCGTCGAAAAGGTCTCCCATGCCCCGAGCCTAGCCCCGGCCGTGTTGCCGAGATGTTTCGGTCGCGGCGCGGCCCCGCGCTGGCTCGAGGCTCACGGCAAACGCACCGCCCAGCCCCGCGAAACCGCACGTAAGCTCTCACCATGACGCACAGCGACCGCGCGCCGGGCCGCGTATCGGCAGGATGGGCGGGCGTCGCGGCGGTCGCGTTCGGCGCCGGACTTGGCGAGTTGGCGGCGGCGATCTTCTCGCCCACGGCGAGCCCGACCGCGAGCATCGGCTCGCTCATGATCGACCTCGCCCCGCCGTGGGCCAAGGACCTCGCGATCGCGCTGTTCGGCACGCTCGACAAGATCGCCCTTCTGACCGGGATCGCGATCGTCCTCGCCCTCATCGCCGCGGCGGCCGGACTGCTCGAGGCACGACGACCACCGTGGGGTCGCGTGATCGTCCTCGCGCTCGGGGCGTTCGGGGCGGTGGCCGCGATGACGCGGGCAAACGCCACCGGAGCGTCGTGGGTCCCCTCGGTGGTCTCGGCCGCGGCCGCGGCCATCGCGCTCGGCATGCTCATCCGGCGCCTGCCCGCGCGCTCGACCGCCAGCGCGACGGATGCGGCGGATGACGCGACGACTCGCCAGGCGCCGACGCGCACGTCTGAGCCGGATCGCCGCTCGTTCCTCATCTGGAGCGGTGGCGCGGCGGCCATCGGCGCACTCGCCGCCCTCGGCTCGAGCGCGGCGCGTGCCGGGAGTCGGGCCGCGACGGCCGTCCGTGACGCCATCCGCCTGCCGACCCCCTCGACGACGGCCGCACCGGTCCCGGCCGGTGCCGAGCTGAACATCGAGGGGCTGACGCCCGTCATCACCCCGAACGACCGGTTCTATCGCATCGATACGGCCCTGATCGTGCCGCAGGTCGACCCCGCGGAGTGGTCGCTGCGCATCCACGGCATGGTGGAGCAAGAGGTCACGATCGGCTGGGATGAGTTGCTCGCGCTGCCCCTGGAAGAGAGCGTGACGACCCTGACCTGCGTCTCGAACGAGGTGGGCGGCGATCTGATCGGCAATGCTCTGTGGCTCGGCTATCCGATCCGCCAACTGCTCGAACGCGCGCGCCCGAAAGCGGGTGCAGACATGGTGCTGTCGCGGTCGGTCGACGGATTCACGGCCAGCAGCCCGATCGAGGCGCTGACCGACGATCGCAACGCCATCCTCGCGGTCGGGATGAACGGGCAGCCGCTGCCCGCCGAGCACGGCTTCCCGGTGCGCATGGTGGTTCCGGGCCTGTATGGCTACGTGTCGGCGACGAAGTGGGTCGTCGAGATGGAGGTCACCACCTTCGCGGACGCGACCGCCTACTGGACCGACCGCGGATGGTCCGAACGGGGCCCGGTCAAGCTGCAGTCGCGCATCGACGTCCCCCGCACCGGCTCGGTGCTCGCGGCGGGTGACACCGTGATCGCCGGGGTCGCCTGGCAGCAGCACGTCGGGGTCTCGGGTGTCGAGGTCCAGATCGACGGCGGCGACTGGCAGGACGCGACGCTCGCCACCGCGATCTCGGACGACACGTGGGTGCAGTGGAGCCTGACGTGGGCCGCGACATCCGGCGAGCACACGATCCGCTGCCGCGCGACGAACGTCGATGGCGAGACGCAGACGAGCGACGTGCAGGGCGTCGTGCCCGATGGGGCGACGGGCTGGGATGAGCTGAGCATCCGCGTCAGCTGAGTCTCACTCGTCGAGGCTGCGCGACCCGCCGAGTGCGCCGGTTGTCACCGAGATAGCCCGTTCCACGCGGTAGGTCACCGGCGGGCTCGCGAGTAAGCGGCGCACTCGATGTCGAGCATGAACCGGAAGGCGTCAGTCGGCGAGCACGACCCGCAGCTGCTCGACCGCCCAGTCGAGCTCGGTCGCGCGCACCACGAGCGGCGGGGCCATCCGGATCGTCTGCCCGTGCGTGTCCTTCACGAGCACGCCGCGCGCGAGCAGACGCTCGGCGATGTCGCGCCCCGTGCCGACGGCCGGATCGATGTCGACGCCGGCCCACAGCCCCGCCCGGCGGATCGCCGTGACGCCCGAGCCGACCAGGTCTTCGAGCCGCGCTCCGAGGTGCTCACCGAGCGCCAGGGCGCGCTCCTGGAACTCGCCCGATTCGAGCATCTCGACCACCCGCAGGCCCACGGCGGCGGCGAGCGGGTTGCCGCCGAACGTCGATCCGTGCTCACCGGGCCGGATGACGCCCAGCACGTCGGCGTTCGCCACAACCGCCGAGAGGGGCAGGACGCCTCCGCCGAGCGCCTTGCCGAGCAGATACGCGTCGGGCACGACACCCTCGCGATCGCAGGCGAAGGTCGTGCCGACGCGGCCCAGACCCGACTGGATCTCGTCCGCGATCATCAGGACCCCGTGGCGCTCGGTGATCTCGCGCACCGCGCGGAGGTATCCCTCGGGCGGGACGATGACGCCCGCCTCGCCCTGGATCGGCTCGATCAGCACGGCCGCGGTGTTCTCGTCGATCGCGGCCTCGATCGCGGCGGCGTCCCCGAAGGGGACGCTCACGAAGCCCGGCGCGAACGGCCCGAAGTCGCTGCGCGCCTGCGGATCGTCGCTGAAGCCGACGATCGTCGTCGTGCGGCCGTGGAAGTTGCCGTCGGCGACGATGATGGTCGCGGCATCCGGGGCGATGCCCTTGACGCGATACCCCCACGCCCGCGCGACCTTGATGCCCGTCTCGACGGCCTCGGCGCCCGTGTTCATCGGCAAGACCATGTCCTTGCCGGCGAGATCGGCGAGGGCGGCGGCGAAGGGCCCGAGCCGGTCGTTGTGGTACGCCCGGCTCGTCAGCGTCAGGCGCCCGAGCTGCTCGCGCGCGGCCTCGAGGATCGCCGGATGCCCGTGGCCGAAGTTGAGCGCCGAGTAGGCCGACAGCAGGTCGAGGTAACGCTTGCCCTCGACATCCGTCACCCACGCGCCCTCGCCCCGCGCGATCACGACCGGCAGCGGGTGGTAGTTGTGGGCGAGGTGTTCGTCTTCGAGCGTCACCACCCGGATGCTCGCGGTGTCGAGATTCGTCATGACCGTCGTCCCCTCTGCTCGTCCGCGCCGCGCAGTTCCAGCGTGCAGCACTTGATACCGCCGCCGCCCAGCAGCAGTTCGGACAGGTCGATCAGCATCGGGTTGTAGCCCCGCTCGCGCAGCTGGGCCTCGAAGCCGGTGGCCCGCGGCGAGATCAGCACGTTCAGGCCGTCGCTGGCCGAGTTCAGCCCGAAGACGTCTCCGTCGGCCTCCGAGACGCGGATCGCGTCGGGGTAGCGCTCGGCGAGGATCGCCTGGCTCGCGGCATCGAACGCCTGCGGCAGGTAGGCGATGTTCGCGTGATCGGGTCCTCCCCGCTCGGCTCCCTGCACGGGATCGAGCACGGCGATCGCGGTGTCGAGGTGGTAGAACCGCGGGTCCGTGAGCGTCAGGCTCACGACCTCGCGTCCGAAGACCTCGCCGACCTCGCGGTGGCTGTCGCCGGTCGAGCGGAAGCCGGTGCCTGCGAGGATCGTATCGCCGACGAGGAGGAAGTCGCCCTCGCCCTCGTTGACCTCGACGGCCTCGACGAGTGCGAACCCGTGGGCGGCGAACCAGGCGTCGAAGTGCGCTCCCTCGGGCGCACGCTCGGCGAACCGGAACTTCGGGCCGTACGCGATGCCGTCGATCAGGAATCCGCCGTTGGCCGTGTAGACCATGTCGGGCAGGCCCGGAACGGGATCGATCAGCTCGACCTCGTGCCCGAGCGAGATGTACGTGTCATAAAGGGTCTGCCACTGCCGCAGGGCCGTCTCGGTGTTGGTGGGCCGCTCCGGCCGCATCCAGGGGTTGATGCTGTAGCTGACCGTGAAGTGATCCGGCCGGCACATCAGGTACCGGCGGTGCTGCGCGGTGCGGCCTGCATCCGGTGTCTGGGTCGTGGGCTCGTCTGCGGGGACTGTTGCGGGAGAAACGGGGTGCGTCGACATCTCTGCTCCTGGGGTAGAGGTGCGGCGGACGCTGTCCTGAGGTTCGGCGGCCCTTCGACTCGGGCTCCCGGGGGAACTGCGAGGAAAGGTCGACTCGAACACGCCACGGGCATTCTCTCACCCCGGGCGGTGGAGCGCGATCACCACCCCACCAGCGCGACAGCCCGGCACACCGCAACATCCCGCCGAGACGACGCAACATGCCGCGCGGGCGCGAGGCTTCACGGCATGTTGGCGTCCTCTCGCGAGCGGGGACGGCAGCTCAGGGCACCGTGACGACGACCTTGCCGACCGTGTGGCGCGCGTCGACGTGCGCGAGCGCCGCTCCCGCGTCGGACAGGGGATACGTCCGCTCGATCACGGGGTGCAACCGGCCCTCCCCCACGAGCGCGAGCAGCTGCCGGGTGATCGCGGGCTTCGCCGTCGCCGCGAGCGGCTGGAGTCGGGGGCCGCGACCCAGCGAGAGCAGCCCGGCGCGCAGCATCCTCCCGATCGGGCCGAGGATTCGCCCGCCCTCGCCCGACACCATCACGACGCACCCCCCGGGCGCCACCAGTCGGCGGAGCGCACGTAACGGTGCCGCGCCGACGATGTCGATGACGGCGTCGAAGGATGCCGCGGGCAATTCTGGCGGCGATGCTCCGGCGTCCACGCGCGCGTAGTCGAACGTGCGTATCGCGCCGAGGTCGGCGACCAGCCGCTCGTTGCGGGCACCGCAGATCGCCCAGACCTCGGCACCGCGGAGGGCGGCGAGCTGAACCGTGTAGGTACCGACCCCGCCGCTCGCGCCGATGACGAGCACCCGGCGGCCCGAACCCGCCCGATCGCCCGCAAGATCGAGAGCCTGCCACGCCGTACCCGCAGAGACGGGCACGGCGGCCGCGGTCACCGCATCGATCGACTCCGGCCGTGCCACAACCCGCGCGGCCGGTGCGATCACGTACTCGGCCAGCCCACCGCCGGGTATCTCGCCGACGACCTCGTCGCCCACCGCGAGCCCCGCCACCCCGGGCCCGAGGCCGACGACAGTTCCGGCGACATCCATGCCCCGTGTCGCGATCCGCGGCCGACGGAGCCCGAAGAACGCCCGCACCAACACGGGTTCCCCGCGCATGACGTGCACGTCACCGGCATGCAGCGCCGTTGCCCGCACCCGCAGCAGCACCTCGCCCGCGCCCGGCTCGGGCACAGGCGTCCGCTCGCGCTTCACGACCTCGGGACCGCCGTACGCGGACTGCCACCAGGCGGCCATGGAAGAGGTGTCCACTGCATCCGTCATGATTGCTCCTTCACCGCGTGATCGGCCGGGTACTGGAAGACGTCGTCGAGGCCGACCCCGAAGACGCGTGCGATCTGGAACGCGAGCTCGAGACTCGGCGAATACTTGCCCTGTTCGATGGCGATCAGGGTCTGTCGCGTCACCCCGATCCGCGCCGCGAGCTCGGCCTGCGTGAGCCCGGCCCCCTCGCGGATGGCGCGGATGGAGTTGGTCACGCGCGTGGGCTTGACCATCAGGCAAGTCCCCGCCGGTAGGCGATGACGCTCGCCAACCCGCCGACGAACGCCGAGAGGGCGAAACCGAAGAACATCGTGTTCGCGATCCAGAACCAGTCCGCCTCGAGGGCGCACAGCACGATCACGCCGAGTCCCGCGATCACCAGGAACGCCTGGCCGACCCGGCCGCCCATGTGAGCGATGTCCCGGTCGCGCTGATCGGACTTCCCGACGCCGTCACGATCACGCACTCCGGCGAGGATCCCCCAGAGGATGCTGATCACGATCGATGCGACGATGCTGCCGAGGATCGTCCACAGCATGATCGGCCACCACACGACATCGGTCAGTGGCCCCTCCCCCGCCTGCTGCAACACGAGCAGCACATAGACCGTCAGCCCCACCACGCTGACGATGAGCCCGACCCAGGTGTTGCGTTCTTCGTAGACCACGATCCACTCCAATGTCAGGAATTATTGACATTGGCCACGCTAACGAGACCCGACGGCCGTGTCAAGTTTTGTTTACATATCCAGAAGTCGGAGCCTATCGCGGCGGAGTCCTGCCAGGGTAGGGGCATGACGCGCCGTACCGCTGACGAAACCCGCAGCCTCATCCTCGAGGCCGCCATCCAGCTGCTGCTCGAGCGCGGGGTCACCGCGGGCGTGCAGCACGTCCGCCTGCAGGAGGTGCTGCGCATCGTCGGCCTGACGACCGGCGCGGCCTACCGGATCTGGACAGACCAGGACGACTTCCATCGCGACCTCGCGGTGGCGATGGTCGGCGTGCGCTTCGCCCCGCCCGTCACGAGCGCGAACATCGCGATCCGCGACATCCTCGCCGCGAACGGACCGCTCGTAGAGGTCGTCCGTGCGGCGGCGCTCGACCAGGTCACCTACTCGTCGAAGTTCCATCTCGAACCCGAGTCCCGTGACTCGCACGCCTTCATCACCGCGCTCGCGTTGCGAACGGCCGCGGGTGCGTGGCCCGAGCTGCGCGCGGCGAGCGCGGTGCGTCATCGCGATTCGATCGACGCATTCGCCGGTCTCTACGGAGCCCTGATGCGGCATTACGGGCGCCGGATGCGTGAGCCGCTGACGATCGTGGACTTCACCGAGGCGATGGCGGCGCTCGGTGAGGGCTTCGCGATTCGCGCCGCGGAGGGTCTGAATCACCCGATGTACGAGGTCCCCGAGGGCGCAGAGGTTCCGAGCGGGCAGTGGACGCTGTTCGGCCTCAGCATCCTCGGCATGATCGAGGGCTTCACCGTTCCCGTGGACGAATAGCCGTTCGCCCGGCCGAAAGCTCGCGTCCGCGAAGGCCACGATCGCCCGAGGACCGCGCACCCCGGCCGCCCGGCTCAGATTGCGGGCGGCCGGGGTGCGCTGATCACTCAACGAGAGAGACCCGCCGTCGAGCCCGAATCCGGACGGCGTCCTCATCCCCCCACACACATCGTGATGCGTGAACGGGGCGAGGTCTAGAAAGATAATTTCCTTATCTATCCGAAGGCTCAGCGTCGCGGGCGCAGGGATGAGCGGATTCGGCGCAGAGCTCGGACGCGGGAATGTCCACGGCCGCACGACGGTTCTCGCTCTCGTGTCGATGCATCGGACGAACGAGGCCGCGGCGCATCTGTCGAATGAGCCCGAGGGCCTCGCGCAGGTGCTCTCCGGGCTCGAGGTGACCGAGGCCGAATCCGTCCGCCTGAGGCTGGAACGTGGAGCGCACCACACCGCGACGGACGGCATGACCCTGATCGTCGTGCTGGAGGGCACCGTGCGCTTCTCGCAGCGCGCGGTCGCGACCGCCTGTGTCACGCGCCCGAGCATCACCCATCGGGCAGACGAGATCCTGAGCGCCGGCGACGCGCTCCTCACCTGCGGTGACGACGTGCTGCACCTCGAATCCCTCGACGACGCCCACGTGGTGGTCTCGCACCTGCGACTGGCCGAGACATCCCTGCGCCACGCCGCGGCCCTGCCCTCGATGCTCGCCGTGGTCGGCTTCCGCGAGCGCGGCCCGGCAGCGGGCGAACTGGCGCAGCACCTGGGCGAGCCGAGCGGCGTCGCGCGCCCGGGCAATCCGGTCATCTGCCTCCTCATGCATCGGATGCTCCTGCTCGAGGTCATCCGCGTGTGGTTCGAACTCGGGTGCGCACCCCGGGGCTGGCCGACCGCGGACCGTGATCCGCACCTCGACCGGGTCGTCGCCGCCGTCGATGCGGACCCGGGGCGCGCCTGGACGGTCGACACTCTCGCGCGCGTCGGCGCGATGTCACGCTCGGCATTCGCGGCGGCGTTCCGCGAGCACTACGGGGTCTCTCCGGCCCGGTTCGTGACGCAGACCCGCATGGCCCTCGCCATGCGGATGTTGGGCGCGGGGGCATCCGTCGCCGAGGTCGGCGCCGGACTCGGATACGCCTCGACCGAGGGGTTCAGCCGGCGCTTCCGCGAGCACATCGGCGTCACCCCCTCGACGTGGGTCGCGATGCAGCGGGGCACGATCGCAGCACCGCTCGGTCGTTGAGCGAACGTCCGGCCGCAACGACGACCCCGGGAGAGCGCACCCATTCGTCGGGGGCGTGGTTTCGCTCAGCGCGCGGAGGGAGCGTTCACCGAGCGGGAGGCCCGCGGGACGCGGTTCGCGAGCCCGAAGAGGACCGCGCCGACCAGCAGCGCCACGATCCCCACGCCGTACACCGCGACGACGTCGCTCGCGTCGACCAGCAGGCCGCCGACGCCCGCGGCGACGGCGATCGCGAGCTGGAAGCCGACGACGACGAGCCCACCGCCCGGCTCCAGCCGATCGGGCATCCGGTGTCCGACCCAGGTGTTGACGATGATGAGCCAGGACGCGAACAGGCCGCCCCAGACGAAGGAGACGACGCCGATCGCGACGATCGAGCCGGACAGACCGATCATCCCGGCGAGCATCAGGGCGATCACGGCGGGCACGCCGACGCACAGCACCGCGTACGTGCGGTCGACGATCATCCCGACGATCACGTTGCCGACCAGCCCGCCCAGGCCGAAGAGTCCCAGCAGGACGACGATCGTGGTGGCATCGGCATCCGGCATCCGCTCGAGCGCCAGGCGGACGTACGAGTACGCGATGAAGTGCCCCAGGACGACCAGAAGGTGACCCGCCAAGCCGAGTGCCACGCCGGGACGGAGAATCGTGTCGATCAGCTGCGCGATGCTGGCCGACGTCGCGGCGGGGATCGACGGCACCACCAGCGCCAGCACGATCGCGAGCAGACCCGTCACGGCCGCGCAGACGGCGAACGTGACCCGCCAGTCGAAGGCCTCGCCGATCAGCACGCCGATCGGCACCCCGGCTACTGTCGCGAGCGAGACCCCGGCCGATGTGAACATGACACCGCGGCCGACGTTGTCGGGGCC
The DNA here is from genome assembly GCF_002812725.1 of Microbacterium sp. BR1. Classification (GTDB taxonomy): domain Bacteria; phylum Actinomycetota; class Actinomycetes; order Actinomycetales; family Microbacteriaceae; genus Microbacterium. Next base: position 426,108 of record NZ_NMUN01000010.1, on the reverse strand, counting down.
GGCGAGACGTGCGGCGACCGCAATCGACATGGCCCAGAATCCGCTGATCGCGGCCCCGAGCAGGAACCGCGCCGCCAGCACGAGCAGCAGGTTGGGCGCGATGGCGACGATCGCGTTGGACAGAGCGGCCGAGAGCGCCAGCCAGACCAGCAGGTTCCGCCGGTCGAGGCGCGGGAAGATCAGACCGATCGTCGGCGCGACGAAGAGGCCCACGAGCGCCGTCACCGTCACCATCTGTCCCGCCTGACCCGGCGTGACCCCCAGCCCGGCCGCGATGTCGGTGAGCAGGCCGTTCGGCAGGAACTCGGCCGTCACGAGGACGAAGCTGAGCATCATCGCAACGACGAGAGCGCCGTAGCGCACGCGGAAGCGCCCGGGCGCGACGTTCGGGTTCGATCCGGTCGAGGGCGATGCGGTGGGAACGGAAGCGGTGGGGACGGATGGGGTCGATGTCACGGTTCGAGCCTCGCAGAGTCCGAGGGCCGGCGCCCGACCAGGCGTCCGAAGCATCCGACCGTTCGTCCGCTTCCGCCGCTGATGCTAGATGACGGCTTCGCTCCACGGGTCCGGCGTACCGAACCGGTGCGCCGTGATCGAGATCGACTGTTCGTGCAGGAACGGCAGCAGCTCGATGCGAGCCGCCGTCGTCACCTCATCCGTGTACACGGCGAGGTCGGGATTGCCGCCGGTGGCTTCGGCGAGCGCTGTGCGCAGCGACACGACGGCGGCCGGTGATCCGATCAGGCGGGCCCGCGTTTCGGGCGCGGGGGGCGCATCGTCCGCCGTGGCGGCCGACCGGGCGGACCCGCCGACGGGGCGGACAGCCATCCGCTCGATCCACTGCGCGTCGGTCTCGACACGCACGTCCACGTTCAGTTCCGAGAGAACGCGCCGCACGGCCGGCGGCAGGGCAACCGGGGCGCTCAGCGAGAAGCGCGAACGGGCGCGGACACCCGCGAGGATCACCCGCAACACGGCGCGCCAGTCGGCATCGCCCGTCGCGCGCACGGCCACGGGCACGGGCCGGTAGCGGAAGAGATTGCGCTCGACACCCAGCCGCGAGACGTCGCGGACCTGACCGAACTCCCGGTCCCACGAGATCGCGTCGGACAGCGCCGCCCGTCGCAGCCATTCGAAGGCCTCGTAGTCGAGCGTGGCCTGTGCGGCCTCGATGATCGCGGTCAGCCGCGAGTCGAGTCCCCGCAGGTGCAGCGACGCCGAGCGCGCCCCACCCGCCGAGGGACGCCACGACCCGAGCCCGATGAGGTAGTTCGGCCCACCCGCCTTCGTGCCAGCACCCACGGAGGACCGCTTCCACCCGCCGAAAGGCTGACGCCGCACGATCGCTCCCGTGATCCCACGGTTGACGTACAGATTGCCCGCCTCGACGCTCTCGAGCCAACGCTCCAGGTCCGCGGGGTCCTGCGTGTAGAGCCCCGCGGTCAGTCCGTAGTCGACGGCGTTCTGCAGCTCGATCGCGTCCTCGATCGACCGTGCGCGCATGATCCCGAGCACCGGTCCGAAGAACTCCTCGCGGTGGAAGCGTGACCCGTCTTCCACGCCGGTACGGATGCCGGGGGTCCACAGGCGTCGCTCGTCATCGAGGGGCCGGGGCTGCACGAGCCAGCGCTCGCCGTCGTCGAGCGTCGTCAGCGCCCACGCGAGCTTGCCCGTCGGCGGCTCGATGAGGGGGCCGACGTCGGACCGCGGGTCCTCTGGCATCCCGATGCGGAGTGAGGCGGTCGCGTCGACGAGCTGCCGGGCGAAGCGCCGGGACCGCGCGACCGGCCCGACGAGGATCGCCAGGCTCGCCGCCGAGCACTTCTGGCCCGCATGCCCGAAAGCGCTGCGGACGAGGTCGCGCGCCGCCAGGTCGAGATCCGCCGTCGGCGTGATGATCATCGCGTTCTTGCCGCTCGTCTCGGCCAGCAGCGGCAGGTCGGGGCGCCACGAGCGGAACAGCGCGGCCGTCTCCCACGAGCCGGTCAGAATGACACGATCCACGCCGTCGTGCGCCACGAGCTGGCGACCGAGGCCGCCCTCGTCGATGTCCGCGAGCGCGAGCACATCGCGCGGCACCCCGGCATCCCACAGCGCGTCCGCCAGCACGGCGGCGCAGCGGCGCGCCTGGGGCGCGGGCTTGAAGACCACAGCGGACCCCGCGGCGAGCGCCGCCAGCACGCCGCCCGCCGGGATGGCGAGCGGGAAATTCCACGGCGGTGTGACGAGCGTCAGCCGCGCGGGGACGAAGACCGCACCGCTGACGGCGTCGAGTTCGTGCGCGGACGCGGCGTAATAGCGCGCGAAGTCGACGGCCTCGCTCACCTCGACGTCGGCCTCGGCGAAGATCTTTCCCGTCTCGGCCGCGGCGACCTCGATCAGGTCACCGCGACGCGCCTCGAGGACGGATGCCGCCCTCGTCAGGACCGCGGCCCGGTCCGCCGCCGGACGCGCCCCCCACGCCGCCCCGGCCTCGCGCGTGCGGGCGACGAGTTCGTCGAGCCGGGTCTCGGAGTCGAGCCGGGCGGCGAGGATCGTGCGGATACCCGCCTCAGACCCGGGCACGCGGGCCAGGACCCCAGCCGCCCAGGAACGGGTCTCGGGCAGCGACGGGTCGGAGTCCCGGGCGTTCGCGAATCGGGCGTTGGCGAAACCGAGCGCCGGGACATCCGCCCCTTTCTCGCGCGGTGCGTAGACGGCGGTCTCGACGAGGTCGTCGCCGAAACGGAAGGGCGAGGGTGCGGGGGCAGCGGTTTCGCCGAGCGTGCCCGCGTTGGCCCCTTCCGCGATTCCGAGCACGACCTGCGTGAGCCCGGCATCGGGCTCGGCGTTCGGCCCGCCGAGTGCGGGGCGGCGGATCGCCGGGAGCGTTTCGTCCAGATCGACGTCACCGGAGTCGACCGGGGGCCGGGTCGAGACGTCGGCCCGCGGGCGACGACGCGGACCGACGGCGAGGGATGCCTTGGATGCCCGGGCGATCGAGGATCCGAAGCGTGCCCGCTCGCGCTGCCAGAGCGCGGGGTCGTGATCGAGATCGAACGCGGCCGAGAGGAAGTTCTCGCTCGACGCGCTCTCTTCCAGTCGACGGACGAGGTAGCTGATGGCGACGTCGAACTCGTCCGGCCGGACGACGGGAACGTAGAGCAGCACGCGACCGACCTCGCGCTCGACCGCCTTGACCTGCGCCTGCGCCATCCCGAGCAGCATCTCGATGTCGACGTCGTCACGCACCCCGCGCTCGCCGGCGAGCAACCACGCGTACGCGACGTCGAAGAGGTTGTGCCCGGCGACGCCCAGTCGCACGGCGGCGGTCGCTTCGGGGCGAAGCGCCTCGTCGAGGCAGCGCACGTAGTTGGCGTCGGTGTCGAGCTTGCTGTCATAGGTCGCGAGCGTCCAGCCGTGCAGGGCTGCGTCGACCCGCTCCATGGCGAGGTTCGCGCCCTTCACGAGCCGCACCTTGATGCGCGCCCCTCCCGCGGCGACACGGACGCGGGCCCACGCCGTCAGCTCGCGTAGGGCGGGCAGCGCGTCGGGCAGGTAGGCCTGCAGCACGATGCCCGCCTCGAGCGATGCCAGGCGGGGGTCCTCGAGCAGCCGCGTGAACACCGCGATCGTCAGGTCGAGATCGCGGTACTCCTCCATGTCGAGATTGATGAAGGTGCCATCCGCGACCGCGCTCAGATACAGGGGCAGCAGACGCTCGACGACCCGGTCGACCGTGTCATCGAACGCCCACAGCGAGACGGACGACACGATCGCCGAGACCTTCACCGACACGTAGTCGACGTCCGGCCTGAGGATCAGTTCGTGGATGCCTTCGAGACGCCGTCGCGCCTCACCCTCGCCGAGCACGGCCTCGCCGAGCAGATTGAGGTTCAGACGGGCACCGTCGGCCCGCAACCGTTGGATCGCCGGGCCGAGCTTCGCGGGGCGTGCATCGACGACCAGGTGCCCGACCATCTCGCGCAGCACGCGCCGCGCGATGGGTACGACCGGGGCCGGTAGCCCGGGCGCGATCTGACCGCCGACGCGGACGGCGGCGCGCAGATACCACGGCAGGAATTCGGGGACGAGCGGGGCGACGCGGTGAAGATGGGATGCGGCGGCGACGAGGCTCTCGGGGCGCATGACGCCGTCCACGAACCCCACGGTGAAGGGCAGGCCGTTGCGGTCGCCCAGAATTCCGGCCAGCCGCCGCGCGGAGGGATCGACCGTGCTCTCGGCGGACTCCGCGACCCACTTCTCGGCCAGACGGACGGCCTCGGCTTCGCGGGTGTCCGCGTGCCCCGGCGACGCGTGATTCGGCTCGAGAGGCGGCATTTCCTCAGCCTACGTCCGCGCCCTCGGAGCGGCCCGGCTCAGCCCGGCGCGTCGATCTGCGGACGCCCGCTATCCCCAGTCGCTGGGTGCCTCGGCGCGCGGTGAGGGCAGAGCGGATGCCGCGGCCCACTCGTGCACCCAGTCCGGAACCTCGGGCAGACCCTCCGGGCGCCCGACGGCGGCGAACAGCTCCTCGTGCCCCAAGGATCCGCCCGACCGCTTGAGCATGCGGGCGCGGATGATCGCGCGCGCATAGATCTCACCGTCCACGACGGCCCGGTGCTCGAGGTAGATGGCGCGGTCGTCGTGGCCGATCAGGCGCGACTCGAGCGTGAAGCGGCGCCACAGGTCGAGCGACTTGCGGAAGGTGATCGTCTCGCTCGAGACCACCGCGTACCAGCCGTGCGTGCGCATCGCGTCGGCGAGCCCCGTGCGGACGAGCAGGTCCCAGCGTCCGAGGTCGAAGAGCGACAGATACCGGCCGTTGTTCATGTGCCGCAGCACATCGATATCGGTGGGGAGCGTTCGCAGACGGATGCGTCCGACCGTCGTCGGCGGAAGGAGCCCGTCGCGGCGCAACCGACGACGCGCGGCGAGCATGACGAGAAGCGTGCGCCAGATCACATTCACGAAGCGTGACGGTACCCCTTCACCCATCACAATCGGGGATCCGTTGTGGACTTCCGACAGTTCGGCCCGCGAGGTCAGCCTCTCGGCGGGAGTCGCGCACCTCCGATTTCCCCCGCGCGAGAGGCTGACGTAGAGTCTCGCCATGGAAGCAGAGCTCCAGACCGACGTCGTCGTCCGCCCCGTCCGTGATGTTGATGCCGAGGCCCTCGGTCGGGTCCACGCCACCTGCTGGCACGAGACCTACGACCACCTGATCAGCCGGGCCGCGCTCGAAAGTGTGTCCGCTCGCCGCATGGCCGAGTTGTGGACGCACTGGATGAACCAGGGCCCCGACTACGTGCAGTACGCCGCCCTCGTGAACGGCGAGATCGTCGGCTTCGCCGGGGCGGGCCCCGCCCGTGACGACGACGCCCCGCGTCCGCGCGAGCTGTACTTCCTCTACCTACTGGCGGCCTGGCACGGGACCGGCATCGGACAGCGCCTGTTCGACGCCGTCGTTCCCGAGAACGAGCGCGCGTACCTCTGGGTCGCGGACGACAATCCCCGCGCCCACCGGTTCTATCACCGCAACGGATTCACCCTCGACGGCGTCTCGCACGAGGAGCCGTTCCTGGGTGAGACGATCACCGAAGTCCGCTTCGTCCGCTGAGTTCAGTCGGCGCTGCGCAGGATGATCTGACCCGCCGACAGCTCCACCGCGATACGACTCGAAGCCGAGGCCGAGGTGTCCAGGCGGTTGTCGAGCTGGCCGGCCGAGACGCTCGACGTGAGGTCGTAGGCGCCCTCGGGCAGGGCCAGGTTCAGCGATCCCGCGCTGACGTTCACCTCGACGAGCCGCGGCTGCGACCCGTCGAATCGACCGTCGAGTCGACCCGCGCTGAGGGTGAGCTCGGCGGTCTGGACATCGGTCAGATCGAGGTCTGCGCGTCCGGCGCTGATGTCCGCACTCACCGTGCGCGCCGCACCCGAGACGTTGACCGCGCCGGCCCCGAGCTCGACATCGAGCTCGCCGTAACGACCCGATGCGTCGAGATCACCGGCCGAGACGGTGAATTGGGCGTCGAGCGCCCTGTTCTCGAGTTCGCGAGGCAGCGTCAGCGTGGCGCGGACGTTGCCGCCGAAGAGCCAGGCTCCACCGAAGGCCCAATCGGGCGACGACACGACGAGCTGATCCTCGTCGCGTTCGAGCGTCCACCGGGCGCTGCCCCACCCGCCGGTGACGTCGAGCGAGGCCGCGTCGACGTCCGCGTAGTCGATGCGGAGCGACCCCGCCGATACGTCGATATCGAGCTCGTCGACACCGGCGGCGTCGACGACCTGGGTCTCGGTGCGGACCGAGGCGGACGCGATCGTCGAGATCACGGTGCTTCCCACGAGCGCGAGGGCGATCACCCCACCGAGCGACGCGGTGAGGATCGCCACCACCTTGGCCGATTGTGCGGTCGATTGCGCGGCTGGCCGCGGGACCGGGCCGGATCCGTTCTCGGGCCCCGTCGGGGGTGCGGGCGGCGCGGGAGGGGCCGGGGGTGTGAGCTGGTCGGTCATCGGAGTGCTCCTGTCTGGGGGGCGTCCCCAAAGTTGGTGTCGCCGCGGTGCGCGGGGGTGCCGTGTTCGATGTGGGCGAGTGCGGCCAGCACGCGCCTATTGCCGGAATCGTCCTGCTCGAGATCGAGCTTCTGGAAGACGGCCGTGATGTGCTTCTCGACGCTGCCCTCGCTGACGTGCAGCGCACGGGCGATGGCCTGGTTCGAGTTGCCCTCGGCGATGAGCGAGAGCACCGAGCGTTCGCGTTCGGTGAGCCGGCGCATCCGTTCGTCCCGGCGACGACGCCCGAGCAGCTGCGCGACGACCTCGGGGTCGAACACGGTGGCTCCGGCGCCGATGCGGGCCACCGTCTCGAGGAACTCGGTGACATCGGCCACGCGGTCCTTCAACAGGTAACCCAGGGCCCCGCCCTCCCCCGCGATCAGGTCGGTCGCGTAGCGCTCTTCGACGTACTGCGAGAGCACGAGCACCGGCAGATCGGGGTGCGCCGCGCGCAGGCGCAGCGCGGCGCGGATGCCCTCATCGGTGAACGTCGGCGGCAGCCGGACGTCCAGGATGCAGAGCTCCGGCGCATCCGTCACCACCCGCTCATCCAGCTCTGCCGCGTCGGGAAGGGCCGCGACGACGGTGTGACCGGCATCCTCGAGCAGTCGCACGAGTCCCTCGCGCAGCAGGACCGAGTCCTCGCAGATCAGGATGCGCACGGCACACTCACCTCTACGGTCGTCGGTCCGCCGGCCGGGCTGTCGAGGCGGAACGAACCGCCCGCCCCGATCACCCGCTGCGAGATGCCGTCGATGCCCCCGCCCGGGGTGACGTGCGCACCGCCGATGCCGTTGTCTTCGACGCGGGCCCACAGCATCCCGCCCTCGCGTTCGCGGACGAGAACTCGCACCTCGCTCGCACGTGAGTGCTTGGCGGCGTTGGTCAGCGACTCGGCGATGACGAAGTAGGCGGCGGCCTCGGCCGTCTTGCTGCATCGCGCGGTCAGGCGCACGTCGAGCACGACCGGGATGTGCGAGCGCGAGGCGAGGGCCGACAGTGCCGCGTCGAGGCCGCGATCGTCGAGGACGGAGGCGTGGATGCCTCGGGCGAGCTGCCGCAGCTCGGTGATCGCCGCCTTGGTCGACGTGTGCGCCTCGGCGATGAGCGCCTTCGCGGCCGCCGGGTCGTCGTCGACCTTCTGCTGGGCGAGCCCCAGGGTCATGCCGACCGAGACGAGCCGGGGCTGAACCCCGTCGTGCAGGTCGCGCTCGATCCGCGTCCGCTCGACCTCGGCCGCCCGAACGGCACCCGCGCGCTGCACGTTGGAGGTGCGTGCGGCCTCGACGAGCTGCGCCTCGCGGGAGGGAACGAGGATCGACCGCGCGATGACCCCCTGCAGGATGGCCAGGCCCACGATCGCCGCGAGTGAGAAGATCGCCGCGATGATGCCGGTGGGAACGGCCCACGCGACGCCGACCTCGACGCCCGTGTTGCCGAGCGGAACCGTTTCGACGTCCGCGAAGAGGGGCGCGAACGCCAGCACGACTCCCGAGGTGAGCAATCCGAGGAATCCCAGCACGATCAGGCCGAGAACCGTTGCGATCGCGGCGTTCGCAACGGCGCGCCACATCCCCGCGTCGATGAACTGGAGCCAGATCGTGTGGAGGAACCCGCCGAACCCGGTCTTGGCGCTCCTTCGGGCGCGACGGGCGGGAAGGCCGAGTTCGTAGAGGCCGTCGATGCGCGCCGTCTCGAGCCATCCGATCGCGAAGAGCGAGTAGACGAACGCGAGCAGGAAGATCAGGCCGATGCCGACGACGAGCACGAGGCTCAGGCCGACGCTCAGCAGGGTGATCAGGATCGTGAAGACGACCGGACCGACAATGCCGAGGGTGACGAGGTGGAGGGCCGAGAGCGACACACGCCCCGGTGAGGCGATGGGCGACCGGCTGGGTGCGGCGGTGGCCGGGGCGGTCAGGGCTGTGCTGGACATAGGTCCACGGTAGGCCTGGGCCTGCGCGGCGCGCGCCCGAGGCATCCGGAAACTCCTCGGGGGGATAACCCCCGGACGGGCCGGCCGCCGACCCTCGCCGCCGAAACACCCATCTGCGGCGAAACACCCTGTGGCGGCGGGCGACGTCAGCGGGACTTGACCTTGCCGAACAAGCGGGCGATGGGCACGATCACGACGGGACGCGCCGCGACCCACGCGGCGACGATCACGGCCGTCGAGGCGGCGAAGATCCAGAAACCGGCCCAGCCGAGCCCATCGTTTCCGGCGTACATGTGGTTGAGGTTGCGCAGCGCCCCGGTCGCGAAGACGAGGGTGACGTGCACGACGATGAACACCACGAAGTACAGCATCACCGGGAAGTGCAGGGCCCGCGCCCACTCGATCGGGAAAGCCCGGTTCAGGGTGGCGGTGTTCTTCGGCCAGACCCCCGACATCCGCACTCCCGTGACGGCGGCGAGCGGCGCCGCGACGAACACCGTCGTGAAGTACGCCAGCTGCTGCAGGCTGTTGTAGTTCGCCCAGCCGCTCTCGGTCGGCCAGTTCAGCGACACGTACTGCAGCGCCGCCGAGAGGGCGTTCGGGAAGACCTCGAGGCTCGTCGGCACGAGGCGCACCCAATGCCCGGTCACGAACAGCAGCACCACGAAGATCACGCCGTTGACGAACCACAGCAGGTCGAGGGCGTTGTGGAACCACAGGTTCAGGCTGATGCGGCGCTTCTTGTTGGAACGCGGCGACCAGAACGCGGCCGGACGCTTCTCGGTGCGAACCTGCCACCCCGTGCGGATGATCAGCACCATCAGGAAGACATTGAAGAAGTGCTGCCACTGCGCCCACGCGGGAAAGCCCGGCGCGACGGCCACCGTCGGCGCGTACGCGCCGGGATAGGTCGCCAGGAACGCCCGGACCTCGTCGAGGCTCACGATCCAGCGGGCCAGCGCGATGATCATGCCCGTCGCGAAGAGAACCGCGATGGCGCCGCCGGTGACGGCGAGCAACCACTGGCCACGCGTCAGACCGCGAATGCGGCGGGGCGGCGGCTGCGTCGTTGGTCGGCGGGCAGCCCGATTCGACGCCGCGACCCCCGGCCATGCCGTGCGGGTGAACGGCAGCGGCATCTTCATGGGGCCCACTCCTTCCGCTCGAGTCTATTCGGCGGACCCCGTCTTCCCCCGCGGCATCAGCCGTGCCGGCGGGGGACCTCGCTCAGCCGGCCTCGGCCGCCCGCTCGGCGACCGCGAGCTCGGCCTCGCTCGGCACATAGCCCTCGATGTGACGCTCGTCGACCCCGTTGTACGCCGACAGCGGGCGGATGAGGGCGTTGGAGGCGGTCTGCTCGATGATGTGCGCGGTCCAGCCCGTCACGCGTGAGGCGACGAACAGCGGCGTAAAGGTGGGGGTGTCGAATCCGATCAGGTGGTACGACGGCCCGGACGGGTAGTCCAGGTTCGGGTAGATGGCCTTGCGGGAGACGAACTCGCTCTCGAGCGCGTCGTAGAGCGCCGCGAGGTCGGTCGCGCCGTAGTGCTCGATGAGGGTGTCGAGCGCCGTCTTCATGGTCGGGACGCGCGAATCGCCCTTCTTGTAGACGCGGTGCCCGAAACCCATGATCTTCTTCTTGTTGGCGAGGGCGTCGTCGAGCCACGGCACGACGTTCTGGGCGCTGCCGATCTCGTCGAAGATGTGCATGACCGCCTCGTTCGCTCCGCCGTGCAGCGCGCCCTTGAGCGCACCGATCGCGCCGACGACCGCCGAGTACAGGTCGGCCGTCGTGCTCGTGATCACGCGCGCGGTGAACGTGGAAGCGTTGAACGAGTGCTCGGCGTACAGGATCATCGACACGTTGAACGCGTGCGCGACGACCTCGTCGGGCTCTTCGCCGAACGTCATCCAGAGGAAGTTGCGCGAGTAGTCCAGGTCGGCGCGCGGCGGCACCAGCTCCTGCCCGCGGCGGCGGCGCTGGTCGTAGGCGACCATGGCCGGGATCTTGGCGAACAGCAGCTTCGCCTTCGCCAGGTCAGCGGCGGGCGAGTTGTCGGCGACGTCCGCCGCGGCCGCGCCGAACATCGAGACCGCGGTGCGCACGACGTCCATCGGGTGCGAGTCGAGGGGCAGCAGGTCGATCGCCCGCTTCACGTTCTCGTCGAGGTCGCGCTGCGAGCGCTCGAACGTCTCGAACTCGGCGAGCTGCGAGGCATCCGGCAACTCTCCGTGCCACAGCAGGTAGGCGACCGCCTCGAACGGCTGGGTCGCCGCCAGCTCTTGCACCGGGTAGCCGCGGTACAGCAGCGAGTTCGTCTCGGGATTGACCTTGCTGACGGCCGTGTAGTCGACCGTGACTCCGGCCAGGCCCTTCTTGATGTCGATATCGGTCATGGTCACTCCTTCGTGATGGTGAAGTTGAAGACGCTGGTGTCGAAACGGTTGTACTGCTCGTAGTCGATCAGGTCGTACAGGTCGGCGCGGTGCTGCATCTCGTCCAGCTTTCCGGCGAGGTGCCCCTCATCGTTCAGCGTGTCGAGGGCGCGACCCGCCGCGCCCATCGCGATGCGCAGCAACGATACGGGCCAGATGACGATGTTCACGCCGACGTCCCGCAGCTGGTTGCTCGAGAAGAGCTCGCTCTTGCCGAACTCGGTCATGTTGGCCAGGATCGGCACGTCGACCGCGGCCCGCATCGCCGCGAACTCCTCGAGCGTGCGCATCGCCTCGGGGAAGATCGCGTCGGCGCCCGCGTCGACGAGCGCCTTCGCGCGGTCGATCGCGGCGTCCATCCCCTCGACGGCGCGGATGTCCGTGCGCGCCATCACCAGGAAGTTCGGGTCGCGGCGTCCATCCACCGCGGCTCGGATGCGCTTGATCGCGGTGTTCTCGTCGACGACGGCCTTGCCGTCGAGGTGCCCGCAGCGCTTCGGGTTGATCTGGTCCTCGATGTGGGCGCCGGCCAGGCCCGCGTCCTCGAGCGTCTGGATCGTGCGGGCGACGTTCATCGGCTCGCCAAACCCCGTGTCGGCGTCGATGATCGCGGGCAGCTCGGTCATCCGGGCGATCTGCTGACCCCGCCCGGCGACCTCGGTGAGGGTCGTGAGCCCGATGTCGGGTAGCCCGAGATCGGCGGCGAGGACGGCGCCCGAGATGTAGACGCCCTCGAAGCCCTTGCGCTCGATCAGCCGGGCGCTCAGGGGGTTGAACGCGCCGGGGAAGCGCAGCAGCTCGCCCGTGGCGAGGCGCTCGCGGAACAGGCGGCGCTTCTCGGCGGCCGGGGTCGTGGCGTACAGCATCAGCGGCTTCCCTCCGCGGCGTCGCGTGCACAACGTCGGCATTCGGCTTTCGAGGCGGTCGATCGGGGCGCGGTCGAGCGCGCTGTGGCACGGATCTGCGACGTTGTGCTCACGGTCGCCATCAGAAGAGCCCCCTCGGGGCCGGGGCAGACTCGAGCACACCCGGCTTCGCGACGATCGTGAGTTCCCGAACCTCGTCCGCGGTCAACTCGGGCAGCCGCTCGGCAAGAGCGAGGAACCGCTCGATCTCGGCCGCCTCGAGCACAGGCTCGGCGAGCAGGCGGAACTTGCGCACGTAGTCCGCGCGCGCGAACGGGCGGGCGCCGAGCGGATGCGCGTCGGCCACCGCGATCTCGTCCTCGATGACCGTGCCATCCGTGAGGGTGATCACGACGCGTCCCCCGAAGGCCTTCTCGTTCGGATCCTCGGAGTGATAGCGGCGGGTCCACTCGGCGTCCTCGGCGGTCGTGATCTTCTGCCACAGCGCCACGGTGTCGGGGCGCTGGGCGCGCTCGGGGGTATACGAATCGACGTGGTGCCATCCGCCGTCCTGGAGCGCGACGGCGAAGATGTACGGGATCGAGTGGTCGAGGGTCTCGCGGGAGGCCGTGGGGTCGTACTTCTGCGGGTCGTTCGCCCCCGAGCCGATCACATAGTGCGTGTGGTGGCTCGTGTGCAGCACGATGCTCTCGATCATCGCGGCGTCGGCCAGCTCGGGGCGGGCCTCGTGGAGCTTGCGAGCCAGGTCGATCCAGGCCTGCGCCTGGTATTCGGCCGAGTGCTCCTTCGTGTACGAATCGAGGATGCCGCGCTTGGCCTCACCCGGAGCGGGGAGCGGAACGTCGTACGACGCATCCTTTCCGTCGAGGAGCCACGCGATCACGCCGTCCTCGCCCTCGTAGATGGGCGACGGGCTCGTCTCACCGCGCATCGCACGGTCGACGGCCTCGACCGCCATCTTGCCGGCGAAGGCCGGGGCGTGCGCCTTCCATGTCGAGATCTCGCCCTTGCGGCTCTGCCGCGTGGCCGTGGTCGTGTGCAGCGCCTGCGCGACGGCCTGGTAGATGGTGTCGGCGTCGAGGTCGAGCAGCGTGCCGATGCCCGCGGCTGCCGAGGGGCCGAGGTGGGCGACGTGATCGATCTTGTGCTTGTGCAGCGAGATCGCACGCACCAGGTCGATCTGGATCTCGTACCCCGTCGCGAGTCCGCGGACGAGCGCGGCGCCATCCGCGCCGACGTGCTGCGCGACCGCGACGATGGGCGGGATGTTGTCACCCGGATGCGAGTACTCGGCGGCGAGGAAGGTGTCGTGGTAGTCGAGCTCACGGACGGCGACGCCGTTCGCCCACGCCGCCCACTCGGGGCTCGTCCGGCGCTCGATCGCGCATCCGAAGATCGTTGCCCCGCTTCCGTTCGCCGAGACGGCGTGGTCGAGGGCCTGCTGCCGCGCGGCACTCACCGGGGCGCGGGTCAGCGACGCCGCGGCGACGGCGGCGTTGTCGATCACACGGTTGATGATCATGTCGACGACCTCGGGCTCGACCGCCACCGGGTCGGTGGCGACCTGGGCGATCTTCCAGGCCAACTGGCCTTCGCGGGCGAGGTTCTCGTCGCTGCGGTGGACGCGAACGTGGTGGAGCTGTGTCATGAGGTGCCTTCCGGAGAGGAGTCGGGGATGTTGGCGAGCGCGCTCTGCAGGGCATTGTGCAGGTGTACGTGCGTCGCGTGGGCGGCGAGATCGGCATCGCGCGCCGCGAGCGCAGAGGCGATGAGACGGTGCTCGGCGGCGGACGCCGCGAGTCGGTCGGGGTTGTCGCGCGCGAGGCGCCTGACGCGCACCAGGTGCGTGCGGACGTTTCGGAGCGCGGCGGTGAGGAACTCGTTGGCAACCGCGTCGTCGAGCTGACGGTCGAAGCGTGCGATGAGCCCGTAATAGTCCTCGACATCGCCGCTCCCCGTGAGGTCCGCGTCGCCGAAACGACGCGCGAGCTCGGCGAAGGTCGCCGCATCTCCCCGTTCGGCGGCGAGGCGTGCGGCCGTCTCTTCGAGCGCGCGGCGCACTTCGAAGAGGGCACGGATGTCGGCGGTGTCGATCGCCGCGACCACGGTCACCCGCGGTGATTGCTGCACGACGAGGCCGTCGGCGGCGAGCCGGCCCAGTGCTTCGCGGAGGGGGGTGCGGCTGACGCCCAGCCGGGTGGACTGCTCGACCTCCGCCAGAACTGCGCCGGGCGGAAGGATGCCGTCCTGAATCTCGCGGAGGAGGGTCGCGTAGGCGCGGTCACTGGCTCGCACGACTCGCACCTCCCTGGACGTTGTTTCGTCATTGTATACATAAAGACCTCGACGGCGCGATAGTCAGTCACTCAATCGACCTTGCGTATACAAAAAGCCGCGACCAACGCCCGCCCCGCATGACCCCGTCGCACATCGTCGAGGAGTATTCACAATTTCATGAAACGGGTGTAACTTCGCAGCATGTCTGCTGCCATCTCCTCTGTCGTCTCCACGCGTGGCCTGACGAAGCACTACGGTCGGGTTCGAGCCCTCGACGGACTCGATCTCGATGTCGGCGCGGGCCAGATCCACGGCTTTCTCGGACCCAATGGAGCCGGCAAGTCCACGACCATCCGGGTGCTCCTGGGACTCGCCCGCGCAACGTCGGGCGAAGCATCCGTCTTCGGGCTCGACCCGTGGCGGGACTCCGTCGCGATCCACCGGCGCGTGGCTTACATCCCTGGCGACGTGAGCGTCTGGCCGAACATGTCCGGAGGCGAGGCGATCGACCTGCTCGCCAGACTGCGCGGGGCGAATCGGCGCGACCCCACGGTCCGAGCCGAGAGGGAACGACTCGAGGCCGCGTTCGAATTCGACCCCCGCAAGAAGGGCCGCGCCTACTCGAAGGGGAACCGGCAGAAGGTCGCGCTCATCGCCGCCCTCTCGACTCCCGCCGACCTGTACATCTTCGACGAGCCGACCAGCGGACTCGACCCACTCATGGAGGTCATGTTCCGCCGCGAGATCGCGCGGGTCCGGGATGCGGGGGCGACGGTCCTGCTCTCGAGCCACATCCTGTCCGAGGTCGAGCATCTGTGCGACCGCGTGTCCATCATCCGGGCCGGACAGATCGTCGAGACGGGCACGCTGGCGCAGCTGCGCCACCTCACGCGCACCGAGGTCTCGTTCGAGGCACCGTCCCCGATGCCGCCGGGCGAAGAGGTGTTCCCCGGCGCTCACGACCTCGTCATCGAGGACGGGCGCGTGCGCTTCACGGTCGACTCCGACGCCGTGACGGACGTGCTCCCCGAACTCGCTCGCCGCGACGTGCAGGGGCTGCACATCGCTCCCCCCTCGCTCGAGGAGCTCTTCCTGCGCCACTACGGCGAGCGCAGCGCGACGCGGGTCGGCACTCCCCGATGAACGGGATCGGCGCGCTGCTCGGGCAGCGCATCCGGCGGGATCGCCTGCAGGTGGCGATGTGGACGATCGGCACGGCGCTGCTCGCCTTCTTCGCCAGTGTGGGCGTCGCGGAATCGTACGGAACCACGCAAGACCGCACGTCCCTGCTCGCTGCCGCGATCGCCAACCCCGTCATCCTGCTGTTCCGCGGCCTGCCCTCCGGCGCCGACGAGGGCGCCTTCATCACCTTCCTGATCCTGCCGTGGCTCTGCCTGCTCGCGGCGTTCATGAGCACCTTCCTCGCCGTCCGGCACACCCGGGGCGACGAAGAGGCGGGGCGTGCGGAGATGCTCGCGGCGACGCCCGCATCGCGATTCTCTCCGGTCATCGCCACCATCGTCCATGGCACGCTGTCGAACGTGCTGCTCGCGATTCTCGTCGCCACGGGCTTCATCGCGGCGGGGCTCGGCCCGGCGGGCTCGATCCTCGCGGGCGCCGCAACCGGCTCCGTCGGATTCGTCTTTCTCGGTGTCGGGCTCATCGCGAGTCAGCTCTTTCGCACGTCCCGTGCTGCCAACGCGGTTTCGGTGTGGACGCTGCTGGCGCTCTTCCTCGCCGCCGGAATCGGCAATGCACTCGGCACCCCGAGCGATGACCTGCAGCGCATCGACAGCTCGGCCCTCACGTGGCTCTCGCCCTTCGGATGGGCCGAGAACACCCGACCCTTCGCCGAGAACAACGCCCTTCCGCTCGCTCTCGCGGCCGCAGTGGCTCTGACGCTCATCGCGGGGGCCGTGCTCGCGCAGAGCGCCCGCGACCTGGGCGAGAGCTTCATCGCCGAGCGAGCGGGCCGCGTCGAAGCATCCGGCGCGCTCTCGACGCCGATCGCTCTCGCATGGCGACTCTCGCGTGGCGCCGTGGTCGGCTGGGCCGTCGGCGGCCTCGTCGTCGGAGCACTGTCCACCTCGCTCGCATCGATCGTGGCCGAGGTCGGGTCCACGAACCCCACGGTCGAGGCGATGCTCGAACAGATCGCGGGTGCGGGCAACATCGAGCAGGGGACGGTGACGATCTTCTTCACGATGCTCGGCGTCCTCGCCGCGTGCGCCGCCGTGCAGACCGTCTGCCGAGCCCGGCAGGAGGAATCACAGGGAACCGCCGAGATGCTGCTCGCGACACCCGTCCACCGCGTCCGGTGGCTCGCCGGATATCTCCTGATCGGGTTCGTCGCGATCGTGGCGGTCGTGGGCGCGGGTGCCATCGGGGCGGCGCTCGGGATCGGCGGGCAGGCGGTCAACGGTGAGGGCGGGGATTTCGCCCTGATGCGCGACGTCGCCGTGGTCGGCGGAGGGCAGATCGCCGCGGCATCCGTCTTCCTCGTCGTCACGGCCCTGATCTTCGTCGCTCTACCGCGTGCCACGATCGCTCTCGGCTGGACGCTGGTGCTGCTCGGTATGGTGCTGGGGTTGTTCGGCCCCCTGTTCGGCTTCCCCGCCTGGCTCACCGACCTCTCGCCCGTGGGTATCGCTCCGCTCATCGAGGGCGACACCGTGGATGCGCGTGGGCTGTGGTGGCTGCTCGGCGCCACCACCGTCGGGGCGGTCGGGTCGCTCGGCCTCATGCGGCGCCGGGAACTCGCGACCGGCGGATAGATTCGAATCATGGACCATCCCGGGACCGAGGCGGCCGAGCAGGCCGCCGCGATGCTGGCCGCAGCGGGGATGCCGCGGATGCCCGCGCGCGTCATGATGGCGCTCGTGGGATCTCCGGACGAGGGGTACACGGCCGCCGATCTGGCGGACCGGCTGGGCGTGTCGGCCGCCGCGGTCTCGGGCGCGGTGCGCTACCTCGTCTCGATGCGCCTCATCCAGCGCCTCCCCCGGCCGGGCGACCGACGTGATCGCTACGATCTGGTCGACGATGCCTGGGCCGACATGATCACGGTCAACGCTCCCCTCTACGCGAACCTGGCCGCCCAGATGGACGCCATCGCCCGCGAGAACGTCGACGCTCCCCTCTCGGTCGATCGCGCTCGCGACACCGCGGACTTCTTGCGCTATCTCGCCGAACGGATGCCTCGCCTCGCCTCCGAATGGCGTGCCGAACGCGCGACGAGCTCGTCCGCCACGCGCGACGAGGTGCCGGACGACGAGCGGCGCGCATAGGCGAGCCGCTCGCCCCTTCCTGCCGATCGCATAATTTCCCCGAAACTTTCGACTCGTTTTGCCGCTGATTGAGGCAGAACTTTCGTAGGTTCGATCTCTAAGGCGCAACCGCGCCCGAGAGAGAGCACCGACGTGAGCCCATCGCAGCCGGACCGCACGGCGTTCTTCGTGTCGGACAGCACGGGAATCACGGCCGAGACCCTCGGCAACGCACTCCTCGCCAACTTTCCGGGCGTCACGTTCGCACGTCGAACGCTTCCGTTCATCGACTCCGTACCGGCCGCACAGGCCGTGGTCCGCGACATCGAGGCCGCGGGCGCGGCGGGGGCCGAGCCGATCGTCTTCAGCACCGTGAAGGGGCATGAGCTCGGAGCCACGATCCGGGCGGCGCGCGCAACGCACATCGACCTGCTGAGCGGGCACCTCACCGAGCTCGAGGGCGCGCTCGGCACGACGGCATCCGAGCAGCTCGGGCAGTTCCACACCGTGGGCGACACCGAGCGCTACTTCGCGCGCATGCGAGCCGTCGAGTACGCCATCGAACACGATGACGGCCAGAGCTTCCGCGCGCTCGACCAGGCGGACGTCGTCATCGTCGCCCCCTCACGCTGCGGCAAGACTCCGACGACCATGTACCTGGCCCTGCAGTACGGCCTGCTCGTGGCGAACTACCCCTTGACCGATGACGACTACCCGACCGAGGGCCTGCCTCGCGAACTCGAGCGCTACCGGACGCGCTGCTTCGGCCTGACCACCACGCCGCTCCGGCTCAGCCAGGTGCGCCACGAGAGGCGCGCCAACTCGACCTACGCCAGCCTCGCCCAGTGCACCCTCGAGCTGCGCCGCGCCGAGGACCTCTACCGGCGCGCGCACATCCCGTTCGTGAACTCCTCGACCAAGAGCGTGGAAGAGATGTCGGCCGTCATCATGCAGTCCCTCCGCCTCCGCCCCTGACCACGTCCTCCCATTGACCGGCGCAACTCGCGCGATCACCCCTCCGAAAGGTCCTCGCATGACGAACATCCTCTGGTTCGACCAGGTCGGCATGGCCGACGTCGCCCGCGTCGGCGGCAAGAACGCATCTCTCGGCGAGATGGTCTCGCACCTGTCAGCACTCGGCGTGAAGGTGCCCGGCGGGTTCGCGACGACGGCCGATGCCTACCGCTCGTTCCTCACGGCCGACGACCTGGAGGGACGCATCCGCAGGCGGATCGATGCCGTCGATGTCGAGGACATCGCGGGGCTCGCCGCGGCCGGGTCCGAGATCAGGACGTGGATAGAAGAGCAGGCGCTGCCGGAGGACATCGAGCGAGACATCCGCGCGGCGTACGAGCGTCTCACGGGCGACGCCGGCGATGCCGGGGGCGAAGAGGTGACGTGGGCGGTGCGATCGAGCGCCACCGCCGAGGATCTGCCCGACGCGTCCTTCGCGGGTCAGCAGGAGACGTTCCTCAACATCTCGGGCATCGACAACGTGCTGGGCGCCATCCGTTCGGTCTTCGCCTCGCTCTACAACGACCGCGCCATCGCCTACCGTGCGCATAACGGTTACGAGCACCACGACGTCGCCCTCTCGGCCGGTGTGCAGCGGATGGTGCGCTCGGACCTCGGCGCCGCGGGCGTCATGTTCACGGTCGACACCGAGTCGGGTTTCGACGGCGCCGTGTTCGTCACGAGCTCGTACGGGCTCGGCGAAGCCGTCGTGCAGGGAGCGGTCAATCCCGACGAGTTCTACGTGTCGAAGGTGGCGCTGGCCGCGGGACGGCCCGCGATCCTCAAGCGCTCGGTGGGCGAGAAGGCCATCGCGATGCGCTACACGAACGACCGGCACGCCGGCGCGAGCACCGCGTTCGTCGACGTGCCGGTGGCCGACCGCATCCGCTTCTCTCTCAGCGATGACGACATCACCGAACTGGCCCACCACGCGCTCGTGATCGAGCAGCACTACGGCCGGCCGATGGACATCGAGTGGGCCAAGGACGGTATCGACGGCGGGCTCTACATCGTGCAGGCCCGGCCCGAGACCGTCGTCTCGCGGACGGATGTCGGAGTCATCCGCCGCTTCGTGCTGAACGACTCGGGCGAGGTCGCCGTCGCGGGTCGCGCCATCGGGCAGCGGATCGGATCCGGACCCGCACGCGTGCTGCGGGACGTCTCGCAGATGGATGCCTTCCGCCCCGGCGAGGTCCTCATCGCGGACATGACGGACCCCGACTGGGAGCCGATCATGAAGCGGGCGAGCGCGATCGTCACCAACCGCGGCGGCCGCACGTGCCACGCCGCCATCATCGCGCGCGAGCTCGGCATCCCCGCGGTCGTCGGCACGGGCGATGCCACGCGGGTGATCGCGGACGGCGACGAGGTCACGGTCTCGTGCGCCGAGGGCGACACCGGGTTCGTGTACCGCGGACTGCTCGACTTCGAAGAGCAGTTGACGCACCTGGACCGGATGCCGAAGGCACCCGTGAAGATCATGATGAACGTCGGCACGCCCGACCAGGCGTTCTCGTTCTCTCGCCTGCCGAACGACGGCGTCGGCCTCGCGCGCCTGGAGTTCGTGATCAACCGGCAGATCGGCATCCACCCGCGAGCCCTGCTCGAGTTCGACACGCTTCCGGCGGATCTGAAAGAGCAGATCGGCACCGCTACGGCCGCCTACGCGTCTCCGCGGGATTACTTCGTGCAGCGCGTCGCCGAGGGGATCTCGATGATCGCGGCCGCGTTCTGGCCCGAGCCCGTCATCGTGCGCCTCAGCGACTTCAAGTCGAACGAATACGCCAACCTGCTGGGCGGCGACCGCTACGAACCACACGAGGAGAACCCGATGCTCGGCTACCGCGGAGCATCGCGGTACATCTCGCCCGACTTCCGTCCCTGCTTCGACATGGAGTGCGAGGCGCTCCGGCACGTGCGGGACGAGATGGGGTTCTCGAACGTGCAGATCATGGTTCCGTTCGTCCGCACGGTCGGCGAGGGTCACGCTGTCGTCGAGCTGCTCGCAGAGAACGGTCTGCGGCGGGGCGAGCGGGACCTCAAGGTCATCATGATGTGCGAGCTGCCCTCGAACGCCCTGCTGGCGGACGATTTCCTCGACTACTTCGACGGGTTCTCGATCGGCTCGAACGACATGACGCAGCTGACCCTCGGGCTCGACCGCGACAGCTCGCTCGTCGCGTCGACATTCGACGAACGCGACCCGGCGGTGCGGAAGATGCTGTCGATGGCGATCGCCGCCTGCCGGGCGCGCGGCAAGTACGTCGGCATCTGCGGCCAGGGCCCGTCGGACCATCCGGACCTCGCCGAATGGCTCGTCGAAGAGGGGATCGATTCGATCTCCCTCAATCCCGACACGGTCGTCGAGACCTGGATCCGACTGGCCGGGGCGGCGACCCCGGCGGTGTGAGCGGCGGCGCCGGCGCCGGCGTGCCAGACCGACCCCGCACGCCGGTAGCCTTGCCCGAGTGACCGAATCCTCTCGCTACATCGTCGCGACCGACGGCGCGTGCAAGGGCAATCCGGGACCGGCGGGCTGGGCGTGGGTCGGCGAGGACGGTCACTGGGCAGCGGGCTCGATCCGCGAGGGCACCAACAACATCGGCGAGCTGCTCGGGCTGCTGAAGGCGATCGAAGACCACCCCGACGTGGCCGAACTCGTCGTGCAAGCGGACTCGAAGTACGCGATCGATACGTACACGAGGTGGATGGACGGGCACCGGCGCCGCGGGTGGAAGACCTCGACCGGCGCGCCGACGAAGAACGTCGACATCCTCGAGCAACTGATCTCTGCACGCGATGCCCGCCGCGCGGCGGGGATGCCGGATGTCGTACTCGAGCACGTCCGCGGGCATTCGGGTCACGTGCTCAACGCGTGGGCGGACGAACGCGCCGTGCGCTCGTCGGAGCATGCGCAGAACGGCGTCGAGAGCGCCTGGTCCTCCCTCGGCGGCCTGCATCCCCGGCTCGACGTGTCGGTCGCGCCGAAGAACGGGCGCTGACCACCTCACCGAGCCCACCGAGAGCGCCGGGAGCGTCGAGCCCGCCGGTTATCGTCGAGCGCGCCGCTCGCCCGCCGTGATCGACGGGCGGAGTCGGCAGCAACCGGCGGACTCGGCCGAACGCAGCGCTACCGGGACGGCGAGTCCGCTACGGGCGGGACTTCGGCGAGACCTCGAGGGTCTGGGCCGGGTCGGTCACCGCGACGGGCGCGAGGGCGGTGTCGATCGCGGCCATCGTGTCGGCGTCGAGCACGACACCGGATGCCTTGACCGAGTCCTCGAGCTGCTCGGGGCGCGACGCCCCGACGAGAGCGGCCGCGACGTTCGGGTTCTGCAGCACCCAGGCGATCGCGAGCTGCGGCATCGTCAGGCCCGCCTGCTCGGCGACCGGCTTCAGCTTCTGCACGGCGGACAGCACGTCGTCGTCGAGGAAGCGCTTGATGAAGTTCGCGCCGCTCTTCTCGTCCGTGGCACGCGAACCCGCGGGCGCCGCCTGGCCCGGCAGGTACTTGCCGCTGAGGACGCCCTGAGCCATCGGCGACCAGACGATCTGCGAGATCCCGAGCTCTTCCGACGTCGGGACGACGTCGGCCTCGATCACGCGCCAGAGCGCGGAGTACTGCGGCTGGTTCGACACGAGCTGGAACTTCAGCTCCTTCGCGAGCGCGTGGCCCGCGCGAAGCTGGTCGGCGGTCCACTCCGAGACGCCGATGTAGAGCGCCTTGCCCTGGCGGACGATGTCGGCGAAGGCCTGCATCGTCTCTTCCAGCGGCGTCTCGTAGTCGTAGCGGTGCGCCTGGTACAGGTCGACGTAATCGGTCCCGAGGCGTTCGAGCGAACCGTCGATCGATTCCATGATGTGCTTGCGGCTGAGGCCGGAGTCGTTCGGTCCCTTGGGCCCGGTCGGCCAGTAGACCTTCGTGAAGATCTCGAGCGACGCGCGCCGCTGCCCCTTGAGCGCCTCGCCGAGGACGGACTCCGCGGCGGTGTTGGCGTAGGCATCCGCGGTGTCGAATGTCGTGATGCCGAGATCCAGCGCCTTGTGGACCGTCGCGATGGCCGCGTCGTTCTCGACCTGCGAGGCGTGCGTCACCCAGTTCCCGTACGTGATCTCCGAGACCTTGAAGCCGCTGTTGCCGAGGTAGCGATAATTGACCATTCGTCTACGCTAACCCGCGCGCGAACCCCTGAGGCGGACATGTCCATTCCCCACGAGACCGGCCCCGTGCCCGCGCGCGTGCGTCGGCTCGTGGGCGGCGCGGAGGTACAGGCCGTGTGTGTCAACAGTCGTGGGGGCACGACCTATCGAGCCGATGGCCTACTACCGCGACCTGTGGAACGCGACGTGACGAGCGACTACGGGGTCGCGGCGGCCGCGGCCTCGTCGTCGACCGTCGCGACGAGCTGACCGCACGCCCCGTCGATCTCCTTGCCGCGCGTGTCGCGGAGCGTCGTCGGTATGCCCGCGTCGTTCAGTCGGCGGACGAACTCGTTCTGCACCGACTTCTCGGACGCGGTCCAGATCGACCCGGGCGTCGGGTTGAGCGGGATCGGGTTGACGTGCACCCAGCCCCGGCCCCGCGCGTTGAGCTTGTCGGCGAGCAGATCGGCCCGCCAGGCGTGGTCGTTCATGTCCTTGATCAGCGCGTATTCGATCGACACGCGGCGGCCGGTCTTCTCGAAGTAGGTGCGGGCCGCGTCGAGCGCCTCATCGACCTTCCAGCGCGAGTTGACCGGGATCAGCTCGTTGCGCAACACGTCGTCGGGCGCGTGCAACGACAGCGCGAAGGTCACGGGGATGTCTTCCGCGGCCAGCTTCAGGATGGCCGGGACGAGACCGACCGTCGAGACCGTGATGCCGCGGGCGCTCATGCCGAGGCCCTCGGGTTGCGGCGCGACCATGACGCGCACGGCCTGCATGACGCGCGCGTAGTTGGCGAGCGGCTCGCCCATCCCCATGAAGACGATGTTGCTGACCCGCTCCATGCTGTGGTCGTCGGAGCGCTTGCCGCCGAGCTCACCCGCCGCGATGAGTGCGTTGGCCCGGACGATCTGCTCGACGATCTCGGCCGCGGACATGTTGCGGGTGAGCCCCGCCTGCCCGGTCGCGCAGAACGGGCAGTTCATGCCGCAGCCCGCCTGCGACGAGACGCACAGCGTGATCCGCCCCGGGTAGCGCATCAGGACGGACTCGACCAGCGCGCCGTCGTGCAGCTTCCAGAGGAACTTGATCGTGTCGCCGCCGTCGGTCTGCAGACGCCGGACCTCGGTCAGCAGGGGCGGGAGGAAAGCCGACACGAGCTCTTCGCGACGCTCGGACGGCAGGTCGGTCATGAGCGCCGGGTCAGAGGTGTGATGACGGAAGTAGTGCGTCGCGATCTGCTTGGCACGGAAGCCCGGCAGGCCGAGCTCCTTCGCCCGCGCGACGCGCGCCTCGGGCGTGAGGTCGGCGAGGTGCACCGGGGGCTTGCCCCGTTTGGGGCTCGCGAACTGCAGCAGCGGCCGGCCCGAGGCATCCTTCTGCTGCTGCCATCCCTCCGTCGCCGGACGCACCTGGCGCACGGGACCCGGCCCCGTCGGGCGGACGGGGGACTCGGGAGGCAGGGAGGTCATGATTCCAGGCTACGGGACGACTACCGTGGAAAAGGTGAGTGAGGACATCGCCGTACGGCCCATCCGCCCCGAGGACGCGGGCGAGGTGATGACACTGCAGCGCGCGGCCTTCGTGCAGGAGGCCCTCATCTACGGCACCCCAAACATGCCACCGCTCACCCAGACGCTCGCCGAGGTCGAGTCCGAGCTGCAGCAGAACGACGGATGCGTGGCGCACCTCGGGTCCCGCATGGTCGGTGCCGTCCGCGCCCGGCGCGACGGGGACCTGCTCCTGATCGGTCGGATCGCGATCGCCCCCGACCAGCAGGGGCAGGGGATCGGATCGCGCCTTCTGGCCGCCGTCGAGGCGGCGGGCCGCGACGCGGGGGCCACGGAGGCGGAGCTGTTCACGGGATCGCTCAGCGAGGCCAACCTGCGGTTGTACGAGCGCGAGGGTTACGTCGAATCCGAGCGGGTGGACGGCGACGACGGCATCCAGCAGGTGTTCCTGCGCAAACGCCTGAGCTGAGCCTCGCGCGACCCTCAGCGCTCGCCCGACACGTCCCCGAGGTGACGGGTCAGGGCCTCGAGGGCGGGTCGCTGGCCGCGCACCAGGAGCGATGCCGCGGCCGCCGCATCGGTCCACCGCGCGTCGTCGACCTCCGGGAACTCGACCGTGCGGCCGGAGCGCGGCGGCCACTCGAGCTCGAAGGTCCCGTAGCTGAACGCCTCCGGCGCGAAGTCCGCACCGTCCCCCACGAAGACGGTGATGCGCTTGCCGGAGGCGTACGGGAACGTCCCGAGTTCGGCGTATGCGACGTCGGGAGCCTCGACGCCGAGCTCTTCGCGGAACTCGCGTCGCGCGGCATCGAGGGCGGACTCCGCATCCGGATCGAACTCGCCCTTGGGGATGGTCCACGCACCGTCGGTCTTCTTCGCCCAGTAAGGCCCGCCCATGTGCGCGATCAGGACCTCGAACGACGGCACGTCACCGTGCGACATCCGCTCGTCGCCGGTGATCCGGTACAGCAGGATGCCGGCGCTCATCACGGGCATGCGTGGCCGACTCAGTCGAGGAAGATGTCGGGGAAGAGCCGATCATCCGGCGTGCCGGGAACCGCGGCATAGCCCGAGAAGTCGGTGACCCCGCTCTCTTCGAGCACGTCCTCGACGATCAGCGAACGGCCCGAGTTCTCGCGCGAGGGCGCCGTGAGCACGAGGTACGCGGCGTCGGCATAGATCTCGGGGATCCGGCTCGCGGCCATCACCCGATCGCCGCCGAGCAGGTTCTGCACCGCGGCCGTCGCGATCGTCGTGCGCGGCCACAGCGTGTTCGCCGCGATGCCGTCGGCCGCGAATTCCGCGGCCAGACCCAGCGTGACCATCGTCATCCCGAACTTCGACAGCGTGTAACCGGTGTGCGCGCCGAGCCAGCGCGGCGAGGGGTTGAGCGGCGGCGACAGCGACAGGATGTGCGGGTTGCTGCTTTCGCGGAGCAGGGGAACCGCCGCACGCGAGAGCATGAAGGTGCCCCGGACGTTGACGTCCTGCATGAGGTCGTACCTCTTCGGCGACAGGTCGAGAGAGCCCGACAGGTCGATCGCGCTGGCGTTGTTCACGACGATGTCGATGCCGCCGAACTCGCCCGTCGTCTTCAACACGGCCTCGGTGATGTCGTCGTCGGTGCGGACGTCGCCGACGATCGCGAGCGCGTGCCCCCCAGCCTCGCGAATGCGCTCCGCGGCCGAATGCACCGTGCCCTCGAGATTCGGATGCGGGGTGTCGGTCTTGGCGAGAAGGGCGACGTTGGCGCCATCCGCTGCGGCGCGAAGGGCGATCGCGAGCCCGATTCCGCGACTGCCGCCCGACATCAGGATGGTCTTGCCGGCGAGGGTGCGGTCGGTCATGAGGTCTCCTTCGGAGCTGCGGGGCGTGCTGACGGACGGACGGATGCCGCGGCGAACGCGGCGACGCGGGCTCGGGCATCGGGGGTGTCGAACGCGGCGCCGATCGTGCGCGCCTCGTCCGCGAGGTTCTCGGCGAACGACCGCCGGGCGCCCGCTCGCACCAGTCGCTTGGCCTGCCCGAACGCCGCGGTCGCGCCGCCCAGCCAGAACCGGGCGATCTCTTCGCCGCGGGCCGCCGGGTCTGCGGCGACCTCCGTCACGAGGCCCCACTCGAGCGCCGTCGCGGCATCGATCGTGAGGTCGGCAAGCAGCATCCGCAGGGCCCGCGTCTGGCCGACGGCCGCCGGGAGCAGGGTCGACACCGAAAGGTCGGGGGTCAGACCGATATTGGCGTACTTGCTGACGAACCGGGCGCCCTCGCCGGCGACGATGTAATCGGCCGTCAGCATGAGTCCGAGCCCGCCGCCCGCGACGGCGCCCTGCACGATCGCGACGACCGGCTTGTCGGACTCGACGAACGCGCGGATGCCCTCGTGGATCGTTTGGGCGGCTGCGGTCACGTCGGCACCGGCGGCGCCCGAGGTCGCCATCTCGACGACGTCTCCCCCGGCGCAGAAGGCCGGGCCCGCGGCATCCAGGATCACGGCACCGACCGTCGGGTCGGCGGTGATCTCGCGCGCGAGGTCGCGCCAGCGGGTGCCCATCTCGAACCCCATCGCGTTGAGCGACGCGGGACGGTTCAGGGTCAGCCGCGCGAGCGCGCCGTCGCGGGCGTAGCGGATCGAATCACTCATGGACGGGTCCTCCCCCGATTCGTGGGTACGCCTCCCGGTTGATGCGTGCACAGCGTCGCATGGGTCGATGAACGGCGGGGCGCGCACCGAGACGATCCGCGGGTCCCACCCGGTGCGGTGCCGGATAGGCGACGGTGTGCACAGCGCGTCCACGCCTCTGCCGCGTCTGGCACTCATCTGGGCGCCATCCGGATCGCGCCGTCGAGGCGGATCGTCTCGCCGTTGAGGTAGCCGTTGTCGACGATGTGCGCCACCAGGGCCGCGAACTCGTCGGGTCGCCCCAGGCGGGGCGGGAACGGAACCTGTGCGCCGAGCGAGTCCTGCGCCGCCTGCGGCAACCCGTGCAGCATCGGGGTCTCCATGATGCCCGGGGCGATCGTGCAGATCCGGATGCCGTAGCGGGCGAGCTCGCGCGCGATCGGCAGCGTCATCGCGTGCACCCCGCCCTTGCTCGCGGAGTAGGCCGGCTGCCCGATCTGGCCGTCGAAAGCGGCGACGCTCGCCGTCGTGACGATGACACCACGTGCGCCCGAAGCATCCGGTTCCGTTGCGATCATCGCCGCGGCGGACTGCGCGATGACGTTGTAGGTGCCGACGAGGTTGACGCGCACCGTGCGTTCGAAGTCCTCGAGGGGCGTGGGGTTTCCGTCCCGGTCGAGCAGCTTCGCGGCCGTCGCGATCCCGGCGCACGCCACGACGACCCGCAACGGGGCGAGAGCGGATGCCTCGGCCACAGCGGCCCGCACGTCGGAGACGCTCGTGACGTCCGCGGCGGCGAAGACACCACCGAGTTCGGCCGCCACCTCGACGCCGCGCGACGTCGGGAGGTCCACGATCGTGACGAGCGCACCATCGGCGGCCAGGCGCCGTGCGGTGGCAAGACCCAGCCCGCTCGCCCCGCCCGTGACGAGGGCTCCCGCTCTTTCGGCCTGCATGCGCTCCCCTTCGAACGACGCCATGCGTCCGCATCCGGACGCCCTGAGATCCGGTCCCACTTTACGCGACACGGGGTCCCCGCCACCCGTCCGTCCCCGCGGCGCGGGTCAGGCGGGGCCGAGGATGAAGTTCCAGCTGCCCGTCGCCACCGCGACCGAGATCGCCGTCGCCGAGATGGCGGCACCGGCGGTCACGAGCACCCACTCGGGCGCACCCCACCGCGACGGGCGGGCCCAGGTGCGGGGCACGGGGTGACCGTCGGCGTCGACGATCCGGCCCCCGAAACCGCGCGCCTCCATCGCCGTCGCGAGCTTCGACCCGCGCCGGATCGACAGGACGAACAGCGCGAACGCCATGCCGAGGGTGCGCCGCACCCGCCCGGCATCGGCGACGCCGCGGGCGCGGCGAGCGAGCGCCAGCGCGCGCCAGTCGTCGCCGAGCAGTCCGAGCAGACGCATCCCGGCGAGCGCGCCGAGCACGAAGCGCGCGGGCAGGTGCACGAGCTGCGCGAGTCCGTCGGCGAGGTCCGTCGGATCGACCGTGACGAAGAGCACCACCCCGGGCAGAGCGATCGCGAGCACGCGGAAGAACGTCGCGAGGGCCAGTTCGAGCGATCCGTCGCTCACACGCACGAACAGCCACTCGAAGTAGACGGCCCCGGATGGCGCACCGTACAGGGCGATCGTCAGCGCCGTGAGCGGAGCGGCGATCCAGACGGGCAGCGTCCGCAGCCAGAACTCGCGCCAGCGCAGACCCGACAGGGCGAAGAGCACCAGCTCCAGGAGCAGTGCCGTGGCCGCCGAGACTGCGTCGATCGTCAGCACCAGCGGAACGGCGATCAGCAAGGCCGCGGCGAGCTTCGCCACCGGGTTGATGGTCGCGATCGGTCCCGTGCGCACGCGGGACGCGACCGGCGCGCTCATGCCGTCCCTCGCAGATCGAAGCGACGGGCGTGCAGCGCATCGAGAACCCCGGGGTCGTGGGTGACGACGACCACGGCCGTGCCCTCGTCGCGCAGCTCGGCGATGATCGCGACGAGCTCGGCCCAGGTCACGGCATCCTGACCGAACGTCGGTTCGTCGAGCACGATGACCCGCGGGCGCGTCGCCAGCGTGGCCGCGACCGTCAGCCGCCGCTTCTCGCCACCGGACAGCGTGTACGGGTTCGCGTCGGCCAGCCGATCGAGCCGCAGTCGCACGAGCAGATCGTCGACCCGGCGCGCGATCTCGTCGTCGGGTAGACCGAGGGAACGAGGCCCGATCTCGAGCTCGCCGCGCACCGTGGTCGCGAGCAGCTGGTGCTCGGGCTCTTGGAAGACCGCGCCGATCCGGGTCAGCAGCGCGCGCGACGACCACTTCAGCGGATCGCGCTGAGCAGAATCGGCGAGGGCGCGGGATGCCTCGACTCGGCCGCCCACGGCGGGCAGCAGGCCCGCCAGGGTCAGCGCGAGGGTGGACTTGCCGGCACCGTTCGACCCGGTGATGCCGAGCACCTCCCCCGAGCGCACGTCGAGGCTCACGGGTCCGGCCACGGGCACGCCCTTCACGCGCCCGGCCGTCAGATCGCGCGCCTCGAGCACGGCGGGGCCCGGGGCGAGCACGGGAGGTGCGGGATGTCGCGGAGGGATGCCGGGAACCCAGACGCCACCCGCGGCCAGACGTGGCCCGAGGGCACCCAACACATCGTCGGGCGCGCCATCCGCTATCACCCCGACCCCGCCGGAACCCTCGCGGTCGTCCTCGGACCCGGACCGCTCGCCGAGCACGATGACGCGCTCGACGAGCGGCAACCACACATCGATCCGGTGCTCGACGATGACGAGCGTCGCGCCGGTCCGCTCGGCGACTCGCGTGACCGCGTCGCGCACCTCGCGGACACCCTCGGGGTCGAGGTTGGCCGTCGGCTCGTCGAGCAGGATGAGTCCCGGGCGCATGGCGAGCACCCCCGCGAGCGCGAGGCGCTGCTTCTGCCCGCCCGACAGTTGCGAGGTGGACCGATCGAGCGGCACATCCAGGCCCACCGCGTCGAGCGACTCGCGTACCCTGCGCCAGATCTCTTCGCGCGGGATGCCGAGGTTCTCGGCGCCGAACGCCACATCGTCCCCCACGCGCGCGAGGATCGCCTGACTGTCGGGGTCTTGCAGGACGAGCCCGGCCCTCCCCGCGGCGCGAGCCGCGGGGAGGGTGTCGATCGTGAGCTCACCGCGCGACTCGCCCTCGTCGTCGCCCCCGAGCACCCCGGCGAGCGCGTGCAACAGCGTGGACTTGCCCGCCCCGGATGCGCCCAGCAGCAGGACGCGCTCACCGGGCTCGATGCGGAACGAGGCATCCGTCACCGCCCATCCGAGACGCGAGGCGAAGCGCCAGCCCCAGCCCCGCGCCTCGACCGCCGCGGGGCGGAGGGGGGCGACGGATGCGATCGAAGGATCGACCACGTCAGACGCGCCGCGTGACCTCGCGTCCCGAAGCGAAGCGCCCGAGGGCACCGGTCGCCGCGAGGCCGCGCGCCACGAACCAGGCGCCGGCACCCGCGATCACGGCGCCCGAGATCGTCGTGGCCGCGATGTAGACGAGCGTGAAGGTCGTGTCGGCACCCGCGTACCAGAGGATGCGGTCGTTGATGCCGCAGGCGAGGCCCGCACCGGCACCGGCGAGGATCGCGACCGGCAGGCGCCAGACGGCGTAGGCGAAGAGGAGGAAGACGATCTCGGCACCGAGTCCCTGCACGAGGCCCGAGGCGATCGTCAGCGGACCCCACTGGTTGCCGACGAGGGCCGAGATCACGGCCGCGAGCAGCTCGGTGTAGAGCGCGGCACCCGGCTTGCGGATGATGAGCGCGCCCAGCACGCCGGCGATGAGCCACGGGCCGGCGAGCAGGCCCTGCAGCCCGGGAAGCAGGGGCGAGAGGATCGAGCTCGGCCCCTCGTAGCCGATGTTCCAGACGAGGAAGATCGCGGCGGACGCGACACCGATGACGCTGGCGACGACGATGTCGACGACCCTCCAGCGCCAGGTGATGGCAGAGAATCCGCGGCGCCCGGTGGTGGCGGGGGCAGATGTGGACGTGGACGTACTCATGAGTGCTCCTTCCTGCGCTGGCATGACCCAGATCAGGTTCGACGGTCGAAGCGTGTTCGCTTCCTCTCAGCCCGGCACACCGGACTCCCGTGGTTGACGGGATGAGTATAGCTGTCGCGGTACCGTAGGCGAATGACCTCGAACGACCCGCCTGAGCCCGTGCTCACCCGGCGGGCCCGACGTCGCCGTGAGACGGGCGCGACTCCGGTGCTCGATGAATCCCGGGCGGCGACGGCCTCGGCACCGCCCCTCGCCCCCGCGGTCCCAGAGCCCGCGGCCGCGCCCATTCCGACCCCGACCCCGACGCCGACGCCGACGCCGACGGAGGTTCCCACGACCACCCGCGCGCTCGCGTGGGTTCGCGAAGACGGCACCTCCACCGTGCCGCAGCCCGAGGTGCCGCCGCAGACCGAGCTCGTCGAACGGTGGCCGAGGCGCTCGCCGCTCCGCCCGGGTGTGCTCGTCCCGCTCGGCAGCGTCCTGGGGCTGGTCGCCGTCTACGCGATCGCCATGCTCGTCTGGCCGCTGTATGCCGTCGCGCCGCGCGTCGACGCCGTCGAGCTGCAGACGGTGGCGGGTGCTCCCGCCACCCCCGCGTGGCCCGCAGAGGGTTCCGCCGCCCTCGCCGTCGAGGGGCTGGGCACGACCGCCGCCAGCGCGGATGCAGCCGTTCCGATGGCCAGCATCACCAAGGTCATCACCGCGCTCGTGGTTCTCGACGCACTCCCCCTCGCGGTGGGCGAGTCGGGGCCCGAGTACGCATTCACCCGCGCGGATCGCACGAACTACCGCAACACGCTCGCGGCGGACGAGTCCGCGCTCGATGTTCCGGTCGGCACCACGCTCACGGAGTACCAGCTCCTGCAGGGCATGCTGATCGGTTCGGCCGGAAACTATGCGGACAAGCTCGTGGACGGCCTGTACCCCTCGGACGCGGTCTACGCGCGTGCCGCCATGCAGTGGCTCACGCAGCACGGGTTGGCGGGCATCACCGTCGTCGACTCGTCGGGCATCAGCCCGCGCAACACCGCGACGCCCGCGGCTCTCGTCGGCCTCGCCCGCCGCGCCCTCGCGAATCCCGTCATCGCCGAGATCGTCGCGCAGCAGTCGGTCGAGCTGCCCGGGGCGGGTCTGGTCGAGAACACCAACGCCCTGCTGGGCGAGCCCGGCATGGTCGGCATCAAGACGGGACTGCTCTTCGGTGACTACAACGTCCTGGCCGCGCGCGACATCACGATCGGCGAGACGACGGTGCGGGCTTACACCTCCGTGCTCGGGCAGCCCGACGGCGAGACGCGATTCGCCCTCGCGCGCGACCTCCTGAACGGACTCGACGCGCAGCTCGCACCCACGATCGCCCTGCCCGCGGGCACGGTGGTCGGCACGGTATCGACACTGTGGTCGGATCCCGTCGACATCGTGACCGCGACGGATGGATCGGTCATCCTCTGGAACGGATCGCCCTCGTCGGCCGCCGCGAACCTGTCGCTCGGCGATGATCGCGCGAGCGGCGCATCCGCGGGCACCGTGAGCGTCTCCGGACCGGTCGATGAGGTCGAGGTCGAGGCGCTGCTCGCGGACGAGGTCGCCGGGCCGAGCTTCTGGTGGCGGCTCACGCATCCGCTTCAGCTGTTCGGTCTCGTCGCCGGCTGAGCGATAGGCCGAGCTGTCGACACAGGTGACGGAGCGTCGATCGGCTCAGACGAAGCGCACGGTCTGCTGCAGCCGCGTGCGGACGTCGAAGACCTCGTTGCCGCCCATGTCCCGCGCGCCGGGGATACCGCGGCGCAGCACCGTCGCGAGAGCGACCCGGCCGCACACGACGACCGGCAGACCCCGCACACGGCCGACGTCGAGAATCGCCTGTGGCAGATCGTCATCCGGCAGCACGACGATCGCCCCGCTGAACCGCACGCCCGCGGCGCGCGACACGACCCGCATCCGGCCGATCAGGTCGCCGATCGGCGCACCCGCGACGTCCTCGCCCTGCAACTCGCCGCGGCGGAGCGAGACGGGTCCCCCGAAGTCTTCGGAGAGCACCCCGTAGAGACCGCTCGGCCCGAGAACGATGTGGTCGAGCTTCGCGTCGGGGTCATCGCCCCGGCGACCCGAAGCGGCGACGTCGTGCCACACCGCGAACCCCATCCCGAGGTCCGCGACGACGCGGGCGGTGGCCTCTTCGGCGAGCGCATCCGCCAGCAGGCGGCGGATCTCGTGCGGTGCCGACCGCACCAGGGCCGGCGCGTAGGGGTCTTCGAGGGGGATGCCGCGGCCGACCCATTCGCGCATCAGGGTGAGGTAGCGCTCGCGTCGCCAGCCACCGGGCTGCCCGTGGCTGCGGGCCCGGGGCCGCGTGTCAGCGCTCGCCCGCGCCGGACGCCACCCGGACGGATCGTCGTCGGTGCCCGCGCCGGGATCGGGCGCATGGTTCGTGAAGCCGTGCCCGCGGTCGTATGCCTCACGCGCGGCCGGTGTGCCCACGAGATCCCACGCGCGCTGCACCCGACCGAAGGATGCCGCATCACCGCCGGTGTCGGGATGCGTCGCGCGCAGTCGCTGGCGGTAGGCCCGCCGGAGCTGCTCGTCATCGACATCCGGTTCGACGCCGAGCACGCCGTAGGCAGACGTCGAGAGGGGACTGTCGAACACCGCACTGCCTCCTCCGCCGCCGAACGGGCGGACTCCAGGCTAACGCCCGGACCCTGGGAGGGGCCGCTCAGCGCCGCTGCTTTCGCCGCGCGTATGCCGCCGCCTGCCTGCTCGAGAGCGCGAGCAGCACGAGGATGTCGAGGCTCAGCGTGACGAGAGTCGTCTCGACCCGGATGTCTTGGCCACCGACCCACCAGGTCGTGAACGCCGCCGAGATCGACACGACGGCGTACAGCATGACGAGAACGCGCGCCCAGTTGTGTCCCCGGTAGATCAGCACCGCCAGCACACCCTCGAGAAACGTCGCGACGCCCCCGACCGCCAGGATCAGAGCGAGCCCGATGGTCTTGGCGTCTTCCGTCAGCTTCACGTCCTCGCCGAGCTCGACCTCGACGCTGTGCGCGATGTCACCCCAGTTGAGGGCCAGTGCCGCGAGCCACAGGAAGCCCGCGACGACCCGCAACATGACCAGACCGGCTCCGGCGCTGATGGCGGCGGGACGGGGCATGTTCGGGTCGTACCCGACCGGGCGGACGAGGTCCCCCGGGGATTCGAATGCGGGGCGCTTCTCGGGGGTCCTTCCGGCGGATCCGGTCACGAGGCGCTCCCCTCTGTGAGAACGGCGCGCTCCGCGACGACGGAACGCGTGTCGGTCGGGATCGGGACACCCGAGACATCCACGATCGGCAGATCACCGTCGGTGCGGATGCTGTCGCCTCCGCCATTGCGTGCGTGGTAGCCGCTCGAGAAGTCCTTGATGACGTCGATGCGGATCGCGGGCTCGGCCGCCACGAGGGTCTGGATGATGTGGTCGCGCTCGATATCGGTGTCCGCGTCGATGCGGTGCGTGACCTGCAGGGTGAAGAGCGACAGCCCGACGGCGGTGTCGAAGGTGCCCGCGGCGAGCCACTCGACGCGGGCTCCGCCCGGCAGCAGCCATCCCTCCGGGCATTTCCAGAAACGCACGTGATGCCGCTGCGCGGGGTTGCCGTCGACCTCCTGCTGATAGGCGAAGTCCTGCTGACGGCTGAACAGGAACAGGGGGCTCACCGGCGCCTCGTCGTAGCTGCGACGTCTCAGCGTCGACGTGATGATGCGCCATGACGAGGCGAGGGTGACCGGGTCGGCGCGTCGCCAGCCCGCGACCTCGAGCGCAGCCTCGATCTCTTCCGCGGTTCCGCGGAAGGCCAGGTTGACCGGATCGCCGAGCAGCCCGTCGCTCGTGCGGGTGCGGCCGATGAAGTAGTCGGGAACGTAGATCGTAGTCAGGATGCGGTGCAATCGCGGCAGCACGAGGTAGGCGAGCACGACCCAGAACACGACGGCGAACGGGATGCCCCACCATCCGACCCGGAACGTCTCGGTGAACCCGAGGTAGGCGAGCCAGATCGCGGCGAGGCCCGCGAAGACGAAGAAGAACCAATCGAGCACCACGCCCACCGAGTAGCGGCGTCTGTGGCGCGGGGGCTCCGACCGTTCCATAGGGTCACTCTAGGGACACGGCGCCCGAGCGTCCGGACGCACGCCCGGATGTCGTCAGGCCCAGAGCGGCACCTCGGGTCGGAAGGCGAACGCCTGAGCCGCGACATCCGGCGGCAGCTCGGCGAGCGAGGCGGGTCGCCAGTGCGGTGCCCCGTCCTTGTCGATCAGGCGCGCACGGACCCCCTCGGGCAGGTCCGGTTGGGTGTGGGCGAACCACATCGCCAGCCCGTACTCACGCTCGAGCGACGCGCGCAGGTCGGGATCGGAGCGGGCCGCGCGGACCGAGGCGAGCGTGACCGTCAACGCGGTCGGCGAGAGCGTCTCGAGCAGTTCGGCGGTGGCGGATGCCTCGGGCTCGGGCCGCTCGCGGAGTGCCGCGATGATCCCCGCGACGTCGTCGGCCGCGAACGCCGGGTCGATCCAGGCCCGGTGCCGTGCCAGCGTGGACGGCTCGGGCGACTCGTCGAAGAGCATCGCGACCTCGGTCGCGCCGCCCGGATCGGCACGCGACTCGAGCGCCTCGCGCACGGCATCCAGGCGTTCCGAGGGAACCAGCAGGTCGGCGAACCCGGCATCGATCGCATCCGCCGCCGACATCGAGCCGCCCGTCAGGGCGAGGTACTCGCCCAGCCGCCCCGGGGCGCGAGCCAGCAACCAGGTGCCCCCGACATCCGGGGTGAAACCGATGCGCGTCTCGGGCATCGCGAGCGCCGAGCGCTCCGTCACGATGCGCACGGCGGCGTGCCCAGCGAGTCCGATTCCGCCGCCCATCGTCACCCCGTCCGCGAAGACCACGATCGGCTTCGGATACTCCGCGATGGCCGCGTTGAGCGCATACTCCTCGCGGAAGAACGACCCGGCACCCTCGGCGTTGCCCGACATGATGCTCTCGGCCAGACCCCGCACGTCACCCCCGGCGCACAGCCCGCGATCTCCCGCGCCCTCGAGCAGGATGCGCTCGACATCCGGCTCGGCCCGCCACGCCTCGAGCGCATCGCGCAGGCCGCGCACCATCCCCAGGTCGAGCGCGTTGAGAGCCTCGGGGCGCTGCAACACGAGGCGACCGACGCCGCGGGTGAAGCTGGCTGAGACACGCGAGGACTCGATCGACAGCGTTCGCATGTCCCGACCGTACCGCCGGTTCCCCTGCGTGGGTCCGCTCTCACGCCCCAAAATCGGTCAAGATGAGGGGTACGGCGTCCGAGAGAGAGGTACGGCATGCCCCAAGGCGAGG
The DNA here is from genome assembly GCF_002812725.1 of Microbacterium sp. BR1. Lineage (GTDB taxonomy): Bacteria > Actinomycetota > Actinomycetes > Actinomycetales > Microbacteriaceae > Microbacterium. Next base: position 390,103 of record NZ_NMUN01000010.1, on the reverse strand, counting down.
TTCTGGAGTTCACCGGAGTCAACAAACTATTCGGTGCGGTCGCGGCCGTTCAGGACTTTTCGGCGCGCGTCGAACCGGGGGTCGTCACGGGATTCCTCGGTCCGAACGGTGCCGGAAAGACCACGACCCTGCGCATCCTGCTCGGGCTCGTTCGCGCGACCAGCGGTCGGGCGACGATCGGCGGCACCTCGTACGCGGATCTCGCGTCTCCCCTGCGCTCGGTCGGGGCCGCGCTCGAGGCCGCGAGCTTCCACCCCGGTCGATCGGCCGCCAACCACCTGAAGGTCTACGCGCAGGCCGCGCGCCTGCCGCGCTCGCGTGTCGACCAGGTACTCACCACCGTGGGGCTGGCGGATGTCGCGGGCCGGCGCGTCGGCGGCTACTCGCTCGGTATGCGTCAACGCCTGGGGCTCGCCTTCGCCCTGCTCGGCGACCCCGGCGTGCTCGTGCTCGACGAGCCGACGAACGGGCTGGATCCCGAGGGCATCATCTGGATGCGCGGGCTGCTGCGCGAACTCGCCCGCCAGGGACGCACCGTCCTGGTGTCGTCCCACCTGCTCACCGAGGTGCAGCAGACGGCCGACCGCCTGTTGATCATCTCTCACGGATCGCTCGTCTTCGAGGGGTCGGTCGAGGATCTCGCCGAACCCGCCGAACAGGCCGTGGTCGTTGATTCTCCCGACCGACAGGGTCTCGCCGCAGCGCTCACGGCGGCCGGCGTCACCTACGAGAACCTGCGCACCGGGGTCTCGGTGCGCGGCGCCGACCCCGCCGACATCGGTGCCATCGCTCTCGCGGCGGGCGTCGTCCTCTCGGGGCTTCAGAAGCGAGGCCCCTCGCTGGAAGAGGTCTTCCTCGAGCTGGTCAACGGGTCCCGCGTGCACCCGACCGCCGCGGCATCCCTCACGTCCGCACCGTTGGTCCCCGCTCCGGCCGCAGCATCGGTCGTGGCGGAGGATTCGACGGAAGGCACCGGCGAGGAAGCACCCGGGGCCGGGGAACCAGCGGCTACCGAGGAACCAGTGTCCGAGGAATCCCCCGCCGTCACGGCCGACCCGGCGGCGGAAGGATCCGCCGCCGCCGACCCGACTTCCCGGACCGGTGACGGGATCTCCCCCGTCGACGTCGACATCGACATCGACGCGGACGACGAAGCCGAAGAACCGCGCCCGACCTACGCACCCGTCTCGTCGTTCGCGGTCGCCGCGACGGGCATCATCGAGGTCGTGCCCCGTGCGGACGACGTCGGAGAAGAGAGCATCGGCGACGATGCTCACGAACGTCCCCGGGAAGACGACGACAGCGAGGAGCGATCGTGAGCCTTGTCGCCGCAACCCGGTCCGAGACCACCAAGGTGTTCTCGACGACCGCCTGGTGGATCCTCGCCATCGTCCTCGTCGTGTACGTGGGCAGCACGGCCGCCGGCCTCGCTTTCGTTTTCGGCGCTTCGGCATCCGGCGACCTGCCGACCAGCGCGGGCACGCCACCCATCCCCGCCGACGGTCTCGCCTCGGTGCTGTACAGCATCGGCGGCTCGGTCGGCTACGTCTTCCCGCTGCTCATCGGCACCCTGATGGTGACCAGCGAGTTCCGCCACCAGACCCTCACCCCCACCTTCCTGGCGACGCCCAAGCGCGGCACCGTGCTGTGGGCGAAGCTCGTCGCGGGCATCCTGATCGGCGCGATGTACGGCGCCCTCGCCGTCGTGTCGGCCGTAGCACCCGCCGCGGGTCTGCTCGCGGGCCTCGGACTGGACACCGCCCTCGGCTCGAGCGACACCTGGGCGCTGTTCGGGCGGTCCCTCCTCGCCCTGATGCTGTGGACGCTGATCGGTATCGGCGTCGGCACGCTCGTGCGCAACCAGGTCGTGGCGATCGTGCTCGTCCTGGCCTTCACCCAGTTCGTGGAGCCGCTGCTCCGGGTCGCGGGCAGTCTTGTGGATTGGATCTCCGAGGTCACGCGATTCCTGCCCGGCGCGGCGAGCGATGCTCTGATCGGCGCGAGCATCTACAACATGATGGGCGCGGGAGGCGGGAACAGCCTCGAGTGGTGGCATGGGGGACTCGTCCTGCTGGCGTACGCCCTGGTCCTGCTGCTGATCGGGCACATCGCCAGCTGGACCCGCGACGTCACCTGATCCGTCCGGACGGGCGGGCGACGGTCAGGATGCGGCGTCAGCCGACGCCGCGTCGTCCGTCTGCCCGTCGAGGCGCAGGGCGCGAACGAGCTCGAGGCCGTGGCGCGTCGTGACGAGCAGCCGTTCGTAGTCCTCGTGACCCTCGAGGTCGATGACGACGCTCGGCCGACGGCCGCGGATGACGGCGAAGTCGAGGCCGGTCCCGGACTTCCACGTTCCGATGGCCATCACGCTCGGCACGGTCGTCGCGGGGCTCGGAACCCCGCGGAGCCAGATCCACGCATCGTCCGTGAGCATGACCTTCGCGATCTGCTCGCGCTGCACCTGGATATTCCCGCGCCGGAATGCGAGCGCCCGCTCGATCGGTGACAGCACGACCTCGAGACGTTCCGAGTCGAGAAGCAGGGTCACCATTCCCCTAGTCTGCCAGCGGGCGTGCGCGGTCGAGAAACGCTTTGCTCACAGTGCGGCAACGATCGACCCCGTGCCCGCAGCGGGGCGCCGCGGCGTAGAGTCGAATCGTGCTTCAGATCTGGGCCCTCACCGGCATCCCCGAGATCACCGCGGGTACGGATCTGGTCTCCGTGATCGCGGATACCGCCGCCGGCTCGCTTCAGGATGGCGACATCCTCGTGGTCACGTCGAAGATCGTGTCGAAAGCCGAGGGCCGCTTCGTCCCTGCGCAGGATCGAGAGCAGGCGATCACCGACGAGACGGTTCGCGTGGTCGCCGCGCGGACACATGGCGAACACACGACGCGCATCGTCGAGAACCGCCTCGGTATCGTCTCGGCGGCGGCGGGGGTCGATGCCAGCAACACCCCAGAGGGCACCGTGCTGCTGCTCCCCGAAGATCCCGATGCCTCGGCTCGGAGACTCGCGGAGGGATTGCGTGCGCTCTTGGGTGTCAGCATCGGAGTGCTCGTCTCGGATACCCTCGGGCGCGCGTGGAGAGAGGGACAGACGGACAGCGCGATCGGGGCCGCGGGCGTGCGCGTCTTCGAAGACCTCCGCGGCCACACCGATGCGCAGGGTCGTCCGCTCACGGTGACCCTGCCCTGCGTCGCCGACGAGATGGCGAGCGCCGCAGATCTCGTCAAAGGCAAGGCCACGGGCAATCCCGTCGCCGTCGTCCGCGGCCGAGGGGATCTCGTCGGGCCGCTCGACCTGCCCGGCGCCCGCTCGATCGTGCGCGTCCCCGAGAAGGACATGTTCTCCAGGGGGAGCGAAGAAGCCTACGCAGATGGCTTCGCCGCGGGCTTCGCCTCCCGCCCATGAATGCCCGCCCACTGCAGGCTGGCGAGGTCGAGAGGGTGTGACTCATCGCGACGGACCGCTGGACCACGACGGGCCCGATCCCGAGATGCCAAGATGGTCGAATGGAGCACCGCACGGCTCAGCGCCTCGATCGTCACGGCGCCGAGAGCCTGCTCGCGGCGCGTGGCACCGAGCTCGACGTGCTTCTCGACGCCGCGACGGCATGCCGGGACGAGGGCCTTCGGCGAGCGGGCCGACCCGGAATCATCACCTACTCCCGCAAAGTCTTCATCCCCCTGACGACACTCTGCAGGGATCGCTGCCATTACTGCGTGTTCGTCGACACGCCGACCCAGCTGGCCCGCGCCCACAAGCCGCTCTTCATGTCGGCGGAGCAGGTGCTGACGGTCGCGCGGCGTGGTGCGGCGCTCGGCTGCAAGGAGGCCCTCTTCACGCTGGGCGACCGACCCGAGGCGCGCTGGCCCGCCGCGCGCACATGGCTCGACGAGAACGGCTACACATCGACGCTGGACTACGTGGCCGCGATGGCGCGCCTCGTGCGCGATGAGACAGGCCTGCTGCCCCATCTCAACCCGGGGGTCCTGACCCTCGATGAGCTGCGCGCGTTGCGGCCGACCGCACCATCGATGGGGATGATGCTCGAGACCACCTCGCGCCGCCTCTTCGAGGAGCCCGGCATGGTGCACTACGGGTCACCCGACAAGGACCCAGACGTCCGGCTGCGCGTGATCGAGGACGCCGGGGTGGCACGTGTGCCTTTCACCACCGGCATCCTCGTGGGAATCGGCGAGACCCTGCGCGACCGCGCCGAATCCCTCATCGCGATCCGCGAAGCGCACGAGCGACACGGCCACATCCAAGAAGTGATCGTGCAGAACTTCCGCGCCAAGCCGCGCACCGCCATGCAGGACGCCCCGGACGCAGACCTGCTCGATTACGTCGCCACGGTCGCGGTCGCCCGGATGGTGCTCGGGCCAGACGCCCGAATCCAGGTACCCCCGAACCTCTCGGACCCCGACGAGTTCGACCTGCTGGTACGTGCGGGGGCAGACGATTGGGGTGGAGTCTCGCCCCTGACGGCCGATCACGTCAACCCCGAGCGACCCTGGCCCCAGGTCGACGACCTCTCGGACCGCACGACCGCCCTCGGCTATCGACTCCGCGAGCGTCTCACCGTGCACCCCGAGTACCTGCGAGCCGCCACCACCTGGCTCGACGACGAGGTCGTTCCCGCGACACGCGCGCTCGCCGGCGACGACGGGCTCGCGGTCACGGACGGCGATACTCTCGACGAGCGCGCGAAAGCCGAGGCGCCGTCGCGGGCGCACGCGGGCAGGCGCCCGATCCGACGACTGATCGAACGCGCAGCGAGCGACCCCGCGTCACTCGATGACCAGGAGTGGGTCGGGCTCCTCGAATCGGACGGTCCGGCCCTCGAAGAACTGGCCGAGACGGCCGATCAGCTCCGCCAGTTCACGGTGGGCGAAGCGGTCAGCATCGTCGTCAACCGAAACGTCTCATCGAGCCTCTTCCGCGCCGCTCTCGCAGAGGAGCCCGACACCTACGACGCCGCGGCGCTCGCCATGATCGCCCACGACGCGAGCGAGCTCGGGGCGAGCGAGATCTGCGTCCAGGGCAAAGTCGGCCCGTACGAGGCACCCGAGGCCTACCTCGACATCGCCCGTACGATCAGGACCGCGGCCCCCGACATCCATCTGCACGCTTTCCGTCCGGCAGACGTCGACGACTTCGCGCGCCGCGCCGGACTCACGCTCGAAACGGCCTGTGAAGCGGTGCGCGACGCGGGAGTCGGGACAGTTCCCGGCACCGGAGTGAAGATCCTGAGCGAACGAGTGCGTCGTCGAATCGCGCCCGACGACCTGGATATCGAACGCTGGGTCGAGGTGATCAGCGCCGCCCACCGCTCGGGGTTGCGCTCGACCTCCGTGATGTTCTATGGGCATGTGGAGACCGCGAGCGAACGGATCGCGCACCTGCGGCGTCTCATCGCGGTCCAGACCGACACCGGCGGCTTCACCGAATTCGTGCCGATACCGCTGCCTGGCCACGGTGTCCCCCTCGTGCCAGGACGCGCGGCCCTCGACGAGCACCGCGCCGTGTTCGCGGTCGCTCGCCTGATGCTGTCCGCCTCAATCCCGCACATCCAGGTGCCCTGGACGCGAGTGGGCGATGAGACGGTGCAGGCCCTGCTCCGTTCGGGCGCCGACGATCTGGGCGGCACCCTGCTCGATGGCCGCGTGCTGCCCCGTTCCGGGGCGGAGCACGGGCAGCAGATGACCATCGCGCGCGCGAAGCAGATCACCCGTGGGTTGTTCCGCCCGCTCCGGATACGTACGACCGACTACCGCGGAGCGCTCGGGGGCGACGCATGACCGATGTCGACGTCGCCATCATCGGCGCCGGGTTCGCCGGAATCGGCATGGCGCTCGCCCTGCAGAAGGCCAACCGCGAATCCTTCATCCTGCTCGAGCGAGCGGGCGATGTGGGGGGCACGTGGCGTGAGAACACCTACCCCGGAATCGGTTGCGACGTGCCGGCCCACCTGTACGGCTTCGCCGATCATCCCCGCCCCGACTGGTCACAGACGTATGCGACGGGGTCCGAGATCCAGGAATATCTGCGTGACGTCGCAGCAGAACAGGGCATCACTGCACGGGCCGTTTTCGACAGCCCGCTCCGCCGAGCACGTTGGAGCGAAAACGCCTGGCATCTCGACACGGGGCGCACCGGGGCACAGACCATCACGGCCCAGTCGCTCGTGCTGGCCTGCGGGCGCCTGACTCAGCCGCGGCTGCCCGACGTGTCGGGCATCGAGTCCTTCCCGGGACCGGTCATGCATACGGCGCGCTGGGACCACTCGGTTGCCGTCGCGGGTCGGCGCTTCGCCGTCGTCGGCACGGGGGCCAGCGCCGTGCAGCTCGTGCCCGAGCTCGTCCGCCGGGGTGCGTCCGTCACGCTGTTCCAGCGCACTCCCGCATGGATCCTGCCGCGCGGTGGCGAGATCTACACGACGGAGCAGCAGCGCCGCTTGGCGTCGGACCCGTGGGCGTTGGCCGACCTTCGCGCGGATCTCTACCGCGAAGGAGAGTCCCGCCTCGCCTCGCGATCGGGGGATCGACGAGCCGCGGCTGTCGCGCACGAAGCCGCGCGCGCCCACCTCGCGGCCCAAGTCCGTGACGCCGCGCTCCGCGATGCACTGACCCCCCGATACCCGTTCGGATGCAAACGCGTTCTCCTCTCGGACGACTTCTACCCGGCTCTCGACGCCGGCGAGGTCACGCTCGAACCGTCCGCGCTCGTAGCGGTCGAGGGGCGCACGCTCGTCTCGGACGACGGCAACGCCTATGAGGTGGACGCGCTGGTGCTCGCCACGGGCTTCGAGACGACTCAGCAGCCCTACGCCGACCTCGTCGAGGGTGAGGCTGGCCAGACGTTGGCCGAGCACTGGAGCGATGGCATGACGTCACTCGGATCGACCGTGGTCGCAGGATTCCCCGATCTGTACGTCCTGAATGGTCCGAACGCGTCGCTCGGTCACAACTCCGCTGTGCTGATGGCTGAGGCACAGGCGGCCTTCGTCGTGCGATCACTCGCCGAACGCGGAGGACACCCCCGGCGCGTGCGAGCGGAGGCCGAGCGAGCCTACACACGCGAGATCGTCGAACGCAGCGTCGGGACGTCGTGGCTCGCCGAGGGATGTCGCAATTGGTACGTCGACGAACGCAGCGGTCGACTCACACTGCTCTGGCCGGGCTCGGTCCAGGCATTCCACGACCGCCTGGCCCGCATCGGACCGGGCGACTTCGAACCCGCATCCGTGGGACTTCTGGAAGGACGATCATGACCATTCCGATTCGATTCGGGTACAAAGCATCCGCCGAGCAGTTCGCCCCCCGGGAGCTGCTCGAATTCGGCGTGCTCGCCGAAGAGGTGGGATTCGACTCCGTTTTCGTCTCCGACCACCTGCAGCCCTGGATGCACGACGGCGGACACGCCCCGGCGGCGATTCCGTGGCTCGGGGCTCTCGGGTCGCGCACGTCCCGCATCGTGATGGGAACCTCGGTCCTCACCCCGACGTTCCGCTACCACCCCGGGGTCGTGGCGCAGGCGTTCGCGACGCTCGGCTGCCTGTATCCGGATCGGATCGTGCTCGGCATCGGCACGGGCGAAGCGCTCAACGAGGTGACTCTGGGCTTCGAATGGCCGGAGGCACCGGAGCGCTTCCAGCGGATGAAGGAAGCGATCACCCTGATGCAGAGGCTGTGGACCGAGGACCGCGTGAGCTTCGACGGAAGCTTCTATTCCACGTCGAATGCCACCATCTACGATCGGCCCGAACGTCCGGTGCCGATATACGTCGGTGCGTCGGGGCCGGCGGCCACCAGGCTCGCGGGACGAATCGCCGACGGATACATCACGACGAGCGGAAAGGCACCCGAGCTTTACTCGGAGACGCTGCTGCCCGCGCTCGAAGACGGCCTGGCCAAGGCGGGTCGCTCCCGCGACGACATCGACACCCTGATCGAAGTCAAGGTGTCATTCAACCCGGATCGTTCGGTGGCGCTCGAGAACACGCGCTTCTGGGCCCCTCTCGCACTCTCGCCCGAAGAGAAGATGGGGGTCGATGACCCTATCGAGATGCAGCGCCTCGCCGCGAGCCTGCCGATCGAGCGCGCCGCGTCACGCTTCATCGTCTCGGACGATCCCGACGAGCACGTCGCCGCGATTGAACGCTACCTCGACCTCGGGTTCCGGCACCTGGTCTTCCACGACCCGGGGCACGACCAAGAAGGCTTCCTCCGTCGCTACGGAACCGAGATCCTCCCACGACTGCGGGCGAGAGTCGGCGAGTGAAGCCCCGGTTTCGCGGCGTGGGCTGGACCGTGATCATCCCGGTCAAGCCCACGGCTCTCGGTAAGTCCCGGCTCGGCCCCGATGCCGCCGGGCGGCATGGCCTGGCGGCAGCAGTCGCCCTCGACACCGTACATGCCGCCTACGCCGCGCGTAACGTCCGCGAGGTCATCGTCGTAACCGACGACCCGCACCTCTCGGAGGAACTGGGGGGCATCTCGGGCATCAGTGTCCTCCGCGAGGATGGCCCGCGTGGTGTGGACGGTGCGATCGCGTACGGCGCGCGCACCCTTGATCGAGCCGTAGCCCGCGCGGCGCTGCTCGGCGACCTGCCGGCCTTGCGCCCGCAGGACCTCGATCGGGCACTCACGCTCGCCGAAGCGCACGACCGAGCGGTCGTACCGGATGCCGAGGGTACGGGCTCGACACTCGTCACGGCGCGGGGCGGAATCGATCTCGTCACCTCTTTCGGCGTCGGCTCCCTCGATCGTCACGCGGCGGCCGGGTGCCGGGTGCTGAACGTCGCGCGCGGCTCGACGTTGCGGAGAGACGTCGACACGGCCGCGCATCTCGAGACGGCGCGAACGCTGGGTCTGGGCGAGCGGACGGCAGCTCTCCTGCCTCAGAGCCCCGAAACGTCGGTCGCGAGCGCCAGCGCGTCGGCCGCGAGCTGAGCTGAGCTGTCGGTGTCGTGCATCCAGAGCGGCGCGACGCGCGCGGCGATGCCGAGAGCGCGGATGGAGGGCAGAGTCGCGCTGTCCTCCTCTGCCACGAGCCAAGCATCGAGAATCCCGCCCGCCGAGCGCGCCCCGTAGACAGCGGCGACTCCCGCCGCGGAGCACTCCGCGCCCACCGCCGCGAGGCACACGTCCGCCATTCCCCGGACGACAGCGCCGCCGATGATGGGCGAGATCCCGACGATCGGTGCGCCCGTGTCCCGCAGCGCATCGCGGATACCGGGCACGCTCAGGATGGGACCGACCGAGACCACGGGGTTCGAAGGTGCCACGAGCACGACGTCGGCGCGCGCGATAGCTTCGGTGACGCCGGGAGCGGGCAACGCCATCTCGATGCCGGGGTTGGCGAAGCGGATGGGCTCGAGACGAGCGCGGTGCAACGTCCACCACTCCTGGAAATGCATCGTTCGCTTCCCATCGCCGTCACGCACGGTGACGATCGTGTCGACCTCCGCCTCGGTCATCGGCAGGATCTCGACGCCGAGAGGCCACCGCGCACTGAGCCTACGCACGATCTCGACGGCCCCGACGCCCTCGCGCAGCCAACCCGTGCGGGCCAGGTGCGTCCCGAGGTCCAGATCCCCGAGGGTGAACCACGGCCACCCGGCATTCCAGGCGCGCAGCTCGGTCGACACGCGCTCGCTCTCACCGGAGCGACCCCAGCCCCGCTCGGCGTCGTTGACACCGGCCAGGGCGTAGAGCAGCGAATCGACGTCCGGCTGCAGACGGATGCCCGTCAGCCACAGGTCATCACCCGTGTTGGCAATGACCGTGACCGCCGCCATCGGCTCGGACCGCGCGAGGAGCGTGCGCAGACCGACGGCGAACTTCGATCCGCCGACGCCCCCGGCGAGCACCACGATGCGCCGCGCGGTTTCGTTCGTCATGCGCGAGATGCGGCTGCCGCCGCGCGAGCCGAGGCAGGGAGAGCATCCACGATGCGTCCGAGAGCCGCTTCGTCGTGCGCCGCCGTGAGGAACCACGCCTCGAACACGCTCGGGGGCAGCGCGACCCCGGCGTCGAGCATCGCGTGGAAGAAGTCCGGATAGCGCCACGCTTCCTGCGCGTGCACGCTGTCGTCGTCGTGCGGTGCGTCCGGGGTGAATGCCACACCGAACAGGCTCCCCGCACGCGGGACGGAGTGTGCGACGCCCGCCTGCGTGAACGCCGCATCGAGGGCATCGGCGACGACGGATGCCGCGGCATCCACCCGCGCGTAGACGTCGGCGGTTGCCGCGCGCAGCGTCGCCAGCCCGGCCGCCACCGACAGCGGATTGCCCGACAGCGTGCCCGCCTGATAGACGGGCCCCGTCGGCGCGAGCAACTGCATGACGTCGCCGCGTCCGCCGAGGGCCGCGAGGGGCATGCCGCCGCCCACGACTTTTCCGAAGGTGAACAGATCGGGGGTGTACGCCTCACCCGCTGCCTGCTGCAGCCCCCAGTAGCCCGCGGGGTGGACCCGGAACCCGGTGAGCACCTCGTCGAGGATCAACAGCGAACCGTTGGCGTGGACGATCTCGGCGAGGCCGGCATTGAAGCCGGGGAGCGGTGCGACAACACCCATGTTGGCGGCAGCCGCCTCGACGATGACGGCGGCGATGCGGTCGCCGTGTACCGCGAAGACCTCGCGTACCGCGTCGAGGTCGTTGTAGGGGACGACGAGCGTCTGCGCGGCGATCGGCGCCGGGACACCCGCGGACCCCGGCAGGCCCAGCGTCGCCAGGCCCGAACCGGCGGATGCCAGCAGCCCGTCCGAGTGGCCGTGGTAATGCCCCGCGAACTTGACCAGCAGGTCACGCCCGGTCGCGCCCCGCGCGAGGCGGATCGCCGTCATGGTCGCCTCGGTGCCCGTCGAGACCAGGCGCACCCGCTCGACGGGACGGTGCTCGCCCGCGCTCACGCGCGCGGCGATCAGCTCGGCCAGCTCTACCTCGGCCTCGGTCGGCGCGCCGAAGGACAGACCACGGCCCGCCGCATCCCGTACCGCTTCGACGACCTCGGGGGCCGCGTGACCGAGCAGCGCCGGACCCCAGGACGCGACCAGGTCCACGTACTCGCGGCCGGCCGCGTCGGTGATGTACGCACCGCGGGCGGATGCCACGAATCGCGGCGCCCCGCCGACCGACCCATACGCACGGACGGGAGAATTGACGCCGCCCGGGATCACCGAACGGGCGCGGTCGAACAGCAGGGTGTTGCGATCATCCATGGACTAATCCTCGTCGCTCACTCAAGGTCGCGGCGCAGCCACCCGGCGGCCTCGATGGCGGCATAGGTCAGGATCGCACCGGCACCGGCGCGACGGATGGCGAGCAGCGCCTCCATCGTTGCGCCCCGGCCGTCGATCCATCCCTGGGCTACCGCGGCGGCGATCATCGCGTACTCACCCGACACCTGGTACGCCCAGACGGGCACGTCGACGGCGTCGCGCACCGATGCGAGCACGTCGAGATACGGCAGCGCGGGCTTGACCATGACGAGGTCGGCGCCTTCTTCGACATCGATGATCGCCTCGCGAACACCCTCGCGGGCGTTGCCCGGGTCCAGTTGATACGTGCGGCGGTCGCCCTTCAGCTGCGAGTCGACGGCCTCGCGGAAGGGCCCGTAGAACGAGCCCGCGTACTTGGCGGCGTACGCGAGCAGCGTCGTATCGGTGAACCCGGCGGCATCCAGTCCCGCGCGGACGGCGGCGACCTGGCCGTCCATCATGCCCGACAGCCCGAGCATCGCGGACCCCGCGCGCGCCTGTGCCAACGCCATCGATACGTAGCGCTCGAGCGTGGCGTCGTTGTCGACCCGTCCCCGCGCATCGAGGACTCCGCAGTGGCCGTGGTCGGTGAACTCGTCGAGACAGAGATCGGTCTGGACGACGATCGCGTCGCCCACCTCTTGCACGACGGCTCGTGTCGCGACGTTGAGGATGCCGCGCTCATCGTCGGCGCCCGAGCCCACCGCATCCCGCACTCCGGGAACACCGAAGAGCATGATGCCACCGATGCCCGCGGATGCCGCACCCACGGCGGCCTCGCGCAACGAGTCGAGCGTGTGTTGCACGACCCCCGGCATGGACTCGATCGCTCGCGGCTCGGCGATGCCTTCGCGCACGAAGACCGGCAGGATGAGCTGCGACGGCGCGAGACGGGTCTCGCGGACGAGGCGTCGCAGGGCGGGCGACTGGCGGGTACGGCGGGGGCGGCGTTCGGGAAAACTCACGGCGAGAACTCGTCGGCGGCATGCGGCAACACAAGCCGCGAAACCGCATCGATCAGGGCAGAGACCGTCTGCTGCTCGGCCACGACATCGACGTCGAGCCCGGCGCGACGCGCGTCCTTCGCCGTGCGCGGCCCGATCGCGGCGATGACCGTACCCTCGGGGATCTCGGGGAACTGCAGGTGCACCTGTTCGGCGACCGAGCCACTCGTCACCAAGATCGCGTTGATGCGGCCGCTGGCGACATCCTGCGCGATGCGCTCTGTCACGGGCACGCCGATCGTGCGATACGCCACGACACTCCGCACGTGATGGCCCGCGTCGCTCAGGCGGCGGGTGAGGACGGGCTTCGCGATCTCGCTGCGGAGCGTCAGGATGCGTCGCGGCTCCGGCTCGAGGGCGATCAGCTGGTCCGCCATACCCGCGGCGGAGTTGTCCTGCGTCGGAACGAGGTCGACGCGGTAACCGACGGCCTCGAGTGCGGCGGCGGTCGTCTCGCCGACGGCGGCCACGCGCGTGGTCACCGGGATACTCACACGGTGGGCGTAGAGGACGTCGACCGTGGTGGCGCTCGTGACCGTGAGCCAGTCGAACTCGCCCGCGACCAGATCCGCGAGGGCCGCGTCGAGCGAAGCCTGGTCACTGGTCGGGGCGAAGTTGATCAACGGCGCCACGACCGGGGTCGCGCCCTGCGAGCGCAGGCTCGCCGCGACGCCATCGCCCCAGGGTCCGCCCCGGGGGACGAGCACGCGCCACCCGCTCAGGGGTTTGACCGCTTTCGCGGGATGCTCGGCTGCTGGATTCATGTAGAAGACTCTCGTGACACCAAGTCGGCTGCCCCACCATCAAGGAGTCGACGTGCGATCGCAGACCCGATCAGCGCTGCTCGCACGGTCGGGTCCGCGCTGTCGGCGGCGTTCGCGCCATCGCCGCCGCCCGTTCGTCGAATATACCCCTTAGCCAGGGACTCGGCGTGATCGAGGCCCACCCGGCGTCCGCCGTCCAGCGCGTAGACGACGGCGCGAACCCGCACATCGTCGTCGGTCACGCTGGCGTGCACACCGACCGGAGCGTGGCAACCCGCCTCGATCCCGGCGAGGATCGAGCGCTCGATCGTGACGGCGAAGCGCGTGGCCGGATCCTCGAGCGGGGCGATGGCCGCGAGGAGATCTGGCGATGCATCCGCGCGCACCTCGATCGCGAGAGCACCCTGACCCGCCGCCGTGGGCCACTCGGCCAACCCGAGCGGCTCGAGCAGCAGCCCGTCGGCCGACCCGGTGCCCCAGACGGCCTCCGCGCCGTCTGCGTGAGGGGTACCATCCAGCAGCCCCAATCGCGTGAGCCCCGCGGCGGCGAGGACGACACCGTCGAGTTCTCCGTCGCGGACGCGGGCAAGTCGCGAATCGACGTTGCCCCGCAGCTCGGCAACCCGGGCGCGCGGTGCGCGGCGACCTAGTTGAGCCTGGCGTCGGGGCGAACCCGTGCCGATGACGGCTTCACCGATCTCGGCCAGGAGCGTGCCCCGCGTGACCGAGATGTCCCTCGGGTCCGCGCGGCGCGGCATCGCGGCGATCCGCAGGCCGGGCGCCTCGGCGGTCGGGAGATCCTTCAACGAGTGGACGAGCAGGTCGCACTCGCCCGCGGCGAGCGCCTCGCGCAGACGCGTCGCGAAGACACCCGTCCCGCCCAGCTGCGCGAGAGGGGCGCGCGTGACGTCGCCCTCGGAGACGATGGGGACGAGTTCGACCGAGATGCCGGTGGCAGCCGTGATCGCGTCGGCGACATGGCCGGACTGGGCGAGCGCGAGGGCGCTGCGTCGCGTGCCCAGCCGCAGCGTTCCGGTTCCCTCCGTTCCGGACAGGGCGATCACCCTGCATCCGTCACTGCAGGACCTCGGGCACCTCGCTGAGCGAGAGCCGACGACCCGTGTAGAAGGGCACCTCTTCGCGGACGTGCCTGCGGGCCTCGGTCGAGCGGAGGTCGCGCATGAGGTCCACGAGCTCGACCACGTCGTCCGCCTCGAGCGGCAGCAACCACTCGTAGTCGCCGAGGGCGAACGAGGCGACGGTGTTCGCGAGCACGCCCGTGAACGCGGCACCCTGTCGTCCATGCTCGGCCAGCATGCGGCGCCGGTCGGCCTCGGGCAGCAGGTACCACTCGTAGCTGCGGACGAACGGATAGAGGCAGAGCCAGTCCTTGGGCCCGATACCGCGCAAGAATCCGGGAACGTGCTGACGGTTGAACTCGGCGTCACGGTGGACACCCATCGCATTCCAGGTCGGAAGCAGGTTGCGCAGCAGTTCCGTGCGGCGGAGGCGGCGCAGGTCACGCTGGAGTTCTTCGGCCGTGTCGCCATGCAGCCAGACCATCAGGTCGGCATCTGCCCGCAGGCCGCTGACGTCGTAGAAGCCGCGCACCGTGACGCCACCCGCTTCGATGAGCGAGACGATGTCTTCCAGCTCGGTCTCGTCGACCGCCGCGACGGGTCGATCGGGGTCGCGTCGCCACACGGCCCACAGGGTGAAGCCCGAGGGGTTCTCGCCCCCTTCGGCGGCTGCCGTGTTTTCTGCGGGGGCTGTGACTTCGGCGGAGCCTGTGTCTTCGGCGGAGGGGGACGGGTGCGGGTGACTCTCGGTCATGCTTCCAGTCTCACCCAGCGCACCTGATCGGCCAAACCTGGCCGATCAGCGACGGGGCGCCGTATACAGGCGCACGCCCTCCCAGACAGCGAGCCCCACGACGGCTGCCGCGCCGACGGCGATGGCGGCCGCCTGTACGGGACGCGCGTGGGCGAAAGTCCGGGCGCGGTGCGCGGCTTTGTCCGTCCAACGCGCGGCGCGCTTGGGCAGGTTGGCCTTCTCTTCGATCGCGGCGAGCGCGGCCTTGAGTTCGGCTCGAGCCTGCGCGACGGGATCACCGAGCTGAGGGACGAGCGTACGGGGCAACGGCACGAGCAGGCTGTCGGGGCGCGGCGAGCGTCCCCGGTTCGATTCCAGGGCGTCAGAACTCATCACGAACCTCCCGGACGATGTCGAAGTCCTCTTTCACGGCCCCGATCGGACTCTGCCGTCGAGACGCGCGTTTGAACCGCGCGACGCCGAGCAGGGCCAGCACGGCGACGATGACGAGCAAGCCGACGCCGATGACCAGCGCCGAGAGCCAGACGGGCCACACCGTGGCGAGCCCGGCGATGGCCGCGGTTCCGAATACGGGGATGCTCCAGAACAGCACCGCCAGGGCAACCACGAGCCACCCCGCACCGATCCCGTAGTCCTTGGCGGTCTTCGCGAGCCACGATTTGGCCTGATCGACCTCGGCGATGACCAGGTTGCGGACGAGCTCGGGAACGTCGCCGACGAGCGTCAGCAGACTGTCGTCCGCACGGTCTTTCAGGAAACCGTCTCGCATTCCTCGCGGGGATGCCATCGTCAGCTCTTCTTGGCGTCTTCGGTGGACGCCGCGTCGTCGATCTTCTTCTCGATGTTGGCGACCGAACGCTCGGCGGCCTTGGCCACGTCTTCCGAGCCGTCCTTGCCGGCTTTGATCGCCGCATCGAGTCGCTGACCCGGCGTGGCATCCTTGCCCTGTACCGCGCGCGTCACCTTGACCGCACCGTTCCACACTGCGCCGGGGACCGCCATGGCGGTGGACGTCGCGAAGTCCTTGGCCCGGTCGACCTGCTTCTGCACGGGGTCGAGGTTCCACACCTTGAGGGCCTGTTCCTTGATCTGTTCGTACCGCTCACGTCCCGCGCGGGCGCCGAGGACGTACCCCGCCGCCAAGCCGATCACGAGTCCCACTTTGCCCCGCATAGGGGTCTCCTCACACTCGTCGCTACGCTGTTAGATCTTCGGTTCGATTCTCTAGGTTAGCCCCGTATGCCAAATTCGGCATCCGGGTTGACATCAGGGCCGTCGGTCCCACAAGAGAGCGGTTCGGACGCGTTCACCCTCGGTCAACGCGTCGGGCACGACCTGTGCCAGGCCCGTCCCCGAGACCCAGGCGCCGACGATACCCAGGCCCGGGACTGCCGCGACGCGTTCGCGGACGGCCGCCGTCTGCGCCTCGCGCCCGATGACCGATGCGGGCTGACTCTGGGTGTAGCGCTCGCGGTGTGCGCCGGCCAGCTGGCTCGGGCTCAACGGAACGCCGAGAAGAGCGGATGCCTCGGTCAGGGCGAGTGCGGCGGCCTCCTCGTCGCTGAGTTCCGCCGTGGCCGCGGGTTCACCCTGGCTGCCGAACGACACGCGCACGACGTGGCGGTGGGGGGCGATGGTGCGCGCCGTTTCGGCCAGCCAGGCCCACTTCGCGGTCGCGTGGGTGAGTGCCTTTGCCGTGTACGACCCGGGGACCGTGAGCACACCGGAGCCGCGGGGCCTGGCGTCGAGAGCCGTGGCGTCCACGACGAGCGACACGACCTCGATCTCGGGGGCAGTGCCGTCGCTGGGCCGCGCGTCGCTGGCGCCGTCGAGGGCGGGGTCGAGGCCGGGCACGGATGCGCGCAGCAGCGCCCGCGCCATCCGCTCGTCCGTCGCGACGATCACGGCGTCCGCCGCAAGGTCTTCGCGTCCGTCCGCGCGCGGGTCGGCGCCCCGGGCGAGTTCGACCTGCCAGTCATCCGCGCCCCGGCCGAACGCGGCCACACGCGTATCCGTCAGGATCGTCGCCCCCAGCTCGTGCAGGCGCGCCAGGAGCCCCTCGACGAGCCGCGTCATGCCGCCGCGGATCCCCTCGACCGCTCCACCGGGGGCCTTCGTCGCGCGTTCGGCGCTCAGCACGGAAACGGCACCGCTCAGCGATCCCGCGCGGGTGAGCGCGGCATTCAGGCCGGGAGCCGCGAGATCGACGTCGATGTCGGCGGGCAACGCGGAATAGACGCCCTGCACGACGGGTGCGACGAGACGATCGAGTACGCGAGTGCCCATGCGTGTCGAGACCAGGGCGCCGAGGCTGTGCGTGTGACCGATCGTCAGCACGGGGCGCAGGCGGTCGAGATACGCCCGCCAGGTGCCACCCCATCCGATGATGCGGCGGACATCCGGATCGAACGGGTTCGCGGGAATGCCCAGGACTCCGCCCGCGGGCAGCGGCGCCGCGCCTCCCGGCACACCGGGGATCCCCGCGAGCCATGCCCGTCCACCGCTCGGTGCGACGACATCCGAGCCCAGACCCAGCTCGTCGATCAGGCGTCGCACGTGCCCGCCGCGTGTGGCGTAGCTCTCCGCTCCGACGTCGAGCGTCAGCCCTCCGACGCTCGCGCCTCGGATGGCTCCTCCGGGACGCGACGCGGCCTCGAGCACCGTGACATCCATCCCGATCCGCGCGCACTCCCACGCCGCGAGCAGGCCCGCGATCCCCCCGCCGATCACCACGACCCGCGTGTCGCGGGCTTTTTCGATCAGTTCGGCCGAGAACGGTGCCGAGGCGCCTGAGCTCACTCGTCCTCCCCGTGAGCCAACCGCACGATGCGGGTCAGCACGTCGGGATCGGTTTCGGGCGTGACGCCGTGACCGAGATTCAGAACATGCGCGCGGGCGGCACGGCCGCGCTCGAGCACATCGCGCACGTGGGCCTCGAGCACCGGCCACGGCGCCTGCAGCAGGGCCGGATCGATGTTGCCCTGCACCGTGACGTCGGGCCCGAGGACGCGGGCGGCGTCGTCGAGGGTCGTTCGCCAGTCCACGCCGACCGCGTCGGCGAGACCGCCCAGGCGCATGTCGTCGAGGATCGGCCCGGTGCCGACGCCGAAGTGGATGATCGGCACCCGACCGGCGACCGCCGAGACCGCCGTGCGCGAGTGGGGTGCCGCGAACGCGCGATAGTCGGCCCGCGAGAGCGAGCCCGCCCACGAGTCGAAGAGCTGAACGGCGGATGCTCCAGCGCGAACCTGCACGTCGAGGAACACCCCGGCGACCCGGCCGAGCCAGTCCGCGAGCGCGTGCCACGAGGACGGGTCCGCGTGCATCATGGCGCGCGCCCGCATGTGCTCTTTCGATGGGCCGCCCTCGACCAGATAGGCCGCGAGGGTGAAGGGCGCGCCCGCGAAACCGATCAGCGGTGTCGCGCCGAGTTCGTCGGTGACACGGCCGATCGCCTCGGTCACGGAACCGGATGCCGCGGCCACCTCGGCGGGGTCGATCGTGGTCAGGCGGGCGACATCCGCGGCGCTGCGAACGGGGTTCGCGAAAACAGGGCCCCGGCCCGGTTCGATCTCGACCTCGACCCCGGCCAGGCGCAGGGGCACGACGATGTCGCTGAAGAAGATCGCGGCGTCGACGTGGTGCCGGCGGACGGGCTGGAGCGTGATCTCGGAGGCCAGCTCGGGGTCGAGGCAGGCATCCAGCATCCGCGTGCCGACACGCAGTTCGCGGTATTCGGGAAGGGAACGACCCGCCTGGCGCATGAACCAGACCGGGGCGCGGTCGGGTCGGTCGCCTCGGAGGGCGCGCAGCAGCGGGGCATCGGAGAGGTGCATGGTTCCATCCTCCCTCGCGTCGCTGGGTTCCGGCGACTCGGGACTGGCGGGCGGTGGGGGTGTGCACGGAAGGTAGGCTGGGCAGGTGCTGCTGTGTATCTCGGCGAGTCACAAGACCGCCGCATTCGATCTGCTCGAGCGGCTCAGCGTCCACACGACCGATATCGCTCCCCTCATCGCGGAGCACGACTCGTGCGTCCGCGGGGCCGTCGTGCTGGCGACGTGCAACCGCTTCGAGGCGTACGTCGACATGGACGAGCCCGTCACCGCGGCAGGCCCGGTCGGCGTCGAGGCCGTCCTGCTCGCGGCCGAGGCGGCGACGGGCGTCAGCGCCTCCGAATTCGAGGGTTCGTATCGGGTCGTCACGGGTCCGGATGTCGCCGAGCACCTGTTCGCCGTCGCATCGGGCCTCGAGTCCGTCGTCGTCGGCGAGGGCGAGATCGCGGGCCAGGTGCGCCGGGCGCTCACCGACGCGCGGCGTCAGGGCACGTCATCCACAGAACTCGAGCGCCTCTTCCAGCGTGCGAGCGAGGCGCAGCGGGGCGTCAAGAACGCCACCGCGATCGGCCGCGCCGGACGCTCGCTCGTGCGCCTCTCCCTCGAGCTGGCCGACAGCCGCGTCGCGGACTGGGCCGACCTCGACGTCCTGCTCGTCGGCACCGGTGCATACGCCGCGGCGACGCTTGCCGCGCTGCGCGACCACGGCGCCGAACGCATCACCGTCTTCTCGCCCTCGGGGCGCGCACAGGTCTTCGCCGCCAAGCACGGCATCGCATCCATCGACGATGCCGAGTACGCGCGGGCCGCGGCATCCGCGGATCTCGTCATCACCTGCACGAGCGCCGACCACCACGTCCTCGACGCGGCCGTGCTGCAGCGCGGGCGCGCCGAGCTGTCGGGCGAGCTTCGCCGCATCACCCCGGCGGGCGCCGCGGAGTGCCCCGTTTCGCACACCGCGGGCGCGCGACGCCTGGTGATCGACCTCGGCCTGCCCCGCAATGTCGACCCGGATGTCGTGACCGTTGCGGGCGTCGATCTGCTCGACCTCGAGACCGTTCGGCTGCACGCCCCGCTCGAAGAGTTGCAGGCGACTGCGGAGGCGCGCGAGATCGTGCGCCTCGCCGCGCAGAAGTTCGCCCTCGCGGGCCGCCGCCAGAGCCTCGCGCCCGCCGTCGTTGCGCTGCGCGAGCACGCCTTCGGTGTGCTCGAAGACGAGATCGCGCGCGTCCGCGCACGCGGCGACGACGACGGCCGCACCGAACAGGCCATGCGCCACCTGGTCGGTCGCCTGCTGCACGTCCCCACCAGCCGCGCGCACGATCTCGCGGCCCGTGGGCGTGCCGACGATTACGTCGCCGCCCTCGGCACGCTGTTCGGCATCGACGTCAGCGCCCAGGATTCTGCGACGGGTGGTGCCGCGGATCACCGCGACGACGCGGCCCTCGCCGACGGCGTCGCCTGATCCGTGACCGGCTCAGCATCCGAGTCGGGTGCGCTGGCACGTGACGTCTACCGTGTCGTCGGTGAGAACCGCCGGCTGGGCCCGGTCGCACGCTGAGCGCGGTGGGTCGGCGCGCTCGTCGCGGGCGCGGTGAGCGCCCGGTGGGATCGAGTGGGAGACTGAACGCATGACGCTGCACATCACGGGCGACGCGGCCGCGGACCGCCTTTTGAGCGATGACCCGCTGGCCCTGCTGATCGGCATGCTGCTCGACCAGCAGGTCGCCATGGAGACGGCCTTCGCGGGGCCGCTCAAGATCCAGGAGCGCGTCGGCTCGGTCGACGCCGCGACCCTCGCGCGCTATGACCCGGAGAAGCTCGTCGCGGAGTTCCAGAAGACGCCGGCCGTGCACCGCTACCCGGGATCCATGGCCGGGCGCGTGCAGTCGCTCTGCACCGCGATCAAGGACGACTGGGACGGGGACGCCTCGGCCATCTGGACCCGCGATGCCCCCGACGGGCGCGAGGTGCTGAAGCGCCTCAAGGCTCTGCCCGGGTTCGGCGAGCAGAAGGCGAAGATCTTCCTCGCGCTGCTCGGCAAACAGTACGGGTACGCGGGAGAGGGTGGCGTGAGGCATCCGCTCCGTACGGCGAGGACGGTTCGTTCCGCAGCGTCGCCGACATCGTCAGCCCGGAGTCGCTGCTGAAGGTGCGCGCGCACAAGCAGGCGGCGAAAGCCGCCGCGAAGAAGGCGTGAACGCGGTCCCCCGGGGCACCGCGCGGCGAGACATGCGTCTGCAGTTCTTCGGGGGATTCGCGATCGAGGCGGACGGCGCCGCGGTGGTCGTGCGCGGTCGCGGCCAAGAGGCGCTGCTGTTCCGGCTCGCCCTCGACGCGGGAACGGATGTCAGCTACCGCACGCTCACCGAGGACATCTGGCCCGAGGATCGCCCGGCGGACCCGCGGGCATCGCTGCAGTCGCTCGCGTCGCGCCTGCGCCGTGAGCTTCCCGAGGGTGCACTCGAAGCGGTACCGGGCGGGTATCGGCTGAACGCGTCCCGCTCGGACGTCGACATCGTGCAGTTCCAGGACACGGTGGAGGAGGCCCGGCGTGCGGACCCGGCCACGGGTGCCGCACTCGCACGCGCGGCCCTCGCGCTGTGGGCCAGCGAGCCCTGGACGCCCGGCGACGGCTTCGCGTGGGTGCTGCAAGACCTGCGCGACGACCGTGCGCACGCGCTGCGCCTCGCGGCGGTCGACTCCCCGCGACCGGTCGTCCTCGATACGGACCCCGTGCCCGCGCCCCTCACCGCCCTGGTCGGTCGGCACGACGAACTGGACCTGATCGCGACCCAGCTGGACACCGAGCGCCTGGTGACGCTTCTCGGCCCGGGCGGAGCGGGCAAGACCACCTTGGCCCTCGAGACCGCGCGCCGCCGGCCCGGCTCCCTGTTCGTCGAGCTCGCTCCGGTCACGCGCGGCGAGATCTGGAACGCCCTCGACGGAGCCGTGGGGCGTCGGATGCGTGTCGCGGAGACGACGAACGTGCCCGCCACGCCCCGCGAACGCACCCTGCAGGCCCTACGCGGGCGCGAGATGCTGCTCGTGCTGGACAACTGCGAGCACATCGCGGGGGCGGCCGCGACCGTCGCGCGCGACATCCTGCTCGCCGTGCCGGGCGTGCGCATCCTCGCGACCAGCCGCGAGCCCCTCGGCGTGACGGGCGAGGCCTTCGTCGATCTCGGTCCACTCTCCCCGGAGGACGGCGAGGAGCTCTTCGCCCGCCGCGTGCGCGCCGCGCGGGGCACACCACCGCACGGCGCCGAGGTCGCGGAGGCGACGCGGATCGTCGCGCGCTTGGACGGGCTGCCGCTCGCCATCGAGCTCGCCGCCGCGAAGACGCGCACTCTCACGTTCGCCGAGATCGATCGCGGCCTGGACGACCGATTCACGCTGCTGAGGTCCGCGACGCGTGTCGGGGATACCCGGCACCAGACGCTGCGGGCGCTCATCGACTGGAGCTGGGACATGCTGTCGCCGGGAGAGCGCACGGCGCTCATGGCGATCGCGGTCTTTCCCGACGGCGTCGGTGCGGAGGATCTCGAGGGGATCGCCCCCCGTCTGGCGGTCGCGGCCGCCGATGTCGATGCCCTCGTGGATCGATCCCTGCTGCGCCGCAGCGAAGGTCGGTATCGGATGCTCGAAACGGTCCGCGACTACGGGCGCGACCGGCTCCGCGAGGACGGGACGCTGGAAGGGGCCAACCGTCGGCAGGCGACGGTCATGGCCGAACTCGCACTCGGCCACGACGCGCGAACGCGCGGCCGTGACGTCCGCTCGGCCGTGGCCTGGTTCGACGCCAACGAGGACAACCTCGTCGCGGCCACCCGGTGGTGCGCGACCGCCGGCGACACCCGGCTCGGCGTCTCTCTGGCGCGGGGACAACTGTGGGTCTGGATGATGCGCGAGCGGATGGACGAGATCCAGACGGCGCTGACCGCCTTCGCGCCCGCGGCCGTTGCCCTGGAGTCCGAACCCGAGGTCATGCTGAGTGCCGTTGCCCTGGGTGTCGAGGTGTTCCGCCTGGAGCGCGGCGAGTCGACTCCCGACAGCATCGAGCGCCTCGCGCGGCGAGCCGACGACATCATCGCCGCGGCGGCGCGACATCCGTCGGACCTGACACAGGCGCTGCCCGCGCTCCTTCCGGCCCTGATCGAGATCCCGCGCGACCCGGACCGCGCGAAGGGATGGTCGCGGAGCTACGTCATCCATGACGTGCTCGACGCGGACGCGCCCGAATGGACCCGCGGACTGGTCGCCGTCATGCGGGCGGCGGCCGCTCAGAACGACGGAGACCTCGAGACTCTCGGCGTCACGTCCGAGACCGCGCTGGACACCTTCCGGCGCATCGGCGACCCGTGGGGCACGGCGCTGGCGAGCCAGATGCGCGCCGAGTGGCTCGTCCTGAACGGGCGGCTCGACGAGGCGCTCGCGATCTCCGACGCCGCGACACCCGGATTGGAAGGCCTCGCCACGCCCTGGGACATCGTGCAGCAACGCGCGCAGTGCGTAGGAGTGCTGCTGCGGATGGGACGGATGGACGAGGCCCGCGCGCGACTCGCGCAACTCATCGAGATCGCAGACGCGGCGGGAGGCGACCGGGTGCGCACGCAGGTCGCCTACGTGCAAGCATCCGTCGACATCGCCTCCGGCGAAGCGGACGCAGCGCTACGCGCCCTGGAGCGCGTCTTCGAACCCGCGCAGTCGATCCCCGAACAGCTGACGGCGTGGGGCCACTCGAAACGGGCTCAGGCACACGTGATGGCGGGACGCCCCGACGAGGCGCGCGATGCGCTGCGCGTGGCTCTTCCGGTCGCCCTTCGTACGGGTGACCAGCCGATCATCGCCGACGTCGTGGTGAGCATCGCCGCGTGGCTGACGGAGACGGGTGAGCCGGTCGCCGCCCGGCAGGCGCTCGTCACGGCCGACAGGTTGCGCGGTGGGCCTGACGAGAGCGACCCGTTCATCGCCCGCCTGCGTCGCCGCCTCGACGACGAGGGGGCGCCGGAGATCCCGACGGATCCCGACGCCCCCGACCCGGAGTCGCTGCTGGCGCTCCTGCTCTGACGCCGACCTGAAGCCGGCGCGGTTCAGGCCTTGCGCATGTAGGCGCGGACCGTGAGCGGCGCGAACACCGCAACGACGACCGCGGCCCCCAGCAGGGCGAGCCACACATCGCCGCCGAACGTCCCGGCGTTCACCAGGTCGCGAACGGCGGTCACCAGATGCGAGACGGGGTTGATGTTCACGAACCACTGCAGCCAGCCCGGCATCGTGTCGGCCGGGACGAAGGCGTTGGAGAGGAACGTCAGGGGGAACAGGATCAGGAACGAGATTCCCTGCACCGAGCCCGCCGACCGGGCGATCACGCCGAAGAACGCGAAGATCCAGCTGAGCGCCCAGGCGCACACGATCACGAGGAGTCCCGCGACGACCACGGCGCCCAGGCTCACGGGACGGAATCCCATGATGAATCCCATCGTGAACGTCAGCGTCGTGGCGATCGCGTAGCGCACGGTGTCGGCGAGCAGGGCCCCCGACAGCGGCGCGATGCGGGCGATCGGCAGGGATCGGAACCGGTCGAAGACCCCCTTGTCCATGTCTTCGCGCAGCTGGACGCCGGTGACGACGGAGGTCGTGATGACCGTCTGGACGAGGATGCCGGGGATGATGATCGGCAGGTAGCTCTGCACGTCGCCCGAGATCGCGCCGCCGAAGATGTAGGTGAACATCACGGTGAACAGGATCGGCTGGACGGTCACGTCGATGAGCTGCTCGGGCGTGCGCCGGATCTTCAGCAGGCCACGGCCGGCCATGGTGAAGGTGTTGGCCAGCGTCTGACGCAGGCTCGCGTGGTTGACGAGCGGACGCCCGCCGGCACGCGTGAGGGTTGCTGTGGTGGCGCTCATGCGCGTACTCCTTCGTGGGTCGCTTCGGCCGGGGACTCGGCCGCGCCCGGATCGTGGGCCGCGACATCGTCGGCGGGGATGCCCTTGCCGGTCAGGGCGAGGAAGACCTCGTCGAGCGTCGGCTGCTGCACGCTCATCTCGGTCAGGTGCAGGCGCTCGTCGCGGAACGCGAGCAGGAGGTCGGCGACGCGATCGGGATCGCTCATCGGCACCGTGAGGCGTCCGGCCTCGGGCGAGACGATCGCGTCGACACCGAGCACGCGCGAAACGACGCGTGCCGCGTCCTCGATGGACGACCCGGGTCGCAGCCGCAGGATGAGCGAGGCCTGGCCGACGGATGCCTTCAGTTCGAGCGCGGTTCCCTCGGCGACGACGCGCCCCTCGTCGATGACCGCGATCCGGTCGGCGAGCTGGTCGGCCTCATCCAGGTATTGCGTCGTGAGGAGCACCGTCGAGCCCGAGGCGACGAGGCGCCGGATCGTGTCCCACATTTGCCCGCGCGTGCGGGGGTCGAGACCCGTCGTCGGTTCGTCGAGGAAGATGAGCGGCGGCTGGGCGATGAGGGATGCGGCGAGGTCGAGCCGGCGGCGCATGCCGCCCGAGAATTTGGCGAGAGGTCGCGATGCGGCCTCGGTGAGGTGGAACTCCTCGAGCAGATCTCGCGTGCGGCGCTTCGCATCCGCGCGCGAGAGTCCCAGCAGGCGCGAGAAGATCATCAGGTTCTCGGTGGCCGACAGCTTGTCGTCGACCGACGCGAACTGTCCCGTCAGGCCGATCAGCTGTCGCACGATCTGGGGCTCGCGCGCCACGTCGTGGCCGAAGATGCGGGCCGTCCCGGCATCCGGTCGCAGGAGCGTCGCGAGCATGCTGATCGTCGTGGTCTTGCCGGCCCCGTTCGGGCCGAGCACGCCGTAGACGGTTCCCGCCTCGACGACGAGATCGACGCCGTCCACGGCGCGGTTCGAGCCGAAGGACTTCACGAGTCCCGCGGCCTCGACGGCGTAGGTGTATTGGGTCATGGTGTGTGCCTTTCTGTGGCGTCGCACCATGATGCGCCGCGGGCGCTGTCACCCCGCTGTCACGCGGGCCCGGGCGCTGTCACGAGGCATCCCTCGCTGTCACGACCGTGCGCGCGACGAACGCCGAGCTCGCCGCTTAGCGCCGAGTCCGCCGCTTGCTCACCGCGAAGAACGGACGGACTCGGCAACAACGGGCGGACTCGGCGAGGGAGGACGCGGATGCCGGGGGCGCCATGCTCCTGCAGGAGCACGCCGCGGGTGCGGGTCAGGCGCCGCGCAGGCGCTCGGCGAGGTAGGCGTAGACCTCGGCCAGCGGAACGCGCTCCTGGGCCATCGTGTCGCGGTCGCGCACCGTGACCGCGCGATCCTCGAGCGAGTCGAAGTCGACCGTGACGCAGAACGGGGTTCCGATCTCGTCCTGGCGGCGGTACCGGCGGCCGATCGCGCCGGCGTCGTCGAAGTCGATGTTCCAGTTGCCGCGCAGGTCGGCGGCGAGCTCGCGCGCGATCGGCGAGAGCTGCTCGTTGCGAGACAGCGGGAGAACGGCGACCTTGATCGGCGCGAGGCGCGGGTCCAGGCCCAGCACCGTGCGGGTGTCGGTTCCGCCCTTAGCGTTCGGCACCTGCTCTTCGCGGTACGCGTCGACGAGGAACGCCATCATCGCGCGCGTCAGACCGAACGAGGGCTCGATCACGTACGGCGTGTAGCGCTCGCCGGTCGCCTGGTCGAAGTACGACAGGCTCTGACCGGATGCCTCGCTGTGGCTCGTGAGGTCGTAGTCGGTGCGGTTGGCCACACCCATCAGCTCACCCCACTGCTTGCCCGGGAACCCGAAGGCATACTCGACGTCGATCGTGCCGGCGGAGTAGTGCGCGCGGTCCTCCTCCGGCACGTCGTAGCGGCGCATGTTGTCGGGGTCGATACCGAGATCGATGAACCAGTCCCAGCACGCCTCGACCCAGTGCTCGAACCACTCCTGCGCCTCGGCGGGGGGCGTGAAGAACTCGATCTCCATCTGTTCGAACTCGCGCGTGCGGAAGATGAAGTTACCCGGCGTGATCTCGTTGCGGAACGACTTGCCGACCTGGCCGATGCCGAACGGCGGCTTCTTGCGCGATGCCGTGAGCACGTTCGTGAAGTTCACGAAGATGCCCTGCGCCGTCTCGGGGCGCAGGTAGTACAGGCCCGACTCGTCATCGACGACGCCGAGGTAGGACTTCACCAGGCCAGAGAACGCGCGCGGCTCGGTGTACTGACCCTTCGTGCCGCAGTTCGGGCACGGGACATCCGCGAGTCCGTTCTCGGCCGCACGGCCCTTGCGTGCCTCGAAGTCCTCGATCAGGTTGTCGGCGCGGAAGCGCTTGTGACAGTGCAGGCACTCCACGAGCGGGTCGGTGAACGTCGCGACGTGACCGGATGCCTCCCACACGCGCTTGGGCAGGATGATCGACGAGTCGAGGCCGACCATGTCGCCCCGGCCGCGCACGAACGTCTGCCACCACTGGCGGCGGATGTTCTCTTTCAACTCGGTGCCGAGGGGCCCGTAGTCCCAGGCCGAGCGCGAGCCGCCGTAGATCTCACCGGCCTGGAACACGAAGCCGCGGTGGCGGGCGAGGGCGATGACCTTATCGAGGCGGGACTGTTCGGCCATGGTGGCTCCAATGGTCGGGGTGGGGTCGGGGGCGAGATGAGTGTGGGCGCAGAGCGCGAGATCACGGGCGCGGCGGGGCTGTCATCACGGGAGCGGCAGAGCCGCGCATCCTTTCTCGATCTTAGTCCGGGGCGCTCTGTGGGACCGCCAGGGTAAGACCCGCCCACGGGCGCACCCGCAGGCCTAGCATCGGAGGATGAGCGAGCGCGTGTTCGATGTCGTGGTGATCGGTGCGGGACCCGTGGGCGAGAACGTCGCGGATCGTGCGGTGCAGGGCGGACTGACCGCCGCGATCGTCGAGGGCGAGTTGGTGGGCGGCGAGTGCTCGTACTGGGCGTGCATGCCGACCAAGGCCCTGCTGCGACCGGGGGCCGCCCTGCGTGCGGCGCGGAGCGTCCCCGGCGCGCGCGAGGCGTTCGGCGCACCCCTCGACGTCGAGGCCGCGCTGCACTTCCGCGACACCGCGACGTCGGGGTGGGATGACGCGGGCCAGGTGTCGTGGCTCGACAGCGCGGGCATCACCCTCGTCCGCGGACACGGTCGGATCGCCGGTGCGCGCCGCATCGAGGTGACGGCTCCGGATGGCTCCGTCGAGACGCTCGTCGCACGCCACGCGGTCGCGGTCTGCACGGGGACGTCCGCGATCATTCCCGACATTCCCGGGCTCACCGACGCATCCCCGTGGACGAACCGCGAGGCCGCGGCCGTCCAGATCGTGCCGGAGCGCCTCGTAATCGTGGGCGGCGGGGTCGTGGCCGCCGAGTTCGCGACGGCTTTCTCGAGCCTCGGCGCGAAGGTGACGATGCTCGTCCGCGGCGATGCACTCCTCACGTCGAACGAACCGTTCGCGGGCGAACTCGTGCTCGCCGCCTTGCGCGACGCGGGGGTCGACGTGCGTACCGGAACATCCGCAACGCGCGTCGAACGTACAGCGGATGGCTCACTCACCGTCTCTCTCGGCGACTCCCCCGACAGCGAGGTGCTGCACGCCGACGAGATCCTGATCGCCACGGGACGCCGCCCCCGCACGGACGACATCGGGCTCGATTCGATCGGGCTGGAGGCGGGACGCTCCCTCCGGACGGACGACACCCTGCGGGCGCTCGACGCGGACGGAAAGCCGGTCGGCGCCGAGGGCGACGAGCCCGGCTGGCTGTACGCGGTCGGGGACGTGAACGGCCGGGTGCTGCTGACGCACCAGGGCAAGTACCAGGCGCGTGCCGCCGGGGACGTCATCGCGGCCAGAGCCCTCGGACAGCCGATCGACGACGCCCCCTGGGGTCGTCACGTCGCGACCGCGGACCACGCCGCCGTGCCGCAGGTCGTCTTCACCGAGCCCGAGGTCGCGGCCGTGGGCATCACGGCGGCCGAGGCCGAGCGTGCCGGCCGCGAGGTGAAAGTCGTCGACTACGACCTGCACAACATCGCCGGAGCCTCCGTCACCGCGAAGGGCTACACCGGGCAGGCGCGCCTAATCGTCGATCCGAAGACCCGCACGGTTGTCGGGGCGACCTTCGTGGGGGCCGGTGTCGCGGATCTTCTCCACTCGGCGACGATCGCGGTCGTCGGGGAGGTTCCGATCGAGCGCCTGTGGCACGCGGTGCCCTCGTACCCGACGCTGAGCGAGGTCTGGCTGCGGTTCCTCGAGGCCCTCGGTCGCGACACCGCTTAGCCGTAGCTCTCGCCGCGGTCGCTGAGCCTATCGAAGCACATGGGCGTCCTGCAGCGATCTGAAAGATCCTCTCGGGGAATCAGAACTTCCACAAGACCCGGGGCCATTCACTCCCAAAGCCGCGGGTCCACTCACCATCCGCCGACAACCACGAGTACCATCCCGGGCAGCAGGAAGATGGCAGTCAATAGCCGCGCTGTTCCGCGCGCTGAGCGCATCGCCCGGCGTCCCGCAAGATCATTTTCTGCAACGCGACGCATGGATCTATTGATGGCATAGTGACGCGCGGCGAGCACGGACAACCCGATCACGACAAGTGCCGCTCCACCAAACAACGCGAGCGCATCGCCGGGAGATTCAACCGCGATGCTGCCGCAGGCCTCCGCCCGCTGGTTGTAGGTAACCAGACTTCCGACGAGGCCGATAGGCGACGCAGCACTCAACGCCCAACGCGGGAGAGCTGCTCCCACGCGCGCATTTGCGTTTCCTTCCCCTCGGTAGAGGGTGGCGCACCAGTCTGTAATCCAGTCGCCAGCTATCAGCACAATCGCGCTGAACACGGCGATCACAACTACTGCTACCCACCCATCTCGATGATCGTGACCTGACCGGCCGTGTGGGCAAGTTTCAACCCGCCCTGATGCCACCCGGTTTGTTGCCCGTTCAACCCCGCATCATCCGACGCCACCGTCCCGATCGCACGGGTGGTGGGGTCCAAGGGCTGCCCGAACGGGTCATACAACCTGAGCGCACCCGTCGACGTCCCACCACCGGTCGCGATCGAATGTCCCAGGATCCCCGGATACGACCACGACAACCCGGCACTGGTCGCCTCCACACTCACCCCGCCGGGCAGTGACAGTTCACGGGTCAGCTCACCCGCGGCCGATACTGACCCCCACGGCGAATCCGACCCACCGGCGTGCAGGAACTTCGTTGTGGATGCCGGTTGTGCACCCGCCGGATCCACCGTCCGAGCAACCACCCGACCCGACGCATCCCGAGCAACCGTGACCGTCGTGCCATCCGAATACGTCATCCCCGCATGACGACCACCCGCGTCATACGCGATCGTGATCCCACCCAGAGATGTGATGTCACCCCGGGCGTTGAAGTTCACCTGACCCGCCGCGAGGCCATCCGCAACACCGGCCCCGGAACACTCGTCCCGGCAGCCTGATTCACCTCCACCGCGACCACGTTCCACTGATCCGCCGTCGGAGCAGACGCACCCACCGTCACACTCGTCCCGACACCAACACCGGATCGGTGACGCGCTGCACCCACGGATCGTCGCCGAGCGATTCAACGCTTTCTCACGCCTCGATACTTCGAACTCCGAGGTGGAAGATCAATAGATCTGTCAAGACGCGGGATGCAACTGAGAATCAAGCGCCCGGATGTCGGCCGCAGACCATCCCCGCAAGTCCGCGAATCCATGACGTACAACGACCGCATGCAATTCGCTGCCATCCTCGAAGAGGAAACGGGCGAGAGGACGAGTGAACGGGCTTCCTTGCGCGGGCTCAACCGATGCCCCCGCGCGCGGGAAGACTGCGATCGGCGACCGGCTGCCCGCCTCCCAAATGGCTATGTGAGGTCCCGTCAACGACAGCCATCCCTTCCCCATAGTGCGGAGATCTTGCTCCGATCTCGGGCGATAGAGCGCAGCCCGCTCGAACAGAACGACAACCAGGTCGCCTGACTTGTCACGATGTTCACGCGCTGAACGGGCAACTCCTCCGTGACGGAACGCGACCAGGATGCCCAGCCCAGCTACGAGAAGCGCGACCATCCCAAGCACGTAGACTCGAGTGCCCTCCGACTCAGGGGGGAAGAAGACCATCCCGGCTAGCAGACCAACCACCGCCACCACCGACACAGAGAGGCGAACCCACAAGCGTTCGGTCGTGCGCAAAATCGGGAGGTTCCGCAACATGTGGTGCTGCAACTCTCTTGACGAGGAGGCCAACTCCCCAGAGTTGGACGTTGAATACGAAAGAAGCTGGTTCAGGAGCTCCCAAGAATGTCATCAGGATCTCGGAGTCGGTCGTGGGGGACTCGTGGGCACGGCGTGGGCACGCGCGATCTGGCCATACCTACACGTCTGTGCGGCCGTCCTCTTGTCGGGCCGAGCCACTCTGCATCACCACTCTCCCTTCGCCCTCCCGCCATCGTGAACAGCAAATGGGCAGTCGACTCGGCCTCCCATAAGTAAGTCGTCTCGGCCGTCCGATGGTCCACACCTGAGCCGCCTAAATCATCAGCAGCAGAATCCACCCGTCCACAATTGCAAGCCCGATGAAGGCCACCGCGAGAACCACCGTGGGGACCCGAGATTCGGAAGAGCGCGAGCCATCGGCCACGGCACCGCGACTTCCTTTTGCTCGACGCAGACCGACGACAACCGTGATGGCGCCCGCCAGGAGAAGACTGATCGCCAGACCCGAGACCACGACGACCGGCATTGAGCCTGCCGGATTGCTCTCCGAGAATCGCGCAAGCCTAAGGCCAGCCTGCACCAAGAAAACCGTTCCGATAGCGAGGCTAACTATGCTCGCACCGAGCAGCTGCGATGGGTTGGCGTTTCGTGTGGCTCGACCCCGGAACGGAATTCCCGGGGTTAAGTTCAACGCGCTGACGATGGAACGAGCTAGCCAGGCGCGGAACACAAGCATCAACGCCGAGGCAAGAGCACAGATCGTTCCCAACGCCAGAAACCATAGTGCTTCGGCGGGAACGTTAGCTACGTGATCCAGAAGCTCACCCCCAGGCACCGTGGCAGGCAATCCACCCGTTGCAACTGGAGCGTATACCTGCTGCATACTCAACACCTCCCCCAAAAGAAGCCGTCGGCGCGACTCCGACGCCAACGTGATCGTCGCGGAACCTGGGAACGTCCACTCCAACCCCGTCGTCCGACCCGCACGATCCCGCGTGACCGCGTTCAGGCGTGAACCGCCCGCATAGGTAAGCGACGGACGCGCGCTGCTGCAACGCAGAATACGACGGCGTGCCTCAATGCTCGAACCAGCCTGGCGCAGTTCGATCCGACAAATACGACCCGTCCAGATAGCCCTTCACCCGCGCTCAGGGGATATCTTGTCCTTCCTCTCCCATCGCCTCATCGAACGCAGCAATCTCAGTCGATCATCAGCTCCGCGCCCCGTGTCGCTGCCTCACGCAGCATGTCCGCGCTGACCGCAATGCCCCTGGCAGCCTCAGGCCCACTCAACGAGACTCGGATAGACACCTCGGTGTGGTGTATCGACGGGTGATCTTCGCGCCATCGGTCGACTCGAGTCAATGCTTCGCTCCAGAAATGGAGAAACTCGCCTTGCCGAAGTTCACCATCATCTTGCGCTATCGTCGCCGAAATCATCGTGTCCATTGCGGGCATCATTTCAATATCGACCCCGTTGTCGGTGACGTTCTGCTCCCAGAAGTAAACGACCGCGCTGCAGATCAGGAGCGGCTCTTCCTCGTCACTCACTCTTCTACACCTTTCTCAACCCGTGCCCGGTGCCTTTACGGCGTTGCCCGCGACGCCAACAAGAAGCACACCCACCCCTACCGCCACAAGCGGGCCCCAATCTATGGACGGGCCGATAGGCGACGGCGAACTATGAGGATCGAGATACTCATCGATGTTGTCAACCACGTTGCCATCACCACCCTCAATCCCGACGTCGCCAGTTTCTACGTTGATCTCAATGTCGGGGTTCCGAGATGGCCCCATTCCCCGGATGCCGGGCGGATTCTTGATGCGGTGAATCGCGTCGGTGCCGGTTGCCTCGAACATCCCCCCAACGGTCGCTGAGCTTGTCGAAGCGACCACCGGAGCACCTTCGACAAGCTCAGGGAGCGAAGCCGGTCGTCGCGACGTGCTCGGCGAACAAGCCGGGCCACGCCATGATGCCGTAGGGCGTCCGCGCGATGACGATGCGACTGTCCGGGATGAGCTCGTGCAACTTGTTGGCCGTCTTGACCGGATGCGTCCGGTCGCCCGTCCACGCGAGGATCAGTGTCGGCACCTCGATGCGCCCGATCGCCTTGCGGTCCGGCAGATCGGTGGAGGCCGCACCGCGCATGATCGTCGGCAGCAGCTTCTCGCTGATCGATGGACGGGTCTCGGGCATGTCGGCGAGCGCTGGCGGCACGGGCGCTGTGCTGCCCGCCTCGACGAACGCGCCCATGCCGTGCTGTTCGACCAGGTCCGCGTTCTGCAGATAGGTCGCGGCCTGCGCGCGACGGCTACCCCACGCCGTCGGAGGCACCACGAGCGTCAGGCTCGCGAACCGCTTCGGCTTGCGCACGGCCGCGTGCAGCAACGTGCCGGTGCCCATCGACGGCCCGATGCCGTGCACCTTCTCACCCGGCGCGACATGGTCGAGCAGCGCGAGCAGGTCCTTCGCCAGGCGGTCCCACCGGTAGGCCGACGGATTCTTCCCGCCCGTGGATCCGCCGTGACCGCGCGCGTCGTACCGCAGCACGCGATGGTCGCGCAGCGCTCGGCCGAGATCGAGACCCAGCTGGGCATCCCGGACACGACTCGAGGTCAGCCCGTGCAGCTGCACGACCAGCGGGCCGGTGTCGCCCGTGATGTCGTAATCGAGCGTGGCGCCCCCGACGTCGAGTGTGGGCACGAAACCTCCGGTTGCAGGCGGGAGTCACAGGCACGAGATATTCGCCCCCTAGACTACGGCGCCATGCGCCTGACGAATGTCGCCCAGATGACCCTGCCCCGGGGCACGCTGCAGAGCTTCGTGACGCGCGCGTCCGAGCACACCGGACGCCCCCTGCCCATCTCGTTCGACCAGCGTCGGCACGTCGGTCTGGGCGCACGTCCGGGCTCGTGGATGGCGGTCGCGTTCCGGCTTCCCGAGGCGGCGACCCTCGACGACGTCGCGGTCGCGTGGATGGCAGTCATCGGGCGCCACGGCACGCTGCGAAGCGCGTTCTCGTACGACGAATCCGGCGAGCTCGCGCTGCACGAGATCGACATCGTGGGCGGCGAGTGGCTGGAGCATCCGGTCGGCGACGACCAACTCACGCGCGATGTGCTGCGGGGTGTCTTCGATGCCGCGTGCTCGCCGTTCGAGCGGCCCTCGCACCGCGTGTGCGTCGTCGTTCCCGATGACCCCGACCCCCTCGATCCGCGGCCGACCGCGGTGATCGGATCCGACCACGCCCACGTCGACATGTGGTCGCTTCTCGTGCTCGTCCGCGACATGATGACCGAGCTCTCCGGAGGTCCGGACGCCGAGCCCGTGCCCGCGGCTTCGTTCGCCGAGCACTCCGAGCTGCTCGAGAGGATGCCTCCGGCCCCGGTCGACGTGCAACGGCGCTGGAGCGACATCCTGGCCATCGAGGCCGGCACGATGCCCACCTTCCCCCTCCCCCTCGGTGATGTCTCGGCCCCGCGCAGCGAGATCGTCGAGGTGCGAGACGTGCTGTCGGCTGCCGAGTCCCGCGCGTTCGAGGGGCACGCCACCGAGCGGGGCGTGCGGATGACAGCGCTGGCATTGTCGGTGCTCGCCGAGGCGACCGCGCAGATGAGCGGCGTGCCTCTGCGCGCCGTCTTTCCCGTGCACAGCAGGAACGAACCGCGATGGCATGACTCGGTGGGCTGGTTCATCACGAACTCGGTCATCCATTTCCACGAGACCGACCCCCTCGCATCCGCCAGCGCCGTCAAGGATGCACTCGCGCTCGGTTCTTATCCGCTCGCGCCGATCTTCGCCCCGTACGGCGGCATGCCCGCGGGACCCGGGATGTTCGCGATCTCGTGGCTCGACACCCGCCGGCTGCCGCACGTCGACGACGCGCTGGGGATCCAGTACGTCTCGGCCGTCATCCAGACCGACGGGGTCATGATCTGGTTCATCGTCAACGATGACGGGCTGCACCTACGCTGCCGATACCCCGATACGTCGGAGGCGCGGACGAATGTGGGCGCCTGGCTCGACCGGATCGAGAACGGGCTTCGGGCCGTCGTGGCGCCCTAGCAGCCGTACTGTCGCCCGGGCCGTGGCCCGCACACCTCCCGCGCGCCGATAGCCTGACGTCGTGGGTTCACGCGACGCAGGGGACAGAAAACGCCTGACCCATATGCCGCCGCAGGGCGCGATCGTCGCCGTTCTGGCCCTCGCGGGGCTGTGCGCATCGTTCATGTACACCCTGGTCGTGCCGATCCAGGCCCAGCTCCCCGAACTGCTCGACGCATCCCGCGAAGACACCGCGTGGGTGGTCACGGCCACACTTCTGACCGCCGCGGTCGTCACCCCGATCTCGGGTCGCCTCGGTGACATGTACGGAAAACGGCGCGTCGTCATCGCGCTCCTCGTGTGCCTGATCATCGGCTCGGTCATCGCGGCGCTCTCGACGCACATCGTCGGCATCATCGTGGGACGCGCTTTGCAGGGCGCCGTCACGGGAGTCGTGCCGCTCGGAATCGCCATCATGCGCGACGTCGTCCACCGCGACCGGCTCGGCA
Organism: Microbacterium sp. BR1; assembly: GCF_002812725.1. Taxonomy (GTDB): domain Bacteria; phylum Actinomycetota; class Actinomycetes; order Actinomycetales; family Microbacteriaceae; genus Microbacterium. The sequence goes on along the minus strand of NZ_NMUN01000010.1, from coordinate 354,648 downwards.
CATCCGTCGCCCTGATCAGCGCGACGATGGGGGTCGGCGGTGCGCTCGGCCTGCCGCTCAGCGCTCTCGTCACCGAGGCGGCCGACTGGCATGTCCTGTTCTGGATCGCCGCGGGGCTCGGTGTGGTCGTCCTCGTCCTGGTCGTGTGGATCGTGCCCGTCAGTGTGCTGCGAACGCGCGGCAGCTTCGACTACGTCGGAGCTCTCGGGCTCGCGGTGGGACTCACCGGCATCCTGCTCGCGATCTCACGCGGAAACGAATGGGGCTGGACGAGCGCCCCCACCCTCGGCTGCGGGTTCGGCGGCATCGCCGTCCTGCTCGTCTGGGGGTGGTACCAGCTGCGCGCCGCCGAGCCGCTCCTGGACCTGCGCGTGGCGGCCCGGCGACCGGTGCTGCTCACCAACCTCGCCTCGATCGGGATGGGCTTCGCGCTCTTCGGGTCGAACATCATCTTCCCGCAGCTCCTCGAACTGCCCGTCGGGTCGGGCGCCGGCCTGGGGCTCTCGCTCATCGGCGCCGCGCTCGTGGTCATGCCCGCGGGTCTCGTGATGATGGTGATCTCTCCCCTCGCCGGGCGCCTGGAACGGACGATCGGACCCCGAGCGCTGCTGACCGGCGGCGCCATAGCCCTCGTCGTCGCGTACGCATTCGTGTACTTCTTCTCGGACGAGGTGTGGCACATCCTGCTCGCCAACATCCTCGTCGGCATCGGTATCGGGCTCGGATTCGCAGGCATGCCGATGCTGATCATGCGCGCCGTGCCCGCGAACGAGACCGGGGCATCGAACGGACTGAACGCCCTCTTCCGCTCGATCGGCACGAGTGCGGCGGCGGCCGTGCTGGGTGCCGTACTCGCCGCGATGTCGCAGTCTTACGGGGGCATTCCGGTGCCGACCGCCGCGGCGTTCCAAGCGTGCTTCCTGCTCGCGGGGGGAGCCGCCGTCATGGCGCTCGTGTTGTCGCTCCTCATCCCCCGGCACGGCCCCCCGGTCGACCACGCGTCCATCCCCGACGGACGCTGACGCCGCGGGAGCGCGTCAACGGCGCGCGGCAACGGCCGGAGGGCGCCGGGGGCTACTAGCCTGGCGCCCATGAGCGACGCACCTGGCTCCCGGTCGGCATCGACCGACGAAGCATCCGTCACCCGACAGACGGGCAGCCGTGACACCCGATTCTTCGGGCAGCCGTGGGAGCTCGCGCACGTCTTCGGCGTCGAGATGTGGGAGCGCTTCAGCTTCTACGGCATGCAGGGAATCCTGCTGATCTACCTGTACTACTCGGTCGCCGAGGGCGGCCTGGCGATCCCCAAGCCGATCGCGGCGGGGATCGTCGGCGCCTACGGAGGCGCGGTGTACCTGTCCACGATCCTCGGGGCGTGGATCGCGGACCGCCTGCTCGGCTCGGAACGCGTGCTCTTCTCCAGCGCGATCGTCATCATGGCCGGGCACATCGCGCTCGCCCTGTTGCCCGGCGTGACGGGAGTCGCGGTGGGTCTCGTGCTCGTCGCCGTCGGTTCGGGCGGGCTGAAGGCGAACGCGACCTCCGTGGTCGGTACGCTCTATTCGGCCGACGACCCCCGCCGGGATTCGGGCTTCTCGCTCTTCTACCTCGGCATCAACCTCGGTGCGTTCCTCGGTCCGCTGCTGACGGGCCTGCTGCAGACCACGCTCGGGTTCCATTGGGGCTTCGGTCTCGCCGCCGTCGGTATGGCGTTCGGCCTGATCCAATACTCGTTCGGACGACGCCAGCTCCCCGATGAAGCCCGCCGGGTACCCAACCCCCTGCCTCGCTCACGTCGTCCGCTCGTCGTGGGCATCGCCCTCGGCGGGCTCGCGGCGGTCGCTCTCGCGGTCGTCTTCGGGTTGATCCGCGTCGAGCACCTCTCGCTGGTCGTCATCGTGGTCACGCTGATCGCGACGGTCGCCTACTTCGCCGTCATCCTGTCCAGCAAACGAATCACGGCGACGGAGCGCTCGCGCGTGCTGGGGTTCATCCCCCTCTTTCTCACGAGCGTCGCATTCTGGTCGCTGTACCAGCAGCAGTTCACGGTGCTCACGATCTACTCGGACGAAAAGCTCAACCGCGACCTGTTCGGATGGGAGATGCCCGTCTCGTGGGTCCAGTCGATCAATCCGGTGTTCATCATCATCCTGTCGGGCGTCTTCTCGGCACTGTGGCTGAAGCTCGGGCGTCGTCAGCCGTCGACCCCGGTCAAGTTCGCGCTGGGTGTCGCGATCATGGGTGTCGCTTTCCTCCTGTTCCTGCCCTTCTCCGGCGGCGGCGCGAACTCGACACCGCTGCTCGCGATCGTCGGCATCCTGTTCGTCTTCACGGTCGCGGAGTTGCTGCTCTCGCCGATCGGGCTATCGGTCAGCACCAAACTCGCGCCCGAGATGTTCCACACGCAGATGGTGGCGCTGTTCTTCCTGTCGGTCGCGCTCGGAACCGCGATCTCGGGCTGGCTCGCGCAGTTCTTCGACGTCGACGACGAGGTCCCCTACTTCGCGATCCTCGGTGCAATCGCCATCGCGGTCGGACTCGGCATGGTGCTGGCCGTGCGGCCCGTCCTGAAGCTCATGAAGGGTGTGCGCTGACGACCGTTTCGCGCCCACGGCGCGACGCATCACACCAGGCGCAGCTCCGCTTCGATGGCGGCGCCCGTGCGCAGCAGCGCGGGCACGTACCGCTCGATCTGGCGCTCTGCCGTGTCGCGCGTCGTACTCGATGAGACATTGATCGCCGCGACCACGGCGCCGTCCCGGCCGTGCAGCGGCACGGCGATCGAGCGCAGTCCCCGCTCGAGCTCCCCGTCCACGAACGCCCAGCCCTGCCCGCGTACGCGCTCGATCTCGTCACGGATCGACGCACGGTCGGCCAACGTGTGATCCGTGAACGCTCGCAGTTCGGATGCATCGAGCACGGTCGCGACCGCGGCATCCGGCATCCCGGCCAGGAGCGCGCGGCCCATGCTCGTCGCGTACGCGGGGAATCGGGTGCCGATCGTGATGCGGACGCTCATGATCCGCCGCGTCGGCACGCGCGCGATGTACACGATATCCGTCCCATCCAGCACCCCCGCCGACACGCTCTCGTCCACTTCCCGCGAGAGCCGCTCGAGATGCGGTTGCGCGATCTCGGGCAGCGACAGCGCCGAGAGATAGCTGAAACCGAGCTCGAGGACGCGCGGGGTGAGGGCGAACGTCCGACCGTCGCTGCGGACGTAGCCCAGGGTCTCGAGGGTCAGCAGAAACCGCCGTGCGGCGGCTCGCGTCAAGCCGGAGCGTCGCGCGACGTCGCTGAGCGAGAGTTCGGGATGCGTCGCATCGAACGTTCGGATGACCGACAGGCCGCGCGCGAACGACTGCACGAACGTCCCGGATGCCGCGGCATCCGGTCCCTCGTCGATCATGCGTCCTACCGCTCGAGGACGACGGCGAGGCCTTGACCGACGCCGATGCAGATCGCGGCGACCGCTATGCCGCCGCCCCGCCGCTTCAGCTCATGCGCCGCGTGCCCGATGATGCGACCGCCGGAGGCACCGAGGGGGTGTCCGATGGCGATCGCGCCACCGTGGATGTTGAGCTTGTCGGGGTCGAGCTCGGGCCACAGCTTCAAGCACGCGAGCGACTGCGAGGCGAAGGCCTCGTTGAGTTCGACGAAGTCGACGTCCGCCCACGTGCGCCCGGCACGGGCGAGGGCACGGTTCGCGGCCTCGACGGGCGCGATCCCGAAGACATCGGGATCGTTGCCGAAGACCCCGCGGCCCGTGATACGGGCGAGGGGGTCGATGTCCAGCGCACCCTCGCCACCGAGCAGCACGGCCGAGGCACCGTCGTTGATCGAGGAGGCATTGCCGGCGGTGACCGATCCGTTCTTGGCGAACAGCGGGCGCAGGCTCGCGAGCTTCTCGAGCGAGGTGTCGGCACGGATGCCCTCGTCCCGGGCGAGCTCGGCGCCGGGCACCTGAACGATCTCGCCGTCATAGACACCTGCATCCCACGCCGCCGCGGCGAGCTGGTGGCTGCGCAGTGTGAAGGCGTCCTGGGCCTCGCGTGAGATGTCGAACATCTCGGCGAGCTTCTCGGCCGACGCGCCATTGCTGATCGTCCAGTCTTCGCGCAGCGCCGGATTGACCATCCGCCAACCGATCGAGGTGTTCCACATCGTCTGGTTGCCGACGGCCGGCCACGGCTTGGGCGACTTCTCGACGACGAACGGCGCGCGGCTCATCGACTCGACACCTCCGGCGAGGATGATGTCGGCATCCCCCGCCTCGATCGCGCGCGACCCCTGGATGACCGCCTCGACGGCCGACCCGCAGAGCCTGTTGACCGTGACGCCCGAGACGCTCGAGGGGAAGCCCGCCAGCAGGGCGCCGAAGCGGGCCACGTTGCGGTTGTCCTCGCCCGCCTGGTTCGCGTCGCCGAAGATCACGTCGTCGATGCGTGCGGGGTCGAGGCTCGTGCGCTCGGCGGCGGCCTTCATGACGACGGCCGCGAGGTCGTCGGGGCGGACGCTCGAGAGCGCTCCGCCCGCGCGGCCGAACGGGGTGCGGACGGCGTCGTAGACGTACGTTGCGGTCATGGTTGTTCTCCTTGCGTTTCGTCTCGCTTCGCTCGCTCAACGACCGGTGAGGGTCGCTCGCTCAACGACCAACGAGCGTGAGGCCGGTGAGCTCGGCGAGCGATTCGATGGTGTTGTCGCCGAACGCCTCGCGCACGGCGAAGCCGTCGGGCGTGACGTCGAAGATGGCGTGGTCGGTGTAGACGCGGCTGACGCAGCCGACGCCCGTGAGCGGGTACGTGCACGACTCGACGAGTTTGGACTCGCCCTGCTTGGTGAGCAGGTCGGTCATGACGTAGACGTCCTTCGCACCGATAGCGAGGTCCATCGCACCGCCGACCGCGGGGATCGCCCCGGGTGCTCCGGTCGACCAGTTGGCGAGGTCGCCGTCTTGGCTGACCTGGAAGGCTCCGAGCACGCACACGTCGAGGTGGCCGCCGCGCATCATGCCGAACGAATCGGCGTGGTGGAAGTAGGCCGCGCCCGCGAGCGCCGTGACGGGCTGCTTGCCGGCGTTGATCAGGTCGGGGTCGATGAGGCCCGGCTCGGGCGCCGGTCCCATGCCGAGCAGCCCGTTCTCGGTGTGCAGGATGATCTCGAGGTCGTCGGGAAGGAAGTTCGCCACGAGGGTCGGGGCGCCGATGCCGAGATTGACGTACGCACCCTCGGGGATGTCTGCGGCGATGCGCTTCGCGAGGTCGTCACGACTGATGCGGGTGCTCACGCGGCATCCTCCTTCTCTTCGTCCGTGTTCGCGTCGAGGGGTCGACCTTCGATGTCGACGCCCCCGACGAATTGGCCGTCACGCAGCCAGAGGCGCTGGCCGACCGCGACGACGCGGTCGACGAAGATGCCGGGCGTCACGACCGTCTCGGGCTCGATGGCGCCGAGCGGCACGACCTCGTCGACCTGCGCGATCGTCGTCGTCGCCGCGGAGGCCATGATCGGACCGAAGTTACGGGCGGTCTCGCGGTACACGAGGTTGCCCCAGCGATCCGCCCGGAGCGCGCTGATCAGCGCGAAGTCCGCCCGGATCGGATACTCGAGGACGTAGCGGCGTCCGTCGATCTCGCGCTCTTCCTTGCCCTCGGCGAGTTGCGTGCCCACCCCCGTCGGCGTGAAGAAGGCGCCGATTCCCGCGCCCGCGGCCCGGATGCGTTCGGCGAGGTTTCCCTGTGGGACCAGCTCGAGTTCGATCTCGCCGGCGCGATAGAGGCCGTCGAAGACCCACGAGTCGCTCTGCCGCGGGAACGAGCAGACGATCTTGCGGACCTGCTTGTTGGCCAACAGTGCCGCGAGGCCGGTGTCGCCGTTGCCCGCGTTGTTGTTGACGATGGTGAGGTCCTTGGCGCCGTGCGCGATGAGTGCGTCGATCAACTCGACGGGCTGACCCGCGCGACCGAAACCGCCGATCATGACGGTCGCGCCATCCGGGATGTCGCCGACCGCCTGTTCGACGCTCGGCACGGTTTTGTCGATCACGACGCCTCCTCGCATGTGTTCGCTCTGCGAACGCTGGTTCGCTATACGTCCACTCTACTGCGGTGCTCCCGCGGTTGGCCAGCCCTCGGACGGATGCCGTGGGCATCACGAACCGGAACGGTTCAGGCCTCGGCGAAGACCTCGGAGGCGATGCGGAACGCCGTGTTGGCCGCGGGGACTCCGGAGTAGATCGCGGATTGCAGGATGACCTCGCGGATCTCATCCACGGTCAGGCCATTGCGCAGGGCCGCGCGCAGATGCATGGCGAGCTCTTCGTGGTGCCCGTGCGCGATGAGCGAGGTGAGCACCGCGATCGAGCGCTCGCGCCGCTGCAACCCGGGACGCGACCACACGTCGCCCCATGCGACGCGCGTGATGAAGTCCTGGAAGTCGGCCGTCAGCTCGGACGTGTTGGCGATCGAACGATCGACGTGCTCGTCCGAGAGCACGGCGCGACGGACGACCATGCCCTGGTCGTAGCGCTCCTGATCGGTCAGGCCCTCGCCCGCGGGACGGGTCATCGGCTCGTCCCCTCGAAGAACTCCTGAAGCAACCGGCCGGTGGCCTCGGGCTGTTCGGCGGGCGGCAGGTGGGCCGCCCCGTCGATGCGGACCGCGCGGCCATCGCGCACGCCCTCCGCGATCTCGATCGCCTTCGCCTCGGGGGCGACGGTGTCGTGCTCACCCCACGCGGCCAGCACCGGCAGAGCGATCGACGAGAGCTGGTCGCGCACGTCGTACTCGGCGAGCGCCTCGCAGCAGCGGGCATAACTGTCGTCGTCGGTATCTTGCAGCGCGTGCAGCAGCCGGCCGGTCAATTCGGGCCGCCGGGCGATCGAGTCGGGCGCGAACCACCGCTGCGCCGAACCGATGATCAGGCTCGACGTCGACTGCGTCCGGGCCTGAGTGGCACGCTCGTGCCAGGCCGCCGCATCTCCCAGCTGTGCGCCCGAGGCGACGATCGCGGCGCGTTCGACCAGGTCCGGATGCCGAAGCGACAGCTCGAGCCCGACGGCACCACCGAGCGACACCCCCGCGTAGCGGACCGGGCCACCACCGAGTTCGCGGATGCCGTGGGCGACCGCGTCGGCGAGCTCGCCCACGGTGAAGGGTGCCGCGGCGACGGGCGATGCGCCGTGTCCCGGCAGATCCCACGCGACGACGCGGTAGTCGGCCGCGAGCATCGGAAAGACGTCTTCCCAGAGGATCGTCGACGTGCCGAGCGACGGGCCCAGAACAACGAGGGGCGCGTCGGTCGCGCCGACGGGTGCGGTGATCGCGATCTGCGGAACCGTCATGAGAGAACCTCCGGATTGTCGTGCTGTGCCGGGTCGTACTGTGCCGAGTCGTTCTGTGCCGAGTCGTTCTGCGGGCCCGGCTCACGGAGAGCAGAGTCGAGGTAGGAATGGGCGAGCCCGAGATAGTGGGCGGGATCGACGAGCGCGTCGACATCGAGGTCGACCGCTTCGGGAAGCGCGCGCACGAGGTCAGCGAGGTCCGCGCCCCCGGATGCCTCGGCGACGAGTGCGGCGAAACGCGCCCGGCCGATCAGGGGCACCAGCGTCAGCGAGAGGCGCTCGCTGACGATCAGAGCTCCGGTCAGGTCCAGATTGCGGGCCACCGCCGCGCGATCCACCGACAGGCCGCCGACAACACGCGCGGCGTTTGCCGTCGCTCCGAGTGCGAGCCGCAGCAGTTCGCGCAGCGTCGGCCACTCGGCGTGCCACGACCCGTCCGGCCGCTCATCCGCGGCCAAAGCGGACGCGAGGTGGAGCGTCGCTCCGAGCTGGGGCGCACGCATCGCCGCCGAGCGGATCAGCACGGACCCCGCCGGATTCCTCTTCTGCGGCATCGCGGACGATCCACCGGCCGCCCCCTCGGCCAGCTCGCCGATCTCGGTGCGAGAGAGAGTGGCCACATCGGTGGCGATCTTGCCGACCGCATCGATCGCCTGAACGAGGGAGTCACCGAGTTCGGTGACGGGCCACCGGCTGGTATGCCACGGGGCATCCGGCACGGCGAGCCCGAGCGCGTCGGCGAAGGGTTCCGACAGCCGAGCCGCCGCATCCGCTCCGACGGTCTCGACGATCGCGGCGAGCGTACCGCCGGCCCCGCCGAGCTGCGCCGGGAGCGCGACGACCGCGGACTCGAGTCGCGCAGCAGCCCGCTGCACTCCCCGCAGCCAGACGGCGGCGCGCAGGCCCACCGTGGTGGGCACCGCATGCTGCGTCAGGGTGCGCGCGGCCGCGACATCCTCGGCATGCTCTCGCGCGAATCCCGCCAACTCAGCCTCGGTGCGCCTGAGGTTGCGCAGAACCTCGCGGCCCGACCCGTACGCCACGAGCATGAGGGCCGAATCGAGGATGTCCTGGCTCGTCGCCCCGCGGTGCACCCACGCGCGCGCAGTCTCGGGCACGCGTGCCTTCAGCTCGGCGACGAGCGGTATGACGGGATTACCCCCCGAGACGGCTGCCTCGGCCAGGGCGACCGCGTCGATCCCGTGCCCCCGGCATCCGCGTCCCTCGTACTGCCAGCCGAGCGTCGCCGAGACGTCGGCGACGACTGCGGCGGGGGCCACACCCACTTCGCCGTACGCGCGCACGAGGGCGACCTCGACGGCGACGAGCGCGTCGAGCACCGCCTCGTCCGACACCAGCGCGTCGTGTCCGACGCTCACGGGCGAGAGCAACCCCACATCGAACGCGGGCGGCGACACGCGCGCGCCGGATCGATCGGGGGGTGCATCAGAAGGCAAGGAAGACGGTCTCCTTCTCGCCCTGCAGCCGGATGTCGTGCCGCAGGCTGCCGTCGGGCAGGCGCGTTGCGATGAGCGTACCGCGCTCGTCCTCGGACAGGTCGGACAGCAGCGGATCGGCCGCGAGTCCGGCCTCGTCCTCGGGCAGGTAGATGCGCGTGTGCAGCTTGTTCGGCAGACCGCGCGCGAAGACCACGGCGGCGAAGAACGGCGCTTTGCCGTCGATCGAGCCGGGGTTGCGTGTCCAGAACTCGTAGTGTCCCTCGTCCGTCGTCGCCGAACGCCCGAAGCCCGTGAAGGTGTGGTCGTCGCGGCGACGCGCGCCGCGACTGCGCGAGACGGTGCCGTCGCTGTCGGCACCCCAGATCTCGACGACGGCATCGGGGATCGGAGCCCCGGCCCCGTCGTACACGGTGCCCGAGAGCACGATCGCTCCGGGGGAGTGCGGGAAGGTGACCTCGTGCATCTTCGGATAGGCGAGGCCGAACGCGAAGAACGGCCCGATCGTCTGGCCGGGTGTCGGCTCCAGGCGGGTTTCGGTGCTCATCAGTGCTCTCCCTCGGGCTCGAACCAGGTCGCGGACGGACCGTCGACGACGATGTCCCACGTGTAGCCCATCGAGAACTCGGGCACGGTGAGGTCGTGGTCGTAGGCGCCGACGAGACGGTCGCGCGCCTTCTGGTCGCGGATGGTGTTGTAGATCGGGTCGAGCGCGAAGAGCGGGTCGCCCGGGAAGTACATCTGCGTGATGATGCGCTGCGTGAAAGCCGTGCCGAAGAGCGAGAAATGGATGTGGGCCGGACGCCACGCGTTGATGTGGTTCTTCCACGGGTACGGACCGGGCTTGATGGTCGTGAAGAAGTACTCGCCGTTGTCGTTCGTGACCGTGCGGCCCGCGCCCGTGAAGTTCGGGTCGAGGGGCGCCGGGTGCTGGTCGCGCTGGTGGATGTAGCGCCCAGCCGAGTTGGCCTGCCAGATCTCGACGAGCTGGTTGGCGAGCGGCCGACCCCAGCTGTCGAGCAGGCGTCCCGAGACCGTGATGCGCTCGCCCAGGGGCTCACCCGTGTGCTGCAGCGTCAGGTCGGACTCGATAGCCGCGACGTCGCGCTGGCCGTACGCCGGCGACCACAGCTCGATCGTCTCGGGGTCGACCAGGCGCGGGTTCTTGGTGGGGTGGCGCAGGACGCTCGACCGGTAGGGCGCGAAATCGTAGAGCGTGACCGGTGCGGGCGCCTCGCCCCGCGCCTCGCGTGCCAGATGGTCGGCGTGGATCTCGGCCATCTCGGCGTTGATCTCGCGCTGCGAGGGCATGTCCGGCGAGGCGAGCAATGATTCGGGGGCCGCAGCCTGCGGAGTTGTATCTGTCATGGTGTCTCCTTCGACAAAGAGCTATCCAAAGGGTGACAGGCGGGCCCCGCGCATCCGCCACGGATTCTCACTCAGTGGGATCCGTCTCCCGCAGGATCCGTGTCAGGTCCGCTGCCGACTGTGTCACGAGTGCGGCCAACCGACGCTCATCGGCCCTCTCCAGCCGCACGACCATGCCGATCGCCGCGGGCGGGAGGCCCGCGACCTTGCCGAGCGCCGCGGCCACCGAGACGTTGCCCAGCGTCATCTCTTCGCGCGTCGTGGCGTACCCGCGGCGGCGCGCGACAGCCAGCTCGGCCCGCAGCACTTCTTCCGTCGTGATGGAGTGCGTCGTCTCGCGTTCGAGGGGTGTCGAGAAGTAGTGAGCGAGCCAGTCCTCGTCGCGCGTCGCGAGGAGCGCCTTGCCGACTCCCGTCGTGTGGAGCGGGTGGCGTCCGCCCATCCGGCTGAGGGTGGGGATGGACGACTGTCCCGTCACCCGACCGACGTACAGGGCGGTCGCACGCTCGGGCGTCGGGGCATCCAGAACCGCGAGGTGCACGTTCTCGGCGGTGGCTTCGTAGAGGCGCAGCATGAACGGAAGTGCGGTTTCGCGCAGTCGCAGCGAGAGCGGCGAGAGCTCGCCCAGCTCCCAGAGCCGCACGCCGATGGTGTACCGATGACCGGGGGCACGCGCGAGCAGGCCGAGCGTGGTGAGCCGGGCGAGCAGGCGGTGCAGCGTCGACGTCGCCAGGCCCGTGCGTTCGGCGATCACCGCCGCCGAGAGGGCGGGCTCATCGTCCGAGAAGCACTGCAGCACGCCGAGGGCGCGCTCGAGGACACCCTCTGCAGCACTGTTTTGTGCAGCACTGTCTTGTGCAGCACTGTCTTCTGCAGCACCGTCTTCGGCAACACCGTCTGCAGCACCGTCGCTATGCATCGTCGCTCCCCCTCTCTCACCGAGGCTATCTTGGGCGAATGGCGAACTCGCCGACGGGTGACACGATGGCGGAACGCATCGTGCGCGTGCTCGACACCTTCAGCGCCGAGAGAACCGTGCAGACCGCGGCGCAGATCGGTCGGCGGTCGGGGCTGCCGTCGTCCACGGCGCACCGCATCGTCGACGAACTCGTGCGCGCGGGGCTGCTCGAGCGCGACGACGAGCACCGCGTGCGACTCGGCATGAGGCTGTGGGAACTCGCCCTGCGGGGGTCGAACGCGCTGCGCCTGCGCCAGGCGGCGCTGCCCTTCATGTCGCAGGTGCAGGCGCGGGTACGCGAGCACACGCAGCTCGCGGTGCTCGAGCAGGACGAGGCGCTGTTCCTCGAGCGCCTCTCGCACCCCGAGGCCGGGGCCAACATCACGAGGATCGCCGGCCGACTCCCCCTGCACGCGTCGTCGTCGGGTCTCGTGCTGCTCGCCTTCGGTCCCGACGATCTGCGTCGTCGCGTACTCGCCGGGCCGCTCGTCTCCGTCTCTCCCGAGACGATCACGGACCCCGCCGTGTTGTCGCGCGTGCTGGACGACATCCGGCGCGCGGGCTACGTCGTCGCCCCCGGGTCGATCGAGAGCGTGTCGACGGGTATCGCGACGCCGATCCGGGATGTGCGCGGTGCGGTCATCGCGGCCCTGTCCGTCGTCCTCCCGCGCGACGCCCCCACCTCGGGCCCCCTCGACGAACTGCGCCGGGCCTCCGCGGGCATCTGCGCAGCCCTCGCCTCCGACCGCCCCTGACCAACGTCCTCCGTGCCGCTGCCGGACCCGCTCCCCTGACAGTAGACGCGGCATAGGCCCCCGAAAACCCGCAACGAGTGCCAGGCGAGCGGGTCCGGGAGGATGGTTGGTTCCCGTTCAATGGGAAATGGGGTGCGAGGGCGGAGTGGTGGGTTGGATGCTGAGGGGAAACAGTCCGTCGAAGGAGACGCCACCATGACCGAGACCGTCCGCACCCGGGTCGCGATCGTCGGAGCGGGGCCCGCAGGCCTGCTCCTGTCCCACCTGCTCGCGTCGGCAGGCATCGAGTCCGTCGTGATCGATCAGCGCACCCGCGATGAGATCGAGAGCACGATCCGTGCCGGCATCCTCGAGCACGGAACCGTCGAGGTGCTCGACTCATCCGGCGCATCGGACCGCGTGCGCACGGTCGGTCATCGGCACGACGGCATCGAACTGCGCTTCGAGGGCCAGGGACACCGCATCGACTTCCCCGGGCTGACCGGCCGCAGCGTCTGGCTCTACCCCCAGCACGAGGTGCTGAAAGACCTGATCGCCGCACGCCTCGCGGGCGGCCAGGACCTGCGCTTCGGCGTCACCGCCGAGCGCGTCGAGGACGCCGCAACGGATCGGCCGCGCGTCATCGCGACCGGACCCGACGGCGAGTCCTTCGTCATCGAGGCGGACTTCGTCGTCGGCGCCGACGGCTCCCGCAGCGTCGCCCGCGCGGCGGTCACGGGCTCGCAGACCGGCGGCTACTTCCGTGAGTATCCCTTCGCCTGGTTCGGCATCCTCTGCGAGGCGCCGCCGAGCTCGGACGAGCTGATCTACAGCAACTCGCCCGACGGCTTCGCGCTGATCAGCCAGCGCAGCGCCACCGTGCAGCGGATGTACTTCCAGTGCGACCCGAACGCCGACACCGAGGCGCTGAGCGAGGACGAGATCTGGGAACAGCTCCAGCTGCGCGTGCCCGGGACGACGCTGCAACGCGGCCCGATCTTCCAGCGGGATGTGCTGCGGTTCCGCAGCTTCGTCGCGCACGAGCTCCGCGCCGGGCGCGTCGCGCTCGTCGGCGACGCGGCCCACACGGTCCCGCCGACCGGGGCGAAGGGCATGAACCTGGCCGTGGCCGACGTGCTGCTGCTCGAGCGGGCGCTCAGAGCCCTGCTCCTCGAGAACGACGAACGCCTGATCGACGTCTACGCCGAAACCGCGCTGCAGCGCATCTGGAAGGCGCAGCACTTCTCGTGGTGGATGACGAGCATGCTGCACGTCGCACCGGATGCCTCGGACTTCGACCGCCTGCGCCAGGTGGGCGAGCTCCGCAGCGTCGTCGAGTCCGAGGCCGGGCGCACCTACCTCGCCGAGGCGTATACGGGTTGGCCGTTCTCGACGGCCCTGTAGCGTCTCGACGGCCCTGTAGCGCCGTCATCCGCTCACTGGGAACCGCGGACCGGGCCCGCCCGCGCCTCGGCTATAGTCCGGTGATCATGGGCTCCGACAACGAGGTACGCACGCACGCGTCGCGCCCGGCCAGAGAGGACGCCCGTGTCGGCATGAGTGCGCCGGCCGCGGGGCTGACCCTGTTCGTCGCCGTCTGCCTCGTCGCGGCGAACATGCGCCTGAGCATCACGGCGGTCGGTCCCCTGCTCGACCAGATCGGCACCGATACGGGAATGTCGGTCGGCGCTCTCGGTCTGATCGCCGCCGTGCCGCTCGTCGCCTGGGCGGCGCTGTCACCTTTCGCGCTGGGGCTGAGTCTGCGGTTCGGGATGTCGCGAGCCGTGTTGGGGGCGCTCCTCCTGTTGCTCGCGGGCACGACCGTGCGCTCGCTGCCCGGCCCCACCATCAGCCTGTGGATCGGAACCGTCCTGATCGGTCTCGCGCTCGCGGTGGCCAACGTGCTCATGCCCGCCGTCATCAAGCGGGACTTCCCCGCGCGCGTCCCGGTCGTGATGGCCGTCTACACGGGGCTGCTCGGGGGCGTCGGAGCGATCGGCTCGGGGGTCGCGGTACCCCTGTCGTTCCTCGGCGACGAGCAGTCCGGATGGCGCATCGCGCTGCTCGTCATCGGTGCCGGGCTGCTCATTCCGGCGATCGCGGTGTGGGCGTGGGCGACGCGCGGACACAACGCCGTCCACCGCGCGCGGCCCGTCGTCGCCCGCACGAGCACGGGGATCTGGCGGGATGCGCTCGCGTGGCAGGTGGCCGCATACATGGGCTTCCAGGCATCCACCTTCTACATGATGCTCACGTGGTTGGCCGCGATCTCGACATCGATCGGCCGCTCAGAGGTCGTGGCCGGGTTCGACGTGATGATCTATCAGCTCACCACGATCATCGGTTCGATCATCGTGCCGGTCCTGCTCCGCGGCCCCGCCGAGCGATACGTCCCCGCAGCGATTCCGCTCGTCGGCGTCATCGGCATCGCGGGGCTGATGGTCGCCCCCGGGGCGATCGTCATGTGGGTGCTGATCGCGGGACTCTCCTCGGGCGCCTCGCTCAGCATGTCGCTGACCCTGATGGCGCAGCGAGCGCGAACGCCGGATGCTTCGGCCGCGCTCTCGGGCATGGCCCAGTCCGTCGGCTACCTGATCGCCGCGGTCGGCCCCGTGCTGTTCGGAGCGCTGCACGCGGGGTTCGGCGGATGGACGGTCTCTCTGGGTCTGCTGGGGCTGGTCCTGCTCGCGCAGTCGGTGACGGGCGTGCTCGCGGGCCGACCGCGGTTCGTTCTGGATGCGCGTCAGCCGCACCGCAACTGATCTGGGGCCGATCAGGCGATGCGCTCGCCGCACATACCGCACACGCCCGTGGGCGGCACCTCGACGAAGCACGTCGGACAGACCGCCGCGACCCGCTCGGGCACGGCCGGTCGACGGGGCGCGGCGGCCCTCGCTGCGCGCGCGGTCGAGCGTCGCACGCGGGCATCCAGCTCCGACTCGACCGGGGCCGGCGGCGGGGGCAGGTGCTCGGCGCAGTGGAAACGGACGACGCCGGCGTGGCTCTTCGGATTCCGGCGGCGGACCGCCCACAGCTCGGTGCGATCGCGCGGCTCCGAGGCGGGGCCGCACTCCGAGCAACGCGTCGGGTCGCCGGGCACGACGTCCGCGACGAGCACGGGAACATCGAAAGGGAGGTCTTCGCGCCAGTCCGTCGAGCCGGTGATCTTCACCCCTCCACGGTACGCGCACGGCAAGGTGCCGGTCGACCGGCTGTGCAGCGCGGTCAGTCGGGAAACGCCACGACCCGCAGCAGCGCCGTGAGTCGATCGCGTTCGCCCGGCGTGAGGCGTCCGAACACCTGCTGCTCGGCGGTGCGCGCCGCGGCGTGAGCCTGCTCGTACACGAGACGGCCGGTGGGTGTGGCGACGACCACGTTCGCCCGCCTGTCTGCCGGGTCGGGCTCGCGAACGACCAGTCCGCGGGCCTGCAGGTCATCGACGAGCGCGACGACCTGGCTGGGATCGAGCCGCAGAAAATCCGCCAGGTCACGCTGGGACGGCCGCGACCCATCCACCGCGAGCGCGAGGATCGAATACGACCGTGCGCGCAATCCGGATGTCGCCAGCGCGGCGTTGCCCGCCGCGAGCGAGAGGGCATTCGCGCGAGCGAGCAGAAAACTCATCTCGTTCCCCAGGGCACCGCCGGCCGCACCCCCCGGGGGTGTCGCGATCTGCTCCGTGCTCATAGGAGCGATGGTATCAAAAGTAGTCGTATTCAATAATTGACAATCTCAACTATCGGGGCTCTAATGGACGGAGAGATACGAAGGAGTCATCCATGCTGCTGGAAGGCAAAGTAGCCATCGTCACCGGTTCGGGGCGCGGTCTCGGTCTGGCCTACGCCGCCGAACTCGCCCGGCAGGGCGCATCCGTCATCGTCAACGACGTCGACGAGCAGGTCGCGGCCGATGCGGTCGCGGCGATCGAATCCACGGGCGGCAGGGCCGTCGCGGTCGTCGCGCCCGTCGGGCCGACCGAGACCGCCAAGCTTCTCGTCGACACCGCGTTCGACACCTACGGGCGCCTCGACATCCTCGTCACGAACGCCGGCGTGCTGCGCGACACCGTGCTGTGGAAGATGAGCGACGATGACTTCGACACCGTCATCAACGTTCACCTGCGCGGCACCTTCACCTGCGTTCGCGAGGCCGCGACCCGCATGCGCGAGCAGGCACAGGGCGGCCGGATCATCTGCATCGGCTCCCCCACCGGCCAGCGCGGCAACTTCGGCCAGACCAACTACGCCGCGGCCAAGGCCGGCATCGTCGGCATGGTGCGCACGTGGGCCCTCGAACTCAAGCGCGCCGGCATCACCGCGAACGCCGTCATCCCCGTCGCGGCAACCGCCATGACCGCGACGCTGCCCTACTTCGCCGCCGCCGTCGAGGCCGAGAAGAAGGACGAGCCGATGCCCGCCTTCTTCCGCCACGACCTCGGCTTCGGAACGTCGGACGACGTCGCCGGGCTCATCTCCTACCTCGCCTCGGACGCGGCAGCGGATGTCACGGGTCAGGCGATCGGGATCGGCGGCGACCGCGTGCAGATCTGGTCGCACCCCGAGGCCGTCGCGACGGCGTACCACGACGGCGGGTGGTCGGCCGACGACCTCGCGTCGGAGTTCCCGGCCCTGCTCGCCGAACACGGTCAGAGCGTCGGAGAGACGTTCCCGCCCCTGCCCGACGAGTTCCAGCGCCCCGCCCAGGCCTGATCGCCGCACACCACTCGAAACGGCCTCTCGACGATGAGCAGATACGAACCCGCCCTCGACCTCGAGTCCCTCCAGGCGATCGACATGCACGTGCACATCGAGCTGGACGACCACGGTCACGCGTCGCTGCCACCCGATCTGGCCGCGGCCGCCGCGAAGTACTTCAGCTCGGACATCGGGCAGCCCGACCTGGACTCCGTCGCCGCCTACTACCGCGAGCGCAAGATGGCGGCGGTGGTGTTCACCGTCGATTCCGAGACGGCGCTCGGCCACTCGCCCCTCTCGAGCGAAGAGATCGCCGAGGGTGCGCACCGCAACAACGATGTCCTGATCCCGTTCGGATCGGTGGATCCGCACAAGGGCGCGGCCGCGGTGGATCAGGCGCGGCGCCTCGTCGAGGAGTACGGGGTGCGCGGCTTCAAGTTCCACCCGACGGTGCAGGGCTTCGACCCGAGCGACAGCTCGTGGTTCCCGCTCTACGCCGCGTTGCAGGACGCGGGCGTCGTCGCCCTCTTCC
Source organism: Microbacterium sp. BR1 (assembly GCF_002812725.1). Taxonomy (GTDB): domain Bacteria; phylum Actinomycetota; class Actinomycetes; order Actinomycetales; family Microbacteriaceae; genus Microbacterium. The sequence goes on along the minus strand of NZ_NMUN01000010.1, from coordinate 337,563 downwards.
ACACCGGTCAGACCGGCATCGGTGCGGGCATGCCCGGCGGACGCGGGTTGCGCCTCGCGCTCTCCAACCCGATGCTGCTCGATACCGTCGCGGCGGAATTCCCCGAGCTGCAGATCATCATGGCCCACCCCTCCGTGCCGTGGCAGGACGAGGCGCTGTCGGTCGCCACCCACAAGCACAACACGTGGATCGACCTGTCGGGCTGGAGCCCCAAGTACTTCCCGACCGAGCTCGTGCGCGCAGCGAACTCCTACCTGAAGAACCGGGTGCTGTTCGGCTCGGACTTCCCCCTGCTGACCCCCGACCGGTGGCTGCGCGACGTCGAGCAGACGACGCTCAAGCCCGAGGTCATGCCGGGGATCCTGAAGCAGAACGCGGTGCGGCTGCTGGGGCTCGGCTGAACCATGAGCACCCCTACCCTGCGCAGCACGGAGCCCTTCGGCTTCGATCCCCTGGGACTCGCGGAGGCCCACCTGAGCGACGCCGCCCGCGGCACGCTCGCCCGACTCGGCGACGTGCTCGACCGCGAGGTGCGCCCCCTGCTGGCCGAGGCGTGGGAGACGGCGACGATGCCCGCGGCCGTGCTCGGCGCGCTCATCCCGCTCGACCTCATGCATCCCGAGGGCGTCACGGCCGAAGAGGCCGGCTCGTCGCTGTTCTCGGGATTCCGCAACTTCGTCCTCGCCCGGACGGATGTCTCGGTCGCGACGCTCTACAACGCCCAGTCGGGTCTCTTCCGCAGCGCCGTGGGCCTCGGCGGGTCGCCGCAACAGGTGGCCGCCCTCGACGCGCGGATCGCCTCGTTCGACGTCAAGGGTGTCTTCGCTCTGACCGAACCCGACCACGGGTCGGACATCGCCGGCGGGCTCGAGACGACGGCCCGCCGCGACCCTGGCGACGACGGTGACGACTGGGTCATCGATGGCGAGAAACGATGGATCGGCGGGGCCGGCGATGCCGACCTCCTCACCGTCTTCGCGCGCGATGCCGACGACGGTCAGGTCAAGGCCTTCCTGGTCCCGCGCGAAACGCCGGGCGTCTCGCTGACCCGCATCGAGGGCAAGATCTCGCTGCGGCCCATGCAGAACTACACGATCGGGCTCGAGGGGGTGCGCGTGCCCGAGACCGCCCGTCTGCAGCGCGTCGACTCCTGGCGGGACGTGTCCCGCATCCTGCGCGCGATGCGATCGGACGTCGCGTGGATCGCGACCGGCCTGCAGGCCGGCGCGCTCGAGGCCGCCGTCCGCTACGTCCGCGAGCGCGAGCAGTTCGGGCGCCCCATCGGGGGCTTCCAGCTCGTGCAAGAGAAGCTCGCGCGGATGCTCGGAAACCTCACGTCATCGCTGACGCTCGTGACGGCGCTCTCGCTCCGCCAGGACGCCGGAGAATTCGCCGATGAGAACTCGGCGCTCGCGAAGATGCAGACGGCGCTGCTGGCACGAGAGACCGTCGCGCTCGCGCGCGAGGTCATGGGGGGCAACGGCATCCTGCTCGATCACGACGCGGCTCGGTTCTTCGCCGATGCCGAAGCCGTCTACTCCTATGAGGGCACCCACGAGATCAACGCCCTCATCGTCGGCCGGGCCCTCACGGGCGACGCCGCATTCACCTGAACCGCGGACATCCGCCATCGCGAAAGAGAGAACACCATGACCACCACCGTCGCCTTTGCCGATCTCCACACCCTCGTCGGTCAGGACCTCGGATACTCCGACTGGTTCGAGGTCACGCAGGAGCGCATCAACACGTTCGCCGACGCGACCGATGACCACCAGTGGATCCACGTCGACCCCGAGCGCGCGAAGGAAGGCCCGTTCGGGGCACCGATCGCGCACGGCTTCCTGACGCTCGCCCTCTTCATCCCCCTGTGGGTCGACCTGCTCGACGTGCAGGGTACGACAACGAAGGTCAACTACGGCCTCGACAAGGTCCGCTTCGTTTCGCCGGTTCCCGCGGGCTCGCGCATCCGGCTCAACGCGACCGTCGCCGAGGTCACCGAGGCCGGTGGCGGGATCCAGATGACCGTGGACGCGACCATCGAGCTCGAGGGCGGCACGAAGCCGGCCGTCGTCGCGCGCAGCCTGCAGCGCTTCTACGCCTGACCCGTCCGTCGTTCGACGATGCACAACCACGGACTGGGCGCGTGGATGTTCACGCGCCGCCTCAAGAGCCCCGACAAGGTCGCCCTGGTGTTCGGCGAGGACGAGCGGATCACGTACCGCCAGCTCGCCGACGACGCGGATCGCGTGTCCGCACTGCTGTGGCATCGCGGCATCCGCAAGGGTGACGCCGTCGCGTACATCGGCGAGAACAGTCCGGATTTTCTGCGGGTCCTGTTCGGCGTCGCGCAGCTCGGGGCCGTCTTCGTGCCCCTCAACACGCGCCTGGCGGCGCCCGAGCTCGCGTACATGCTGTCGGACTGTGGTGCGCGGCTGCTGATCCACGATCCCGAGTTCGCCGGGCGGCTCGCTCCGGGAATCGAGGCGGCTCGGGTGGCCCATGTCATCCCGACGGGGGACGGGGATGCCGAGGTGCCCGGGCTCACGGAGCTCATGCAGGAGTCCTCCGCAGGACATGCCGACACCGCGGTGGTGCTCGAGGATCCCGCCGCGATCATCTACACGTCGGGCACGACGGGTAAGCCGAAGGGCGCCGTCCTGTCGCACGGCAATCTGACCTGGGTGTCGATGAACTGCATCGTGGACTACGACGTCGTCTCGGCGGATGTTGCGCTCCTCATCTCACCCCTGTTCCACGTCGCGTCCCTCGGCATGGGTGCTCTCCCCGTGATCCTCAAGGGCGGCACGATCGTGCTCGAGAAGGGATTCGAGGCGGGGCGCGTGCTCGAACTCATCGAACGGCACCGCATCACGATGCTCAGCGGCGTTCCGACGACGTATCAGCTGCTGGCCGACCACCCGAACTGGGCCGCGACCGATCTGTCGACGCTCACCAAGCTGACCTGCGGCGGTTCGGCCGTGCCGACGCGGATCCTGAACGCCTACGAAGAGCGCGGCCTGTCGTTCTCGCAGGGATACGGCATGACCGAGACGTCGCCGGGGGCGACATCCCTCTCTCCGTCGATGACACGCGAGAAGCAGGGCAGCGTCGGTCTTCCGCATTTCTTCACCGACATCCGGATCGCGGACGAGAACGGCGCGATGGTGCCGCGCGGGACGGTCGGAGAGATCGAGATCTCGGGCCCGAACGTATTCCTCGGGTACCACGGGATGCCCGAGGCGACCGCGGATGCGTTCACCGCGGACGGCTGGTTCCGCTCCGGCGATCTGGGATACCTCGATGCCGACGGATACCTCTATATCTCGGACCGGCTGAAGGACATGATCATCTCGGGCGGCGAGAACATCTACCCGGCCGAGGTCGAGAACCTCATCAGTGACATCACGGGGGTATCGGGAGTCGCCGTGATCGGCGTGCCCGACGAACGGTGGGGCGAGGTCCCGTGGGCCGTCGTCACGCTCCGCGACGACGCGGCGGTCGACACCGTGCCCGACACGGCATCGGTGCGGGCGTACCTGGAGGGCAAGATCGCGCGCTACAAGATCCCGAAGAACGTCGTCGTCGTGGACGAACTGCCCCGCACGGCGTCGGGCAAGGTGCGAAAGGCCGACCTGCGGGCACGCTTCGGCGGCCGCTGACGATGGGCGGGCGCGGGAGGCCGCGAGGACTCCCGCGCCGTGTCAGCGCCCGCCGACCGCAGGTGCGGGGACGGTCCCGAACGATCGGGCGTGGAGCCCCGCGAACTCCTGCTCGGCGAGGGCCGCGAGCTCTTCGCGACGCGCTCGATAGGCCGCGACGGACCGCTCGGCCGGCCACGCGTCGCCCATGAACTCCGCGGGGAGCCGCGGGTCCGCGCGCAGCAGCGCCAGCCAGTCCGCGACGAGGCACACGAGTGCCGAGACGGCGGTCGCGGCGCCGTCAGAAGCCCCCGGTGCCTCCCAGGTCTCGAGGAACCGCTCGTGCTCCGCACGGATCGCGTCGATGTCCCAGGCCTCGCGCACCGACCGCGAGACGGGGTAGGCGCGCAGATCCTCGGCACGGAACGCCGTGACGGCGTGGGGAGCGAGGGCATCCCCGAGCGGCTCGAGCGCGGCCTCGAGGTCGACCTCGCCCGGGGCGATCCACAGCCCGTCACGGAGTGGTGCGAAGCCCTCCCACGCGAGCGTGGCCCGCAACCGGTGACGAATCGTGCGCTGATTCTCGGGAACCGAGAAGGTCACGAGAGTCCAGCCGGTCCCGTTCGGTGCGAACGGATGCTGCGCGTGCACGCGCACGGCGGCCTCGCGCAGCACATCACCGGTGTCGTCGCTCAGCGCGAAGGCGATTTCTCGCCCGACGCGCACCCGTTCGAGCATGCCGCGCCGCGACATCCGATCCAGCATCGCACGCGCGGTCGGGGCAGTGATCGCGGCGCCCTCCAGGACCTCGAGCAGCACGCTCGCGCGCACCGGTTCGCCGATGCGATCCAGGACGAGCTCGCCCAGGAGAGCGAGCAAGAGCTGCTTGGGTTGCCGAGCGCGCACGTGTTGCTCCGTCCTGTCGATCACTTTCCGTCGATCACGCCGTACGCTCACGCGGTCGGGCGGATCGCCTCCCCGCGCTTCGCGCGCTGGATCTGCTCGTAGACGTGCGTGCGCAACTCGGTGAAGCGGGGCAGCGCACGCGTCGTGATCTGATCGCGCTCGGGGGCGAGGTCGATCGCCAGATCTTCCTGCACCCACGTCGGCGACTTCGAGAGTACGACGACGCGCTCGCCGAGGTACACCGACTCGTCGATGTCGTGCGTGACGAACAGGATCGACATGCCCCGCTCGAGGTGCAGCTGGCGCACGAGGTCCTCGAGGTCCGCGCGGGTCTGGGCATCGACGGCCGCGAACGGCTCGTCCATGATCAGCACCTCGGGCTGATACGCGACGGCGCGCGCGATCGCGACGCGCTGCTGCATGCCGCCCGACAACTGCCAGGGGTAGCTCTTCGATGCGTGCTCCAGCCCGACGGCCTGCAGCGCGTCGTCGACGAGCTGGGTGCGCTCGGCCTTCGACAGCTTCTTGTGCTTGAGGGGCAGCTCGACGTTGCCCCGCACCGTCAGCCAGGGGTACAGGCTGCGCCCGTACTCCTGGAAGACGAGCGCCATGTTCGGCGGCGGTCCCGTGACCTTCTTGCCGTCGAGGGCCACCGTTCCCGCCGTGGGCTTGAGCAGCCCCGCGATGCACTTCAGCAGCGTGGTCTTGCCGCAGCCCGACGGGCCGACGATGACCACCAACTCTCCCCGCCGCATCGAGAAGCTGATGTCGCCGATCGCCTCGACGTTGCCGGTGGACGATTCGTAGACCTTCTTGAGGTGCGAGACCTCGAGGAGCGTTTCAGGCACGCTCCACCTCCTTGATTCCGTGGTACCAGCGCAAAACGCGTCGTTCGACGATGGTGAAGACGATGGACAGCAGAACACCGATCAGGCCGAGCAGCACGATGCCGCTCCACATCTCGGCGATCAGGTAGTTCGTCTGGAAGAACTTGATCTGATAGCCGAGGCCCGACGATGCGTAGAAGAGCTCGGAGATCACCATCATGATCAGGGCGACAGACAGGGTCTGGCGCACGCCGGCCATGATCCGCGGACTCGCGGCCGGCAGCACGAGGCTGAAGAGGCGCTCGGAGCGGGTGAGCGCGAACGAGCGGGCCGTCTCGGTCATGACCGAATCGGTGGAGCGGACGCCCTCGATCGTGTTGAGCAGGACCGGCCACAGCGAGCCGGCCACGATCACGACGACCTGCATCGTCGGATTGATGCCCAGCAGTGCCGCGATGACGGGGATCAGGACGGGTGGCGGGATGGCCCGGAAGAACTCCAGCATCGGTTCGAGCAGCTCGCGCAGCCAACGCGTGAGGCCGATGATCGTGCCCGCGGCGATGCCGATCGCGACCGCCAGGACGATCGCTATGGCGAGGCGCGCGACGCTCGGCAGCACGTCCGCGACGAAGGCGGGTCCCACCCAGGTGTCCACGAACGCTTCGTAGATCGTGAAGGGGCTCGGGAAGAACTTCGCCGGAGCGAGGGTGCCCAAGACTCCCCAGACGACGAGGAGCACGATCGGGAGGCCGATCGCGTAGAGCGTGCTCTCGCCCATCTTCGCCCAGAGGCGCGACTTCTGCCGGGGCGTGCGCACGGTGCTGGTGTAGAGAGTCACAGGACATCCTCCCCTCGGACCGACTGATGCCACGCGAGGGTGCGTCGCTCGATGTAGCGGAAGCCGAGATTGATGATGAGGCCGAGCACGCCCGTGACCACGACGATCGCGTAGACCGTCGTGTAGTTGCCGATGCCGGCCGCGACGGCGAGCTCTCGGCCCAGCCCGGGGTTTCCGATCGTCATCTCGGCGGTGATCGCCAGGATCAACGCGACGGCGGCGGCGAGCCGCAGGCCCGTCATGAGGTATGGGAGAGCCGTCGGCAGGACGAGATTCCGGATGCGCGAGGCGCGGGTCAATCCAAAGCTGCGGGCCGTGTCGCGCGCGACGGTGTCGATGTCGGCAACTCCGTACAGCACCTGCACGAAGATCTGCCAGAAGCTGGCGTAGACGATGATCACGAGCGCCGCCTGGAGCTGCAGGCCGTAGATGAGGATCGCGATCGGGATCAACGCAACCGACGGGATCGGGCGCAAGAACTCCACCACCGTGTGCGTCGCTCGCCGCAGAAACGGCACCATTCCGACAATGGCACCCAGCGTCGTCGCCGCCACGGTGGCGATCGCGAGGCCGATGGCCCACGCGGTCATGGTGCGGCCGACGTTCCGCCAGAACTCGAGGTCGGTCATCATGACACCGAGGCGGCTGAAGGTGTCGAGGGCCGACGGCACCTGCTCGGGGTTGACCCAGCGCAGCGTCGAGGCGAGCTGCCAGGTCACGAGGAAGCCGACGACGCCGAGCACCCCGAGAACGACCTTTCGCGCGGAGCGCAGGTTCTTGCCCCGGCGCAGCCGGGCGCTCGTGTCGGGATGCGGTGGCGAGCCGGCCTCTTGCGGCGCGTCGATGACGGTCACGTGCGCTCCTGATGCATGGGGGGATGGGCGGGGCTGGCAGAGCGGAGAAGAGGGGGATGCGCGCACACGTCGACGCATCCCCCTCCGCGCTTACTGCTGCTGCAGCAGACGGTCGAAGTCGGGCAGCTTGTCGATGTACTCGTACTTCACGGCCAGATCACCGAGCGTCTCGATGCTCTCCGTGTCGAGCTCCCACGTGAAGGTCGGCAGCGTGATACCGGCTGCGGCCTCGGCCGGGATGTCGAGTCCCGTCGCGATCGCGGCACGCACGGCGTCCTCGTTGTCGGCCGCGTAGGCGAGCGCCTCGGCCATCGCCGCGGAGTAGTCCGCCACGAGATCGGGGTCCTCGTCGATGAGCTTCTGCGTGGTGATGTTCGTCAGCACGGTCAGCCCCGGGATGACGGCCTGATAGGGCGAGACGACGGACACGCCGCCCGCACCGAGCACGATGCCGCGGAACGGGTCGGGCACCCACGCGGCATCGATCGTGCCGGCGTCGAGCTGAGCCTTGGCCTCGGGGAACGCGACCTCGACGAACTCGATCGTCGACGAGTCGCCGCCGTCCGCGTCCACCGCCGCGCGGATCGTCAGGTCACCGGCGGCTCCGAGGGAGTTGACCGACACCTTCTTGCCCGACAGGTCCTTGGGGCTCGCGATGCCGGAGGCGGCGAGCGCCACGACGGCGTTGACGTCCTTGCCATCGGCGAGGCTGTTGGCGTAGTCACCGATGATCACGATGCCGAGGTCCTGCAGGTCGGCGCGGATCGGACCGAACGGCTGCCCGATGGCGAACTGGATGTCGCCGCTGAGCAGGGCGGGGATCGCCTGGGCGCCGCCCTGGGCGGGCACGACCTCGACGTTCAGGCCGTGATCCTCGAAGATCCCGGCGTCGATCGCCGCCCAGAGGGCGCCGGTCTCGGCGATGGGCAGGGCCGCGACGCGGACGTCGCGGAGCTCACCGGCGCCCGTCTCGGTGGGGGCGGCAGACGGGCTGGCGCCCGAATCGGTGCATCCGCTGAGGGTGAGCGCAGCAGCGGCTGCGAGGGCGATTGCGGCAAGACTCTTCTTCATTGACAGGCCTCTCGTCGACGGTCAAGGGTCGTCGACACAGCTGAGAGCGATCCCACCGGCGGGTCCGTCCGACGTGATCTGCACGACGCTGTGTGACCTTGCCATCGTGTGCCACGCCTCGATCAATGTCAAGGTTTTCATGACGCGCGTCACATAACTGTTGAATAACCCCGCCCAGTGCTCCCCTCCCCCGAGCGCGAAAGTGCCCGTTCCGCAACCCGAGGGTGCAGAACGGGCACTGCCGCGCTGAGGGTCAGAGCGGGTACTGACCGGGCTCCCGGCGCATCGTGATCCAGCGCGTCTCGGTGAAGGCGTCGATGCTCGCCTGCGCACCGCCGTGGCGTGAACCCGTTCCCGACGCGCTGACGCCGCCGAACGGGGTGTTCGCCTCGTCGTTCACCGTCTGGTCGTTGATGTGCACGATCCCCGTCGGGATGCGCTGGGCCATCGCGAGGCCACCGAGCACGTCGCGCGTGACGATGCCGAGCGACAGGCCGTAGTCGGTGTCCGAGGCGAGAGCCACGGCTTCATCGTCGGTCGAATACGAGACGACGGATGCCACCGGCCCGAAGACCTCTTCGCAATAGGCCGCGGCGTCCTTCGGCGTGTTCGCGAGGACGGTCGGACGGTAGAAGAGGTCCTCGTAGGTGCCGCCCGCGCGCAGCTCGGCGCCCTGGGCGACGGCATCCTGGACCAGGGTGTGGACGCGATCGCGCTGGATCTCGTCGATGAGGGGACCGAGGTGCACGGGACCCGCCGCGGGGTCGCCGACGTGCATGGAGTCCGCCTTCTCGGCGAGCGCCGTGACGTAGCTCTCGAAGATCGACTCGTGCACGATGTGACGCCCGACCGTCATGCAGATCTGGCCCTGGTGCAGGAACGACCCCCACGTCGCGAGGTTGACGGCCTGGGCGACATCGGCATCCTCACGGATGATGAAGGCCGAGTTTCCGCCGAGCTCGAGGTGGGCGCGCTTGAGGTGGCGCCCCGCGAGTTCACCGACGATGCGACCCGCGCGGGTCGAACCCGTGAAGGCGATGACGCGCACGCGGGGATCGGCGACCATGGCCTCGCCGACGTCCGCACCGCCCGGGACGAGCTGCAGCAGGCCGGCGGGAAGACCCGCCTCTTCGAAGATGCGGACCATCGACACACCGCCCGTGATGACCGTGCGCGGGTCGGGCTTCAGGATGACGGCGTTGCCGAGGGCGAGGGCGGGAGCCACCGCGCGGATGCCGAGGATCAGGGGCACGTTGAAGGGCGAGATCACGCCGACGACGCCGACCGGGATCTGCTGGGCGAGAGACAGGCGCGGCTCTTCACTCGAGAGAATCGAGCCGAGCGGGGCCGAGGGCAGCGCGGATGCCTCGTAGCATTCGGCCGCCGTGACGTGCAGCGCGAACCCGGCCAGGGGCGGGATCGCCCCGACCTCGCGGGTGTTCCAGCCGCCGATCTCTTCGGCGTACTGCTCCCACAGCGCTCCCGCCCGGCGCAGGACGGCGGCACGCACGGGGTGCGGGGTCGCGGCCCACTCCTGCTGTGCTCGCGCGGCGCCCTCGGCCGCCCGGGCCACGTCGCCAGGGCCGGCGATGCCGACCGTCGCGAGCGTGGCGCCCGTCGCGGGCTCGATGGAGGCGATCGTCCCGCCCTCGCCCGTGACCCATGCGCCGTCGATGAAGATCTTGCCGCCGAACACCGCTTCGTCGATGAGGGTTCCGGTGGAGGTGATCGTGCTGGACATGTCGTTCTCCTCAGTAGGTGCCGCGGGCGCAGCCCGGGGCTTCGTTGATCTAGTCTTGCGCGAGCCGCGCCAGACGCGCCGCTCGGCGGCCCTCGGTACTCAGGGCGAATCCACGCCGGATGACACGCATCGCCTCCTGGGCGAGCCCCACACCGTCGAGGTAAGGGGATCGCCAGATCGCGAGCATGTCGCCCGCTTCGGGCGAGAGCACCCCGCGCGAGAACGCCTCGACACCCACGCGTCCCGTGTATCCGCTGTCGATCGCGTGCCGCACCAGATCCGCCACGTCCACCGCCCCGCTGCCCAGGCCGCCGCGACCCGACTGACCGAGCTCGAGGTACCCGAGCCGCGGCAGCGCGTGCGTGATCGCCGCCGCGAGGTCACCCTCCTCGACGGCCATGTGGAAGGTGTCGAGATGGATGCGCAGATGTTCCGACCCGCTCGCCTCGACGTACCGCATCGCCTGCGCCGCGGTGTTGATCGCCGAGGTCTCGTAGCGATTCAGGACTTCGAACGTCATCGCGACGCCGCGCTCGTGCGCGTAGTCGGCGACGCGGCCCACCTCGGCGGCGGAGCGCTCGAAGGCGGCCGTCGAGGTCGGTCCGCTCGGATGCCCGAAGAGGCCATAGGGGACGCCGTTCATCTGATCGCCGCCGAGGGAGACGGTCAGATCGACGGCGGCACGCAGCGCCGCTGCGCCCGCGGCGCGTTCATCGGCGTCCTCGGCCGAGACATCCGCACCGGGCGCCTGCCCCGCGATCGTGATCGGAGAGATTCCGCGGGCGGCGAAGGTGCGCCGCAGACCCGCGACATCGATCGCCCCGGGCTCCAGGGGCGGCAGCACCACCCGTCGGTAGCCCGCCTCCACGAGCGCGTCGAGCGCCGCGGGCAGCAGGTCCGACGACGCATCCGCGAGCAGGATGTTCAGGTGACAGGCGACGTCGAGCCCGGCGGAGGGTGTTTCGGTATCCACACTCATGGCACGCGCCTCAGAAGGTCGGCAGGTCGAGCCGCTGTTTGAAAACGGAGTAGCCGTCGTCGACGCTCACGACGGTCCCGTTGATGACGTTCGCCTCGTCGGACGCGAGGAATGCGACCACGTTCGCGATCTCGTCGGGCTCGGTCATCTTGTTGCGCAGCTGCTCCGCGGCGAACGTCGCGCGCAGCTCCTCGCTGAACTGGTTGATGATGGGCGTGCCGACGCGGCCGGGAGTGATCGCGACGGCGCGGACGCCGAACTGCGCGAGCTCGTAGGCCGCGGAACGTGTGAACGAGATCACGGCCGCCTTGGCCGCGCTGTAGGTGAACGAGAGCTCGGCCGCCTGCTCGCCGTAGATCGAGGACGTGCTGATGATCACGCCGCCCGTTCCCTGATCGCGGAACTGCCGGCCGGCCGCGAGGATGCCGTAGTAGACACCATCCTGATCGATGCGGATCATCGGCTCGTAGTCGACGGCGGGATCGTGCTCGAGGAGCGGTTTGCCCCCGGCGATGCCCGCGTTGTTGAAGATGACGTCGAGCTTGCCGAAGACCTCGACCGCGCGAGCGACCGCGGCCTCGACCTCGGCGTACACCGAGACGTCGACGCGAACCGCCGCGATGCTGCCCTCGAACCCTTCGTCCGAGATCGCTTGTGCGGCGGCTTCGGCCTGATTCAGGTTGATGTCGGCGATCATGACCTTCGCGCCCTCGCGAACGAACTTGCGCACCGTCGCGAGTCCGATGCCGCTCGCGCCGCCGGTGATGAGAGCGACTTTGCCGTCGAGACGCATGGGAGTTTCCTCTTCTTGGAGTATCTGGTTTCGAGTGTGTGGGTACTGCGGACGTGCAGGAATGGTGCGGGGGGTGCGGGGGCGGATACCGGAGCATCCGCCCCCGCGGTGAAACGAATGGCCGCTAGAGCTTGTCGGACGGCGTGGTGTCCGCCGCGTTCTCCTTGGTCACGAGCGTCACGTCGACGTCGACGAAGTCCTTCGCCGGCAGTGTGCCGTCCTCCTGGAAGGCCACGACATCCTTGATCAGCATGTCGAGCACGAGGGGCCAGGGCTGGTCGATCGTGGCGAGCATGTTGCCGCCCTTCTCGATGGCCGCGAGCGTCTCGGAGAGCGCGTCAACACCGGTGACCGGGGCGGTCGAACCCGCCTCGGCGAGGCCCTGTGCCGCGCCGAGCGCCGCGTCATCCCAGCCGGCCCAGACGGCGTCGAGGCCGTTGGGGTTGGCGGAGAGGTAGTCGGAGACGAAGTTGAGCGCCTCCGTGCGACCCGTGGCGGGGTTCGTGACCTGCTGCGGCTCACCGCCCACGACGGTCGCTCCGGCCGCTTCGAACGCCTCGACCGCGAGCGCCGAACGCAGGCGGATGCCGGCGTGCGGGTCGTGGCCGATGACCATGATGGTCTTGCCCTCGAGGCCACCGATCGCCTCGTCGATCGCACCGACCGTCTTGTCGACGATCTGCTGCTGGTTCGTCGTGATGTTGGTGACGAAGGCGTCCGTCGGCTCGGTGCCGGCGTCCATCGCGAAGATCGGGATGTCGGCGTCCTTCGCCGCGGTCACGATGGACCCGATCGACGAAACGTCCGTGTATCCGTCGAGGATGACATCGGCGCCCTGACCGATGGCGCTCTCGACGGCCGGGTTCATCTTCTGGAAGTCGAAGTCGCCCTGGATCATCGTCAGATCCCAGCCGAGTTCTTCCGCCTGGGCCGTGACGGCCTTGACCCACCACGCACCGACCGGGGTCTGGTTGCCGGAGGTGAACGCGATGACCTTGAAAGCGTCATCGGCGCCACCGCTGTTGTCTCCCGAGCCACTGCCCGAGCATCCCGTGAGGGCGAGTACCGCCGCGGCGGCTACGGCCGCGGCCACCTTGAATTTCGTACGCACGTATCTACTCCTTTGTGATTGCGTTGGTTGTGAGGGAGTGATGGCCCCGCGGATTACCGGGTCGCGAGGCCCGTGGGAGCGTTGCTATCGCTCCCGCGTCTTGAGGCCGGAAAGGACCACGGCGAGGATGATGATGAGTCCGGTCACGACCTGCTGCACGTAGGCGTTGACGCCCAGGATGTTCAGGCCATTGCTCATCACGCCGATGATGCCGACGCCGATCATGGTTCCGCCGAGGTTCGCGGCTCCCGAGCGGATGACGGTCATACCGAGGAAGACGGCGGCGACGGAGAACAGCGTGTTGTCGGAGCCCTGCTCCGCGGCCGCGCTGCCGAGGCGCGCTGCCAGCAGGATGCCGCCGATGGCCGAGATGAATCCGGCCATCGTGAACGCGAGCAGACGTGCCCAGCGCACGTTCACGCCCGACAGTCGCGCTACCTCGACGTTGCCGCCGATGGCGTGGAGCCGTCTGCCGAGCGTTGTGAAGCGCAGCATCGCCCAGATGATCACGGAGATCAGGACCGCGAAGTAGACCGGCAACGGCACGTTCAGGAACCGGCCCTGGCCGAGCTGGTTGAACTCTTCGGGCATGCCGAAGACCGTGGTGCCTCCCGTGACGAGATATGCCAGGCCTATGACGGAGGTCATCGTCGCCAGTGTCGCCACGAACGCCGACAGGTTGAGATAGGCGATGAGCACCCCGTTGACCAGCCCGACCAGGAGACCAACCGCCAGGCCGGCTCCGATCGCGACGGGCATGGAGTTCTCTCCGAGGAGCATCACGGAGGTCACCGCACCGGCAAGACTCGATGTCGCGCCGACCGAAAGGTCGAAGTCGCCGAGCACCATGACGATGGTCTGCGCACCGGCGATGATCGCGAGGATCGAGACCTGGTACAGGATGTTGCGGACATTGATGAACGACAGGAACGTGTCGGGCCGCATCGCGAAGAAGAAGATGATCAGCAAGATCAGCGCGACCACCGTGCCGCTCTGGATGAGGACCCGGCCCGCCGTGCGCGACTGCTGGGCCATGATCGTCCCGGTCCGCGTGGGCTCCTTCTGAACTGTCATGATGTGGACCTTCCGTAGGCGTAAGAGAGGAGGAGTTCGTCGTCGGCGCCCTCGGCGGGCACGTCGCCCGCGATCGAGCCCTCGTGCATGATCAGGATTCGGTCGCACATCCCGATGAGTTCCGGCAGCTCCGAGCTGACGGCGATGACCGTGGTGCCGGTGGCGGCGAGTTCACGGATGAGACGGTAGATCTCGGCTTTGGTGCCGACGTCGATGCCGCGCGTGGGCTCGTCCATGAGCAGCACGTGCGGCTTGCGCGCGAGCATCTTGGCGAGCACCACCTTCTGCTGGTTGCCGCCCGACAGTTCGCCGACCGGCTGGCGCGGGCTGCGCGCCTTGATCTGGAGGTCGGCCATGGCGCGCTTGGCCATCTCGGCGATCCGCCCGCGCGAGACCCATCCGAGTCGGCTCACCGACGAGATGTTGGCCAATGCGATGTTGTCTTGAATCGACGCGCCCAGGAGCACACCCTGGCTGCGGCGCTCCTCGGGAACGAGCGCAACGCCCGCCGCGAGGACGCGTCCGACCCCTGCCCTGCGCGGGACGATCTTGCCACCCACGGTGATCGTGCCCGCCTTGGAGGTCTGCGCCCCCGCGAGGATCCGCAGCAGCTCGCTCCGACCGGAACCGGCCAGTCCCCCGATGCCCAGCACCTCGCCCTTGTGCGCGGTGAAGGAGACATCCGTGACGCGCCGGCCCTCAAGCCCTTCGACGACGAGAGTGACTTCGGTCGAGGTCTTCCCTCGCTCGGGATAGAGCGAATCGGCGTTTCGGCCGACCATCGTCGAGATGACCTCGCCGATCGTGGTGTCGGCGACGTTCTTCGTCGTGATCGTCTCGCCGTTGCGCATGATCGTCAGGCGATCGCACAGCTCGAAGACCTCCTCGAGACGGTGCGACACGTAGACGATGGCGACTCCCTCATCGCGGAGGGAGCGCAGCACCGCGAAGACTTCGCGGATCTCGGTGTCGGTGAGCGAGGCCGTCGGCTCGTCGAGGATCAGAACACGCGCATCTGTGGCCAACGCGCGCGCGACCGCGACCATCGTCTGCTGCACCGGCGAGAGGTCGCCGGCGAGCTTGCGCATCGAGATCTTCTGATTGAGGCGTTCGAGCTGCGCCCGCGCCTCGCGGCGTAGCGCGCGACCGTTCACGATCCCCGCGCGGCTCGGCAGCTGTTCACCCAGCAGGACGTTCTCGGCGACCGAGGTGGTCGGCACGATCGAGAGCTCCTGGTAAAGCGCCACGATGCCCGCTTTGTGCGCGGCCCGGACGTTGGCGAACTCGACCTCTTCACCCGAGCGGCGGATCTGGCCCGAGTCCGGCGCGTACAGCCCCGTCACGACCTTGATGAGCGTGGACTTGCCGGCGCCGTTCTCGCCCAGCAGCGCGTGGATCTCGCCGGGCTGGACCGACAGGCTCACGCCCTTCAGCGCGTGCACGCCGTCGAAGCTCTTGAAAACATCGACCGCCTCGAGCGCCGGGAGGGTGGCGGTCGAGACCGCGCCGTTCTCGATGACCGTCATGACGCACTCCGGGAGTCGTCCAGGTCGTTGCAGCGGATGACGACCTTGGGGTGAGCACCGCTCATGTGGGCGGCGAAGGCCGCCGCGGCGTCCTCGAGATCGAACACGGCCGCCGTCATCTCGTCGACGTCGAGGTGCGGGAGGATCTGCAGAGCCCGCGGGAAGGCGTAGGGCGAGACGAAGACGCCGGTGAGCGTCAGCTCCTTCAGGTAGAGGTAGTCCGACAGGTTCAGCGGCATCGCGAAGTCGTGCGGGTACATCGCGCCGTAGATCACGGTCGCGCCCTTCGCGGCGATGTCGAGGAGTCCCTGGACGGCGCGGGGCGAGCCCGAGGCGTCGATCACGATGTCGTATCCGCGGCCGTCTGTGATCTCGTCGGCACGCTCGAACTGGTTCTCGGCGATCGGGTCGATGACGTACTCGGCGCCGTGACGGAGGGCCATGTCGCGGCGATCCGCGATGGGTTCGATCATGGTCAGCGAGGTCGCGCCATACATCTTCATGACCTGCAGGGTCAGCTGGCCGATCGGCCCGCCGCCGCAGACGGCGACCCGGTCGCCGACGCGGATGCGGGTCTTGTCGGCGATGCGCACGGCGACGGACGTCGGCTCGAGCAGGCATCCCGTGAGCAGGGACACCTCTTCGGGCAGTCGGTAGACCTGTGACTCGTGCCACGTCACCGTCTCGGCCATGCCGGGGCGGTTGTAGTCCTGGATGTGCTCGCAGAACTGCTGACGACCCTCCTGGCAGGGGCGGCACGTGCCGCAGAACCGCAGGAAGTTGCCCGCGACCCGGTCCCCGACGCGCAGGCCGTTGCGGTGCGCGGCCTCTCCGAGCGCCTCGACGACGCCCGAGATCTCGTGTCCGAGGCCGATCGGCACGTCGGTGCCGAAGAATCCCTCTGCGAGGTGGGGATCCGACCCGCAGATCGCGGCGTACGCGACGCGGATGCGCACGTCCTCGGGTCCGAGGGGCTGCTCGGGGAAGTCCACGACGTCGATGACGCCGCGCGCGGTCTCGTCGGGATCGCGCAGGCTTCCCACCTTCGTGACGGCTACTGTTCTCATGACTCTCCGTTGAGTTCTTGCGGGGCAAGCGGTGGGTTACGGTACGGGCAGTGCTCTCGCGAGTCGGCGACTGCCGACCCTCACGATCAGGGCTGCGCGGCGATGACCCGACGGATCGCGGCGATCGTGGCTTCGAGGCCGTAACCGTGCTTGTCGCGCAGCTGCTCGTCCTCGCCGAAGCCGGCGTAGACCTGCGGGATCCCGAGACGCTCGAACGCCTTCAGGTGCACGCCGTTGTCGGTGACCACGTCGGCGATCCGGGTGGCCAGCCCACCGTACGCCAGGTGATCCTCGAGGACCACGAACCGGCCGTCCGTCTCGGCGGCGGAGCGGATGATGAGCTCCTGGTCGATCGGCTTCAGCGTCCACATGTCGATGACGCGGATGGACCGGCCATCCTTCGCGAGCTCGTCGGCCGCGTCGAGCGCCTGGGCGACGGTCGTGCCGTGGGTGAAGATCGTCGCGTCGGTGCCTTCGCGCGCGATGATCCCCTTGCCGATGCGGATGTCGTGGGTGCCGGGTTCGTAGAGGACCTTGTCCTTCTTGCCGACGGCCAGGCGGATGTACAGCGAGCCCGTCATCGACATGGACTGACGCAGGACCTCGCCGACCATCAGCGGGTCACCGATCGACGTCACGGTCATGTTCGTGAGCGCACCCATCAGGGTGAGGTCTTCGACCGCGTAGTGGGTGGAGCCGCCGTTGCCGACGAGCCCTCCGTGGGTGCCGATGATCTTGACGGGGAGGTTCGGGTAGCAGACGTCGGTGCGGATCTGCTCGAGCGCGCGCATGGAGAGGAACGGGAGCATTCCCGACACGACGGGGATGTTGCCGTCGTAAGCCAGACCGGCCGCGACTCCCACGCACGCCTGCTCCGCAAGACCCACGTCGAGGAAGCGCTCGGGGAACTTGTCGCGGAACTCCACCAGCGTCGCGCCGATGTCGGGAGTGAGGACCCAGAGGTTCGGGTACTCGTCGCCCAGCTCGGCGAGCGTCGTGCCGATGACCGAGCGGGCCCCGAGGAACTCACCGAAAGTGAAGGTGATGGGCATCAGACGGACTCCTTCTCTCGAGAGGCCTCGAGAGCCTCCATCGCGCGTTCGAGGTCGGCGGCTCCGAGCGAACCCGCGTGCCAGGCCAGATTGTGTTCCATGAAGTCGACGCCCTTGCCCTTGACCGTTTCGCAGATGACGACGGTGGGCTTGTCGCTGTCGGGTGCCGGGAGGCCGTCGATCGCACCGACCAGCGCCCCCATGTCGTGGCCGTCGATGTGCACGACGTTCCACCCGAAGGCCGCCCACTTGTCGGGGTAGGGCTCGAGGTTCACGCGCTCCTCGTCGAAGCTCGTCATCAACTGACGATTGCGATCGATGAAGGCGACCAGGTTGCCGAGCTTGTTCGAGCTGGCCACGAGCGCGGCCTCCCAGACGGAGCCCTCACCTGTCTCGCCATCGCCCATCAGGGTGACGACGCGGTGGGTCTCGCCGCGACCGCGGGCGCTCAGGGCCATGCCGACCGCGAGCGGCAGTCCGTGACCGAGCGAGCCCGTGGACGCCTCCACGCCGGGAAGCTGCACCTTGCAGGGGTGCATGCCGTACGCGCTGTCGAGCTGACCGTAGGTCTGGACGATCCCGTCGTAGGAGAAGAAGCCGCGGATCGCCATCGCGATGTACATCGCCACGGCCGCGTGCCCCTTGCTGAGCACGAAACGGTCGCGGGAGGGGTTGGCGATGTCGGTCGGGTCGACCGTCAGGCCGTACTCGAACAGCGCGGTGAAGATGTCCGCCGACGACAGGTCGCCTCCGATGTGCACCGCACCCTCGTACGTTCCGCACAGGTGCAGCAGCTTCTGACGCAGTTCGAACGCCAGATCTTCCAGCTGTGCGACGTCGGGGCGCTCGCCTACCGGGACAAGGCTCTCGCGAACCATCCTCTGCCTCCTCGTTGATGACATGGGCGCCGATTGCGCTGCATCGCTGCAGTGCTTCGACCTTCTCAACCGACCCTCGGGGGCCGACGAAAGGAGACGCTAGCACGATCTCCTTTACAGGTAAACAAGAATGCAGGTAAACTTCAGGAAGTCGGTGAGGACTTGTCAGAACCCGAGACCGACACCCGAATCCCGTGCCATCATGGCGCTGGTAAAGGCAACTTCGATGCGGTTCGACAGACACGCACGATTCGACAGACACGCAGTTCGGCAGACACACAGAGAGGTGGGTGGTCGGCTTGTCCGACACGTTGAGTACTGAGGCCCCGGTTCGTACGGGACTGTTCATCGGCGGCGAGGAACGGCAGACGGCGGAGACGATTTCTGTCGTCGACCCGGCTAAGGCAGGCGTGATCGTGGGTGAGGCGGCCTCCGCTTCGGCCGATGACGTCGCCGACGCGGTAGCCGCGGCAAAGGCGGCCTATCCGGCCTGGTCGGCCCTGTCGACGGCCGAGCGGGCGCGCCAGATGGCGGAAGCGATCGCCGGAATCGCCGACGAGCGCGACACGGATGCGGCCATCCTGTCGCAGGAGAACGGCAAGATCCGCATGGAGGCCTGGGTGGACGCCCTGGTCTTCGAGATCCGCTGGAACCTGGCGCTCATGATCGCCGACGAGGTCGACACCGGGAAGACGCTTCCCGTCATGCCCGGCATCCCGGTCAACACCGAGGTGTCCTACCAGTCGCTCGGCGTCGTCACGATCATCGTGCCGTTCAACTGGCCGATCGCGATCCTCGCGGCATCCCTGCCCCACGCGCTGCTCGCGGGTAACACCGTCATCGTGAAGCCGCCGCCCTCGGCGCCCCTCGCGACGACGCGCGTCGTCCAGCGGGTGGCCGAGAAGCTGCCGGCCGGTGTGCTGAACGTCGTCACCGGACGCGACGAGAACATGGGTGCGCTGATCCAGAACCCGGACATCGCGAAGGTGTGCTTCACCGGGTCGGTCAACGGCGGGAAGCGGATCATGGAGATGGCGGCCAAGTCCCTCACCCGCGTCACGCTGGAGCTGGGTGGGAACGACGCGGCGATCTTCACCGAGGACGCCATCATCGATGACGTCCACCTCGACCGCCTGTACGCGGCGATCTTCGACTCGACCGGCCAGATCTGCATGAACGCCAAGCGCGTCTATGTGCATCGGTCCCGGATGCAGGAGGTCGTCGACGGGCTGTCGGCACGGCTCGAGAAGGCCGTCATCGGCTACGGGCTCGATGAGGGCACCACGATGGGGCCCCTGCACTCCCCCGTGCAGAAGGCATTCGTCGCCGAGATCATCGAAGAGGCGAAGGACTCCGGCGCGACGGTGCTCGAGTTCGGCGAGCTCCCCGGCGGAGACCTCGCGGGCGGCAACTTCCTGCGCCCCGCGATCGTCGTCGACCCCGACCCGTCGCTCCGCGTCGTCACGCAGGAGCAGTTCGGTCCGGTCATCCCGATCCTGCCGTTCGACACGGAAGAAGAGGCCGTCCGAGCCGCGAACGACACCTGGGGCGGACTGTGCGGCAGCGTCTGGACCGCCGACCCCGAGACGGCCACCCGCATCGGCAGCCAGCTCGTGTGCGGCTACGTCTGGGTCAACGACCACGGCGCCACCCGCCTCGACCTGCGTGCACCGTTCGGTGGCATGAAGCAGTCGGGCATGGGCCGCGAACAGGGCATCGAAGGCATCCGGGCGTTCCAGGACACCCGCTCTATCGGAGTCATCGACCCCGAGGCACTCGCCGCGATGGCACACTGAGCGACCCCGCTCGGCGCGGCGCCCGGCTCCATACGGAGCCGGGCGCCGCGCCATACCGATCCTCGATGGCGGGCTCGTGGCCACTCGGCATGCGACAGAGAAGGACTTCGATGACGAACATCCCCCCGGTGGACGGTGTCGGGCGCCAGCGCCATCCCGATATCGTCACCGAGCCCCTCCCGAACTCGATCGACCCCGATCACTTCACGCCGCGATTGTTGGCGCTCCTGTCCAACGCGCTCGTCTGGCGGGAATCGCACGAACTGCGTCGGCGGTTCGGGCTCGGCACGAACGACTGGCGCGTCATCTCGTCGCTCGGGCTGCGCCCCGGGATGTCGGCGACCGAGATCGCGGACTTCGCGGCGATGAACAAAGCCGTCGTGTCGAAGAGCGTCAGCGTACTCACCGAACGTCGGCTCGTCGTGCTGCTCGACGGCCCCCGCGGTTCGCGACCGATGTTCCTCACGCGCGCCGGCGCCGAGATGCACGAGCTCATGATGCCGATCTCGCTGCGCGGTCAAGAGATCATGCTGTCGCACCTCGCCCCCGACGACATCACCCGCCTGAATGACCTGCTCCTGGCAATGCTGCAGGAGACCCGCGAGCTCATGACGCTCGAAAGCGAGGCGGTCGTCGACCGAAGCACGGACTCGTGAGCCCACGGTCCGCCAGTCCGCATTCGGCACCTGGCTAGACTGCCCGCGATGGCCACTCACCTCCCCCTCTCCGACGCGGTGCTCGCGCAGGCGACAGCACAGGGGCTCGTGACCGAACCACTCGCCCGCACGATCGACCGCGACTCTTACTCCCCCGCGCTCCTGGGCCTGCTCAACAATGTGCTCGTGTGGGGCGGTTCGCGCGTGTTCAACGCGCTGCATGACGTCGGAGCCAACGAGTGGCGCGTCCTCAGCGCCCTGGGCAACCACCCGGGCGCGACGGCGCGGGACCTGTGCGAGATTCTCGGCATCAACAAATCGATCGCCTCGAAGAGTGTCGGGGCACTTGTCGCGAGCGGCCATGTGGGGCAGGCGGACGGACGTCGCACCTCGCGCCATCTGTTCCTGACCACCGTGGGCGCTGCGCTGCACGACCAACTCATGCCGATCGCGCTGCGACGCACCGAGATCCTGCAGCATCGCCTGTCCGACGACGAGGTCGTCGAGCTCAACCGCCTGCTCTCGAAGATGCTCGAGTCGGCCGCCGACCTCCAAGAATACGAGCGCGCGCTGCTCGCCTCGGGGCCGACTCAGGCACCGAGCCACGCACCGAGCCACGGGCCGAATACAGAGTCGCGCACGAGCCACTAACATGGCGAGAGTTGACAGTTAAACTGAATTGCGGAATCACGAGGGAGTGACCGGACGTGGAATACAGGTTCCTGGGTAACAGCGGGTTCAAGGTCTCGGAGATCACCTACGGGAACTGGATCACGCACGGCTCGCAGGTCGAGAACGACGCCGCCATCGAAACCGTACGTGCAGCGCTCGACGTCGGCATCACCTCCTTCGACACCGCGGACGTCTATGCGAACACCGCCGCCGAGGTCGTTCTCGCGGATGCCCTGAAAGGCCAGCGCCGCGAGTCTCTCGAGATCTTCACCAAGGTCTACTTCCCGATCGGGGTCTTCGGGGCCAACGACTCGGGACTGAGCCGCAAGCACATCATGGACGGCATCCACGGATCGCTGCGGCGCCTCGGAACCGACTACGTCGACCTGTACCAGGCGCACCGCTACGACTACGAGACACCGCTGGAAGAGACGATGCAGGCCTTCGCCGACATCGTCCGCCAGGGCAAGGCGCTCTACATCGGCGTCTCGGAGTGGACCGCGGACGAGCTGCGCGCCGGTCAGGCCCTGGCGAAAGAACTCAAGATCCAGCTGGTCTCCAACCAGCCCCAGTACTCGATGCTCTATCGCGTCATCGAGGGCGTCGTCGTTCCCACGAGTCGTGAACTGGGCATCTCGCAGATCGTCTGGTCTCCCGTCGCGATGGGCGTCCTCACCGGCAAGTACCTGCCGGGTCAGCCCGTCCCGGACGGAAGCCGGGCGACCGACGCGACCGGTGGGTACTTCATCAAACGCTTCCTCGAGGACGACGTGTTGGCGGCGGTGCAGCGGCTGCGGCCCATCGCGGAGCAAGCGGGGCTGACGATGGCTCAGCTCGCGATCGCGTGGGTCCTGCAGAACGACAACGTCGCCGCGGCGCTCGTGGGTGCGTCTCGGCCGCAACAGCTGAAGGACAACGTCAAGGCCGCGGGCGTCCGACTCGATGCCGACACGATGGCCGCGATCGATGCCGCCCTCGCCGGCGCGGTCGTGGACGATCCCGCCCTGACCGAGAAATCCTCGCCGCGCACGCGCTGGAAGGACTGACATGGGCTCGATCACCCCCTTCACCGTCGCCGTTCCCGACGAGGACATCGACGACCTGCACGCTCGGCTCGCGCGGGCACGCTGGGCCGACTCCGCGACCGACGACTGGTCGTGGGGCACCCCACCGACCGCGCTCCGCGCACTCATCGACGAATGGGCGAACGCCTACGACTGGCGCACCACCGAGCGCCGGTTCAACGAGCGGGAACAGTATCTCGTGGAAGCCGGCGGCACGCGCATCCACGTCGTGCGCGCGGGAACGCCCGGCGCCCAGCCGCTCATGCTCGTGCACGGCTGGCCGGATGGCTTCCTGCGCTTCGAGAAGGCACTGCCGCTGCTGGCCGACCGGTTCGACATCGTCATCCCGAGCCTGCCCGGATACGGTTTCTCGGATCGGCCGGCGCGGCCGGGCTGGGGCCCGGTCACCGTGGCCGGCGCGTTCGACGAGGTCATGGCGGCGTTCGGGTTCGACCGCTACGTCGCGCACGGGAGCGATCACGGCAGCGCCATCGTGGAAGCGCTCGGCGCTCTGCGGCCCGATCGGGTCGACGCGCTGCACCTCGGCGACGTTCCGGCGTGGCGCCGATACACGATCGATCCCGCAGCGCACGGCGAGGCCGTGCGGGCGTACGCCGAAACCGGTGCGACGTGGTTTGCGACCGAGGGAGCCTACGCGGCCGAGCACCGCACGAAGCCCCAGACGATCGGGTTCGCCCTCGGCGACTCGCCCCTGGCGCTGGCCTCGTGGGTGTTCGAGAAGCTGCACGGCTGGGCCGACAACGACGCGCCCGGCGGCGGACTGACGATGCACGACGTGCTCGACGACATCTCGCTGTACTGGTTCACCGGCACAGCGGCCTCCGCCATCCGGTACTACCGCGATGCCGGCGACCACCTGCTGCCGCCGTCGTCCCGCGCGACGCAACCGACCGGGTTCACCGTCTTTCCGCACGACACCGTGGTCGCGACGCGCCCGTACGCCGAGCTCTTCTTCGACGTGAAGCACTTTGCGCTGCAACCCCACGGGGGGCTCTTCGGCCCGTGGGAGCAGCCCGAGCTTTTCGCCCGCGACCTGCAGACCTTCACCGACGCCCTCTAGAGCGACCGGCCCGAGGCGGACCCGGGCGGCGCGGACCTCAGACCGCGTCGTCCAGGCCGAGCAGGCGCACCGCGTTGTCTTTGAGCACGAGCCGCTCGACCTCTTCGCCGAGCTCCAGTGCGGCGAAATCCTTGAGCCAGCGGTCCGGGGTGAGAGCCGGGAAGTCCGATCCGAAGAGCATCTTGTGCTTCAGGTAGGTCCGGGTCGCGCGCACGAGATTCGGGCTGAAGTACTTCGGGGACCAGCCCGACAGGTCGATCCACACGTTCGACTTGTGCGTGGCGATCGAGATCGCCTCGTCCTGCCACGGCACGGACGGATGCGCCATGATGATCTGCAGGTCGCGGTGCCGCGCGGCGACCTCGTCGAGAAGCATCGGGTTCGACAGGCCCAGCCGGTAGCCGAGCCCACCGGGCATTCCCGCGCCCACCCCCGTCTGTCCGGTGTGGACGACGATCGGCAGGCCACGCTGCTCGATCTCGGCGAAGAGCGGGGCGTAAGCGGGGTCGGACGGGTCGAAGCCCTGGACGGTGGGGTGGAACTTGAACCCCCGAGCGCCGAGTTCGTCCGCCTGCCGTCGCAACTCGTCGACGGCCGCTTCTCCCTGCAACGGATCGACCGACCCGAACGCGATGAGCGTGTCGGGGTGCCGCTGGGCACCCGCCACGATGTCGTCGATGCTGTTCGGACGGTGCCCGGTATTGGTCGTCGCATCGACCGTGAAGACGACGGCCATGAGTCCCCGCTCGCGGTAGTACGCCGCGGTCTCGTCGAGCGTGCGCGTCGGTTCGGAGCTGCCGAAGTAGCGGTCCATCGCCTCGCGCTGCTCGCGCGAGGCCCCGTGATGTCCGTGATCGTCGATCTGGATGTGCACGTGCGTGTCGATCCCGAGAATGTCCTCGAGGCTCATGTCGTCCCTCCCGATGCGCCGCGGTCGGCGATCACTTCCCCGCGCAGTCGCCCTACGTCGATCTTGCCGGTCGGCGTGCGATCCAGCGATTCGCGGAACATGACGTGCCGCGGCTTCTTGTACCCGGCGACGATGCCCCCCACGTGGGCCGCGAGCTCGTCGGCCGTGACGTCGCCGGAGCGGACCACGACGGCCGCGACGACCTCACCGAAGCGCGGGTCGGGCACCCCGAGCACGGCCGCATCGGTGATCGCGGGGTGGGTGAGCAGCGCCTCCTCGACCTCCAGCGGGTAGACCTTCTCGCCGCCGGTGTTGATCACGCCGCTGCCGCGCCCGATGAACTCGATGTGACGGTCGTCCTGCACGATCACCCAGTCACCCGGGATCACGTAGCGTTCCCCCTCGATCTCGGGGAACGTGGCGCGTGTCTTCTCGAGGTCACGGTGATACCCCAGGGGGAGCGCTCCGCGCTGTGCGAGGATGCCGCGCGAGCCCGGGATGTCCTGAACCTGCCGGAAGTTCTCGTCGAACACCACGGCCGTCGGGAAGAGCTGCGCGCGGCCCGGCAGGTCGGCGACGCCCTTCGTCGAGGTGACCGCGAATCCGCCGCCCTCGGTCGATGCGAGCAGGTCGATGATCTCCATGTCGCCGAGCTCGTGCAGGGCCTTCTTCGTCTCGGCGCTGAAGCGCATGCCCGAGCTCATGATCGAGGCGACCGTGGGAAGCCCGACCCCGAGAGCGCGCGCGGCGTCCGCGATCGGCATGCCGATCGCGTCGCCGGCCACGATGAGCCGCGTGGCCCCCTCCGCGTTGGCGAAACGTACCGCCGCCTCGGCGTCGAGGCGCGCGCGCGAGGAGATCAGCACCGTGCCACCGACGGCGAGCGTGTTCATCGAGGTGGTCAGCGCGGTGCCGTGCATGAACGGCGCGAGCGGCAGATTGATCATCGGGGGGTAGGTGGAATCCACCGAGATCCGGATCGCGTCGTCCATCGTCTCGGGCTGCGGCCGACCCGACAGGGTGTACGCGGCGAACAACTGCACCTCGAAGAAGCTCGGCGCGCTCCACCGCACGGCCTTCGGACGTCCGGTCGTGCCACCGGTGTAGATCCACAGTTCGCCGTCCGCGGGGGCATGCGGCGGAAGCGGCTCATCACCGGCGACCGTCTCGGCCCACGAGATCGCGCCCGCCGCGATCCCCTCGCCCTCATCGACGCTCACGAGCGTGACGTCGACGTCGGCGAGCTGCGCGGCCTCGGTGGCCACGTCGGCCAGCGACGCGGGATGAATCAGCACCGACGAGCCGGAATCATCCAGGAGCGCCGCGACCTCGGCGGGGCGCAGCCGGAAGTTCAGCGGCACGGGTGTGATGCCGGCGGCCAGACACGCGAAGAACGTGATGAGGAACTCGGCGCGGTTGTGCAGCAGCATCGCGACGGTGTCACCGGGGCGCACCCCGGAGCGCTCGAGCCACGCAGCCAGCGACCCGGCCTCGCGCGCGAACCGCCCGTATGTCCATGTCTCGCCGTCGACGGTCTTGAGCGCGAGACGGTCCGGGTCTGCGCTCGCGATCGCCTGCCAGAGGTCGGAGTAGTGCCCCTCCACGATCGCTACTCTCCCGCGCCCGGGCCGGAGCGCTGCGCCAGGCCGTGGAGTTCGTCTCGCCAAGCCCGGCCGATCTGTTCGGGCCTCCAGCCGCCATCCTGATCGAGCGTGCGCAGCACCTGCGGGTGGGAGTACATCGTGAGGCGATCCCCGCCGATGCCGATCGCCTGCCCGGTCACGTCCGCCGCGTCGGCCGAGGCGAGCCAGACGACGAGCGCCGCGACGTCCTCGGCCGTCCCGAGCGCGTGGTCGCGCCGGTACTCGGTCGGAATGCCCCTGCCCGCCACATAGTCCTCGTAGACCTGCGTGTACGCGGGGATCGTCGCGGTCATCGGCGAGAGTGCGGTCGGGATGATGGCGTTCGCCGTGATCTCTGCGCGCGCCAGCTCGAGCGAGAGCGTGCGTGCCATGGCGACCAGACCCGCCTTGACAGCCGCGTAGTTCGTCTGCCCGAAGCTCCCGTACTGCCCGGCGGGCGAGCCGACCAGGATGATCCGGCCACCTTCCCCCCGCTGGCGCATCTCGATCGCGGCGGCACGCGCACAGGTGAAGGAGCCGCGCAGGTGGGTCTCGGCCACCAGGTCGAAGTCGTCATCCGACATCTTCCAGAGCACCCGATCACGCAACACGCCCGCGTTGGCGACGAGGATGTCGAGGCGTCCGAACTCGTGCACGGCCGCGGCGACGAGCGACTCGGCCGTCTCGGTCGGGCCGACCGGACCGACGACCGCAATCGCCCGGCCACCGGCCGCGCGGATCTCGGCGACCGTTTCGCGTGCCGTGACGTCGTCGACGTCGTTGACGACGACCGCGGCACCGGCGTCGGCCAGCGCGATCGCGTACGCCTTGCCGAGACTCCGGCCAGCGCCGGTGACGATCGCCGCCTTGCCATCCAGCCGTACCCGTTCGGCCGCGCTCATCGGTAGAACCTCAGGACGAGCTCGGTCGCGAGGACGGGCTTCTCGCCGCCCTCGACCTCGACCGTCACGGGCACCTCGACCTGGAAGCCGCCCGGCACCTCGGTGACGGATGACACGACACCGCGCAGACGGACACGCGATCCGACGGGAACGGGGGCCGGGAAGCGGAGCTTGTTCGACCCGTAGTTGATGCCCATGCCCACGTCGGTGACCTCGAAGATGCCGGCCATGAGCGGAACGACCAGGCTCAGGGTGAACAGGCCGTGCACGATCGTCCCGCCGTACGGCGTCGACGCCGCGAACTCCGGATCGATGTGGATGGGGTTCATGTCGCCGCTCAAGCGCGCGTAGTCGTTCACCTGTTCCTGGGTGATCTCGAGCCAGTCGGAGGGCCCGAAGGTACTCCCCTGGATCGAGGGAAGGTCGCCGATCGCGACGGACAGTCCGCTGGTCATTCGTGTACTCCTCGTCGAGTCCTGGTCGTCGATGCGAGATTCGGCTACCGACGGTCGTTTGTCAGGTTACCTGAAAGTTGAGGCGTGGGGCGTCTCGGGGCCGGGGTGGGCATCAGCCGCGAGTGAACGCGCTGATCCCCGTGATCGCTCTGCCCACGATGAGGACGTTCATCTCGCGCGTTCCCTCGAACGTGTACATCGCCTCGGCATCCACGAAGAACCGCACCACGTCGTTCTTCAGCAACAGCCCGTCACCGCCCACGATCTCGCGCGCGAGCGCGACGGACTCGCGCAGCCGATCGGCGGCCACGAGCTTGATCATGCTCGGGGCCACGTCATCCGTCACGGGATGCGTCGCCGTTCGCACGGCCAGCGCGAGAGTCTGCGCGATGTTGGCGACGATCTGGACGAGCTTCTCCTGGATGAGCTGGTAGCCCGCGATCGGACCGCCGAACTGGATGCGCTCCTTCGCGTACCGAAGGGCCGCGTCATACGCGCCCAGCTGCATCCCGACCGAGTTCCATGCGATCACCGGACGCAGCGTCCGGAACGCTCGATTGATGTCGTGAAAGGACTCGATCCGCGGCAGCCGCGCCTCGTCCGGGACGTAGACCTCGTCCAGGACGATCTCGGCGTTGTGCACGTGACGCAGAGCGGCTTTGCCCTCGATGACGGAGAGCGTCACGCCCGGGGCCGTCGCCGGAACGAGGAAGGCGAGGACCCGATCGCCATCCTGCTCGCGCGCAACGACGCACAACTCGTCCGAGATGGTCGCGTTGCCGATCCACCGCTTCCGGCCCTCGATCACCCAGCCGTCCCCGGCACGGCGCGCTGTCGTAGACAGCCCGCCCGCGATGTCGGAGCCGTGCTCCGGTTCCGTCAGGGCGAAGCACCCCGTCTTGCGAAACGCGAGGATGTCGTCGTCCCAGGCGGCTATCTGCTCGGGACTGCCGCCCTCGAGAACGAGCGTGCGGAACATCCCCACCTGTCCGCCGTAGATGATCGAGACGCCGAGGTCGAGCCGTGACAGTTCCACGGTCTTGAAGCCCTGATAGAGCGCGCTCGGCCTGCCGTCGTCGCCCAGCAGGGCCGGGTCGTCCTCCAGTCGCAGCGCGGCGAGGGGCCCGCGGATCTCGGCTGGGCACTCCCCGGCCTCCCAGGCCGGGATCAGGAGCGGGCGCACCCGGGTGTTCAGGTGCTCGCGCAGGAGCGCCAGCTTGGCTCGCTCCACGTCGGTCAGGGCATCGGCGAACCCGAGCAGATCGCCGGGATAGTCGAGCACCGCTGGATCCTGGGACTCCGTCGTCTTCAGCACGAGGGCACCGTATCAGGAAACCTGTAATTCATCGAGAGCCGCGACCCGCACCACCACCCGGCGAGTGCCCGCCCGTAAGCTACAGTCGTGCCGATCGGAGGCCCGATGCAGACGTCGAACTTCACCTACGTCATCAAGCAGGTCGAGATGGCACTGCGCCCGCATTTCCTCGCCGTGTGCAAGCAGGCGAACCTCACGCCGGCGCAGTACACGGCGCTCTCCGTCCTCGAACGGCGTCCGGGCCTGACCAGTTCGGAGCTCGCACGCCGGTCTCTGGTGCGCGCCCAGACGATGGCCGCGACCATCGAACCCCTGCTCGCGGAGGGTCTCGTCCGTCGGGAACAGGATCCGGCGCACGGCAGGCGGATGCTGCTGCACCTCACCCCTCTCGGCGTCGAACGCCTGGCCGAGATCGCGCCGCGCATCCGTGCCGTGGAAGACCTGATCGTTGCCGAGCTCGACGCGGAGTCCCGCGAGAACTTCGCGCGGTATCTGCGCAGCGCACGGCATTCCCTGGATTCCGCCGGTCCGCGGCCGAGCGGACGACCGCGCCCCACGGATTGAACATCGCCGACGGCACGGACAGGCGATCTCGTATTTCCCTCTGGACATTCCCTATGTTCATAGGTAACGTCCTTGTCAGGCGGCGCGAAGACGCGCGGCGTACTGAGAGCGGAAAGGACCTCGATCAGTGTCACGTTCTACTCAGCCGGTCAATAAGGCCGCAGCTTTGGAATTGGTCAGCAACTACTCCCTCGAGATGACGGGCAAGGATGTCCCGGGTCTGACCGAGGCGAAGGACTCGATCCCCGCTGGCACCAAGATCAACGTCACGTTCCTCGGCAACGAGGACCTCGACATGCGCGTCACCGCGTCGAAGGCCGTCCGCGACATGGGATTCATCCCGGTCCCGCACATCTCGGCTCGCCGCCTGAAGTCGCAGGACCAGCTCGAGGAGTTCCTCGGGCGCCTGCAGGAGGTCGGCGCGACCGACAGCGTCTTCGCCGTTGGTGGCGACCCCGCCGAGCCCGAGGGCCCCTACCCCGACTCGCTGTCGGTCATCCAGACCGGTCTGCTGCAGAAGTACGGCGTGAAAGAGGTGTCGATCGCCGGGTACCCCGAGGGCCACCCCGACATCGCGACGGACATCCTCTGGCGTCACCTCGAGGACAAGTCGGCCGCGCTCAAGGAGCAGGGACTCGACGCGACGATCCTCACGCAGTTCGCGTTCGACACCGACCCGGTGATCTCGTGGGTGAACGGTGTGCGCGGGCGCGGCATCGAATCCACGATCCGCATCGGCACGCCCGGCCCCGCCGGCATCAAGCGCCTGATCAACTTCGCGCGTCGCTTCGGCGTCGGCGCCAACGCGATGATCGTGAAGAAGTATGGCTTCTCGCTCACGAACCTCATGGGCACGGCCGGTCCCGACACGTTCGTCACGGACTTGTCGGCGCTGCTCGCTGCCGACCCCGCCTCGGGTGAGGTGAAGCTGCACTTCTACACCTTCGGTGGGCTCAAGGCCACGGCAGACTGGGCACACCAGTACGTCGACGGAATGAGCTAGGAGTCCCGCTGTGAGCGTGCACATCGCATCCCGGATCGATCAGGCTTGTCTGATCGTCCACGGCCCGGATCAGCCGGGCATCGTTTCGGCCGTCTCGGCCCTGATCACCCGCAACAAGGGCAACATCATCGCGCTGGATCAGTACTCCGACGACGCATACGGGGGCGCGTTCTTCCAGCGCGTCGTGTTCCATCGCCCGAACCTGTCGGCCGCGTTCGACGACCTCGAGGCCGACCTGGAGAAGACGATCACCCCGCTCGGGCTCGAGTGGAAGCTCACCGACCGCTCGATTCCCAAGCGGATGGCGATCCTGGCCTCCACGTCCGACCACTGCCTGCTCGAACTGCTCTGGCGTCACCGCCGGGGCGAGCTGAACGTCACCATCCCGATGGTGATCTCCAACCACACCAACACCGCGGACGACGTCCGCTCCTTCGGCATCCCGTTCTTCCACGTCCCCTCACAGGGGCCGGACAAGTCCGAGGCCGAGGCCGAGATCGTGCGACTGCTCGACGGCAACGTCGACTTCGTGGTGCTCGCGCGATACATGCAGATCCTGTCGGACGACTTCATCACCGACGTCGGCGTCCCCGTGATCAACATCCACCACTCGTTCCTGCCCGCGTTCATCGGGGCCGGCCCGTACAAGAAGGCCAAAGAACGCGGCGTGAAGCTCATCGGCGCGACGAGCCACTACGTGACGAAGGACCTCGACGAGGGCCCGATCATCGAGCAGGACGTCGCGCGCGTCACCCACGTCCACACGGCCGCGGACCTGCAGGCCCGCGGTGCGTACGTCGAACGCGCGGTGCTGTCACGCGCCGTCGAATGGCACGCCGACGACCGCGTCATCCGACACGGCAACCACACCATCGTTTTCTAACCCACCCGCGGGCATCCGCTCGCATTCCCTAGAGAGAGGTCCAACGTGGCACCCAAGAATCTGCAGGAAGTCATCGACGCGGCAGGAAGCCCCGTCGAACTCCTGCGCAACTCGCAGATCGGCTCGTACATCTACCCGGTCGTTCCGGCCGACTTCCAGAACTGGATCAAGGAGCAGAAGGCCTGGCGCGACACGGCCGTCCTGTACGACCAGTCGCACCACATGGACAACGTGTTCCTCAAGGGATCCGATGCCATCAAGCTGATCTCGGACACCGCGATCAACTCGGTCGCGAACTTCGCGGTCAACAAGGCCAAGCAGTACGTCCCGACCACGGCCTCCGGCCACGTCATCGGTGACGGCATCCTCTTCCGCGAGGCCGAGGACGAGTACGTCTACGTCGGCCGCGCTCCCGCGTCGAACTGGCTGATGTTCCACGGCGAGACCGGTGGATACCAGAACCTCGAGGTCGTCGTCGATCGCCGTTCGCCCTCGCGCCCCTACGGTGACGCCGTCTCGCGCAAGTACTACCGCTTCCAGATCCAGGGCCCGAACGCCTGGGCCGTCATCGAGAAGCTCAACGGCGGACCGCTCGAGAAGCTCGGCTTCTTCAACATGTCCGAGATGAAGATCGGCAACATGAACGTGCGCACGCTGCGCCACGGCATGGCCGGCGCACCCGGACTCGAGATCTGGGGCCCGTACGCCGAGCACCACCAGATCCGCGACCTGATCGTCGAGGCCGGCCAGGAATTCGGTCTGCTTCCCGTCGGATCGCGCGCCTACCCCTCGAACACGCTCGAGTCGGGCTGGATCCCCTCGCCCCTCCCCGCCATCTACACCGGCGCCGAGGAGCAGGCCTACCGCAACTGGCTGCCCGCCGACAGCTACGAGGCGACCGGAACACTGGCCGGTTCGTTCGTGTCGGACAACATCGAGGACTACTACCTCACGCCGTGGGAGCTCGGCTACGGCTCGTTCGTGAAGTTCGACCACGACTTCATCGGTCGCGACGCGCTCGAGAAGATGGACCCCGCCTCGCAGCGCAAGAAGGTCACGCTGGCGTGGGACGCCGAGGACCTCGGCAAGGTCTGGACGTCGCTGCTGAACGTCGACGGCCCGAACTACAAGTTCTTCGACCTGCCGCTGGCCAACTACGGTTCGGCCAACTACGACTCGGTCGTGGACGCCGATGGCACGGTCGTCGGATACTCGATGTTCACCGGCTACTCCTCGAACGAGCGTCGCGGCCTCTCGCTCGCGACGATCGACCCGTCGGTTCCCGAGGGCACCGAGCTCAAGGTCGTCTGGGGCGAGCCGAACGGTGGCACCAAGAAGGCCTCCGTCGAGCCGCACGAGCAGACCGAGGTCCGCGCGGTCGTCAGCCCGATCCCCTACTCCACCGTCGCCCGCGCGACGTACCAGGGCGGCTGGCGTACGGGCTACTCCAACTGAGTAGCTGATCGACCCGAGGGGGTCCGGGCCAGAGCTCGGGCCCCCTCGCACCATTCCCGCTCCGGGGGATTGCTAACCTCGGGTGACCGTCGAAGAGGAGGACAGATGAGCCTGCGTTACGCACTGCTCGCCCTCCTGCGCGTGGGCCCGCAATCGGGGTACGACCTGCAGAAGCAGTTCTCGCTCTCGGTGGGCCACGTCTGGCACGCCCCCGACTCCCAGATCTACCCCGAGCTGCGCAAGATGGAGGCCGAGGGACTCGTCGAGGGCGAGGATCAGCTGCGGGGCGAGCGCGGCACCCGTCGCCTCTACCACGTGACCCCCGCCGGCGACGCGGCGTTCGTCGCGTGGATGGCCGCGCCGCTCGACTACCAGCGCGTCCGGGATCCCGCTCATCTGCGCGCCGCGTATCTCGAGGTCGCGGCACCCGATGAAGCTCGCGCGTTCTTGCGTGCGCACATCGCGCAATGGGAGAGCGAGCTCGAACAGTGGGAGGGGGAGCTGCGCCGCATCGACGCGCGCGACAACCCCATGCTGATGCGCCGCCTCGCCGTCACTCCTCCCGAGCAGCAGGATCGCACGGTCGCCTACAAGCGCTTCGCGTACGAGGGACTCGTCGAGCGCGCTCGTGGCGAGATCGAATGGGCCCGCCGCGGGCTCGAGTTGGTGGACGCGCTCGAGTCCTGAGGCATCCGTTCCGCTCTCGTCCGCTCGCCCGTCCCACCGAGACACCCGCGGGCGTCAGTACACGTACTCCATGAGGTCTACCCCGAGGGTGCGGAACGCGTCGTGCGCACGCAGGCGATGCGCGATCGACAGGTCATCGAAGCAGACGATCAGCGCATAGGCGACACCCGCGCGCGGACCGGCCAGCGCACCCGCCTCGGCGCGCACCCCGGCATCCCGTCCCGTCTTGTTCACGAACAACAGCCCGTGGTCGTCCTCGTGCGCGAACGGATCGAGACCGGTGGCGGATGCGACCAGGCTGAGGTCCTCGTTCAGGCTCAGCCATTCCGAGACCTGCGCGCTCACGGCGGCGTTGACCAGGCTCGTGTTGACCATGGCGGAGAAGAGCCCGGCCAGCTCACGGGCCGAACCGAGCGCGAAATGGGGCGCGTGATCCGGACCGCGTCGATCGCGCAGACGATCGAGCAGCGCAACGCGTTCGAGCCCGAGCGCATCGATCCGCGCGTGCACGCTCTCGATGCCGACGCGATCGAGCAGCAGGTTCACCGCGAGCGAGTCGCCGGTGGCGGACGCGAGGACGGCGAGATCGCAGAGCGGCAGAGCGGGCGCCCGCAGATGCCGCCAGACGCCCGCACCCTCGACCTGTTCGATGCGCGCGCGCTCGACGATCTCGAGCGGATCGAGGGATCCGTCGTCGAATCGGGCCGCGACCTCGATCAGGAGGGGCAGGATGCCGAGGCCGCCGATCGGGCTCGTCAGGAAGTCGTCGCCCGCGAGCACGACCTTGCCGGTGTCGAGGTCGGCCACGTGCACCGAGACCCGCGCCCCCGAGGCGGCCAGCGCATCCAGGGACTTCAGGGACGACGCGAACGAGCGGCGTCCCGCAGCAGGTCGACGTTTCGTGCGGTGCCCGCCGCGGCGCGACCCAGGACGGGACGTTGCGTCCCGAAGTGGCTCAGGGGGCGTACCCACGAGCGAGCGTCCTTCCGATGCGGGATAGGGGCAGAGGGCGTAGCGGCGAACCGTACGTCAGGGGTGTCACCAGATGGTGACACGTTCCGCCGGATCGAGCCAGAGGGCGTCGTCCGCGGTCACCTCGAAGGCGTCGTAGAAAGCGTCGATGTTCCGGACGATCTGGTTGCAGCGGAACTCGTTGGGCGAGTGCGGGTCGATCGTCAGCAGACGGATGGTTTCGGCATCCCGTCCCTTCTGCTGCCAGACCTGCGCCCACGACAGCAGCAGCCGCTGGGTTCCGGTGTAGCCGTCGATGACCGGCGGCTCTTCGCCGGCGAGTGAGAGCGCGTACGCCTTCAGGGCGATCCCGAGCCCCCCGAGGTCGCCGATGTTCTCGCCGATCGTGAGTGCGCCGTTCACGTGGTGCTCGGGCAGCCCGACGGGCGAGAGCTCGTCGTACTGGGCGATCAGGCTCGAGGTGCGCTCCTCGAACGCGGCGCGGTCGGCATCCGTCCACCAGTCGTGCAGACGGCCGTCGCCGTCGAACCGGCTGCCCTGATCGTCGAATCCGTGACCGATCTCGTGCCCGATGACGGCCCCGATGCCACCGTAGTTCGCGGCGGCATCGCGCTCGGCGTCGAAGAACGGGTACTGCAGGATGGCAGCGGGGAAGACGATCTCGTTCATCAGCGGGTTGTAGTACGCGTTGACGGTTTGCGGTGTCATGTGCCACTCGTCGCGGTCGATCGGGCCGCCGACCTTGGCGAGCTGACGGTCGTGCTCGGCGACGTGAGCGCGGCGCACGTTTCCGACCAGATCGGATGCGTCGATCTCGAGCGCGTCGTAGTCGCGCCAGACGTCGGGGTAGCCGATCTTGGGCGTGAACTTGTCGAGCTTCTCGAGGGCGCGCTCGCGCGTCTCGGGGCTCATCCACGGAAGGCTCGTGATGCTCTGACGGTAGGCCTCGATGAGGTTGGCGACGAGTTCGTCCATCGCCTCCTTGGCCGCGGGCGGGAAGTGCCGCTCGACATAGACCTTGCCGATCGCCTCGCCGAGCGCGGCCTGCGTCAGGCTCACGCCGCGCTTCCAGCGCTCGCGGTTCACGGGAACACCCGTCATGTGCGTTCCGAAGAACGCGAAGTTCTCGGCGACGAACTCCTCGGAGAGGAACGCGGCGGCGGCGTGGATCACCTTGAAGGTCAGCCAGGCGCGCCAGTCCTCGATCCGCTCCTCCGTGAGCAGTGGGCCGAGCCCCTCGACGAAGCTCGGCTGCGAGACGACGACCTCGGCGAAGGCCTCTTCGCGACCCGGCGCGACGGCGGCGAGCCAGGGCGCGAGATCGACCCCGGCGAGCGCCGCGAAGTCGTCCCAGGTCATCAGGTTGTAGGTTGCGACCGCGTCGCGGCTCCTGACGTTGTCCCAGTGGTGCGTCGCGAGCTCGGTCTCGAGAGCGAAGATGCGGTCCGCCGTGGCCGAGACTTCGGCGACACCCGCGAGCTCCAGCATCCGCTCGATGTGTGCGCGGTACGCGACGCGGAGTTCGTCGAAGTTCGGAAGTCGGTAGTAGCTCTCGTCGGGCAGTGTGATGCCGCCCTGCAGCAAGAAGGGGACGTATCGGTCCGGTGAACCCGGATCGGGCTCGACATACAGGCCCAGCAGGCCGCCGACGCCCTCGCGCTCGAGGTCGCCGATGACCGTGAGCAGACCGGCCAGGTCCTCGATCGCCGCGACCCGTTCGAGCTGCGGCGCGATCGGGCTCGTGCCCAGCTCGGCGATCCGTTCCGTGTCCATGAAGCTCGTGAAGAGGTCACCGATCTTGCGGGTCTCGGTGCCCGGTTCGGCGAGCTGCGACTGCTCGATGATCTCGCGGACGTGCTCTTCGGCCTGTTCGGCCAGGGCGTGGAACGACCCCCAGCGCGCCTTGTCTTCGGGGATCTCGGTTCTCTCGAGCCACCCGCCGTTGACGTGGCGGAAAAGGTCGTCCTGGGGGCGGATCTCGGAGCTCAAATCATCGAGCGCGAGACCGGACCGGAGCGCGTCGTCCATAGCACCCAGAATAGGCCGCGACGACACCCGCGACGTCCCCCTTGACCGGGCGCGCCGTATCGGGGTAGTCCTCTTAGGCTCGGGGGGTGACCGATTCCGAGCGCGCTCCCGAACGCGCCGCCGCCGCTGGGCTGAACCGGGACATCCTGCGGCTGGCCGTTCCCGCGCTCGGCGCGCTCGTCGCCGAACCGGCTTTCCTGATCGTGGACGCGGCCCTCGTCGGCCACCTGGGTGTCGATCCCCTCGCGGGCCTCGGCATCGCTTCGGCCGTCCTGCAGACCATCGTCGGCCTGATGATCTTCCTCGCATACTCGACGACACCCGCCGTGGCCCGGCGTTTCGGCTCGGGCGACCCGTCCCGCGCGGTGTCCGTGGGAATCGACGGCATGTGGCTCGCGCTCGGCGTGGGCGCGGTGCTCGCGCTCGGTGGGTGGCTCACGACTCCGGCGCTGGTCAGCGTATTCGGACCGACACCCGAGGTTGCCGAACAGGCGCGCATCTACCTGGGCCTGTCGATGGGCGGGCTACCGGCGATGCTGATCGTGTTCGCCGCGACGGGACTGCTGCGCGGGATGCAGGACACCGTGACGCCCCTGTGGATCGCCGGGGTCGGGTTCGCCGCCAACGCCGGCCTGAACGTCCTCCTGATCTACGGGCTCGGCTGGGGAATCGCGGGATCGGCGATCGGCACCGTGATCGCTCAGTGGGCCATGGTCGGCGCCTATGTCGTCGTGATCGGGCGGCTCGCATCGCGACACTCGGCGCGCCTCCGGCCGCAGCGCGAGGGTATCGGCGGTTCGGCGCGCTCCGGTGGGTGGCTCTTCCTGCGCACCGCGAGCCTGCGGGTCGCGCTGCTGTCGACCGTGGTCGTCGCGACGGCGATGGGGCCGGAAGAACTCGCCGGATACCAGGTCGTGTTCACGATCTTCTCGGCAGCCGCCTTCGCCCTCGATGCACTCGCGATCGCCGCACAGGCGCTGGTCGGCAAAGGCCTGGGCGCGGGCGATGCGGCCGGGGTGCGGCGGGTCCTCGGCCGGACGGTGGCGTGGGGCGTGTGGTTCGGCGTGATCGTCGGCGCGGTGATCGCGGTGTTCTCGGGTGCCATCGGACTGGTGTTCACGGGATCGCCCGCTCTCGCCGCGCTCATCCTCCCGGCGTTGCTCGTGCTCGCGGCCGCGCAACCCGTCGCCGGTGTCGTGTTCGTGCTCGACGGCGTGCTCATCGGCGCGGGCGACGCCGCGTATCTCGCCCTCGCGGGCGTTGTGAACCTCGTCGTCTTCTTGCCCGCGCTGGTCATCGTCTCGGTGACCGGGGTCTCGGGCGCGGGCGGGCTCGCGTGGCTCGCCGCATCCTTCTTCGGCGTGTACCTGTGCGCGCGCCTGCTCACTCTCGGCTGGCGCGTGCGCGGCACAGCCTGGCAGCGCATCGGAGCCCACTAGCCTGCACACCCCCGCGCGAGACTTCACCTCTGTCACCTTTTGGGCTCAGAAACGTGACACAGGTGAAGTCTCGCGCCCGGGGCGGGGGTCAGGAGGGGGAGGGGGCGTAGCGACGGGCCCAGTCGTACATCACGACGGCGGCCGCGGCACTCGCGTTGAGTGAACGGGTGGAGCCGTACTGGGTGATCTCGACGACGGAGGATGCCGCGGCGAGCGCCTCGGGCGAGAGCCCCGGGCCCTCCTGCCCGAAGATCAGGACGCACCGCTCGGGCAGGTCCGAACGATCGAGCGGCACCGATCCCTCGACGTTGTCGATCGCGACGATCGGCAACTCGCGCTCGGCCGCCCAGGCGGCGAAGGCCGCGACGTCCTCGTGATGGATGACGTGCTGGTAGCGATCGGTCACCATCGCGCCGCGCCGGTTCCAGCGCCGGCGGCCGATGATGTGCACGGCCTCCGCGAGGAACGCATTGGCGGTGCGGACGATCGATCCGATGTTCATGTCGTGCTGCCAGTTCTCGATCGCGACATGGAACGGATGCCTCCGCTCGTCCAGGTCCGCGATGATCGCGTCCATCGACCAGTACCGGTACGAATCGACGACGTTTCGCCGGTCGCCCTCGGCGAGCAAGACGGGATCGAAGTGCGGATCGTCCGGCCAGGCATCCGGTCCGCCCGGCCAGGGCCCGACCCCGACCGCGCCCTCGGGCTCGGCGCCGGGTCCGGGCTGCGTCTCGGGCGCGCGTTCGTCGGTCACGGGGCCAGCGTATCCGGGGCGACTGTCGCGTCCGCCGCCACAGTCGCCGCGGGCGATGGAGCGCCGAGTCAGCCCTTTCACGTCGAGAACGCCGGTTGCTCACCGCAAACAGGGGGCGGACTCGACGCGAAGCGGCAGACTCGAGGCAACTCGCTCTTTTCGGGTGCCCGAAATATGGCTAGTGTTTCGGTATGCCGAAAGATTCGACGATGACGCATGAGGTTGACCGCCCCCTCAGCACGCCCAAGGTCGCGTGGCTGATCGGCCCCGCGCTGGTCGCGGGGGTCGCCTACCTCGATCCCGGCAACGTCGCGAGCAACATGACCGCGGGCGCCCAGTACGGCTACCTCCTCGTGTGGGTCGTCGTGATCGGCAATGTCATGGCGTGGCTGATCCAGTACCTCTCCGCCAAGCTCGGCATCGTGACGGGCGAGAGCCTGCCCGAAGTGCTCGGTCGGCGCCTGCGCAACCGATGGGCACGTCGCGCGTACTGGCTGCAAGCCGAGCTCGTGGCGATGGCCACCGATGTCGCCGAGGTGATCGGCGGCGCGGTCGCGCTCAATCTGCTCTTCGGCATCCCCCTGATCTGGGGCGGTGTCATCACGGGAGTCGTCTCGATCGGCCTCCTGCTCGTGCAGTCCAAGCGCGGCGCGCGCCCGTTCGAGAACGCCGTCATCGCGCTCATGGTCATCATCGCGGTCGGCTTCACCGCGGGCGTGTTCGTCGGGCCTCCGGACCCCGCCGGGATCGTCGGCGGCCTGGTGCCCCGATTCGAGGATGCGGGTTCGGTGCTGCTGGCGGCATCCATCCTCGGCGCCACGATCATGCCCCACGCGATCTACGCCCACTCCGCGCTCTCGCGCGACCGCTTCGCCCCGCCGCGCGCGACCGGCGAGGGCGGCCCCGTCCCCGCCCTGACCCGCCACGCGGGCGACGAACTCGCGACCCTGCGCGGAGTCGGCACGGCGCGTCTGCTGCGGGCGACGCGGTGGGATGTCTCGATCGCCATGATCATCGCGGGCACGGTCAATCTCTGCATCCTCCTGCTCGCCGCGGCGAACCTCGCCGGAGTGCCGGGCACCGACAGCCTGGAAGGCGCCTACGCGGCGCTTCGGGACGGGCTCGGCCCCCTCGTCGCAACCCTGTTCGCGGTCGGCCTGCTCGCCTCGGGCCTCGCGTCGACGTCGGTCGGCGCCTATGCGGGCGCCGAGATCATGAGCGGGCTGCTGCGTGTGCGCGTTCCGCTCCTCGTTCGCCGATTGGTGACACTCATCCCGGCCCTGCTGATCCTCGGCGCAGGGTTCGATCCGACGTTCGCGCTGGTCCTCAGCCAGGTCGTGCTGTCGTTCGGCATCCCGTTCGCCCTCATCCCCCTCGTGGTGCTGACCGCCCAGCAGCGCACCCTCGGCGAGTTCCGCAACCGGCCGATCACGACGATCGGCGGTGTCATCGCAAGCGTGTTCCTGGTGACGCTCAACGCGGTGCTGCTGTTCCTCGTCTTCACCGGCGCCTGACGTCGTCGTGATCGCCGGACGATAGCCTGAGGCAATGGCACCCCCGAGCGCCGTGGTCGACGACTACCTCAAGGCGATCTACCACCACACCGAGTGGCAGGATCGCCAGATCACCCCGTCGCAGCTCGCGGGCGAACTCGGCCTCGCCCCCTCGAGCGTCACCGAGATGGTCCAGAAACTCGCGGCTCAGGGTCTCGTCACCCACCGACCCTACGGTCCGGTGACGCTGACGGATGCGGGCCGCGCGCGCGCAAGCGGGATCATCCGTCGCCATCGTCTGATCGAGACCTGGCTCGTGCGCGAGTTCGGGTACGGCTGGGACGAGGTCCACGACGAGGCGGAGGTGCTCGAGCACACGATCAGCGACCGCCTGCTCGACAAGATCGACGAGCGACTGGGACGCCCGCGATTCGATCCGCACGGCGATGCGATCCCCGACGCCGAGGGCCGCGTCGAGCGCGTCGACTTCGTGCTGCTCGCCCACGCGGCGCCGGGCCACGAGGGCCGCGTCTTGCGGGTCAGCGATCGGGATGCTCCCCTGCTGCGCCGTCTCGAGCAACAGGGCATCGAGGTCGGGGCGACCGTCCGGGTCGTGTCGCGCGCGGTCCTCGACGGTCGCGACGGCCCGATCCCTCTTCCCGAGGGTGCCGCTCTGGCCGTGTGGCTATCGGCCTGACCGCCTGCGCGGCGCCTTGCGATACGAGGGCCACTGCACCGCGGTGACCTCTTCGCAGAAGGCCCACAACCGCGCCCCCCGCTCGGGGTCGGATGTGAGAGCGGCCGGTCGCGCGACGCGGGGAATGCCCTTCAGCCCGCCCTTCGGCCCCCAGAACGTCCCGCCCTCGGCATCCGGATCGAGGAGCGCACGCAGCGGCGCCCAAGCCCCGCGCTCCTTCGACTGCGTCACCGCGGCCTGCAGGTTGTCGACGAAGCGCGACCCGCGGGTCGGTTCGTTGACGCCTCGGATGCCGGGGGTCCGGCCGCTGACCGAATAGCCCGGGTGCGCGACCAGGCTGCGCACGGCGAAGCCCCGGGAGCGCAGCCGTCGGTCGGCCTCGAAGCCGAGCGCCTGCACGATGACCTTCGACTGCACATAGGCACGCCACGGCGAGTAGTTCTCTTCGAGTTGCGGATCGACGGGGTCGTAGGAGCCCATCGCCGTCGACAGGCTGCCGAGCCACACCATCCGGGCGGGGGTGTCGGCGCGCTCGAGCACGGGCAGCAATGCCCCGGCGAGCGCGAAGTGGCCGAGCACGTTCGTCGCGAGCACGAGCTCGTTGCCGTCCCCCGTCACCTCGCGCGTGCGGGGCGGGTGCACGATTCCGGCGTTCAGCAAGACGCCGTCGAGGCGATCACGACCGCCGACGGACGCCGCGGCAGCACGCACCGAACCCAGATTGCTGGTGTCGAGCAACAACGTCTCGACCGAGGCATCCGGTACCCGTCTGCCGATCGCCGCGCGAGCCGCGGCGAGGCGATTCGGGTTTCGTCCGGACATGACGACGTGCGCCCCGGCGCGGGCGAGTTGTTCGCTCGCGAAGTACCCGAGCCCCGCGTTCGATCCGGTCACGAGAAACACGCGCCCCGCCTGCGAGGGGAGGGATGTCGGGTTCCACTGGTCGCGTGGGGCGCTCATGTTTCGACAGTACGACGCGCGCCGCCGCGCACCCAGCGCCGGGGTGACGACGCGCCGCGCGCGATGCGCATTCGCCGAGCATCCGTCCGGTCTCACGGCCTAGGCTGGCGGCATGGCCGCAGACCGCATCCTCACTCGCACGAGGTCCGATATCGAGTGCTGGCTGACCGACATGGACGGCGTGCTCGTGCACGAGAACCGTCCCGTCCCGGGCGCGGCCGAGCTGCTCGAGCAGTGGCGCAACCAGGGCACGCCGTTTCTCGTGCTGACCAACAACCCGATCTTCACGCCGCGCGATCTCAGCGCCCGTCTGCGCGCCTCGGGGTTGGACGTGCCCGAGGACCGCATCTGGACCTCGGCCCTCGCCACCGCAGACTTTCTCGCGTCCCAGCTGCCCGACGGCACCGCGTTCGTGATCGGAGAGGCGGGACTGACGACCGCTCTGCACGAGGCCGGCTACAT
Source organism: Microbacterium sp. BR1 (assembly GCF_002812725.1). GTDB lineage: Bacteria > Actinomycetota > Actinomycetes > Actinomycetales > Microbacteriaceae > Microbacterium. The sequence goes on along the minus strand of NZ_NMUN01000010.1, from coordinate 295,335 downwards.
CATCACCGAGTCGCAGCCCGACTACGTCGTCGTCGGCGAGACGCGGCAGTACTCGTTCGAAGCCATCACCAAGGCCATCCGCTTCATCAACGCGGGCGCGCGGTTCATCGTGACGAACCCGGATGCCACCGGCCCGACGCCCTCGGGAGTCGTCCCCGCGACGGGCGCGTTCGCCGCCCTCATCACCAAGGCGACGGGCAAGGAACCGTACGTCGTCGGCAAGCCGAACCCGATGATGTTCCGCTCCGCCCTCAACCGCATCGGGGCGCACTCCGAGACGACGGGCATGATCGGCGACCGCATGGACACCGACATCGTGGCCGGCATCGAGGCGGGCCTGCACACGGTGCTCGTCCTCACGGGTATCAGTGACGCCGCCGAGATCGAGCGGTACCCCTTCCGGCCCGACGAGGTGCTCGACTCGGTCGCCGATCTCGTCGCGGCGGAGCCCGCCGAGACCGAGCTCCCCGAGGTCATCTGAGTCCTACCCGGCGCGGGCGGCCCCCGTTCCGGATGTCTGAGCGCGGAGGTATCGTCGCGGCATGGGTGTGCTGGATGAGGGCGAGCGGGTGCGGGCAGCGGACTCCGCCATCTGGCGCGCCTGGCTGGCTGCGAACCACGCTGATTCGACGGGTGCGTGGCTCGTCCGGGGCCGCAAGGGCTTCGCCCACCTGCACATCCCGTACGAAGACGCCATCCGGCAGGCTCTCTGCTTCGGCTGGATCGACGGGCCGGTCCGCGTATTCGATGCCGAGACATCCGGACTGTGGTTCGCCCCGCGCCGCGCAAGCAGCGGGTGGGCGGGCACCAACAAGGCCCGGATCGAGATCCTGAAGGCGTCCGGACTCCTCGAGGCCGCCGGCATCCGTGCGATCGAGGTCGCCAAGGCGAACGGGACGTGGACGATGCTCGATGGACCCGAAGCGCTGATCGAGCCACCCGAGTTCGCCGCGGCGCTCGACGCCGTGCCCGAGGCACGCGCTGCGTGGGATTCGTTCCCGCCGTCCGTGCGGACGTTCGGGCTGACCCAGATCGCCAGCGCCAAGCGCCCCGAGACCCGGGCCACCCGCATCGCCCGGATCGTCGCCGAGGCCGCCGCGGGGCGACGACCCTAGGAGCACCCCATGTCGCAGAGGGACCTGATTTTCGCCGTGTCGATACTGATCGTCGGCGGCAGCCTGGTGACGTTCCTCGTCGCTCTGTGGCGGCGTCGAGGCGACCGCGAAGACCGCGACTGAGGCGCGGCGCAGCGCAGCGCTACTGCGGGTCGAGACCCAGATCGGCCAGCCCGATCGCGGCGCGCCACTCGAGGCCCGCGGCCTCGACGGCGGCCTGCGCCCCCGTGGCACGGTCGACGATCACGGCGACCGCGACGACCTCGGCGCCCTCGCGGCGCAGCGCCTCGACGGCTTTGAGTGCCGACTGCCCCGTGGTCGAGGTGTCTTCGACGACGACCACGCGCTTGCCCGAGACATCCGCGCCCTCGATCTGGCGACCGCGGCCGTGGTCCTTCGGCTCCTTGCGCACCACGAACGCGTCGAGCGGCCGCCCCGCGTGCACCGACTCGTGCAGGATCGCGTTGGCGATCGGATCGGCGCCGAGGGTCAGTCCGCCGACCGATGCCACGTCCGGGATGTCGGCGATCAGGTCGAGCATGATGCGACCGATGGCCGGGGCTGCGCGGTGGTCGAGCGTCAGCTTGCGCATGTCGACGTAGTAGTTGGCCTGCTTGCCGCTCGAGAGGATGAAGTCCCCGCGGAACACCGCCTCGTCGGAGATGAGGGCGATGAGCCTCTGGCGGTCGGCTTCGATTTCGGGTGTCGACGCGGTCATGCGGTCGAGTCTAGGGCGCCGGGGCAGGCCATTCGGATGTCCCCGACACCTCCTAGGCTGGAGGGATGCGGCTCGCCACCTGGAACGTCAACTCCATCCGCGCGCGCGTCGAGCGCACCGTCGACTTCGCCGTGCGCGAAGACATCGACGTGCTCGCGATGCAAGAGATCAAGTGCCGACCGGATCAGTTCCCCTACGCACAGTTCGAGGACGCCGGGTACTCGGTCGAGGCGCACGGGCTGAACCAGTGGAATGGCGTCGCGATCGCGAGCCGCCTGCCGATGACCGACATCGAACATTCCTTTCCCGGCATGCCCGGCTTCGCGAAGGGACACGAGGGTCCGGATGCTCCGCTCGAGGCGCGCGCCCTCGCCGCCACGGTCGACGGGGTGAAGGTGTGGAGCCTCTACGTTCCCAACGGTCGCTCGCTCGACGACCCGCACTTCGTCTACAAGCTCGACTGGCTCGATGCGCTCGCGCAGTACACACGCGAGACCCTGCAGGGCGACCCCGACGCGGCCCTCGCGCTGGTCGGTGATTTCAACATCGCCCCGACCGACGCCGACAACGGCGACCCGACGGTCATCCCGGGCGTCACGACGCACGTGTCCGAGCCCGAGCGTGCGGCCTTCCGCGAGCTCGAGACCGCGGGGCTGAGCGATGTCGTGCGGCCCCTCGTGCCGACCGGGTTCACCTACTGGGACTACAAGCAGCTGCGCTTCCCCCGCAACGAGGGCCTGCGCATCGACTTCATCCTCGGTTCCCACGCCCTTGCCGAGGCCGTGCGGGGCGCGGCGATCCACCGCAACGAGCGCAAGGGTGAGATCCCGAGCGACCACGTCCCCGTCGTCGTCGACCTCGAGCTCGAAAGCGCCTCGGATTCCGACGATGTCCCGATGATCTTCGGCTGAGGCCTCTCCTCCGTCCGGCGGATGTCGCCGCGAGCCGGCCGTCGTACCGTGGAGGAATGAGCGAGTCCGATCGTGCGTCCCTGAGGCGTGTGCCGACGTCGGCCGACCTCCGAGCCGATGCCCTCCTCGCGGCCGCGATGCTCATCGGCAGCATCCTGAGCGCGTGGCTGACCTCGGTCGCGGGGCTCTACGGTGACGAGCAGGCCCCCTTCGGGTGGGGTGTGGTGTACTCCGCCGTCGTGACGGCACCGCTCGCCTTCCGGCGACGCTTCCCCTCCCTCGTGGCGATCGTGGTGTGCGCGGCGTACTTCGTGGCCGTGAGTCTGCGCATTCCCGAGATCTATGTCGGCAACATCGCCGTGTTCATCGCGATCTACACCGTGGGGGCATGGGTCGACGACCGCCGCCGCGCCATGCTCGTGCGGGCCGTGCTGATCGCCGGCATGTTCGTCTGGCTGCTCATCACGACGTTCCAGGGTTCGACCGCCCCGACCGACGAGGGCCTCTCGCGTGTCGGCGCCTTCTCTCCGTACGTCGCGTTCATGTTGATCCAGTTCCTGATCAACGCCCTCTACTTCGGCGGCGCGTACTACTTCGGCGATCACGCGTACGCCGCGGCCCGCAAACGCGCCGAGTTGCGCGAACGCACCGCACAGCTCGAGCGTGAGCGCGAGGTCACCGCCCGGCAGGCGGTGGCGCTCGACCGGCTCCGGATCGCGCGCGAACTCCACGATGTCGTGGCGCACCACGTCTCGGCGATGGGCGTGCAGGCGGGCGCCGCCCGTGCGGTGTTCGACAGCGATCCGGCCGCGACCCGACGCGCATTGTCGGGTATCGAGGCATCCGCTCGCGAGGCCCTCGACGAACTGCGGCAGCTGCTCGGGACCCTGCGCACGCCCGACGATTTCGTCATCGAGGGTGCCGATGACGCGGCGTCCACCGTCCGGCTCGCGGGGCTGCCCGGCCTCGTCGAGCACGCCGTCGAGGCGGGCCTGCCGACGACGCTCAGCGAACTCGGCGACCCCTGGCCCGTGCCGGACGTCGTGCAGGTGAACCTCTACCGGATCGTGCAGGAGGCGCTGACGAACGCGCGACGCCACGGCGGTCCCGATGCCCGCGCGGACGTACGCCTGCGGTACAGCCCCGACGCCGTCGAGATCGAGGTCACGAACGACGGCCGCACCGGCGTGCCCGCACGCGGAGGCCTGGGACTCGTCGGCATGCGGGAGCGCGCGAGCGCCTCGGGCGGCACGATCGATGCCGGGCCACGCTCGCGTGGCGGGTACCTCGTCCGCGTGCGCGTGCCGCGCCAGCCCGCCTGGAGCAACTCGTGAGTTCCGACGGCTCGGCGGGGCAGCCGATCCGTGTCCTGCTCGCGGACGACCACGCCGTCATGCGAACGGGCTTTCGCATGATCCTCGAGGCCGCGGGCGGCATCAACGTCGTCGGCGAGGCCGAGACCGGCGCGGCGGCCGTGGAGCGGGCGCGCACGCACCGCCCCGACGTCATCTGCATGGATGTCCAGATGCCCGTGTTCGACGGCCTCGAGGCGACGCGCCGGATCGTCGCGGACCCGGATGTCTCGGCGGCCGTCCTGATCGTCACGACGTTCGACCGCGACGACTATCTGTTCCAGGCCCTCGCGGCCGGGGCGAGCGGGTTCCTGCTGAAGAACGCGGGCCCCGAAGACCTCGTCGCCGCCGTGCGCGTCGTGGCATCCGGTGACGCACTGCTCGCCCCCGAGGTCACGCGCCGCGTGATCGCCCGGTTCGCGGGCGGACCCGCACGAGCCGACGCAACGGGCGAGGCCGCCGTCACTCCCTGGCCTGCTGCGGGTGCGCCCGGCGGTGGCGCCCCGCCCTTCACCGAGCGCGAGGTCGAGGTGCTGCGGCTGCTCGCCCAGGCGCTCAGCAACGCCGAGATCGCGGCGCGCCTGGTGATCGGCGAGGCGACCGTCAAGACGCACGTCTCGAACGTGCTGCAGAAGCTCGGGGCCCGAGACCGCGTCGCCGCGGTCGTCTGGGCGCACCGCAACGGCTTCGTCTGAGCCTCCCCCGCGCGCCGGAGCATGAAGACCCCCCGGCGGGGGGAGGCCCCATCGAGCGTGCATCCGTAACGTGGAGTCACACCCACGGAAAGGACGACGGATGCTGCGATTGACCGGTATCACGAAGAGTTACGGGGGGCGTCGCGTGCTCGACGATGTCTCGTTCGACGTCTCGCCCGGGCGCCTGACGGGCTTCGTCGGTGGCAACGGCGCCGGCAAGACGACGACGATGCGCATCATCCTGGGCGTCCTCGGCAAGGACGGCGGCCAGGTCGAGCTCGACGGTGCGGCCGTGTCGTCGTCCGACCGGCGCCGGTTCGGCTACATGCCCGAAGAGCGCGGGCTCTACCCGAAGATGAAGGTGCTCGAGCACATCGTCTATCTGGCGCGCCTGCACGGCTACTCGAAGGCCGAGGCCACGACGCGCGCCCAGGGCCTGCTCGAGCAGCTCGGTCTCGGCGAGCGCCTCGGCGACAACGTCGAGACGCTCTCGCTGGGCAACCAGCAGCGCGCACAGATCGCCGCAGCGCTGGTGCACGACCCCGAGGTGCTGATCCTCGACGAGCCGTTCTCGGGCCTGGACCCGCTCGCCGTCGACGTCGTCGCCGGCGTTCTTCAGGCACGGGCCGCCGAGGGCGCCGCCGTGCTCTTCTCATCCCACCAGCTCGATGTCGTCGAGCGGCTCTGCGACGACCTCGTCATCATCGCGAACGGCACGATCCGCGCCGCGGGCAGCCGCGACGCGCTCCGCGCCCAGCACTCGGCCCAGCGTTTCGAGCTCGTCTCGGCGGTCGACGCGGGTTGGGTGCGCGACGTGCCCGGCGTGACCGTGCTCGAGTTCGACGGCGGCTACGCCCTGTTCGACACGGACACCGAAGAGACCGCGCAGGCGGTTCTGCGCCGGGCCGTCGAGCGCGGCGACGTGACGAGCTTCGCGCCACAGCATCCGACCCTCGCCCAGATCTTCAAGGAGGTCATCCAGTGAGCACGCCCATCACGTCGTCCGCCTCTCGTCAATCGCCCTCGACCGCGCAGAGCGTCTGGCTGGTCGCCGAGCGCGAGATCGGATCGAAGCTCCGCTCGAAGGCCTTCCTGATCTCGACGGCGATCCTGTTCGCCGTCGCGCTCGCCGGCGTGATCTGGGGCGGATTCACGGCGCGCGATGCCTCGGGCATCCCGGTCGCGGTGACGCCGGACGCGTCCTCGCAGGTGCAGGGCATCGAGGGTCTCGACATCACCAACACGCCCGATCGCGCGGCCGCCGAAACGCTCGTCCGCGACGGTTCCGTCGACGCGGCGATCGTCGGTGACGCGTCGTCACCCGTGGGCATCGCGCTCATCGCGGATTCGTCCCCCCCGACGACCCTGCTGCTCATGCTGGCACAGACACCCACGGTCGAGCTGCTCAACCCGGACGAGACGGGCGGGGCTCTGCGCTACCTCGTCGCCATCGGGTTCGGCGTGGTGTTCCTGCTGGCCGCATCGCTGTTCGGCGGGACCATCGCTCAGAGCGTCGTGGAGGAGAAGCAGACCCGCGTCGTCGAGATCCTGATCTCGGCCGTCCCGACCCGCGCGCTGCTCGCCGGAAAGGTCATCGGCAACACGGTCCTCGCGATGGCGCAGATACTCGGACTCGCGGCGATCGCGGTGGTGGGCCTGACGGTGACGGGGCAGACGGCGCTGCTGCAGGGCCTGGGCGGACCCATCGCGTGGTTCGCGGTGTTCTTCTTCTTCGGCTTCATCCTGCTCGCGTCGCTGTTCGCCGCCGCAGCCGCGATGGTGTCGCGTCAGGAGGACATCGGTTCGACCACGACCCCGCTGACGATGCTGATCATGGCGCCGTACTTCCTGGTGATCTTCTTCAACGACAACCCGCTGGTGGTCGGCATCATGTCGTACGTGCCGTTCTCCGCTCCGGTCGGCATGCCCCTGCGCCTGTTTCTCGGCGACGCGCAGTGGTGGGAACCTCTGCTGTCCCTCGTGATCCTGATCGCGACCTGCGTCGCCGCGATCTTCGTCGGCGCGAAGATCTACGAGAACTCGCTGTTGCGCATGGGCGGGCGCGTCAAGCTCGTCGAGGCGCTGCGCGGCTGACGAGTCGCATATCGGCTGCTGTTCGCGGCATCCGCGCCATCGATGGGTGGAGCGGATGCCGCGAACGCGCGCCATCGTGTGAATCGGCGGCGTGTGACTCGGCGGCGTGTGAATCGGCGCCGTCAGGACACCCGAGAATCGCCCTCGACGGGCGCGGTGGTCGACGACGGGTGCTTGAGCGCCGACGCGACCGCGCGACCGTAGTGGCCGACCAGTGCGTCGGCGGCACCGACCAGCGCCAGGTGCGACAGGGCCTGCGGTGTGTTGCCTGCCTGACGACGACCGCCGACGTCGTACTCCTCCGACAGAAGACCGACATCGTTGGCCAGGGCACACAAGCGGTCCATCAGGCGAGCGGCATCAGCACCTCGCCCCGAAGCGGCGTATTGCTGGACGAGCCAGAACGAGCAGGCGAGGAACGGATGCTCGTCGCCCTCCAGCCCGTCGACCCCGGTCTCGGTGCGGTATCGCAGCAGGAGTCCGTCGGGCATCAGCGTGCGCTCCATCTGGGCGACGGTCGCCAACATGCGCGGGTCATCGGCCGCGCAGTACCCGACCTGCGGGAGAAGGAGCAGCGAGGCATCCACCTCGCTCGTGCCGTAGAACTGCACGAAGAACCCGCCGTCGGGGTCCACGCCCCGCTCGTCGATCTCGCGCCGCATCCGGTCGCGCAGGCGCTCCCAGTGATCGGCCGGCCCGTCCAGTCCGCCTTCCCGTACGGCACGGATGCCCCGGTCGAGCGCCGCCCAGATCATGACGCGGGAGTGTGTGAACATGTGCGGGTCTGCGCGGATCTCCCAGATGCCGTTGTCGACGCGGTCCATATTCGCCTCGACGTATGCGAGCAACGCGCGCTGCATCGGCCACGATGCTTCGGACTCGGGCAGACCCGCCTTGCGCGCCTCGTCGAGGGCGACCATGACCTCGCCGATGACGTCGGCCTGAAACTGATGTGCCGCGCCGTTGCCGATGCGCACGGGTGCCGCGCCGCCGTACCCCGGGAGGCTGTCGAGCTCGCGCTCGAACAGATCACGCTCGCCGCCGAGCCCGTACATGATCTGGAGTTCCGCGGGATCCCCCGCGATGGCGCGGATGAGCCACGCGCGCCACCGGTCGGCGACTCCGAGAAAACCATGCCCGATGAGCGCCTCGAGCGTGAGCGCCGCATCCCGCAACCAGACGTAGCGGTAGTCCCAGTTGCGGGTTCCCGCGAAATCCTCGGGCAGCGACGTGGTGGCGGCTGCGACGATGCCGCCGGTGTCGTGGTGAGACAGGGCGCGCAGCACCAGCAGCGAGCGGACGACGTCGTCGTGGTGCGGACCGGCGTGATCGATGCGAGCTGCCCAGTCCTGCCACCACGCGGTCGTCGCGGCGAGCGCCCGATCGACGTCGATTGCGGCGGGTGCATCCAGGTAGGAGGGGAACCACGAGAGTGTCAGGTCGACCCGCTCGCTCGCGCCGACCGCCAGTGTGCCGCGGTGCTCATGGTCCGTCGGCGCGAGGCGGGCGCCCCGAAGGATGACCGCATCGGGGCCGGCGACGGCGAGGAGTGCGGGGGCGTCATCGTCGCCGACCTGACGGACCCACGGCACCGCCCGCGCGTAGTCGAAGCGCAGGGTGAGGCGCTGCGTGAACTCCATGGTCCCGCTCACCCCGACGACGCGGCGGACGACCGCTACGCCGTGCTCGGAAAGTCCATCTCCGTGCGGCATGAAGTCCCAGACCTCCGCGACACCGGTCGCGCTCTCCCAGCGCGTCACCAGCACGAACGTGTCGCCGTCGTAGCGTCGCGTGGGGACGGCCGATGGATCCGTGGGGCGGAGGCCCCAGCATCCGTGCCGCTGATCACCGAGCAGGGCGCCGAAGATCGATGCTGAGTCGTAACGCGGCAGGCAGAGCCAGTCGATACTGCCCTCCCGAGAGACGAGGGCCGCGGTGCGCGTGTCGCTGAGCATGGCGTAGTCCGCGATGGGGGAGGTCACCGTCCCCATGGTGTCAGGGGGGACTGGGAGATCTCCCGATCATCCGCGCGGATAGTGTGGGCGCATGACGGTCGAGACCACGCTCCTGATCCTGGGCGCCTCGGGCGACCTCACCTCGCGCCTGCTGCTCCCGGCTCTCGGCGAGCTCCTCACCCGCGAGAGCTGGCGGCGCGTGCACCTGCGCGGCGCGGGCATGGATGACTGGAGCGACGACCACTGGCGCGACGTCGTGCGCGCATCCTTCGCGGCCGGTGGCGCGGATGCCGCGAACGATGTCATCGCGTCGACGAGTTACACCCGAGCGGACATCACGAACGCCGACGACCTGCGCACACTCGTCGCATCGACTCCCGGACGGTTGGCGCTCTACTTCGCCGTCCCCCCGGCGGTCGCCGCGCGGGCGTGCGAGGCACTGACCGACGTCGAGCTGCCCGAGGGGACGATCCTCGCGCTCGAGAAGCCGTTCGGGGTCGACGAAGAGAGCGCACGGGCCCTCAACGCCACCGCGCTCGGGCTCGTACCCGAGCAGCAGATCTTCCGCGTCGATCACTTCCTCGGTCGGTCGACCGTTCTGAACCTGCTCGGAGTCCGGTTCGCGAACCGGGTCCTCGAGCCCGTCTGGTCGGCCGAGAACATCGAGTCCGTCGTGATCCGCTACGACGAATCCCTCGCGCTCGAGGGTCGGGCGGGGTACTACGACCACGCGGGGGCGCTGACGGACATGATCCAGAGTCACCTGCTGCAGGTGCTCGCGTTCGTGGCGATGGAGCCACCCGCGACCCTCGACGAGGTCGACCTGCGTGACGCGACGTCCGCGGCACTTCGGGCGACGGTGCTCTGGAACGACGATCCGGCGCACGCGGCACGACGCGCCGTCTACACGGCGGGGACGAGCAATGGCACGCCGGTGCCCTCGTACGTCGACGAGGTCGGGGTCGACCCCGCGCGCAACACCGAGACGCTGGCCGAGCTGACCTGCGAGGTGCGCAACGCGCGCTGGCAAGGTGTGCCGTTCACGCTCCGGTCGGGCAAGGCCCTGGCCGCTCGCGATGCGGAGATCGTCTTGCGGTTCCGCCCCGTCCGGCATCTGCCCCAGGGCTTCACCGGCGACGCCGAGGGCTCCGTGCTGCGCTTCACGCTCGGGCCCGACCGGATGTCCCTCGAACTCAATGTCAACGGGGCCGATGATCCGTTCCGGATGGAGAAGACCGTGCTCACGGCGGACCTGGGCGACGGCGCCCTGAGGGCGTACGGCGAGGTGCTGTCGGGCATCCTGGACGGCGACGCGACGCTCTCGGTGCGCGCAGATGCCGCCGAGCAGTGCTGGCGCATCGTGCAACCCGCGATCGATGCCTGGCGGAGCGGCTCGGTCCCCCTCGACGAGTACGCCGCGGGGTCGAGCGGCCCCGCGGGCTGGGCGAGCCTGGACTGACCGTCAGTCGCCCTCGAGCACCGAGAGGACATTGCCGGCGGGGTCGCGGAACCACGCGATATCGGGCCCCATTCCTCGCGAGATGCCCTTTTCGTCGGTGCCGTAATCGGGGTCGGTGTAGATCTTCGTCGCGACCCCTCGCGCGTTGAGGTCGTCGACCGCCGCCTCGACATCGTCGACGGGGAAGTTCAGGATCGTGAAGCTCGCGGGCTCATGCCCCTGCTTCCCGTAGATCAGGATGTCGGCTCCCGACCCGAGCCGCAGCCGCAGGAATCCCATGGGGTCGTCCTCGACCGTCATGCCCAGGATGTCGGCGTAGAAGTGCCGCGCGGCGTCGATGTCATCCACCGAGAATCCGCCGAATGCGTGCTCGTTCGTGAACATGCGTCCTCCTCGTGTCCGTGCGCACCAGGGTGCTCCCGAGTGGCGCGGATGTCCAGACCCGGTCGCACCGGATCGAACCCACCCGACTCGGCTGTCAACCCCCGGCCCCGGGCGCGCCCGCGCTGGTTACTCTGAGACATGCCCGCCCACATCCTCGGCATCGGCACCGCTGTGCCGACCACCGTCCTGCCCCAGTCCGTGGTGCGCGACCTGTTCCTGGCGCAGCCCGGTGTCGACAGATTGACCGCGCGCTTGATCGGCGCGGCGTTCGACCAATCCGCGATCGACACCGGCACACGGTGCTGAGCGAGCTCGGCAGCCAGCAGGCAGGATCGTCCGACTTCATCGACGGCGAGAGCCGCGAAGTGCGCTCACCCCTGACGGGTACGCGCAACGACGTGTACCGCCGTGAAGCGCCGCCGCTCTTCGCCCGGGCTGCGCGTGAAGCGCTGGCGCGAGCGGATGTCGAGGCATCCGCCATCACACACGTCGTGACGGCCTCGTGCACGGGGTTCTTCGCGCCGGGACCCGACTATCGCCTGGTCCGCGATCTCGGGCTAGTCACCACGGTCGAGCGCGACCACCTGGGCTTCGTGGGCTGCGCGGCCGCGTTCCCGGCCCTCCGGCAGGCCGCGCGCATCTGCGCCGCCGACCCGCACGCCGTCGTCCTGGTCGTGTGCGGCGAGATCTGCAGCATCCACCTGCGCGCGTCGTCGGATCCCGAGCAGATCGTCGCCTCAGCGGTCTTCGCGGATGGCGCCGCCGCGGCCGTCGTGACGGCCCGGGCATCGACCGATGCGCCGAGCCTCGCGCTCGAGGGATTCGCGACCGCGCTGACGAGCGAGGGCGAGGACGACATGCGCTGGATCATCGGCGACCACGGGTTCGAGATGACCCTGACGGCCGAGGTCCCCCGCATCGTGGGGCGCGAGGTGCGCGATGCGCTCGCGCCCGTCCTCGCGCGCGACGGGCGGGTCGACCGGTGGCTCGTGCATCCCGGAGGCCGGAGCATCCTGGATCGCTTCGAGACCGCACTGGATCTGCCGGGCGACGCCCTCGAGCTCTCGCGCGACGTTCTGCGGCGATACGGCAACATGTCGTCGGCGACCGTGCTCTTCATCCTCGCGCGGATGCTCGAGGAACCGGACCTGGTGGACGGTTCGCGGGCGATCGGGGTCGCGTTCGGCCCGGGACTGACCGTCGAGTCGGCGCTCCTCACGGCCCGTGTGCCGACGGTCGTGAACGCCGACGAGATCGCCGGACTCCGCCCCGAGCCGATCACCGCGGGATGACCCGGATGGCCCGGGTGACCACCGGCCGGGGGCGTCCGACCCTGAACGAACGCGCCGAGAACCTGCGCGAGCTCATGGACGACCCCGACTGCGACCCCGATCGGCTGCGCGCGACCCTCGAGCGCTTCACCCTCGTCAACCGACTGATCGCCGCCTGGGGCACCGTGTACCGGACGCGCGTCAGACCAGCGCTGGCCACGGCACCGGGTCCCGTGCGTCTGCTGGACATCGGATGCGGTGGGGGCGATGTGCTGCGTGGACTCGTCGCACGCGCGAGGGCGGACGGCTTCGACGTGACCGGTGTCGGAATCGATCCGGACGAGCGGAGCCTCGCCGTCGCGCGCGCCGCGCGACCCGTGCCTCGCATCGAGTACCGGCTGACCGACAGCACTCGGCTGGCAGATTCGGGCGAACGCTTCGACGTGACCCTGTCGAGCCACGTCATGCACCACCTCACGCCCGCCGAACTGTGTACGGTGCTCGAGGACTCGGCGCGCCTCGCCACCCGCCTCGCCCTGCACTCCGATATCGCCCGCTCGCGCCTGGCCTACGCCGCCTACGCCGTCGGCATCACCCCGCTGGCACCGGGCACCCTTCTGCGAACCGACGGCCTCCGCTCGATCCGCCGCAGCTGGACGCCGACCGAGCTCGCCGGGCTGGTACCGGAGGGGTGGCTCGTCGAGCGCCCGGCGCCCTTCCGCATCCTCGCCGTCCGAAACCTCGCGGCATGAACGACGTGCTCATCGTCGGTGCCGGGCCGGTCGGCGTGATGCTCACCGCCGAACTCGCGCGCCTCGGCGTCGAGGCGACCGTCATCGAGGGACGCGCGGACCGATCTGCGGGGACCCGGGCCGTCGGCGTGCACTCCGCGGCATTGACGGCGCTCGAGCAGTCGGGCGCAACGGATCGACTGCTCGCCGCCGCTCGACGGGTTCGCACCGGCGTTGCGTTGGCGCAGGGACGACGCCTCGGCACGGTCCACTTCGATCGGCTGCACTCGAGGCATCCGTATGTCGCCACGCTCCCCCAGCACGCAACCGAGGCCGCGCTCGCCGCGACCGCGGACGCCTGGGACGCACCCGCCGTCCGCCGCGGGCTGACAGCGCAACGCGTCTCTCAACGGGGGCCTGCCGTCGAGGTGGAGATCGTCGACCGCGCCGGGCGAGCGACGGTCGAACGATCACGGATCGTCGTCGTCGCCACGGGATCGCGGGGACGCACGATCAGCCCGCTCACCGCGGCCGTGCGCACGAAGACCTACCCCGATCGGTACCTGATGACGGATGCTCCCGACACGAGTCGCGACGGCGACTCCGCCGTCGTGCGACTCGAGCCCGACGGCGTACTCGAGTCGTTCCCTCTGCCGGACGGGATGCGCCGGTATGTCGCCTGGGTCGAGGAAGGCGGTGTCGAGGAGGGGGACGCCGCGACAGACCGTCTGCGCGCCATCGTGGAACGACGGATGGGGACCGCATCCGGGGCCGATGGCATCCGGGCGGCGACGGCATTCGGGGTTCGCCGTTCGCTCGTTCCCGCGATGCGCGGCGGCGCGGTCTTCGCGATCGGCGACGCCGCGCACGAGGTCAGCCCCATCGGGGGTCAGGGCATGAATCTCGGCCTGATCGACGCGGCCACCCTCGCTCCCCTGCTCGCGCTGTGGGTGAGGGACGGCGTCGCGCCCGAACGGGAACTCGCAGGGTGGGAACGTCGTCGGCTGGCGGCGGCTGTTCTGTCGGGTCGCATCGCCGCGGCGAACACCGCGCTGGGCCGGGCGGGGGGCCGCGCAACGACCCGAGCACGCCGGGCGGCTGTCGGCCTGGCGCTCCGCGGGATCACCGGCAACATGCTGACGCGGGCATACGCGATGGGCTTCGACCCCGCCTCGCGGACTCGGTCCTGAATACTCGAGCGCCTCAGCCCGTCAGCCCGCCACCCGACAGCACGAGCTGGAGCGCCAGCACGAGGGCGGCGAACATCACGAGCCGGAACAGGACGCGACCCGGGGTGCGGGTCACGGCCAGCACGATCGTCGCAATGGCGGCAACCATGACGACCGCGGCGAACACCCACGACAGGGGGCCCACGCGCTGGACGTCGCCGTTCGCCGAACCCCACACGACCGCGACCGCTCCGACGATGATCCCGAGCGCCGCGAGCACGGCCGACCACCGCGCCCCGGTCCGATGGGGAAACCCCCGAATCCCGGTCACTCGATCGTCGTCCAGGTCGGGCAGCACGTTCGTGAGGTGCACGGCGGCGCCCAGGATCGCGCCCGCGAGCGTGGACCACCAAGCGGCCAGAGCGGGCTCCGGGGCTGAGAGGGTGGCGACCGAGGGGAAGAGCCCGAAGCTCACGAGGAACGGGACGATCGAGATCGCCGTGGACTTCAGCCCGGCGTTGTAAGCCCAGGCCGAGGCCAGCACGATGGCGTGGGCCGCGAGCGCCCCGAGCCCGAGCCATCCCGTGAGGACGAGCGCGATCACCAGTGACCCGAGAGCCGCGACCCAGGCCGCGCGAAGCGACACATCGCCGCGCGCGATCGGCTTGTCGCTGCGTCCGACGCGGCGATCCCGGTCGCTGTCGATCGCGTCGTTCGACAGGCCGATGGAGAGCTGCCCGGAGAACACCGCGATCACGAGCACGGCGACGCGCCAGGCATCCAGGCCCGCCGCGATGCCGAGACCGAGCGAGAGAGCGGTGACGACGAGCGTCGGACCGGGGTGGGTCGAGCGCCAGAGGGCGAGGGCGGCGCGCATGCCCGCAACCCTATCCGTACCTCGCCGGGGCAGACCGGGCACAACCGGTCGCCTCGACGAGCTCAGTGACGCAACCCCGAACCCCACGCGACGAACCCGACGCGAAAGGGCGCCCCGAATGACCCGGGGCGCCCTTTCGGATGTGTGCTCGTTACGCGGTCAACTCGGCCGCGGTCAGACCACCCGCGAGCTCGTCGATCACGTCGTCGCCGGGCGCCGCGTCCTGGAACGGTGCGACGATCTCGGCGCGCTCGAGCATCTCGGTCATCTTGCGACGACGCTGGCGCGTGATCAGCGTGACGACGCGCCCCTGCTTGCCCGCGCGACCGGTACGGCCCGAGCGGTGCAGGTACGTCTTGTACTCGTCGGGAGCGTCGGCCTGGATGATCAGGTCGATGTCGTCGACGTGGATGCCGCGTGCCGCGACATCCGTCGCGACGAGCACGTTGACCCGTCCCGACGTCAGACGCTCGAGGTTGCGCGTGCGCTTCTGCTGGTTGAGGTCGCCGTGCAGAGCGACGGCCGGGATGCCCTCGTCGGCGAACTGCTCGGCGAGCATCTCGGCGAACGCGCGGGTGCGGGCGAAGACCAGGGTCTTGCCGTCGCGGTCGACCAAGCGGCTGAGGATCTCGGCCTTGTTGCGGTGGTCGATCACGAGCACGCGGTGCTCGATCGTGCTGGAGGCCTGGTCTTCACCGGCGACCTCGTGCACGGCCGGCTCGACGAGGAACTCGTCGACGAGCGCCGAGACCTCGCGGTCCAGCGTCGCCGAGAAGAGCAGCTTCTGCGAGCCGTCGGATGTCTCCCGCAGGATGCGCTGCACGGGCTCGAGAAACCCGAGCTCGCACATGTGGTCGGCCTCGTCGATGATCGCGACCTGGACCTCGCTCAGGTCGAGGCGGCCCTGGTTGATGAGATCTTCGATGCGTCCGGGGGTACCGATGATGATGTCGACGCCCTTCTTGAGCGCACCGACCTGACGCGCCTGGGGCACGCCGCCGTAGATCTGGGTCGTGAAGAGCCCGACGCTGCGGGCGATCGGCTGGATCGTGCGGTCGATCTGCAGAGCGAGTTCGCGGGTCGGGGCGAGGATGAGCGCCTTCGGCTTGCGACCGAACTCGCGTCGCTGGCCGGCCTGGCCGCGGAGCACGTTCTCGACCATCGGAGCGCCGAAGGCGATCGTCTTGCCCGAGCCCGTGCGACCGCGGGCGAGCATGTCGCGGCCCGCGATGATCTCGGGGATGGTCGCGGCCTGGATCGCGAACGGTGCGGCGGCACCGAGATCGGCGAGGGCGCGGACGATGTTGTCGCCCAGTCCCAGATCGCCGAAGCTCACGCCGTCGACATCCGTCGCCTGGATGGCTTCGGCCTGCAGCCGCTCGTGCACGACGTCGACGTGCTGCTCGTGCGATGCGGTGCGCTCGGGCTTCTTCGACCAGTCGGAACGGCCCGCGGGTGCACCGTTGCGGTCATCGCGACGGGGGCGATCGCTGTTGTATTCGCGCTTCGGGCGGTCGTCGAACGAACGCTTGGGGCGGTCGTCGAACGACCGCGCGGGACGCTCGCCATACGTCCGAGCCGGGCGATCGTTGTTGTACTCACGACGCGCGGGACGCTCCGCGCCGTCGCGCGACGGTCGGTTGTCGTACGAGCGCGCGGGACGCTCGTCGAACGAACGGGCGGGACGCTCGTCACGACCGCGCGGGGGACGGCCCTCGAACGAACGCTTCGGGCGGTCGTCGAATGACCGTGCCGGGCGCTCATCGAACGAACGCGCGGGCCGCTCACCGTAGGTGCGCGCCGGCCGGTCGTTGTTGTACTCACGACGCGTGGGACGCTCCGCACCATCGCGCGGGGGACGGTTGTCGAACGAACGGGCCGGACGCTCACCGTAGGGGCGGGCGGGCCGGTCGTTGTCGTACTCACGACGCGCGGGACGCTCCGCACCATCGCGCAGGGGACGGTTGTCGAACGAACGGGCCGGACGCTCCTCGAACGAACGAGCCGGGCGGTCGCCCTGCGCGTGGGTGCGGATGCCGCGGGCTTCTTCACGACCCGCGCGCTGCGCCGAGGTCCAGCGGGCCTTGGGCGCGCCCGACTCTTCAGACGAACCACGGAAGCCACGGTGACCAGCGCTGCGGCTTCCCGGCTTCTGCGTGCGGGCTTCGGTTGCCGCGCCCTGACGCTTGCGGTCCTGATAGGGGGTCTTCTCGCCGCGACGCGGTTCGAAGTTCTTGGCGGGTCGGCCGCCGGCCGGCTTCTTGTTCTTGGGCATGGTGGTGTCCTTCTGGGTTGTCTCATGTGAGAACAGCACTCCACTGATCGCACCAGAGTGCGCCGGTCAGATCTGCGTCTGATCGCGGTCGGAGTTACCCGGACTCTCGTCGGCCGGGGGCCATTCAACGTGATGGTCGCCGGGGCGGATTCGCCCCCACCATCGGCCCCTTGGACTCACAAACCCATCCGCACAAGCGCGCGGTGTCCAGAGCCGACCGCACAACACTACCGCACGGGGGCAGTCCGGAGCTGGGACGAAGCCGGGTACGACGCGACGGGGAGCGCGCCGACGGTTGAATAGCATGGGAATGTTCGGCCGGTCGCGGTCGACTGAAGGAGGCTCCACCCGTGACATTCACCTCAGAGGCACGCGACGTGCGAACGGGACCCACGGGAGCGCAGTTCGTCCTTCGCAACGCGCACACCGGCGTCGGCGCGCACATCACGCAGGTCGGTGCCGCGCTTCGGGGTCTCACGGTGGGCGGCGTCGACCTCGTTCCGCCCTACCCGCCCGATGCACCCTCTCCGGCGGCATCCGGTGTCGTGCTCGTGCCGTGGCCGAACCGGATTCGTGACGGCGCCTGGATGCAGGACGGCAAGCCCCGCCGACTCGCGATCACGGAGCCCGCGCTCAACAATGCCTCCCATGGCCTGTTGCGCTTCGCCGCCTATCAGGCCATCGAGGTCGAGGCGGACCGGGTGACGCTCCAGGCCGATGTCTACCCGCAGACGGGATACCCCTTCCACCTGTCGACCCGCGTGACGTATGCACTGGCCGAGACAGGTGTCACCGTCACGCACGAGATCGTGAACGTCGGGAAGGATGCCGCGCCGGTCGCCGTCGGAACCCACCCCTACCTGATGATCGGCGGCGTTCCTACGCGCGACCTCGTCCTGCGCTCGTCCGGTACCCATCGATTCGTCGTGGACAAGCAGCTCGTGCCGACGGGTGAAGAACCGGTGGGCCCGGGCAACGACCTGCGCGAGGGCCGACGGCTCGGCGACGTCACCCTCGACACCGCGTATTCGGGACTCGCCCGCGATGACGACGGACTCATCCGTCACTCACTGACGGCTCCGGATGGTCGATCGCTCGTCCTGTGGCAGGGGCCGGGGTTCGACTTCGCTCAGGTCTTCACCACGGACCGCTATCCGGGCCAGTCGCTCGCGGTGGCAATCGAGCCGATGACCGCGCCCGCGGATGCTTTCAACTCCGGACGAGGCCTGAAATGGCTCGCCTACGCCGAATCCTGGTCGCTGAGTTGGGGGATTGAACTGACCCGTACATGAGATAACTCTCATGTACGGGTCTCCAGGGGGCTAAATGGCCGCTGGCGGAAATGATAGCCCGCTATACTCCTCGCAATAGCCACGCATCCCGACACCCCCCGAAAGGTCTGGACGTGACACCCCCCGGTCTCGTCACACCCTCCGTCAACATCGCCCCGTCCAACTTGCGCGCTTGGCGCGCCCTCCGCGCATCAATCCTCGCGGTGGGCGCCACGGTGCTCACGCTCGGTGCGACCCCTGGCGACCCCACCGTACCCCTCTGGGGCCACTGGTCGGTGGGCATGCTTGCCGCCTTCGCGGCCGCCGCGACGGGCGGGGTCCTGGCGTATCGCGCGTACACGCGGCGCACCGAGGTATCGATCGCACGGGGCCAGCACGACGGCCACTGGAGCCACCGGATCGACGCGGTTTCGGCGGGCCTGGCGCAGGCGCTCATATCGGGACTGCTGGTCGCCCTCGCCTTCATCCTGTTGAACAACCTCACGGGCGGCGCTCACGTCACCGCGCTGCAGGCGACGGTCGCAGCGGGGGTGAGCATCGCGATCGTTTCGCTGGTCGCCACGCTGGCGGCGTCGCGCAACGAGACGATCCACGCGGTCGGGATGCTCATGTCCTTGACGGTCCTCGGGTCGCTCACGTCGATCCTGACGACGCCCGACCCGGACTGGTGGCAGCTGCACTTCAGCCAGCTGGGAACATTCCACGCCTTCTCGGGCTACATGTTCAACGGCACACTCATCGCGACCGGCACCCTGATCGTCGCATTCTCGTTCCGTGTCCGTCGCGTTCTGATCAACGCCCGACGCCAGGAACGGCTGCGGAGCGTCCGCGCACCGCGCGTCTTCGCGATCCTGGTCGCGTGCGTGGGCTTTCACATGGCGATGGTGGGGTTCATCCCGGTGAACCAGCAGCAGTTCCTGCACGACCGCGCGGCCACGGGAATGACCCTGTCGTTCGCGGCACTGCTCATCCTCACGCCGTGGTTGTTGCGTGGCCTCCCCCCGCGCCTCACGCGCGCAACCGGCGCCATCGCGGCAATTCTCGTGGTGGGCGCGACCGTCTTCATCTTCGGCGTGATCAACCTCGCCGCCTTCGAGATCGTCGCCTTCGGCCTGATGTTCGGCTGGATCGCCGTCTTCGCGACCTGCGTCGAGACGCGGCACTCGCCGATCGCGCTTCCGCCCGCTGAGGTATCGACTCCCGCGCCGGTGTCGGCATCCGTCCCGCGCCGCGACGTCGCGACGGGCCGCCCGCGCCGCCCCGTCCTCGTCAGCCGTCGTGTTCGCCGCGGCGCACCCGACGGGTCTGCTGCACGGGCGCTGCCGCCGGATACCCGCCGAGCAGCGGTGAGCCCGCTTCGGCCGTCTCGCGCGTCGACTGTCCGCCGTCCGTTCCGCGGGGGTCCGGCTCGTGCGGCCCTGAATCAGACGATGCGGCGCCGCCCCGGCGAGCGTCTCGCCGCTCACTAGCACCCTCGACCAGGTTGTAGAGCGTCGGCAGCACGACCAGGGTCAGCACCGTCGATGAGACCAGCCCGCCGATGACGACGATCGCCAGCGGCTGCGAGATGAATCCTCCGTGGCCCGTGATGCCGAGCGCCAGCGGCAGGAGCGCGAAGATCGTCGCCAGGGCTGTCATCAGGATGGGGCGCAGCCGTCGCGCGGACCCCGCCATCGTGGCCTCGTATGCGCTCAGCCCCTTCTCGCGGTACTGATTGACCAGATCGACGAGCACGATGGCGTTCGTCACGACGATGCCGATCAGCATCAGAACGCCGATCAGCGACGCGACCCCGAGAGGAACACCGGTCACGATCTGCAGCAGGATAGCTCCCGTGGCGGCGAATGGCACAGATACCAGCAGCAGCAGGGGCTGCCGTAGCGACTTGAACGTCGCGACCATGATGATGTAGACGATCAGGATCGCGGCCAGCAGCGCGATGCCGAGCTGGGTGAAGGCGTCCTGCTGCTGCGATACGACCCCACCCACCTCGGCGTCGGCACCCACCGGCAGGTCGATGTCCGCCAGGGCCTCGGTGACCGACGCCGAGGCGGCGTTCAGGTTGTCCGTCGAGGGCGTGACGGTGATCGTCGCGGTTCGCTGCCCGCGCTGGGTCGTGATCGAGGTCGGTCCGTCCGTCTCGTCGACGGTGGCGATCTGGTCCAGCCGAACGGGGCCGGTCGCCGTCGGCACCTCGAGCGCCCGTAGCTCATCGAGGCTGGCGGGAGATACGGATGCCGCGAGGTAGACGGTCAGGGCCGTGTCATCGATCTCGATGGACCCGATCGCCTGGGGCTGCATCGCGCCCGAGACGAGCGCACCCACCGCGACCTCGGACAGGCCACGGGCGGCAGCGGCTTCACGATCGACGACGACCGCGATGTACGGCAGCGATGCGGACAGATTGCTGGTCACCTGACCGATGCCGTCGCGCCCACCGAGTGCGTCAGCGACGTCCGCCGTCGCCTGCTCGAGCGTCGCGCGGTCGGGGGCACTCACGTCGACCTCGATGTCGCTCGACCCGAAGCCTCCTCCGGACCCGCCTACCGCGATCTCGCCGGCACCGTCGAGATCGGCCAGCGTCGTCTGAACACGCTCACGCAACGCGACCTGATCCGCGTCCGAGTCGGTCGTGATCGAGTAGGTGATACCCGCGCCGCCGCCCGAGAATGCGTCACGAAGCGCCGAACCGCTCGATCCGATCGAGACCTGGACGGTCTCGATGCCATCGATGCCCAGGAGCACCTCTTCCACCCGCACCGCGGCGGCGTCCTCGCTTTCGAGGCTTGCCGCAGGGCCGAGATTCTGCGTCACGGTGAAGGTGTTCTGTCCGGAGTCGCCGAGGAAGTTCGTCTTCATGAACGGCGCCGCCGCGGCCGTGCCGCCGAGCACGACGAGCGCCAGCGCCAGCGTGATCCACGAGTGCTTGAGGGTCCAGGTGAGGATCGGCAGGTACGACTTCTGCAGGCGCGTGTGCGGTGCCCTCGGTGACTCGGGGTCGACGGCAGCACCGTCGGCGTCGACCAGCGGCTTGCCCGGGCGGAGGAACCAGTAGGCCAGCACGGGCACGATCGTCAGCGCCACGAAGAGCGAGGCGAGCATCGCGATCGTGACGGTGAGCGCGAACGGCCGGAAGAGCTCGCCGGTGACGTCGCCGACGAAGACGATCGGCAGGAAGACGGCGACGCTCGTGAGCGTAGACGCGGTGATGGCCGCGGCGACCTCACGCACGGCCAGCAGGATGGATGCGGTCTTGTCCGCGTCGCCCACGTAATGGCGCTTGATGTTCTCGATCACGACGATCGCGTCATCGACCACCCGCCCGATCGCGATCGTCAGCGCACCCAGGGTGAGGATGTTGAGGGAGTACCCGAACGCCTGGATCCCGATGAACGTGATGAGAACGCTGGTCGGAATCGAGATCGCCGTGACGAGCGTCGAACGCACCGACAGCAGGAACAGCAGGATGACGAGCACCGCGAAGACGAGCCCGAGCAGGCCCTCCTGTGCGAGCGACTCGATCGACTGCTGGATGTACGGGGCCTGGTCGAACACGACCGTGAACGTCGGTCCTCCCAGGCTCCGCTCGAGCTCCGGCAGGAGCGCGAGCACGCCGCGCGACACGTCGACGGTGTTGGCAGCGGGCAGCTTCGTGATGGCGATCGTCAGAGCCGGCTCTCCATCGACGCGAGAGATCGACGTGACCGGGTCCGTGTCCTCCACGACGGTGGCGACATCCCCGATCGTCACCGTCTCGGGTCCGAACTGATCGGCGCTCGTCGGCACGAGCGGCAGTGCAGCGAGTTCATCGACGGTCGTGATCTTGGCACCGGTCTGCACCGTGAGCGACTGGTCGGCCTCGGTTATCTGACCGCCGGGAAACAACACGCCGTTCTGATCGAGGGCGTCCCGGATGGCCTGCTGGCTGAACCCGGCGGCCGCCAGCGACGCCCTGTCCGGCGTGATGGTGATCCTCTGACCGATGCCCCCGACGATCTGCGCGGCGTTCACGCCGTCGACATCCTCGAGATCCGGGATCACGCTCTTCTCGAGCTGCGCCTGGATCGACAGCGCGTCATCGAAGCCGGTGACGGCGAGCTGGATGACGGGGAAGTCGTCGAAGCTCGCGGAGATCACGTTCGGCTCGACGGACTCGGGCAGCTGAGCGTCGATGCGGTTGATCGCCTGGGTGATCTTCTGCTCGGCCGTCGCGAGGTTCGTGCCATAGGTGAACGACGCCGAGATGATGGACGCGTTCGTGGTGCTCGTCGCGACCGTCGACTCGAGCCCCGCGATGCCCTGAATGGCCGTCTCGATCGGCGTCGAGACATCCGTGTTCACGACTTCCGGTGAGGCACCCGGGTAGGCCGTGACGATGGCGAGCTGCGGGAACTCGATCGACGGGATCAGCTCCTGCTTCAGGCTGGTCAGCGCGAGCCCGCCGAACACAGCCGCCACGATCGTGATGAGGGCGATGAGCGCGCGGTTCTTCAGGCTCAGAATGGCGAGATTCGACACGGTCGGCCTTCGATGTGAGACGGCGCGGACACCGAGCCGGAGTCCGGGGAACGATACGCGAACGTATCCTGATCAGTATCGCATCCGTCGGCGCCCTCCTACCCCGTGAGCAGCTCGCGAATGGCCGTCTCGGCGGCCACGTTCAGATCCAGGAGCCGGCCCCTCTCGTAGGCGCGGAACACGCGGGGATCGATGTAGCTCCCGCGCGCCACGGCGGGGGTGTTCCCCAACGACTCCGCCGTGGCCCGAACGGCCAGCTGCTCGGCCCGCTTGCGGTCGGACTTCGTCGCAACGGGCCCGATGCGCGCCAGCGCTTCCGCGGCGAGGATCGTGCCACGGAGCGTCCGGAAATCCTTCGCCGTGAACGATCCGCCGGTGAGCGCGCGCACGTGCGCATTGACGTCACGCGACGTGAGCGCGACACGCCGTCGGCCCCGCTCGTACGCGAGCAGGGGCGAACGCGGTCGACCGGCGACGAGCTGCGTGATGACGAGGGCGAGATCCGCATCGTCGACGTCGATCAGCGCCCGCTTGCCGCTCTTGGCGGGGAACGAGAGGGTGACCACGGTTCCCTCGACCGTCGCATCCCTGCGGATCAGCGTGGTCAGGCCCCGGCTGCCGTTCGCTTTCAGGTAGCGGGCGGACCCGACGCGGGGCGCAGCCTGATCGAGCAACCGGAACGCCGCGCCGAGCACCCGCTCGCGGTCGAGCTGCTCTCGGCGCAAGGCCGTCGTGACTCGCGCTCGAGCCCGGGGGATCACCTCGGCTAGCTGCAACGCCCGCGCGAACTTGCCGCGGTCGCGCGTGGAGCTCCATGCGGAGTGATACAGGTACTGTCGTCGACCCGCATCGTCCGTGCCGACGGCCTGGATGTGTCCCCGAGCCTCACGGGCGATCCAGACGTCCCGCCACGCGGGCGGGATCACCAGAGCTTCGATGCGTGCGACGTCACGTGCAGATGCCGGCTTGCCGCGGTGGTCGGCGTATCGGAATCCGGATCCGGACCGGATGCGTCGCAGACCGGGGTCTTCGAGGGGGCGGACCCGGACGAGGCGGCGTGCGCCAGAACTCCCTGCTCGTGCAGCCGTCATCGCCCCGCACTCCCCCGTCCCCGACCGCGACGTGCGATCCCGTCGAAACCTAGCGCCTTCGGCGCCCCTCGAGGGAGGACTTGACACCCGGCATCCGGACTCGACCCGGGACAGCCATGCGCGGACCCCACGCGCACATGCTCGTCGCACGTATCACTGTGCCCGCGTCGCGATTAGCACCGTCCGTGCAGGCCCGTCAACCCCCTCGCACGCTCTCCGGGACCCGCATAGCGTCTGCTGTCAGTGCCACCCGCACACCGTCCGCGTGCGTCCGCCGAGGCATGAGCCCGGCGCACGACCGAGCGGACGAAACACAAAGGAGCCTCACCATGAACCTCGCAGCCCTCATCATCATCATCATCGCGGTCGTGCTGGCCATCACCGGCGGCATCTGGTCTGCAGCCAACTGGCTGATCTGGGTCGCCATCGTGCTCGCCGTGATCGCCTTGATCATGTTCCTGCTCCGCCTCATCACGGGTCGAAGCAAGGTCTAGAGATGTCCGGCCGCGCGCGTTTCGGGTGCGCGCGTAGGCCTTCCGCCGCGGATGCCGCGGTCCAGCTATCGTGCTGGACCGCGGCATCCGTCTTTTCGGGATCCGCTCTTGCGGCTACAGCTCGCGCCCCACGTAAGTGTGCAGCGCGTCGCGAACGAACTCCGCTCCCGCCGTTCCTCCGTCCGCCGTGGCGTAGTTTGCGCCGAACCGCGGATCGGCGACGTACATGTCGGCGAGACCCGTGACGTACGCACGCATGTCGGCACCCGACGGCGTCCCCGGCATGCCCGCGAGCCACTCGACGTGACGACGGGCCATACCCAGGGCGATCGGAGAGTCTGCCGCGACGCCGCTTTCGGCGGCACGGATCCAGTCACGCGCGAGGTCCGCGGCGCGCTGTTGCCACGCTGACCTGTCGTCGGCCGACATGCCGCGCCACCAGGCGTCGTTGCGGGAATAGGCCTCCGCTCCCCAACGGGTCTCGACCTCGTCGCGGTACGCGGTGTGGTCGAATCCATCGAACATCGTGTCCATCATCAATTCTTCACCCCCTCTCAATGCCGCGATCGTCTTCTCGACGGCCGTGATCTGTCGCGTCAGCCGCTCGCGCTCTTCGCGCAGGGCCGCAGCGTGCTCGGCGAGGGCATCTGCTTCGTCGGCGGCCGCCGTCTCGTCGAGGATGCGGGCGATGCGCGACAGACCGACTCCCAGGCCGCGCAGCAGAAGGATCCGTTGCAGGCGCAAGAGGCCGGCACTGTCGTAGATCCGCTGTCCACCGGATGCGGCGCGGATCGGATGCAGCAGCCCGATCGCGTCGTAGTGACGCAGTGCACGGCTCGTCGTCCCGGCGCTCCGCGCCACCTCCTGGATCGTCCATTCCATGTCGCTCCCCCTTCGAGAAGCCACGCTAGGCGTTGACGCTGCGTCAATGTCAAACCGGTTCGTCTTCTCCCGACGACACCCTTGTACTCACGATATATCGTGTTATTCTGTACTCACGATATATCGTGTCTTCGAATCTCAAGGAGCGTGCCATGACATTGGAAAAGTGGATCGTCCACCCGGGCGAATCGCGCGTGATCGACATCGAGTCCGTCCGCAAGCTGAAGGTAGGCCTGGTGGGTGGCCAGATCGACGTCATCGCCCACGACGAGCCCGGAATCCGCATCGAGGTCCACGCCGTCACGATCAAGGATCTGCGTATCGAAGCGACGGGCGACACCATCGAGATCGATCACCCGCAGCTGCGGTGGGACAACTTCCTCGAGGTCTTCCGCAACTTCGGGACCGGCGGGCCCAAGGCCGAGATCAGCGTCGCCGTACCACGCAACATCGCCCTGAATCTCGGCGTCGTCTCCGCGAGCGCGCTCGTGGCGGGCCTCGAGAACGACGTCCGGCTGAACACGGTCTCGGGCGACATCATCGTCGACGGGCTCACCGGCGACCTGCAGGTCAACGCCGTCTCGGGCGACGTGCAGGCACACCGACTCGTCGGTGCCCTCAGCGCGAACAGCGTGTCGGGCGACGTCGCGGCCACCGGCAGTCTGCGCAAGGCCACCGTGGACACCGTTTCGGGCAGCGTCATGCTGGACACGACGGGCGCCGTCAACCAGATCAGCCTCAACACGGTCAACGGCAACGCGACCGTTCGGCTCGACCAGGCATTGGCCGCCAACTACGTCGCGCGGAGCGTCAGCGGACGCGTACAGGTGGACGGCGTCGTGCGGTCGGGGTCCGGTCCCACCAACTTCACCGGTTCGACCGGCGAACTCAGCGGGACCTTCGCCGACATCCGCACCAACACGGTGTCCGGCGACGTCACCGTTCTACGGCGGCCCCCGATGGACGCCGCACCCGTCACCGACGCCGGCAGCGCAGACCAGAACGAATCCGACCACGGTTCCCAGGACGCGCTATGAGTCCCGTCTTCTCCCACGGCGACCTGCGCCTCTACCTGCTCAACCTCCTCGACGAGGCACCTCGGCATGGCTACGACATCATTCAGGCACTCTCGGACCGCACCGGCGGCACCTACACCCCGAGCGCGGGCACGATCTATCCGCGGCTCGCGAAGCTCGAAGAGGAGGGGCTCGTGACCAAGAGCATCGACGGTCGCAAGACGATCTACGAGATCACGCCGGCCGGACGCGCCGAGGTGGCATCCCGCGCGGGCGACCTCGAGGGCATCGAGGCAGGCCTCGCCGACTCCGTCCGCCTCATCGCGGACGAGGTGCGCGGGAGCGTACGCGAGGCGATGAAGAGCCTTCGCGCGGACCTCGCGGCATCGGCTCGCGAAGAACTCAAGGCGGACACCGCGACCCCGCGTTCGGAAGACCCGCGAACCCGCAGCCGCGAAGAGCTGCACCGCGCCGATGCGATCGTGAACGACTTCCGCGGTCGCCTCCGCGCCGAGTTGCGCACGCACGTGGCACGCGGCGGCGTGCTCGAGACATCCGTCGTCGACGATCTCGCGACGAACGTCGAGAACGCCATGCGCGAGCTGCGGTCCGCGCTGCGGTGATCGACGCCAACTGACGCAGAACAGGAACGAGTGACGGGGCGGCCGAATTGACCGCCCCGTTCTCAGTCCTGGGGCCAAAGGTCCTCGTCGTCGGCCGCCGCCGTGCCGAGCGGCACGACGAGGATCGGGCGATGCTGGCGATGGGCCAGGCGCGCGGCCACCGATCCCGTGAAGAACTCGCGGATCGATTCGCCGATTCCCCGGTCGCGGGTGCCGACGACGAGCAGCTTGGCGTCGAGACGTTCGGCCAGGCCCTTCAACGCGATCGCGGGGTCACCGACGAGCTGACGCAACTCCCACGCCACGCCCTGTGCATCGAGGGCATCGTGCGCGGCCTGACGCACTGCTTCGAGCTCTGCGCCCCCGGGCGCGACATCGATGTCGATGGGTGCCGAGTGGACGTAGCCATCCGGGTCCTCGTACGTGACGAACCGCGTCATGTCGACGTGCACGATCACGAGCGGCGCCTGCATGAGGCGGGCGAAGTGGGCCCCCTCGCGCATCACTCGCGCGGATTGACCGGGCACCACGGCGACGATGACCGCCCCGTGGAGGGCGGTATCACGCGCTCCGCCCGTGTCGCCGCTCGGGGATTCCGGGCTCATATCGGTCATCGCTACTCCCTCACGGTGGTGGCGCCCCCGGCTTGCCCTCGTGCGCCCGTGCTATTCTGAATGCTACTCTTACCGGCCTCGAGCCGGTCTCGTGAATGCTTCGGGCACCTCAGACATGTCCGCCGCTCTAGTCGTGAGGGGGTCTCGCATGGGTCGTGGCCGTCAGAAGGCGAAACACACAAAGATCGCTCGCGAGCTCAAGTCTTACAGCCCGTCGGTCAACTACACCGCGCTCGAACGCGAGCTCGGGCACACGAACGACGACCTGTACGTCGACAAGTGGGCAGACGAGTACGAGGACGAGAAGGCCTAGCCCTCCCCCTCAGCGAGCTCCACGCCAGGGCAGCCGGTGCGATCAGCGGCTGAGCGTCGCGAACTTCCGCACGGATAGCGGCACGAACACGGCAAGCATGACCACGGCGAAGATCAGCACATAGATCACCGGGTGCTGCAACGGCCATGCGTCGGCCGTCGGGGAGTTCTCGGGAACGTTGCCGAAGAGCACACGGGCCGCCTGCACCAGCGCGGACACGGGGTTCCATTCCGCGAAGACGCGGAGGGGACCCGGCAGATTCTCGCTCGGCACGAATGCGTTCGAGATGAACGTGAGCGGGAAGAGGATGAGGAACGAGGCGTTGTTGATGACCTCGGGGCTCCGTACCGAGAGTCCGAGGAAGCTCATCACCCACGAGAACGCGTACGAGAACAGGATGAGCAGTCCGACGCCCGCCACGAAGCCCACGACCGACGACTCGACGCGCCAACCGACCAGCAACCCGGTCAGCATCATCACCACGAGCGAGAGCACGTTGATGACGAGGTCACCCACCGTTCGCCCGATCAGGACCGCGGACCCGTTCATCGGCAGCGTGCGGAATCGGTCGATGATCCCGTCCTTCAGATCCTGCGCCATGGCCGAGCCGGAGTAGGTCGAGCCGAACACGATCGTCTGCGCGAAGATTCCCGCCATCAGGAACGACGTGTAGCTCTCGCCGGGGATGTCGATCGACGAGCCGAACACGAAGGTGAACAGCAGCACGAACATGATGGGCTGGATGAGCGTGAACACCAGGATGTCGGGCACGCGCACGATCTTCTTGATGTTCCGCCACGTCGCGACGTAGCCGTCGGAGAAGAACCGGCTGATCGCGCTGCCGGGAAGCGGCTGGAGTGCCGCGGTGGACGTGCGGGAGGCCGACCCACCCGGGGGGATCGTCGTCATGCCACCGCCTCCTCGTCTGACGTCGCCTCGGCCGCGTGGCCGGTGAGCTGCAGGAAGACGTCGTCGAGGGTCGGTCGCCGCATCCCCGCGTCGTGCAATTCGATACCGGCCGCAGCCACTTCCGCCATGATGCTGCCCAGCGCGTCCGCGCCGTCGGCGACGGGGACGACCAGCGTGCGTCCCCCATCGGACACGACGGTACCGGTGCCGTGACGCTGCAGAATCCGCTCGACCGCGGGCGCATCCGCCTCTTGAGCGAAGCTGATCGCCACGCGCTGCCCTCCCACGGATGACTTCAGCTCGTCGGCCGTACCCTCGGCGATCACCCGCCCGTTGTCGATGATCGAGATCGAATCGGCGAGGCGGTCCGCCTCTTCGAGGTACTGCGTGGTCAGCAACACCGTCGTGCCGCCCGCCACGAGCGACTCGATGATGTCCCACAGCGCCAGCCGGCTCCGCGGATCGAGCCCCGTGGTCGGCTCGTCCAGGAAGAGGACGGGCGGATTGATCACGAGGGCGCCCGCGAGGTCGATCCGGCGCCGCATTCCGCCCGAGAATCCCTTCACCGGGCGGTTCTGCGCGTCGACCAGATCGAACAGCTCGATGAGCTCATGCGCGCGCTCGGCCGCGCGCTTGCGGCCGAGGTGATACAGCAGACCGACCATGAGCAGGTTCTCGAAACCGGTCAGGTTCTCATCCACCGCGGCATACTGGCCGCTGGCCCCGCTCATGCGTCGAACGGCCTGGGGATCGGCGAGGACGTCGATTCCGTTGATGTGCGCCGATCCGGAGTCGGGCTTGATCAGCGTCGTGAGGACCTTCACCGTTGTGGTCTTGCCTGCGCCGTTGGGCCCGAGCAGCGCGGTGACGGTTCCCTCGGGAACCGTCAGGTCGAGGCCGTCGAGCGCCCGCACGGTGGGAGCGCCCTTGGGCTGATAGGTCTTGACGAGATCCCTCGCCTCGATGAAGGCCATGCGCGCGATCGTACCCCGGGCCGGCGACGTCGGCGTAACAGCCCGACGGTCAGGACGTCTGGGACCCCTCGACCCACGCCAGGTACTCCTCCGAGACCGTGCCGGTTACGTAGTGCCCATCGAAGCAGCTCATATCGAGGTCCGTGACGTCCGAACCCTCGAGGATCGCGGCTTTGAGGTCCTCGACCTCTTGATAGACGAGGTAGTCGCAGCCGAGCTCTTCCGCGATCTCGGGGATCGTGCGGCCATGAGCGACGAGCTCCTGACGCGACGGCATGTTGATGCCGTAGACGTGCGGAAAACGCACGGGCGGGGCGGCCGATGCGAACGTCACGGTCTTGGCACCCGCATCCCGTGCCATCTGGATGATCTGCTGGCTCGTCGTGCCGCGCACGATCGAGTCGTCGATCAGCAGGACGTTCTTGCCCTTGAACTCGCTCGACATGGCGTTGAGCTTCTGCCGCACGCTCTTTCGGCGCACCGCCTGCCCGGGCATGATGAACGTCCGCCCGACGTAGCGGTTCTTGTAGAACCCCTCGCGATACTCGATGCCGAGCTTGCGAGCGACCTGCATGGCGGCGGGCCGCGACGAGTCCGGGATGGGCATGACGACATCGATCGTCCCGGTCGGGGTGTACTTGGCGATCGTGTCGGCAAGACGGTCGCCCATGCGCAGGCGGGCCTCGTACACCGAGATGCCGTTCATGATCGAGTCGGGACGCGCGAGGTAGACGTACTCGAAAGAGCACGGTGCCAGCCGCGTGTCCTTCGCGCACTGGCGCGTGTGGAGGTGCCCCTCGAGGTCGATGAACACGGCCTCGCCCGGCATGACATCACGGACGACGTCGTAGTCCCCGTTCTCGAGCACGAGGGACTCGGACGCGACCATCCACTCGTACCCGCCTGCCGCGGTCTTGCGCGTGCCGAGGATGAGGGGACGGATGCCGAACGGATCACGGAAGGCGAGCAGCCCGTGGCCCGCGATCAGGGCGATCGTCGCGTACGACCCCTCGACGCGCTCGTGCACGCGCGAGACGGCCTGGAAGATCTGGTCGGGGTCGAGGTCGAGGCCCGAGATCGACGCCTGGAGCTCGTTGGCGAGGACGTTGACCAGGAGCTCGGTGTCCGAGCTCGTGTTGAGGTGACGCCGGTCCTTCGAGAACAACTCTTGCGTGAGCTCACGCGTGTTCGTCAGGTTGCCGTTGTGCACCAGCACGATGCCGTACGGGGCGTTGACGTAGAACGGCTGCGCCTCTTCTTCGTTGCCCGCCGTGCCCTTCGTGGCGTAGCGGACGTGACCGAGCCCGATCGTGCCGAGCAGCGCACGCATGTCACGGGTGCGGAACGCCTCGCGCACCTGCCCGCGCGCCTTCGCGAGGTGGAAGATCCCGTTCGGCTCGGCCGTGGCGATGCCCGTCGAGTCCTGGCCGCGGTGCTGCAGAAGCAGCAGGGAGTCATAGATCTCCTGGTTGACCGGCCCCTGGCCGACCATTCCGACGATGCCGCACATGGGGGTTAGTTCGCTCCATCCGCGTAGGAACCGACGAGCCGCACGGCGCCGCCGTCGACCCCCTTCGCCCCCTGTTCGAAATCTCCCTCGGGCAGCGCATCGCCGCGCACGACGCCCACGGGCCAGGCGGCGATCCCGTCGCGACCGAGCGCGGCCACCGCGGCGTCGGCCTGGTCGGCCGCGACGACCGCGAGGAATCCGATGCCGAGGTTCCACGTGCCCTCGGTCTGCTCCAGCGTGATGTGTCCCGCGTCGGCCAGCACGCGGAAGACCGGAGACGGCGACCAGGTCGCACGGTCGACGTCCACCCAGGTTCCCCGGGGGAGAACCCGAGCGAGGTTGGCCGCGATCCCGCCGCCCGTGACATGGCTCAGGGCGTGGACCCCGGCACCGGGTCGCAGATCGTCGACGAGGCGGAGGAGGGGGGTCGTGTAGAGCCGAGTGGGTTCGAGGAGTGCCTCGCCCCAGGATGTCGCGACACCGAGTTCGTCGGCACGGTCGGTGTATCCGATCCCACGGTCGCTGACGATCCGGCGAACCAGCGAGAAGCCGTTCGAGTGCAGACCGCTCGAGGCCAGGGCCAGCACGACATCACCCGGGACGATCCGCTCGTGACCGAGGACATCCGCCGCCTCGACGACACCCGTCGCCGCTCCGGCGATGTCGTAGTCGTCATCGGCGAGCAGACCGGGGTGCTCGGCGGTCTCGCCGCCGACGAGGGCCGTGCCCGTCTCGGCGCAGCCGCGCGCAATGCCCGCGACGATGTCCGCGATGCGCGCCGGCACGACCTTGCCGCACGCGATGTAATCCGTCATGAACAGCGGCCGGGCGCCGACCACGACGATGTCGTCGACGATCATGCCGACCAGATCGATGCCGACCGTGTCGTGTTTGTCGATCGCGCGGGCGATCGCGATCTTCGTGCCCACGCCATCCGTGCTCGTCGCGAGAAGCGGATGATCGAAGTCACGAAGAGCGCGCGCGTCGAAGAGGCCGGCGAAGCCACCGACACCCCCGAGGACTTCGGGACCGTGCGTCGCACGCACCGCCGACTTCATGAGTTCTACGGCGAGGTCGCCGGCCGCGGTGTCTACTCCTGCGGCGGCGTATGGGTTGAGCGAGGCTGAGGCCACCCGCACAGCCTACCGGCCCGCCCGAGGTGCCGGATTCGATCGGGGCCCGTCGTGGCTCCGGCGCTCGGCGCGCACGGGTGGCGCCACCTACAATGACGGCATGCCCAGCGCCGCCGGTCCGGAGTGGGTGATCCGCGAGGACGCGAACATCGCGGTCATCCTGGCCCTTGCGCTGCGTCAGCTCGTGGGCGTGCGATGGCCGGACGAACTGCCTCCCCTGCGCGGTCTGCCGTCGAACGAGTCCCTACGCGACGAGCAGGAGCAGTCCCGCCTCGAACGGCAGTGGCGCGAATACTGGGCGATGACCGTCGAACCCCAGGCACACCCCGCCTCGAGCCCCCTCGACCTGGTCGACGGGTTCGAGACCTATGTCGCGCTCCCCGTCGAGGGCTTCGACGACCTGCGCGAGGCCATCGCTCCCCATACGAGTGCCGTGGCGTTCGCGCGAGCCGCACACGATCGCCACGCGGGCAACGCCCTCGGCAAGGCCGGTGTCTCGTACCGCGCCTATGCCGGGGCGATCGCGCAACACGAACGAGAGGTCGGGCGCAGGGCACACGCCTTCGAACTCAACGTGCAGGTGCTACCGCTCACCCAGCGTGGCGTGTGGTGGATCGGGTCGCTCACGATCGCGGTCACGGACGGGCTGCGCAGCGACGTCGTCGCATTCGACGCGGCGATCCATCCGATCATCGCCGAGCTCGCATAAACGCTGCCTCAGAACGGCGGTGGATCCGTGTTCGGAGTGAAGCGGATTGCCGAGGGTGGTTTGTCGATGTAGACGTGACCACCCGGGGACGTCCACTCCAGTACTCCACCGCCGAGTTGGCGAACCGTCCAGGCTGTTTCGCCCTTCAGGGTGTGGTGTCGTTTGCAGAGACAAGCCAGATTGCAGGTGCTGGTCTCGCCGCCCAATGCGTAGTCGAGGGTGTGGTCCCGGTCGCACCGGTGTGCGGGTTGCCGACATCCGGGGAACCGGCAGTGCTGATCCCTCGCCCGCAGGAACCGCTTCATATCCGCAGACGGCGTGTACCTATCGACCGCGAGAACACAACCCGTGATCGGATCCGCGAGGACGCGATCCCACCCGGTCGCGTGGCCGGCGAGGGCGCGGGCCGTGGCGGGGTCGATCGGACAACGCCCGACCAACTCAGCGGGCTCGTCCGTCACACCCGCCAACGCGAGAGCGGGGACCGTGACGTTGACGATCCCGCGAATCGCGCCCAGTCCGCCGACGCCGTCGGAGAGACCGGCATCCGTTTCCACGCAAGGGGTGGTGGTGAGGAGCATGTCGGCGACGAGGTCCGCACGAATCTGATCCACGGTACGGGTGTCTGTCGGATCGGCTTTCTTGATCGCGTGGGCTTGCTGAGTGATCCGGTCGTGCATCGCATGCGCCAATACGGCCGGCTGGGTTGAGATGAATTCCGCCATCCCGTCGCCGATGTCCCGCACACACGCGCCTCGCGAGGCTCGTGCTTCTTGATGGCGTTCCGTCAACGTCCGGGGCTGCAGAGACTCTGCCAATCGCGCCAACGTCGACCCGAGCCGCCCCGGCGTCGTCCCCTCCGCCCGGGCCAACGCCGCAGCCTCGAACTCCGCCCGCGCCTCCACATCGGTCAGGGGCAGTCCGTGTTCCATGATCACCGCAACATGCCCCGCACTCACCCGCCCTTCGTCCCAGGCATCGAACGTCGCGGGGAACGCCTCGGCCAACACGGCCGCGTCGTTCATGCGGCGCTGCACCGTCCGATCCGACATGTTCGCCGCAACACCCAACTCCGCCGCCAACGCTCGCACCGGCAACTCCGCCTCACGCGACGACGAGGATGCGAGTTCCGCGACCCGACGCATCCCCAGATCCGCCGCATCCGCCAACACGCGCGCCTGCACAGCCTGCGCCCGCGCCACCACCCGCGACGCCTCCGCAAACCGCACCGCGAGATCCCGCGCGGCAACATCGACGTCGGCCATATCGACGCCCACGGTGTCGGCGGGAGCGAAGCTGTTCGAATGCATGTTCGAAACTCTACGGACGATCGCCGACATCCGAACCCCGAAAAGCACCCAAATCACGCCGAAATCGCGACGAGAAGATGAGAGTTCTCCCATCTGGAAACCGGAGGTCGAACGGGCGCAGAGTGCCGCGCGAGCGGACGTCAGTCGGCGACGGTCTCGTGGTCGAAGCTCACGGTGCGCGCCCGGCGACGCGAGACACGGTCGAACAGCAGGGCCACGAAGCCCCCGACGGCGAGGCCGACGGCGATGCCGATGAGGGCGAGGAATCCGAAGACCTGCATCGACGAGTACGTGACATCGGTCAAGGGGCTCGTCGTCTCTTCACCCGTCGCAAACGTGAGGATGAGTGCGACCAGGACTCCGAGCGATGCGCCCACCGTCAGGAAGACGCCGTACTTGGGGGCCCGACGCACGCGTCCCTCGACGATTTCGTTGCTCACCCCTCCATTGTCGCACCTACACGGTCGGGCCGGCCGGGTCGCCGGAGCCCGCTGCCGTCATCGTCGCTTCGGCCGCGTGGCGACGCCGGACGATGATCGCGACGCCGATGGCGGCGATCAGCGCCAACCCCACTCCCCCGGCGATCCACGGCCAGACGGGCAGCGGATCGGTGGTGCCCGCGGCATCCGTGTCGGGCGCGGCGAGCGGCTCGTCGCCATCGACCGGGACGACAGCGGCCGCGACACCACAAGCGGCGGGCAACGGGACCTCGAGCGTGAGCGGGTCGAGCCGCTCGCCCGCGGGGTAGCTGCCGAATGCGGTTGCGCCGGCGGAGGTCAATGTCACCGCAACGGCATCGAGCGTGATCGCGTCCGGGCCCACGGCATGCGTCGGCACGGCGAATTCTGCGAAACGCACGCCCGTCATCGCAATGGACGCACCGGACTGGGTCGTGCCCGTGATGTCGAAGACGACGTAGCCGACGTCGCCCGCGAACTCGATGCGCGCGGCGCTGAGCGTCGTGTCCAGCGCGCCGTCATGGCCCGTGAATCGAATCGTGCCGCCGAAGTCGACGACTCCCGCGAGCGCATCCGACGTGTCGATCGATCCCGATCCGCCCGTCCAGACGAAATCGGGGTACTCGTAGGCGACGCCCGCGAGTTCCCAACCACCGCCCGCGATGCCCTCGATGTAGGTGCGGAAGGACTCCTTGAAGCCCCACCGCATCGACGCACCGTCCACGACACACGCACCGACCGCCGCGGCACGCGCCAGCGTGAAGGTCACACCACGCGAGACCGATCCCTGGAACGTGAGGGTGTGATCGCCGTCGGCGAGCGTTGCCGGGAGCGAGCCGGTCCAGGTCACGACACCGGATGCGTCCGCCACCAGGTCGGTCGCCAGCACGGTCGGCGTCGAGTAGACCACGACGGCGATGCCGGTCTCGCCCGCGCGGAAGCCATCGACCCGGATCGTGACGGGTGCGCCCGTGGAGAGCGCCGCGAGCGACCCGGGGTCGAGCACGATGCCGGTCGTCGCCGGGGGCGTGGGTGGGATGGTGCGTGTCACCGCGGTGCTGACCTTCGCCGCCGCGACGGTGCCCGAGGAACCCGACGGTGCCGCGGCTTGCGCGCCGATCGTAAGGGTGATCGGGTCGAGATTGCCGTACCGGCCCTGGAACAGGGCGCTGCCCGCGGGCGTCAGCACCACCGGGGCTCCGCTGAAGGTCACCGCTCCCCCGTCGACGCTGCGTGCCGCGACGCCGACGCTGACCGTGGCGAGCTGCATGCGCGAGCCGTTACTCATGACCCAGAGCTGAGCGGATGCCGGCGAGGCGAACCGGAACTCGGGGTTGGCGATCGACAGGTCGAGCAGACCGCCGTGGCCCGTGAACCGCACGCCGCCGGTGTACATCACGGTGCCGACACCCGTGGTGCGGTCGTAGGTCGAGCCGGAAGCCTGGCCGAACTGGAAGAGACCACCCGAGCGGGTCGCGCCGCCCGAGACGGTGATGCTGCCGTGCGCGATGGTCCCCGTGACATAGTCCGCGAACGACGCCGAGATACCCCAGCGCAGCGAACCGCCCGCGACGGATGGGGCCGGAGCGGCGGGATCGACCGGTGTCGGCGGGACCTCGGGCTGTTCGGGCACCTCGGGCACCGTGCCGGGGAACAGGATGTCCCACTGCGTCGACGAGATCGGCACATCCGCTCGCGCGTAGATCGTCTCGGCGGTCGGGTTGCTGTGACCGCGCCAGACGATGACCTCGTATTGCTTGGTGCGGTCGAGCTTGTCGGTCGGGGCGACGAGGGTCTTGTCGAACGCACCGCCGGTTATCGCGCCCGGCGTCATCCAGTAGCCGAACGCGACGTACCCGCCGCCACTCGTGAGGGCGCCCTCCGTGCCCTTCTCGATCACGGCCGCGTAGGCACCGGTGATGTCCCCGAAGTCCGAGCCGACGACACGGACCGAGGCACCCTCGGCCTGCGTGGCGACGGGCACGGAGACGTCGAGTGATGGGGGCGGTGTCAGGGTCACCGGCACGCTCAGCTCTTGTGCGGCGTTCGTGACGCCGCCCGCCGCGTAGGTGTACACACCGTACGTTCCACCCGCTGGCGGGGTCGCGGACTCGGTCACCGTGACGGTCGTGCGGAACGAGCCATCCGCACCGATGGGCGCCCACTGCGCACGGATGAGCGACTGGTACGCGCTCGGCACCTGGTCGAGCACGCTCTCGGCGAGCGCCCACTTCTGCGAGGTCGCCTTGCGCGATGCGCTCGGGGCACCCTCGGACGGACGCCACTGTTCCGCGAAACTACCGAACACGACGTACGTGCCCTGCGGCAGCGTGCTCGGGATCGGTACGCCACGCCCGCCGACGTTCGCGGCGGGGTCGTATCCGGTTCCCGCGACGACGAGGGTGTCGCCGAAATCGACGGCGTTGTCGCCGAGCGGGGTCACCCCGTCGGCGAGGTAGACCGTGAGCGCGGGCGCGGGCATCACGTCGACGATGACCTCGCGCTCCTGAGCCGCGTTCGTCACGCCGCCCGCGCCGTAGGTGTAGACCCCGTATCGCCCGCCGTCCGCGAGCGCGCTCGGGCGGGTGACGGTCAGCGTGGTCTCGAACGATCCATCCGCGGCGATCGGCGTCCACTGGGCGCGGATGGCGCCCTGGTAGTTGCTCGGAACCTGGTTCAGGACCTCTTCGGCGAGCGCCCACTTCTGCGATCCGACCTTGCGCGTGCTGCTCGCGGCGCCCTGCGACGGCTGCCAGGACTCGGCGAAGTGGCCGAACACGACGTACGTGCCCTGCGGCAGCGTGCTCGGGATCGGCGCACCGCGACCGCCGACGTTCGCCGTCGGGTCGTAGCCCGTGCCGCGCACGACGAGGGAGTCGCCCGCGCGCACGGTCGTGTCGCCGACGGGCGTGACACCGTCGGCCAGGAAGACAGCGAGCTGGGGAGTGGATGCCGGAGGCTCTGTCGGCTCGGTGGTGGGCTCGGTCGTGGGCTCATCAGTGGGCTCGGTCGAGGGCTGGTCGGTGGGCTCGGTCGACGGCTCGGGCTCGGGCTCGGTGGGCGGGAAGACCGCATCCCACTGCGTCTCGGTTATCGCCACGTCGGCGCGGGCATAGATCGTCGACGAGTTCGCCGGCGAATGCACCTGCCAGATCAGCACCTCGTACGTCTGGCTCCGATCGAGCGAGCCGGGTTCCGCCGTCAGTGCGAACGACGTGGCACCGTCGACGATCGACGGGAACGGCATGGCGAACGCGGCGTATCCCCCGCTGCCGCTGATGCCGGATTCCGTTCCCTTCACGATGAGTGCCGCATAGGCCTGCGTCGCCGTGCCGAGGCCGGATGCCTCGACCGCCACAGCCAGGCCCGCCTGTTCGGATGCGGCGGTCACCGTTCCCGAGATCGACGCACCGTCCATGGCGCGTGCGGGAACGGCCGCGAAGGCGCCGGCCGCGATCAGCAGGATCGTGAGGAACGCCGCGAAGGGGCTGCGTACAGGGGTGATCGTCGGTGCTGCGGTCACGATGATGGGTCTCCGAAAGACACGCAAAGCGGCGCTCGATCGGTGAGGAACGAGATCGCCGGCGATGCCGGATGGTCGGGATGCGTGAGGTTAGGCTTAGCTAACTCGATGCGGTTCCGACGGTAGAGGATCGACTCAGGTTTCGTCAAGATTTAGGTTAGCCTTGCCTAATGCGACGCTTCATCTCCCTCCTGCTCGTCGCCGCCGTCGCCGGCCTATCGGGGTGCGCGGTCGTCGGGGCCGAGGCATCCGACACCTGCGTCCACGCCGACGCCCCTCTTTCCTCACTGAACCTCACCGAGGACGTCCGCACGACCACGGGAGGGTCCACCGCCTGCCTCTCGACCCGCGGCGTGGTGCCGATCGAGGATGCGACGGCGCCCGAGCTCCCGGTGACCGTCACGGACGCCGAGGGGCGCGAGGTCCAGATCACCGACGTCGGCCGCATCCTGCCCATCGACATCTCGGGCACGATCGCGGCGACCGTCTTCGGCCTCGGACTCGGTGGAAATGTCGTCGGGCGCGACCTGTCGACGGGGTTCGCGGGCACGGAAGGCCTGCCCGTCGTGACGAAGAGCGGGCACACCCTGAACGCCGAGGCGATCCTCGAGTTGGCTCCCAGCATCGTGCTGACCGACACGTCGATCGGCCCGAAAGAGGTTCGCCAGCAGTTGCGCGAGGCGGGCATCCCCGTGGTCGTCGTCTCGTCCGAGCGTCGCGTCGACACCGTCGACGACCTCGTGACCGAGATCGCGGCAGCCCTCGGTGTGCCCTCGCGAGGTGCGGCCCTGGCAGCGCGCCTCTCCACCGAGGTCGACGAAGCCCGGGCCGAGATCGCGGCCATCGCGCCGACCGAAACGGGCAACCGTGCGCGGATGATGTTCCTCTATGTCCGTGGGAACGCGAACATCTACTACATCTTCGGACGCGATTCGGGGGCCGACTCGCTCATCGATGCCGTGGGCGGCATAGACGTCGCCGCCGAGATCGGCTGGGAGGGCATGAAGCCCATGACGGCCGAGGCCCTGGTCGCGGCACAGCCCGATGTGCTCGTGATGATGACGGGCGGTCTCGCCTCGGTCGGCGGAATCGATGGCCTCATCGAGCGCATTCCGGCGCTCGCCCAGACTCCCGCCGGTCAGCACCGCCGGGTCGTCGACATGGCCGACACCGAGATCCTCAGCTTCGGCCCGCGCAGCGCCCAGATCATCCGCGCCCTCGCTCGCGCCGTCTACGCCCCGGCCGACTCCCCCACCCCCATCGCGGCATCACCGGGCGCGACGCGGTGACCTCGACCAGCGCCGGCGCAGAGAGCGCCGGCACGGAGGTGGTGCTGCCGACGCCCTCCACCAACCGCCGCCTGCGATTCCTGATCATGACGATCGCCCTGGTCGGCGCACTCGTCGTGACGATCGTCGTCTCGCTCGGTGCGGGCCAGTTCGCCGTCTCGCCGACCGAGGTGGTGGGCATCCTGCTCCGCGCGGTCGGCATCAACACGACCTGGGCGCCGGAAGCACCCACCGCAACGGGCGTGCTGCTCGACATCCGGCTGCCGCGCATCGTGATGGGCCTGCTCGTCGGGGCCGCGCTCGCGGTGTCGGGCGTGCTGATGCAGGCGATCTTCGGCAATCCGCTGGCCGATGCGGCGGTGGTCGGCGTCTCGTCGGGTGCGGCACTCGGCGCGGCCACGAGCCTGACGTTCGGGCTGACGATCTTCGGGCTGTGGACGACGCCCGCGTGGGCCTTCGCGGGCGGGTTGATCGCGGTCTTCTCGGTCTACCTGATCAGCCGATCGGGTGGCAGAACCGAGGTCGTGACACTGCTGCTGACGGGCATAGCGATCAACGCGATCGCCGGGGCCGGACTGGCGTTCCTGACGTTCGTCGGCACGACGTCGACCCGCGAGCAGATCGTCTTCTGGCAGCTCGGCAGCCTGAACGGCGCGCTCTGGCAGAACATCGCGCTGATCGTGCCACTCATCGTCGTCGGCGTTGCGGTCGGCGTCGGCGTCGCCCGTCGCCTCGACCTGTTCGCACTCGGCGAGCGCACCGCCCGGCACCTCGGCGTGCACGTCGAACTGCTGCGCATCGGTGTCATCATCACGGTCGCCCTGCTGGTGTGCGCCGCCGTCGCCTTCGCGGGCATCATCGGCTTCGTCGGACTGGTCGTGCCGCATCTCATGCGCATGGCGATCGGTCCCGCGCACCTGCCGCTCGTCATCACCAGCGCGCTCGGCGGCGCCTTGCTGCTGGCCCTCGCGGACCTCGTCGCGCGCACGGCCGTACCCCTGGCCGACCTGCCGATCGGCATGATCACGTCGCTCGTCGGCGGGCCCTTTTTCCTGTGGCTGCTCGTGCGCACGCGCAAACGGGCCGGAGGCTGGGGATGACCGGGCGCGCGGATGAGCCGCGGATCGCTGCATCCGGCGTCCGCGTGATGCCGGATGCCTCGGGCCGACCGATCCTCGACGGCGCCGCCATCGAGGTCCGGGCGGGCGAGGTACACGCCCTGGTCGGACCGAACGGCGCGGGCAAGTCCACGCTGTTCGGCGTGCTCGCGGGTGACGTCACGCCCACCGCGGGCACCGTCGTTCTCGACGGGACCGACCTGCGTCGGCATTCACCCCGCGAACTCTCGCGGCTTCGGGCCGTGCTGCTGCAACAGAACGCCGTGAGCTTTCCGTTCTCGGTCTCCGAGGTCGTGCGGATGGGCCGCGCACCGTGGGCACGCACCGCCGACGAGGCGGACGACGACGCACGGGTGACGGAGGCGATGCGCGCGACCGAGATCGAAGGGCTCGCGGATCGCACGGTGACTTCACTCTCGGGCGGCGAGCGCGCCCGGGTCGCACTCGCCCGTGTGCTCGCCCAGACCACGGGCATCCTGCTGCTCGATGAACCGACCGCCGCCCTCGACCTCAAACACCAAGAGGACGTGCTGCGGGTCGTGCGCGACCGCGCTCGGGCGGGCGACGCGGTCGCCATCGTCCTGCACGACCTCAATGCCGCGCTCGCCAACGCCGACCGCGTCACGCTGCTCGATGGCGGACGCGTGGTGGCCTCGGGGGCGCCGGAAGACGTCCTCACAGCGGAAAGGGTCGCCGCGGTCTATCGGCAGGCCGTCGACGTTTTCCCCCACCCGATCACGGGGGTGCCGCTGGTCGTTCCGCGACGCTGAGGGGCCGCGGGATGTGCGCAGCGAGGCTCAGGGGTTGAGAGGCAGCAGGTTGGCGAGGTCGGCCCGGCTTCCGGAGGCATGCACCCGACCGGATGCCACGGCAGCGGGCCACGACTCGGCTCCGGTCGCGAGGGCGATCCAGGTGGCGGCATCCGTCTCCACGACGTTCGGCGGCGTGCCGCGCGTGTGCCGGGGTCCCTGCACGACCTGCACCGCGCCGAACGGCGGGACCCGCACCTCGACCGTGTTGCCCGGCGCCTTCTCGGTCAGCAGCTGCAGCAGATAGCGAACGGCGGTGGCGAGGTCGGTGCGGGCGGGCGTTTCGGCGGCGCGCACGGCGGCGAGTGCGGCGCGACCCGCCTCGGTGGTGATGGCGCGCGGCATGTGTCCACGGTAGCCCCTGCACAACGTCGCAGATTCGTGCGGCACGACGACGATCGGGCGCCAGAAGGGGGTTGCGCCAGCGGGCTTGCGACGTTGTGCACGGCTGCCGTGTGTGACAGGCGTCGATAGGCTGGCGACGTGAGAATCCTCGTCCTCGGTTCCGGTGCCCGCGAGCACGCCATCATCCTGTCGCTGCGGTCGGAAGACGCGGGGCACGAGATCTTCGCGGCCCCCGGTAACGCGGGCATCGCGCGCGACGCGACGATCGTCGCCGTCGACCCCGTCGATCCCGGCGCGGTCACCGAGTTCGCGAACGACGAGGCCATCGACCTGGTCGTGATCGGGCCCGAAGCGCCTCTCGTCGCCGGAGTGGCGGACGCGCTGCGCGAACGCGGCATCCCCGTCTTCGGCCCCGGCCGTGCCGCGGCGCAGCTCGAGGGGTCGAAGGCCTTCGCCAAGCGGGTCATGGAGGCGGCCGGCGTGCCCACGGGACGCGCGCTCCACGCGCGGACGACCGACGAGGTCGCCGACGCCCTCGACGCGTTCGGCGCACCGTACGTCGTGAAGG
Organism: Microbacterium sp. BR1; assembly: GCF_002812725.1. Lineage (GTDB taxonomy): Bacteria > Actinomycetota > Actinomycetes > Actinomycetales > Microbacteriaceae > Microbacterium. The sequence goes on along the minus strand of NZ_NMUN01000010.1, from coordinate 252,831 downwards.
CCGACGGACTGGCCGCCGGCAAGGGCGTGCTCGTCACGACCGACCGCGACGCCGCCCGCGCGCACGCCGATGCCTACCTGGTCGATGGTGCGGTGCTGATCGAAGAACACCTGTCCGGCCCCGAGGTCTCGCTCTTCTTCATCTCCGACGGCGACACCGTGCGGGCACTCAGCCCCGCGCAGGACTACAAGCGCGCCTTCGATGGCGACGCGGGCCCGAACACCGGCGGCATGGGTGCGTATTCACCTCTGCCGTGGCTGACCGAGCGCTTCGGCGGCGAGGCCGAGTTCGTCGAGCTGATCACCCGCGAGGTCGCGCTACCGGTCGTGAGACACCTGGATGCGGCAGGCACCCCGTTCATCGGACTGCTCTACGCCGGGCTCATCGTGACCGACGGCGGAGTGCGTGTCATCGAGTTCAACGCCCGCTTCGGCGACCCCGAGACACAGGTCGTGCTGCCGCGCCTCGTCAGCCCCCTCTCCGAACTGCTGATGGGCGCCGCCTCGGGCACGCTCGAGGACGTCGCGCCGCCTGCCTTCGCCGAGGCGGTCGCGATCACGGTCGTCGTCGCCAGCGAGGGTTACCCGGCAGCACCCGTGACAGGTCGACCGGTCGGCGGACTGGATGCCGCGGCGGCCGTCGACGGCGTGCACCTGGCCCACGCCGCCACGGCCCAGGACGGTGGCGGGCTCATCTCCACCGGCGGCCGCGTGGTGGATGTCGTCGCCCTCGGCACGACCTTCGCCGAGGCCCGCAAGCGCGCCTACGAAGCGGTCGATCTGATCGCGCTCGAGGGATCGCACCACCGCACCGACATCGCCGCGGGCATCATCGAGCGGTGAGCCCGCTCAGGGCGCCGGAGTCTCGCCCGCGCGCTCGACCATGACGCCGATCTGCGTTCGGTTTCGAACTCCGAGCTTTAACCGCGCCTGCTGAATGTGCGTCTTCACCGTCGACAGGGCGACATGCATAGCAGAAGCGATTTCGGCGTCTGTCGCTCCCGCGGCAACGAGCCGCGCCGCACCACGTTCACGCTCAGTCAGCGCTTCGAATTGGATAGCCGCCGCGCGCCGCGCCTCGGACCCGGAGTCCGAAGCCAATCGCTCTACGAGAGCGCGCGTATGGCGCGGTGAAAGGAACGCGTCGCCCCGCGCGACAGTCAGGATTGCCTCGGCGAGAGCGTCCGGGGCAGCATCTTTCAAGAGATAGCCGTAGGCGCCAGCGTCGAGCATCTGCTGCACCGTCTCCGCCGTGCCGATGCTCGTCATCGCGATGACGTCCGTGTCGACCTGATCGAGCAACGCACGAGTCGTGTCGACTCCGTCCATCCCCGGCATCTGAATGTCCATGAGCACGACGTCGGGACGACTCGCGCGCGCCACTTCCAACGCTTCGACGCCGCTCGCGGCTGCACCGACGACCTCGATATCGCCGCGCGGCTCGAGGATGCCCATCACCGCTGCCCGAACAAGGAAATCATCATCGACGACGACCACACGCACGGGGCGTTCCTGGTGGAGGGACACATCGCCACGATATCGCGTGGAGCGATCACTGCCATGGGAGGCTAACGTCGACGAGGAAGTGGCCCTCGTGCGGGCCTATCCATGCGGTACCCCCGACGGCCGCCGCACGCTCGCGAATTCCCGCAATGCCGACGCGTCCGCTCGACGAATGTGACGTCGACAGAACGAGTGCGTTGATAACGCGCACGCGGATGCCGCGCTCGGGCGCAGCATCCACCGTCACCGAGATCGTGGAACCCGTCGCATGCTTCATCGCGTTCGTCAGCGCCTCCTGGAGCACGCGGAAAGCGGCCGCGTCGCGCAGAGGATCTACTCTCTCGATGCTCTCGACGACGACATAGGCTTCGATCTGCTGTCCTGCGCTGCGGAGGTCAGCAAGCAGCTGACCCACCATCCGCATAGAGACGGGCCGAGCGAACGTCTCGCCCTGTTCGAGACGCAGTCCCCCCACGACTCCACGTACGTCCTCCAACGCTGCATGAGCTTGTCGGCGCACAAGTCGCGCCCACTCAGCAAGTGCAGGGTCGATTGGCGCCCCCGCAGCCTGTGACTCGAACGCCCCAGCAGCAAGCGCCATGGACGATAACCGGTGCCCCAGCGCGTCGTGAAGGTCACGCGCGATACGCTCGCGCTCCGATTGGCGAGCGAGCTGCTCGCCAAGCGCATCCGCGCGCTCGTGCAGCTGCTCGACCCGGACGCGGCTGAGGGACGCCTCTACCCGCGCACGCCGGTAGGCCACGAGCGCGGCCGTCACGCCGAGTGAAAACACTGCGACCGTCATGGACGTAATGCCCCACTTCGGATCGTTGCCGACTCCATCGCGTGCGAGCAACCAAGGGAAAGCATGCCCCCACCCGGTGAGCATCTCGCGGCCGACGAAGAACGCCACGGCAAGCGTGGTGACCGTGGAAATCAGAACTGTGCGCTGCGGGTAGCGCAGGAGAAGTCGGTAGGCGCCGATCAAGGCGAGCACGTACGACGTGCCGACCATCAGGAGGATGCCACCGGCAATCGCCACGACAATAGGCGCCCTGTCGCGGTAGAACACGGTGGCCCAGCAAGCGGCGGCCAGGAGTACCAGGAGAGTTCCCTGCGTGGTGAGCTTCGGGCTCGATTCTGACGCAGGTAAGAACTCGGCCGAGCCCGGGACGTTCATGACGCAGACCATGTCCAGCAGCAACCCGATAACGAAGATCGCCGTAGACCGTGATCGCCGCTTGAAGAGCGCCCATCGACGACCCTCGTGGCTCGCGACAATCGTCATGGGTTGAGCATAGGCACGGGCGGCCGCGGTCATCTTCCGTCGTCTGCGTCCATTTGACTGGGCGATCGACCAGGACACAGTGGCCGAAGGAGGGAGGTGACCGGCGCGCACGTCCCGTCATACTGGGGCCTGCGACCTACCGTTCGCATGCACCGTTCACCTACGGGCCCTTCGTCGGTTACCCAGGATGAGGATCACTCATGTCTTTCGACAACACACCGCCGCCCTCCGCGCCCCAGCTCCCGCCGACAGGCGGCCCTACGGCGCCCGGGGGCTATCCGCCACCGCCCGCGCTAGCGACACCGCCACCCTCGGGTGTAGCGTCCGCGAGCGACAAGTCCTTCATCGCGACCTGGTTGCTCTCATGGCTCCTAGGCATCTTGGGCGTTGATCGCTTCTACCTCGGCAAGGTCGGCACGGGCATCGCGAAGCTCGTAACACTCGGCGGACTAGGCATCTGGTATCTCATCGACCTGATCATCACCCTCACCGGGAATGCGACCGACAGGGAAGGCCGCAAAGTACGTGGGCGTGGGAAGGAGCCGATCATCGCATGGAGCGTGACTGGAGCCGTGTTCCTCATCGGACTGATCGGCAACATCGCGAACGGTGCAACCTCGCAAAGCCCCGTTCCCGCAACGTCGTCCGCCCTCGAGCAGGCGGACGAGAGTTCCGCACCGGCTGATACTCGCGCAGCAATACCAACGCTCACAGGCAAGACTGTCGCCGAGGCGCGGACTAGCGCAGAGGAAGCCGGCTTCATCCTCGTCGTCCCCGAAGGAACGGGCGACGACTGGACCGTCGTCTCGCAGAGCATCGCGGCGGGCAGCAAGGCTGACGCAAGCGCCGAGATCCCGGTTACGGCGGAGGCGCCGAAGCCTGTTCTGACCGTCGCACAGGAGAACGCTATAAAGAAGGCGAAGAACTACCTCGACTTCAGCGGGTTCTCGCGCTCGGGTCTGATCTCGCAGCTCGAGTACGAAGGGTTCTCGCCGGAAGACGCCGCATTCGCAGCCGACAACGTAGGGGCAGACTGGAACGCCGAGGCGGCAGAGAAGGCGAAGAGCTACATGGACATGACGGCTTTCTCCCGCGACGGGCTCTATGACCAGCTTGAATACGAAGGGTTCACCCCCGAGCAGATCGGCGCGGGCCTCGCCGCGGTCGGCTACTAGGTGCGCGGGTCAGAATCGGGTGGCGTGGCGCGCGGCGTTGACTCTGGCATCGCGCGCTGACGGTCGCGAACGGGAACGGGCGGGCCGTTGCGGTGTGAGAGCGTGCGGGATCGCACGGCGAGGGGCTCGTGGCGACTGTCGGTGCGTGCTGTGACGCCCAGGGACCCCTGGGGAGGCCTATGCGGGCGCCAGCCCGGCGGCTGTAGCGACGCGGAGCTTGCGGAGGTTGTGGCAGATCGTGTGGAGTAGCCATTCGCCTTGGGCGCCGGCGAGTCCGCGTAGCCGGAGCTGTCCGGCGTTTTGCCGGGTCTTCATCTGCCCGAACGCGGGTTCAACGATGGCTTTGCGGCGCGCGTAGTCGGTGCGGCCCTGCTCGGTGCGCAGCGCGTGCGCCATCCGCTCCCGCCGGCTCGCGTCCTCTGGGGCCGGGTCCGGGGCGCCGGCGGTAGGGAAGCTCTCGCCGTGACGTTGCCGTCCCGTCGCGATCAACACCTGTGCGTCCAGATCGTCGGCGGCTTCGAGGTTGGCTTCCGAGCAGTAGCCCGCGTCAGCGAGGACGACCTCTGGGGAACGCTCGATTCCTGCCGCGTCGAGGTTCCGTAGGGTCTGCTCGGCCATCGGGACGAACTGCTGGATATCGGTGGCCTGCTGGGTGACCTCGGCGCTCAACACGATCTGGTGGCCCTCATCGACAACGGCCTGCGCGTTGAACGCGTAATCGAAGCCGCGGACCGTCTTCATCATCCGCGCCTCAGGATCGGTGAAATTGCGTTGCGCTTTCGGCTTCGGCGCCGCCGTGTCCACCGCAGTCGCGACGGCCGCGTCGGCCTGCTCAGGGGGCTGACCGGCGGCGTCGGCCTTCTTCCGCGCCACGGCTGCCGCCTTCTCGGCGGCGTCGGCCTCGATCGCGTCCTTCGCGGCACGTAGTTTTGCCAGGCGCCCCTCACGGCGGGCCAGCTCCGGGGCGACCTCGTCCCCGCGCCGGTCCTGGCCGAACTGCTGATCCTCGGCCTCATCGACCGCCTCCGCCTCGGCGAGCAGCGCAGCGACCTCGGCTTGGAGCTGATCGATCTTCGGCACGATCCGGTCATAGCTCATCGCCTTATGCCGCGACGCGTTCGCAGCCAGCTTCGTGCCATCCAGCGCGACCCGCCCCAACCGCACCAGCCCCGCCTCCGCGCAGACCCGCAGCACCTGCAGGAACAACCCCGGCAGGGCATCCAGGTGACGCCGACGAAACCGGGCCAGCGACCGGTAGTCGGGCGCCTGGTTGCCCGACAGCCACCGGAAGGCGATATCGCGCTTGCAGCGCCGCTCCAACTCACGAGACGAGGTCACGCCCGTCGCGTACGCGAACAGCAGCAGCTTCAACATCATCCGCGGGTCATACGGAGGCGCACCCGAGGCGGACGCGTACGACGCGTAGACCGGCGTCAGATCCAAGAGCTCTTCGACGACCTCGGAGATGAACCGGGCCTCATCATCCTCGTCCAGCCAGTCATCCAGACTCGGCGGGAGCAGGAAACACTGCCCCTGGTCATACCCACGGAACGTCTTGCCCGCACCCGCCGGTGCAGCCGATCCCGGCGCCCGCGCCTCACCCGGCTCGACCTCGAACAGACCCTCCAGGCTGGCAGTCACCGTCATGAATCGATTCTCCCAGCACCCCGCGCTATCCACCGGATTCACCCCGGCGCGTTAACGGAAGGATCTGACCCACGCACCTAGTTCCGTCGAAGCACGAAGGAAGGACCGTCTATGGAGCCTGGGGCGATGCTGACATGGACTCTCCAGCAAGAGATCCCCGTGCCTGCCGATGTCCTCCCCCTGCTCGTGCAGGGGGAGGAGGCAGTGGCCTCATTCAAGACATTCCGCGATTCAGCTACCTTCACGACGAGGCGATTGATCGTCCGTGATGCGCAGGGCATCACCGGCAAGAAGGTCGAGATCTACTCGCTGCCGTATGGCGCGATAAATATGTGGTCGTCAGAGAACGCAGGCACCCTCGATCTGAATTCCGAAGTCGAGTTATGGACGCGGGCGGGTCATATCAAGATCAAGCTGGCCCGGGGGGCAGACGTGCGCCGCATCGACAGCCTCATCGCGTGGGCGGTCCTCAGCAGCGGCGGTCGGTCCTGACACAAACGCGGGTGGGCGCGACCGCGGCGGCATGCTCGCCAGCGAGGGACCGCGGGTTCACCCACTCCGGACACCGCGTCCACGGGATAATGGTCGGGTGACCCCCACCTCCGATCTTCCCGGCTGGCGCCACGTCTACTCCGGAAAGGTGCGGGACCTCTACGTCCCGGCGGACACCCCCGAGGGTGCAAGCGCAGAGCGGATGCTGGTGGTCGCATCCGACCGCGTCAGCGCTTTCGACCACGTCCTGTCACCGGGCATCCCGGAGAAGGGCGAGCTGCTGACGACGCTGAGCCTGTGGTGGTTCGACCTGCTCGCGGGCGGCGACGGCGGCCCCGCGGTGCCGAACCACCTCGCCCCCGACACGGCGCTCTCGGACGACGACGAGCCGGTGCGCCTCATCCCGGCCGCGGTCGCGGGACGCGCCATGCTCGTACGCCGACTCGACATGCTGCCGATCGAGTGCGTCGTCCGCGGATACCTGACGGGGTCGGGGTGGGCGGAGTATCGCGAGGCCGGCACCGTCTGCGGCATCCCCCTGCCTTCAGGTCTCCAGAACGGCGATCGCCTGCCCGAGCCGATCTTCACACCGGCGTTCAAGGCCGAACTCGGTGAACACGACGAGAACATCAGCTTCGAGCGCACGATTGAACTGGTCGGCGAGGACTCGGCCACGGCGCTCCGCGACGCCTCGCTCGAGATCTACGAGCGCGCCGCCCGCCGCGCCGCCGCGCACGGTCTGATCCTCGCCGACACGAAGTTCGAGTTCGGCACCGACGCCGAGGGCGTGCTGCGCCTCGCGGACGAAGTCCTCACGAGCGACTCGTCGCGCTACTGGGATGCCGAAGCGTGGGCGCGCGGGGGCACCCCGAACGAGCGGATGGCGAGCTTCGACAAGCAGATCGTGCGCGACTGGCTCGCGGCGAACTGGGACCGGACGGGCGAACCCCCGGAGCTCCCCGACGAGATCGTCGTGCGCACGGCCGACCGCTACCGCGAGCTGCTCGATCGCCTGACCGGCGGACGCTAGGCGCTGGACGTCGCGGCACGCGGGGAATGCGCGAGACGGACCATCCGTTGCATATTCACATGAATACGAAATCCGGCGCTCGACCGAGTCGCATCGCCGCGGACACCGCGATGGGGCCGGTCACCCTTCGGGTCGGCGACCTCGACGCGATGACGCGGTTCTACCGCGATGTGATCACACTCCAGGTGCTCCGAGCCGAGGGCGACGAGGTCACGCTCGGCCGCGCGGGTCACGAGATCCTCGTGCTGCAGCACTCTCCCGGGCTGCGCGCCGCGCCCCCGCGATCCGCGGGGCTGTACCACGTGGCGATCCTGTTCGAGTCGCAGTCAGCACTCGCCGCGTCGCTCTACAGCGTGGCGCGCAACGCCCCCGGCACGTTCACCGGCAGCGCCGATCACATCGTCAGCAAGGCGTTCTACCTCACCGACCCGGAGGGGAACGGCGTCGAGCTGTACTGGGACCGCGCGCGCACCGAGTGGTCGTGGGTGCACGGACAGATCGAGATGGCGACACTCGCGCTCGACCCGAACGAGTTCCTGCGCGCCCACCTGACCGAGGACGCGCTCGCCGGCTCGACAGCGGGAGACCCGGCGAGCGTCGGGCACGTCCACCTCTCCGTCGGCGACGTGGACACCGCACAGGAGTTCTACGTCGACCGGCTGGGCTTCGACACCACGATCCGCCTCGGCGATCAGGCGCTGTTCGTCAGCGCAGGCGGATACCACCACCACATGGCGATGAACGTGTGGGGGTCGAGGGGCGCAGGCCGGCGCGGTCCCGCGCTGGGCCTCGGCCGTATCGACCTGTCCCTCCCCCACGCGGACGCGCTGGGCGAGCTCACGCAGCGGCTGGACCACTACGCGACACCCGTGCGCGACGACGGACGGACGATCAGTTTCGAGGACCCCTGGGGCAACGCACTTCACGCCACCGTTGCGGAGACCTGAGACCGGGTCTCAGCGGGCGGGTGCCGCCGGAAGCACCGAGTCGCGGACCACGAGTTCGGTGTTGAGCACGGTTACGCGTGGCGGGTCGCGGTCGGCGAGCAGATCCAGCAGCACGTCGGCCATCCGTTCCCCCTGCGTGAACGACGGCTGGCGCATGGTCGTGAGCTGGGGCGATACCGACGTCGCCACCGGTGAGTCGTCGAAGCCGACGATCGCCATGTCCTCGGGAACCCGGATGCCTGCCCGCGCCAGAATCGCGAGCGCACCACGCGCCATCAGGTCGCTCGCGATGAACAGCGCCTCGGGGCGTTCGGGCGCGGCGAGAATCCGCTCCATCGCGAGCGCTCCCCCATCCGCCGTGAAGTTTCCGTCCTCGATGCGCCCGGGTTCGAGCCCTGCCGCGTCGAGCGCTTGACGAAACCCCTCGAGCCGGTCGACACCTGCAGGCATCGTCAAAGGACCGCCGATCATGGCGATCCTGCGGTACCCCCGCCCGATGAGGAACTCGGCGACCTCCCGCCCGCCACGCACATTGTCGACATCGACGTAGTAGTCGCGCTCCCGGGCGCGCACGGGCCGTCCGCCGAAGACCACCGGCACGGCCGCGGCGATGCGGTCGATGAAGGTGTCGCTCGTATGGTGCGACACGATGATCGCCCCGTCGACGCTGCCGCTGCGCAGATAGCTGGTCGTCTTGTCTCCCGGATCGTCGCTGGCGATGAACAGGTTCAGCACGTAGTCGGACCTGTTGATGCGGGAGTTGATGCCCGAAACGATCGCCGCGAAGAAGGGGTCGCCGAAGAATCGGGTCGTCTCTTCGGGAACGACCAGCGCGATCGCATGGGTCTGCCGCGTCGCGAGCGACCGAGCGGCGCGGTTGGGCACGTAGTTCAGGTCGGAGATGGCACGATTCACCGCCTCGAGCGCCGCCGGACTGACCGACGTCGAGCCGTTCACGACACGCGATACGGTCGATCTCGAGACACCGGCTACAGCCGCGACCTCTTCGATCGTGACGGTTCCATTCGCGGAGCGAGTTCCACTGGCAGAGCGGGTCCCGTCGGCGGAACGAGGCTCGTTGGCAGGGCGAGTCCCGATGTCGACCATGTCGTGCCTTCCTTCGCGGGACCTACTCGACCGCGTCGGCTGGCTCCCTGTCATCATCGAGCGTCCGCTTCGCGATGATCCGAGAGTACTCCCGGCCGCTGTCCTTGATGGACCGCACCTGGGTGTCGTAGTCGACCCGCACGATGCCGAACCGTTTCTCGTAGCCCCAGGCCCACTCGAAGTTGTCGAGCAGCGACCAGTAGAAGTATCCGCGCACGTCGACACCCGCCTGGATCGCGTCGAGCGTCGCGCCCAGGTGTGCGCGCACGAAGTCGACCCGCTCGTCGTCGTGCACGCGCACCACGCCGTCCTCCAGCACGGCATGGTCGTCGTAGGCCGCGCCGTTCTCGGTCACGAACAGGGACGTCCCGGCCGGCTCGGCGTATTCCTCCGACACACGGACGAGCAGGCGCGTCAGCCCCTCGGGCTGGACCTCCCAGTTCATCGGCGTGCGCGGGAGCCCGCGCTCGTGCCAGTAGATGTCTTCGGACGAGGGGAAAGGAGAGTCGCTGCGGCGATCGGTCGGGGCATCCCCCGGCTTCGGCGGGAACTCCGGACGGTGACCGCCGACCAGTTCACCGTGGTAGTAGTTCACGCCGAGCGTGTCGATGTGGGTCGAGATCGTGTCGAGATCACCCGGAAGGATCGCTGCGCGCAGTTCGTCGTCCGCGATCTCGTCGAAGATGTCCTCGGGGTAGGCGCCCCGGAAGATCGGGTCGAGGAACCAGCGGTTGAACTGGCCGTCGATCCGGCGTGCGGCATCGAGGTCGGCCGGGTCGGCGGGGTTCACGGGGTCGGCGACCGTGAGGTTGAGGGTGACCCCCAGGTTCAGGGATGCGTCGCGTCCCCGCAGCTCGCGCACGGTCTGACCGTGGCCGAGCAGCAGGTGGTGGGCCGCCAGCATGCCCTCGGTCTTGCTGTAGTGGCCGGGGGCGTGGATCCCCGCCGTGTAGCTGAGGAACGACGAACACCACGGTTCGTTCAGCGTGGTCCACACGTTCACGCGATCGCCGAGCGCATCGTGCATGTCGAGCGCGTATTCGGTGAACCGATCGGCCGTATCGCGGTTCGTCCATCCGCCGCGCTCCTGGAGCGCCTGAGGAAGATCCCAGTGGTAGAGCGTCAGCCACGGCAGGATGTCGGCGGCCAGCAATTCGTCGACGAGTCGCTCGTAGAAGTCCACGCCCTCGGGGTTCAGCGCTCCCCCGTCCGGACGGACGCGCGACCAGGACGTCGAAAACCGATAGGTCTGCAGACCCATCGACTTCATGAGCGCCACATCGTCGCGGTACAGGTGGTAGTGGTCGCACGCGACGTCGCCGTTGTCACCGTTGATCACCGCGCCGGGCACGCGCGAGAAGGCATCCCAGATCGAATCGCGGCGCCCACCCTCGTGCGCCGCGCCTTCTATCTGGAAAGCGGCAGTGGCCGCTCCGAAGAGGAACTCGGAGGGAAATGATCGCGCGGTCCTTGCAGGCATGCGAGAGGGGGCCTTCCTGATGTCGGTGCTCATGCTAACCCTTCACTGCTCCGGCCATGATGCCGCTGACGAGCTGTCGACCCGCGAAAGCGAACAGCAAGATCAGGGGCACCGTCGCCAGCAGAACACCCGCGAGCACGATCGAATAGTCGACGAAGTAGTTGGACTGGAGCAACGACAGGGCCACGGGCAGTGTGGGGCTCTGACGGTCCAGCACGATGAACGGCCAGAAGAAGTTGTTCCACGCGCCGACGAAGGTGAAGAGAAAGAGCATGGCGGCCGCCGGACGCGCGGCGACCACGCCGATGGTCCAGAAGGTGCGGAGCATGGATGCCCCATCCACCCGCGCTGCCTCGATCAGCTCGTCGGGTACCGCCTGATTGAGGTACTGCGTCATCCAGAACACACCGAACGCGCTCGTCAGCGCGGGCACGATGACCGCACCGATGGTCCCCGTCCAGCCGAGGTCGGCGAACAGGATGTACAGCGGGACGACACCCAGCTGCATCGGAACGGCCATGGTCGCCACCACGAAAGCGAGGAGCCACTTTCCCCCGCGGAAGCGGAGTTTCGCGAACGCCCAGCCGGCCAGCGTCGAGAACATCACGACGGACGCGGCGATCACGGTCGAGCTGAAGATGGAGTTCCAGAGCGCCAACCAGAAGTTGACGGCCGGATCGCCGACCACCGACAGCGCGTTGGCGATGAAGTTGCCGCCCGGGATCCACGACATGTTGGGGTCGTTGATCGTGGATGCGGTTCCGGACCCGATGAGGAACGACCAGTAATAGGGGAAGATGGCCGCCACGGCGACGACTCCCAGGCCGATGTAGACCCAGATGCCGGCGCGGACGCCGCGGATCTTCGTCACACGCTCGCCGCGGCGCCGCGCCTTGGCGTTCGGGATCCCCTCCTCGACGATCGCGAGGGGCGGATTGCTGATGGAGGTCATCGCTGAGCTCCCTTCCGGCGGCGACGGACGATCTCGCCGCGCCCGCCCTCGTCGCGCACTAGGCGCCGGGTGATGAACAGGTTGATGAGACCGATCGCCAGGATGATGGCGAACAGGATCCAGGCGAGCGCCGCGGCGCGGCCGAAGTTGAACTCGCCCCAGCCGATGTTGTAGAGGTACAGCGTGATCGTGAGCCACTGCTGGGCGGCTCCGCCCTCGCCGGTGTTGTCGAACATGCGCGGCTCGTCGAAGATCTGCAGTCCGCCGATCGTCGAGGTGATGATCACGAAGATGAGCGTGGGGCGCAGGGACGGCAGGGTGATGCTGATGAACTGACGGAAGGCGTTGGCTCCATCGACCGTCGCCGCCTCGTAGTACTCGCGGGGCACCGCCTGCATTGCCGCGAGCAGGATCAGGGCGTTGTAGCCGGTCCAGCGGAAGTTCACCATCGTGGCGATCGCGATGTGGCTCCAGAAGGGGTCCTTGTGCCACGGTATGGGGCTGATCCCCAGGTCGCTGAGGACGTTGTTCACGAGGCCGTGGTTGTCGCCGAACATGTTGCTGAAGATCAGGGCGACGGCGACCGGCGCCATCACGAAAGGCAGCAGCACACTCATCCGCCAGAACGTCTTCGCACGGATGTTGCGGTCCAGCATCGCGGCGATGAACAACGCCAGGATCAACTGGGGCACGGACGACAGCACGAAGATGCTGAACGTGTTGCGCAGCGCAGTCCAGAATTTCGGATCGTTGAGGATCCACACGTACTGCTCCAGGCCGACGAACGTGCCGGAGTTGCGGACCAGGTCCCACTCCTGCAACGAGATGACGGCCGTGAACGCGATGGGAAAGAGCCCCACGATCGCGAACATGATGAAGAACGGCGAGATGTAGAGGTAGGGCGAGAGCTTCAGGTCCCACCGGCTCAGCCGGTTCCTGAACGACAGGACCGAGCGAGGCCGCCCGACGGGCGGCGGGGATGAGTCCTGAGACGAGATGACGGGGCGAGCTTCGGTCGCGGTCACGGGGGCTCCGTATCGGTGAGGTCGAAGAGCGGTCAGGGGGTGGGGCGAGCTATCCAGCAAGCACGCCCCACCCCCGTCCGGTCGTTAGAAGGCGTCGACCTCGGTGACCCAGGTGTTCCACGAGGTGCTCTTGTCTTCGACACCGTCGAAGACTCGAGTGACCGCGTTCTGGAGAGCGTCGTGGTACTTGAAGTAGCTCGCGCTCTTGTAGGGGGCGACCGTCACGGCCTCGGCGCGGTTGGCGCCGATCTCGCCGGTCGGTGCATCGTTGAAGTACGGGTTGACGAAGTCCGTCAGCTCGGGGTTCGTGTACGCCTCGACCTGGCTCGGGAACGTGCCGGCTTCGACGAACGCCTTCAGCTGCTGCTCGGGCGCGGTCAGCCAGTCGGCCAGCGCGAGCGCCGCGTCGACGTTGGCCCCGTTCGCGGGCACCGTCAGGTACGAACCGCCCCAGTTGCCTCCGCCGCCGGGGAAGACGTCCGCGACATCCCATCCCGTGACGTCGGGGGCATTGCCGGAGATGATGCCGAGCATCCAGCCCGGGCAGAGCATCGCGGCGAACTCGCCGTTGGTCATCGAGGCGTTCCAGTCATCGCTCCACTGGCCGGCGTACGCGGCATTCGGGATGGCCCGGTCGACCACGAGCTCGTAGGCATCGGCGATGTCGGGGTTGGTCGTCGCGATGACAGTGCCGTCGGGCTCGTCGTACGTGTACTCCATCTGGTTGACGATGCCCTGCAGCACCGAGTTGGCCGAGTCGATCATCGGCTTGCCGGTCGCGGCCTTGTACTGGTCCGCGATGTCGAGGAAGTGGTTCCAGTCGCCCTCGAAGAGCGCGGCGACCTCGGCGCGATCCGTCGGCAGTCCGGCGGCCCCGAAGAGGTCGGCGCGGTAGCAGATGGACTGCGGGCCGATGTCGGTGCCGAAGCCGACGAGTCGTCCCTCGCCGTCCGTCGCGCCCGCTTCCTTCCAGTCCAGCCAGCGCCCCTTCGCGCTGTCCGGCACCTCGGCGAGCAAATCCGAGTACTGCATGGCCTCGGCGAACCAGTCGATCTCGACGGCCTCGATGTCGGCGAGGCCCTCTTTGCCGAGCTTCTGGAAGTAGTTGGCGCGAGCGTCGCCGGACTCGGCGGCCTTGTTGTGCACGATCTTGATGTCGGGGTTCTCATCCATGTACTCCTGCAGGAGTGCATCCGTGTACCCGAAGTTGTTGAACGTGGCGATCGTGAGCGTGGTCTTGCCGTCCGAGTCTCCCGACGGCGAGCCACTCCCTCCACCGGCACAACCGGCGAGAACGATTGCGGAAGCGGAAAATGCGGCGACGATTGCGGCACTCCGGCGCATGGCGCGTGAATTCACTGTCACTCCTTCGTGATGGGTCGTTGTGTATTGCAGGCGTGACGCCGGGCTCGTTCCCGCCGCCATGTGTGTCCGTGGGATCGCTCCCATTCGGTGATGACACGTTATGGGAGCGATCCCACGTATTCAAGAGAGCGCTCCCATATGAAGATCACATTTTTATCACGGACGTCGAGCGACCGGATGCGCCCCCTCAGCGCAGCGTGCGAGCGCGCAGGACCCGTCGAATCACACCCCGCTGCAGGTGCCACTGACGTCGACACGGACCCCGACAGCTGTCGGCCGTAGACTGGACGGGCACCCCGCCCCCGACAGCCGGAGCTCTCACATGCCCACCATCGTCGTCGACGTCATGCCCAAGGCTGAGCTTCTCGATCCGCAGGGAAAGGCCGTCACGGGCGCGCTCTCGCGCCTCGGTGTCACCGACTTCAGCGCCGTCCGCATGGGCAAGCGGTTCGAACTCACCGTGGACGGCGACGTGACGGAAGATGTTCTCGCGAGCGCCCGTCGTGTCGCGGACGAGATCCTCTCGAACTCGGTCATCGAGGACGTCGTCGAGATCACGGTCGTCGACGGCACGGTCGCCGGAAGCACGGTCGTCGGAAGCACGGTGGCCGAGTGAGCCGCCCACGCATCGGCGTCGTCACGTTCCCCGGGTCTCTCGACGACGTCGATGCGCGCCGCGCGGTCCGTATCGCCGGCGCGGAACCCGTCGCCCTCTGGCACGGCGATCACGACCTGAACGGGGTCGACGCGCTCGTCCTGCCCGGCGGCTTCAGCTACGGCGACTACCTGCGCGCCGGCGCGATCGCCGCCCACGCGCCGATCATGTCCGACATCCGGGACGCCGCGGAGAAGGGGATGCCCGTTCTGGGCATCTGCAACGGCTTCCAGATGCTGGTCGAGGCTCATCTTCTGCCGGGCGGGCTCATCCGCAATGCCCACCAGCAGTTCATCCGTCGCGACCAGCGGTTGCGCGTCGAGAACGCGGACACGGCCTGGACGAGCGGCTTCGACGCCGGGCAGGAGATCGTGATCCCGCTCAAGAACGGCGACGGCGGATACATCGCCGACGACGAGACGCTGGACCGCATCGAGGGCGAGGGGCAGGTCGCGTTCCGCTACGTCGGCGTGAACCCCAACGGATCCCTGCGCGACATCGCGGGCGTGACGAACGCCCGAGGAAACGTCGTGGGGCTGATGCCGCACCCCGAGCACGCCGTCGAGCCCGGCTTCGGACCCGACACCCCCGCCGCGATGCGGTCGGGCGAGGACGGCCGCGTGTTCTTCGCGAGCGCGATCACCGCGGTCCTCGCTCACGCCTGATCCCCGCCGGCACGCGGACGCGCCGCGGTAACGTCGAATCATGGATGCCTCGACGCCGCAGCTGACCGTCACCGTACCGTCCCCCGAGGCTCTCGAAGACCTGGGCGAGCTCCCCGCCGGTGTCGAGGCGATCGTCTGGACGATGGAGGATCCCGCGCCGCGCGCGCGAATCGATATCCTCGTGGTCCCCTACATGTCGGGGGCGTCCCGTTTCGCGCGCCTGGAGGGCGTCGAGACCGGGATCCTGCAGGGACAATCCATCGGTTACGACGGCGTCGCCGATCGCCTGCCGGCCGGGCGGGTCTTCGCGAACGCATCCTCGGTGCACGAGACCGCGACCTCCGAGCTCGCGGTGACGCTGGCGCTCGCGGCGCAGCGGCACCTCCCCGAGTTCGTCCGCGCGCAGGACGACGGCGCGTGGCGGCCCGAATGGAGCCCGGGGCTGGCGGACCGACGCGTGCTGCTGCTCGGCTACGGGGGCGTCGGCAAGGCCGTCGCCGAGCGCCTCGCGCCGTTCGAGATCGAGCTCGTCCGCGTCGCGTCACGCGCCCGGGACGAAGACGGGGTCCACATCCACGGCGTGGACGAACTCGCCGACCTCCTTCCCCACGCCGACATCGTGATCCTCACCCTGCCGGGCGGGGACTCGACGCGTCACATCATCGATGACGCGGCCCTGTCCGCCCTGCCCCATGGCGCCCTCATCGTCAACGTCGGCCGCGGCTCCCTCATCGATCCCGATGCTCTCGCCGCCCACGCGGGTCGCGGACGCATCCGCGCCGCCCTCGATGTGACCGAACCCGAGCCGCTGCCCGCCGGACACCCGCTCTGGGAGACACCCGGCATCCTCGTCGTGCCCCACGTGGGCGGCCTGTCGGCGGCGATGCGCCCCCGCATCGCCAGGCTCGTACGTCGACAGATCGACCGGATGCTTCGGAGCGAGCCGCCGCTGAACGTCGTGATCGACGGATCCTGACGCGCGAGGACAGGAGCGCGAACGCCCCGTCAGGGCGCGGGCGCCTCGTCGATGTCCGCACCCGACCAGAGGTCGCCGCATTCGATCTCGACCACGCCGTGAGCGACGAGGTAGGCTCGCGCTCCCCGATCCCCGGTCAGCGCGGCCTCGAGCGGGGCGAAGTGCCCGGCACCGATGAGCACCGGATGCCCCGGCACACCGGCGTAGGTCGCTTGCACGAGCATCCCCCGCGGCCGGGCACCCCCGGCTTCCACGATGCGCGCGACCGCGGCCGCAGAGGCATCCGGCGTGTCCACCGGCATGATCACGAGCGCCTCCGCACCGTCTTCGCGAGCGGCGGCGAGTCCGACGGCGAGCGTCGCCGAGAGCCCGCTCGTCCAGTGGGGCGAATGCACGATCACGGCACCCTGCGGCACGAGCGCCTCGGCCCGCTCGCCCTCGGCCCCGAGCGCCACCCAGACGGGCTCACAGCCGGCCGATCGCAGCAGGTCGACCGCGATGCGGATCCAGGGCGTGCCATCCGGCGTCGTCGCGAGCGCCTTCGGTCCCCCGAAACGACTGCCGGCGCCGCCAGCCAGCACCAGACCGGCCACGCCGATCGCCGCAGTCGACGCAAGCTCGTTCTCGGGGGGCGCGTCGGTCATGGTCGCTCAGCGTAGCGCGCGCGTAACAGAGGCGGATTAGCGTGGGCACATGCTCGAACTCGCCACGCAACTCCTCGCCCTGTCGACGGCGGGAGAGCGGGTCGCGGTCGTGACGGTCACGCGGGTGGCGCGGAGCGCACCGCGCGGGCTCGGTGCGTCGATGGCGATCACGTCGGGGGGCGGCGTGATCGGATCGATCTCCGGCGGATGCGTCGAGGGAGACGCGATCGTGCTCGCCAACGCGGTCCTCGCCGATGGGATCGCGCGCGCGGCGCGGTTCGGGTTCAGCGACGAACGCGCACACGCGGCCGGTCTCGCGTGCGGCGGAGAGGTCGACGTGCTCGCCTACGTCCTGCAGCCCGAGGACGAGATCGCCCGGCGCGCGCTCGCGAGGGCCGCACGCGACGAGCGCGTCACCGTGGCGATCGGGCTGCGTGAGGAGAACCGCGGGATCATCGCCGACGCATCCGTCCTGTCACGCCTGGCTTCGCCTGTGGCAGCAGAACTCGACGCCGCCGCGGTCCTCTCCGAAACCGAACGGATCGCGGATGGATCCTGGCTCGCGCTGTCCCGGGCGCCGCGCGCGCGTTTGATCATCGTGGGTGCCGGCGAGCACGCGGCCGCGCTGTGTCGGGTGGCGAGCGCCGCGGGTTTCACGGTCACGGTCTGTGACCCGTGGCCGTTGCTGGCGACGTTCGAGCGGTTCCCCGACGCATCCGACATCGTCATCGCCGAACCCGCAGAATACCTTGCAGCGCTCGCATCGGAGCCGGGCTCGTTCGATGGGCGCACCGCCGTCTGCGTGCTCTCGCACGACGAGCGGATCGACATCCCGGCGCTTCATACCGCCCTCGGCATGAATGTCGGTTTCGTCGGCGCGATGGGGGCACGGAGCACGGTGGCGCAGCGGGCCGTGGCTCTGCGCGAACGCGGCGTGCCGGACGCCGACCTGGCCCGGCTGCACTCGCCGCTCGGTCTGGATCTGGGCGGCTCCACACCCGAAGACGCGGCCGTCGCAGCTGTCGCCGAGATCATCGCCTCGCGCTACGCGGGCACCGGGGCCCCGCTCCGGGAAGCGACGGGTCCCATCCACGCACGCACCCCCGCAGACTCCCCGAGCTCGGACATCCCCTCCGGCGCCCCCGCCTGCTCACCGCTGTGATCGCCGGTGATACGCTCGCCGCACTGCGTGTCCTAACAACCATGACCTCCCGACCACCGTCGGTGGAGCGAGCCGGGCGGCTCAGGGCGGGGACCGCCGCGGCTCATCCGTCACAGCAATCCTCGGAGGCCCCCGTGTCCACACCCGCACCGACGCCCGTCGACAAGTCCCAGGCCGGATTGAACGCCCGCCAGTACCACATCGGCATCGCGCCCGGCGAGGTCTCATCGGTCGCCCTACTGCCCGGCGATCCCTTCCGCGTACCTTTCGTCGCGGAGTTCCTGACGGACGTCCGCGACGTAGCGCACAACCGCGAGCACCGCACGATGACGGGCTGGTACAAGGGACGCCACATCACGGCCACGTCGACCGGCATGGGTTGCCCCTCGACCGCCATCGCCGTCGAAGAACTCGCGAGGGTGGGCGTGACGTCCTTCATCCGGGTCGGGAGCTCAGCCGGACTGCAGCCCGGCATCACCCCCGGCGACCTGCTCGTGAGCGAGGGCAGCTTCCGCAACGACGGCACGACGGACGCCTATCTCCCGAAGGGCTTCCCGGCCGTTCCGGACCTCGAGCTGACGCTGGCACTCGCCCGCCACGCGGAGCGCATCGCGACCGCCGCCGGAACACATTCCTTCAGCGGAATCAGCGTCAGCGACGATGCCTTCTACGCCGAGACGCCGGAATGGATCGCCGAGCTGAACCGCATGGGCATCCTGAACGTCGAGATGGAGGCATCCGCTCTGTACATCGTGGCGCGGCTGCGCGGCCTGCGCGCCGGCATGGTGTGCGCCGCCTCGAGCAACCTCGTCGACGGGGCCTCTCTCTACGACGAGAAGAATTCGGCGCTCAAGGACGGCTGGATGCGCAGCATCGAGGCGGCGCTCGAGACCGCGGTCGAGCTCGAGTTGTAGCCCGTCACCCGCCGCGTTGCGGAGCAAGGCGAGCGGCCCAGGCGCAACAGAGCGGCTCGGGCGCAACAGAGCGGCCCGGGCGCAACAGAGCGGCCTCGGGGCGTCGGAATCCCGTTGGGGCGCGGGATTCCGCGCCCCAACGCAGCCACAGCGCCCCAACTCGCGGGTGCACGTGAAACACTCACGAAATCGGGCGCTGATTGGATGGACGGATGCGGCGACGCACACGCGGAAGGGAGTGCCGATGGACCTGAACACCATCACGAGCTTCCGCCGCGCGACCCGCCGAGATGATCTCGCGCTCGCACCGGGCGAGGTCATCCTCGGCGGCGGAACCTGGCTCTTCGGCGAGCCCCAGCCGAACACGACGGGCCTCGTAGACCTGACGACGATGGGCTGGCCCGACCTGGAAGTCTCGGAACACGGGCTGCGCATCGGCGCGACGTGCACGATCGCCACCCTCGTCGCGTTCGCCGAGGGCCGGACGACGGATGCCGTGGCCCCGCGCGACTGGTCCGCGGTCGCGCTCTTCCCCGTCGCCGCGAACGCCCTGCTGGCCTCATTCAAGATCTGGAACACGGCGACCGTCGGCGGCAACGTATGCCGCTCGTTCTCTGCGGGCGCGATCGTCTCGCTCGCCGCTGCGCTCGATGGTGACGCCGTGATCTGGACCCCCGACGGCGGGGAGCGTCGCACCCCCGTCGCCGAACTGATGACGGGGAACGGCACGAACGCGCTCGCCCACGGCGAGGTGCTCCGGGCCGTCGAAATCCCGGCATCGGCGCTCCGCTCACGCGCCCTCATGCGCAAGATCGCCCTCGCCGAATTGGGGCGCTCGGGTGCGGTCGTGACGGGACGCATCGATGACAACGACACGACCGTCTTCACCGTCACCGCCGCGACGCTGACTCCGACCGTGCTGCGCTACCCGGCGATTCCGGCGGCGAGCGAGCTGGCAGCGGACATCGCGTCGGCGCCGGACTTCTACACGGATCCGCTCGGTTCGGCCGATTGGCGACGCGGGGTCACCATCGAGCTCGGCGAGCGCGTCCGCCGCGAGCTCGCCGCGGGCGCCGACCGGGAGCCCGCCGGCCCGGGGTTCGCCGCATGAGACTCGATGTCAACGGAACGCCGATCGAGGTCGATCCCCGGCCGGGTCAGTGCCTGCGCACACTGCTGCGCGAACACGGCCACACCGAGGTCAAGAAGGGGTGCGACGCGGGCGACTGCGGTGCGTGCGCCGTGATCCTCGACGGCGCGCCCGTCCACTCCTGCATCATCCCGGCGATGCGGATCGACGGCAGCACGGTGACGACGGCGGCGGGGCTCGCGCCCGGCGACGAGCTGCACCCCGTGCAAGAGGCGATCATCGAGCACTTCGGCTTCCAGTGCGGTTTCTGCACGCCCGGAATGAGCGTCACGGCATCGACGCTGACCGACGGGGACCTGCCCGACCTCGATCGGCGGATGAAGGGCAGCCTCTGCCGCTGCACGGGTTATCGCCCGCTCCGCGAGGCGATCGTCGGCGCCGTGCGCGAGACGGGGCGGAAGGCGAAGGCGGCGGAGCCGGACGCACGTCCCGAGCCATCCGTGTGCGGTGACGCGTGTTCCGGCACGGGCTCCTGTGATTCCCCGGCCGATCCGGCTGCATCGGGCGTGGGACGCTCGGTCTCACCCGAGCCGGCCCGCCGCGTGGTTCAGGGGCGCGAGCCGTACACCTTCGACGAAGCCGTGCCCGGCGCTCTCGTCCTGCGGGTGGCGGCCTCGCCGCACGCGCACGCGCGGATCCGCGCGATCGACACCGCGGCCGCGCGCGCGGTTCCCGGCGTGGTCGCCGTCTTCACCCACGAGGATGTCCCGGACGTCCGGTATTCGACCGCCAGACACGAGCACCGCAGCGACGACCCCGACGACACCCGCATCCTCGACGACGTCGTGCGGCACGTCGGCCAGCGGGTGGCGGCCGTCGTCGCCGAGACATCCCAGGCGGCCGAAGCGGCCTGCCGGCTGATCGAGATCGACTACGAGATCCTGCCGGCCGTCTTCGATGCCGAGGCCGCGCGCACACCGGGGGCCCCGCTGCTGCACGCCGCCCGAACCGCTACCGATCGTGTGGCAGATGCATCCCGCAACGTCGTCGCGGCCCTGCACGCCGGCTACGGCGGCGACGTCGACGCGGCCCTCGCGCAGAGCGCCGTGCGCGTCGGTGGCACGTGGCAGACCGCACGGGTCAGCCACGCACAGCTCGAGACGCACGGGGCGGTCGGCTGGATCGATGACGACGAGCGGCTGGTCATCCGATCGAGCACGCAGGTTCCGTTCCTGACCCGCGACGAGATCGCGCACATCTTCGACCTGCCGCGCGAGAGCGTGCGCGTCTACGCCCCGCGCGTGGGCGGGGGGTTCGGCGGCAAGCAGGAGATCTTCACGGAAGACCTCGTCGCCCTCGCCGTGCTGCGCACGGGTCGCCCCGTGGCCTACGAGTTCTCGCGGACCGACCAGTTCCAGCGCGCCGCGCTGCGGCACCCGATGCGGGTGTCGGTCGAACTGGGAGCGGACGCGGACGGCACGCTGACGGCGATCAAGCTCGACGTCCTCAGCGACACCGGCGCCTACGGCAACCACGCGATCGGTGTGATGTTCCACGGCTGTTCCGAGTCGATCAGCCTGTACCGCGCCCCCGTGAAGCGGGTCGATGCCGAGGCCGTGTACACGAACAACGTGCCCTCGGGTGCCTTCCGCGGGTACGGCCTCGGGCAGGTGCAGCTGGGGGTCGAATCCGCGCTCGACATCCTCGCCGAACGACTCGACATCGACCCGTTCGAGCTGCGCCGCCGCAACGCCGTCCGCGACGGCGATCCGCTGCTCGCGTGGCACGGTGAACCCGAACCCGACGTGCGCTGGGGCAGCTACGGCCTCGACCAGTGCCTCGATCTCGCGCAGCAGGCCCTGCTTCGGGGCAACGGGGTTGCCGCACCGGAGGGCTGGCTCGTCGGGGAGGGGATGGCGTCGACCCTGATCGCGACCATGGCTCCGCGCGGTCACGTCGCCCACGCCACCGCGACCCTCCGGGCGGACGGAACCTACGTGCTGCGCACCGGCACGGCGGAGTTCGGCAACGGCACCACGACCGTGCAGCGCCAGATCGCGGCATCCGTCTTCGGTGTCGACGGATCGCGGGTGTCGCTGATCCACGCCGACACCGACGGCGTCAGTCATGACACCGGCGCGTTCGCCTCCGCCGGCACGACCGTCGCGGGCAAGGCCGCCCACGCGGCGTGCATGGCGCTGCGTCACCGCATCGTCGGCATCGCGGCGGCTCTCCGCGGAGTCGACGCGGATGCCTGCACGCCGCTGCCCGACGGGGTGCAGACCCCGGCGGGGGTCGTCACGCTCGCCGAGATCGTCGCGGCGGGCGCGGGAGGAAACCCCGAGGGGGTGAGCGCGACGGGCGAGGAGTACGGCGAGGAGCGCTCGCTCGCCTTCGACGTCCACGCGGTACGGGTCGCGGTCGAGCCGTCGACCGGAACCGTACGCATCCTGCAGTCCGTACACGCCGCCGACGCCGGCTTCGTCATGAACCCCGCGCAGTGCCGCGGTCAGATCGAGGGTGGTGTCGCCCAGGGAGTGGGGAGCGCGCTCTACGAAGAGGTCATGATCGACGCGGATGGTGTGGTGATCAATCCGATGTTCCGCACCTATCGCGTGCCGCAGTTCGCCGACATCCCCGATACCGAGGTGTACTTCGCCGACACGAGCGACGAGCTCGGTCCCTTCGGCGCCAAGTCGATGAGCGAATCGCCGTACAACCCCGTCGCACCGGCGATCGGCAACGCGATCGCGCGGGCCCTCGGACGCCGACCGTACGAGCAGCCGTTCTCGCGCGACCGCGTGTGGCGGCTCGCGCAGCAGCCGTCAGCGGTGGGCGCGTCCGGCGGCGATGAGGGCGGTCGCCTCGGAGCGTGAGCCCACACCGAGCTTGCGGAAGACCTTCGAGGCGTGGAACTTGACCGTGTTCTCGCTGATGCCCAGTCGCGCCGCGATCGCCCGGTTCCGCAGGCCCTGCGTCATGAGCTCGAGGATCTCGAGCTCCCGCGGGCCGAGCCGGGCGATGAGGGGGTCGTCACCGTGCGTGTGGGGAGGATCGAGGGGCATGACGACCGAGAGCTCGGATCCCCACCCCTGCGTGACCGCGAGCGTCATCTCGCCGTCGACCGCCGCGACACGCTGCCGCAGTTCGTCGAGCGCCTCGTGGCCGAGCGACTCGTCGCCCGGACCGTCGTCCCGCACGCTGATCAACAGATTCCGGCCGTCGCAGTCCCATTTGACGCGGACGCGCGACGTGCCGGGTTGGTCGACGGACGCCAGGATCGCTCGGCGCACGATCGCCCGCGCCCCGTGCGCGATCTCGCTCGGCAGCGCGCGTCCGTCCACCGGTGGCTCGACGAACTGCACGTCGACGTCCCGGTAGCGCACGAGGGGCACCAGGTCATCGCGCAGGCGTTCGAACGCCGAGGTCACGGGCTCTTCCGTGAAGGTGCGGACCAGGTCCGTCGACGTGCGCAGTTGGACCATCGCGCGAGCCGCGACGCCGACGGCGGCCTGCCGCGCGGCGTGGTCGTCGGTGGAGGGCGACCGCAGCACCGCGAGGAGCGACTCGAGTGTGCGCGAGTGACTGTCGCTGAGTTCGGCCACGACCTCGGCGC
Organism: Microbacterium sp. BR1; assembly: GCF_002812725.1. Classification (GTDB taxonomy): domain Bacteria; phylum Actinomycetota; class Actinomycetes; order Actinomycetales; family Microbacteriaceae; genus Microbacterium. The sequence continues at coordinate 229,099 of NZ_NMUN01000010.1, read as the reverse complement.
GAACCCCGGCCGCCGCGCGGGACTCGAGCAGATAGCTCGGCGATGCTTCGCGAGCGGGCTGCCGGATCCGGATCGCCACGATGCGCCACAGGTGCAGCAGGTCCTCGTCGAGGGTTGCCCCGCCTCCGTATTCGGCGTCAGCGGCAAGGGCTGTGCCGGGATCGACGAGCACCAGGAGCGGTCCGGTCTCGGCGAGCGCGAGGATCGCCTCGCGCGGCTCGCCGCCGAGGATGACCCGATCGCGGCGTACACCCGAGCCATCCAGCGATCCCCTGGCGACCACCATCTCGGAGAGGACGACCCGAGATGCGAGGGCCGCATCGCCGTAGTGCTTGAGCGGATGACTCACGTCGTCCTCCGCCAGGATGATCAGCGCGGAGTGGGGGATCGTCGGCGCGAGATATGCCGAGAGCGCGCGAGTCAATTCGGGCAGGGGTGCCGCCACGATCTCGGCGAGGGCCGCGATCGCCGTCGCAGCCCGAGGGCCCTCGGCGGCGAGCTCGCGCCTCTTGGCTCTTTTCGGCGCCATCGGTCGATGCTAACCGGCGCTGGCGGGATCCGCGCTACCCGAATGGGTAGTGCGAACTACCCCGACCGCCGATGGTGCTACCGAAACGTGTGGCCCAGGCTGGGGAATGCCGCCGAGGTCGACCCGACGCGCGCGGCCCGAACGTTCGAGGAGGAACCCCCATGACGAACAACCGCGCCGTCGCCTACAAGGGTCCGGGCAAGGTCGAGGTCATCGACACCGCGTACCCCACCTTCGAGCTGAAGGACGGACCGGGCGTGAACCCCGCGAACGTCGGGCGCAAGCTTCCGCACGCCGTCATCCTCAAGACGGTCGCCACCAACATCTGCGGGTCGGACCAGCACATGGTCCGCGGACGGACCACGGCGCCCGCGGGCCTCGTCCTCGGTCACGAGATCACCGGCGAGGTCGTCGAGGTCGGTCCCGACGTCGAGTTCGTCAAGGTCGGAGACATCGTCTCGGTGCCGTTCAACATCTCGTGCGGCCGCTGCCGCAACTGCAAGGAAGGCAAGACGGGCATCTGCCTGAACGTCAACCCGGACCGTCCCGGCAGCGCCTACGGGTACGTCGACATGGGCGGCTGGGTCGGTGGCCAGGCCGAGTACGTCCTCGTGCCCTATGCGGACTGGAACGCCCTCGTCTTCCCCGATCGTGAGCAGGCCCTCGAGAAGATCCTCGACCTGACGATGCTCTCCGACATCTTCCCGACGGGGTTCCACGGCGCCGTCACGGCGGGAGTCGGCGTCGGATCGACCGTCTACATCGCAGGCGCCGGGCCGGTCGGCCTCGCCGCGGCAGTCGGCGCCCAGTTGCTCGGCGCGGCCGTCGTCATCGTCGGCGACCTGAACGAGGAGCGACTCGCGCAGGCGCGCAGTTTCGGTTGCGAGACCATCAACGTCGGCGACGGCGACGTGCCCGACCAGCTCGCGCAGCTGCTCGGTGTCCCGGAGGTGGACGCCGCGGTCGACGCCGTCGGGTTCGAGGCGCGGGGTCAGGGGCACGGCGCGGACGCGGCCGAGGCCCCCGCCACGGTGCTCAACTCGCTCATGGACGTGACGGCCGCGGGTGGGGCCATCGGCATCCCGGGTCTCTACGTCACCGGCGACCCGGGCGCGGCCGATGAGGCGGCGCAGAAGGGCTCACTGTCGCTGAGCTTCGGCACCGGCTGGGCGAAGTCGCTCTCGTTCACCACCGGGCAGTGCCCCGTCATGCGGTACAACCGGCAGCTGATGATGGCGACCCTGCACGACAAGGTGCAGATCGCGAAGGCCGTCAACGCCACCGCGATCTCGCTCGAGGACGCACCGCGCGGCTACGCCGAGTTCGATGCGGGCGCCGCCACCAAGTACGTGCTCAACCCGAACGGCTACATCGCAGCCTGACCGGGCCCCCGACATCCGTCACCACCCTCACGATCGAAGGAGAACCACATGTCAGCTCTCACCCTCGCGGACGCCCGCACCCTGATCGCCGCCGCGGAAGCGCGCGCCGACGAGATCGGCCAGCCCATGAACATCGCCGTCGTCGACGCCGGCGGCAACCTGATCGCCCACGTCCGCCAGGACGGCGCCTGGATGGGCAGCATCGACATCTCGATCAGCAAGGCGTGGACGTCCCGCGCCTTCGACATCCAGACGAAGGACCTCGGCGACAACTCGCAGCCGACGCAGCAGTTCTTCGGCATCCACACCACGAACGGCGGCAAGGTCGCGATCTTCGCGGGCGGCGTGCCCCTGCTGCGCGACGGTGTCGTCGTCGGCGGGCTCGGCGTCAGCGGCGGATCGGGCGAGCAGGACCAGACCGTCGCCGAAGCGGGCGCCGCCGCGCTCTAGCCGGGCACGATCGTTCGCCGAAACACCCCTCGCGCGACGAGACACCCCCTGACCCGGGTGTCTCGTCGCACCAGGGGTATTTCGCTGAGCCAGCGGCTACCAGCGGCCGGCGCTGCCGCCGCGCAGACCCTGCTTGACCACGACCAGACGATAGGTGCCATTACCCGCCGACCACCAACGGTGGTGGATTCCACCCGCGTAGTACGCCGAGTCCCCGGCACCGAGCGTGGACTGCTCACCGTCGATCTCGACGTGGATCGCGCCCTCGACCACGTACACGAACTCGTCCTCGGCGTGCACGAAGACCTCGCCGGGGGCGGTCGCACCCCCCGTCACCTCCATCGGGTGAAGGGGACGGGAGCCGTGCGCGAGCATCCGGGCCGCGCCCGCGGCGAACCCTTCGGGCACCGACGCGTCCGTCTCGTCGTGGCGGTGCACCTCGACGGCCGGATGAGCGGATGCCGCGGCATCCGCTTCGGCGATCAACTCGATCGGGCTCGTCTCGAGCGCCGAGGCGATGCGTCGCAGCGACGAGAGGCTCGGCTGAGCCAGCCCGCGCTCGAGCTGGCTCAGGAACGGGTGCGACAGGTCGGTCGTCTCGGCGAGCCGGACCAACGTCATGCCCCGCGCGTGACGAACCCTCCTGATCGCGGCGCCGAGTCGGACATCCGCGTCGTCCGCACCGGACGGTCGCGCATCGAGACTCGCAGGCATGATCCCGAGCCCCGGTTATGCCGGGAGCGCGACGCCGTGAGCGGTCGCGTACTCTCCCACTCGGTCGACGAATGCCGCTTTCTGCTCGGGGGTCAGCCACGACGCCTCGAACGAGTTGACGGCGAGCTGCACGAGGTCGGTGTCGGACAGCCCGGCCTGCTCGGCGAGCGCGACGTAGTTGTCGCCGACATACGCGCCGAAATAGGCCGGGTCGTCGGAGTTGATCATGACGCGCAGACCCGCGCGCATCAGGCCGACGATCTCGTCGGCCTTCATCTGCTCCGTGACGAACGAGTTCGAGACGGGGCAGCAGGTGAACCCGAGTCCGCGCTCTTTCGCGATGGCGACGAGTTCGGGATCTTCGACGATGTTCGTGCCGTGGTCGATGCGCTCGACCCGGATATCGGTGAGGACCGACCGGATGTTGTCGATCGAGCCGACCTGGTCGATGTCGCAGTGCATCGTGAGGCGGAAGCCCTCGGCGCGGGCACGGGCGAAGACCTCCGAGAACTTGCTCGGCGGGTTGTCGCGCTCGTCCGAGTCGAGTCCGACGCCGATGATCCAGTCCTTGTACGGCAGCGCCGCCTCGAGCGTCGCCGCGGCATCCTCGGCCGAGAAATCGCGCAGGAAGCACAGGATGAGTTCCGCCGAGATGCCGAGCTCCTCATCCGCCCGCACGGCCGCGCGGTGATATCCCGTGATGACGTTCTCGAACGGGACCCCGCGACTCGTGTGCGCCTGCGGGTCGAAGAACATCTCGGCGTGCACGACGCCCTGTTCCTGGGCCCGCTGCAGGTAAGCCCAGGCGAGATCGTGGAAGTCGTCGGCCGTCTGCAGCACCTGCATCGCCGGGTAGTAGACGGCGAGGAAGCTCGTCAAGTCCGTGAAGTCGTACGTCGCCTTGACCTCTTCGACGGTCTTCTCGGCGAGTTCGATGCCGTTGCGGGCTGCGAGTTCGAACTTGAGCTCGGGTTCGAGGGTGCCCTCGAGATGCAGGTGCAGCTCGGCCTTGGGCAGCCCATAGGCGAACGCGGTGAGCGCGGTGGTGTCTGTCATGGTGTCCTTTCGGGCGGGCGGAGGAGGCTGCCTTTTCGTCGGGCGACCTGTCGGTTCGGGTCTCGCGTGTCAGCGACTCAAGCGTTGCAGACCGGGACGCTACGGGTTGTGTGTTCGGGTTACCTCAGGAGCGGTTACCCATACCCATGCGCGCCAGGGCGACGGACTCGAGGATCTGGACGATGTTGTAGATGACCAGAGCGGTTCCGGTCACCAGCACGACGGCCGTCCAGACCGCCGAGAACTGTGCTGCGGCGATATAGCCGCCCACCGCCCCGCCGATTCCCCCGCCGACGGCGAGCCACTCGGCGAGCAGGGCGCCCGTGATGGCGCCCGGCACCGAGATTCGCACCGCCGCGAAGAACTCCGGCAGCGAGCTGGGCAGGGCGACCTTGCGCAGACGCGTCCACGAGGTTCCGCCGTAGACCGTGACCAGGTCGTTCATCTGGGGCGAGGCGGACTTCAGCCCGAACACGATGTTGACGAGCGCGGGAAAGAGCACCACGATGCCGCCGATGACGGCGACCGAGGCGAACTCACGACCGAAGATCAGGATGATGACGGGTGCCATCGCAACGAGGGGCACCGAGCGCAGCAGCATCGCCATCGGCATCAAAGCGTGCTCCACGCCCTTGCTGAGCTGGAACACGATCGCGACAAGAAGCGCGACGGTGAGGCCCGCGGCGAAGCCGACGACCGAATGCCCGAGCGTCACCCCGAGCTGACCGAAGAGCTGCTCACGGTTCGCCTCGGCGTTCGGCACGGTGAAGAGGAAGTTCCAGACATCCACCGGTCCCTTGCCGACGTAGGGCGAGATCTGGAACGCCCAGAGCGACCCGACCCAGAGGATCAGCACGGCGACGATCGTGAGGACGAACGTGAGCACGCTCCGCCCGAGCGCGCGGAGGGTCGAGAGGCGGACCTCGCGGCGCATCTCGCGTTCGAGCTTGGCGAGCTGTTCCGGTGCGCCGGGAACGGTGACGGCGGGCGAGATCCCGACATCCGTCATGACGAGACCCCCTTCGACCAGGGCGCGATAGCGCGCGCGATGAGTCCGACCAGGCCGTATCCGATGAGGGCGACGGCGCCCGAGACGAGTGCGATGTCCCACACGCGAGCGGAGTTCAGCGCCTGCTGCGCGGCGATCATCGCGGGACCGACCCCGACGGTGATCTTGCCGAAGAACTCCCCGAGCACGGCGCCGAGGAAGGCCGCGGGCACCGCGATCTTCAGGGCGTTCAGGATGGCGGGGAGCGATGCGATCAGCCGCACCTTGCGCAGCTGAGTCAGACGGGATCCCCCGTACACGGTCACCAGGTCGAGGCTCGCCTTGTCTGCGGCTTTCAGCCCGAGCAGCGCGCCGACCACGGTCGTGAAGAAACAGCTGAGCGCCGCCAGGAAGACGGCGGTCGTCGAGGGCTGGCCCGACGTCGGGATCGGCACGATGACGGTGAGCAACAGGCCGAGCGCAACGATCGGGATGCAGTAGGTGATGATGGCGAGCTGCATGATGACGCCCTCGAGCCGGGGCACGATCAGCACGAGCGCCGAGAGGACGAGCGCGAGCCCATTGCCCCAGAGGTAACCGAGGCCGGCCTCGCTGAGCGTCACGCCGAAGTTGCGTGCGTAGAACTCCCAGCCGGTGTTGACGAACTCGATGATGACCTGGGGAGGTGTGGGGATGGCCTGCACGCCGCCGGGCCCGACGTTCGAGAACACCGTCGCGGCGAGGATCCACCAGATCGCGATGATCCCGACGACGCCGATCACGCCGGTGACCCACGCCGGAAGCTTGATGTCCTCCCACTGAACCGCGCGCGGCTTGGTCGCGCTGGTCGACGAGTCAGTGGTCATCCGTCGCGGCGCCTCCGACGCCGAAGAGCAGCTCGGATGCCTGGTCGACGTAGGCGTGGAACTCTGGCGTACGCATCATCTCGGGCGTGCGGGGACGCGGCAGGTCGATCGTCATGACCTCTTTGATGCGACCGGGACGCGGGCTCATGACCGCGACCTGGTCCGAGAGGAAGATCGCCTCCGAAATGCCGTGCGTGACGAGAAGCGTGGTCGCCGGCTTCTCGGTCCAGATGCGCAGCAGCTCGAGGTTGAGCTTCTGCCGCGTCATGTCGTCGAGGGCGCCGAAGGGCTCGTCGAACAACAGCACCGAGGGCTTCATGATGAGCGAGCGCGCGATCGAGACGCGTTGGCGCATGCCGCCCGACAGCTGCGCAGGCTTGGCCTTCTCGAATCCCGTGAGCCCGACGAGCGCGATCATCTCCTTGACGTAGTCCTTGTCGACGGGTTTGCCCGCGACCTCGAACGGCAACTGGATGTTCGACTGCACGCTCCGCCAGGGCAGCAGCGCGGAGTCCTGAAACGCGATGCCGAGCTCGTTGCCTCGGCGCAGCTCTTTGGGGCTCTTGCCGTCGACGCGTGTCGTGCCGCTGGTGGGTTCCTCGAGGCCCGCCAGGATGCGCAGGATGGTCGACTTGCCGCACCCCGAGGGCCCGAGCAGGGCGAGGAACGTGCCCTGCTCGGTGTGCAGGTTCGCGTCCTGCAGCGCGACGACGCTCTTGCGCCCCACGCTGAAGGCCTTGTTCAGTCCGGTGATCTGCAGACCGGTGCCCAGGTTTGTCGCCTGGGCACCGATCTGGGTGGCCGTATCGGTCACAGTTGATATCTCTCGATTGAGGTGAAGGACTCAGCCCGCGTAGGCGATGAGGTCCGGGTTCTCTTCGTAGACCTCGTCCAGCAGGGTCATGTCGAAGAGGTCTGCGGCATCGAGCACGATGCCCGCCCCGGCGAGGCTTTCGATCGTGAGCTTCTGCAGTGCCTCGGAGATCGTGAACAGACCGTTCTCTTCGGTCTCGGACGAGACGATGAGCTTGTTCTGCGCCTCGGCGCCCGCGAGCGTCTTGGCCGGGTCGAGGTCGAGGTCGACACCGTACTTCTCGATGGCGAGGTCTGCACCGGCCTGCGGGTCGGCGAGAGCGTCGCTCCAGCCCCTGATCTCGGCGACGAGGAACGCCTTCAGCATCTCGCGGCTGTTGGCGATCGTGTCGTCCGTGACCGTGACGGTCTCGGCGACGAACGGCAGGCCGTTGTCGGCGAACGGCAGGTTCGTGGTCGGGATTCCCGCCATCTCGACCGAGATCGCCTCGTTCGTGAGGTACGCGACGAATCCGTCGACCTCGCCGTTGACGAGCGGTGCCGGGTCGTACTGCACGGGGACGATCGTCAGGTCGGAGGCGTCGATGTCGTTGGCCGCGAGCAGCGCCTTGAAGAGGGTCAGGTTGCTGTCCTGGACACCGATCTTCTTGCCCTTGAGGTCGTCGGGGGTGGCGATGTTGCCGCCGGCCTCGAGAGAGAGGATCGTGAACGGGTTGGCCTGGAACGTCGCACCGATGATCTTGAGGGGTGCGCTCTCGTTGGCGATCGCGGAGCCGATCTGCACCGAGTCGCTCAGCGCGATGTCGGCCGTGCCACCGAGGAGCTCGGGGATGCCGCCCGACGGACCCGGGACGAGCTTGACGGACGAGAACCCGGCCTCTTCGTAGTATCCGTTCGTGTCGGCGAGGTACTCGCCCGCGAACTCTTCGTTGAAGATCCAGCTGAGCTGGAGCGTGATGTCGCCGAAGCCTTCTTCGCCGGCAGGTGACTCCGAGGCGTCGGAGCCGCTCCCGCTGGCGCAGGCGGTGAGGGCGAGTGCGGCGATCGCGATGCTCGCGCCGGCCGCGACGAGGCGGCGGCGGCGAGGGGTGTTGAAGCGAAATGTCATGTGCTGTGTCTCCAGATTGGATGGGGTGGCACTCGGGTATATCGACACGGCCAAAGGCCTCGGCCCTGCGCGATAGAGGTGACGCTATGGGATGTAGATTTCACGAACACTGGCGCAGTGTTTCGTCGCCGTTACACCTGGGCGCCGGTGACGCCCTCGTACGCGACTCAGTCCCGACGACAGGCCCCGCGGGCGGGCCGCCCGGAAACACGGGCCGCCCGCGACTCCTGCGACCCACGCAGCCTGAATTGTTGACGGCGCGCAGGCCGGCTCCGCCGAGGGTGGGTTCGGCGGACGAGCTCAGTGCGGGTGGCGACCCAAACGCTCCGCGAGACCCGGGAGGTCGGCGTGGACGCGGACGGATGCCTCGGCGGCCAGCGGATTCGTCGACTCGCCCGCGCGCGACACGAGCTTTCCGCCGACGTAGACGCCGAGCAGGTTCCGCAGGCTCATCGACAGCACGTAGCTGCGCACGGGGTGCCAGAGCGGCCCCACGTCGGGGCGGCGCGGGTCGACCACGACGAAGTCGGCGAACTTGCCCACCTCGAGGCTGCCGACGCGGTCGGCGACGCCCATGATCTCCGCCGAGCCGAGCGTGTGCAGGCGCAGCACGAGCTCGGGCATCATCGACAGCGGGTCCTTCGTTCGCGCCCGCTGCATCGCGATGCCCATCCGCATGTTCTGCCACGGGTCCGAGACGTCGGTGCAGGCCTGGTCGTCGAGCCCCATGCCGACCTTCATGCCCATCGCGATCATCTCGGGCACGAGGGCCGTGCCCGAGGCGAGGCGGCCGTTCGAGGCCGGCTGCCACGACATCGACGCCCCGCCCGCGGCGGCCTGCTCGATGATCTCGGGCGTGGTCTGGATGAAGTGACCGAACATCATGTCCTCACCAAGGGCCCCCGCATCCCGGTACAGCGCGAACTTCGACTGCTGCAGCGGCACGGCCTCGGGCGACTCGAGGAAGTGGGCCTGGTTCGTCACGCCGAACCGTCGCATGGCTTCGACCTCGATCTCGGCGGCTTCGGGCCGCGGCGACCACTGCACCTGCCCCATGATCGAGGCGCCGAGCGCGTAGTCCGGGTCCATCGCGCGGGTGTGGGCGACGGATGCCTCGAAGCGCGCGAAGATCTCGTCATCCGTCCCCGCCGTGACGTCCATGCCGATCGAGTCGACGAAGCGGAGACCGGCGTCGAGGCATCCGTCGGCCTGACGCGTGTGGTACTCGGTGCCGCGCAGGGGTGCGTTGCCCACCCGCTTGCCGTCGACCATCGACTCCCACGCCTGCTGCGGGTCGGTGAAGTTGTAGGCGGTCGTGACGCCGTTGCCCAGGAAGTCGAGGGCGCCGTGCAGGGTCGACCAGTAGATGTCGTCCGGCGTCGCGTGCGCGGTCATGCCGAGCATCGAGTCGCACCAGCCGTAGAGGGTGTCGGCGACGCCGAGCCCGCGCAGGCCGCTCGTGAAGAGATGGCTGTGGCTCGACACGAAGCCGGGGGCGACGAACGCACCGTCGACGTCGAGCACCTCTTCGGCCGTCGTGTCGGGCGGGTCGCCCGCGCCGATCCCGGCGATACGGCCGTCCTCGACGCGCATCCAGCCGCGCTCGATGTAGCCGGGATCGTCGGTGCCGGTGGGGACCGTGATGAGGCGTGCGTTGATGACGAGGAGAGACATGGGGTCCTTCGGAAGACGGGCAGGCACGATGGGCGCGATCCAGCGCCCCCGTCGACCGTACGGCCTGTTGATTACACGAACATTCGCGGGTGTTTCGGTGCCGTTACGCGCCGCGACATGGCGTCGCACGAGGACTTCAGCGCGGCTCGGCGGCCAGGTGCAGAACCGACTCCGCGAGCGCGCGGATGCCGAGCGCGACATCCGCTGCACTGACCGCCTCGTCGGGGTGGTGACTGATGCCGTCGGGATTGCGCAGGAACAGCATCCCGACGTCGGTGATCGCGCCGATCGACATGCCATCGTGGCCAGCGGGACTGAACAGGGTCGCCGGATCGTCCGGGGCGTCGGGCAGGGCCCCGCGAATCCCCGCACGGATGACATCCTGCAGCAGCGGCGCACACATCACCGCGGGCGCGTTGTGCACCTCGCGGGCCCGCCACCTCAGGCCGCGGCGACCCATGATCACGTCGAGGTCGCGCGACAGAGCATCCCACACGCGGTCGCGCTCGCCGTCGAACTCGCCCCGCAGGTCCAGGCTGAAATGCGCCTCGCCCGGCACGATGTTGACGGCGCCGGGGAACGCCTCAAGCTGACCGACCGTGCCGATCACGTGGTGCTCGCCACGGCATATGCGCTCGACCGCGAGCGCCGCCTCGCTCGCGCCGAGCAAAGCGTCGTGCCGCATGTCGTAGGGGGTTCCACCCGCGTGCCGAGCCTCGCCCTCGACCACGAGCTGAAAGCGGCGCGCGCTCGCGATCGACGACACGACCGCGAGCGATTGGCCCCGCCGGTCGAGCTCGGGGCCCTGTTCGATGTGCGCCTCGAGGTACCCCACGAGCTCGTCGGGGCGACGCGCGGCCTCGCCGATCCGCCCGGGGTCCAGGCCGAATTCGAGCGCCGCCTGGCGCAGTGTCGTGCCGTCGGCATCCGTCAGCTGCCACCAGTCGTCATTCCAGGTTCCGGCGACGGCGGATGACCCGAGCAGTGCCTTGCCGAAGCGCGTCCCCTCTTCGTCCGAGAACGCGACGACCTCGATCGCGAACGGCAGCGGAGAGAGGCTGCTTTCGCCGTCCGGTCCCGGTACCCGCAGGAGCCGGACGACCTCGAGCGCCATCAGCACCCCGACGATGCCGTCGAAGCGTCCAGCGTCCGGCACCGTGTCGAGGTGCGACCCGATCATCAGCGCCGGGGCGTCGCGATCGGATGCGCCGCGATGGATTGCATCAAGCCGTCCGATCTGGTTGCCCGCGGCATCCTGGCGCGTGCTCATGCCGACCTCGCGCATCCACTCCGCCGCGAGGCGGTTCACGCGAGCGTGCTCGGTCGACAAGTACACCCGTTCGATCTCGCCGGGCGTCGCGGTGACGCGCGCGAGCTCGTCGCAGCGCGCCATCACGCGGCGAGCGGCGGCGGCAACGCGATCGGGGGTGAGGTCAGGAAGGAGCGTCCGGGTCATCGCACCCCGCCCGCACCGCGAAGGTCGGCGTACACGTCGAGAGCCGCGTCCACGCCGCCGCCCACCGGTATCTTCGCGCCGAACCTCCGCAGCACCTGCTCGAGCGCGGCGAGGGTCGTGAGCACGGCGTCCTTGCGGGCGTTGTAGCCCATCGTGCCGATGCGCCACACGCGGCCGTGCAGCGGCCCGAACGACGTGCCGATCTCGATGCCGAAGTCCTCGAGCATCGCCTGGCGCGCGGCATCCCCCGCGACGCCCTCGGGGATCTCGACCGCCACGACGTTCGACATCTTGTGTGCGACGTCGCCGAACACGACGAGTCCGAGGCCGCGCACGCCCGCGAGCATCGCCTCGCCATGGAGCACGTGGCGCTCGATGACGGCATCGCGACCCTCGCCGAGCAGAACGCGGGCGCACTCACGGGCGCCGTAGAGCATCGACGTCGCCTCGGTGTGGTGGTTCAGGCGCCGCGGGCCCCAGTAGTCGAGGATCATGCCGAGGTCGAAATAGTTCGAGCGCACGAAGTCGGCGGCGCTCTCGTCACCGGGCTCGCGGATGCCGGCCTCGATCTTCTTGCGCGAGCGAATGACCTCGACCGCGCGCTCCGACAGCGTGATGGGCGCCGAGCCCGACGGCCCACCGAGACACTTCTGCAGTCCGGCGGTCGCGGCATCCAGGCCCCAGGCATCCGCCTCGAACGGATTGCCGCCGAGCGACGCGGTCGCGTCGGAGTAGAACAGTACGCCGTGCCTGGCACAGATCGCACCGATGTCCTCCAGCGGCTGCAGCATCGTGGTCGACGTGTCGCCCTGCACGAGGCCGAGCAGGTGCGGCTTGACGCGCACGATCGCCTCTTCGATCGCGGTGGGCGTGAAGACCTGGCCCCACGGCACCTCGATCGTGTGCACCTCGGCCATCGCGCGCTCGGCGATCTCGGCGAGCAGGTGCCCGAAGCGTCCGAACACCGGCACGAGCACCCGGTCGCCCGGCCGGATGAGCGAGATCATCGCCGCCTCGATACCGCCGCGGGAGGTCGAGTCGATCAGGAGTGTCGCGTCGTTCTCCGTCGCCCACACCCGGCGATACAGGGCCTGCGTCTCGGCCATCGTGTCGGTCATGAACGGGTCGTACTGACCGACGAGCTGCGCCGACATCGCGGTGAGCACGCTCGGGTAGGCCGAGATCGGCCCGGGCCCCATGAGCAGGCGGGCGGGCGGAGCGATCGGCGAGGCGTTCATGCGGGGTCCTGTCTGTTCATGCGTGTGCGTCGCTCGGCGCTGCCCACGGCACCGAGTCCGCCGTTTGTCGCCGAGCACGCCGGGTGCTGACGCGAGATGACGGGCGGGGTCGGCGACATCCGGCGGCCTCGCGACAGGGTCACGGTGCCACCGCCCGGGCCAGGCGACGGGCGAGGCGGACGAGGGCGATGTCGGTTCCGGCGCGCGAGATGAGGCTCACGCCGACCGGGGCGGGACCGAGCGTCGAGGGCACGGTGAGCAGCGGGATCGAGATCGAGGGTATCCCGCCGATCGCGGCGGGCGTGGTCATCCGGAGCGTCGCCGCGCGCACCGCCTCGACGCGTTCGCCGCGGTGCGTGCGCATCGGCGCGGGACCGGGCACGGTCGGCATGATCAGCACGGTGTCGTCCGTCGCCTCGAGCAGGCGCGCCCGCAGGGATTCGACGGTTGCACGGGCAGCGGACTCAGCATCCGGCGTCACCTCGGATGCAACACGGAACCGTTCGGCGACGGCCGGGGCGACGGCGCCGGGGTGCTCGCGCAGCCACTCTCCGTTGTTACGCCACGCCTCCGCGCCCTGCACCGCGCGGAAGGCCGCGAGATACCCATCCAGATCGCCGAGGGATGTCTCGGCCACCACGGGGGCGTCGTCCCCCGCCCCGAGGGTCACGAGCAGCGTCTCGAACGCGGCCCGCGTCTCGGGCTCGACCGACTCGAGCATCTCCGTCGGCACCGTGAAGTTCCAGGGCAGATCGTGGCCGGACTCGCCGAAGACGCTCTCGGTCGACTCGGATCCGTCGTAGCTCAGGCACCAGTCGACGACCTTCTGCAGCGTCCCACCGTCGCGCGTGAGCCATCCGATCGTGTCGAACGTCTGCGCGAGGGGCAGCAGCCCCTGGCGTGGCACGAGCCCATGGGTCGTGCGCAGGCCCCACAGGCCCTGGTACGACGCGGGCACGCGGATGGACCCCGCGGTGTCGGTCGCGAGGCCGATCTGCGCCTGTCCCGTCGCGACGGCGGACGCCGGGCCGCTCGACGACCCCCCGGGGAGGGCGCCCGGCAGCGCGCCGTTCGGCGGGGTGCCGTAGTGCGCGTTGTCGCCGGCGACGCTGTAGGCGAATTCGTCGGTGCGCGCGATCCCCCGCAGGGATGCCCCCGCCCGGAGCAGATCGGAGACAGCCGCAGCGGTCGTGGGTTCGACGCGCGCCGAATCGAGGTAGGTCCGGTTGCCCGCGCCGATGCGGTATCCCTTGATCGCGAACAGGTCCTTGACCGCGACGCTCAGCCCCTCGAGCGGACCCTCCCACGCGCCCTGCCACAGCGGGTCACCGACCGTCCGCCACACCGATCGGTCGAGCGCCTGCGCCCGCGGCGTGACGTGCGCGGCCGTGATGAGCCACCGGTCGTCGAACCGCTGCCACACCTGGGTCTGCAGGCCCGTGCCCCCGCCGACGTAGCGCGAGATCGACACGAGCAGCGCGACGTCAGGCGCGAGCTCGCGGTACTCGATCCGCTCGATCGTGCGCGGCGGCACTCCCCCGCGTACGCCGCGGAAAGCGCTGATCGCGTCGTGGCCGACCAGGAGGCCCGCCGCGTCGCCGCGCATCGTCTCGTCGCCCGGGGCGAAGGCCGCGTCGAGCGCGTCGAGGTCGTTGGCGATGATCGCGCGTTCGTACGCCTCGAAGGCCTCGAGCAGGTCGGCCGGAACCGTCTCGGTCCCGCGGGCTGCTGCATCCGTCATCGGGTGTCCTTCCGATCGGGAGCGGGCGACGGATGCCCGGGGCGCTCCACGGCCGCGAAGTCGGCCTCGCGGATGCGGGCGTGCACGCCGCAGACGATGTCGACGACCTGCGAGATGTCGAAGTCGGTCGCGGCGCTGAGGTACGCGTACGCGAGGTGCTCGTCGAGACCCCACCGGGCCCGGATGAGCGAGATCGCGGCCCGCACGCAGCGACGCATCGCCTCGCCGAGATCGGGGTCGAGGCCCGTGGGCACCAGGTATTCGTCGGTGCGCACCAGCGGCCCCGTGAACTCGCCGAACTCGGCGAGCGCCTCCTCGCGCGGCACGACCTCGAAGCGCAGTGTCGCGCGCAGGGATGCTTCGAGCGCCGTGAGCGCGACCTCGCCGTCGCCCTGCGCGAAGTGGGGGTCGCCGACGTACGCCAGCGCGCCCTCGACCTGCACCGGCAGGTACAGCACGGCGCCCTCGACGAGCAGGTTGATGTCGATGTTGCCGCCGTGCTCGCCCGGGGGAACGGAGTGCGGACGTTGGTCGCCCGCGACGGCGACGCCCATCGTGCCGAGGAAGGGCGCGAGCGGGAACTCCACGACGCCGGGACCGCCCTCGATCACGGGCAGGACCCCCACCAGGCGCCCATCGCGCTCTTCGACGGGCGTGAAAACGCTGACGTTGTGCTCTCCGCGGGGCAGCTCGCCCACGAGCGCACCCTTGCCGTGCCGATTCGAGATCACGCCGTACGGCACGCGCGGCTGCAGGCGCACGACGGTGAGCTTGAGCAGATCCCCGGGCATCGCCCCCTCGACCGCGATCGGCCCCGTCACGACGTGCGGACCGTCGGCCATCGTGTCGCGGCTGAGCGCCCCGGCGATCTCGATCGCGTCTTCGAGAACCGATGCAGCGGGCACCCCCTTGCCGGTGAAGTAGGCGAGCGGATCCTTGCCCTGGTCCTCGAGGATGCCCTCGTGGCTCACGGTGTCGATCGTCACGGTCTGCCCCGGCTGAACGGTCAGCACGGCGGCATCGCGTTCGCAGGGCAGGCGACCCCACAGGACGGTTTCGGGCGAGGCCGCAAGATAGTGGTCGCCGGGGACCTCGCCGAGGCCCGGCTGCAGGATCATGGACCGATCACGAGCGGTGGTCACGGATGCATCTCCTCAACGCGGGCCATGGCGGCGCCGGAGATCGACGCATCCGCGCGGTCTGCGGCTTTCGCGACCATGCGCACGGTCAGGATCTCACGGCCGCTCCGTGAGGTCACGCCGGTCGCCGGGGTGTAGACGAGGACGCCGGCGAGGTAGGTGCCCTCGACGACCCCCGCGAGCTCGCGGCCATCCCACGGCGACATCTTGTTGCGGTATTGCAGCTCGGCCGCCCGCACCGTGTACGTCGCGTCGAGATCGACGACGGCGAAGTGCGCCGGGGCTCCGACCACGATCCGTCCTGCGGCGCCCAGGCCCGCGATCCGCGCGGGTCCGGTGGTCACGAGCGGCAGGACCGTCTCGAGCGGGATGCCGCGGGCACGCGCCGAGGTCCAGATCGCCGAGAACCCCGTCTGCAGGCCCGAGATCCCACCCCAGGCGAGAGCGAAGTCTCCGCCGCCCTGCTGCTTGAGTTCGAGAGTGGATGGCGAGTGGTCGCTGACGATCGCGTCGATCGTGCCGTCGACGACGCCATGCCACAGCAGGTCTTGGTTGGCGGCATCACGGATCGGGGGGCAGCACTTGAATTCGCCCGCGGCATCCGGAACATCCTCGGCGCGCAGCGTGAGGTAATGCGGGCAGGTCTCGATCGTGAGCCGCACGCCGTCGGCCTTGGCCGCGCGGATGTCGTCCAGCGCGCCGCCGTCCGAGACGTGCACGATGTGTGCGCGCGCGCCGGTGCGGCGGGCCGCGTCGATCACGAGCCGAATCGCCGCGCGCTCGCTCTCGGGCGGACGCGAGGAGAGGAAAGCGTCGTAGCGGGGGCCGAGAGTCGCGGCGTCGTGCATGTGCGCGGGGTCTTCGGCGTGCACGATGAGCAGCCCGTCGAATGCGGCGAGCGCGGCGAGCGCGGCCTCCAGCTGCTCGGCATCGAGATGCCCGAACTCGTCGATTCCCGACGGCATCAGGAAGCATTTGAACCCGACCACGCCCGCCGCGGCGAGCTCGACCAGCGATCCGAGGTTCTCGGGGACCGCGCCGCCCCAATAGGCGAGGTCGACCGCGAGCTTGCCGACGGTTGCGGCCCGCTTCTCGGCGAGAGCTTCTGGCGTCGTCGTCACCGGGACGCTGTTGAGCGGCATGTCGACGATCGTCGTGACCCCGCCCGCCGCGGCCGCGGCCGTCCCGGTCTCGAAACCCTCCCAGTCGGTGCGCCCGGGCTCGTCCAGGTGCACGTGCGAGTCGACCAGTCCGGGCAGCAGCGTCAGGTGATCGGGCAGCACCGTGACCTCGCTCGACGCAGGATCGACGGCTGCGTCGCCCGCGGCATCCGGGTCGTAGTCCTCGATCGCGGCGATGCGGCCACCCTCGATGCGAACGAGGGCGGAACGGAACGCCCCGTCGATGAAGACGCGGCGCGCGGCGAGCGCCCGCGGGGCGTCGGGAAGAGCGGTCATGTGCCCCAACCTAAAGCCCCGTCGTTTCCCGGATGTTACTCAGAGCAACATCCGGGAAACGCGGTGGCACTACGGTGGCCGGGTGCTCCTCTCTGAATTCAATGACGCGGACGGCCCGGCCGCGGCATCCCTCGTCCGCGTCTGGGCCGACATCCCGGCGTGGATCGAAGCGGTCGTCGCCGGTCGGCCCTATGCGTCGGTCGACGAGCTCGAGGCCCGCGCTGCCGCGCTCGCTGAGGGGTGGGACGTCGGAGACCTCGACGCCGCGCTCGCCCATCACCCGCGCATCGGCGAGAGGCCGACGGCGTTCGGGGCGGAGGGCGACGCCTCGCGGCGTGAGCAGGCCTCGATGGCGACGGCCGCGGACGACGTCACGGCACGCATCGCCCAGGGCAACGCCGCCTACGAGGAACGATTCGGGCGCGTGTTCCTCATCCGCGCGGCGGGCCGTACCCCCGACGAGATCCTGGCGAACCTCGAGCGACGACTCGCGAGCAACGCCGACGCCGAGACGGCCGAGGCGACGGAGCAGCTCGCCGAGATCGCGCTGCTGCGCCTCCGGGGCGCGCTGACGGACGACAGGATGGGTTCATGACCCCGCACCTGACGACACACGTTCTCGACGCCGCGACCGGCACACCGGCCGTCGGCGTCGCCGTATCGCTGGCCGGGCATCTGCCCGGTGGCGGCACCGCTGCCGTCGCCGACGGCCTCACCGACGCGAACGGTCGGCTCGGCCTCGGCCCGGAACGGCTCGAGGCCGGCATGTACGCCCTCACCTTCGGCACCGGCGCATGGTTCGCCGACCGCGGCATCCCGACTTTCTATCCCCTCGTGACCGTGACCTTCAGCGTCGAAGAATCGGACCGGCATTACCACGTGCCTCTGCTGCTCAGCCCGTTCGCCTACTCCACCTACCGCGGCAGTTGAGCCGCACCGCTTCGGAGGATCCCCGTGAAGGTCATCGTCATCGGCGCCGGCATCGGCGGCACGAGCGCCGCGATCGCGCTGCAGCGGCTCGGCCACGACGTCGTCGTGTACGACCAGATGCGCGAGAACAAGCCGGTCGGCGCGGCCCTGTCGCTGTGGTCGAACGGGGTCAAGGTGCTGAACTGGCTCGGACTCGCCGACGAGGTCGCGGCGCTCGGCGGTCGGATGGACGACATGGCGTACTACGACGGCAAGACCGGCGAGACGCTCTGCCGGTTCAGCCTCGAGCCCGTCACGACGCAGACCGGACAGCGGCCCTACCCGATCGCGCGAGCGGACCTGCAGGCGCTCCTGATGGAGCGGGTCGGGATGGACCGCATCCACCTGTCGATGAGGCTCGTCGGCATCCACGACGACGGCACGCGGGTCACCGCGACCTTCGCGGACGGATCGACCGACACGGCCGACATGCTGATCGGGGCCGACGGCGCCCGGTCGCTCACGCGCGACTACGTCACGAACGCGCTCGGTCTGCCCGCCATCGAACGTACGTACTCGGGCTACACGAACTTTAACGGGCTCGTGCCGGCGAACGCCGCGGTCGGCCCGCTCGATCAGTGGACCACGTACGTCGCGGACGGCAAGCGCTGCGCCGTCATGCCGGTCGCGGGTGATCGGTTCTATTTCTTCGTCGATGTGCCCCAGCCCACCGGGGTCGAGTATGACCGCGCCGAGGGCACCGCACCGCTGCGCGAGGCATTCGCGGGCTGGGCGCCGGGCGTGCAGGCGTTGATCGACTCGATCGACCCCGCGCTGTCCCTGAACCGGGTCGAGATCTGGGACATCGACCCCTTCGACACCTGGGTGCACGGGCGGGTTGCGATTCTCGGCGACGCGGCGCACAACACCGCACCCGACATCGGTCAGGGTGCGTGCTCGGCCCTCGAGGACAGCTTCGCCCTCGGCATCCTGTTCGCGACCAACACCCTCGGTGTCGAAGACACTCTGCAGCGCTATCAGCGGGTGCGCACCGAGCGCGCGGGCGACCTGGTGCTCCGGGCCCGCAAGCGCGCGTGGGAGACGCACGCGTTCGATGTGGCCGCGACTCAGGAGTGGTACGAGCAGCTCCGCTCCGAGGACGGGACGGGCGTCATCCGCGGCATCGTCGGCAACATCGTGGACTCCCCGGTCAACCTCGGCGGAGGCATCCGCATCTGACGGGCGGCGTGCTCCCGAACGCCGAGACACCCCTTTTGCGGCGAAACACCCCACGACGAGGGGTGTCTCGCCGCAGACGAGGTGTCTCGACGAGCGGCGGGACGGGTTTCGCGCGTTAGGCGCGCCGGGCGCGTCAGGCGTGGAAGACGGCGTGGATGTCGGAGCCCGCGATGTCCCGACCGCCGAGGCCGTCGAGTTCGAGCAGAATGGCGGTGCCCGCGACGCTGCCCCCGAGTCTTTCGACAAGCTCGCGCGCGGCCGCGATCGTGCCGCCGGTCGCCAGGACGTCGTCGAGCAGCAGGACGCGAGCGCCGTGCGGCAAGTCGTCGTGTGCCTCGATCTCGGCCGTGCCGTACTCGAGCGCGTACGAGACGGATGCCGCGGGCCGGGGCAGCTTGCCCGCCTTGCGAATCGGGATCAGCCCCACTCCCTCGACCATCGCCGCGGCGCCCGCGAGCAGGAAGCCGCGCGCCTCGATCCCGGCGACCACGTCGTACTGCCCCGCGAAAGGCGCGATGAGCGCCTCGACCGTCGCACGCAGGGCCGCGGCATCAGCCAGCAGGGGCATGATGTCGCGGAACAGGATGCCCGGCTGGGGGTAGTCCGGGATCACAGCGATGAGCGACTCGGCGCGGTCGAGGGCATCGAGTTCAGGCGTCTGCACGGGCTTCACCCTAACGTCCGCGCGCCTCACCCGTGATGCCCCGCTTTCTGCGGGCAGGCGTCACCGAGAACGGCTCGGAGTGACACCTGCGCGCCCGGGACCGCGGCAGGGACGGATAGAGCGCCTGCGCAAGCGCTTGCACTAGCGTTGTCGTATGACTTCTCTCGCGGGACCCGAAACCCGATTTCCCTCCGCTCACGGATCCGAGTGGTGGCGCTCGGCCGTCATCTACCAGATCTACCCGCGTTCGTTCGCGGATGCGTCGAACGACGGCATCGGTGATCTGCCCGGCATCACCTCCAAGCTCGACGACCTGCTCGAGCTCGGCATCGACGCCCTGTGGCTCTCGCCGTTCATGACCTCGCCGCAGAAGGACGCCGGCTATGACGTGGCCGACTACTGCGACGTCGACCCCATCTTCGGCACCCTTGCCGACTTCGATGCGATGCTCGAGGGCGCGCACGCCCGCGGCATCCGCGTGATCGTCGACCTCGTCCCGAATCACTCCTCTGACCAGCACGTCTGGTTCCAGGCCGCCCTGGCGGCAGGGCCCGGCAGCCCGGAACGCGCACGCTACATGTTCCGCGACGGTCTGGGGGAGAACGGCGAGCTACCGCCGAACAACTGGGAGTCGGTTTTCGGCGGACCCGCTTGGACGCGCATCGTCGAAGCCGACGGCACCCCCGGACAGTGGTACCTGCACCTCTTCGACGCGTCGCAGCCCGACTTCGACTGGTCCAACGAAGAGGTGCGCGAGGGCTTCCGCGGCATCTTGCGTTTCTGGCTCGACCGCGGGGTCGACGGCTTCCGCGTCGACGTCGCCCACGGCCTGGTGAAGAAGGAGGGGCTACCCGACTACACGCCCCCGGCCGACTCCGCCTCCATGGGTGGGGACGAGGCGGACGTGCCGTACTGGGGGCAGCCCGGCGTCCACGAGGTCTACCGCGACTGGCATGTGCTGCTCGCGGAATATGACGGTGACCGCGCGCTGGCCGCCGAAGCCTGGTTGCCCTCACCCGCCAAGACCGCTCTGTGGGTGCGCCCGGACGAGATGCACCAGGCGTTCAACTTCGAGTACCTCGAGACGCCGTGGAACGCCCCGAAGCTGCGCGCCGTCATCGCCGAGTCGCTCGCGGTATACGGCGCCGTGGGAGCGCCGAGCACCTGGGTGCTCTCGAACCACGACGTCATTAGGCACGCCTCGCGACTCGCCCTCACGGGCGACGTCCCCCAGGGAACCGGCATCGGGCCGCGCTCCGAGGTCCAGCCGATCCCCGCACTCGGCCTGCGTCGAGCCCGCGCGGCGAGCACGATGATGCTCGCGCTGCCCGGCTCGGCCTACCTCTACCAGGGCGAAGAACTCGGCCTCCCCGAGGTCGTCGACCTCCCCGACGACGCCCGGCAGGACCCGACCTGGTTCCGCACCCACGGCGAGCGCTACGGGCGAGACGGATGTCGCGTGCCGATTCCGTGGACCGTGGAGGGCGCGTCCTACGGCTTCAACGGTTCCGGCGCATCCTGGTTGCCGCAGCCCACGCAGTGGGCGGAGCTCGCCCGCGATGTGCAGCGAAACCAGCCCGACTCGACGCTCTCGCTCTACCGCCGTGTGCTGTCGGAGCGTCGCGCACACGCGCTCGGTACCGGCGAGTTGCACTGGCTCGACGGCTACGGCGACGACGTCGTGGCGTTCCGCAACGGCGACATCACCGTGATCGCGAACGTCGGCTCGACCCCGGTGCCGCTCCCCGCGGGCGCGGCCGTGTTGCTCCAGAGTTCTCCACTCGAGGACGGCGCGATCGGCTCGGACACGACCGTTTGGCTCGACGGCGCCCACTAGGCCGGACCATGGTCGGAATCGACGAGGTGGCTCGGGCGGCCGGTGTTTCGACCGCGACCGTCTCGCGCGCCCTGAGCGGTCGGGGACGTGTGTCGGCGGCGACGCGGATGCGCGTGGAACAGGCGGCCGACCGCCTGGGCTACGTCGTCCAGGCGTCGGCGTCGAGCCTTGCCTCGGGCCGCACCCGCAGCATCGGGGTCCTGTTGCCGTTACTCGATCCGTGGTTCTTCAGCACCGTGCTCGGCGGCATCGCGGACGCGCTCGCGCGACACGGGTACGACATCACCCTGTATGTGCTGAGCAATGACGCGGGGGCGCGCAACGCGATGTTCGGCACGTTCCTGCGTCGACAGCGCGTGGACGCCGTGATCGCCGTGTCGATCGACCTCACCGAGGCCGAGTCCGCGGCGCTCGCGGGACTCGGCGTTCCCGTCGTCCGGATCGGCGGTGCCCACCGGCACATGACGAGCCTGGCGATCGACGACGAGGCAGTCGGCGTCCTTGCGACATCGCACCTGCTGCGGCTCGGTCACCGCGTGATCGCCCACATCGGCGCACTCCCCGAATT
The DNA here is from genome assembly GCF_002812725.1 of Microbacterium sp. BR1. Classification (GTDB taxonomy): domain Bacteria; phylum Actinomycetota; class Actinomycetes; order Actinomycetales; family Microbacteriaceae; genus Microbacterium. The sequence goes on along the minus strand of NZ_NMUN01000010.1, from coordinate 207,271 downwards.
CGACAGCGACTTCCGCGTGCCCTCGCAGCGGCGGCGGGGATACGAGCGGGCCCTGACCTCCGCCGCGATCCTCCCTCAGGCTGAGCTGCACGCGGCATCCGACTTCACGATCGCGGGGGGCGCCGCCGCGGCGACGCGTCTGCTCGAGGCACCCGGCGAGCGCCCCACGGCGATCTTCGCCGCGAGCGATGAGATGGCCGTCGGTGCGATCCTGACCGCTCGAGAGTGGGGTCTGCGGGTGCCCGAAGACCTCTCGGTCGTCGGTGTCGACGGGCATGAGCTCGGCGCGTTCTTCCGCCTGACGAGCATCGACCAGTTCCCGCGCGAGCAGGGTGTGCGCGCCGCCGAGACCGTTCTCGAGCTGCTCGAGCCCGATCCGACGACGCATGTCCCGCCGCCGCACACGGTCCTGCCATTCGAACTCGTGGTGCGCGGGTCCACCGCACCCCCGCCGCCCGCTCCGCCCGGGCAGGACCCGCTCGCCTGGCAGTAGATGTCGGATCCGGCCACCCCGAGGCGCATGTACTGCCAGGGGAACCGGTCCGATGGCCGGTCGTTTCGGGGCGCGGCACAGGCAGGGGCCGTAGGCTCGGGCGCATGACGATCGATCTCGAGGCGCTCTACATCGACCTGCACGAGCATCCCGAACTGTCGTTCCAGGAGACCCGCACAGCGGCGATCGCGGCCGGGCATCTTCGGGATCTCGGGCTCGACGTCACGGAGGGCGTCGGCGGCACGGGGGTCGTCGGGGTTCTGCGCAACGGCGAGGGACCGACCGTGTGGCTGCGCGCCGACATGGACGGCCTGCCCGTCGAAGAGGAGACCGGACTACCGTATGCGAGCTCCGCACGCGGCGTCAGCCCGCAGGGGACGGACGTTCCCGTCATGCACGCCTGTGGCCACGACATGCATGTCGCTGCGATGATCGGCGCGATCGAGCAGCTCGTCGGCACCGCGGCCGAATGGGCGGGCACCATCGTGGTCATTCTGCAGCCCGCCGAGGAGTTCGGCGCGGGCGCGCGGGCCATGATCGCGGATGGCGTTCTGACGCGCTTCCCGCGCCCCGACATCGTGCTCGGCCAGCACGTCACACCGCTTCCCACCGGCATCGTGGGGGTCCGGCCCGGCACGCAGATGGCGGCGTCGGACGGCCTGACGATCACCCTTTACGGCCGCGGCGGGCACGGCTCGCGGCCTCACGCCACGGTCGATCCGATCGTGATGGCCGCGGCGACGATCATGCGACTCCAGGGCGTCGTCTCGCGCGAGATCGACCCCCGCGAGATGGCGGTCGTCACCGTCGGCTCGATCCACGCCGGACTCAAGCACAACATCATCGCGGCCGAGGCGCGGCTCGAACTCAGCCTGCGCTACGCGCACGACGAGTCCCGCGCGCGGGTTCTCGAAAAGGTCGAGCGCATCGTGCGGGCGGAGGCCGACGCATCCGATGCGCCTGTCCCGCCGAAGATCGAGACCGACCACACGCTCCCCCCGACGCTCAACGACCCGGATGCGACGGCCCGGCTTTCCGCCGCGTTCGACCGCGAGATCGGCGCGGGGACCGTTCTCGATCCCGGGATGTTCACCGGCAGCGAGGATGTCTCGTGGTTCGCGCGCGAGGCGGGTGTGCCCCTGGTCTTCTGGTTCTGGGGCGGCGTCGACCCGGCCACCTTCATGCGGGCCCAGGCCGAGGGCACGATCGACCGCGACATCCCGACGAATCACTCGCCGTTCTTCGCCCCGCTGCTGCAGCCGACGCTGCGGAACGGCGTGCAGACCCTCACGGTCGCCGCGCGGGAGTTCCTGCGGCCGGAGTGACGTCGCCAGGACGGGACGACCGCGGCTCGGCGCGGGCTCCCCTTCCCTCTCCTGACGCGCAACCTGGGGCGTCCGGATCACCTTGGGGCGCGGGTCCCCACGCCCCAAGGGTGCTAACGCGCCCCAAGTCGCCGTGTTTCGCCCAACGTGCGGTCAATCACGCTCCACGCCCCGCTTGCACACCGGCCCCCCGCGGGCGTAATGTCGCCGCTCGTGGCTAATGACAGTCGCGGCGAGGGCGGCGCCAGCTCTCCCGCCGTGAAGCGCTGGATTCTCGGCGAACCCCTCCATACCGAACAGCTCGACAGTCAGCTGCTCCCGAAGCGACGCGCTTTGCCGATCTTCGCGTCCGACGCGCTGTCGTCGGTGGCGTACGCGCCGCAGGAGCTCCTGATGATCCTGCTGACCGGCGGGCTCGCGTTCCTGGCGTTCAGCCCGGCGGTCGCGGCCGCCGTCGTGCTGGTGCTGGTCGTGGTCGTCATCAGCTATCGGCAGCTCATCAAGGCCTACCCGTCAGGGGGTGGCGACTACGAGGTCGCGTCGAAGAACCTCGGCGAGCCGGCCGCGGTGGTCGTGGCATCCGCTCTACTCGTGGACTACGTCCTGACGGTGGCGGTGTCGATCGCCTCGGGTGTCGACAACATCATCTCAGCGATCCCCGAGCTCAACCCGTGGCGCATCGAGTTCGCCGTGGGCTTCGTCGTGCTGATCATGGCGGTGAACCTCCGCGGCGTGCGCGAGTCGAGCAAGGCGTTCGCGATCCCGACCTACGTCTTCATCGGGTCGGTGGCCGTCATGATCGTCGTCGGGCTGGCCCGCGTCGCGCTCGGGGATCCTCCCGTCGCGTCGAGCGCCGAGTTCGCCGTGCAGGCCGAGGACCTCTCGCAGGCTGCCGTCATCCTGCTGGTGCTGCGCGCTTTCTCGAGCGGATGCTCGGCCCTGACGGGCGTCGAAGCGGTCTCGAACGGTGTGCCCGCCTTCCGTCAGCCGAAGGTGAAGAATGCCCAGGCGACGCTGACGCTCATGGGCGGCATCGCGATCCTGCTGTTCGCCGGGCTGACGGCGCTCGCCCTGTTCGCGCAGGTGCACTACGCCGAGAACCCGTGCAACCTGATCGGATTCGACTGCGAATCGAGCCCGCAGCCGAGCCTCATGGCGCAGGTCGCGAGCGCGACGTTCGGGATGGGAAGCATCCCCTTCTTCATCATCCAGGCCGCGACGGCGTGCGTGCTGCTGCTGGCCGCCAACACCGCTTTCAACGGCTTCCCCCTGCTCGGGGCGGTCCTCGCGCGCGACGGCTACGCCCCCAAGTCGCTCAACACCCGGGGCGATCGCCTGGTCTTCTCGAACGGGATGATCGCGCTCGGTCTCGCCGCGATCGCGATCCTGATCATCTACCAGGCGAGCCTGACGAGCCTGATCCAGCTCTACATCATCGGCGTCTTCGTCTCGTTCTCCCTCGGTCAGATCGGCATGATCCGGCACTGGCGCCGGGCGATCCGGAGGGGCGCTTCGGGCGCAGACCTGCACGCGGCACGGATCGGCCTGGCGATAAACGGAGCCGGTGCAGCACTGACCGTCTTCGTCCTGGTCATCGTCACGATCACGAAGTTCACCCACGGCGCATGGATCGTGTTCCTGCTGATCCCGATCCTCGCAACGCTCATGATCGGCGTGAACCGCTACTACCGCGACGTCGAGCACGAGATCGAGATCGACGACACGACCCACTTCGGGTCGAAGGGCGACGTCGCGATCGTGCTCGTCGGGCGGTTGCAGAAGCCCGTCGTCAAGGCGATCGACTACGCCCTCGCCGCCAAGCACGACAAGACGATGGCGGTGCACGTCTCGGTCGATCCCGAGTCGACCGACCGTCTGCAGGCCGAATGGCAGGAACATCGGATGCCGGTGCCCCTCGTCATCGTCGACTCGCCGTACCGCACCTTCGCGCATCCGGTGCGGGAGTTCATCCAGGAGTACCGCAAGAAGCACGGCTCGTCCGTCATCACCGTGTACCTGCCGCAGTACATCGTCGGCCATTGGTGGGAACGCTTCTTGCACAACAGGCGCGCAAGCCGCATCGCGCACGACCTGATGCTCGTGCACGGTGTCACCATCACGCTTGTGCCCTGGCTGCTGGATTCGACCGAGATCGTCTACGGTCGCCGGTCGCGACCCCTTCCCGGCGGCGACCGGTCGGGCTTGCCGCCCGAGGCCTCGAACCGAGTCCCGCGGCGTAGCCTGGAGGAGTGAAACCCCTCGCAGTGCCCCCCGACGCGTCCTCTGTCGACGTGTCGTCGCTTCGTGCCGACTTCCCGGTCCTCGGGGAGCGGGTGAACGGGGCACCGTTGGTGTATCTGGACTCCGCGGCCACGAGCCAGAAGCCGCGCGTCGTGCTCGAGGCCGAGGCATCCTTCCTCGCGCGCGGCAACGCCGCTGTTCACCGTGGTGCGCACACACTCGCCGCCGATGCCACCGAGGCGTTCGAGGATGCGCGGGCCGCTGTGGCATCGTTCGTGGGTGCCGAGCCAGACGACGTCGTGTGGACCTCAGGCGCCACTGCCGGCATCAACCTCATCGCATACTCGATCGGGAATGCAACGCTCGGACGGGGCGGCGCGGCGGCGCGACGGTTCGCTCTGGCGCCGGGCGACGAGATCGTCGTGAGCGAGTCAGAGCACCACGCCAATCTCATTCCGTGGCAGGAGCTCGCCGCCCGGACGGGCGCGGTGCTGCGACACATTCCCGTTCTGGACGATGGTCGGCTCGACCTCGATGCCGCCGCCGGAATCATCGGATCGCGCACGCGGATCGTCGCCTTCCCGCACGTGTCGAACGTGCTGGGGATCGTCAACCCGGTGCAGAGCCTCGTGTCGCTGGCGCGTTCCGTGGGCGCGCTTACGGTGCTCGACGCGTGCCAGTCCGCTCCGCACCTGGCGCTCGATCTGCCCGCCCTCGACGTGGATCTCGCCGTGTTCTCGGGCCATAAGGTATTCGGTCCGTACGGTGTCGGCGCACTCTATGGCCGGGCCGAGGTGCTCGAAGCCCTGCCGCCGTTCTTGACCGGAGGCTCGATGATCACGACCGTGACCCTCGATGCGGCCGAGTACCTGCCGCCGCCGCAGCGCTTCGAGGCGGGCACGCAGCCCGTGTCGCAGGCGATCGGCCTCGCGGCGGCGGTGCGATACCTCGGCGACGTCGGGCACGACGCGATCGCGGCACGCGAGGCATCGCTCGAGAGGCGCCTGCGCGAGGGGCTGCACGAAGTCGCGGGCGTGCGGATGCTCGGCGATGCCGACGGGGTCGACCGGGTCGCCCTCGCCGCATTCGACGTCGAGGGGGTGCACGCCCACGACGTGGGACAGTTCCTCGATGCGCGCGGCGTCGCCGTCCGCGTCGGCCACCACTGCGCCCAGCCGCTGCACCGCCGGTTCGGCCTCACGGCGACGGTCCGTGCGAGCGCCGCGTTCTACAACACGGAGGACGAGATCGACACGTTCCTGGATGCCCTCTCGGGCGTTCGCGCGTTCTTCGGGGTATCGGCATGAGCGGGCTCGAGTCGCTGTACCAAGAGCTGATCCTCGATCACTCGAAGCATCCGCACGGCACCCCGCTCGCGCCCGAAGAAGGGGCGAACGCCTCGTCATACCAGCGCAATCCGATCTGCGGCGATGAGCTGACGTTGCGCGTACGGCTCGACGACGCGGGCGTGATCCGCGACGCGACGTGGGAGGGCGCGGGTTGCTCGATCTCGCAGTCCTCGGCGTCGATGCTGTCGGATCTGGTCGCCGGGATGCCTCGGGCCGATGCATCCGCCCTCGTCGACGGATTCCGCGAGGCCATGCGCTCGCGCGGGCAGCTCGAGTTGGACATCGAGGTCTACGGGGATGCCGCCGCGCTGTCGGGTGTCTCCAAGTACACCGCGCGCGTCAAATGCGCGATGCTCGCGTGGGTCGCGCTCGAGGACGCGCTCGCCCGGGCGTAGCGTCGCCTCCTCACCAGCAAAAGGGCAGGCACAGCTGTCCACCGATGCCGCGAACCGTGCGAGTCGGATCGAGACCGGCCGCCAGGCTGGGCGCATGCCCACAGGACCCGCTGACACCCCGCCGATGCGCGACGACACCGCTCTCGAACACTGGCTGTTCGAACTGCTGATCGGCGCCACCCATCCCCAGCTCTGGCTGTTCTTCCTGGACGAGGACGACCGTCCGACCGGGCCGGTCATGCCGTGCGATGAGCTGCCGGATCACCCCGACGAGATCGTGACCACCGACGACCTGGGCACCCTGCCCGTCGTCGAACTCTTCGCGCACCGCTTTGCGAACCTCATGCGCGAGTTCGACTTCGCGCAGGTCGTCGTGGTGTGGGAGCGTTGCGGCGGCGACCAGATCACGGCCCTCGACCGGGCGTGGGCGCGGCTCGGCGATCACCTCGTCGGGCAGGGCGTGCGCGTTCGCGCGCGCTTCTTGCTGCACGAAGACGGCATGCGGATCTTCACTCCGGATGACCTGCCCGCCGCGGCGTGAGTTTCGGGATGAACAAGCGGATGCTGCGATCTCGAGTGGTACCGTATTTTGTACCACTCGAGAGGATCACCATGGCCGCGATCTCTGCATCTGAAGCACGCAAGACGCTCTTCGGCCTGATCCAGCAGGTCAACGAAGATCACACGGCCGTCGAGGTCGTCTCGCGGCACGGCAACGCGGTCATCCTGTCTAAGGCCGACTACGACGCGATGACCGAGACCGCCTACCTGCTCCGCCACCCCGCCAATGCCGAACGCCTCTTGTCGGCGCTCGAGCGCGCCCGCCGCAGCGACATCGAGCAGCACGATCTCGCCGACGCGTGACCCGCACTCTCGCTTTCGATCGACACGGGTGGGAGGACTACATCTCGTGGCGATACGAAGATCGCAAGACCCTCCGTCGCATCAACGCCTTGATCACGGACGTTCTGCGTGACCCCTTCGCCGGTATCGGCAAGCCCGAGCCGCTCAAGCACATCCTGTCGGGGGCGTGGTCGAGACGGATCGACGACGTCAACCGCCTGGTCTGCCTGGTGACGGATGAGCATGTGATCGTGCTGCAGGCGCGCTACCACTACTGATCGCGGGCTAGCCCGCGATCACCTTCTCGAGGCGGGCGTAGCTCGTCTCCATCCCGTCGGTCATGCCCGTCGCGAGGACCATGTCGCGGGTGTCCTTGTCGGGGTATTCGATCAGCACGGTGATCAGCGTGGCGCCGTCCTCTTCGCGCAGCGACAGGTCATTGAGGGTCGACGGGAAGTCGGTGTCGGTCATGTGCTCGGTCGTGACCGAGCGGCGGGGCGCCTCCATCACGAGCGTCTCGCCGTCGAAGCCGAACGGCTCACCCTCGGTGCCCTCTTCGGGCGCCCACGCGTAGCGGTAGCGGCCGCCGACGCGGGGGTCGACCTCGCAGACCGTCATCCGCCAGCCGTCCGGACCGAGCAGCCACTGCTTCATGAGGTCCGGTTCGTGGTGCGCGCGCCAGACCAGGTCGCGCGGCCCTTCGATCAGGCGCGTGATCCGAACGTGCACATCGTCGAGAAGCTCGGTCTGCGTGCCCTTGCCCTGCGCGTAGGCGCGGAGCCCCTCGAGCACCCGGTCGAGCTGACTCATTGCGAGCGTCGAACCCTCGACCATGCCCATTGCCGTCATCTGCTCGAGCGCCTCGACAGATGGGAAGTAGGTCGTGCTCACCAGGCGAGAACCCGACGACGTCTCATGGAGCTCGAACGTCATACGCATCGAGGGCATCTCGGCATTGACCCGCCCCTCGTCATCAACGAAGCTGTCGAGCACTTCCAGCCGCCGCGGCGGCTCGATCGCCACGAACTCCCACTGGCCGCCCGCGGAATCGCCCCGCGGACCGGTCATCCGGTACTGCGCCCGCCCACCGATGCTCAGATCGAACCCGGTGAACGTCGCCGGCCATCCCGGAGGACCCCAGAAGAGCTCGAGCTGACGCGGATCCGTGAACGCCACCCAGAGGCGATCGACGGGCGCGGCGAAGTCGGCGACGAGTGTCATCGTCAGCGCTTCGGGGTCGGTGGTGACGTCGGTGACGGGCATGTCACTCTCCTTCTGTGGGTGGGTGAACGATCGAATCGGTTTGGGGTGGTGCGGCGAGCAAGCGGTCGAGGCGGTCGATCCGCGCGCGCCAGAGTTCCTCGTAGCGCGCGAGCAGGGCGCGGGCCCGGGCGATCATGGTCGGATCCGCCCGCACGAGCCGCTCGCGACCCTCGGCGCGCTTGATGACCAGGCCCGCCGCCTCGAGAACGCCGATGTGCTTCTGCACGGCAGCGAACGACATGTCGTAGTCCTGGGCGAGCGCCGAGATCGACTGCTCGCGCTCGATGGTTCGACGCAGGATGTCTCGGCGCGTCGCCGTGGCGAGCGCCTGAAACACGCGGTCGATCTCGTCATCGCTCAGCTCGCTCGCTTCGCCCTGCGTTCGTTGTGCAACCATTTGGTTGTACGTTAGCGCCGCCGCGCCCTTCCGTCAACCCCGGCCGGGCCGGCCGGCTCACCCGCTCGCCTGGCAGAAGCTGCTACTTGCGATCCCGAACAAGCAAAACGAGTGCCAGGGGAGCCGAACCGAGGGGCCGGATGACCGGGCTCCGGCCCGCCCCGTGGCGTCCTGCTCCCACGACTAGACTGGGCGGGTCCGGCATCCCGCGATTTTTGGAGCTCAGCCGCGTGACGACAGCCACCCAGAACGCCACCCCGAGTGCCGGAGCGACGCCCGTCGTCGACACCGTCGAGAACGCCGCGGCAACGCCGGAGCGCATCCAACCGTTCGAGGCGCTCGGCCTCAAGCCCGACGAGTACGACCGCATCCGCGAGCTGCTCGGGCGTCGCCCCACCAGCTCCGAGCTGGCGATGTACTCGGTGATGTGGTCGGAGCACTGCTCGTACAAGTCGAGCAAGATCTACCTGCGCGAGTTCGGTCGCCAGATGACCGACAAGATGCGCGAGAAGCTCATGGTCGGTATGGGGCAGAACGCCGGCGTGGTGGACGTGGGCGACGGATGGGCCGTGACCTTCAAGGTCGAATCCCACAACCACCCGAGCTACATCGAGCCCTTCCAGGGTGCGGCCACGGGTGTCGGTGGCATCGTCCGCGACATCATCTCGATGGGCGCGCGCCCCGTCGCCGTCATGGACCAGCTGCGCTTCGGGGCGATCGACCACCCCGACACGGCCCGCGTCGTGCACGGCGTCGTCAGCGGCATCTCGTTCTACGGCAACTGCCTCGGCCTGCCCAATATCGGCGGTGAGACGGTCTTCGACTCGGTCTACCAGGGCAACCCGCTGGTCAACGCGCTCGCTGTCGGCGTCATGCGCCACGAAGACATCAAGCTCGCGAACGCGAGCGGCACGGGCAACAAGGTCGTGCTGTTCGGCGCCCGCACGGGCGGCGACGGCATCGGCGGAGCATCCATCCTCGCCTCCGACACGTTCGCCGACGGCGGCCCGACCAAGCGCCCCGCCGTTCAGGTCGGCGACCCGTTCGCCGAGAAGGTGCTGATCGAGTGCTGCCTCGAGCTCTACCGTGGCGAGCTGGTCGAGGCGATTCAAGACCTCGGCGCCGCGGGCATCTCGTGTGCGACGAGCGAGCTCGCGGCCAACGGCAGATCGGGCATGAAGGTCGACCTCGAAGAGGTCCTACTGCGCGACCCCCGCCTGACGCCCGAAGAGATCCTCATGTCGGAGTCGCAGGAGCGCATGATGGCAATCGTCGCTCCCGAGAAGCTCGACGCGTTCCTCGCGGTGACCGCGAAGTGGGATGTCGAGACCAGCGTGCTGGGCGAGGTCACCGGAGACGGGCGCCTCGTCATCCACTGGCACGGTCACGAGATCGTCAACGTCGACCCCGCCACGGTCGCGGTCGACGGCCCGGTCTACGAGCGCCCCGTCGCCTACCCGGCGTGGATCGACGCGCTGCAGGAGGACTCGGCGAGCGCCCTACCCCGGGCGACCGACCCCGAGACGCTCCGCGCACAGTTCACGCAGCTGCTCTCGAGCCCGAACCTGGCCGACAAGTCGTGGCTGACGAACCAGTACGACTACTACGTCATGGGCAACACAGCCCTGGCCTTCCCCGACGACGCCGGCATGATCCGCGTCGACGAGGAATCCGGCCTGGGCTTTGCGATCGCGACCGACTGCGACAGCCGCTTCTGCCAGCTCGACCCCTACGAGGGCGCGCGTCATGCCGTCGCCGAGGCCTACCGCAACGTCGCCGTCGCAGGCGCGGTGCCGACCGCGGTGACCGACTGCCTGAACTTCGGCAGCCCCGAGAACCCCGAGGTCATGTGGCAGTTCCAGCGCTCGGTACAGGGAATCGCCGACGCGTGCCGTGAACTCGAGATCCCCGTCACGGGCGGGAACGTCAGCTTCTACAACCAGACCGGCGATCAGCCGATCTATCCGACTCCGGTCGTCGGCGTGCTGGGCATCATCGACGACGTTGCGCGCCGCGTGCCGAGCGGCTGGCAGGATCCCGGCGAGAACATCTACCTGCTCGGGGTCACCGCGACCGAGCTGAGCGGCTCCGAGTGGGCGGGGGTCGTGCACGACCACCTCGGCGGACGTCCTCCCCGCGTCGACCTCGGAAACGAGAAGGCCCTGGCAGAGTTGCTGCGCGCCGCGTCCCAGCAGGCCCTCATCTCGAGCGCCCACGACCTGTCGGGCGGTGGCCTGGCCCAGGCACTCGCCGAGAGCGTGATCCGCTTCGGCGTCGGTGCGCGCGTCTGGCTGCGCGAGATCATGGAGCGCGACGGCGTGGATGCTGCGGCCGCCCTGTTCTCGGAGTCGACCGGCCGCGTCCTGGTGAGCGTCCCGCGCGAGGACGACGTGAAGTTCCAGGGGCTCTGCGAGGGGCGCGGCTACCCGGTTCTGCGGATCGGCGTCACGGACGTCGCCCCCGCGGGTGGTGCCGAGCTCGAGATCCAGGATGTCTTCACGATGCGTCTCGACGAGTTGAACCGGCTCTGGCGCGGCACCTTGCCCGACGCGTTCGGCGCGACGATCGGCGAGTTCGAAGCCCCGACCACTCCCCCGATGGCCTAGGAGCGACATGTCCAACGACGAGCTGGAGAACTACGGCGCCACGCGACAGAAGCGTGTGCGGATCGTCGCGTGGGTCGTGATCATCGCGTTGCTCGTCACCGGCGGTGGCGCGACGGTCCTGGCGCTCATCTTCGGCTGAGGCTCCTGCCGCACGTCCAGCGCGCGCGGTTAGCATGGCGTCATGGACCCTCTCTTCGCGTTCGCCGCGGAGTTCTGGTGGCTGGGGCCCACCGTGATCGCGGGCGGTGCGGCCTCGTACGCCGGCATCCGCTACGGCCGCCGCCAGCGCGCACGGGCGCTGGAGTACGCGGGCGCCCGCCACGAGTTGGCCGTCGCGCGAACGCGCCTGTTCACCGCGCGAGCCCAGGCGAAGACCGCCCAGGCGGCATTGCTCATCGCCAAGAGCGCGCGCCAGAGCGGGCGCGGGTCGATCGGCGAGATCGAGGCCGCCCGCCACGCCGTGGGCGAGGCGCAGCGGGAGCTGCGGTCGGCGCAGACCGGGCTGCGTGGCCGCCGCGTGCAGGTCAAGGCCGCCAAGGCGTTGATGCGCAGGATGCCTCGGGGTGACGAGCACCTGCCGCTCTCGCGGCTCGTGGCCGAACACGATGCGGTGCTGTCGAACTGGATGGCCTACGAGACCGACCCCGCCAAGGCGATCGCCTTTCCGACGATGAGCGATGCCCGGGTGCCGGCGACCGCGGCGCTCTTGACCGCGATGGACACCGCCCGCTGGCTGCGGCCCCGCCCGGGCAAACCGACCCTCACCCCCGAGGAGTTCGCTCGCTACCGCACGGCGGTGACCGAGCTCGAGGCCGCGTTCCACACGGCGGAGGCGGCGGCATGGCGCGCGGCGGGAGCATCCGGTCGGCCCCCCGGTGCCGCATCCGATCGCTCCTTCGGAGACGGCGCCGGCGTTCCGCCGCAGCTGCGCGGCGCCTGGGACGACCTGGTCGAGAATGCGCGAGCCGCCGCGATGACCGCCGCAGCCGCGGCGACCGAGTCTGCACGCGATGCGATCCTGCGCGCCGCCAAGCGCGGGTCCCGTCCCGACGGCGCCGATCCGCGACGGGACGCCACCGCCCCGCGACCGGGCGCCACCACCCCTCCCCGCGCTGCGTCGACCCCGCCCCCGCCCGCGCCGACCGATGGCGCGGCGGCCGAGCCCGGCGACAAGTCCACCGGCGACAGGCGCGGTCCGATCTGGCCCATCCCGCGTCGTTCGTCGAACTGAGGCCCGCTGCGCCCCGCCCCGCGCGTAGCATGACGGGGTGGAGGCTTGGCAGTTCTTCGGCGCCTACTGGTGGCTGATATTCCCCCTGATGGGTGTGGCAGGGGGCGTCGGTCGCGCGTGGCAGAAGTCGCTCGAGCGGCGCCACGTCCGGCGACTCGAGGTGCTTCGGGCCAAGAGCGAGCTGCGTGCCGCGCAGGTCGCCGCTCGCGCGCAGCCTGCCGCGACGGATGCCCCGGACTCGCGCGAGAGCGACAGCCCGGCGACTCGGCTGCAGCGCCTGTTCGACGCGCACGACGCCGTCACGTCACGCTGGCTCGAGTACGAACTCGACGTGGCCAAGCTGATCGCGTTCCCCGCGATGAGCGACGGTCGTCAGCCACTCACCGCCGCGTTCCTGCGCGCCAAGCGCAAGGCGGATGGACTGCGGCCGGCATCGCCCAAGACGCGGACCGGCAAGGAAGAACTCGCCGAGTACCGCGATGCCGTGCACGAGTACGAGGCCGCTTTCGACATCGCCGAGCGTGACGCACGCCGGCTGCGCGACCACTCGTTCACCGAGGTGGAGCGCAAGCGGCTCGACACCGCCAAGCAGCTTCTCTCCGTGGCGGTCGATCTCGCGGCGACTCCGGCCGAGCGCCAGCTCGCCTATCGTCGCGTGCGCGAGGAGTTGGATGGCCTGATCTCGGTCTCGGACGAGGCCATCGAGGTGCTCGAGAATCGCGTGGCCCTCGAACTCACGACGGGCGAGTTGACCCCGCCTGCGGTGCCCGCCTCGGCTGCATCGGAGTCCGCGGCGACGAATGGGACGGATGCCTCCGGCGCTGCACCCTCTCGGGCACCTCGACCTGCCGAAGCCATGCCGTCCGTGGAAGCCGAGTCATCCGCTGCTGCGACGGGCTCCTGGCCCGTGCCCTCACGCGGCACGACTCCGGCGCCCGGTCGCGTGACCCGGCCCCGACCGCACGCATGACGTCGACGGACGGTCTCGGGGAGGCGCTGGTCGACGGCGTGCTCCGACTGCTGACCGACCTCGACCCCTACTTCCTCGACCCGGGCGGGCCGGAGGGCGTACCCGCGGGCGAGTACGACATCGAAGCGCGTCCCCTCGCGAAGCTCCTCTCACAGAACGGCTTCATCACGCCCGAACAGGTCGACGCGGCGTGGCTCGAGTACTTCGACGAGCCGGTCAGCGATGTGGTGGGCGAGGATCGCGCGCGCGAACTCGTGGCAGGTCTCAACGGCCTGATCCACCGCACAAGGGGATAGACCCCGCCGACCTCACCGGGCCGCGTCGACGGGCTCGGCTTTGTCGGCAGCAACGTCGTGCATCGCGTCGATCTGCTCGAGGCTCATGCCGTTGGTTTCGACACGATTGAGCCAGGTGATCAGCGCGCCGAGCAGTGACGTGCCCGCCAAGAGCAACACGATCACCGTGGTTCCCCAAGAGGCGAGCAGAATCGGAAAAAGGAAGGCTGTCGAGACCGCGCCGATCTTCGCTACCGACGCGGCAAATCCAGCGCCCGTGCCGCGCAGCGCGGTCGGAAACACCTCTCCGGCGATCAGGTACGTCATCGAGTTCGGGCCGAGGTTCGTCATCAGGTTGAAGAGCATGAACCCGACGAAGACGAGGACGACCTGTGCGGTGCCGGTCATCGCCGTCGAGATCCCGGCGATGATCAGCCCGGTCGCACAACCGACGAAGCCGAGGACCTGCAGCCGAATGCGGCCGAATCTGTTGACCAGCACGATCGCCAGAACGATGCCGATGAGCAGGAACGCATCGATCAGCACGGCACCCTCTGCCCCGTTCAGATCGCTATGCACGATTCCGGCGACGGTATGGTCGTTGACGGCGGCCAGACCGACGGTCGCGGCGATGATCGTCGGGGTGAAGATTCTGATTCCGTAGGTTCCGAGGTCCTGCAAGAACCACGGAACGCTGGCGAGGATCGTCGAGCGGCGCCACGGTGGCCGGAACAGCGCGCGAAATCCGGACGACCGCACTCTCGCCGCCCCCGGGGTCTGGTCTCGGGCGAGCCGGACGATGCTCGGGTATTGCGGCTGTCGCCCCAGCAGACGCTTGAGTTCGGCCTCTGCTTCGGAAACTCGACCCGTCCCGAGCAGCCAATGCGGGCTCTGGACGGTGAACAGTCGACCCACCGCGACGAGAACGGAGGGGAGGATGACTACCCCGAACATCCATCGCCAGTCCGAGAGTTCCACCCGGTTGGCGAGCACGATCACACCGACGACGGTGCCCGCCAGAGCACCGACGGCCTGGAATCCGAACGCCGTCAGGACTCCTCGCCCGCGGATGCTGGTGGGCATCGTCTCGGAGATCATGATGTGCGCCGTGGGGTAGTCGCATCCGAGCGCCAGCCCCACACCGACCAGGCAGATCACGAGAATCGGGAAGCTGGGGCTGATCGTGACGCCGATCAGGAACAGGGTCAACAAGATCATCTCGCCGAGGAACACTTGCCGGCGTCCCCATCGATCCGACAAGCTTCCGAGGGCCGTCGCGCCCACCATGATGCCCAGCAACGGCGCTGCCGTGGCGAGCCCCGTCTCGGCGGGCGTCAGAGCGAACTCCGCGTTGATCAAGGGCAGGGCGACCCCGACCATGAAGATGATCATTCCCTCGAAGAACTTGCCGGCCGAAGCGAGCAGCCAGATGGTCTTCTGCATCGAGGTCATCGCACCGATCGCGGCGGGCGTGCCGTCACGCCAGGCGGGAAGCTCGTCGATGTACTGCTGCACCGTCGCGGGGGCCACCGCCGACTCGACCGCTGCGGGCTCGATTGCGGACATCTGCGCCTCCATACGGGTGCATGCCGAGCCGCGCGGCTCCGCGGCTCGATCTTGAGGCCACATCATGAACTCGCGTCGACTCGCAGGCGAACGGAGATCAACGGGGCCGGTGGTCGCGCTAGCGTGGGGCGCACATCCCACCCTCAGCCACGGCAGGAGCTCTCCCCATGCTCGTCACCACCATGAACGACGTCCCCGGCGCCACGATCACGTCGGTGATCGGCGAGGTCAGTGGGCTGACCGTGCGCGCCCGTAACATCGGCGCCCAGATCGGCGCGGGATTCAAGGCGCTCGGTGGCGGCGAGCTCAAGGGGCTCACGCTCCAGCTCGAGCAGACGCGCGCCGAAGCCGTGCAGCGGTTGATCGAAGCGGCGCAGGCGCAGGGCGCGAACGCCGTGGTCGCCATGCGGTACGACTCGAACGAGCTCGACCAGAACTTCCAAGAGGTCGTCGCCTACGGCACCGCCGTCGTCATCTCGGGCTGATCCGCCCGGGCATCCCCCGGTTCACCGGGAGATGATGGACGTATGCCCGCAGCTCACCGTCCCGGCCTCCGGGTGAGCGCGGCGCTCACAATTCCTGAGTCCGAGCTGTCGTGGCGGTTCTCGCGCTCGTCCGGCCCCGGGGGTCAAGGGGTCAATACGGCCGACTCCCGCGTCGAGCTGGTGTGGGATGCTGCCAACTCCGGCGTGCTCTCGTCGCTCCAGCGCGAGCGGCTCCTCGATCGCCTGAGCGGTCGTCTCGTCGATGGAGTGCTGACGATCGCAGCATCCGAGCACCGCGCACAGCTTCGCAACCGGGACGCGGCGCGCGAGCGGCTCGCCGCCCTGGTGGCGGACGCTCTCCGCCCTCCCGGACCGGCGCGACGCCCGACGAAGCCGACCCGCGGGGCCAAGGAGCGACGTCTCACCGCCAAGAAGCAACGCACCGACGTCAAACGCCTCCGTCGCCCGCCCACCGACTGACGGTCACCCGCGCACACCCCCGCCGCATGTCCCACTTTCTCGCCATCGTGTCCCACTTCCCACCGCAATAACGGGCTCAATCCGAGGCGAAGTGGGACATCCTCTGCATGACGAAAGCGGGCCCCGACCGAAGCCGGGACCCGCTCAACGGACGCAGACCAGATCAGTCGGTGATGACCGTCTCGAATGCATCGGGGTTCGCCTCGAGCCAGGCCTCGACGGCCTCGGCCTCGCGGCCCTCGCCGTACTCGTTCACGACCATGTCTTCGAGCGATCCGTAGGCGGCGTCATCCAGCTGGATACCGGCGATCAGCTCTGCGGCGTCGGCGCAGCGGTCCGAGAAGCCAGTGGTGCCGAGAAAGTGAAGCGCCTCGGGGTCGCCCATGGCGCCCTTCGGGTCTTCGAGGTCCTTGAGGTCGTACGCCTCATTCGCCCAGAACGGCCGCCACGACGTGACGACGATGTCTTCCTGCGCGTCGATCGCGTTGCTCAGCTCGGTGAGCATGGCCGCGGTCGACGACGTGATCAGCTCGTACTCGCCGTCGAGACCGTACTCGGGCATCATCGAGTCCTGGGTCTGCGCGGTCAGGCCGGCACCGGGCTCGATTCCGACGATGCGTCCACCGAAGCGGGCGGCGTTGCCGGCCAGGTCTTCGATCGAGTCGATGTCGACATAGCTCGGCACGGCGATCGTGAGGCTCGCGCCCTCGTAGTACGCGCCGAGGTCTTCGATGTCGTCGCCGTACTCGTCCATGTACTGCGCGTGCGTCAGCTCGGGCCAGGCCGAGGGGTACACGTCGACGTCACCCTGAGCGAGACCGGCGTAGAGGGGTCCGGCTTCGGTCAGGGTCTGCATCTCGACGTCGTAGCCGAGCTTGCCCAGCTGGTTCTCGAGCAGGTACGCCGTGCTCAGGCCATCGGTCCAGGCGGGGAGGTAGCCGAGGGTGATGGTGCTGCACTCTGCCATCGTGGGGTCGCCGCCGGCTTCGCCCTCGTTGGTGGTGCTGCATCCGGCGAGCGCGAGGCTCGCGACGGCGCCGATGGCGAGGATGCCTGTGATGTTTCGCTTGTTCATGCGTTTCCTTCCGTTTCGTATGGTTCGTTCGTTCCGTATGGGCAGGTGGGAGTTGAAGCTCAGGTGAGGATCGGGGCGCGGCGCGGTGAAGCGACGTCCCGCTCAGCCTCCGTAGCGGGGTGCGTGGGCGCGGCGGGACCGCCGCCCGAACCGCCGTTGCCGCGGCGGCGCGCCAGCACGCCGAGGAGCGAGGAGCGGTACTGGGCGGGGCTGCCCAGGGCCGCGGTCACGCGGTCGAGGAACACCGCGATGATCACGACGCCGAGGCCCGCCTCGACGCCGAGCGCGAGATTGACGGTCGAGACCGACTGCACCACGATCTTGCCGAGGCCGTCCGCGCCGACGATGCCCGCGAGCACCGCCATCGACAGCGCCAGCATGATGACCTGGTTGACGCCAGCCATGATGGTGGGCATCGCCAGTGGCAGTTGGATGCCGCGCAGGATCTGACCGGGCTTCGCGCCGAATGCGTGCCCCGCTTCCACGGTCTCGGAATCGACACCGCGGATGCCGAGCTCGGTCAGACGAACCCCGGGCGGAAGCGCGAAGATCACGGTGGCGACCAGGCCCGGCACGACGCCGATGCTGAAGAACGTGATCGCGGGGATCAGGTACACGAACGCCGGCATCGTCTGCATGAAGTCGAGCACGGGTTTGAGGACCGCTCGCACCGTGTCGTTGCTCGCCGACCAGATGCCGAGAGGGATCGCGATCACAAGCGCCACGAGCGTCGCGACCAGCACGAGCGAGAGCGTCTGCATCGCGGGAGTCCACAGGTTCATGGCCACGATGAGCGTGAACGACAACGCCGTGCCGAGCCCCATCTGCCATGAGCGGAACAGCCAGCCGAGCAGGGCGAACAGGACGATCGCGAGGGGGACGGGCACCGCGAGCAGCCCATCCGTGAGTCCGTCGACCAGGAAGCGGACGACGAGGGCGATCAGATCGAAGAAGCCCTCGAAGTTGTCGCGGATCCAGTCGACGACTCCCTCGACCCACTCACCGACCGGGATGCGGAAACCACCCATCAGCGCACCCCCTCTGCCTCGGCGGCGCCGACCCGGCTCGCTGCGAGCACCTGGTCGATCACGGTCGTGGGCACGGGCTGGGGGGGAATCGTGATCTCTTCCGTCGCGGTGGGTCCGGGTGTCAACGCGGCGAGCAGCGTCACGCGGGGGATGACCCCGACGAGGCGACCCTCGGCATCCGTCACCGCGAGCGGCAGACGCGACTCGACGGCGGGCACGAACAGGTTCATCAGGACCTCGTCGTCGCGGACGCTCTGCGGCACGGGACCGAGAGCCGAGGCGAGGGTCGTCGCGCCCTTCTGCACCAGCCGGAGCGCGTCGTGATCGCTCACGATGCCGAGCAGGCGACGTTCGCGGTCGACCACGTACACGGCAGACATATACGCGTCCCGCATCTGGCGGAGGGCCGTACGCGGGCCCGCGCCCTCGCTGACGACGGGACGCGGCAGCTCCATGACATTGGCGGCGGTGAGCACCCGCGTCCGGTCGACATCCTGCACGAACTGCTCGACGTAGTCGTTCGCGGGATCGGTCAGGATGTCTTCGGGCGTGCCGATCTGCACGATGCGCCCGTCGCGCATGACGGCGATGCGATCACCAAGCAGCATGGCCTCGTTGAGGTCGTGGGTGATGAAGACGATCGTCTTCTTGAGCTTCTGCTGCAGGGTCAGCAACTGCTCCTGCATCTCACGCCGGATAAGGGGGTCGAGCGCGCTGAACGCCTCGTCCATCAGCAGCACATCGGTGTCTGCGGCGAGGGCGCGGGCGATGCCGACCCGCTGCTGCATGCCGCCGGACAGTTCGGACGGGAGCTTGTCGCCCCAGCCGGTGAGTCCGACCATCGCGAGGATCTCTTCGGCCTTCGCGAGGCGCTCGGACTTGCCGACGCCCCGCAGCTCGAGCGGGTAGGCGACGTTCGCCGCGACCGTGCGGTGCGGCAACAGGGCGAAGTGCTGGAACACCATCGACATCCGATCACGGCGGATGTCGCGGAGCTTGCCCGCGGGGATGTCGGTGACCGGCTGACCCTGCACGGTGATCGTGCCCGCCGTCGCGTCGTGCAGGCCGTTGAGCATGCGGATGATCGTCGACTTGCCCGACCCCGAGAGGCCCATGATCACGAAGATCTCGCCCCGCTCTACCGTGAAGCTCGCGTCGATCACGGCGGCGGTGCCGGCGTCCTCGACCTGTGTGCGGCTCTCGCCGGCGGCTAGACGCTTGACGGCCTGCTTGGGGTTGCGGCCGAAGACTTTGTAGAGGCCATGGGCCTCGATGGCATGCGCGGTTGACACGGTGTTGCTACCTCGGCGTCCCAGCGCTCACGGGATCGCATCGGTCACGCCCGGGTGGGCGATCCTCGGCCTGCACGCACCCGTGTGGGGCACCCGCGACACCGGCGGCTGACATCGGGTCTACCGCCCAGATCGCCGACCGTACGCTTCGTTGACACACCCATCGGGCTGGGGTCTAACGAGCGCGGACTGGTCGTGAAGGCCACGTGGCCTCTGGTTCCAGACCATCAGACATGGGCAAATGGGGCAAATCCGCATGGCCGCGAAACGGTCGATTTCGGCCATCACTTGACAGAGTCGAGGTTGCATGGTTACTTACTCATGTAACTAACTAACCCACTGGCCGGAGGAACGTGTGATCGAAGAAGGCCGGGCCCTGTTCCTGCAGATCGCCGAGAGCATCGAGGACCAGATCGTCGACGGCAGTCTCGCCGAAGAATCCCAGGCCCCGTCCACAAACGAACTCGCGGCGTTCTACCGGATCAATCCCGCGACCGCGGCGAAAGGAGTTTCGATGCTCGTCGACCAGGGCGTGCTCTACAAGCGACGCGGCATCGGCATGTTCGTCGCCGCCGGTGCCCGCGATCGCGTCCTCGCCGCCCGGCGCGGAGCGTTCTCGGATCGTTACCTCGAACCCCTCCTGGCAGAGGCCCAGCGCCTCGGTCTCGGCCCCGACGATCTCGTCGCGCTCATCCGCGAGCGCGCCGACGACACCATCCCCGCCCCCTCCGAAAGGACCGCGCAATGACTTCCCGCGCCATGAACCCCGTGATCGAGGTGCAGAACCTGACCAAGCGGTACCGCGACACCGTCGCCGTGGACGACGTTTCGTTCACGATCGAGAAGGACGTGATCTACGGATTGCTGGGCCGCAACGGCGCCGGCAAGACCACCGTCATGTCGATGCTCACCGCACAGAACTTCGCCACGAGCGGGCAGATCCGCGTGTTCGGCGAGCACCCCTACGAGAACGCCCGGGTGCTGCGGCGCATGTGCTTCGTGCGCGAGAGCCAGAAGTACCCCGACGATGCTCTCCCCAAGCATGCGTTCGGCGCGGCGCGGCTCTTCTTCCCGAACTGGGACCAGGGGTTCGCCGAGCGGCTGATCGACGAGCTGCAGCTGCCGCAGAAGAAGACGATCAAGAAGCTCTCGCGCGGTCAGCTTTCCGCCGTCGGCGTCATCATCGGCCTGGCCTCGCGCGCCGAGATCACGTTCTTCGACGAGCCCTACCTCGGGCTCGACGCGGTCGCGCGGCAGATCTTCTATGACCGCCTGATCGAGGACTACACCGAGCATCCGCGCACCGTCATCCTGTCGTCGCACCTGATCGACGAGGTCTCGAACCTGCTCGAGCGCGTCCTCGTCATCGACCGCGGCCGGATCGTCATGGACGAGGAGACGGATGCCGTGCGCGACCGTGCGGCGAACATCGTCGGCGACTCGGCGGCCGTCGACGCATTCGTCGCGGGTCGCGAGGTCATCCATCGCGAAAGCCTCGGCCGGGTCAGCTCGGTGACCGTGCTCGGCGCCCTGACCGCCGACGACCGCCAGCGCTTGACGGCCGCGGGCCTGGATGCCGCGCCCGTGTCGTTGCAGCAACTGATCGTCCGAACCACCCAGCACGCGGCCGAGTCGGCCGCCGCCCCGATCGACGAGGGAGCACTGCGATGAGCCGCACACTGAACGTCGTCCGCATGCAGCTGATCAACCGCAACACCTACATCTGGATCCCGCTGCTCGTGCTCGCCGGAGCATTCGTGCTCTCGCTCGCCGTCTACGCGCTCATCCCGGGGGACGGACCGAAGATCGGCGGCGGGGCCCAGGCACCGCTGTGGTACTTCCTCGTCGTCGGCGTGCAGTCCCTCACGCTCACCTTCCCGTTCTCGCAGGCGATGAGCGTGACCCGGCGCGAGTTCTTCCTCGGCACGTACCTGACCGCGGCGATCACCTCGGCCATCCTCTCGATCGTCTTCGTGATCGGGGGCCTGATCGAGAGGGCGACGGATGGCTGGGGCATGAACGGCTGGATGTTCTACGGTGAGGAGATCTGGCAGGGCGGGCCGCTGGCGGCGTTCGCGTTCTACTTCCTGCTCGCGATGACGTTTTTCTCGATCGGCTTCTGGTCGGCCACGATCTACAAGCGGCTCGGCGCCTTCTGGCTGACCGCGACGCTGATCGCGATCGGCGCCGTCCTCATCGGCGTGACGTGGCTGATCGGGCGCACCGACTCGTGGGGCGCGATCTTCGGCTGGTTCGCGGCGCAGAACTCGCTGAGCCTCGCCCTGTGGTCGATCCTCGTCATCGCGGTGCTCGCGGGCACATCCTTCATCCCCCTGCGGCGCGCGGTTCCCTGACGCAGCGGGCGGTCGGTTCGTCTCGACCCGAACGTCTCAGCGCAGCGGGACCGGAACGTCCCGCCCGCCTTCGTGAGTCAGGCGCTCGCCCATCTGCACCAGCGTCGGCGCGGTGACGAAACCTCCCGCGAAGAGAGCCTGGCCCTGCGCGAATCCGGGGGATCGCTCGAGGAGTGACTGCGGCGCATAACCGAAAACCGCGGCCAGATCGTCCAGGTCCCGGGGCGAGCTCATCCGCATGAGGGCCAGGTTGTCGCATTGCGACAGCGCGTTCGGATGCACCTTCGTCGGCCGCTGCGTGGAGAGGAGCAACCAGATTCCGTACTTTCGCCCCTCGGCGGCGATCTGGACGATCCGCTCCGTGAGCAGGCGCTCCACGGGACTCGCCGGGTCCGGGGGACACAGATTGTGGGCCTCGTCGATGACGACGAGGCGCCCGATCCGCTCCTCGCGCCGCTCCCAGAGATGATCGAGCACGGCGAGCGCGGCCGCACGGGACTCGGCCTGCGTCGGGAAACCACCGAGGTCCAACACCGAGGCATCCGGTCGCTCATCGATGTCATCGGTCACGGCTCGCTTGCCCCAGGCCCACAGGTCCCAGTCGGCAACCCCGAGGTTTTCCAGCCGCGTTGCCAGTCGCTGCCGAATCGGGCCCTCCCCGGATCGCAGGTGCGCGACCAAGTCACCGCCCTCGACGAGCGGCATCTCGGGCTCGAACCGCAGCATGGCGTTGTACTCGTCGAAGTCCACCATCGGGTCGATCTGCATCAGAGCGGCACGCGAGCGCAGCGGCATGCCCAGAAAGCGGGCGTGCAGCGGACGATCCGCGTCGCCCGGGCGGAAGACGCGGATGTCGCGGGCCGACAGCTCCCGTGCGTCGTCCGTGCTCGCCCCCTCACGCACGTCGCCGAGGCGGACGAAGTCGGAGTTCGGGTCGAGGATCACCAGGGGCAGGCGTGTGTGCAGCAGCACCTGTTCGAGCAGGACCCCGAGGGCGTAGGTCTTGCCCGAACCGCTCTGACCGCACCAGAAAGTGTGCCGGTTCAGACGCGTCGCGAGTACGGTGGCCGCGGCCGGCTCGGCCGTACCGATCAGGGTGCCGATGGGCAGATTGCTGGACATGAGACGAATGCTAGACCTGTCCGAGGCTCGACTAACGCCCGTTCGCCGCCTGCTCGTGGTGATGGATGACCTCCGCCACGACGAAGTTGAACCACTTCTCGGCGAAGGCGGGGTCGAGATCGGCGTCGAGCGCGAGGCGCCGCAAACGGGCGACCTGTTCGATCTCGCGCGTCGGATCCGAGGCCGGCATCTCGTGCGTGGCCTTCAGCACGCCCACCTGCTTCGTGCAGCGGAAGCGCTCGGCCAACATGTAGACGAGTGCGGCGTCGATGTTGTCGATGCTGGCGCGGAGGCGCAGCAGCTCATTTCGCGGGTCGCTTTCGTGGGTCACGGGGCCCTCCTCTTCCACGAGGTTACCGGGATGCCCGGGGTTGTCGCTGGCCGATTCCCGCGCGGCCGCGAGGCCTCGCTACGACGCCTCGGCGCACTATGGTGTGACCATGAGCGACGCCACGACCGATCCCGCGCCCCCGGCATCCGACAAGCCCTCGTCGGGGATCCGATCGTTCTGGGCCAAGATCGACCAGCCCTTCACCGTGGGCTTCACCCTCACGCTCGGCGGCCTTGCCGCCCTGCTGCTGGGACTGGCGATCAGCAACCTCGCGACCGTCATCATCTACATCGTGCTCGCCCTGTTCGCCGCCCTCGGCCTCGAACCCGTCGTCAACTGGCTGGTGGCTCGCCATGTCAAGCGTGGCTGGGCGATCGCGATCGTTTTCCTGGGTGTGGCGCTTCTGCTCGTAGGGGTTCTCTGGCTCGTGATCCCGACCGTCGTCCAGCAGATCACGCAGTTCGTGCAGGACATCCCCAGCCTGATCAGCGCGGCGGAGAAGTCGGACTGGTTCGCCTATCTGCAGGGCATGTTCGGCACGGCGCTGCCCGATCTGCTCAACAATCTCGAGACCTTCATCAGCAACCCCGCCAACATCGCCGCGATCGGTGGCGGAGCGCTACAGATCGGCGTCAGCATCGTGGAGGGCATCTCGGGCGCCTTCATCACGCTCGTTCTGACCCTGTACTTCATCGCGTCGATGCCCGCGATCAAGCAGGCGTTCTACCGTCTTGCGCCGGCACGCAATCGTCCGGGGCTGCGCGACATGACCGAGCAGATCACGGGATCGATCGGCGGCTACCTGATCGGCATGGTCGTGCTCGCGACGGCCAACGCGATCTTCGCATTCATCCTGCACGTCATTCTCGGGCTGCCGTTCCCGGCCCTGATGTCGGTCATCGCGTTCCTGATCACGCTCATCCCGCTGATCGGACCGGTGCTGTATTGGGTCATCGCGAGCGTCATCGCGATGTTCTCCGACCCCCTGACCGCGCTCCTGTTCGCCGGGTTCTACCTGGCGTACATCCAGGTCGAGGCGTACGTCCTCACGCCCCGGGTCATGAACCGCACGATCGAGATTCCTGGCGCACTCGTGGTCATCGGGGCACTCGTCGGCGGCACCCTGCTCGGCCTGATCGGCGCGCTCGTCGCGATCCCGGTGTCGGCGTCGATCCTGTTGATCATCAAGCAGGTCTGGGTGCCCCGACAGGACGCCAAGGTCTGACCCGCGGGCCGCACCCCGTCCGCGCGTCAGTCGCGGGCGCGCAGGATGCGGGTCGGCGCCGGCACGCCGGCGCGGTGCCGCACCTTGCTGGGCACGCCCGTGCGAATGTCGAGCGAGAGCGACGCGACGTCGTTCGAGTGCTGACCGGCAACGAGTAGCGTGTCGCGCACGACCAGGTGGTGCCGCGGCCAGGTGACGCCGGACTCGGCGAGCGCGACCTGCTCGAGGCTGCCGCCGTCCCCCGCGACGCGCAGCACCGCGATCGTGTCGCTCCCCCGCAGTCCCGCGTACAGGAAGGCGCGGTCGTGGGATGCCGCGAGTTCCGCGCCGGCGTCGTCCGGGAGGGTCAGGGCCGCGGCCGGGATGCTTCCGCGCATACGCCACTGTCCCGCCCGGTCGGCGCCGAGGATGAAGACCTCGGCCGAGTGCTCCGTCAGCACGTAGACGTATCCGCTGGGGTGCACGAGCAGGTGCCGCGGGCCCGAGCCGCGCGGCAGGAGCACCTCGTGATCGGGCACCATCCGGCCCGACGCCCGGCGCCAGACCCGCACCAGGTCGAAGCCCAGGTCGGTCGTGAGGGCACGACCGTCGGGCAGGAACGCCGCCGCGTGGGCTCGGGACGTTCGGGAGGCCGCGTCCGCGTCGACGGCCGACGTCAGCAGCGTGGCACCGCGCAGATCCGGCTCGGCCGGTCGGTCGTGATCGGGGATCAGGTGTGCGAACTCGGCGCCCGCGGCGGCGCGCAGTGCCGCCGCGGCGTCGGCGAGGCCGATCTCCGAGCGACGCCGCTCCGCGTCCTGATCGGCCGCCACCCCCGACATCCGCTCTTCCCGCCGCTCGCGCGCGGCGCGCGGATCTTCGGGCTCGTCGTCGAGGTCTTCACGAGCCGCATCCCGCGGGTCGCCGCGGTCGATCCCGTACGGGTCCCGAGCGGTCGGTGCGACGACGCGATCCATCGGCCGCCCGTTGCCGTCGAGTCCGATGCGGACGATGCGGCCATCGCCCCAGCAGCTCGCGAGCAGGTGGCTCCCATCGGGGCTGACCGCGACGTGACATACCGCCTCGCCCGCTTCGACCGACGAACCGAGCGGCGTGAACGAGGTGTCTCCCGTTCGCGCGAGCGCCGTCACTCTGCCTTCGCCTTCCAGCGCCGCGTAGACGACATCGAGCGACGGATGCGCCGCGAGCCACGACGGCGAGGTCAGGGCAGGACGCACCGCCCCGCGGAACGACAGCGGACCCGAGGCGAACGGCGAGCCGTCCTCTCCCGCGGTCAGCAGGCCGATGCCCTCGGCCGTGCCGCCCATGTCGGAGGAGTACCCCCCGACCCAGAACCGCATGTCAGTCCACGAGATCGTGTCGCACGATGACCTGGTCGCGCGCCGGGCCGACGCCGATCACCGAGATGCGCGTGCCGCTCATGCCCTCGAGCGCCAGCACGTAGTCGCGTGCCGCGACAGGAAGTTCTTCGAACGTGCGCGCCTTCGAGATGTCCTCGGACCACCCGGGGAAGTACTCGAGGATGGGCGTCGCGTGGTGGAAGTCCGACTGGTTGACGGGCACCTCATCGAACCTCTCGCCGTCCACGTCGTACGCGACGCACACGGGAACCCGCTCGAGGCCGGTCAGGATGTCGAGCTTGGTCAGCACGAGATCGGTGATGCCGTTGATGCGCGTGGCGTACCGGGTGATGGGTGCGTCGTACCAGCCGACCCGGCGGGGGCGGCCCGTGGTGGTGCCGAACTCGAATCCGCGCGAGCGGAGCCAGTCCCCTTCTTCGCCGAACAGCTCGGTCGTGAAGGGCCCGGATCCGACGCGGGTCGTGTAGGCCTTGACGATCCCGACGATCCGATCCAGCCGGTTGGGGCCGACGCCCGAACCCGTTGCCGCGCCGCCCGCGGTGGCGGAGGAAGACGTGACGAACGGGTAGGTGCCGTGGTCGACGTCGAGCATCGTGGCCTGCCCGCCCTCGAAGACGACGACGTCGCCCGCGTCCAGCGCATCGTTCAGCAGCAGCCCCGTGTCGGCGACCATGGGCCGGAGGCGCTCGGCGTACGAGAGCAGGTCCTCGACGACCTCGTCGACCGCGATCGCACGACGGTTGAAGACCTTCACCAGCAGGTGGTTCTTCTGATCGAGGGCGCCCTCGACCTTCTGCCGCAGGATGTTCTCGTCGAAGATGTCCTGCACGCGGATGCCCACGCGGTTGATCTTGTCGGCGTAGGCCGGACCGATGCCGCGTCCTGTCGTGCCGATCTGACGCTTGCCGAGGAAGCGTTCGGTCACCTTGTCGAGCGTGCGGTGGTACTGCGTGATGATGTGCGCGTTGGCGCTGACACGAAGCTTCGATGTGTCGACACCGCGCGCCGCGAGCGCGCCGAGCTCGGCGAACAGCACCTCGAGGTCGACGACGACGCCGTTGCCGATCACGGGGATGACGCCCGGCGACAGGATGCCCGAGGGCAGCAGGTGCAGGGCGTACTTCTCGTCGCCGATGACGACGGTGTGGCCGGCGTTGTTGCCACCGTTGAACTTCACGACCCAGTCGGTGCGCTCGCCCAGCAGGTCGGTTGCTTTGCCCTTGCCTTCGTCGCCCCACTGCACGCCGACGATCACGATGCCTGGCATGAGGCCCCCGGATTTCTTGTCAGGACGGTAAGACACCATCCTATCGAGGTCGTCCGGCACCGATCGGGGACGCGAGGCCGCCGCTAGTGTTTGGCCATGTCTTCCACCCTGCTCCGATCCGCGGCCTGGTCTCAGGCCTGGGCGGTCGTCCGCATCCTGACCGCCATCGTCGGCATCGCCGCCGTCATCGCCCAACTCGTCCGTACGGTCTCGAACGCCGAGGCCGCGACGACGGAATACGGCCACCAGATCGGCACGGTCATTGCGAACTTCCTGAGCTTCTTCACGATCCAATCGAACGTCGCCGCCGCCGTGACGCTCACGATCGGGGCGATCCTGTTCTGGACGCGTCACGCACGAACGGATGTCGAGCCGCGCTGGTTCGCCGTTCTGCTCGCCTGCGTCACCACCTACATGGTGATCACCGGCATCGTCTACAACCTGCTGCTGCGGGGCATCCAGCTGCCGCAGGGTGAGACGGTTGCCTGGTCGAACGAGGTGATGCACGTTGCGGTGCCCATCGTGCTGGTGCTCGACCTGTTCCTCGCCCCGCGGCGACGAGCCCTGCCGTGGCGTGCTGTGTGGATCATCGTCATCTATCCGATCGCGTGGGTCGTCTACACCCTCGTGCGCGGCCCGTTGGTCACCTCTCCCGCCAACGGCGAGCCGTATTGGTACCCCTACCCGTTCCTCAATCCCCACAATCCGGCGCTCCAGCCTCCCGGCTACGCGGGGGTCGCGGTGTACGTCGTCGCGATCGCGGTCGGCATCGTCGTCGTCGGGTTGCTCGTGGTCTGGGTCGGTCGTCGACGGGCGTCGTCTCGGGCAGACCGCGCCTCTCAGTAGACTCGAAGGATGTCGAAGGTCCTTCAGTCCCTGCCCGTCGGCGAGCGCGTCGGCATCGCCTTCTCCGGTGGCTTGGACACCTCGGTCGCCGTCGCGTGGATGCGCGACAAGGGCGCGATCCCCTGCACGTACACCGGCGACCTCGGGCAGCCCGACGAGCCGGACGTCGAGGCGATCCCCGGCCGGGCCCTCGAGTACGGCGCCGAGGTCTCGCGCCTGGTCGACGCCAAAGCCGCGCTCGTCGAAGAGGGCTTCAGCGCGATCGCCTGCGGCGCCTTCCACATCCGCTCGGGCGGCCGCACGTACTTCAACACCACGCCGCTCGGTCGCGCCGTCACGGGCACCCTCCTGGTGCGCGCGATGAAGGAGGACGGCGTCGACATCTGGGGCGATGGCTCCACCTACAAGGGCAACGACATCGAGCGGTTCTACCGCTACGGCCTGCTCGCCAACCCCCGACTGCGCATCTACAAGCCGTGGCTCGATGCCGACTTCGTCACCGAGCTCGGCGGACGCAAGGAGATGAGCGAGTGGCTCGTCGCCCACGGCTTCCCGTACCGCGACTCCGCCGAGAAGGCCTACTCCACCGACGCGAACATCTGGGGCGCTACGCACGAGGCGAAGACCCTCGAGCACCTCGATGTCTCGCTCGAGACCGTCGAGCCCATCATGGGCGTGCGCTTCTGGGACGAATCCGTCGCGATCGGCACCGAGGATGTCACGATCACGTTCGAGGCCGGACGCCCCGTTGCGATCAACGGCCGCGAGTTCGGCGACCCTGTGGAACTCGTCCGCGAGGCGAACGCGATCGGCGGACGCCACGGTCTCGGCATGAGCGACCAGATCGAGAACCGGATCATCGAGGCCAAGAGCCGCGGTATCTACGAAGCCCCCGGCATGGCGCTGCTCTTCACCGCCTACGAGCGCCTCGTCAACGCGATCGTCAACGAGGACACCCTCGCGACGTATCACGAGCAGGGACGCCGCCTCGGTCGCCTGATGTACGAGGGCCGCTGGCTCGAGCCGCAGTCGCTGATGCTGCGCGAGTCGATCCAGAAGTGGGTCGGCTCGACGATCTCGGGCACGGTCACCCTGCGCCTGCGCCGCGGCGAGGACTACACGATCCTCGACACGACAGGCCCCGTCATGTCGTACGGACCCGAGAAGCTGTCGATGGAACGTGTCGGCGACGCCGCGTTCGGTCCGACGGACCGCATCGGCCAGCTCACGATGCGCAACCTCGACATCGCCGACTCGCGCACCCGGCTCGAGCAGTACGCCGCGATGGGCATGATCGGCGGAGCAACGGCGGCGCTCGTCGGCAACCTGAAGGCCGGCGAAGCGGACGAGATCACCGAGCACGCGTCGCCGTTCGACGCGGAACGCGAGCGTCTCGCCGACGCGGTGGACGAGGCATCCGAGGCCGCCGCGTTCGACTCCGGCACCGACTGACTCGTCAGCCGCCCGCGGCCGGGGGCGTCTCGCGCGATTCGCGCAGCTCGTCGACGACGAGCGCACCCTCATCCAGCGTGCCGTTGCGGTAGGCCGCTCGGCCCACCATGTGCGCCGACAGCGGTGCCGTGGCGAGCTGGATCAGAAATACCGGGACGACGAACGCCGCGACGGGCCATGCCCGCAGCGACAGCGCGATCGCGATGCAGATCAGCAGCAGCCCGAGGACCTGCGGTTTCGTGGCCGCGTGCAGGCGGCTCGGAACGTCCCGGAACCGCAGCAGACCGATCGATGCGGTCAGGCACAACAGGGCACCGAGCAGAACGAGAACGAGCGCAGTGGTGTCGGCGACCGCCAGCCAGTCGAGGTCCATCATCGGGGGTTGTCCCTTCGTGCGACGAAGCGGGCGATCGAGATCGACCCGAACACACCCACGGCCGCGATGATCAGCAACACGGGCAAGGACCGTGTGTGGTGATTGATCACCATGTCGGCCCCGAGTATGCACATGATCTCGGTCAACAGGACGTCGCTCGCGACGACGCGGTCGAGGATCGAAGGCCCGATCACGATGCGGATCAGCGCGAGCAGTGCCGCGATCGCGAAGACCGCGAGGATGATGACGACGAGCACGTTCATACGGTGGCCCCGCCCTGTCGCGGGGTGTCGATGGTGGCGTCACGAATGACGCGCAGCTGCTCGCGCGAACCGACGGCTCGGACGATCCGCGCCTCCCAGCCCAGCACGGCTCGCCGTTGGTGCTCGGCATCCGCTTCGTTACGCACGCCGATCACGTGCAAGTAGAGCACGCGACGATCACGATCCGCCTCGAGGATGATCGAACCCGGAATGAGCGATGCCGTGACCGCGGTGTGGGTCATGATCAGGTCGTCGTCGGTGCGCAGCGGAACGGCGATGACGGCAGCACCCGGTTGGCGGCGCACGTCGAGCACCTGCCACGCGACGAGCAGAGAACCGCGCACGAGCGCCGCGAGGAACGTCGTGACGAAGACGAGGCCGTACCAGGGGTTGAGCCGCCCGGACAGGTCGACCGGCGGCAATCGGAAGATGCGCGTGACGACGATCGCGACGATGAGCCCCGAGAAGAACGCCAGCCACGTGAACTGACCCCAGAGCAACATCCACAGCGCGATCAGCCACCCGAAGAACGGCAGCTGCGCCCAGATGTGGCGCGCGTGCGAGGCGTGGGAGTCGGGACTCACGGTGCGGCCTCCTCATCGATCTGAGTGATCGTGACCGGATGCGTCAGCACCTCGCCGGCGCGCATGCAGATCTCGAGCAGGGGCCCGGCGAAGATCGTCAGCGCGACCGTGACCGCGACCATCCCGCCGGTCGCCGCCGTCATGATGCGCGGGATGACGCGCCGCTCGGTCTCAACAGCGGCGCCCGTCGACCGCCCGAGGTACGCGATACGCGCCTCGGTCTCGGACGAATCCTCTTCCTCACGCCAGAACGACAGGTTCCAGGCACGCATGAGCGCGTACAGCGTCAGCAGCGAGGTGACGATCCCGCCGACGATCAGCACCATCATGACCGGCGTGCCGACCTGCGCCGCGGCATCGAACAGGGCGAACTTGCCCACGAAGCCCGAGAAGGGTGGCAGTCCGCCGAGGTTCACGGCCGGGATGAAGTAGAGCACGGCGATGACCGGCGCCGCTCGCATCAATCCCTTGACGCGCAGGATCGACGTGCTGCCGGCTCTTCGCTCGATGAGCCCGACGGCCAGGAAGAGGGTCGTCTGCACGATGATGTGGTGGACGATGTAGTAGATCGTGGCCCCGTAGGCGGCCGCCGTTCCGATCGCGAGTCCGAAGATCATGTACCCGACGTGGCTGACGAGCGTGAACGACAGGATGCGCTTCAGCTCTGCCTGCGCGACCGCGCCCAGCACCCCGACCACCATCGTGGCCAGCGCGATCACCATCAGCAGCATGTTGATGTCGTTGTTCGGGAAGATCTGGGTCTCGGTGCGGATGAGCGCGTAGACGCCCACCTTGGTCAGAAGCCCGGCGAACACGGCCGTGACGGGAGCGGGCGCCGTCGGATAGGAGTCGGGCAGCCAGAACGACAGCGGGAACACCGCGGCCTTGATGCTGAAGGCGACGAGCAGCAGCATGTGCAGCACGAGCTGGACGTCCTGCGGCAGCTCGCCCATCCGTGCCGCGATCTGCGCCATGTTGACGGTTCCGAGCGACGCGTAGATCGCGGCGATCGCCGAGAGGAAGAGGATCGACGACACGAGCGAGACGACGATGTAGACGACGCCGGTGCGGATGCGCGACTCGGTGCTGCCGAGCGTGATGAGCACGTAGGACGCGACCAGCAGGATCTCGAACCCCACGTACAGGTTGAACAGGTCGCCCGCGATGAAGGCGTTGAAGATGCCCGCCGCGAGGATCAGGTACGAGGGGTAGAAGATCGAGACCGGCGTCTCTTCGTCGCCGTCCGCCGCGCCCTGGCCGATCGAGAAGAGCAGAACCGCGATCAGCACGATGCTCGACACCAGCACGAGCAGCGCGGCGAGGGGATCGACGTAGAGCACGATGCCGAACGGGATCGGCCATCCGCCGACCGAGACCGCGATCGGGTCGCCCTGATCGACGGTGTACAGCAGGATCGCCGCGATGACGAGCACCGCGACCAACGTGACGACCGAAACCATCACCTGGAGACGTCGACGACGCCCGAACACGAGCGTGAGGGCGGCGCCGATGAGCGGCAGCGCGACGAGAAGGGGGACCAACGAGCTCACGAGTCCTCGCCCCCCTCGCGGTGACGTCGCGCCGCCGGCTTGTCGGTCGGTGCGTCGTCCACGAGACCCGGGAAGTCGCGGCTGTGCAGAACCGTGATCGGGGCGGTCTCGACTCCCACGAAGTCGGTGGGCGCCTCGGCATCCGTCGATCCCTCGTCATCCATCGCGTCCTCGGACTGGACACCGCGCTCCCGCAGGGCGACATCTTCTTCGTCGTCCATGACCGTGTCGGCCTGACCGAGCTGCCAGGACCGATAGATCAGGGCCAGCAGGAACGCCGAGATGGCGAAGGTGATGACGATCGCGGTGAGCGTGAGAGCCTGCGGCAGGGGATCGGACATCTCGGATGTCTCGCCCGACCCGAAGAACGGGGCGATTCCCGGGCGTCCCATCACGATCAGCAGCAGCAGATTCGCCGCGTTCCCCAGAAGCAGGAACCCGATCAAGACGCGCGTCAGGCTGCGCTCGAGCATCGCGTAGACGCCGCACGCGAAGAGTGCGCCCATGACGATGATGAGGGTCAGCGAGACATCCATCAGCTGACCACCTCCCCCGCACGGACCGGCTGGCTCTGCCGGTCGACCTCGGCACCCAGGCTGCGCAGCACATCGAGCACGAGCCCGACCACCACGAGGTACACGCCGATGTCGAAGATCGTCGTGGAGACGAATTCGATGTGCCCGAGCACCGGAAGCTCGGCCTCGACGAAGGCGCTCGTGAGCGGCGGCGCGCCGAAGAACAGGGGAACGACGGCGCAGGCGACCGCGATGGCCATGCCCGCACCGAGGAGGCGCCCCGCGTCCGTCGGCGCAGCCGCGCCGAGCTCGTAGCGCCCACCGGCGACGTAACGCATGACGAGCGCCATTCCTGCGACGAGACCCCCGGCGAAGCCTCCACCGGGCAGGTTGTGCCCGGCGAAGAGCAGGTAGATGGACACCACGATGATCGTGTGGAACAGGATCCGCACGATGACCTCGAGGATGATCGAGCGGTTCTCGGGACGCATCCGTTGCCCGCCCACAAGCCACGTCTGCGGGCTGCCGACGTTTGCGGCGGACTGCGGCCGAGGCCCGGCGAGGGTCTCGACGAGCGGTCGCCGTCGGCGACGGGCGGGCATGATCGGCACGCCCGAGGTCAGCCGCTGCAGGTTGTCGGCGCGGTCGGTGACGAACACGAGGGATGCGACGCCCGTCGCCGCGAGGACGAGCACCGAGAGCTCACCCATCGTGTCCCACCCGCGGATGTCGACGAGCGCCACATTGACGACGTTGCGACCGTGGCCGAACTCGTAGGCGAGGTCCGGCCACGCCCCCGAGATGGGCGCCTCGAGGCGTGCGCCGGTCGCGATCACGGCGACCATGGCCATCGTCACGCCGACACCGATCGCCAGGACGGCGCGCGGAAGCCGAGCGACGGAGGCGTTGTGATCGCCCATCTGCGCGGGCAGTCGCCGCAAGACCAGTGCGAACGCGACGAGCGTGACGGTCTCGACGAGAATCTGCGTGAGGGCGAGGTCGGGTGCCCCGCTCGTGGCGAACAGCAGGACCATGCCGAGTCCCGTCACCGACACGAGAACGACTCCGGTGTAACGCTTGCGGGCCAGCACGGCGGCGATGCCCGCCGCGATCATGAGCGGCGCGGCGACCAACTGGATGGGCGACTGCCAGGCGTCGAGCTGTGCGCGCCAGCTCGGCGAGGCGAACATCACCGTCGCCTCGGCCCCGACCAGCACGACGAAGATCGTGCCGACGTAGATCGGAAGCGACCCGCGCTGGGTGAGTGTCGTGGTCGCCACCGAGAGCCGGTCGACCTGACGGACGACCTCGTAATAGACATCCGATGCCGTGAACGGCACCAGTCGGCGCCGGACGTCCCATCGCGTCGCCTGGGCGAGCGCGAACACCAGCGCGCCGCCGACGAGCGTGGCTAGCGACAGGAAGAGCGCCGGTTCGAGACCGTGCCAGAGGGCGAGGTGATAGGCGTATTCGGGCGGGGCGATGCCCGGCGTCGAGGCCGGCGCCGTGTCGGCGTAACCCTGCAGCGCGAGGTCGACCCACGGCGCCGCGAACCCACCCACGATCGACAGTCCCGAGAGCACGATCGGCGCCGCGAGAAAGCCGATGGGCGGGTCTGGCCACTGGGTCAACTCGACATCACGCTTGCGGAAGAACGCGCCCCACAGGAAGCGGATGCCGTAGGCCACGGTGAAGACCGACCCGACGACGACGCCGATCAGGGCCACCAGGCCCCAGGCCGAACCGCCCAGGGCCTCGTCGAGGAACGCGGTGAGCACCCCTTCTTTGGCGACGAACCCGAGGGTGGGGATGACTCCCGCCATCGACCCGATCGCGATGAACGCGAACGTGGCCATGACCGGCGCCTGGCGTCCGAGCCCCGACAACTCCGAGATGTCACGCGTCGAGAGCTGCCGGTCGATCACGCCGACGATGAGGAAGAGGCTCGACTTGAACAGCGCGTGGGCGATCAGCAGGGCGAGCCCGGCGAGCGCCGCGTCCCGCGTCCCGAAACCGAGGACGACCGTCAAGAGCCCCAGCTGGCTCACCGTGCCGAACGCGAGGATGCGCTTGAGGTCACGCTCGCGCAGCGACTGGATGCCTCCGATCAGCATCGTCAGGATGCCGAGCGAGATGACGATCGGCCGCCAGGGTGGCGCGTCCGCGAAGACCGGCGAGAGACGCGCCAGCAGGTAGATGCCGGCCTTCACCATCGCTGCGGCGTGCAGATACGCGCTCACCGGGGTGGGCGCCGCCATTGCGCCCGGCAGCCAGAAATGGAAGGGGAAGATCGCCGACTTGCTGAGCGCACCGACGAGCAGCAGCACGAGTGCGGCGTCCGCGACGGGTCCGCTCGGCGCGATCTCGAGGATTCCCGACAGGCTCGACGTTCCGGTGTCGACGACGAGCAGCACGACACCGATCAGCATCACGAGGCCGCCGAGCGTCGTGACGAGCAGAGCCTGCAGCGCGGCGCGGCGACTACCGGCGCGGCGGTGATAGTACCCGATCAGCAGGTACGACAGGATGCTCGTGATCTCCCAGAACATGACGAGCACGACGATGTCGTCGGTCAGCACGAGCCCGTACATGGTTCCCGCGAACGCGAGCAGGACCGCCGCGAACTGGCCGAGGCCCTCGGGCTTGTCGCGGAAGTACCAGCGGCAATACAGCAGCACCAGCGCACCCACGCCCGTGACGATCAGCGTCATGACCCACGCGAGGGTGTCCATGCGCATGGACAGCGAGATCCCGAGCGCGGGGATCCATTCGAATGACTCGAACGGAGTCTGCCCGGCGAGCACGTCGGGCGTCCGCAGGACCGCCTCGACGAACGCGACCGCCGACATCGCGGCGGCGACGTAGAAGGCCCGTGATCCCAGAGTCCGAACGAGCCACGGCATGGCGAGCGAGATGACGGCGAACGCGGCGAGGATCAGCAGCACAGGCGTCTCCTCGGTCGTGTCGGCCGGGGTGGCTCAGGGAGTGGACAGTAGTCCTATCTTACGGGGCGGATTTTGCGAGATGCCGAAGCGGGATCATCTCGCACGAGCCCGAACGAGCCTCAGCGCGCAGGAGGACTGGTGGTGTTGCCCTGGCGGAACGTGCACGTGAAACTGATCGACGCGGCATCCGATCCCTCGATCATCCGCGTGACGATCGCGCCGGCGGCGCGGCCCTTCTCGGCCGCAGGCTGCACCAGCGTGGTGAGTTCGTACGGGGCGAAACCATCGACGGTGATGCCGTCGAATCCCGTCACACTGACGTCGCCCGGCACCGACAGCCCGAGTTCTTCGGCGGCACGCACGACGCCCGCAGCGAGGAGGTCGCTCTGGGCGATGACCGCGGTGGGGCGCTGCGACGCGCGAGCCAGGATCATGCGGCCGGCCGCGAGCCCCTCGTCGATCAAGCTGCCCCCCGCCGCGTACACACGGGCCGCGGGGAACACGTCGCGCGCGCCCGCCAGTCTCTCGCGTGTCACGTCCACGACAGGTGCGCGCGCGTCATCCGCGTCGACCCAGCCCCGCCGGCGACTCGCATCGAAGGGCAGTGTCAACACCACGACGTCCTCGTGACCCAGCGAGCGGAGATGCCGTGCGGCGTGACGCTGCGCTTCGCGGTTGTCGAGCTCGACGCGCGGGATGCCGGGGCCTGCGTCGCCCTCGATGACGACGACCGGGATGCCGCGGCCCCGGACGGCCTCGAGGGAGTCGGCGAGACGACCGCTGCAGCCCACGAGCACCACCGCGTCCAGGGGTGCGGACCGCAGGTTGGGCGATGCGGGCACGGCACCGGGGGCCCCGGCGTCGTCTTGGAGGAGCAGCAATCCGGCGCCGAGCGGCGCGACCCCCTCGGCGAGACCGTCCATCATGACCGCTTTGATCGGGTCTCGGAATGCCGCGCCGAGGTGCTCCTCGAAGACCACGCCGACGATGCCGCTGCTGCCGCGGCGTAGCGATGCGGCGCGCGGGTCCGGACCCGTATAACCGAGAGACGCGGCGGCGTCGAGCACGCGAGCACGGGTCGCATCCGTCACGGAGGCCTTGCCGCTGAAGACGACGGACGCGGTCGACGGCGACACCTGGGCGACACGCGCGACATCGGCGATCGTCGGCCTTCCGGCAGCCATCGCACCTCCGGGTTAGGGATTGATTCACCGATGGTACCCCGTAGCGCCGTGGGCCCGCCGAATCGATTCGATAGACTCTGCCCATGTCCGAACTCGCCGCGCCCGTCGACCACCGAGCACTGCTGCGCTGGCGCACCGCCGTTTTCGCGATCTTCACGGCGAGCGGACTGTCGATCGCGACCTGGGCATCCCGCGTGCCGGCGATCAAACAGGCCCTCGACATCGACAACATCCAGATCGGTTTCGTCCTGCTGCTCGCGGGTATCGCGTCGATCGTCGGCCTCTCTCTCAGCTCGGTCATCCTGGCGCGTTTCGGCGCCCGGCGCGGCATGTTCGTCGCGATGGTCGTCGTCGCGGTGGGGGTGGCCACGATCGGCGTGGGCACGGACGCCCTCGGCTCGTACGGCGTCGTCGTGCTCGGCCTCGCGCTCTTCGGCCTCGGCAACGGATCGCTCGACGTCATGATGAACGTCGACGGGGCCGCGATCGAGAAGCAGCTCGGTAAGACCCTGCTGCCGCTCTTCCACGCGTTCTTCAGCTTCGGAACCGTGCTCGGTGCCGGCATCGGCGTTCTCGCCGTCGCCTGGGGTTTAAACGTCCTGATCCACACGGGCGTGCTCGCCGCCGTGATCCTCATCATCGCGATCGTCAGCATCGCGAACGTCCCGGCGCGAGCCGTGGCCATGGATCCGAACCCGTCCGGAGAGCCGGCGCGAGCGTGGCGGGAGCGCCTGCACGAATCCCTGTCCGCCTGGCGCGAGCCCCGCACCTACACGCTCGGAATCGTGATGCTCGGCATGGCCTTCGCCGAGGGCGGAGCGAACGACTGGCTCGCCCTCACGCTCGTCGAAGGGCACGGCGCCGATCAGGCGCTGGGCGCGGCGGGACTCGCCGTCTTCTCGGTCAGCATGACGCTCGTCCGCATCGCCGGCGGCCCGCTCGTCGATCGATTCGGTCGCGTCGCGACACTGCGCGTCCTCGCCGCCGCGGCTGCGGTCGGACTCGTCCTCTTCATCCTCGCGCCGTCGATCCCCCTCGTCTTCGTCGGCGCAGCTCTCTGGGGTGCCGGCGTCGCGCTCGGCTTCCCCCTCGGCATGTCCGCCGCGGCCGACGACCCCGCCCGCGCCGCGGCCCGCGTGAGCGCCGCCGCGACGATCGGCTACATCGCCTTCCTGTGCGGGCCCCCGCTGCTCGGGTTCGTCAGTGAGCACATCGGCCTGCTCAACACCCTGTACATCCTGGTGGGGCTCATCATCGCGTCCGGCTTCGCATCCGGGGCCACCCGCCCGCTGCCCGGATCGCACGTCGGCGAGGGGCGCCGGGACGGGCACCGTCCGACCGCCGACGAGCCGTCCGCGCTGTAGCGACGCTCACGAGATCGCGAGAGCACCCACGCGATAGCCCGCACCCTTGTGATCGGCGGGCAGGCGGTCGCCCTTGCCGTGCAGCTTGTGGCGCAGCGTTCCCTCGACGTAGGAGGTCGGATAGGCACCCCTCGCGCGCAACTCGGGGATCACGTAGGTGACGATGTCCTCGAAGGTCCCCGGCGTGATCGCGTAGGCGAGGTTGAAGCCGTCGACATCCGTTTCGGCGACCCACTCCTGCAGCTGATCCGCGATTTCCTTGCCCGATCCGACGAGCGTGGGGCCGAGACCGCCGATAGCGCTGATGCGCGCGATATCCCGCACCGTGAAGGTCTCGCCGTGGGCCGCGGACTCCTGGTAGTTGGCGATGACGGACTGGATGGCGTTGCTCTTGACGTTGCCCACGGGCTCGTCGAGCTCGTACTGCGACAGGTCGATACCCATCCAGCCGGACATGAAGACGAGGGCGCCCTCGTGGTCGGCATACTGCAGGAAGTCCTCGTGCTTGGCCTTCGCCTTCTCGGGCGTCTCGTCGGTGATGATCGTCAGCAGCGTGTAGATGCGGGCTGAGTAGCGATCGCGGCCGGCGGCCTCGAGGGCGTCGCGGATCTTGCTCACGGTGTTCTTGAGGACGGCCTTGGTCGGCGCCGCGACGAAGATCGCCTCGGCATTGCCCGCCGCGAACTCGATGCCGCGCGATGAGGCACCTGCCTGGTAGATGACGGGTGTGCGCTGCGGCGACGGCTCAGAGATATGGATGCCCGGAACGGTGAAGTACTTGCCCTCGTGGCCGATCTCGTGCACCTTCTGCGGGTCGGTGAAGACGCCCGACTCGCGATCGCGAATCACCGCGTCGTCCTCCCAGGAGCCCTCCCAGAGCTTGTAGAGGACGTCGAGGTACTCGTCCGCGTGCTCGTATCGCTCATCGTGCTCGAGTTGGTCGTCATTGCCCATGTTGCGGGCAGCGGACGGCAGGTAACCGGTCACCACGTTCCAGCCCACCCGCCCCTTCGTCAGGTGGTCGAGCGTCGACATCCGGCGCGCGAAGGGATATGGGTGCTCGTATGCCGTGCCGGCGGTCACCCCGAATCCGAGGTTCTTCGTCACGGACGCCATGGCCGAGATGAGAAGCACCGGGTCTCCGACAGGCACCTGTGCGCCGTGCCGGATCGCGGCTTCGTTCGTACCCCCGTACACGTCGTAGGTGCCCAGGACGTCGGCGATGAAGATGCCGTCGAAGTTTCCGCGCTCGAGCAGCTGGGCAAGTCCTGTCCAGTAGCTCAGATCTTTGTAGTCGGCGGAACGGTCGTCCGGGTGGCGCCACATGCCCGAAGACTGGTGAGCCACGCAGTTCATGTCGAAGGCGTTGAAGCGGATCTGTCGAGTCATCGGGCAATCGTCGGGCACGGCGGCGAATCGCGCCAGCGCCGACAACACATAACGTCACATGGTTACTCCGTGCGTCACGTGGTTACCCCGTGCGTCGCCGCGGCTGTTGTGGGGGCATGCGTCGCCCTTACGGTCGGCGGCATGCTTTCTTTCCCTGAGCCACGTCCGGTGGCGCGATGATCCGCCTCGAGCAGCTCACCAAGACCTTCGGCGTCACGACCGTGCTCGACCGTCTCGACTTCGCCGTCGCGTCCGGCGAGATCTTCGCGGTCGTCGGGCCGAGCGGTGCGGGCAAGAGCACCCTCGCCCAGTGCGCGACGCTGCTCGAGGCCCCGACCTCGGGGGCCGTCATCGTCAACGGCGACAACCTCTCGCACCTGAACGCCGGGCAGCTGCGCGTCGCTCGCCGCAAGATCGGCACAATCTTCCAGCACGACGGCCTCTTCAGCCGTCGCACGGCCGCACAGAACGTCGCCCTACCGCTCGAATATCTGGGTGTCACGGCCGTCGAGTCGAAGCGCCGCGTGGCCGAGCTGCTCGATCGAGTCGGTCTCGTCGGCAAGGCGAACAGCTACCCGCACGAACTGTCCGGCGGCCAGCGCCAGCGGGTCGGCATCGCTCGTGCCCTCGCGCTCCGCCCCCGGGTGTTGATCTCGGACGAGGCGACGAGCGGGCTGGACCCCGACGCGACCGCGTCCGTGGTCGCGCTGATCAAAGAGCTGCGCGACGACCTCGATCTGGCGATCATCTTCATCACGCACGAAATGGACACGGTTCGCAGCATCGCCGACTCGGTCGCGCGACTCGACCACGGACGCATCGTCGAGTCCGGGCGACTGGTCGAGCTCTTGCACGATGCGGACTCGGAACTGGGGCGGGCGCTCCAACCCCGCCGCGCGCACGCCGCAGCAGGCGAATCCGAGACGACGTGGGTCGTTTCGTATCGCTCCGCCGACGTCCCGACGGATTGGATGTCGCGGCTCGGTGAGACTCTGGGCGTTCCCGTGTCGCTCCTCGGCGCATCCGTCGAAGTCCTTCACGAGTCGACCGTCGGGTCCGTGGTGATCGGCATCGCTCACTCCGATGGAGACCGGGTTCGTCAAGCGCTGGAGGACCTGGGCCTAGACGCGCGCCCGGCAGAACCGGTCCGCGCGGGTGTATCGTCCGCCGCGGTTTCGCCCGAGGCGGTGTCGTCATGAGACACCTCGACAACATCCCCCTTGCGGACATCCCCGCGCTCATCTTCCCGGCGCTGCTCGACACGCTGATCATGGTCGGCATCGTCATGGCCATCGTCGTCCTCGTCGGCATCCCGCTCGGGGCGCTGGTACACAACCTCGCGCCGCACGGGCTCTTTCCTCGACCGCGGCTGCACGCCGTCCTGAGCGGGATCGTGAGCGTCGGTCGCTCCCTGCCGTTCCTCATCCTGATGGCGGCAATCGTCCCGTTCACGCGGTTCATCACGGGCACCAACATCGGTATCGCCGCTGCGGTTGTCCCCATGTCGATCGCGGGCATCGCCTTCTTCACGCGCATCGTCGAGAACTCGCTGCGGGGCGTACCGACGAACCTCGCGCGCGTCGCCACCGCGAGCGGCGCATCCCCGCTTCAGATCATCCGCACCGCGCAGCTGTCCGAGGCAGTGCCGAGCATCATCGGCGGCATCACGATCAACACGATCGCGATGATCGAGTACTCCGCGATCGCGGGAAGCATCGGGGCCGGCGGAATCGGATACGTCGCGGTGACCTACGGCTATCAGCGCTTCGACAACGGCGTCATGTTGGCGACGATCATCGTGCTCGTGCTGCTCGTCGCGTTCGTGCAGAAACTCGGCGACTCTTTCGTCCGACTCGCCACCCCCCAGGCTCGCACCCGCCATCGCGCTCGGGCCGCCGTCTGACACCCCCACCTCATCATCATCATCATCACGGAGAGCTCTGCCATGACATCCACGCTGAACGCTCGATCGACTCGGCCGAACGGCGACGACCACGGTTTCGAGGTCAGACCCCGGCGGCGCTGGCCCTGGGTCGCCGGCGGCGCGGTCGTCGTGCTCGCGATCGGAGCCGTCATCCTCGTGCCGCTGCTGAACCCCGCGAAATCCGCCAACGAGATCGCCGGGGCGACCCTGTACGTCGCGACCGCCGAGGGCAATGCCTCCGAACAGGCGCTCGTCGAGTTCGTCGCCGAAGAGGTCGCACCCAAGTACGACATAACGATCGCGTTCCGGGGATTGGCCGACAGCAACACCATCAACCGCGCGGTGAGCGAGGGCGAGGTGGCCGGCACGATCTACCAGCACAAGCTGTGGCTCAGCCAGGTGCTCGAAGCCAACCCCGATTTCCGCGAGACCGCGGCGGTTCCGGTCTTCCGCTGGGGTTTCGGCGTGTGGTCCGACAAGTACTCAGACATCAGTGAGATCCCGGATGGCGGAACGATCTCGCTGTATTCCGATCCGGCGAACGAGGCACAAGGTCTCTGGGTGCTGGAACGCGCCGGGTTGATCACGCTCGACCCCACGATCGACAAGGCGTACGCCACTCAGGAGGACATCGTCGAGAATCCCAAGAACCTCACGTTCGTCCTGCTGGACTTCGCTGCACAGTCGCGGGCGCTCGCCGACCTCGACGCGGCGGTGGGCTACACCGAGTACTACCTCGCGGCGCAGATCGACATCGCCAAGCAGATCTACGCCCCCGCCGCGCCCGACGAGTTCGCGGGGCAGCTCACGATCGGATCCGACTACGCCGAAACCGCCAACGTGAAGAAGCTCGTCCAGGCCTTCCAAGATCCCGCGGTACAGGAATTCCTGCGCACCGACCCCTCGGTCAAGAACATCCTGCTGCCGATCGACGCTCAGTAGGGCAACATCGGCACGTACGCTGGTGCGGTGCGTCTCGTCATCGCCCGCTGCTCCGTCGATTACTCCGGCCGCCTCAGCGCGCATCTTCCCCTCGCCACCCGGCTCTTGGTCCACAAGAGCGATGGGAGCCTGCTCGTGCACTCCGACGGGGGGAGCTACAAGCCCCTCAACTGGATGAGCCCGCCCTGCTCGCTCATCTCGCAGAACCCGGACGAGGATGCGCGTGAGGCCGGCATCATCGAGCAGTGGCGCGTCACCCACGCCAAGTCGGGCGACGCACTTCTCGTCAGCATCTACGAGATCATCCACGACACCTCCCACGAGCTCGGCGCAGACCCGGGGCTGCAGAAAGACGGAGTCGAAGCAGACCTGCAGCGCCTGCTCGCCGAGCAGGTCGAACTCATCGGCGACGGGGTCACCCTCGTGCGCCGGGAGTTCCCGACCGCGATCGGCCCTGTGGACCTCCTGCTGCGCGACCCCGCGGGCGGCACCATCGCGGTGGAGGTCAAGCGTCGCGGCGACATCGACGGCGTCGAACAGCTGACGCGCTACCTGGCCCTCCTCGGCCGTGACCCGCACTTGGCGCCCGTGACGGGCGTGTTCGCGGCCCAAGAGATCAAGCCGCAGGCTCGCGTGCTGGCGATGGACCGTGGCATCCGGTGCGTCACTCTGGACTACGACGATATGAAAGGCATCGAGTCGGGCATCCCCCGCCTGTTCTGAGCCCGGTCCGGAGCCCCCGACCCAGAGCGCCCGACCCACCGAGCCCCGACCCGCAGCCCCGTAGGCTGGAGAACATGCCCGACGCCTGCCCCTGGTCCTGCATCCTCTGGGATGTCGACGGCACGATCGTGGATGCCTCGGACGGCATCCTGCGCCGACTCACCATCGCGCTCGAGCACTTCGGTCACCCGGCGCCGACCCGCGCCGAACTCGTGCACTGGATCGGTCCGCCCATGTTCCAGTCGTTCCAGGCCCAGGTCGGCATGTCGCCCGAAGAGGCCGCGACGGCGGTCGCGTGGTACCGCGAACTCGGCGCGCGCGACGGGTACACGACGGGCGCGCGCACTTTCCCCGGCATGGTCGACCTGATCCACGACCTGCACCGCGACGGGGTGCCGCAGGCAACCGCGAGCAGCAAGCCCGAGAATCAAGTGCTCGAGCTGATGGACTTCTTCGAGCTGTCGGACGACTTCACGGCGATCGTCGGCGCGACGCCCGACGAGCGGACGTTGAGTGCCAAGTCCGACATCGTCGCGGAGGCCCTGCGCCAACTCGAAGTCGCCGGAGCCGACACGTCCCGGCCCGTCCTCGTCGGCGACCGCCACCATGACGTCGAGGGCGGCGCCGAGCA
This sequence comes from Microbacterium sp. BR1, assembly GCF_002812725.1. GTDB lineage: Bacteria > Actinomycetota > Actinomycetes > Actinomycetales > Microbacteriaceae > Microbacterium. The sequence goes on along the minus strand of NZ_NMUN01000010.1, from coordinate 163,609 downwards.
CGATGTGCCGGTCATCTTCGTGCGCTGGGGCTTCAGCTGGCCGCACGAGTCCGAGGGTGCGTCCGCCGTCGCGGACGACGTGGATGACTTGCGTGCGCTGCTGCTTCCCGGCGCGTAGGACTCCCCGACGCGGATCCCTCGCTACCCTGACAGCGTGAGCGCCCCGACACCCACGCATCCTTCCCGCTCTTTCGGAAGCGTCGCCCGCACCGTACCCGCGACGCTCGCCCTGCTGGTTCTGATCATCGCGGTCGGCCTCCTCGGGCAGGGTCTCTGGCGACCGGTAACCGAGCAGCCCTGGTTCGAGGCCGTCGCCTACGGGCTCCCCGCGCTCGAGGCGGGCAGGTGGTGGACGCCCTTCACAGGAACCTTCTTCGTCGCGCACCCCGTCGTCTACATCCCGACCCTCCTGAGCCTGGTGGGCCTCGGCTACCTCGAGATGAAGCGCGGCACGCGAATCGCGCTGCTCTACTTCGGTTTCGGTCAGCTCTTCGCGATCTTCGCAACCGCGGCCTTCCTCATGTTCGCCAGCCTGCTCCCCTGGCCCTGGGCCATCACCCTGGCGGGCCAGCTCGATGTGGGCGCCTCGGGCGGGACCATGGCCTGCATCGCCGCGTCCATCGGATTGCTCGCCGCGCCGTGGCGTCAGCGCGGATGGGTCATCGTGTTCGCCTACGCGGCGATAAGCCTGCTGCTGCTGGGATCCCTCGCCGATGTCGAGCACGCTTTCGCAATCGTGCTGGTGCTGCTGATCGATCGATCGTTCCGCATCCAGCGCACGACGATCCGTGAGCAGCGGTTGCTGGCTTTCGCCGTGATCCTCTCCCTCGCGGTCATCCAGATCCTGTCGCTGCTGCTGCCCACGAACGGACCGTTCGGCCCGACCGCGCCCCTCGACGGGCCATGGCTCGATGTGGCGATCGACACGGTCGTGGTCTTGCTCGTCTCGCGGGGCCTGCGCCTCGGGCGCCGCTGGGCCTGGATCCTGACCGTGCTGTGGGCGGGCGTGAACCTGCTCGTCGCCGTCGCCATCATCGTCTTGTTCGCGCTCTATCCCGCCGAGGTCATCGACGTCTACGGAGACCCGGATGTCGCGCTCGCGACCTCGATCCTCTGGGCCTTGTTCTTCGTGTACCTGCTCATGGTGCGTCGAGCGTTCCGAGCAACCCACCGCCGTCGGATCGGCGAGGGTTCCGCCGTATCGAACGACGAGGTGCGTGCCCTGATCCGCCAAGAGGGCGGGGGCAACCTCTCGTGGATGGCCACGTGGGATGGGCTGCGCTACCTGCGGACAGGCGAAGGTATGGTCGCCTTCCAGCACAGGCTCGGCGTCGCGATTGCACTCGCCGACCCCCTCGGTCCCCCCGCATCCGTCCCCGATTCGGTCGCGACGTTCGTGCGCACGACCGAGGGCCAGGGGCTCATCCCCTGCTTCTTCAGCAGCAGTCAGGTCACGCGCGACGCAATGCCGGACGGGTGGCGCGCTCTGGTCATTGCGGACGACACCATCGTCGACCTGCCCGGCCTGGAGTTCACCGGCAAGGCGTGGTCGTACGTGCGGCAGGCGCTCAACCGGGGCGAGCGGGACGGGATGACGTTCCGCCTCACGTCCATGGCGGCCGAGCCGTGGGGTGTCAGGCAGCAGTTGCGGGCCATCTCGGAGTCGTGGGTGGGAGACAAGGGCCTACCCGAGATGCGGTTCACGCTGGGAACGCTGCAGGAGGCCGAAGATCCCGATGTGCGTATTGCACTCGCCATCGCACCGAACGGTGATGTCGACGGCTTTCTGTCGTGGTTGCCCGTCTACGGCACCGGCGGCACGGTGCAGGGGTGGACCCTGGACCTGATGCGCCGCCGTGACGGCGGATTCGGTCCGGTGATGGAGTTCTTGATCGGATCGTCCGCCCGCGACTTCGCCGCTGAGGGGGCGCTGACCCTCTCGCTGTCGGGTGCGCCGCTCGCACACGAGGCTTCACCCGACGAGGGCGCGATCGCCCAGCTGCTGACCTCGCTGTCGAGCGCGCTCGAGCCCGTCTACGGCTTCCGATCGTTGCACCGCTTCAAGACGAAGTTCAATCCGCGGTACGAACCGATCTACCTGCTGTATCGCGACGAGGGAGACCTCACGCGGATCGCGGCCGGACTCACCCGCGCGTTCCTGCCGGATGCGACCCTGCGCCAGTTCGCGACCGCTGGCGTCGACATGCTGCGGCACGGCTGACTGCCGGATGACGGACGTGGTCGACCGGAAAAAGCAGAACGCACCCCAGAGCGTGAGCTCCGGAGTGCGTCCTTGTGTGATTCGCTCCCTAGACGGGGCGGATGTTCTCGGCCTGGAGGCCCTTCGGGCCCTGAGCCGTCTCGAACTCCACGCGCTGGTTCTCCTCGAGCGAGCGGTAGCCGCCCGCCTGGATAGCGGTGTAGTGCGCGAAGACGTCGGCGCCACCCTCATCGGGGGCGATGAAGCCGAAACCCTTTTCGGCGTTGAACCACTTGACGGTTCCCGTGCTAGACATGCCTTGCCATTCTCTTCAGCCGCGCACCGATCGTTATGGTGACGCGGGATTGTGGTACCACGCTACCCCGCCGGGGGCAACTTCGCGCAATGCCTTCGAAAGAAGGTGACACAAACGTTGCCCGAACGTGATCGCACGGGCCGGAACACTCACATCCGTTTCCCTCCTTTCCGTGCGTAAGATGTCTCGCATTATTCGAGCGGCGGTCCCCGCCGTGCCTTACCCGAAGAGGCACCCGTAATGCCCCTAGAAGCACCTCCCGCACGACTAGAGGCCCGAGGCTCCGCCCTGGCCGACACGGTCTACGAACTCCTCGCGCAGGCCATCGTCGACGGCCGTCTCGCGCCCGGCGAGCGGGTGCGCGATGTCGAGATCGCCGACCTCTACGGGATCTCACGTACCCCGGTTCGTGAGGCGATCCAGCGGCTCGAGCGACAGGGCATGGTCGAGGTGTCCGCGCACCGCTACACACGCGTGACGACTCCGGACGAGTCGAGTCGAGACGAGGCTTTGGAGTACATCGGCCAACTCGCCGGCATGGCGCTGCGCCTGGCGGTGCGCCGAGCCGACGACGAGACACTCGCGGCGCTGGTCTCGGATCTCGACGAGATCATCGCCGTCGCGACATCCGACGATGTAGCGGCACTGACGACGATGTACGTCCGTTTCCACCGCCGGGCCAGCTTCGCGGCGGGGAATCGGATGCTTGTGTCCACGCTGCGCGAGATCTACCTGCCCGTCAGCTGGTTCGTCGGCCCGTGGACCCCACATCCCGCCGATCCGGTCGCCCGTCGGGACTCGTTCGTGCGGCTACGCGACGCCGTCGCGGCACGAGACGAACTCGGGGCCGAAGCGATCGTGCGCGAGCAGCATCCACTCGCCTGAGCGTGGCGCAGCGCGAACAGCAAGACCCCCGACCAGAAATACCTGATCGGGGGTCGATCCCTGCTGTGCGCGAGGGGGGAGTTGAACCCCCACGCCCTTTCGGGCACTGGCACCTGAAGCCAGCGCGTCTGCCTATTCCGCCACTCGCGCGAATCTCGGGACATGCACCCCGAAACTCAACTTCCCGAGAATATCACGGGCTCGTGGGGCCCAGGGACGCGGATCCACCCGCGGTATCTCACGCAACTCGCGGATCGTCGGTGCCTATCCAGGCTCGCTGACTACGATGGGCCTACCATCCGCCCCGCCTGAGGAGCCCCGTGGGTCTACTTGACAGCTTCGAGAAGGGTCTCGAGCGCGCCGTGAACGGCGCTTTCGCGCGCACCTTTCGCAGCGGTATCCAACCCGTTGAGATCGCCTCCGCCCTGCGCGGCGAGCTCGACAAGAAGGCCGCGGTCGTCAGCCGCGACCGCATCCTCGCGCCCAATACGTTCGTCGTCGAGCTCTCGCCCGACGATCACGCGAAGATGGCCGCGCTCGGCGACACGCTGCTGAGCGAGCTCGACACCCTCGTGCAGAAGCACGCCAAGGCGCAGGGCTACACCTTTGCGGGTGCCGTCAGCATCCGACTCGGTGTCGACCCCAATCTCGCCTCGGGCACGCTGCGCGTGACGTCGACCACGGAAGAGGGTCGCGTCTCGTGGCGCGCGGTCGTCGATATCGATGGGACGCGGCACCCGCTGACCTCGAGCCGGACCGTCATCGGCCGCGGCAGCGACGCCGACATCACGATTCCCGACGCCGGAACGAGCCGCAAGCACGTCGAGATCCTCTGGGATGGCGAGCGCGCCATGGTCCGCGACCTCGGCTCGACGAATGGGTCCTCGCTCAATGGACAGCGCGTCACGCAGGCGGCGCTCGAACCGGACTCGACGATCCGGATCGGACGCACCGACATCGTCTTTCGCGTCGTCGCGCAGGCCCGCCCCCCGAAGCCGCCGTCCCCGCCCCCGGCCGATGTGACTCGCGCGTTCGACGCACTCGGTGGGAACGGGGCGCGATGAGCGAGCTCACGCTCCTGCTCCTGCGGATCGGTTTCCTGATCCTGCTCTGGGCCTTCGTGTTCGTCGTCGTCTATTCGATGCGTGCTGACCTGTTCGGCGTTCGCGTGCGACGGATGCCGGAGCCCGCGGGTGAGGCGGCAGCCGGAGCCGCCGCCGCGGGGTCGGCTACCGCAGCTGTCCCCCCGCCCGCCGCACCGGCAGCGGCCGCGTCCGTTGCTCCCGCAGCTGCGAACCGCCCGAGCAAGAAGGGCGGCGCCGCGACGACCGAGTCCGTGCAGCGCATCGTCATCACCTCGGGACCCAAGGCCGGGCTCGAACTCCCTCTGACGAACGAGCCGCTCACGATCGGCCGGTCGAGCGAGTCGGGACTGGTGATCCGCGACGACTACACCTCCAGCCATCACGCGCGCCTGGTGCTGTGGGGCGAGCAGTGGATGATTCAAGACCTCGATTCGACGAACGGCACCTGGCACGACGGTGCCCGTGTGCAGGCCCCCACCCCCGTGACGATCGGCGCGCCGATCAAGGTCGGCGCGACGACCTTCGAGTTGCGGAAGTAGTCGATGGTCTTCGAGGGTTCCGCGGCGGCCCTGTCCCACACGGGCAAGGTGCGCTCCAACAACCAGGACTCGGGTTACGCCGGGTCCAACCTGTACGTCGTCGCCGACGGTATGGGTGGTCACGCGGGGGGTGACGTCGCATCCTCGATAGCGATTCGGCACCTCGAAGACCTCGACCGGCCCTTCGCGAGCACGGCCGAGGCCGAACGCGTGCTGCGCGACACGATCACCGAGACGGCGTCCGCGCTCATCGACACGGTCGAGCAGCGACCGGAGCTCTCAGGACTCGGCACGACGGTCAGCGCCCTGCTGATGATCGACGACCACGCCGTCATCGCGCACATCGGCGACTCGCGCATCTATCTCTTCCGTGACGGTCAGCTCACGCAGATCACGACCGACCACACCTTCGTCCAGCGCCTGGTCGATTCGGGACGAATCACCGTCGAAGAGGCCCGCTTCCACCCGCGCCGTTCCGTGCTGATGCGCGTGCTCGGCGATATGGATGCCCATCCCGACGTCGACACGTTCATCATGGCGACCCAGCCCGGTGACCGTTGGCTGCTGTGCTCGGATGGCCTCTCGGGCGTTGTGGACGACGCGCACACCGCCAAGGCACTCGGCCAGGGACTCACGCCCCAGCGCACAGCGGACGTCCTCCTCAAGCAGGCACTCGACGCCGGCGCACCCGACAACGTCACCATGGTGATCGTCGATGTCGGGGGTTCGCATCCCGTCGTCATCGGCACGCCGACCGTCGTCGGATCGGCGTCGACGCCGCTCGATTTCGACGTTCCCGCCGCACGCCCGGGTCGCAGCAGCTGGCTGCACCCCAACCGCCAGGCGGCGAACGAGCCGACACACTTCGAACCGGCGGAGGAGTTCCTCGAAGAGCTGATCGAAGAGGACCGGCGGCGCGCTCGTCGACGCCGCGTCGGCTGGATCGTCGGCGCGGTGGTCGTGGCAGCGCTGCTCGCGGGCGGCGCGTTCCTCGCCTACTCGTGGACCCAGACTCGCTTCTTCGTGGGCGCCGATCAAGACATGGTCGTCGTCTATCGCGGAATCCAGCAGGACATCGGACCCATCACCCTGTCCGAGGTCTACGAAGAGACCGGCATCGATCTCGACGATCTCGACGAGTTCACGCGCCAAGCCGTCGAGTCCACCGTCTCGGCGGGGTCGCTGACCGAGGCGCGCGAAATCGTCGAGCGCCTGCGCGCCACGACCGAGCCGCAGGGGGTGAACCCATGACGACACCGACGAAGCCGGGCGACACCGCCGAGCTCAAGGCCGACACGACGGTGATGAAGGCGCTGCGCACGCTCCGGATGCCGCAGACACAGCGCAATCGCGAGCTCGGGCTTCTCCTGCTCGCCTTTGCGGTGAGCGGCTCCGCCGTCGCCCTCGTGCAGCTCGGGGCGCTCGGTGGCATCGAGTGGACGATCCTCTACTACTTCGGCGCCCTCGCCGTGCTGGTGCTCACACTGCACATCGTCCTGCGCTTCCGCGCGCCCAACGCCGATCCCATCGTCGTGCCGATCGCCACGACGCTCACGGGCCTGGGTCTCGCGATGATCTACCGGATCGACATCGCCATCGACGCCGAGGGATGGGATGCCGCGTCCACGCGTCAGATCGCGTGGACCGCCATCGCCGTGGCCGGCGCCGTCCTGCTCGTCGTGCTATTGCGCAACTACCGGGTGCTCTTCCGCTACACATACGTCTCGGGCTTCGTCGGCCTGATCCTGCTGATCCTGCCCGTCATCCCCGGTCTCGCCGCCGAGGGCACGGGAGCCGCCGTGTGGGTCTCGATCGGGGGCCTGTTCACCTTCCAGCCGGCGGAGCTCGCGAAGATCGCCCTCGCCATCTTCTTTGCCGGGTACCTCGTCCGTACGCGAGAGAGCATGACGTCGACGGGTCACCGTTTTCTGGGGATGACCTGGCCGCGTGCTCGCGAGATCGGGCCGCTCCTCATCATCTGGGTCGTCTCTCTCGCGATCATCGTGCTGCAGCGCGACCTCGGCACGGGCGTGCTGATCTTCGGCATGTTCATCGCGATGCTCTACACGGCGACGGGCCGCACCAGCTGGGTGCTGATCGGTCTGGGCCTGGCGGTTGCGGGGGTCTTCATCGCCTCGCAGGTCATGACCTACGTCGGATCCCGCATCTCTGCGTGGTGGCACGCCTTCGATCCCGAGGTGATCGCGCGCGACGGGGGCAGTTACCAGCTCGTCGAGGGGATCTTCGGGCTCGCTCAGGGTGGACTCGTCGGAACGGGGCTCGGCCAGGGCCGCCCCTATCTGACTCCGCTGTCGCAGAGCGACTACATCGTGCCGAGCCTCGGCGAAGAGCTCGGGCTCATCGGCTTGTTCGCGATCCTGTGCCTGTACATGCTCTTCGTGAGCCGAGGCATCCGTATCGGACTCGCCGGCCAGGATGATTTCGGCAAGCTGCTGGCGACGGGTCTGGCGTTCACGATCGCCCTGCAGGTCTTCATCATGGTCGGCGGCGTGACTCGTCTGATCCCGCTCACGGGTCTGACGACGCCGTTCCTCGCGGCCGGTGGCTCGTCCCTCGTCGCGAACTGGCTGATCGTCGCGCTCTTCCTGCGCGTGTCGGATGCCGTGCGCTCACGTCCGCGGGTGGTCATCGGATGAACAAAGAACTCCGCCGACTGTCGGTCGTCGTCCTCGCGATGTTTCTCGCGCTGTTCGGCGCGACGAGTTGGATCCAGGTCGTTCAGGTGGACACGCTCGCCGAGAATCCCGCGAACACGCGCGCACTGTACGACGCGTACCAGGTGCAGCGCGGCGCGATCATCGCCGATGGTGCGGCGATCGCCTACTCGGTGCCGTCGGATGACATCTACTCGTTCCAGCGCGTCTACACGGATGCGGCGATGTGGGCGCCCGTCACCGGCTACATCAACCCCCTGTTGAACTCGCGGACCGGGCTCGAGAGCGCCATGAACCAGGACCTCAGCGGAACCTCGGGATCGCAGTTCCTGCAGCGCATCGACCAGATCATCACGGGTCAGAAGCCGCAGGGGTCCAACGTCGCGACGACCCTCCTCCCCCGCGCGCAACGTGCCGCCTGGGATGCCCTCCAGGGGTACGAGGGTGCGGTGATCGCGATCGAGCCGTCGACCGGTCGCATCCTCGCGATGGTCACGACGCCGAGTTTCGACACCAACCTGCTCGCCGCGCACAGTTCGACCGAGGTCAAAGACGCCTACGCGGCACTCGAGGCAGACCCACTGCGCCCGCTGTCGAACCGAGCGATCGCCGGCACGCTGAATCCGCCGGGCTCGACGTTCAAGCTCGTCGTGGCGTCTGCGGCGCTCGCATCCGGGCGCTACACCCCCGAGTCGACGTTCGCGAACCCCGCTCAGTGGCAGCTGCCCGGCTCATCCGACTTCATCGGAAACGCCGGGGGCGGCACCTGCGGACCCGGCGAGACCGTCACCCTCGCCGACGCGCTCCGCCTGTCGTGCAACATCCCGATGGCGCAGCTCGCGGTGGAACTCGGCGACAACGCCATCCGCGAAGAGGCCGAGAAGTACGGGTTCAACTCGTCCTTCACGATGCCGCTGGAGTCGACGGCCTCGACCTACCCGCGGGCTCTCGACGACGCGCAGACCGCCCTGACCGGCTTCGGCCAGGGGGATGTGCGAGCCACGCCGCTGCAGATGGCGATGGTCTCGGCCGGCATCGCGAACGGCGGTGTGGTGATGAATCCGCGCATGATCGACCGCGTGATCGGTCCCGATCTGTCGGTGCAACAGACCTTTGACAACTCCGAATTCGGAACCGCTCTGAGCGAGAAGGATGCCGCGACGATGACCCAGATGATGGTGGCGAATGTCCAGAGCGGCGTCGCCTCGGGTGCAAGAATAGGGGGCATAGAGGTGGCTGGAAAGACCGGCACGGCGGAGAACGGTGCGACCGCTCCGTACACCCTCTGGTTCACGGGCTTCGCGCCCGCGGATGACCCGCAGGTTGCGGTCGCGGTAGTGCTGGAGAACGGCGCGGGGCGAGGCCAGCAGGGCGGATCGAATCTGCTCGCGGCCCCGATCGGCAAGGCGGTCATGGAGGCGGTGCTGGACAGATGAGACCCACACAGGGAGTGTCCTTCGGTGGCCGCTACGAACTGATCTCGCGCATCGCGATCGGTGGCATGGGCGAGGTCTGGGAAGCCACCGACCACGTCATCGGCCGTACCGTCGCGATCAAGATCCTCAAAGACGAATACATGGGCGATCCCGGCTTCCTCGAGCGCTTCCGCGCCGAGGCCCGGCACGCGGCGCTCGTCAACCACGAGGGCATCGCCAGCGTCTTCGACTACGGCGAGGAGAACGGCAGCGCCTTCCTCGTGATGGAGCTCGTCCCGGGCGAGGCCCTGTCGACGATCCTCGAGCGCGATGGCACCCTGTCGACCGACAAGACACTCGACATCGTCGCCCAGACATCCGCGGCGCTTCAAGCAGCCCACGCGGCGGGTCTCGTGCACCGCGACATCAAGCCGGGCAACCTGCTGATCACGCCCGACGGACGGGTGAAGATCACCGATTTCGGCATCGCCCGCATCGCCGACCAGGTGCCGCTCACCGCGACCGGCCAGGTCATGGGAACCGTGCAGTACCTCTCGCCCGAACAGGCATCCGGTCACCCGGCCTCGGCGGCGACCGACATCTACTCGCTCGGCATCGTCGCCTACGAGTGCCTGGCCGGCAAGCGCCCCTTCACGGGTGAGTCGCAGGTCGCGATCGCCATGGCTCAGATCAACGAGCAACCGCCGCCCCTGCCGCCGACCGTCGCGGTTCCTGTTCAGAACCTCGTGTTCGCCATGATCGCGAAGAAGCCGGAAGACCGCCCGAGCTCCACCGCGGTCGTCGCCCGTGCCGCCACCGCCCTCCGCAGGGGCGACATCGCCGCCGCCGCTGCCGCCATTCCGGCGATCGCCACCGGTGTCGTGGCGAACGACGATGCAACTCAGCTGCTGACGTCGGCCGCGCCGCTCGACGCGGCTACACGTCTGCTGACGCCGTCCGATGCGACCGGTGCCACGGCGACCGCCGTGGAGGAGGCTCCGCCGCGCAAGCGCAGCCCGTGGACCTGGCCGCTCATCGCGCTGATCGTTCTGCTGCTCCTCGTTCTCGGCGGCGCCGTCTGGGCGCTGCTGGCGAACCAGGGCGGCGGGGCTGACCCATCCGGCACGCCCACATCGAAGAAGCCGAGCGCATCTGCGACGTCCAGCGAGCCGGCGCCCACCCCGACCACCGTCAACGTCGATGCTCTCGACCTCGTCGGCCAGAACTGCGAGGCCGCGCGAGCGACGCTGACCGGGGTCGGCCTGAACTCGTCGTGCACGGACGGCAACCCCGCGACGACCGAGGACCAGGTCGGACTCGTCTACGACGTCAACCCTTCGGGCCCCAACGTCCCGAAGGGCACCACGATCGAGCTCACCCGGTACAAGTCGGTTACGCCGATGACGACGCCGGGTGCCCCGACGATCCAGGATGGCGGAACTCCCGTGACCACCGTCACGGCGGGTAGCACCGTCAACGCCCAGTGGTCTGGTTACACCTGCGCCCCCGGGACGGGTTCGGTGCTGTCGTACAACCTGAACGCCTCGAACGGCCTCTTCTCGAACGGGCAATCATCGATCGTGATCGCCGCCAACCAGCGGACGGCGCCCATCGAGGTCAGCACGAACACCGGGCAGTCGCTGATCGTCAAGTACACGGTCACCTGCACGGGCGGCCCCGGGGGAGATCGCACGTCGGACACCTCTCCAGAGGCGTCGGCGACCATCACAGCGGCGGCCCCCTCGACGCCGCCGACACCACCGGCCCCGTGATCGTCGCGGCGAACCGCCCGTTTCGTACCCGCCACCTAGGCTAGACAGATCCCTTTCCCCATCGACGAGGAGTACCCCGTGACGACTGAGCCACGCGTGCTGTCGGGTCGATATCGCATCGACGAACTCGTCGGTCGCGGGGGAATGGCCTCGGTCTATCGCGGTTACGACCTGACGCTCGGCCGCGCGATCGCGATCAAGGTCCTCAAGCGCGACCTGGCCGACGATGCCGCCTTCCGCACACGTTTCCGCCTGGAAGCACAGGCGGCGTCGCGCATGGCGAACCCGACGATCGTGCGCGTCTTCGACGCCGGAGAAGAGACCGAACGCGATGCGGATGGCTCGACGCATCCGGTTCCCTACATCGTGATGGAGCTCGTGGAGGGTGCCCTCCTGAAGGACGTCATCGATGCCGGTCCGGTGCCGGAGGCCGATGCCGTCCGGTACGTCGATGGCATTCTCGAGGCGCTGGAGTACTCCCACCGGGCGGGCGTGGTGCACCGCGACATCAAGCCCGGCAACGTCATGATCACCGACGCGGGTCAGATCAAGGTGATGGACTTCGGTATCGCGCGCGCGGTCTCTGACTCGTCGTCGACGGTGGCCGACACGACGGCCATCCTGGGCACCGCGGCCTATTTCTCTCCCGAGCAGGCGAAGGGCGAGGCCGTCGACGGCCGCGCCGACCTGTACTCGACGGGGGTCGTCCTCTTCGAACTCCTCACCGGCCGCGCGCCGTTCCGCGGCGAATCGCCCGTGGCGGTCGCCTATCAGCACGTCAGCGAGACACCGGATGCTCCGTCGGAGCTCAACCCCGAGGTCTCGCGCGCACTGGACGCCGTCGTTCTGCGCGCCCTCGCCAAGGACCCCTTCCAGCGGTACCAGACTGCCGAGCAGTTCCGATCTGCGCTGGACGCTGCCGTCGGTGGCGCCGCGCCCAGCAAGCGCCAGCTCGGGGCGCTGACGACCGAGCTCTACGGCGCGAACCCGCGGCAGGCGGCCGAGACCGCACGTTCCCTCCGCCAGCTGAGCACCGACGAGACCATGGCGCGGACGCAGAGCGGACCCCCGGCAGCCTGGATCTGGACGGGCGTCGCCGTGCTGGCCGTCGTGATCATCTCTCTCTTCTTCTGGATCGTGACGATCCAGCCCGGCAACGAGGTCCCCTCAACGGCCCGCGTTGTTCCCTCGGTGACCGGGCAGACCTACGAGGCCGCGAACAGCGCCCTCGCGGAGGCGGATCTCGACGCCGTACGCCGCGACGAGGCGAGCGACACGGTGGCGGAAGGTCACGTCATCCGAACGGTTCCCGCGGCGGGAGTGGGTGTCACGGTCGGACAAGAAGTCACCCTCTACGTCTCGACCGGAGCCGAAACGACACTCGTGCCGCCCGTCGAGGGTCTGTCCGAGGCGGATGCCCGGGCCTCGATCGAAGCAACCGGGCTCAAGGTCGGGCAGATCACGTCTCGCAGTGTGCCCGGCAAGGCTGAGGGGACGGTCATTTCGTCCTCGCCTCTCGCGGAAGAGAGCGTCATCGTGGGCTCGACGGTGAACCTCGTGACCGCGACGGGTCGCGTGGCGATCATCAACTACGTCGGCTTCACGCTGCAGGCCGCGACAGACAGCATCCAGGGCCCGAGCGTCCAGCTCACGGCGAGTCGCATCGAGGACCCGAGCTGCCCGGCGACCGAACCCGAGATCGTGACGCAGCAGTCGATTCCGCCCGGTGAGGCGGCCGTCGGCTCGACGATCGCACTGACCGTCTGCACCGGGACGGCGCCCTAGACTCCCGATTCGCAGGGACGCCTTACCCCACGCTCAGGCAGAGCCGACGAGCGGATGCTTGCCCTCGGCGGCCGCGAGTGCCTCGGGCATGCCGGCCTCGGCGAGCCAGTTCGCGAGCAGGCGGTGCCCGCCGTCCGTGAGGACGCTCTCCGGATGGAACTGCACACCGCGCAGGGGCGCCCGGCGATGCGCGACCGCCATGATCACGCCGCCGTCCGTGCGCGCCGTGACGCTCAGGTCCGGCGGCAGCGACCCCTCCACCACGGCGAGCGAGTGGTAGCGCGTCGCCGTGAACGGGGACGGGATGCCTTCGAAAAGCCCCGAGCCATCGTGCAACAGTCGCGAGGTCTTGCCGTGCATCAGCTCTGCCGCGGTCGCCACGACACCCCCGAAGGCCTCGGCGATCGCCTGGTGGCCGAGACAGACCCCGAGCAGATGGATTCCGCTCTGCTCGGCGGCACGCACGATCGGGATGGATGCTCCGGCATCACGCGGGGACCCCGGGCCGGGCGAGAGCAGGACGGCGTCGTGCGGGCTCAACGCCTGCCGCACCGATCCCGGCGAGATCTCACGGCTGCGGATGACGTCCACGTCGGCACCGAGCTGCGCGAGGTAGTCGACGAGCGTGAAGACGAAGCTGTCGTCGTTATCGACGACGAGCACGCGGAAACTCACTGGACCGTGACCTCTTCGGGGGCGATCCAGACGGCGACGACGGGGAAGACGTAGAAGAACAGCGCGTAGACGACGGCTGCTGCCGCCACGAGCAGAATCAGCGTCCGAACCCACCACGGCCCGGGCAGAACGCGCCACAACGCGCCGTACATCAGGACACCACCGTCGGCAGACCCGCAGGCGGGCCGTCGGCACGCGGCCGGAAGGAGTCGAACAGCGCATAGGCGATGATGCGCTCGGCGATCGTGTGGCGCGGCGAGCAGCTCGTCATCGTCAGATATCTCCCACCCAGACCGGTCGGGGTTGCCTGGGGTACCGGGTCCAGAACGTCGACGGCCGTGGGACGCACGTACTCGAGAGTCCGGAAGATGTACGTGTACCAGCCGTCCGCCGTCTCGACGATGACCGGGTCGCCGACCCGCAGCTCGTCGATCGAGTAGAACGGCGCGCCCCCGAACCCGGTGCGGTGGGCGGCGACCGCGAAGTTGCCGACGTCACCGGGCATCTGCGTACCGGGATAGTGCCCGATGCCGATCGTGTCCAGAGTTCGTTCCCGCGACACGCCCCCACCCATCCGGACCGCGAAGTCGGGTCCGAATCGGGGGACGTACATGATGCCGAAGACCTCACCGTCCGCGGGCTCGGCGGTGATCACCGGAGCGACTGGCGCGTCCGGTGCCGCAGTGGCGGACGGCGCGGAGGTGGGCCCGGGTTCCGGCGGGGAGTCCTGCCACTGTTCCGCGAGCGCCTGGGCGTCGGCCCGATTCTGCGCGGCCGCGATCTGATCACCGATTCCGAACTGCCAGGCGACGAAGAGCATCACGACGACCCCGGCCGTCAGGAGCAGTTCGCCCGCCACACCCACGACACTGATCTTGCGCGGACGACGACCACCGGTCGGCTCAGCGGCCCCGTCGGCATCAGGGCGCACGACATCCGCTTCGTCCTGCTGTCCCCCGGATGCCCGCATGTCCACGCGCCGATCCTAGGCCAACGTGCTGGGTACAGCCTCACCGCTACAATGGCTCTCATGTCCCGATCTGACGACGTCGACCCCGGCGCGCCCCGTCGCGACGTCGACACCCCCAATCCCGTTTGGTTCAAGCCGGTCATGATCGGCTTCATGCTGCTCGGCCTTGCCTGGGTCCTGGTCTTCTACCTGAGCAACGGCACGCTGCCGATTCCAGGAGTCGGCGCATGGAACCTGGGCATCGGCTTCGGCATCGCCCTCATCGGGTTCTTGATGACGACGCGCTGGCGCTGAACGGGGTAGTTACACCCGTGTAATTCTCCACAGCTGTGCAGAACCCTGTGGACAACCGCCCGTTCGATCCGGACCGCTGAGCGTGGGAAGCCGGACGCGACCCTCGGTCAACCGATGAGTGCGGGCACGGCGCATAGTGCGAGCAGCACCGCCGCCAATCCCGCGAGCAGACCGTATTGCAGCCCGCGCTGATCGGCCCGACGCGTGCGCGCGAAGATCAGTCCCGCGAGGGCACCCGCGGCGAGCCCGCCCACGTGCGCCTGCCACGAGATCGCGAAGCCCGGCAGGAACCCGATCACCAGGTTGATGCCGACGATGATCAGGATGCCGGTGATGTTGGCGCCGATGTGCCGCCCGATCACCAGCAGCGCTCCGAGCAATCCAAACACCGCTCCTGACGCGCCGATCACGAATGTCCCGGGTGCGAGCAGCGCGACCGCGACGGAGCCCGCAAGGCCCGAGAGCACATACAGGAGGAGGAATCGGATGTGACCGAGCAGCGGCTCGAGGCTCCGCCCGATCATCCAGACGGCGAGCATGTTGAGACCGACATGCCACAGGCCGTCGTGAGCCAGCATGTCCGTGAGAAGTCGCCACGGCTGGAAGTTCCCCAGTGCCGGGTCGAGGTAGCCACTGTTGAACCAGAAGAGGCTCGTCAGGTTGAGCCCGGGGATGTAGTCGAGCACGAAGAGCGCGACCGTCACCCCGATGATCCAGTACGTCACGAGGGGACGACCGCTGATCGCGCGCACGGACGAGCGCGCGCGGCGCACGGCCTTGGGCGTATCGGCTCGCTGGGCCTTCATGCACTCGGGGCAGATGACACCAACGGCACCCTGTGTCTGGCACTCCGGGCAGATGGTGCGGAGGCAGCGCTGACAGAGCACGTAGCTCCGGCGATCGGGATGCCGATAGCAGAAGTCTTCGGGATTACGTGCCCCGTCAGCGCTCACGCGAGTACGTCAGACCGTGACGATGTCGACCGACTGCAGCACGACGGGCTCGATCGGCCGGTCGCCGCCGGCGGTCGGGACGGCGCCGATGGCGTCGACGACGGCACGCGACGCGTCGTCGGCGACCTCACCGAAGATCGTGTGCTTGCCCTGCAGCCACGGCGTGGGGTCAGTCGTGATGAAGAACTGCGAGCCGTTCGTGCCCTCGGCCTTGCCCGTGATCGCGTTGCGACGCAGGCCGGCGTTGGCCATCGCGAGCACGTAGGGGGCGTTGAAGTTGAGCTCGGGGCTGATCTCGTCGTCGAAGTTGTAGCCCGGTCCTCCGGTGCCCTGTCCGAGCGGATCGCCGCCCTGGATCATGAAGCCGGGGATGATGCGGTGGAAGACCACATCCGTGTAGAGGGCGCCCTCGCCGGGCTTGCCCGTGGCGGGATCGGTCCATTCACCGGTTCCGTCGGAGAGCCCGATGAAGTTGCGAACCGTGCGGGGAGCGTGGTCACCGTAGAGGTTGACGACAATGTCGCCGTGGTTGGTGTGCAGGGTGGCGACAGCGGTGTGATGCGGCATTGATCCATTCTGGCATAGGAGTTTGCCGCGAACTCTGGCCTCTCGGGCTCACCGTGGCAAGATGGGGAGGGGCGCATCGTCGCCCCGACGAACAAGGAGGCAGCCGTGGGCCTGAGTCGTAAGCGCAAGAAAGAGCTCCGCAAGCTGCAGGATTCCGCCAACAAGGTGTGGCAGACGCAGCAGGTGCTGGTAGGAGAGGCCGCGGGTATCGCCCGCGAAGCGAGCCGTCAGCTCGGCAACTACTCACGCGAACAGGTCGCGCCGGCCGTTCAGGCGACATACGAACAGCGGGTCGTCCCCGTTGTTCAGAAGAGTGCCAAGGTCAGCCGCGACGTCCTCGAACACCGGGTCGTTCCGGCGGTCGGCGGGGTCGTCGGTAGCGCACTCTCCGTCTGGGACGCGGCGAACGACACCCGTGAGCGCCTGGCATCAGGTCGCGGCTTCTCGCTGCCCGACTCCCGCAGCTTCGGCAAGAAGGCGGACGCGTACAGCAAGAAGGCCACCAAGGCCATGTCGAAGAAGCTTGCCGTGCTCGAGCCCCAGCGCTCCGGCATCAGCACGGGCAGCGTCATCGCCATCGTCCTCGGCGTCATCGCCGCGGCTGGCGTGCTATACGCCGCGTGGCAGACACTGCGGGCCGACGACGAGCTCTGGGTCGCGGACGACCCGCTCCGCTCTCCCGATGAGTGATCCGGATGCCGCCACCGCACGTGTGCGGTCGGCGGCATCCGACCTCGGTCTCGACATCGAGATCCGTGAACGCCCGGAAGCGGGCAGTCTGCACGAAGCCGCCGCGCTGCTCGGTATCGAGCCACGCGACATCGTCAAGACCCTCGTGGTCAAACGAAGCGATGACAGTTACCTCTTCGCGCTGGTCCCGGGTGATCGACAGATCGCATGGCCGAAGCTCCGCACCCTCGTGGGCGTCAACAAGCTCCAACTGCCCGACCCGGAACGCGCCCTCGGCGCGACGGGTTATGAGCGCGGCACGATCGTGCCCCTCGGTAGTACGACGGCCTGGCCCGTCTACGCGGACGAGACGATATCCGGTCGTGTGGCGCTCGGTGCCGGCGCACACGGATACAGTCTTTTCGTCGAGTCTCAGCCGCTTTTCGACGCTCTCGGAGCGACCGTCGCCGACATCTCGCAGCCACTGGCCTGAGTCTGCCGACAACGCCCGCCGATCGTAGCAACTGTGGAGCCTAGGAGATTCGAACTCCTGACATCCTGCTTGCAAAGCAGGCGCTCTACCAACTGAGCTAAGGCCCCGCGGGGTGTATTGGTGGGGCTACCAGGACTTGAACCTGGGACCTCTTCATTATCAGTGAAGCGCTCTAACCGCCTGAGCTATAGCCCCGCAACCTCCAAGACTTTACCCGACCCGCGCGCTTCGCGCGAATCGCCGTCTGTGTTGTCGCGCGAGCCGCGAGGCGATTGACTGTGCACATGACGGATGAGGTGACAGGACACGTCGGCGAAGCACACGTGGGCGGTATCGGACAGCGGCTCAACTGGCTCCGAGCCGGGGTTCTCGGCGCGAATGACGGCATCGTCTCGGTCGCATCGCTCGTCGTCGGCGTCGCCGGTGCGACGACCGACTCGGCGGCCCTTCTCGTCGCCGGAATCGCCGGCCTTGTCGGTGGCGCGATCTCGATGGCGCTCGGTGAGTACGTGTCGGTCAGCAGTCAGCGCGACAGTGAGCGGGCACTGATCGCGAAAGAAACCGCCGAGCTGCGCGACATGCCCGAACAGGAGCTCGACGAACTCGCCGAGTTGTATCGGGCCCGCGGGCTCTCGGAAGCGACGGCGCGGCAAGTCGCCGAAGAACTCACCGCGCACGACGCACTCGCCGCTCACCTCGAGGTCGAGCTGCATATCGACCAGGACGACCTGGTCAGCCCCTGGCAGGCAGCCCTCTCTTCGGCCGTCGCCTTCACGGTCGGTGCGTTGCTGCCGTTGCTCGCCATCCTGCTTCCGCCGCCCGCGTGGCGCGTGCCCGTCACCTTTGTCGCGGTTCTGGCTGCGCTGGCCATCACCGGATGGGTGTCGGCCCAGCTCGGCGGTTCGAGCCGCGGACGCGCGATGGTGAGACTTGTGATCGGTGGATCGCTCGCCCTCGCCGTGACCTGGCTGATCGGAAGTCTGCTGGGGACGACCGGGGTCGTGTGACCGCTCCGCCTCAGTTCGAGGTGAAGCCGACGAGCAGGCCGCCGGTGATCTTGACCGCGAGGTTGTATATCCCCGCGACGACAGCGCCGAGGACCGTGACCACGATCAGGTTGAGGATCGCGACGACCGCGGCGAATGCCATGACCTGCGGCAGACCCACGAGGTCGGAGATGCGAACGCCGTTCTCCGAGAAGCTCTGGAAGAACTCGTCGAACTGACCGATCAGGCCCGTGGTCTGGACGACCATGAAGATCAGGAAGAACGACACCACGGTCACGATCGCGATGGCCACGGCCGCGAGAAAGGACAGCTTCACGGCCGACCAGAAATCGATGTAGACCAGTCGCAACCGGACCTGCTTAGAGCTTCCCTGGCGGCTCGACTTCTTAGCCAGCTTGTCGGCAACAGTGCTCATGCGTCAGAACTCTCTTCGGGGGAGGTGGCGGGTGTCGACTCCTCGGAGTCGGTAGCGGTTGCTTCGGCAGGCTCCTGGGATTCGATTCCCCTCTCCCCGTTACGGGCGATGGCAATGATCCGGTCGTCGTCGCCGGGACGGGCGAACACGACACCCATCGTGTTGCGACCCTTGGCAGGCACCTCGGCCACGGAGGAGCGTACCACCTTGCCGCTGGCAAGAACCACCAAGACCTCGTCGTCCTCGCCGACGATCAAACCGCCCGCGAGGTCGCCGCGCTCGTCGCTCAACTTGGCCACCTTGATGCCCAGACCGCCCCTCGACTGACCACGATATTCGTTGACCGCGGTGCGCTTTGCGTAGCCACCCTCGGTGACGACGAACACGTAGTGTCCGGCCGATCCGCCGTTCTCAGCCGCCACGCTCGCCGACAGCAGACTGTCGGAATCGCGGAACGACATTCCCTTCACGCCCGCGGTGGAACGACCCATGGGGCGGAGCGCGTCGTCGTTGGCGGTGAATCGCAGCGACATGCCGTGTCGCGAGATGAGGAGGATGTCGTCATCGGCTTCGACGAGCAGGGCACTCTCGAGCTCATCACCCTCGCGCAGGCTGATCGCGATGATGCCGCCCTGCCGGTTGGTGTCGTACTCGGTCAAACGCGTCTTCTTCACCAGGCCGCCGCGGGTGGCGAGGACCAGGTAGGTCGCGACACTGTAGTCGCGGATGTCCAGGACCTGTGCGATCTCTTCGCCCGGCTGCAGCGCCAACAGGTTTGCGACGTGCTGACCCTTGGCATCGCGGCCGGCCTCGGGAAGCTCATAAGCCTTCGCGCGATAGACGCGCCCCTTGTTCGTGAAGAACAGCAGCCAGTGATGCGTGGTCGTGACGAAGAAGTGCTCGACGACGTCATCGGCGCGCAACTGCGCACCCTTGACACCCTTGCCACCGCGGTGCTGTGCGCGGTAGTTGTCGCTGCGCGTGCGCTTGATGTACCCATCGCGCGTGACGGTGACGACCATCTCCTCTTCGGGGATGAGGTCTTCCATCGACATGTCGCCGTCGAAGCCCATCATGATCTCGGTGCGACGGTCGTCGCCGTGCTTGGCGACGATCTCGGTCAGTTCATCGCGGACGATCGTGCGCTGACGAACGGGGCTGGCGAGGATGTCCTGGAAGTCGACGATCTGCGCCGTGATCTTCTCGGCCTCGTCGATGATCTGCTGACGCTCCAGCGCCGAGAGGCGGCGCAGCTGGAGTTCGAGGATCGCGCGGGCCTGGAGGTCATCGATATCGAGGAGCTTCTTCAGTCCCTCGCGTGCGTCGTCGGCCGACGCCGATCGGCGGATGAGCGCGATGACCTCGTCGAGCGCGTCGAGCGCCTTGAGGTACGCGCGCAGGATGTGCATGCGCTCTTCCGCCTTGCGCAGACGGTACGTCGTGCGACGGACGATCACTTCGATCTGATGCGTGATCCAGAGCGACACGAAGGCGTCGAGCGACAGCGTGCGGGGCACGCCGTCGACGATCGCGAGCATGTTGGCTCCGAAGTTCTCCTGCAGCTGCGTGTGCTTGTACAGGTTGTTCAGCACGACCTTCGCGACCGCGTCGCGCTTGAGCACGATCACCAGGCGCTGGCCCGTGCGACCGGACGTCTCGTCGCGGATGTCGGCGATGCCCGAGATCTTGCCGTCACGAGCGAGATCACGGATCTTGATCGCGAGGTTGTCGGGGTTCACCTGATAGGGCAGCTCGGTGATGACCAGGCACGTGCGGCCCTGGATCTCCTCCACGGACACCACGGCCCGCATCGTGATCGAGCCACGCCCCGTGCGGTACGCCTCGTGGATGCCGCGGACACCGAGGATCTGCGCCCCGGTCGGGAAGTCCGGTCCGTGCACCCGCTGGATCAGGGCTTCGAGCAGCTCTTCGCGCGAGGCATCCGGGTTCTCGAGCGACCACAGCACACCATCGGCCACCTCGCGCAGGTTGTGCGGCGGGATGTTGGTCGCCATGCCGACCGCGATGCCGACCGAGCCGTTGACCAGGAGGTTCGGGAAACGCGCGGGCAGAACCGTCGGCTCCTGCGTTCGACCGTCGTAGTTGTCGGTGAAGTCGACGGTCTCTTCTTCGATGTCGCGCACCATCTCGAGCGCGAGCGTCGCCATCTTGGTCTCGGTGTACCGCGGGGCGGCCGCGCCCATGTTGCCGGGCGATCCGAAGTTGCCCTGACCGTCGGCCAGCGGGTAGCGGAGCGACCACGGCTGCACGAGACGCACGAGCGCGTCGTAGATCGGCGAGTCACCGTGCGGGTGGTACTGACCCATGACCTCGCCGACGACGCGGGCGCACTTCGAGAATCCCTTGTCGGGACGGAACCCGCCGTCGTACATGCCGTAGATCACGCGGCGGTGCACGGGCTTCAGTCCATCACGCACGTCCGGGAGAGCGCGCCCGACGATGACGGCCATCGCGTAGTCGAGATAGCTGCGCTGCATCTCGGACTGCAGGTCGACCTGGTCGATCCGGCCGTGATCGTGAACCGGCGTTGCGTCGGGGCGGTCTTCGTCAGTCATGTCGTCTCTTCTTCGTCTGCGTCAGGTTCGTCGGGATCCGTGGTATCGGACCTAGATGTCGAGGAAGCGGACATCCTTGGCGTTGCGCTGGATGAACGTGCGCCGGGATTCGACGTCCTCACCCATCAGCGTCGAGAAGATCTCGTCGGCGGCCGCGGCATCCTCGATCGTCACCTGCAAGAGGGTGCGGGTCTGGGGATCCATCGTGGTCTCCCAGAGCTCCTTGTCGTTCATCTCACCGAGACCCTTGTAGCGCTGGATCGCGTTGTCCTTGGGGATGCGCTTGCCCTCGGCGAGGCCCGCGGTCAGCAGCGCATCGCGTTCGCGGTCGCTGTAGACGTATTCGTGGGGAGAGTTCGACCACTTCAGGCGGTACAGCGGCGGCTGTGCGAGATAGACGTAGCCGGCCTCGATGAGCCCGCGCATGTAGCGGAACAGCAGGGTCAAGAGGAGCGTCGTGATGTGCTGGCCGTCGACGTCGGCATCCGCCATCAGAACCACCTTGTGGTACCGCGACTTCTCGATGTCGAACTCTTCGCCGATGCCCGTTCCGAAAGCCTGGATCATCGCCTGGATCTCGTTGTTGCCGAGGGCGCGGTCGATGCGCGCGCGCTCGACGTTCAGGATCTTGCCGCGGAGGGCGAGGATCGCCTGCGTGTGCGGGTCGCGACCCTGAACCGCCGAACCGCCGGCCGAGTCACCCTCCACCAGGAAGATCTCGCTGATCGAGGGATCCTTGCTCGTGCAGTCTTTGAGCTTGTCGGGCATCGAGGCCGACTCGAAGACGCTCTTGCGTCGCGCGGTCTCGCGGGCCTTGCGCGCGGCGAGTCGCGCGGTGGCCGCGTCGATCGCCTTGCGGATGATGTTCTTCGCCTGCGTGGGGTTGCGGTCGAACCAGTCGCCGAGCTGATCGCCCACGACCTTCTGCACGAACGCCTTCGCCTCGGTGTTGCCGAGCTTGGTCTTCGTCTGGCCCTCGAACTGGGGTTCGGACAGCTTGACCGAGATCACGGCGGTCAGACCCTCGCGGACGTCATCGCCCGACAGGTTCTCGTCCTTCTCTTTGAGCAGGTTGTTCGCTCGCGCGTACTTGTTGACGAGCGTCGTGAGCGCCGCGCGGAAGCCCTCTTCGTGCGTGCCACCCTCGTGCGTGTTGATGGTGTTCGCGTAGGTGAAGACGTTCTCGGTGTAGCTCGTCGTCCACTGCATCGCGATCTCCATGGCGATCTTCTTGTCGGGCGCCTCGGACTCGAAGTCGATGATCACGTCGTTGACCGGCTCGGCCTTGCGCACCTTGTTCAGGTACTCGACATAGTCGACGAGGCCGCGCTCGTACAGGAAGCTGTCGGTCGGCTGCTGCAGCACGAGCTGGCCCTCGACCTCTTCGTCGTACGCCTTCTCGGGGCGCTCGTCGTGCAGGTCGATACGCAGGCCCTTGTTCAGGAAGGCCATCTGCTGGAATCGCGTGCGCAACGTGTCGTAGTCGAACTCGACCGTCTCGAAGATCGTCTCGTCCGGCCAGAACGTGATCGTCGTGCCCGTCTCGGAGCTCTCTTCGGCCCTCTCGAGCGGCGCCTTGGGTACGCCGCCGCCGCCATAGGACTGACGCCAGACGTAACCCTGACGACGGACCTCGACCTCGAGGCGGGACGAGAGGGCGTTGACGACCGAGGAACCGACACCGTGCAGACCGCCCGAGACGGCGTATCCGCCGCCGCCGAACTTGCCGCCGGCGTGCAGCACGGTGAGGACGACCTCGACCGTGGACTTGCCCTCGGTGCGGTGGATGTCGACGGGGATACCGCGACCGTTGTCGATGACGCGCACGGCGCCGTCGGGAAGGATCGTGACATCGATCGTGTCGCAGTATCCGGCGAGCGCCTCGTCGACCGAGTTGTCGACGATCTCATACACCAGGTGGTGGAGTCCGCGCGGGCCCGTCGAGCCGATGTACATACCGGGGCGTTTGCGTACCGCCTCGAGACCCTCGAGAACCTGGATCTCATCCGCGCCGTACGCGTGGGGTTCGGGGGCGGTGTTGCTGCCGGATTGAGCGCTATCGAATGAGTCGGAAGTCATAGAGAAGAGGCGCTCCAAATAGGGAAAGTCGTCGCTTCCAGTCTATCGGAGCGGGGACCGATCGTTCGCATCACGCGCCCCTCTCCGGGGATGAAATCCCTTTCGGCACCCCAAATGGCCATTCAGCCGTAGGTATCGCGTGGACCGCGCCCTGGAATAGTCCTGGGGCCCCATTTCCATGAGGGAACGTCCGGCCCCACGAAGCGCACTCCGGTGATGCCCGCGTCGGGGTGTTCGCGAATGATGCGCGTCAGGATGTCTGCGCGCAGGCTCGAAAGCTGCCTCGCCCATGCCGTCGAATCGCACTGCACGGTCATGACACCTCCCTCGAGAGAGACCGGTCGAGCGTGCTCCGCGGTCTGAGCGCCGGCCACATCAGCCCACCGCCGAAGCACGTCTTCGCTGGCGAGGTGAGTATTCCACCCCGCCTCGCGCGTCAGGTCCGCCATGACATCGCCGAGCCCGTGTGGGTCTCGGCCTGGCGCGAACGGGATGTTCTCGCCCTCGGCATCCCGGACCCGGCGCCGCTTGCGCGACCTCGGCGCGGCAATTCCGCGCAGACGCAGGTACGTCGCGATGGTCAAAGGCGGGGCGTCGATCTCAGCCTCGACCGGCTTCCCGGGCGCGACATCCGCCGTCTCGTCATCAGGCATCGGATGCCTCGACCGCCGAGCCCGTCGGCTCGGACAGGATCCGCCCGCCTTCGATTCGCACGGTCCTGCTCCGCAGTGTCTCCGGGACGTCCTCCCACACCGCGGCGGTCACGATGACCTGCTCGAACTGTGCCGTGAGATCCGACAGCCGTGCGCGGCGCTGCGCGTCCAGCTCTGCGAAGACATCATCGAGGATCAACACCGGGTCACCGCTGCGCGACTCTGCGCGCAGGAGCTGAGCCGAAGCGAGCCGCAGGGACAGCGCGACCGACCACGATTCGCCGTGCGACGCGTACCCCTTGACCGGAAGGCCGCGGATGCTCAGCCGCAGGTCATCGCGATGAGGCCCGACCAGGGTGAGACCGCGCTCGAGCTCGGCGGTGCGCTTCTGCGCCAGCGCCTCTCGGAAGAGCTCGGCGGTGACGCCGGCCGGTGTGCCGGGGCCCGCTTCATCCCCCTCTTCGGGGTCGGCGCCGCGAACGGAGAGAACCCACTCGAGCTCGGGTCGGTGATCCTCCCCGGCGATGGCCGCGTAAGCCGCCTCGATCGGCGCCGCGAGCTCTGTCGCCAGAACCTGACGCGCGTCGATGATCTCGGAGCCGAGCGAGACGAGCTTGTCGTCCCAGACATCCAGGGTCGACAGCGCTTCGCCGCGGATCCCGCGTGCACGTGCCGACTTGAGGAGGGCTCCGCGCTGGCGCAACACCCGGTCGTAGTCCGCGAGAACCCCCGCCATCCGAGGCGACCGCTGAACGAGCAACTGATCGGCGAAACGACGACGCGCGGAGGGGTCGCCGCGGACGATCCCCAGGTCTTCGGGGGCGAACACGACCACCTGTGCGTACCGCGGGAGTTCGGAAGGGCGCACATCCACACCGTTCACGCGTGCGCGGTTGCGGCCCGTCCGGTTAAGCTGCGCTTCGAGTTGCACACTGCGCCCGGCGTGCGCGACACGAATGCGCAGGATCGCCGATTCCGCACCCGCGCGAACCAGGGCCTGGTCGCCCGAAACCCGGTGCGACCCGAGCGTGGCGACGTATGCGATCGCCTCGGCGAGGTTCGTCTTTCCCTGGCCGTTGCGGCCGACGAACAGATTGGGGCCCGCGACCAGCGCGACATCCGCGGTCGCGTAGTTGCGGAAATCGACCAGGCTGACGTGCTCGACGATCACGTCAGCGCAGCAGCAGATTCGGTTGCAGGAGGTACTTGAACGTGTCCGCGCCGGCCTTGTCGACCGAGGTCTGACTCGTGATCAGAACAGGGCTCAGCTTGTTGGCGTTGTCGGACGACGTGAACGTGATCCGCACGAATTCGCTGCGTACCGCGGTCAACGCTTCGAGGAGGTACTGCGGGTTGAGACCGAGAACGACCTCGTCTCCGTCGAGGTGCGCGTCGACCGACTCGGATGCGCGCGCCTGGTCTCCCCCGGAGGCATCCATCGTGACGCCATCGGATGAGAACGTGAACCGCAGGGGCGCCGAACGATCCAGAACGATCTGCATGCGGCGGACCGCTTCCATGAGTTCGCCCGTGTTGACGACGGCGTGGTGCGCGTTCTGGTCGGGGAACAGCCGACGGACCGGCGGGAAGTTGCCCTTGATCAGAAGCGATGTCACCGTACGCTCGCCCGACGAGAAGGCGATGATCTCGCGGTCGCCGGATCCCGAGAAGGCGATCCGGATGTCGCCGCCGTGGGCGAAGGTCTTGCCGACTTCTTGCAGGGTGCGGGCGGGAACAAGAGCGGAGGCCTCGCCCTCGACGGCCGAAGCACCATCCCAGGGAATCTCACGGAGCGCGACGCGGTAGCGGTCGGTCGCGACGAGGCTCAGGGTGGTTCCGGAAACCTCGAGCTGCACTCCGGTCAGCACGGGAGTCACATCGTCGCGCGACGCAGCGAACGCGACCTGCGCAATCGCTGTGGCGAAGTCCTCGGCCGGAACCAGACCGGGCTCGGCCGTCACTTCGGGGATCGCCGGGTACTCCTGCACAGGCATGCCCGGCAAGGTGAAGCGGGCCGAACCACAGCTCAGGACGATCCCGCCGTCGTCGTCGACGACGACCTGGATCGGAGCACTCGGCAGCCGGTTGGCGATCTCGGAGAGAAGGCGGCCGTGAACGAGGATGGTGCCCGGGCTGTCGACCGTCGCTTCGATGACCGTGCGGGCCGAGGCTTCGTAGTCGAACGCCGAGAGCGAAAGACCGTCGGGACCCGCCTCGATGAGTACACCGGCGAGGATGGGCTGGGGGTTGCGCTGCGGGAGCAGCTTCACGACGAAAGAGACCGCGTCGCTGAAGACATCGCGATTCACGTGGAACTTCACGGTCACTCCTTTGTCTGTGGAGGTTCGGTCCTGTGGACGCCCGCCCCGCGGACACTTGTCGTCCCGGGTGTGGGCTTACCCATGCTAGTGCCGGGCCATCGATGTCGTGAGTCCGCGTCGGCCGCTCGTGCACCGCACAGCCTTCGCCGTAAAGGTGAGGGGAATCGATCTCTCAGAAGAAGAATTAGTTAATGGTGTTAACGCCTGTGGATCATGTGGATAACTCCCGACATGCCGGTCGAGAGTATGGAACTACATCGGTGTGAGTTGTGGACCAGCTGCGGATGCCCGGGTTTATGCGGAAGGCGGGTGGACCGGAGTTTCGATGTCTATCCACAGCGCGGCGCGATGTCTGCACAGTCTGGACGTATTCCGTGAGGCTTATCCACAGGTTATCCACACTGTGAAAACGGCATTTTGGTGGCTCTGATCGGCACATGTCAAGCGCGGGTCGCGGCATATAGGGCAGCGCGAGACGTGAGCGGCGAGGCATCCGCCGCTCACGCATCCGCCGATCAGCGGCCGGCGCGACCGATGATCGTCGTGATCTCGGTGACCTGGTTGTAGAGCGAACGACGCTCTTTCATGAGATCGCTGATCTTCTTGTATGCGTACATCACCGTCGTGTGGTCACGGTTGCCGAAGAGCTGACCGATCTTGGGCAGCGAGAGGCTGGTGCGTTCACGGCACAGGTACATGGCGATCTGTCGGGCGGTGGCGACGGCCTGTGAGCGACTCGAGCCGTACAGATCATCGACGGACAGCTTGAAGTACTGTGCCGTCGCGGTGATGATGTCGGTCGGCGAAACGACGTTCGCATCGTCTTGATCGATGATGTCGCGCAGGACGGTCTGCGCGAGCTGTACGTCGAGCGACGAGCGGTTGAGGTTGGCGAATGCCGAGACACGGATGAGTGCGCCCTCGAGTTCGCGGATGTTGCTCGAGACCTTCGTTGCGATGTACTCGAGAACGTCGTCCGGCACCTGCAGCCGCTCGCTCTGCGCCTTCTTGCGCAGGATGGCCTCGCGCGTCTCGAGGTCGGGCGCCTGGACATCGGTGATGAGGCCCCACTCGAACCGACTGCGCATGCGGTCTTCGAACCCCGTGAGGTGCTTGGGGGGAAGATCGCTCGTGATGACGACTTGCTTGTCGTGATCGTGGAGCGTATTGAACGTGTGGAAGAAGGCTTCCTGTGTCTCGGCGCGACCCTGGAGGAACTGGATGTCGTCGATGAGGAGGATGTCGACATCGCGGTATCGGGCTTGGAATGCGGAGCCCCGGTTGTTGGCGATCGAGTTGATGAAGTCGTTCGTGAATTCTTCGCTCGAGACGTACCGAACGCGGATGCCCGTATAGAGATTGAGCGCGTAGTCGCCGATCGCGTGCAGCAGGTGGGTCTTGCCGAGCCCGGACTCTCCGTAGATGAAGAGCGGGTTGTAGGCCTTCGCGGGTGCTTCGGCGACGGCGACGGCGGCGGCGTGCGCGAAGCGGTTCGACTGACCGATGACGAAATTGTCGAACGTGTACTTGGGGTTGAGGCGGGTGTCGTTGCGCGAAGCCGAAGCCGGTGCTTCGGGCGGAGTCTCTACATAGGAGCGCAGCCCGGACTGTGAGGGAGCCGGCGCCGGCGCATCCGGGGTCGTCTGTGCGGTGGGGTTCGTACGGGGAGCGACGTGCGCCTCCGCCAGGTCGGGGTTGACGACGACACGGAAGGTGACGGCGGCCGATGGGTGATCGATGCGGGAGAGAGCTTCGAGGATCGACGGGCGCATGCGCTTGTTGAACTGAGCCGCTGTCAGGTCGTTGGGGACGTCGAGGTAGAGGGTGCCCGCCATCACGCCCTGGGGAACGGCGAGGCTGAGGAATCCATACAGTTGAGGGGTGATCCGGTCGTCTTCGGTGAGTGCGTCGAGCACGGTCGCCCAGATCGAGATGTCTGGAACATCGTGCTGTGACATGGGTCCCCCGGGGTTCGCGGCTATCTGTCAGTAACCGTGTCCGGGGGCGAGAGCGCCATCTTCGGACCTGTGGATAACTGTCGCGCCCACGCTAGCCAGGCGGTGCGGCGGAGCAAAATCCACTGTAGGACCTCGCGGCGTGTCGATGCCATGCCCGTGCCAAACCGCTGGGGATAATGCGTCCGGAATCACGCTCAGTTTGTGACCTGTGCCATGAGGACGTATTCTTACCAGGTTGACTTATGCCCTCGCGGCATCCTTCTCCCGCCTAGCAACGTCTCCGGTCGCCACGTCCCGGCGACTCGTCTCCCGGAGTGACACTCATGAGCAAGCGTACTTTCCAGCCCAACAACCGCCGTCGCGCCAAGAAGCATGGCTTCCGCGCTCGTATGCGTACCCGCGCGGGACGCGCCATTCTTTCGGCGCGTCGCACCAAGGGTCGCACCACCGTCTCGGCCTGACCCATCCCGGTGCTCTCCCGAGCGAATCGTCTCACCCGCGGCCTCGATTATCGATCCGTCGTCCGCCGGGGCACTCGCTGCGCCGGAGCACACACGGTGACGCACGTCATGGCTCGTACGGATGACGACGTGCGTTTCGGGTTCATCGTGTCGAAGGCCGTCGGCAATGCCGTCGTGCGCAATACGGTACGTCGGCGTTTGAAAGCGGTCTGTCATGAAGCTCTCACCGAGCTCGATCCCGGTCGGGACGTCGTGATCCGCGCTCTGACGACATCGGCGACCGCGGATTTCGCGACTCTACGGGCCGAAGTGCTGCGTTGCCTGCGGCGAGGTCGGGTATGAGCGCTCCGCTCCCCACCGCGATGACGGGCGATTCCCACTTCGACATAGCTCGCGGCTGGCGCGCCACGTGCCTGGTTCCGCGTAACACCGCGATCGCGGCCCTCATCGCCTACCGCGCGACGATATCTCCGATCTACGGGGATGTCTGCAAGTACTTCCCCACGTGTTCCGCCTATGCGGTCGGAGCCATCCAGCAGTACGGGGTCGTTCGTGGCTCTGTCATGGCTGCCACTCGCTTGGCCCGCTGCCACCCGTGGGCGCAGGGCGGCGTCGACGATGTCCGCCCGCGTACCGACTTCCGGGACGAACTGACCCACCACGGGTTCGTCGTTCCGTCGCCCCGAAGAAAGGACTGATCCGTGCCGGATCTCATCGGAATCGTCCTCTGGCCGCTCAAGTGGGCTGTCGAGCTGATCCTTGTCGCATGGCATTGGGTGTGGACCTCTCTCGGGTTCGGTGCTGCGGATGGCATCACCTGGGTGCTGTCCATCGTCGGACTGGTGATCGTCGTGCGGGCGGCCTTGATTCCATTGTTCGTGCGGCAGATCAAGAGCCAGCGAAAGATGATGGAAATCGCCCCTGAGCTGCGAAAAGTTCAGGAGAAGTACAAGGGGAAGCGTGATCAGTTGTCTCGCGAGGCGATGAGCCGCGAGACGATGGCGCTTTATAAGAAGCACGGCACGACGCCCGTCTCGAGCTGTCTGCCCCTGCTCGTGCAGATGCCGATCTTCTTCTCCCTGTACTCCGTGCTGTCGTCCATCGGACAGCACGTGAAGGACGGTGTGGGTGGTGTCGGTGTTCTCACGCCCGAGCTGACGCAGCAGTTCTTCGACGCCAAGCTCTTCGGCGTCGCGTCCCTGCACGACACCCTGGCGGGTGCGTGGGAGGCGCAGCCCGAGGGCTGGGAAGCTACGGTTGCGATCCTGGTCGTGCTGGTCATCCTCATGATCGCGTCGCAGTTCTTCACCCAGCTGCAGATCATCTCGAAGAATCTGTCGCCCGAGGCCAAGACCGGTCAGGCGTACCAGATGCAGAAGATCATGCTCTACATCCTCCCGCTCGCCTTCATCTTCTCGGGTGTCTTCTTTCCGCTCGGTGTCGTCATCTACTGGTTCACGAGCAATATCTGGACGATGGTTCAGCAGTTCATCGTCATCCGTGAGATGCCGACGCCCGGTTCGGATGCGGCGAAGGCACGCGAAGAGCGCCTGGCTCGCAAGGGCAAGGCGATCAACTCCGAGGGCAAGATCGTCTCGATGGAACGCTACGTCGAGGAGCAGGCCCGTCTGCTGGCCGAGGCCGAGAAGAAGAAGGCCGTGACTCCCAAGCGCCAGCAGCCCGTCGGTAAGCAGCGCGCCAAGAAGCAGGCGCGACCGAACACCCCCGCCGGCTCGACCACTCCCCCGCCCGCGGGCAAGTCGGGAACTCCTGCCCCCTCGGCGGATGCTGACGCTCCGGCGTCCTCTGCTGGCTCGACATCACTTACGCCGCCGTCCGCGGATCCCGGACAGGGCGGACCCACGAACAACACCAAACAGGACCCCAAGAAGCGCCGTTGACGGCGCGAGGAGCTCACGACATGACCACGACATCCGATGCACCGGTGCCCCAGGACGCATCCCCCGACGAGACGCCCTCTCTTGCCCATCTCGAGCAAGAGGGTGACATCGCCGCCGATTACATCGAGGAACTTCTCGACATCGCTGATATCGACGGAGATATCGAACTCGACGTTCGTGCCGGACGTGCATACGTTTCTGTCGAGGCCCCCGAGGGCCGCACGACGCTGTCGGTGTTGTCAGACCCGGAAACAGTCCGGTCATTGCAGGAGCTGACGCGTCTTGCCGTTCAGAACAAGACGGGTCGATTCTCCCGCCTCATCCTGGATGTCGGAGGGTCACGCGACACCCGGCAGGGTGAGCTCGAGCAGTTGGTCGCGCGCGCCATCGAGCGTCTCGAAGAAGGCGCCGGCCAGGCATCACTGCCCCCGATGTCCAGCTATGAGCGGAAGCTCATTCATGACATCGTGGCCGACCGCGGCTTCGTCTCGGAGTCCTATGGCGAGGGTGCCGACCGGCACACCGTCATTCGACGCGCCTGATCCTGTTTCACGTGAAACGGTGACAGGCGTGGAAGCCGAGCCGGCCGTTGCGGCTCAGATCTTCGGTGCGCGGATCGAACTGGCTCGGCGCTTCACCGATCAACTCGCGGAACACGGCGAGGAGCGCGGCCTGATCGGGCCACTCGAGGCCTCGCGACTGTGGTCTCGGCACATCCTCAACAGCGCGGTCACCTCGGAGGCGTTCGAGAGCGGTGCTCGCGTCGGCGATGTAGGTTCGGGCGCCGGGCTACCTGGACTGGTTCTCGCGATCGCGCGCCCCGATGTTTCCTGGGTGTTGATCGAGCCGATGGAGCGCCGGGTCGCCTGGCTCGTCGAGCAGGTGGATCTCTTGGGCTTGGACAACGTCGACGTGGTGCGCGCGCGCGCCGAGGACTACGACGCCGGTTCTGGCCTCGACGCCGTGACGGCGCGCGCGGTTTCCGCACTTCGCACCCTCATCCCCCTGACCGCTCCCCTGGTCCGTCCGAATGGTCAGCTCGTGCTGATGAAGGGCGCGTCGGTCGAATCCGAGATATCGGCCGCAGAGAAGCAGATTCGTCGGTTCCGGTTGCACGACCCACGCGCGGAGCGTTTCGGGGAGGGTCTGCTGGAACAACCGACGACGGTCTTCCGCGCCCGGGTGCGTCCCTCCGCCTGATCGTCCGCAGTTTCACGTGAAACGGAGCTTGGCTGATGGATCCTCACCGCCCCGCGGGGGTGACTGGATCTCGGACCACAGAACACGCACTTCACGCGAAGCGCGGACAGGACGATCCCGTTCTGTGATGGCGATGCGGTGTAGGGACCTGGGATCCAGCAATCATGGCTGTTTCACGTGAAACGACGCGTCGGCTATCGATTCGGCTTCCGTTCGTCACGTGAGGAGGAGGCCTAAACGGAGTTCACCGCCGACGCATGAAATGCGCTTCGCTCCGTTGACGCTCCCCGACGGGCGGATGGCACGCGATCGTCGGTTGAGTGAGCACTTGGGCAGACCGGATGCGCCGACAGGCACACCATGGGTCTGGTCATCGGTTCGGGCTCGGTAGTGATCGGCTGGCTTTGGCTTTGGCTTTGGCTTTGCTCTGTCTCTCGCTGTGCGTCGACGAGAGACGGTATTCGTGGCGAACTGTCCGACGTGAAGCCGTACGCATGATTCGTGCGGAGCTGACTCGGTAGAAGACGTCTCGCGCGCTGTGCAGCCAGCGAGCATCGTTTGGTCGAGCGAGATAGCGTGGCACTTCGTGTTTCACGAACGGCGCTCCGTCCGTGAATTCGATCGACGTTCCTTCTTGTGAGCGTGAGACGTCGCATCTGCGATCACGATCGAGGCGCGGGCACCGACCGACGTTTCACGTGAAACGTCGGCACCGGTTCGCTGATATCGATGCGCCGCCGAACTGGTCGCGATATCGACACGCCGTGTTTCACGTGAAACGCCGTGCGACCAGGGGTGACGTTGATGAGGGAAGTCTCATGGACGTCGGATGTGATTTCAGCGACGAGAGCGCACCTAGAGTAGAGGTCGTCCCCCTGCCGCGAGTGGAGCGTTTCACGTGGAACATGCCCGACGTTCGGATGTCCGATCATCCGCACAACTGATAGACGACACCCCGCTGGCACGGGAGATCGCAGACCTCAGCGCACGCCGCCGAGCTTTGGAGGGAGTCGCGATCGAACTACCGAACAGGACGCGCGTCCTGACCGTCTCAAACCAGAAGGGTGGCGTCGGCAAAACGACCAGCACGGTCAATGTCGCGGCCGCCCTCGCTTCCCTGGGGGCACGGGTCCTGGTGATCGACCTCGATCCCCAAGGGAATGCGTCCACCGCACTGGGAATCCCCCACGATCCCGATACACCGAGCGTGTACGACGTGCTCATCGATGAGTTCCCCC
Source organism: Microbacterium sp. BR1 (assembly GCF_002812725.1). GTDB lineage: Bacteria > Actinomycetota > Actinomycetes > Actinomycetales > Microbacteriaceae > Microbacterium. The sequence continues at coordinate 130,507 of NZ_NMUN01000010.1, read as the reverse complement.
TCGCAGACATCGTTCAGGTCAGCCCCGAGTCACCGAACCTCTTGTGCGCGCCGAGCACGTTGCACTTGGCTGGTGCGGAGATCGAACTCGTGTCGCAGGTTGCTCGAGAGCACCGCCTGCGGGGCGCTCTCGAGGACTATCTCGCAACGAGTGCTCTTCCGATCCATTTCGTACTGATCGACTGCCCCCCCTCCCTGGGGTTGTTGACGATCAACGCGTTCACCGCGGCGAATGAAGTCTTCATCCCGATTCAGTGCGAGTACTACGCGCTCGAGGGTCTCACGCAGCTGCTCGGGAGCGTGCGGATGATTCAGCGCCACCTCAACCCGAGCCTGCAGGTCTCGAAGATCTTGCTCACGATGTACGACGGGCGCACCCGACTCGCACAGCAGGTGGCGGACGAGGTTCGCGCACACTTCCCTGGGGAGGTGTTGCAGACCGTGATCCCCCGATCCGTTCGTGTTTCTGAGGCTCCGAGCTTCGGCCAGACGGTTATCGCGTACGACGGCCAGTCGGCCGGCGCCGTCGCATACCGTGAGGCCGCGATCGAGATCAGCAAGCATGTGCCCGCCGTAACCAGCAACGAAGACACCAACGAGGAAGGCACGCTCTGATGTCCACGAAGAGAACAGGACTCGGACGAGGAATCGGCGCTCTGATCCCCACGAGTGAAGCGGAGAGCCGTCCCGTCGATGTCTTCTTCCCCGGCGCGCGACGGCTGGAAGCGGTGGAGGCCGTTGCGGATGAGGAAACGATTGTCGAAGAACAGCGGTTCGCCGAGCTCGTCGCCGTTCCGGGTGCCCGTTTGGCGCACATCGACCCCCGTGAAATCGTGCCGAATCCGCGCCAGCCCCGCACGCACTTCGACGCGGATGACCTTGCCGAGTTGGTGCACAGTGTCCGCGAGTTCGGTGTTCTGCAGCCGGTCGTCGTTCGACCGCGTGCCGAGGATGGCACATACGAGCTGATCATGGGCGAGCGGCGTACCCGCGCGGCCCGTGAGGCCGGCCTCGCGAGCATCCCCGCAATCGTTCGCGACACGGCAGACGAGAATCTCTTGCGCGACGCCCTGCTCGAGAACCTGCATCGATCGCAGCTGAACGCACTCGAGGAGGCCTCCGCCTATCAGCAGTTGCTCGAGGACTTCGGGATCACGCAGGAAGAGCTCGCGACACGCATCGGTCGCTCGCGTCCCCAGATCAGCAACACCATTCGCCTGCTTCGCCTACCGCTTCCCGTGCAGCAACGCGTGGCCGCCGGTGTACTCAGCCCCGGCCACGCGCGTGCACTTCTCGGATTGCCAGATGACGCCGCCATCCAGCGGCTCGCCGACAAGATCGTGAACGAAGACCTCTCGGTTCGCGCCGCCGAGGCGATCGTCAAGGGTCGTCCAGACACTCCCCAGCGCGCAACGAAGCCTCAGGCCGGCGCGCGTCGCGGGCACCTCGACGAGGTCGCGGGCCGGTTGGGTGATCGTCTGAACACACGAGTCCAGATCTCACTGACGGCTAGAAAAGGCCAGGTCAAGATAGATTTCTCGACTATCCAGGATCTCAACAGAATCCTGGCCGAGATGGGTATCGACGGATTCGGCTCCGACTGAACCGGCCAGCCGGAGCCTTGCGAGGCAATGACGAAGGCCCCGACTCTCTGAGCCGGGGCCTTCGTCGTTGCCGGTGAAGCCGATCAGCCGATGAACGCCGCGAGATCCTTCTCCAGTGCGAACTTCGGCTTGGCGCCGATGATGGTCGTCTTGACCTCGCCACCGTGGAAGACCTTCATCGCCGGGATCGACGTGATCTGGTACTTCATGGCGAGATCGGGGTTCTCGTCGACGTTGAGCTTGAGGATCGTGATCTTGTCGGGGTGCTCGGACTGGATCTCGTCCAGAACCGGGGCCACCATACGACACGGACCACACCACTCGGCCCAGAAGTCGACGAGAACGGGACCCTCGGCATTGAGAACGTCCTGCTCCCACGTGCTCGAGGTCGTGGACTTGGCGGTCATATCCTTCTCCTTCTTTCGGAAGTCTCAGAGAAGAGAACGTCGTAACGCTCTCGAATGTTCCTTGGGTGTCAGGCCACGCTGACGGGGTCGGCCTCGGGCAGCCCGTCGATCTGGGCGACATCAGCCTCCGGTTCTCCCGCGTCGTCGAGGGCCGCGAGGTAGTGTTCGGCGTCGAGCGCGGCGACCGTGCCCGATCCCGCGGCGGTCGCGGCCTGACGGTACGTCGGATCGATGACGTCGCCCGCGGCGAAAACACCGGGAACCGACGTCCGCGACGAGCGGCCGTCCACCCAGATCGTTCCCTCGGGGGTCAGCTCGAGCTTGTCGTGAACGAGATGCGTGCGCGGGTCGTTGCCGATCGCGACGAAAAGGCCCTCGAGTGCGAGCTCGCGGGTCGTTCCATCCGTGGTGTCGCGCAGGACGACGCCGGAAACAGCCTCGTCCCCGAGGATGTCCGCGACCTCGGCGTTCCAGATGAACTCGATCTTGGGGTTCGCGAAAGCGCGCTCCTGCATGATCTTCGACGCCCGCAGGGTGTCCTTGCGGTGGATGATGTACACCTTCGAGGCGAAGCGCGTGAGGAACGTCGCCTCTTCCATGGCCGAGTCGCCGCCTCCGACCACGGCGATCGTGCGGTCGCGGAAGAAGAAGCCGTCACACGTGGCGCACCACGACACGCCGTGGCCCGAGAGGCGCTCCTCGCCCGGAAGACCGAGCTTGCGATAGGCCGAACCCGTGGCGTAGATGATGGCTGCCGCTTCGTGTTCGGCACCGCTGCCGAGCTTCACGCGCTTGACGGGCCCGTCCACCGAGAGCTCGACGACATCGTCGTACAGGATCTCGGCGCCGAACTTCTCGGCCTGCTCCTGCATCTTGGCCATGAGCTCGGGGCCCTGGATCGCCTCGGGGAAGCCCGGGAAGTTCTCGACCTCGGTCGTATTCATCAGCTCTCCACCGACCTCGACCGAACTCGCCACGACGAGGGGTGAGAGGTTCGCGCGTGCCGCGTAGGTAGCCGCGGTGAAGCCCGCAGGACCCGATCCGATGATGATCACGTGACGCACTGTGTTTCTCCCTTTTGCTTGTCTCTGGGCTTCAACCCATGGTAGTCCGGCAGCATTCCACGGCCCGGTGAATTCCACGTGCTGGAACACCGGGTGAGGCCTGCGCGGGGCGAGAGGTCAGCGCCGACGCAGACGGCGGATGAGCGGCGCGACCGCCGCGAGCTCGGGCGCGCGCATCGCTGCCAGGATCCCGATATAGACCGCGAGCGTCACGCTTCCGATGAGCGCACCCCCCGCGACACCGAGCAGCATGGACGAGGTCGTCCAACCATCGAGGCCTCCGAGGAGGAGGAAGAGGCCCCAGCCGAGGCAACCCGCTGGCACGCCGGCGAGGAAGAATCGCCCGAGCGCCCGCGCGGGCGCTCGAAGGTCGAGTCGCCCGAGTCGCCCGCGCAGCAGCACGATCGCGATCGTGAGCTGGATGATGCCGGCGAGCGACTGACCCAGGGCGATACCGGCCGCGAGATATTCCAGGGGAAGGATGGCGCCCGCGATGACCGCCGTCACGATCACGAGAGCCGCCTGCACGAGCGTGAACAGGAACGGCCGGAACGTGTCCCCGTAGGCGTAGAACGTGCGTTGGATGACGTACAGGATCGACAGCGGGACGAGCCCGATCAGGTAAGCGCCCAACACGAGCGCGGTCGCTGCCGCATCCGTTGGGCTGTTACTGAAGATCCGTGAGACCGGAATCGCCGCGGCAACCACAGCAGCAAGGGCGCCCACCAGGAAGAAGCTGATCGTCCGGATGCTGGTGCCGAGGTCGGAGCGGACCTCGTCGTCTCGTCCGGCCGCAGCGTGCTCGCTCAACTGCGTGAAGTAGGGGGTTCCGATCGACACCGCGATCACCGAATACGGGAGGATGAAGATGAACCACGCGTAGGACATCGTCGCGACCGATGCGCCCGCCGTGCTCGCGAGCGTGGCAATCTGCGCCTGAATCAGCCCAGCGATCTGGCCCACGATCACCATGAGCAGCGTCCACCAGGCAAGGTTGCCCATTTGCCGCAGACCCATCCCGCGCCAGGCGAAGTCGGGCCGGAAGTGCAGCCCGGATCGGCGCCAGAAGAACAGCAGGAAGACGGCCTGCGCGGCGATTCCCGCCGTCGCCGTGCCGGCGAGCACGGTGATCATGTCGGGCGTCCAGTCCGCGACCTCGGTGCGGTTCGCACCGAAGAGAACGATGAACGCGATGAATCCCGCGATGGAGACGAGATTGTTGAGAATCGGCGCCCACGTGTAGGGCCCGAACACGCGACGAGCGTTGAGAGTCTCGCCCACCAGCGCGTAGAGACCGTAGAAGAACAGCTGAGGCAGACACCAGTACGCGAACGCGACCGCGAGGGCGTACTGGTCCCCGGTATAGCGTGCGAACAACTGGACGAGCCAGGGCGCCGCGAGCGTCGCCAGGCCTGTGATGACGATGAGCACGATGGTGCCGAGCGTGAGGAGCTTGGAAACGAACGCTCCCCCACCGTCTGCGTGTGCCGCGGCGCGCACGATCTGCGGCACGATCACACCCGTGAGGATTCCCGTGGAGACGATCGCGTAGATATTGTTCGGCAGCATGTTCGCCGTCGTGAAAGCGTCCGCGGCACCGCTGAACACGGATCCGATCGCCATCACGAGAACCATGGAGCGGACCACGCCCGTCAGGCGTGAGACGAGCGTGCCCGCCCCGAGGATCGCGCTGGCGCGGCCGAGACTACTCATCGCGCGATTTCGGCGTGGGATCGTTGCTGGATTCGCCGGCTCCCGGATCGTCGGTGTTCGTCGCTTCGGTGCTCGTCGCGTCAGTCGCACGAGCGCGACGACGACGCAGCACCGTGCGAGCGAAGCCGGCACCGAGGAGCAGCACGACGATCGCGCCGAGGCCGATGATTCCGATCCGTTCCCAGTCGGCGCGCACGGTGACGTCCGCCCGCTGGATGGGGCCGACCTGCTCGAAGGTGGGGCTGAGGAGGCGTAGATCGATCCCCACCTCGCCGCTGCCGACGCGGGCTTGGACCCCGACTTCGACTCGCGTGTTCACGCCGGGCTCCGCCCGTACCGGCGTGGTGCGCTCGACGTCGAGGCGCAAGTTGTCGGGGGTGGATACGAGGACGACATTGACGGGGAACGGCAGGTCGTTGCGCACGAAAAAGGGCAGAACGGCTTCTGGGCTCACGAGCTGCACGGTGCTGGGCTGCTGTATCGCGACGGACGTGAGCGTCTTCGTGGTGACATCCGCGTGTGCGGTGAGAGCCGCCGCCCATGCCTCTGGATCGTCACGCCACCCCGCGCCGATCAGCTGCAGGATCGAAGATCGCTCGGGGGCCGTCAGGAGCGACGGGTCATCGATGATCGACGAGAACTTCGCGATGCTCGCCTCGCCCGCGAGAAGCGCGTCCAGGTGCGTTGCGGCTTCCATGTCCTGTTGCGCGGTGCTCTCGACCGAGGTCCGCTCGGCGTCCAGGAGCGCGCTGAGAGTTGCGGGGACGACGCCGGGATAGGCGAAGACGGTGTCGATCGCGGCGCGCAGCGCGGTGGCGCCGACCTCGGGCAGCCGGTCCGTCGTGATCAGGAGGGGGCCCGACGAGTTCGACGCCTCGAGCGCGATCTGCGCGGAGATCCGTGCGGATGAGGCCTGAGCGGCGTCCGCCGGCGCGCCGGCAGTCGCACGCATCGCGTTCGACGATCCCGCTTCGTAAACGAGCAGCGGGATTCCGTCAGCCGTGGCTGCGGCCGCTCGCACCTCGGATCGACGGACTTCGGCAGAGCTGAGCAGGACCGTCGCGGGGGTGCCACTCGGCGAGGGCTGCTGCGTCAGCACGCGTAGCGCATTCTGGTCGGCGCGGCCCTGAGCCGGCCAGAAGATCGCCGCCCCTGATCCGGGGACGGAGACAAGCTCATCCAGGCTCGGCAGAGTGATGACATCGTCAGCGGTGTCGTCATCCACACCGCTCCCGGTTGGCGCCGGATCGGGATTCGGGGTCGACGCGGGGCCCGAGCCCGTGAAGTCGTCCGCGGACATCGCGTAGTCCAGGCTGGTGGGCTCGAGCAGCGTGGTCAGTCCCGCGTCCGCCTGCACCGAGACATCCGCGTCCCCGAATTGCAGAGCAAAGCGCTCGTTCGGCAGCGCCGCGAGCCGGTCGAGCCAGGCGAGTGCACTGGCGGGCGCCGAATCGCCGAGGACGCGGATCGACGCGAGCACCGAGGGGTCGACCGCGAGAACAGCCGAGGTGCCGGAGACGCCCGAAAGCACAGCCGTGAGGCGTCCCTGGGGGCCCGTGAGCGCGGTCAACTCGTCGGCGGAGAGAAGCCCGGCCGCGCGCGGACCCGCGGTGACCGCGACGATGACTCCGATCGAGGACGCCGCGGGGCTCTCGTTCTGGAGCACGATGGCGCTCCGGGAAACGACGTCTCCGCCGTACGTGGCGGAGAGCGCATACACACCGGGCGCGCGACCCGCCAGCGCCTCGGCAGCGACCGTCGAGACCACGATCCCGCTGTCGCCCGGCGCGATCGTGCCGACCGCCGGACGATCGACGACGGATGCCTCGGGGCCGAGTCGGCCGTCGTCGATCCAGTCGTCCAACTCTGCGGTGGTGCCCAGAGGCGCGTCACTGAGTTCCAGCGTGAGTGCGGCCGGGCTCAGGTCGGCGGAGGTGGGGTTCGACACCTCGATCGTCGAGCTCAGTGCCGCACCGAAGGGCACGACGCCGTGTGCGAGTGGCGAAAGAACCAGTGTCGGCTCGGCGGTATCGGGAGTCGGTGAGGGACTGGGCGACGCGGCAGCGACGGAGGTCCCGGCGAGCACGAAGGATGTCGTCACGGCGAGAAGGGCGGCGACGCGCACCAGGCGCCCGAAACCTCTGCGACGGACGACGTCTCGCGGGCCGGCGAAGATCGGGTCGCGCTGCACGTCGGACCCTCCCGGCGCCGGACCGCGCCGCACGCCGGAACCGAAGAAGAGGTGCGTCACGGTGAGTCCGGGTTTTTCGTTGAGTGCGAGAGTTCGCACATTTCGCCCGATTCTACGGCGCTCGCCTCTGCGTTCCCGGCGCACCGCCGCCGGTCGACGGTGTTGAGCGGGCAGAGGCCGCGGGGACAGGCTTCAGCGACGTTCGGGTGAGCGGCGCCCCGACGGGCACGCTTGAATGGAGGGATGATCCCCGAACCTGATCCGGCGCTCGCGCGCGCCCTCGCGGTGGACCTGGCCGACGCCGGCTACACGGGTGCCCGATTGCGCGCGCTCTGGGGTGTCGCGGCCGACGAGGCGCTCGGGCGCGGCATGGCGCTTCCCGCGCGCCGTGAGGTGGCGGGATCCCGGTCCGACGTGGCCGTGTTGGCGCGACTCTTCTTCCTGGGCAGTCCCGTGCCGCTGTCCGACGCGCAGACGGCGCTCCGGACGGCGACGGTGCCGGGCGTCGAGAAGCTCGGCCTCGTGCGAATTGCTGACGGGTCGGTCATTCCGTCCGTCCTGATACGTCCGCAGGCATACGTCGACGAACACGGTGCGGGCGAGTGGTGGATCGCGAGCGACATCGACGAGTCGGTGCGCAGCGGACCACTCCCCGAAGACCACGTCCTCGGCGTCGGCGGGGCCTCGCTGACCCTTGCAGGCTTGCAGCTTCCGACGCCGGCCGTGCGCGTGCTCGACCTGGGTTCCGGTTGCGGCATCCAATCACTGCGTGCCCGGCGAGACAGCCCGGAGGTGACGGCGACCGACATCTCGGAGGCCGCTCTCCGGTTCACGCGGTTGAACGCCCTCCTCAACGATGTGGACGGCATCCGGACGCTCCGCGGAAGCCTGTTCGAGCCGATCGGTGAGGAGGTCTTCGACCGCGTCGTCTCGAATCCGCCGTTCGTGATCACGCCGCGCGGCGCCGACGTTCCCGCATACGAGTACCGCGATGGCGGCCTGACGGGCGATGCGCTGGTGCGCGACATCGTCACCACGGTCGGGGCACACCTGACGCCGGGTGGAATCGCGCAGCTGCTGGGTAACTGGGAGTATGTCGACGGTCGCGATGGCCTGCACCGTGTGCGCGACTGGGTGGCCGCATCACCCGTTCCCCTCGATGCGTGGGTGATCGAACGTGACCGGATGGATCCGATCGCATACGCCGAACTCTGGATCCGCGACGGCGGCACCGTGCCGGGTACCGCCGCCTTCGAATCGATGCTCGCGGCCTGGCTGGACGACTTCGAGGCTCGAGAGGTTCGCGAGGTCGGATTCGGCTACATCCTGCTGCGTCGGGCGTCGGATGGTCGGCCCAGCCTGTCGCGGTTCGAACGTGTCGAGGGCGTCATCGGCGCGAATGCCGCTCTGGGCATGCATCTCGCCGAAAGCTTGCGCGCCCATGACCGCCAGACGCGACTGAGCGATGACGAGCTGGCCGCGGCGGTTCTGCTTGCCGCCGGTGATGTCACCGAGGCGCGCCACTACCTGCCCGGTGCCGAAGACCCGAGTGTCATCGAGCTGCGGCAGGGCGGGGGCTTCGGACGCACGCTCGCGGTCGACCCCGCCCTCGCCGCGCTGGTCGGTGCGAGCGATGGCGACCTGCCCGTGGGACGCCTGATCGCCGCGATCGCGGAGCTGCTCGAGGTCGATCCCGAACTGCTGCGGGCCGACCTCCTCCCCCGTGTTCGCGGTCTGCTCGAAGACGGGTTCTTGACCTTCACCGATCGCCCGGGCCCGCCGCCCGCATCGCCGTCGGACACGCGTCGGTAGGCTGGATGACATGGTGAGTATGGCCGAGGGCCTCGGCCGACTCGCGAGTCTGGCCGCGTCGTCCATCGTGGCGGAGTTGTCCGGTGCGTTCGAGCGCGCGGGGTTCGAGCTCGCGATCGTGGGCGGGCCGGTTCGTGACGCGCTTCTCGACCGACCCACCCACGACCTCGACTTCACGACCAACGCACGGCCCGACGACATCCTGCGCATCGTCAAGCCGATCAGCACGGCGCAGTGGGACATCGGACGCGCGTTCGGCACGATCGGTGCCCGCATCCGCGGGGAACAGGTCGAGATCACCACATATCGTGCAGATGCGTACGACGGCGAGACCCGCAAGCCGGTCGTCGAGTTCGGCGACAGGCTCGAGGACGACCTCGTGCGCCGCGACTTCACCGTCAACGCCATGGCGCTGCGTGTGCCCGGCCCCCAATTGGTCGACCCGACCTCGGGCGTCGAAGACCTCCTCAGCCAGATCCTGCGCACTCCCGTAGCCCCGGCCGTGAGCTTCGGCGACGACCCGCTCCGGATGCTTCGTGCCGCCCGTTTCGCGTCCCAGCTCGGGTTCATCGTCGCCGATGACGCGCTCGAGGCGATCACGGCGATGCGCGACAGCCTGGCGATCGTCAGCCCGGAGCGCATCCAGGGTGAGCTCGTACGGTTGCTTCAGACGAACCATCCTGTACGGGGCATCCGTCTGCTCGTCGAGACGGGGCTCGCGGGCGTTTTCCTTCCCGAGCTGCCGGCTCTCCGCCTCGAGGTGGACGAGCACCACCACCACAAGGATGTCTACGAGCACTCGCTGACCGTGCTGAAGCAGGCGATCGACCTCGAGGGTGAGCGACACCCGGATGCGGATCCGGATGTCCCGCTCCGCCTCGCGGCCCTGCTGCACGATATCGGCAAGCCCGCGACGCGCAAGCTCGAGTCGGGCGGTGGGGTGACATTCCACCATCACGACGCGGTCGGGGCTCGGCTGGCACGCAAGCGCTTGCAGGCCCTGCGGTTCGATTCGGACACGATCGCCGCCGTCACGCACCTGGTCGATCAGCATCTGCGCTTCTTCGGCTACTCGGAGGGCACGTGGACCGACTCGGCCGTGCGTCGATATGTGCGCGATGCCGGTGAGCAGCTCGAACGTCTGCACATCTTGACCCGCGCCGATGTCACGACACGCAACAAGCGCAAGGCGACGCGGCTGCGGACCGCCTACGACGATCTGGAGCGGCGGATCGCCGACCTCGAGGCCGAGGAAGAGTTGCAGTCGATTCGACCCGAGCTCGACGGCAACCGCATTCAGGAGCTGCTGGGGATCCCCCCGGGACGCGAGGTGGGCGAGGCGTACCGCTTCCTGCTCGATCTACGCCTGGACGAGGGCGTTCTCGGCGAGGTCGAGGCCGAGGCGCGGCTGCGTGCCTGGTGGGCCGCGCGCGCCTGAGCACCTCCTGCCGTTCCGAATTCAGCTCGCGGCAGAGGCGGCGAGTCCCGCGATCTCGCGACCGGATCGGACGGCGTGCGTCTCGGCCGTCTGCTTCAGGTCCGCGGCCACATCGACGAACGCGTCGAGGGCCGGGTTCACGCCGACGAGCGTGAAGGGACGCTCCACGACCCGCAGGTCGAGGCCCCAGACATCCTCCAGAACGCGACGCAGCCACGCGGTCGAGTGATCCCACCCTTCCTTCGGCGTTCCGGGGGCGTAGTTGCCACCGAGCACCGTGACGAGGGTTGCGGGCTTACCACGGAGCGCGGTGCCCTGCGGGTCGATGCGCGGATCGGTGTAAGCAAGGTCGAACCAGGTCTTGAAGTGCTGGGACACCCCGTAGTTGTAGAGCGGAACGGCGAACAGCAGGGCGTCGGCGGCGATCATCTCGTCGGCGAGCTCTGCTGCCAGTGCACGGGCTGCACGCTGGCCGTCGGTGTGATCCGCGGCGGGCGTGAAGTTGGAGGTGACGGCGTCTGCCCACGCGGTCGCCGGAATCGGTTCCGTGGACAGGTCGCGTCGAACGACGTCGGATGTCGGATGCGTCGAGAGCCACTCGGCCTCGACGAGATCGGCGAGCGCGCGGCTCGAGGAGGTGGGGGGAAGGATGCTGGCGTCGAGCCGGAACAGCGTGGTCATGGTGTCCTATCTGGAATCCGAAGTAACTAAGTAAAATATAGCGACTCCGGAGACTGTAGCACCCGTACGATGATTCCATGGCACCCCCCGACGACGAGCACGAGCGCGAGGTCTGCGACGCGGCCGTGACGCTCGCGTTCTCGGTGTTGGGCAAGCGCTGGAACGGGATGATCGTCTCGGCGCTCGGCAGCGGCGCCTCGACATTCGGCGGCCTGCGGCGTGCGGTTCCGGGCATCAGCGACGCCGTGCTGTCGGACCGCCTGGCCGGACTCGCCGAGGCCGGGCTCGTTGTGCGCACCGTCACCCCCGGTCCCCCGACCGCGGTTGCGTACGCGCTGAGCGACAGTGGCGAACGTCTGCTGCCGATTCTCGACGAGCTCGGTCGATGGGCATCGGGCAACCTCACGGAACAGCCGACCGCCTAGGCATCCTCCGCGTTTGAATGCCGACGCCGCTCCGCGCCCCACTTCTGCGGGGGCGGAGCGGCGCTGCGGCTCGGGGAAGGCGGGGCTCAGGGCACGACGACGGCTCGGCCCCGCACGGTTCCCGCGTGCAGTTTCGCGTACGCCTCGACGGCGTCGTCGATGCCGTACCGCTCGACGTGCACCTCGACATCGCCCGCGCGGGCGAGATCGAGTACCTCGATCAGCTCACTGCGCGATCCCCAGTACGGGGCACGAACCGCCGCACCGAACGGGGTGGCGAAGAACCCGGTCTGCATCGTGCCGCCACCGATCCCGACGATGTGCACGAAGCCATCCATCGCCACCACGGCGCGCGCGGTGTCGATCGTCTGCTGCACCCCGACGAAGTCGAAGACGGTCTCGGCGCCCGCCTCTCCCGTCAGCCGCTTGATCTCGGCGACCGTGTCAGGGCCCGAGATCACGGTGTGGTGGGCACCCACTTCGCGCGCGAGCGCGAGCTTGTCCTCGTTCAGATCCACCACGATCACCGTGGCTGACGAGACGGCCCGCAGGATCTGGATCGCGACGTGGCCGAGGCCGCCCGCGCCGATGACGACGGCGGTCGCGCCGGGGTACAGCTTTGCTGCGGCTGACCGGATCGCGTGGTACGGCGTCAGGCCGGCGTCCGTGAGGGACACGGTCGCGACCGGATCGAGATCGCCGAGCGGCACCAGGTGGCGTGCGTCGTCGACGATCACGTACTCGGCCATCGCACCGGGGGCGCCCAGGCCGGGAGGGGCAATGCCCTGGGCCGCGGCGTTCGGGCAATAGTTCTCGCGCCCCTGGGAGCACGCGTGGCACTGTCCGCACCCCCACGGACCGTAGATCGCGTATGAACCGCCGAGCTCGATGCCCTCGACCCCTTCGCCCAGCTTGTCGACCGTCCCCGCGCCCTCGTGTCCGAGAGTCAGCGGTAGGCCGTAGATGTACTGCTCAGCCGGGAGGTCCATCAGGAACCAATCGGAGTGGCAGAGCCCTGCTGCCGTGACCTTGAGTCGGATCTGCCCGGGCCCGGGCTCCGGTGTATCGATCTCGACGACCTCGGGACCTTTGCCGATCTCGCGGTACTGGACTGCCTTCATGGTCAACTCCCATTCTCTGCGTGTTCTCAGTTCTCTGCGTTTCTCAGTCTGCTCCTCCGGGTGTGCATCCCGTCAGCCCCCTGGCCCGTGACAAATGCGCGCGATAGCCTGTGCGGACCGTCAACGCAGATGGGATCCGCATGTCGTCGCCGTGGTCGTCGCGGCGCGAGGTCTCGCCCGAGACGTCGCGCCTGCTGATCGAGCGCGCGCATGACGAGTTGGTGCACGGCAATTCCGGCGATCAGCGCCTGCTCGACGTGCGTCCCCTCGTGCGTGAATCCTGGCGCCGATCGCTCGCGGGCCTCGTCGGCGCCGAGGCGCTCCCGCCCGTGGCGCTGTCGCCCGCGGAACTCGAGGAGTATCGCCGCACGCATCCGCTCGCGGAGGTGCTCGAGATGATCCGAGCGCTTCTCCTGCCTGGTGACGCGGCCGAATCTGGTGTCGCGGTCGCGGTCGGCGATGCTGCCGGGCGCCTGCTCTGGGTCGAGGGTGACCGGAACGTGCGCGCGCTGACGGGCGAGATGGGATTCGTCGCGGGCGCGAACTGGTCGGAATCCGTGGTCGGAACCGCCGCCCCGGGGACCGCCCTGGCCCTCGATCGATCGGTGCAGATCCGTGGCGCCGAGCACTACAACCGTCTGGTGCAGCCCTGGAGTTGCACGGCTGCGCCCGTGCACGATCCCGAGACCCGACGCATCCTGGGCGTCATCGACGTCACGGGCGGGTCGAGCGCCGTCACCCCGCAGGCGCAGCTTCTGGTGGATGCGACGGCCCGGGCGGTCGAGGGTGAGCTGCTCGTCGCTCGGCTGCGTGCGCGGGCGGCGGGCCCCCCGCCGGCTGCGGAAACCCGGCGGCCGCGACGCCGTGCCCCGCGGCCCGAGGTCGTGCGCTCGACGCTCCGGGTGCTCGGACGGGATCGGGCGCTCCTGGAGATCGCGGGCGAAGGTTCGGACCGGATGACTGAGCTCAGCGCCCGTCATGCCGAGATCCTCCTGATGCTCGCGACCCACCGTCAGGGCCTGTCGGCCGACGGGCTCGCCGAGCTCGTCTACGGCGAGAGTGCCTCGGCAGAGACCCTCCGGCCCGAGATGGTTCGCCTGCGGAAGGCGCTCGAGCGCACCGCCCCGCACCTCGTTCCCGCCTCGCGCCCGTATCGCCTCGGGCCGGAACTCGAGACGGACGCTCAGCACGTGCTGTCGCTTCTCGACCGCGGCGCTCACCGCGTCGCGCTCGCGGCCTATCGGGGCGCGGTGCTGCCGGACTCGGTCGCGCCCGGCGTCGAGATGGTCAGGGACAGCGTTCGCCAGTCCCTTCGCGAGGCACTCATCGCCGAGGCATCCGTCGACGTCCTCCTGGCGTATGCCGATACCGAAGAGGCGTCCGAAGACGACGAAGTCCTGCGGCTGTGCCTGAGTCTGCTGCCGGCTCGTTCCCCCCGGCGCGCGGGTCTCGTCGCGCGCATCGCGCGCCTCGAAGCCTGACGGGCCCCCGGGGTCGAGCCATCCGCGCCCGCGCAACGCGATGCAACGTTGCGCGGCCTACCGTCGACGCAGATCGCGGCAGCGCATGCCGCTCACTCATGACACGTCGAAGGAGACAGACATGACCATCGTCGAAGAGGGCGTCTCGAGCGTCTACGCAGCCCCGGGCCAGCGCGGGGCGCTCGCCGAGTACCGCAACAGATATGGGCACTACATCGGCGGCGCGTTCGTCGATCCGGTGAAGGGCCAGTACTTCGAGAACATCTCGCCGGTCAACGGCAAGCCCTTCTGCGAGGTCGGCCGCGGCACCGCCGAAGACATCGACCGGGCCGTGGATGTCGCGTGGAAGGCGTTCGCCTCGTGGAAGAAGACGACACCGGCCGAGCGCGCCAACATCCTGAACAAGATCGCCGATCGCATCGAGCAGAACCTCGAGATGATCGCCGTGGCCGAGACGTGGGACAACGGCAAGCCCGTCCGCGAGACCCTCGCGGCCGACATCCCGCTCGTCGTCGACCACTTCCGGTACTTCGCCGGTGTGCTGCGTGCGCAGGAGGGTTCGCTCAGCCAGCTGGACGAAGACACCGTCGCCTACCACTTCAACGAGCCGCTCGGTGTGGTCGGGCAGATCATCCCGTGGAACTTTCCGATCCTCATGGCGACGTGGAAGCTCGCCCCCGCGCTCGCGGCCGGCAACTGCGTCGTGCTGAAGCCCGCCGAGCAGACCCCGGCGTCGATCATGTTCCTGTTCGACATCATCGGCGATCTGCTGCCCGCCGGTGTCGTGAACATCGTGAACGGGTTCGGCATCGAGGCGGGCGCACCGCTCGCGCAGCACAAGCGCATTCGCAAGGTCGCCTTCACGGGCGAGACCACGACCGGCCGCCTGATCATGCAGTACGCCTCGCAGAACCTCATCCCCGTCACGCTCGAGCTCGGCGGCAAGAGCGCGAACGTCTTCTTCGAGGACGTCGCCCGTTCACGCGACGACTACTACGACAAGGCGCTCGAGGGGTTCACGTTCTTCGCCTTGAACGGCGGCGAGGTGTGCACCTGCCCCTCGCGCGCGTTGATCCAGCGATCGATCTATGACCAGCTCCTCGGCGACGGACTCGAGCGGGTCGGCAAGATCGTGCAGGGCAACCCCCTGGATCCGGCGACGATGCTCGGGGCCCAGGCATCCAATGACCAGCTCGAGAAGATCCTCAGCTACATCGACATCGGCAAGGCCGGTGGCGCGAAGTTGCTCACCGGGGGCGAGCGCGTGGATCTCGGCGGCGATCTCTCGGACGGCTTCTACGTGCAGCCGACCGTGTTCGAGGGCACGAACGACATGCGGATCTTCCAGGAGGAGATCTTCGGGCCGGTCGTCTCGGTCACGTCGTTCGACGACTTCGACGGCGCGATCGACATCGCCAACGACACCCTCTACGGCCTCGGCGCCGGTGTGTGGAGCCGTTCGGGCGACATCGCGTACCGCGCGGGGCGGGCGATCGAGGCTGGACGCGTCTGGACGAACACGTACCACCAGTACCCCGCGCACGCGGCGTTCGGCGGGTACAAGCAGTCCGGCATCGGGCGCGAGAACCACCTGAAGATGCTCGACCACTACCAGCAGACGAAGAACCTGCTGGTGTCGTACGCAGAGGGGCCGATGGGCTTCTTCTGAGTCGCCGCCTCCATCCCGTGTCCCACTTTCGCCCGCCATGGGAGCTCCATTCCGGGCGAAAGTGGGACACGAAACGGAGTAGTTGGGACATGGCGGTGCCGGTGCATGGTGAAGGGAGCGAAAGGATGAGCACAACCGACATGAGCGAACGCGTGGCAGTGACGGATGCCGCGGCCACCATGGTGCGGCAGCTGACCCTGCAGCATGGGCCGCTGATGTTCCATCAGTCCGGCGGATGCTGCGACGGGTCAGCGCCCATGTGCTATCCCGTCGGCATGTTCATCACCGGGCCTTCCGACGTGCTGCTCGGCTCGATCGACGTCGGGCTGGATGATCCGGTCGAGATCTATATGTCGGAGTCGCAGTTCGAGTACTGGAAGTACACCCACCTGACGATCGATGTGGTGCCGGGGCGCGGAGCGGGCTTCAGCGTCGAAGGACCCACGGGCATGCGATTCCTGATCCGGTCGCGCATGCTCACCGAGTCCGAGCTCGCCGACTTCGGCCTCGACTGACCGCGGAGAGGGCACCGCCGCGCGTCGGCTGCACGTCCCCGCGTCCGCCACACCGATGGACAGGGCGGATGCGGGAACGTGCCGCAGACGTGGGAACGTGCCACACGTCATAGGAACATCGAGACCGCCCAGATCACGACGAAGAGCACGACCGCGACGATGCCGAGCACCGATACGCGACTCTTCAAGCGTCGCCCCTCGGGTGCGACACCCGGCGGCGGCCGGAGATCCGGCGCTGCTGCGAACGGATCGACCACTCCACCCGTCGTCCCGGTAGGCCCACCGGCGGCGCCCATCGCCCGAGCCGACGCATCCGATACCAATCGGTCGTCTCGCCACCGCGACCACTGCGCGAACTTTTCGAGCAGCGCACCGACCGTGGCGAACAGCCACGCCCATGTCGCGGGGTCCAGGGTGGACAGGTCGCGTTTGGCGTAGAGGAACAGCCAGTCGTCGACGATCTCGACGTCGAGCTGGGCGGCATTGTCGATGAACCGGGCCATGATGTCGGGCGTGAACAGGTACAGAGCGTCGCGTTCGTATCCGCGCGGGCAGAACAGCGAGAAGTACTTGTCGAAGTCGCCCTCGAGGCTGAGGCGCTGATCGCGATCGAAGGATGTCGGCAGGTTCGATCCGAACAGGCCGTTGTTGCCGACGGCGTCGAGCAGGATGTGAGGCAGGGGAACATCCAGCTTGATCGCGACGTACCCCCACTTGTGGGTCGACTGGTTCTTTCCCGAACCGGTCACGTAGCGATAGTTTGCGAACTCGACGAAGCGGGGGTGTTCGCCCCGCACGAGGTCGTTGGCCGCGCGCGAATGCCCCTGACTGAAGATCATTCCGGGCAGCCGGGGGTCGGCCAGGGTCGGCACGTACGACATCGCGTTCGCCTCGGCGAAGCGCGCCAGTCGGTACCAGCGCTCGCGGCTTCCGGTGAAGATCCGCACGCCGATCCAGGCGATGCCGCCGCCGACGGCGAGCATCGCCAGCACCGGCAGAACGGTCAGCCACCCGAATGACCCCGACGCGGCGAGCATCGTGAGGATCGTGCCGAACACGCTCAGGAACACCAGCGCAAAGATCCCGGCGACCACGATCAGCACCACGAGCTGCACGCCGCGGCTGCCCGAGAACGGCGACGCCAGCCGCCCTTCCGCGCGCAGCCGGGCGGTGAACGCGCGGATGTCGGCGGGCCTGGCGGGCTCGATCAGGGGGCGTGCGTCGAAGGAAACGGATGCCGTGGGTCCGGCGCCGCTCACCGGTTGACCTCGTCGCCGTCCCACGACAGGTCGGCGCCCTCACGCAACGGATGGGCCTCGAGCCCGGACGCGGCACAGATTTGCGCAATCAGTTCAGCCGAACCTGCGACGACCGTCGAGTCGAAATCGATCTCGCTGACCACGACCCACGCGCGGTCGGTGGGCCACATGACGTTCGGCGATTGGGCCCAGGCGTGTGCCTCGTCGGGGCCGACCCAGGGCGCGAGGTCGGGCCACGAAGCATCCGTGAACGACGTCGCACCGGCCGAGAACAAGACATAGGAACGCTGGGGCAACTCCAGCCGTGCACCGCGCGAGATCTCGTCCGAGAGGATGCCCGGCTGCCAGGTCGGTTTGCGGAAGACGTTGTTGAAGGGGTCGCGCGTGCTGGCCTCGAGCATGGCGCGGTGCCGGTCCTGCAGGGACTCGTCGTCGCCCACGGTCGGATCTGCGGAGAAGGTCAGGACCGCGCGCGAGGGCGCTTCGCCCGTGAATCCGAGGAGACCGCCGTAGCCATCCCACACTCCCGCATAGCCGTGGTGCGGGGTCGTGGTCTCGGCGGCCAGCAGTCGCGCCAGAGCGGCCAGCTGCGCGACGTCCATCCGACCCTCCGCCGGGGCGTCGTACTGCCAGCCCTCGGGACCGCGGACCTGCTGCCACCCCTGTTCGAGATCGTGGGCCCCGACGACGCGGTTCCATTGCGCTTCGGGATGCATCCGGGTCCCGAACGCCAGGGCGGTCTGCGCCCAGGTGACGTTCTCGGTGTCGATCTCGGGCTGTGACCGCCCGAAAGCCGCCCAGGCGCGGGCGTGGTCGTCGTAGGGAAGGGGCGGCCAGGGCTGTCCGACGGGTCGCGACCGAGTCGCGGGATGGAAGATCCGGGCATAGGCGGGGAAGCCGCGGGGCACGACGGTGTGCATGCCCGACGCATCCGTCCACGTCGCATCGACCCGCTCGCGCAACCAGTCCCCCGGCGATGTGTCCGCTATCCAGTCCATGAGGCCACGCTACCCACCGGCGCCCTGCACAACACTCCGGAGAAACCTGCGGGGTGAGGCTGGGGGGCGGCCGGATCGGCGCAGATTCGGCTCGGTGATCCGGAATGTTGTCCGGGCGGCCGACCAGGGTTTCTTGGTGATGGCACGTGGGGCACACCCCCGCTTGGGTGGATCCGCGACATCCGCTAGACTAAGAAGGTTGTCCGGCCGCGGCCCGTCCGCGAAACCGTGACGACATGCACACACCCTCCTGCTGTCGAGAGATGCTCGGCAGCCGTTCTAGTCCGAAGGAGGTGGGTTAGTGACGCACCAGTACGAACTCATGGTCATCCTCGATCCCGAGATCGACGAGCGCACGGTCGCCCCGAGCCTCGACAAGTTCCTGAAGGTCATCACGAACGATGGTGGCTCGATCGACAACGTCGACATCTGGGGCCGCCGCCGTCTCGCGTACGAGATCCAGAAGAAGAACGAGGGCATCTACGCCGTCGTCAACTTCACGGCCACCAGCGCCGCCACTCAGGAGCTCGACCGTCAGCTGAAGCTGTCCGAAGCCGTCATGCGCACCAAGGTGCTGCGTGCGGAAGAGGGCTTCGCTCAGGTCGAGGCCGAGAAGAAGCGCGCCGAAGAGAAGGCCGCCCGCAAGGCTGCCGCGCCCGCCAAGGCCAAGAAGGACGCGTAACCGCGATGGCCGGCGAGACGATCATCACCGTCGTGGGTAACCTCACGGCCGATCCCGAACTGCGGTACACGCAGAACGGGCTCCCCGTCGCGAACTTCACGATCGCGTCGACGCCGCGCAACTTCGACCGTGCCGCCAACGAGTGGAAGGACGGCGAAGCGCTGTTCCTCCGCGCATCGGTCTGGCGCGAGTTCGCCGAGCACGTCGCGGGGTCGCTGACCAAGGGCATGCGGGTCATCGCGACCGGTCGCCTCAAGCAGCGTTCGTACGAGACGCGCGAGGGCGAGAAGCGCACCTCGATCGAACTCGAGGTCGACGAGATCGGCCCCTCGCTGCGTTACGCGACCGCTCAGGTCACGCGTGCCGCAAGCGGCGGCGGTGCCGGTGGCGGTCAGGGTCGTCAGCAGGTCGCCGAGGAGCCCTGGGCTACGCCCTCCGCCTCCTCGTCTGCTGGCGGCAACGCCGGTGGCGAAGCCTGGAGCGCTCCCGGCGCATACGGCGACGACACCCCCTTCTAAGCATTTCGGATGCCTGTGGCCCAGGCATCCCACCACAACCAAGGAAGACCACTTATGGCTGGAAAGTCGAGCGGCGACCGCCGCAAGCCGCGTAAGGGCGGGAAAGTCACCGCCCCCGCAAAGGCGATTCGCGTTGGCATCATCGATTACAAGGATGTCCCCACGCTTCGCAAGTTCATCTCGGAGCGTGGGAAGATCCGCGCCCGTCGTATCACCGGTGTCTCGGTGCAGGAGCAGCGTCTGATCGCCACGGCGATCAAGAACGCGCGCGAAATGGCGCTCCTGCCTTACGCCGGCGCGGGTCGTTAAGGAGCACCATGTCGAAGCTGATTCTCACGAACGAGGTCGCCGGGCTCGGTAGCGCCGGCGACATCGTCGATGTCAAGGCCGGGTACGCCCGCAATTTCCTCATCCCCCAGGGATTCGCCGTGGCGTGGAGCCGCGGTGGCGAAAAGCAGGTCGCGTCCATTCGCGCCGCCCGCGAATCGCGCGCGATTCACGACCACGAGTCCGCCGTCGCCCTGAAGGACGCCCTCGAGGGCGCCAAGGTGCGCCTGGCCGTCAAGGCGGGTGTCGAAGGGCGCCTGTTCGGTTCGGTCAAGACCGGTGACATCGCGGATGCCGTCAAGGCCGCCGGTCTCGGTGACCTCGACAAGCGCAAGATCCAGATCACCTCGGCGATCAAGTCGGTGGGCGAGCACGAGGCGACCGTTCGCCTGCGCGATGACCTCACCGCCGTGATCACCCTCCAGGTGGTTGCTGCCAAGTAGTACCGCAACGCGCGGGAACGGATGCCGCGGAGCCAACCCTTTCGGGTCGGGCCCCGCGGCATCCGTCTTTTTGTGTGGGCGCGCTAACCCCCCGGCGCAACGCCCACACGCTCAGTCCCGCGCGGTGCGTCGGCGCAGTGCCGCCGTACCGACGAGCGCGATGCCCGCGATGAGCGCGAGCAGGGCGAACCACAGGCTGGCGGGCGTCGAACCCGTCAGCGCCAGCGCCGTCACAGAGAGGGCGGCGGGTGCGACGCCGACACCGGCCCCGACATCTCCGGTGACACCGGTTGCCACCCCTCCGGTACCGGGCGTGCCGTCACCGGGGCCGTCCGTGCCCGGGTTCCCCGGGTCGGTCGGGTCGGTGGGGTCCGTCGGGACGACCGGGCCGGTCGGGCCGGTCGTGGTGCTGTCGCCGACAACCGAGACGGCATTGCCGCCCAGTGTCAGCGGCAGGGCGATCGGCGCGACCAGCTGGGTTCCACCGAGGACGCCCTCGGTACCCGTCGTGACCGGCTCACCCGTGCCGCCCGTTGTCGGTGCCGCAACCATGGCTCCCGTCGACTGGCTGTCGCCGAGGACGGAGATGGCGTTGCCGCCGGCCGTGACGGGCGCCTGGATGGGCGCCTGCACCTGTGTGCGCCCGGCGATGCCGTCGTCACCGTTGGTGGTCGCGTCCGTTCCCGTGCCGGTTCCGGCGGTGCCGGGTGCCGTGCTGGCTCCCGTCGACTGACTGTCGCCGAGGACGGAGATGGCGTTGCCGCCGGCCGTGACGGGCGCCTGGACGGGCGCGACCGCCTGTGTGCCGCCGAGGACCGCGTCGTCACCGTTGGTGGTTGCGTCCGTTCCCGTGCCGGTTCCGGCGGTGCCGGGTGCCGTGCTGGCTCCCGTCGACTGACTGTCGCCGAGGACGGAGATGGCGTTGCCGCCGACAGTGACGGGTGCCTGGATGGGCGCGACCGCCTGGGTGCCGCCGAGGACCGCGTCATCACCGGATGTGGTGGGTGCGGACGCCGGTTGGGCGGGTTCTGCCGGAGCGGGAGCGGGTGCCGATGCATCCGTCCCCGCACTGTCGGTCGACTGGCTGTCGCCGAGCACCGAGATGGCGTTGCCGCCCACGGTGACCGGCACGTCGACGCTCACGACGCCCTGCGTCCCCGACGCGAGGCCGTCCGTGCCGCCGGTGGTGACCGCCGGTTCGACGGGCGCCGGGGCCGGAGCGGGCGTTGTCGCGCCGGTGCTGGATGAATCCCCGAGCACCGAGACGCCGTTGCCGCCGAGGGTGACGGGCAGCGTGACATTGACGAGTGCCTGGGTGCCGGATGCCGTGCCGTCGTCTCCGGATGTCTCCGCAGCTTGGGCGACGGTCGCCCCGGCGAAGGCGAGTCCGCCTCCGATGAGCGCACCGAGGAGCGCTCGCTTGATGGTCCTACGCATGATGAATCTCCTGACTGGATGGGTGTCAGCGCGCCGAGCGGCGCACCGGATCGTCTGCCGCGCACGAGTGCGCGACGCGATCCCCGTCAGTCAGGAGAGACGTCTGTTGCGAAAACGGGAGCGCCCGGGAGGGCGTCGTCCGAGAGTGTGAGGGCGGCGCCACCGAACGGGCCCGAGCGCCACGAGAATTCGACGAGAGCTGCCCAGAGCGTCGCTGCGCCCGCGGCCGCCGCCGAGATCGCAGCGGGCGCCCCCGAGGGCCCCGCGGGCGCCAGGGGCCAGCCGCCCCCGCGTACGGATCCGGGTGCCGAAGCGGAGACGAGCGGCACGATCGACCCGACGATCAGCGCCCCGGCGAAGAACCCGCCGAAGACGAGCGCTTGCTGGGTGGTCAAGGTCGCGGCGGAACCGCCCGGTGACCCGAGAAGCGGTTGAGTCGCATCCCCCGGGAGCACAGAACTGGGAAGAGGCAGGATGCCTCTGGTTGCCGGATGCCCTGGGGTGCCGACGATCGTGGTGGCCGTGCCCGTTACGGCTGTGAGCAGCGCATCGACCGTACTCACGGCCGAGCCGAGCGTCTCCGTCACTCCCAGCTCGCCGGTGACCGTGCCGAGAATCGGCAACTCGTCGATCGCCGCGAGGAGCGGGGCGAGGGCCTGACTGACGGAGATACCGGAGACGATGCCGGTAGTCGACTCGGCGACGGTACCGGAGACGACATCGACGGTGTCGGCCGTACCGTGGAGGGCGGATGTCGTGGTGTCAGCGACGCCCGAGACGACCGTTGTGGCGATGTTCGCGACGCCCTGGATGACGGGCGTGACGACCGGCGCCGGAGTCTCCGGTACGGGCGCGGCGGCCGGCGCGGGCGGCGTGACGGCCTCGACCACGTCGACGACGACGGGCTCGGCGCCGTCGATGACGCTTGTCGCGGCAGAGGTCGTCTGCTGCATCGTGGAACTGACGATGCCGAGCAGGCCGCTGGGGTCGTCTTCCGCGGCGGACGCAGACGAGGACTGAGCGAGAGTTGTCGCCGCACACCAGGCGAGTCCGATTCCGCCCGCGAGCAGGAGCAAGCGTGACCACCGACCTTTTCGTGGTTCAACGTCAACGTTCATGTCCTCACCCCCCGGTTGGACAATCGGCTTGCATGTGAATGCTTGCGTAGCCAGGGACGTTACCCCCGTGGGTCGCATTCGTAAACCCCCCTACCGCAAAAAGGCCAGGGGTTGTGCACACCCTGACCCCGGATGTCGAACCTTCAAGCAATGCTTCAACCACATCCTGTTTCCACAGGCTGTGAACCATGAAATGCCTGTTCAAGATGATAAAAAAAGACAACATGAGACGGTTCTCATGTAGTTTTCCACAGGCTTCATACACAGGCACAGCGGCGTGTCCGGCCGTGTTTCCACAAAGTTATCCACAGGGCGTGTTGCGGGTGAATCTGCACGCCTTTACCGTGAGGGAGCGCACTTCGGGGGAGGCCGGGACAGGACGTTCCGGGCGAGTGTCGGAGGTGTCTGATCTGCTGTCGGGGGACCCGGCGATCAGACACACCCGCTCGGCGTTTTTCCGAAAGAGATGCGCTCGTCTGGGCTGCACGATGTTATCCGCGCCCGAGACGGGCCGGACAGAAGACCACCCGCGTGACGCGTGGGCGGGCCGGTTTCGGCGGAAGGGAGCGCGATGTCGATCGCTGACATCTCGGAGGAACGCCTCGGCGGAGCCCCCCGCGGACCCGAACGGACTCCCCCGCACGACACGCTCGCCGAGCAGTCGGCACTCGGCGGGATGCTCCTGTCGAAGGATGCTGTCGCCGACGTCATCGAGACGCTCCGCGGACCCGACTTCTACGTGCCGAAGCACGAGCTGATCTTCGAAGCCATCCTGTCTCTGTACTCGCACGGTGAGCCGACGGATGTGGTCGCCGTCACCGACGAGCTGATCAAGACCGGCGAACTGCAGCGCGCCGGCGGTGCCGACTACCTGCACACCCTGACCTCGATCGTCCCGACCGCGGCGAACGCCGGCTACTACGCGTCGATCGTCTCGGAGCGCGCGCTACTGCGTCGCCTGGTCGAGGCCGGAACACGCATCGTGCAGATGGGCTACTCGGGTCAGGGCGAAGCGCTCGATCTCGTCAACAACGCCCAGGCCGAGATCTACGGGGTGACCGGCGCCGAGGCTACGGAAGACTACGTACCGCTCACGACGGCGGTCGATGCCGCGGTCGAAGAGATCGAGGCGGCCCGCGGGCGCGACGGACAGATGACCGGCATCCCGACCGGCTTCTCGGGTCTCGATCAGCTCACGAACGGTCTGCACCCCGGGCAGATGATCATCATCGCCGCGCGTCCCGCCATGGGTAAGTCGACGCTCGCGCTCGACTTCGCCCGCGCAGCCGCGATCGCCCACGATATGCCGACGATCTTCTTCTCGCTCGAGATGGGGCGCAGCGAGATCGCGATGCGTCTGATGAGTGCCGAGGGCGCCGTGCCGCTGCAGAGCATGCGCAAGGGCACGCTCGACTCGCGTGACTGGACCACGATCGCCGCCACGCGCGGTCGCATCAACGACGCACCGCTCTACATCGACGACAGCCCGAACATGACGCTGGTCGAGATCCGCGCCAAGTGCCGCCGCCTGAAACAGCGGGTGGGGCTCAAGATGGTCGTCATCGACTACCTCCAGCTCATGACATCCGGCAAGCGTGTCGAATCGCGCCAGCAGGAGGTCTCGGAGTTCTCTCGCGCGCTCAAGCTGCTCGCGAAAGAGCTGGCCGTTCCGGTCATCGCGCTCTCGCAGCTGAACCGTGGCCCTGAGCAGCGGGCCGACAAGAAGCCCGCGCTGTCCGACCTACGTGAGTCGGGCTCGATCGAGCAGGACGCCGACATGGTCGTGCTGCTGCACCGCGAGTCGGCGTACGAGAAGGACAGCCCGCGCGCGGGAGAGGCCGACCTGATCGTCGCCAAGCACCGTAACGGCCCGACCGACACCATCACGGTCGCGTTCCAGGGCCACTACTCGCGCTTCACCGACATGGCGCCCGGCTGACAGGGAAACGTGTAGGTTCCGCGTGATGATGTCGGATTCCAGGGTGAGATGTCGGCTACTTGTCGGATACGACATTTGCGGTGGATTTGGCCAGCCGGCCGGGAGGGTGGCCGAGTTGAGGAATAGGCGGGTGTCACCCGTCGTGCGTAGCGTTGGCGTGGTTCGTCCGTGCAGGGGCTTCCCGCACGGTGGAGTTTGGAATCTGGGGAGAGGCGTTCCGCGTGGCTGAGACAGCGGTCGGATGGTTGAAGGATTTGACGGGGCTTTACACGCCAACGTCGACGCAGTTCGACGCAGCGCGGGGGCACCGAGCGTCTATCGAGAATCGGTTGGATGCCGAGTTCGGTGTTCGTGAGATGTTCGAGATCGGATCGCTCAAGCACGGCACGGGCGTCTGGACCTATAGCGACGCAGATTTCCTTGTGTCTTTGAAGGGTGTTCGTCCGGATTCGGAGTGGACGATGCTGAACAAGATCAAGTCGAGCTTGAAAACTCGGTTCCCCAGCACCGAGGTGGTCGTGCGCCGTCCGGCAGTGGTGTGCAAGTTCTCCGATGGAGTGGTGGAAGTCGTGCCGGGGTATCCCGGAACGACGGGCTACTGGATTGCTAATCCGGCGGATGGGTGGATGCTCACGCATCCCAAGGACCATAACTCGTACGTCAATGGTGTGAACTCGAAGCATGATGGAGCGGCGAAGAAGCTGGCCCGACAGATCAAGGTGTGGAAGTACCGGCGGAACGTGCCGGTGTCGTCCTGTTACCTGGAGATGCGCGCGGCGAAACACATGGATGGCGAATCAAGCTATTCGCCCCTGTGGGATCTGCACGCGAGCTTGAAGAAGATGCATGACGTCGAGCTCGCTGCGATGAACGATCCGACAGGACTTGGATCGCGGTTCACTGCGTGCTCGTCCCCTGCGAACAAGAGCGATGCCTTATCGAAGTTGGACACGGCGGTGACGCGGGCACGGAGGGCGAAGGAGTATGCGTCGGCCGGGGAAGATGCAAAGGCTATCGAGCAGCTGAAGCTTCTCTTCAACAAGTGAGACCGGGACCCATGACCAGCAGCGCGCCCCCCGACTACGTTCCCGGGCCGAGCGGGGCGATGCTCGACCGCCAGAACGCGCCGCGCGCCCTACGACTGTTGGTCGCGCAGCGACGGTTGTATACCGTGGCGAAGCGGTGGCAGGCCGTTCGGTGGTTCGGCGTGCTGATCATTGGCATAGCGGCACCCGTAGTCGCTATTCTCTGGCCACAGGCGGCTGTTGCTATGGGTGCGATCGCGGGTGCATGGCTCTTCGTCGGACGTACGTTACTTGCGTGGGCCGAGGCGCGACTGATGACGCGAGCGGCCGTGGTGCAGGAAGAGTTCGATCACTACGTATTCGGCATGCCGGAGACTATCGAGCGGTCGGGAGGTCCGACGCGTGAGGACATCGCCCATCTTGTCGGCCCCGATGATCGGCTGCCTGGCGTTGTACGGAAACAGCGTCTGGCGGACTGGTACCCGATCGATGCGGCGAATTCCGGTGCCCGGGCGGTGGCCATCGCACAGCGAGCGAACGCCGCGTACTCGGACCGGCTCCTCCGCGCGACGGTGACTGTGTGGGGAGTCGGGAGTGTCGCGTGGACGGTGCTGCTGATCACGATCAGCATGGTGGTGGGGATGAGCCTGGCCACGTTCCTGCTGGGTGTAGCACTCCCGGTTCTTCCGGCGTTCTTGGACGCCTTCGAGTACATCCGCAGCACCGCACGGGCGGCTCGAGATCGAGCAGACTTGGCTCGGACCATAGAGTCGCGCATCACCGCACAGAGCGACGAAGTTGAAGGCCAGGAGCTACTGGTCTGGCAGGAGCGGCTGTTCGAGCTGCGGCGCACAACCCCGCAGATTCCGAACTGGCTGTATCGCCTTCTGCGCCCGAAGAACGAGATGGCGATGCACGCCGCCGCTGGTCAGCTGACTGCGCGCCCGCCGGAAGGAACGCAACCCGATGAGTAATACGACCGCTCAGGCGTTCACGCAGTTCGTGACGGACTTGACCGCTACGACGTACCAGACGGACACGCTGGTGCCAGCACGAAAGCGGGGAGTGGATGAACGACTGACGGAGAAGTTTCCGAGCACCTCAGATCTGCCGTTTAGTCAGACGCACCTGATGGGGTCCTCGGCCAAGAACACGATCATTCGTCCATTCGATGACGTGGATGTGCTCGCGGTTTTCTCCAACGCGAAGGGGGCGTGGAGCACCTACCAGTGGGACTCGAAGTCCTTTATCTACCGAATCCGTAACGCCTACTCCGGGGTGTCCATCCAGCAGGTGGGAACACGCGGACAGGCCGTTCGTGTCTTCTACAACTCGGGTGGTCACGTCGACGTCGCACCGGTGTTCGACGCTGGCAACGGCGTCTACAAGCTCCCCGCCGGCGACGGCACTTGGATCAACACGGCTCCGCTGGTCGGCACGAGCTGGTACGCGGAGAGGAACCGGGTGCTCAGCTATCACCTGTCTCCCGTTGTGCGGCTCCTCAAGGCCTGGAACCGCGCCCACTCGATGCGATTCCGATCGTTCCACCTGGAGACCCTGGCTGCGTCGGCGTTCACCAGCGGCACCACGCGTTCTTCACCACCACCGACAAGCAGACAATGGGAACCGTCGCGGCGGACAAGACCCACCGCGGGCACGCGATCATCGAACAGGTCCACGCGGACCTGAAGGCGGGCCCGCTCGCTCACCTGCCCTCGGGAGTGTTCACCGCGAACAGCGCATGGCTCGTCCTCGCCGTGATCGCATTCAACCTCACTCGCGCCGCTGGACTCATCGCCGACCGAGGCGGGCGGCTCGCCCGGGCAACGACCGCGACGATTCGCCGCACCCTCGTCTCAGTGCCGGCACGACTGGCACGGACGGCGCGCCGCATCATCCTGCACCTGCCGGACGCCTGGCCCTGGCAGACCGCGTTCGACCGACTCTTCACCGCGACGCACGCACCACCACCACCGGCCGCGGCCAGCTGACCACCGCCGCCACCAGCGGCACGACCGAGAACGAAGTGGACAACCGGGATGAGACGCCCGGAACTCACCCCTGCCCGCAGCCGATCACGCCGCGCCCATCACGCCGACGCCACCCGCCGAAGGCTCATCGGTGGATCGAGGCTTAGGGTCCGGGTTCGAACCGAGGCTCGCGAGGGCTTCGGCGGGCGTGTGCTCGCGGCTGGGGATCTCTGTGCAGCCCGCCCGGCAGTACATGCCGACCGACAAGGCAGCGGTCGAACGGTTCTTCCGCACGATCAAGGAGCTCCTCGCGCAGCTTCCGGGGTACAAGGGCGAAGACCCGTCGGCTCGCGGCCGCCACCCGGAAGACGACGTGGTGTTCACCGTCTCCCAGCAGCAGCGCGGCGATAGCGACAATCCCGGCCGCGAGCCCGATACGCCCGGCGCACAGGAGGTCGAAGGGGCACGAGGGGGCGAATACGTGAATATTTGCGCCTGTGCGCTGTATACGACATACTGTACTCATGTCCGCAACGTTGACACCGGTGTCGCGCAAACTGAGTTCGCGAATGTACGACGAGCTCGAGAGAGTCATCGTCGACTGCTCGCTGCCTCCGGGAAGCCCACTGAAGGATTCGGATCTCGCCGCACAGTTCGGTGTCAGCCGAACTCCGGTGCGTGACACGCTCCATCTTCTAGAAGCATCGGGACTGGTCGAGCGCGGAAAATCGACCAGTTGGTTCGTGACGCCGATCCGGATGCGCGATGTCGAGGAGATCTCCGAGATGCGTGCTCTACTCGAGCCGGCTGGGCTTCCTCGCATCATCGATTGGGATGACGAGCGGCTTCAGCAGCTCGGATCGCTGTTCGACGAATTCCGCATCCCGGTGTCTGCATCGGACACGCAGAAGTATTTGGCGCGCGACGACGACTTCCACGGCATCCTCATCGGCGCCACTGGAAACAGCCGCATTCAAAGCACATATCGCGTCATCGATCGCCAACTGGCCAGATGCAAGCGATATGTCTCAGTGGGGGACGACCGGCGGCGTGCGGCCAGCTTGGAAGAGCATCGAGCGGTCTGTTCCGCCCTCGCCGCCCGTGATCTCGACGCGGCACGAGTAGCGCTCCTGGACCATCTCGAGCGCGCGCACGAAGCGCTCGCCGCTGCCGTTAAAGCGTCACTGGCATAACCCCGCGCGACCGGTACGCCCGTTCCGGTCGCATCAACATCACACCATCTATCAAGGGAGAGAGATGAAACTTCATCGCGCGATGATCAGCGTGGCAGTCGTCGGAATCGCCACCACCGTTCTCGCAGGCTGCGGCGGCGCGAGCAGCCCCGCGGCGACGGACGGTGCGGAGGGAGGCTCTGCGCTCCCGGCAACCACTATTCGGCTGGCTGTGGGAGACCCCGCGGCGTCGTCGGTGGGTCAAGCCGCCGAGCACTTCGCAGAAGCAGCCGATGAACTCAGCGACGGCGCGATCCAGGTCGAGGTCTTCACCGACGGGACGCTCTTCAACGGCGATCAGAACGCCGCGGTGAACCTCCTGGGTAACGGGACGCTCGACGCCACGATCATCTCGACGTCGGTGTACGCGTCGTTCGCACCCGGCATGAACGCCATCAGCCTTCCTTTCCTGTTCGGAGACATGGACGAGTTCAGCGACTACCTCGCAGGTGAGCCAGGACAGGAACTGTTGACGTCGCTCGAGGACCAGGGGATTGCGGGTCTGGCGATGCTGACACGCACTCCGCGAGTCACGACGAACTCCAAGGCACCGGTGGAAGAGCCGGAAGATTTCGAGGGCATGCGCATCCGGGTTCCGCAAAACGAGCTCTGGGTGAAGTTCTTCGGAGAATTGGGTGCGAACCCCACCCCGATGGACTTCAAAGAGGTCTACACGGCCCTGCAGCTCGGGACGATCGACGGTCAGGAGAACCCGATCGAGGTGCCGGTCTCCAATAAGTTCTTCGAAGTACAGGACTACCTGTCGCTGACGAACCACATCTCCGACGGATACGTGCTCGGCTTCAATAAGGACAAGTTCGACGGATACGCACCCGAGGTGCAGGATGTGCTGCGCGAAGCGGCCGCAGACACCGCCGACTGGAAGCGTGAGGCCGACGACGCTGAGGTCGAGGAGATCCTCGCTGACCTCGAAGCGCAGGGCGTTCAGATCAATGAGCTCACCGACGAGGCGCGAGGCCGGTTCGCCGAGATCGCTCTGGAGCTGTACCCCTCGTTCGAGCCGCTGGTAGGCGAAGAGTTCATGTCCCGCACCCTCGAGTACCTCGGCCGCTGACGCGCCCCGGACTCGCATACCGAGAGAGAAGTCAAGAGATGTCAGATCCAGAGCGCGAGGTGAGCACGAACACTACGGGGGTCCAACCGCTCATCGAGCCGATGGCTGAAGCGCACCGGCTCGGCAAGAGCGGGTGGCTATGGCGGATCGTCGAAGCGCTGCTTGCGATCGGCATTCTAGGGATGCTCGTGATGCTCTCGATACAGGTCGTCGCGCGCCTCGTCGGCACCTCTCCGCCATGGACGGAAGAGATTGCCCGGTTCCTCTTCATGGATGGCGTGTTCCTGGGGATGGCGGCCGGCTTCCGGGCCGCCGCCCATCCTCGGGTGTCCTCGCTCGTGGCGCGCGGGCCGATGTGGCTGGCGAAATTGAGTCTGCACGTCACCGTTGCCACGGCGGTGTTCTTCTTCGGCATCCTGACGTGGAAGACGATCGAGCTGATTATCCAGCAGATGCGCAGTAGCGAGACGAGTCCTGCGCTCGGTGTGAACATGTGGCTGGTGACTCTGCCACTAGCGATAGGAGCGGTGCTGTCGGTCATCGGGACCATTCAGGCGGTCTATTTCGATAAGGGACTGCGCCGCCGGCTTCTTCGAGGGGAGGTCATCGCATGATGAGTCTGACGCTCATCTCCATTTTCGTGGTGCTGCTCGCCTTGGGTGTGCCGCTCGCGCTGGCTCTGGGGGCCGGAGTCGTCGCTACCCTGCTCCTGTTCGGTTTGCCGCTCGACGTACTGGCGCAGTCGATGTTCAGCTCTATGAACAGCTTCCTACTGGTGGCGGTGCCGCTGTTCGTCCTTGCAGGTAACGTCATGGCGGGAGGCGGGATATCGGAGCGCATCTTCAGCGGCGCCGCCGCAATCTTCGGACGCTTCCGCGGTGGCCTGGGGCAAGTCAACATCGCGGCCAGCGCCGTCTTCGGCGGGATTTCCGGGTCATCGGTCGCTGATGTCGTCAGCCTGGGCAAGATCGAGATCAAGGCGATGACCGATCACGGCTACCCCAAGGCCTATGGGGCAGCAATGACGATGGTCACTTCGACCCTGTCGTCCGTCATCCCGCCCAGCATCCTGATGATCATCGCCGCTTCTTCGGCGGGCGTCTCCGTCGGTGCGGCACTGGCCGGCGGATTCGGCCCCTCGGTGGTGTTCATCGTCGTACTGATGATCATGAACTACATCATCTCGGTGCGCCGTAAGTATGGCGAGATCACGAAGGACAGTCTGAAGCAGAGCCTCAAAGTCATCGCGGTGGGGATCCCCGCTATGGGCGGGCCGATCGTCATACTGTTCGGTCTGTTCGGCGGACTGTTCACACCCACCGAGGCGGCGGCTATCGCGGTGGTCTACAGCGTTCTCGTGGCGATGTTCGTTTACCGCGACATGAAGCCTCGGCAGTTTCCGGCGATGCTGGTGGAGTCGGGTGTTACCACGGGCACCATCCTGTTCATCGCCATGGTTGCCGGTGCGGCGTCGTTCGTCTTCACAGTTGACGGGCTTCCCGCCAGGGTGAGCGCCGGTCTGACATCCATCACCTCCGATCCGACGATGATCATGCTGATCATCGGACTGATCCTCCTGGTCGTCGGAGCCATCATGGACATCACCGCCGCGATCCTGCTGACGATCCCGATTCTTATGCCGACGGCGCTAGCGGCCGGCGTCGACCCGGTTCACTTCATCGTGTTCCTGGTCGCGGCCCTCTCCATCGGCCTGGTAACGCCCCCGGTCGGAGTCTCGCTCTTCGCAACGTCGTTCGTCGCGAAGCTGCCCATCGAGCAGATCGTGCGTGCGGCCCTACCCCACTACGCCGTCATGGTAGTAGCAGTGGTCTTGCTGGCCGTCATCCCCGAGCTCGTGCTGCTACCCGCGGAGTGGTTGACCGGCTACGTGCCAGTCGGCCGCTGATTACTTCGCACTCCATCCGACACAAGGAAGAGAAAATGTCCGACGCACCCTCACCACGCTCGAGCTACGCCGCTGGTGCGTGGGTCGAAGATTCGACTGCGAAAATCGTCGAAACTCGCGATCCCGCCCGCCCTGATGAGGTCGTGGCGCGCTACGCCCTCGCGTCGACCGACACCGTGCAGCGCGCCATGAAAGCGGCACGTGCCGTCGCGCCGGCACTCGCCGTGACGACCGCCGCTGAGCGACACGACCTCGTGCACGATTTTCTCGCACTCTGGGTAGAGCGACAGGACGACCTCGCCGACATCGCCACGCGCGAAATGGGCAAAGCCCGGCAGGAGTCTTACGGCGAAACAGCCCGCGCCATCTTCGAAGCCCGGTTCTGGGCCGGCGAGGCCCTGCGTGTCGGCGGCCACACCTATCCCAGCACGCGCCCGAATACAGAGATTCTGACCGTCCGCGAACCACTCGGTCCCGTGGCGGCGATCACACCATGGAACTTCCCGATCTTGACGCCCCTGCGGAAAGTGATCCCCGCGCTCGTCAACGGATGCCCGGTATTGCTGAAGCCGGCGATGCAGGCGCCGGGAGCGTCGGTCATCATCGCCGAGATCATGGATCAGCTGAAGCTGCCCGCGGGAGCCTTCAGCCTGATCCTCGGTTCGGGGCGCGAGGCAGGGTCCGCCATGGTGGAGTCGCCCGATATCGCAGGTATCACGTTCACCGGCTCGACCGAAGTCGGCCTAGGAATCGCCGCGGTCGCAGCCGGTCGCAATGCGCGCACACAGCTGGAGATGGGCGGCAAGAACGCCGCGATCGTCGCCGAAGTGCGCGACATCGACAATGTCGCCGCGGAGATAGTCACCTCGGCCTTCACCGCCTCCGGGCAGCGGTGCACGGCGATCAGCCGCGTCATCGTGCTACCCGAGGTGCGCGAAGAACTCGAAGCGGCGCTTGTGCGCCACGCATCGACGATCGTGGTGGGCCACGGTCTGGAGCCCGGGACCGTCATGGGCCCCGTCGTCGATCGTGCCGCGCGCGACCGCGCCCTCGAAGCCGTCACCGTCGCTCGAAACGCAGGCGCGCGCGTGCTTCTCGGCGAGGACGGCTCGGCGCGAACCGACGGGGACGGCGGCTACTTCGTCGCGCCGACCATCGTTACCGACGTGGCGCCGGGCACCCCGCTCGCGGTGGAAGAGGTGTTCGCGCCTGTGCTCGCTGTGATCCCGGTATCCGACCTCGACGAGGCGATCGCGGTAGCGAACGAGACTGCGTACGGCCTGACCGCGTCGGTCTTCGCCGACAACGCGTACACCGCGCGACGCGCCGCCATGGCCTCTCGTACCGGGATGGTGCACATCAATCACGGCACGACCAGTGAGGGGCACATCCCCTTCGGCGGCGTTGCGCAGTCGGGTCAGGGGGCCTTCGGTATCGGCGCCACTTCGACCGAATTCTTCACGAGTCTGAAGGTCGTCTACGACCTCCACCCCTGACGCACTCCGCCTCCGACCCCATCCGCATCCTTCCTGGAGCCTTTATGAACTCGCACCGACCGTTCACCTTCGAGTTGCCGACCCGCATCTCCTTCGGCGTGGGCGCCGTGACCACGTTACCCGATGAGATCCGTGCCGTCGGCGGAACCTCGGTACTCCTCGTCTCTGATCCGGGGCTCGTCGCCGCCGGCGTTGTGGACCGTGTCGCGGCGTTGCTGCGTAAGGAAGGCCTCGAACCGGCCATCTTCACCGAAGTCGAGCCCGAGCCCGACGCGAAGGGCGTGATGGCAGCGGCAGAGCTCGCGCGCTCCAGCTCGGCGGATGTCGTCGTCGGCGTAGGCGGTGGAAGCGCGCTCGACACCGCCAAGTCTGCCGCCCTGATGGCGCGAAACCCCGGACACATCCGAGACTATTCGGGACTGAACGTGCCCAGTGAACGCGGCATCCCCGTCATCGCGCTGCCCACGACTGCCGGAACGGGAAGCGAATGCGCAATCTGGGCGGTGATCTCGGAGAAGCAGAAGCACGATAAGTACGGCGTCGGTGGGCGGAATATGACAGCCGCGGTCGCGCTGTGCGATCCCGCCCTGACTCTCACCCTTCCGGCGAGACAGACCGTCAGCACCGGTGCGGACGCCCTCGCTCACGCGCTGGAGTCGTACGTCAACAAGGCAACGCAGCCGATCTCCGAGGCGCTTTCGGAAAAAGCGATGGAACTCATCGCGCGGTCGTTCCGCTCGGCGGTGTTCCAGGGTGCCGACATCGACGCACGCTCCGACATGATGATCGCCGCGACCATGGCGGCCTGCGCATTTGCGCCAACACGGCTCGGCCTGGCACACGCCATGGCCATGCCGCTCGGCGCGCACGCGAAGATTCCGCACGGCGACGTGATCGCCATCCTGCTTCCCGAGGTCATGCGGTTCAATGTTGTGGCCGCTCAGCGGCAGTTCGCCGAGATCGCCCGCATCTTCAGCGTCGACACTCGGAGTCTGACCACGCGCGAGGCCGCGCACGCGGGCGTGGATGCCGTCACCGACCTCTTGCGCGATGTCGGCGCCCCCTCATCGCTATCGGATTACGGCGTTACGGAAGACCACCTGCCCGAGATCGCAGCCGAGAGCATGAAGTCGGGCAACATCGTTGTCAACCCGCGGCCGACTCGCGCACAAGACCTGATCGAGATCATGCGGCGGTGCCTGTGAACGACGACGCCACCCTCGTATCCGCTCCTGAACTGCGGGCCTACTGCGCCGCCATCCTGCGGTCTGCTGGGCTTCCAGATGACGATGCCGAACTCATCGCAGACTCGCTCGTCGAAGCGAACCTGCGGGGAATCGACTCGCACGGCGTCAGCAGGATTCCGATCTACGTCGAGCGAATCGTCCGTGGACTGACTAACACCCGCCCTGATGTCCGGGTCGTCTCCGAAAGCGGTGGCGCGGTGGTTCTCGACGGCGACAACGGCATGGGGCAGGTCGTCCTCCAGCGAGCCATGCAGCTGGCCCTTGAGAAGCTTCCCCACCAGAGCACCGTCAGCATCGCGGTGCGCAACTCGAACCACTACGGTTCGGGTGCGTACTTCGCTCGTCGTGCTACCGAGCACAACGCCGCCGCATTCATCTACGGCAACGCGCCGGCGACCATGGCGGCCTGGGGCGGAAGCGAACGCTTTCTCGGCACCAACCCCTATACGTTCGCCGTGCCCGCCGGATCGAACGATCCGATCGTCCTGGACATGGCGACGAGCGTGGTGGCTCGCGGCAAGATCATACTCGCCGATCAACTCGGGCAAGATATTCCCGTTGGGTGGGCCGTCGACGCCGAGGGCATGCCGACAACGAACGCGTCGGATGCGCTCGCAGGCAGTGTGCTCCCCTTTGGCGGGCCCAAAGGGTACGGAATCGCTCTCATGGTCGAGATCATGGCCGCCATGTTCTCCGGCGCCAACTCAGGACCGGCAGTCGGCGATCTGTACGACAATCTCGAGGAACGACAGGGCGTCGGCGCGTTCCTCACTCTCACAGACATCACCGCCTTCCAGCCCCTCGAGCACTTCGCTGCACGAATGGATGCGCTCGTCGCCGCTCTCAAGGCGACGGCCGCCCCAGGGAGTGAAGTCTTAATGCCCGGTGAGATCGAGCAGCGCAACGCCAACACACGCCTGGGCTCGGGCATCCCGCTTCCCCCCACCGTTGTGGCGGCTCTCGAAGCCATCGCCGACCGACCCTTTCCCGCTGGATCGCAAGCCCTCGTCACGGAGAATTCATGAACACAATCCGCATCCACGAACGAGCCCTCGCGGTTCCATCCGACCTCATCGCTCGTTTCGCTCGGCTACCGACGCCAGTGATCTCGGACAGCTCCGAGCGTGCGACGGGCGCGACAGGTCTGCAGCCGGTGGGAGCCTCGCTGTCATCACGCGGTGGCTCGTCGATGGCGGGCACTGCGCGCACCGTGCGCACCAGGCCGGGAGACAACCTCGCCGTCCACGTCGCGCTCGAACGCGGGGGCGACGGCGATGTTCTCGTCGTCGATGCTCGGGGCGAGACGACGAATGCGATCCTCGGCGAGCTCATGACCACGTACGCGCACACCCGGGGCTTCGAGGGCATCGTGGTAGACGGGGCCGTGCGGGATCATGACCCGATCTCCGCCGGACACCTCCCGGTTTTCGCCCGCGGGATCTCGCATATGGGACCGTACAAGAGCGGACCCGGTGAGTTGCACGGTACCGTCACGATCGGCGGTGTTCCGGTCTCCGACGGCGACCTCGTCGTTGGAGACTCCGACGGCATCGTCGTGGTTCCGGCCGCACGCATGCAGGAAGTGCTTGTGATGGCCGAGTCGATCGCCGCGAAGGAAGAGGGACAACGTGTGGACATTGCGGCCGGCCGCTGGGATCGCTCGTGGATCGCGTCGGCCGCCAACATCGTCGATGCGACGTCGGCCCTGGCATGACTCCGAGCCACGTCCTGGTCACCCGTTCGCTCACCGCGGCCGCGATGTCGGCCGCGCAGCGGCTTCTCGCTCCGCTGGTCGTCTTGGATGACGCGCCGCCCGACCGTGCCGAACTTCTGCGCTCGGCGCGCGGTGCCGTCGCGATCGTGTCGCTGCTGACCGAGCAGATCGACGACGAGCTGTTCGACGCCGCAGGCGGGCAGTTACGGATCGTTGCCAACGTGGCGGCAGGGGTCGACAACATCGATCTCGAGGCGGCCGCCCGCCGCGGCATCCTCGTGTCGAATACGCCTGGCGTGCTAGACGAAGCCACGGCAGACCTCGCCTTGGCTTTGATCCTCGCGACGACGCGACGCATCGTCGAGGCCGACCGATTCATTCGCAGCGCAGAGCAGTGGATCTGGGGTCCGAAAGATTGGGTGGGTCTCCAGGTGAGCGCGGGCGCTACGGTCGGCATTGTTGGCCTTGGACGCATCGGTATGGCGGTCGCTCGACGCGCTCACGCGTTCGGCGCGCGCATCATCGCGACGGGGAGTCGCTCGTCCGGACCGGAAGCCGCGGCCCTCGAGGTGGTGCCGGTTGGTCTGGATGAACTGTTCGAGACCGCCGACGTCGTGACGCTGCACTGTCCGCTGACCAGCGAAACCCGCGGCATGGTGGATGCTGCGCGGCTCAAGTCGATGCGACAGGGTAGCTATCTCATCAACACCGGCCGCGGACCTCTCGTTGATGAGGATGCACTGGCTGATGCGCTGGAGGAGGGCCGACTGGCCGGTGCAGGCTTGGACGTGCACGAGAACGAACCACTCGTCAACGAGAGACTGCGGCGCTCGGATCGCGTCGTGCTGCTGCCGCACATCGGCAGTGCGGGCGCCGCGACGCGAGATGCGATGGGACTGCTTGCTGTGCGCAATGTCGCCGAGGTGCTCGCCGGTCGGCGTCCGATCACGCCCGTCGATTGACCGGCGAGTCAGTCATGAAGACGGTCGTTATCGCGCCAGACAGTTTCAAAGGATCGATCAGCGCGTCGGACGCCGCTCGCGCGCTGGCTGAAGGTTGGACACGCGTGAGACCGGGCGACACGATCGTGCTTCGCCCCATGGCCGATGGGGGCGAGGGGACCCTCGATGCTTTCGCCATGGCGGTTCGCGGAGCGTTGCGCATGCCGGTGACCGTGGACGGACCCCATCATGAGCCGGTGGACAGCGAGTGGCTTCTGCTGCCTCCTACCCCTCAGTCGCCGCGCGGTATCGGTGTGGTCGAACTCGCCCGCACCAGCGGTATCGAGGTTCTGGGAGGCCTACTGAACCCGTGGGGGGCTGACACGCGGGGCTTCGGTGAGGCGATCGCTGCTGCCCTCGACCACGGGGTCTCGTCGCTCGTGGTCGGCATCGGTTCGAGTGCGTCCACTGACGGCGGAATGGGCGCTCTCACGGCCCTCGGTGCCCGATTCACCGATCGCACCGGCGCACTCGTCCTTCGCGGGCTGCGTGGCCTGGCCACCGTGGAGCACGCCGACCTTTCTCTTCTGCGGCCAGTGCCACCGGGAGGCGCGATCGTGCTGACCGATGTGAGCAACCCGCTTCTCGGGCCGCGAGGCGCGGCGAAGATCTTCGGTCCGCAAAAGGGGCTCGACGCAGAGGGCATGATGCGAGCGGACCAAGCGCTGTCTCGTCTGGCTGGTCTGCTGGCGACAGACCCCTCGGCGCAGGGCGCGGGAGCGGCCGGAGGTGCGGGATACGGGATGCTGACGTGGGGTGCGACGCTGACCCCCGGGGCGCGCGATGTCGGGCGTCTGATCGGTCTCGCCGATGCGGTGGCGAACGCAGACATCGTCGTGACTGGTGAGGGCTCCTTCGACGGTCAGTCCGCCGAAGGGAAGGCCCCGGCACACGTCGCCGAACTCGCCCGGGCCGCAGGGATTCGTGCAGGGCTGGCGGCGGGGCGGATCGCTCGAGACGCCGACCTCGGAGAGTTTTCGGCGACGGAGGCTCTGGACATGCTCTCGGGCTCTTCTGAGGCCGCTCTGGCCGAACCCGCGAAATGGCTGAGGGAGGCGGGGAGCCGCCTCGGGCTGGCGCTCGGGAACACCACCCACCCTTGATGATCGAAACGAACAGCAGATATGATCGATTCAATCAAGGAGGTAAGGCAAGATGGCTGATTCCACGCCGACATCGCGCCGGCGACGAGTGATCGATCTGCTCGCCACTAGTGATGGTCCGCTCAGCGCAGAGGTGCTCCGCGAGCAGCTGAGTGTCTCGCTGGTCACCGTGCGCCGCGATCTCGAGACCCTCGAGCGGTCGGGCGCCGTCATCCGCACACACGGCGGCGCGATGATCAACTCTCTGCGAGCCGAGCGCTCCATTAGCGAGCGCAACGACACGAACGCCCTCGCGAAGGCCGAGATCGCTGCGACGGCGGCGAGTCTGGTCAGCCCCGGGCTCACTGTCTTCCTCGATGCCGGAACCACGACGTCGCGAATAGCGGCAGAACTGGTGACGGTTCCTGACCTCACGATCGTCACCAGCGGGCTCAACGTAGCCTCCGTTCTCGCAGAGGCGGGGCCGGGTACGACCGTGATCTCCACCGGTGGAACCCTCCGGAGGGTCAATCAAGCGTTTCTCGGACCCTTCGCCGAACTGGTCGTCAGCACGATCTACGCAGACATCGCGTTCATCGGCACCGATTGCGTGCACACGTCGCGAGGCCTCTCGTCTCGAACGCCAGAGCAAAATTCACTCAAGAGACTAATGATCAGCCAGGCTCGCCGACCCGTGGTCGTCGCCGACTCGTCGAAGCTCGGCGCGACGTGGGCGACCCATTGGTTCGTCCCGTCAGGCCCGCTCGAACTCATCACCGACAGTCGTGCAGACAGGGCCACACTCGAGGATTTCGCCCAGTCGGCGTCGTGGAAGCTCGTCGCTCACGAAAACGCCGGCGCCGCCACCCTCGTCGACCCAACGAAAATCGAAAGGCTCGCGTGAACTCTTCACTACCCGAGGTCATGAAGCGCGCGGTTCTGCACGCGCCTCGCGACCTCCGCATCGAAAACGTGCCGGTGCCCGTTCTCCAGCCGGGCGAGGCTCTGGTGCGCGTGCAATCTGCGCTCATCTGTGGCACCGACCTGAGGATCGTCGATGGCACCAAGACCAAGAATGTCGTCTACCCCTCGGTACTCGGTCATGAGTTCTCCGGAGAGATCGTCGCGGCCGATGGTGCCCTCCCCGAAAACCTCCGCATCGGCGATCGCGTCGCGGTCTATCCGCTCGTCCAGTGTGGTGAGTGCGCGAGCTGCCAGCGCGGTCGAGGGAACATCTGCCGCAACCGTCGAGCGTTCGGCTACCAGATCGATGGAGCATTCGCCGAATACGTCCGCATCCCGGCTGAAGCGGTGCACGCAGGAAATCTTGTGCCGGTCGGAGACACGCCCGCCGACATCGCGGCCGTGATCGAACCACTCGCCTGCGCGCACAACGGACAGCGACTCATCGACGCGCACTCGGCGCGGTCGATGCTCGTCGTGGGTGCCGGCCCACTTGGGCAATTGCACCTCCGACTTGCCCGCGCTCTGGGCGTGGAGACCGTCATCGTGGTCGATCCGGCGCCTCACCGGCGCGAGGTCGCTCTCGCATCGGGCGCCGCTGCGGCGCTGGACCCGTCGGAAGTCACTCCCGAGCGTGTCGCGAAGATCACCGAAGGCGCAGGCTTCGACACCATGGTGGTCGCGGTCGGTCGGGCCGACGCTATGGAACCGTATCTGCAAATGCTGGCCCCGGGAGGGCGGGTGAATGTCTTCGCAGGCTTCCCCGATGGGACCGATCAGGTGCGTATCCCCGCCAACTCGGTTCACTACAACGAAACCACCATCGTCGGAAGCTCATCCTGCACGCTCGACGACTTCCGCCGCGTCGCTGAACTCGTTCGCACCGGCGCGATTGCCGCGGATGGACTCGTCACCGCGCACCTACCTATCGAACAACTCGACGAGGCTCTCGAACGCGCCCGCCAGGGGATCGATCTCCGAATCAGCATCGACGCGACGGGCAGCCTCGTCGCCACACACAGAGGAACCAACGCATGACAATCGACACCTTCACCCCCTCCCTCGGGGCCGGCAGTGCCCTGGGCCGTTCGATCCGACTCCGCCGCCTCTTCGGCGACGACGGTCGCGCTGTCGTCGTCGCGCTCGACCAGGCAGTACCCCGCGGCGTGGCACCGCGCCTTGCGGCCATCAAAGACACGTGGGCGCAGATCGCCGCGGGCGAGCCCGATGGCGTGACCGTCTCCAAAGGCATCGCCCCCGTGCTGTTTGGCAGCGGGGCACCGCGACCGTGGATCTTGAAGGCGAGCACGTTCTCGGTCGACTTCCACCTCACCTACGACGCGACGATCGCTTCCGTCGATGAGGCCGTGCGCTTGGGTGCGGATGCGGTGGCCGTCGGAATCAGCGCCGGCTCCTCGATGCAGGCGCAGATGCTCGAAATGCTCGCGCGTGTCACTGAACGTGCGGCCGAGGTGGGCCTGCCGACGGTGTGCCACGCCTACCCCAGCGGCGAACTGTGGGGCGACCGGAAGGGCTCGGCAGAGTCGGTGCTCTACGCTGCGCGCGCCGCAGCCGAAGTCGGCGTCGACATCATCAAGACCTGGTACACCGGCTCGACAGAAAGCTTTCGCGAAGTCGTGGACGGAACGCCCGGACTCGTCATGGTGGCGGGTGGCGCAAAGCTCGACACCGACCTCGAAGTTCTTCAGTTCGCCGAATCGGTCGTTGACGCCGGAGCTGCCGGCCTCACGATCGGCCGCAACGTCTGGGGTGCCGACAATCCGACAGGAATGGTTCGGGCGCTTCGGGCGGTCGTGCACGACGGACAGAGTGCGACCGACGCCGTGCGCGCCCACCTCGGCACTTAGGCCGCTCAGCGATGAGAGCGGCCCTGTACGTCGGACTGGACGTCGGAACCACGGCGACGAAAGCCGTGATGATCGATGACTCGGGCAGAGTCGTCGCGCGGGGTCGTGCGTTGCACGGTCGCGGCGCACCACTCGGGCGGGCCGATCCGGCCGAGTGGTGGTCGAGCGCGGTGGCGGCGATCGGCCAGTTGGGCCCTGCGCGCTCGGATGCGGTGGCGATCGGCCTCTCGGTGAACTCGCCGGTTATGGTTCCCCTCGATGACAGGGGCGAACCGCTCGCTCTCGGCTATAGATTCGACGCGGCCGGCCTCGATGGGCTGGTGTCGGCAGCGGCGCCCGCGCTGACGGCGGAGGTCCACGACCGGCTCGGCAACCCCTTCACCCCCGCGACCGCCATCGTGCTGGCCCATAGTCTCTTCCAGCGTGAGCACCCACAGGTGTCCGATCGCCTACGCTGGCTCGGCTCGACCGGTTCGGTGGTGGGGCGGTGGTTGACCGGGCAGATCGCCATTGACCCGAGCCAGGCGTCATACTTCGGCTGTTTCGACGTCATCGGGGGCCAGTTCTGGCTGCCGGCGGTCGCGGAGACTCTGGGCATCCCACCGCACATGCTCCCTCCTGTTCTGTCCGGAGGAACGGGATTGGGGCCGCTCACCGTGTCTGCCGCCGATCACCTCGGGCTGCCGCCGGGCATTCCGGTCGCGGTCGCCGGCGGTGACACGCCCAGTGCGGCAGTAGCAGTGGGACTGGGTGAGTCGTCGGATGCGCTCTTGACCCTCGGCACCACTCACGTGGTGACACGGTGGCACGAGCGCCCCGACCCCCGCAATCGGCGGCTTCTCCAGCGTGTGCACGTCAGGCCCGGAGCGTGGTTGTCGCACGGTGCGACCAATGGTGGCTTTGCTCTCGTCTCCGGAGCAGAACACACCGGTCGAACCGGACCGAGCGGCGTCGGGGAGATGATCTCGGTGGCGGCGTCGGCAGAGACGAGCGAGATCAAGACCGCTCCGGTCTTCCTCCCACACGTCACCGCCGAGCGGGGTCCGCTATGGATGTCACGGCCCGCGACGGGGATCATCCGGGATTCTTCTGCCGCGTCGCCGGACCCTCGCGCGGTGGATTGGGCCGTCGTGGAGGGGGTTCTGTTTGCCGACCGGTTGGTTCTGGAACACCTCGTACAAGGCGATGACACCGTCAGGGTGGCGGCGGATCTTTCAGCCACCTCCGACTTCGTACAGTTGGCCGCCGATGCGTTCGATCGTCGGCTCACAGTCGTCGACGAGTCTCATCTCTCCGCGGTGGGGGCTGCTCACCAGGCGGCGGCCATGCAGGGCGTATTGATCGACGTGCTCGGCGACGACGCGGTGTTCACGCCGCGCGCGGAACGTCGCGCGGTGACGAACTCCCGGTGGCACTCATGGCGCGAGAAGCGGGCGGAGCACATCGACATGTGAGCGCGGTTGCGCTGAGCGTCACAACGCGCGGAGCTTCTCGAGCAGCGGACCCGCGATCTCCGACACGAACCGATCCTGAGCTGCGTCGCCGACCTGCACTACCGCGACGTCGGTGAATCCGGCGTCGACGTAGTGCCGCAAGCTCTCTGCGAGTTCGTCGAGGTCGGGGCCACACGCGATCGATCCGACCACGTCGTCGGGGCGAACGAACTGGGATGCTGCGGCGAACCCTGCGGGCGTCGGCAGGTCGGCGCTGACCGCCC
The DNA here is from genome assembly GCF_002812725.1 of Microbacterium sp. BR1. GTDB lineage: Bacteria > Actinomycetota > Actinomycetes > Actinomycetales > Microbacteriaceae > Microbacterium. Next base: position 87,370 of record NZ_NMUN01000010.1, on the reverse strand, counting down.
AGCCGCCCCCGAACCAGCGGAACTGCTCGTGCGCGCGCGATGGCGGTGTAGCGGTCAGGATCCCGAAAGTCTTGACGCGCTTGTCCATCCGGCGGGTGGAGACCCCAGCGAGGTAGCATTCCGCGGCGACAGTGATCAGCGCGGTCTCGGCGCGTTTGCGGCGTGCGAGCAACCATTCTGGGAAGTAGGTGCCCTGGCGAAGTTTCGGGATGGCGACGTCGATTGTCTCGACACGCGTATCGAGGTCGCGGTGCCGCTACCCGTTTCGTTGCGCAGTGCGGTCGGGGCTGGGATTTCCCATTCGGCGCCGACGACAGCGTGCGCGTCGGCGGACAGCAGCGCGTTGATCGTGGTCTGCAGCAGGCTGCTCATCAGATCGGGCGACGCGTCGGTCAGGGCTTCAGCGAGCACGTTCGCAGGATAGACAATATGAAGTGCGGTCATCGTAATGATGCCCTTCGAGTGGCGGTAAGAGACTTCTCGGAGGATCACACGGTGACCGCGCCTACGTCGCAAACGACGAGCCGGCCACCGCGGGCCACACCACCTTAAGGGGCACTCTTCGGGCCATGGGAGACCGTGTGGAAGCGGCACCGCCGGTACGCCGGCGATGGAAGGCGGCCTTTTCTCTTTGCTCAGCCACGGTATTCCGAGAACAGCGGTTACGAGCGACGAGCTCGTACCGTCGGAGGTGTGCAGATCGGTAAACGCCGAGGTGTCTGAGTTCGAGCGATTGTAGGAATCCGCCATTTCGCGTGGAACTCGGAGTCAGTGACCACCGCCAACTAGCTTGGAATCGCGGCAACTTCCGTCATCTCCAGCGGGAACCTACAGGGAAACGACTCCACCTGAACATCGCGTAGACCGCGGGCGTCAGTCGAGGTGGTGGGCGAGAGCTTCGAGGAGTCCGCGCATGCCTTCTTCGCGTTGCGGGGCATCGGCGATGAACCGGTCGAAGAACACCCCGTGCTCGACGTGAGTGAGTCGCGTTCCGAGGGGTGTCGGCTCGAACTCGAATGAGGCGACGGAAGTCGACATATGGACCCCGTCGAGCCACATGTCGTAGGTCGTGACGATACGGACGTGCTCGATGATGTCGGCATAGACGCCCTCGTAGCGGGAGACGGGGCCGCCATGGAACTTGGCCTCGTCGATGTCGCGGCCGCCGACGCGGAAGTCGAACGCCCAGACGCTGCGATCGAATGTGTCGCCGTCGCCGAACCACTCGCGTCTGCGCTCTTCCTCCGCGAACGCGCGCCAGACGTTCTCGACGGGCACCGGATATTCGCGGGTGAGGGTGAAACCGGAGTGGGCGAGTCGGCGGTCGTTCATCGGGGGTTCCTAGCGCGTGAAGGTGACGTGGATGGTTCCGCTCTCCGCGACCTCGGTCGTCACGGTGTGGGTGCGCTCGAGCCCGCGCAGGTCTTCCCACACGCGGTTGCCGCGACCCAGAACGATGGGCGCGACCGCGACGTGAAGGTCGTCGACGAGGCCGCTGCGCAAGAAGTCACGTGCGGTGCGGATGCCCCCGCCGACCCTGACGTCGAGGCCCGCCGCGGATGACGTCGCCTCGGCCAGGACATCCTCGATCGCTCCACTGCGGAAATGAAAGGTCGTTCCGCCCTCCATCGGGATGGATGCTCGCGGTGCGGAGTGGGTGAGGACGTAGACCGGACAGCCGAACGGCGGCCGGTCCCCCCACCATCCTCTCCAATCCGCGTCCTCGGGGTGGGAGTGGAGCCCGAACATGGCCGCGCCCATGATCTCCGCGCCGACACCCTCGAAGAATGCTTTCGCGTACCCGTCGCCGATGCCGGTCGTTCCCGCGCCGCCGGTCTCGCCGAACACCTTCTGCCGGAAGGTGCGGGTCGCCGCGTACGCCGCCGTCAACGGTCCCCAGTCGTCACCCATCGGGTTCTCCGATCCGGGTTCGGGTGCGGCGGTATACCCGTCGAGCGATGAGAAGAGGTCGATGCGTACGCGCGTCATGTCAGGTCTCCTTCGAGGTCGTGCGAGCCAAGTGGATGCCGAGGCGGTCCGCCCGGCGTTCCGCCGGAGTCCTCCGCTCATCGAGCCAGAGGTGTAGGACGTCGAGGGCTCCGGGGCGGAGCGTCACCGTGCGAACGCGTCCCTGCTTGCTCGACGTGATGACGCGTGCGTCCTCGAGCACGCGGAGATGCTGGAGCAGGGAGGGCAGTGCCATCGAGAACGGCGCCGAGATTTCGGAGACCACCGCCGGCGACTTCGCCAAGCGCTCCACGATCGCCCGTCGGGTGGGATCCGCGAGCGCGCGGAACACCGCGTCCACCTCATCGGAATAGTTAGGCACATACCTAACTATTACGAACCGCGACGCGCGCGTCAACCCGTCGCCTCACCACGCGCCGCGAGATCGACAGATGGAGCCTCTCGAAGGCGCAACGGATCAGACGGTCGCGTACCAGCCGTCGATTGCGAGGTCCGACCCGGCTCGTGGCATGTACTGATCGAAATACACCCGCGACACGAGTTCACGGCGGCTGGTCACGCCCGCCTTCTCGAAGATCGACTTGAGGTGATCCTGCACGGTGTACGGCGACACATGCATCGACGCCGCGATCTCCTTGGTGTCTGCGCCGCGCAGCACCGCCCCGACGACTTCGCGCTCCCGGATCGTCAGCGCAAAAGCAGCCGCAACGATGTCGATGACCTCCTGCGGGCGCGCTTCCTCGATCGTCACGACCACGTCGCCGGCACGGTCGCCGAGACCGCCGAGGGGTGCAGCGTGCAGTACGAGCCAGACCCCGTCCGCCGTGCGCGTCCGGGTGCGCGGCATGGCGGGGGAGGCTCCCGAGGCGAACCGGCGGGCGCCGCTGACGAGCGCCTGGATGTAGGTCAGGGGGTCGGCGCCGGGAGCGGAGAGTTGCGCGAGCCGCTCCTGCGCGCCGGGGCTCGATTGCACGATGCGATCCGACGAATCGAAGATGATGACCGCCGGGCCTGACGGATGCACCGTCTGCCTGCGGGCCAACTGGGAGAGCAGACCTGTCCGGATGCCGCGCGTCAGTGCCGGCGCGACACTCGCGAGGAAGGCCAGCTCACGAGCGTCGAACACGGCGTCGTCGCTGCCGCGCAGCACCGACATCGTGCCCCACACGCCGGCGCGATCGGCGAAGACCACTCGCGCCTCATCGACGTACCCGAACCGGGGCAGTACCAGGTCGGCCATGCGCTCGATGCGCTCGACCTGGCCGCCCGTCGTCGCGTGGATCCCCACGGCGACATGTCCCGCGGACGCGGCCGCGTCGTAGTGCGTCGCGTCGGGTTCGCCGCCGTACTCGATGCGCGCCCAGTCGACGTCCGCGTCGTTCCTGCCGTACAGGTCGCCGAGCTTGTGGGTGCTGGAGATCATCGAGGTCGCGGGATCCGTACTCGAGAAACAGCCCGCGATGAACGGTACGACGGTCAGGAGGGCGTTCGCGGACTCCTCCATGAACTCCGCCAGGGGAAGGCCCGCGCGGGAGATCACTTCGATGTCGCTGCGCGCGCGTCCGGCGGCCAGGGCGATGGACATGGAAAAAGTGTCCTCCCTCGGGGCCGGCGCCGCCATCCCAGGATTCTGGGGGTACGAAACTCCCCGGATCTCTGGGATGGATGCCGGTCGTGGCCTCGGGCAAAGTCGTGCCGTCAGATCATCCGAGAGAACGGTAACCACCATGTTGTCATCCACCGATATCGCCCTCGACGAGCGCGCCGAGAAGCTGCGCGAAGCGCTCGGCACCCGTGTCGTCCTCGCCGGCGACCCCGACTACGACGCCGTCCGTGTGGCGTGGAACGTGGCCGTCGAACAGCGGCCGTTCGCGGTCGTCACCCCCGAGTCTGCGGAGGACGTCGTCGCCGTCGTCCGTGCGGTGACCGCCGCCGGTCTCCGGCTCGCCCCGCAATCCACCGGCCACGCCGCGCCGGCGCTCGCCGACACCGATCTTTCGGACGTCGTGCTCGTTCGCCTCGCCGCCCTGCGCGGGGTCACCGTGAACCCCGAGACCCGCACCGCGATCGTGCTGGGCGGATCGCACTGGAACGATGTCCTCGCCGCCGCCGCCCCGTATGGGCTGACAGCCCTCCACGGCAGCGCGGGCGACGTGTCGGTCGCGGGGTACTCGCTGAACGGTGGCGTCTCGTTCTATGCCCGAGCGCACGGACTGGGCGTGAACGCGGTCCGTGCTGTCCAGATGGTCACGGCGGACGGTTCACTCGTCCGTGCCAGCGCGGAGGAGAACGAGGACCTGTTCTGGGCCGTCCGCGGCGGGTCGGGTGCGTTCGGCATCGTGGTCTCGCTCGAGATCGAGCTGCTTCCCTACGCCGACGTGTTCGCCGGGATGCTGCTGTGGGACGCCTCGCACACTCCAGTGGTCAGCCGGGCGTGGAAGGACTGGACGTCCTCCGTGCCGGAATCGGTCACCTCGACCCTGCGAGTCCTGCATCTGCCGCCGCTGCCCGAACTGCCGCCTTTCCTCTCCGGCCGTTCGGTCGTCGTGATCGATGGGGCGGTTCTGGAGTCGGATGCTCGTGCAGCGGAGTTGCTCCTTCCTTTGCGTGAACTCGCGCCCGAGGTGGACACGTTCGCTCGCATCCCCGCCGCTGCCCTCGTCCAGGTCCACATGGATCCTCCCCAGCCGACCCCCGCGATGACACGTCACCGGATGCTCGGCTCGCTGCCGGATGAGGCCGTCGCGGCGTTCGTGGCGGTCTCCGAAGATCCGGCGCTCTTCATCGCCGAGCTGAGGCACGTCGGTGGCGCCGCCTCCCGACCGGTTCCAGGTGGCGGGGCGGTGTCCGCGCTCGCCGGGGACTACGTCGTGCACGCGATCGCGGTGGCCCCCGTGCCGGAGGCGGTACCCCCCGCGCTCGCAGCGGCGACGGCGTTCGTCGAGGCGTTCGAGCCGTGGGCTCACGACGCGCTGGCGCTCACGTTCCTCGACGGGGGCATGGATCGTGCGTTCGGGTTCGGAGCTTCGCTCGATCGGCTGCGCGCCGTGAAGGCGCAGTGGGACCCGCGTAACGTGTTCGCGGCGAGCAACCCCGTTTAGCCGTCGCGGTTCGAAGTCGACGGGCCAGGGTGAGCGACCTCGGTAGCTCACCCTGGCCCGCTTCATCCACGGGAGACGGCGTTCCCTGCCGCGATGTTCAGTTCGTCAGGAAAAGGACGCTGACGAGCATCGCGATGATGAAGGTGCTGAAGGCGAACCCGACATAGGTCTGACCCGTGACGATGGACCGCGCGCGCGTGGTCAGGCTGTTGACGTCCGACGAGGAGAACGTCGTCGCGATCTGGGCGGACAGCTAGGAGTAGTCGGCGAGCCACGCGGCGATCCGTCGGCCCGACTTCGCTGAACTCCCCGGGAAGCGACACCATGTGGCTCTCGTTCGCGATGAGGACGCAGGAGTCGCCTGGATAGGCTGGAACGATGACGACCACGCAACGGTCGGCGCCGGAGACGTCCGGCGGACGCCCTTCCACGATCAAACGATGGGTGTTCTGGCCGGCTGCGGTCGTCGCCCTGTCGTTCAGCGCCTTCGCCCTCTTCGCGCCGCACCTCGCCGAGGAGTTCTTCGGCGCCGTGCAGTCGACGATCATCAACGCTTTCAACTGGTACTACGTGCTGATCGCGGCTTTCTTCGTCGCCTTCGCCCTCGTCATCGGGTTCAGTCGGTTCGGCGACATCCGTCTCGGCGCCGATGACGAGAAGCCCGAGTTCTCGCTCGGCGCATGGTTCTCGCTGCTCTTCGCGGCCGGCATGGGAATCGGTCTGGTGTTCTACGGAGTCAGTGAGCCGCTGAGTCACTTCGTCTCGCCCCGACCGGGTGTGACCGGAACGCCCGAGCAGCTCGCGCAGTCCGCCCTCAGTCAGACGTACCTGCACTGGGGTGTGCAGGCATGGTCGATCTACGTCGTGGTGGGGCTCGGGCTGGCGTACGCGATCCACCGGCGCAAGCGCCCGATCTCCATCCGCTGGTCGCTCGAGCCCCTCCTCGGCAAGCGGGTCGAGGGCGGTTGGGGCAACGCGATCGATGTCGTCGCGCTCGTCGGAACGCTCTTCGGTGTCGCGACGTCGCTCGGCCTCGGTGTGCTGCAGATCAGCGCAGGATTGGATGCCGCGGGTCTGTTCGAGCCGACGGTGCCCGTCCAGATCGGCATCATCGCCGTGATCACGGTGCTGGTTCTCGCATCCGTGCTGTCGGGCGTGACGAAGGGCATGAAGTGGCTGTCGTCCTTCAACCTGATCCTCGCCGGGCTGCTCGTCGTGTACCTGCTCGTGTTCGGGCAGACGGAGTTCTTGCTGCGCGAGTGGGTGCAGTCGATCGGCAACTACATCCAGAACTACATCGGCCTGTCGTTCAACGTCAGCGCCTTCCAGGGCGCGGCCGGTGAGGCGTGGCAGGCGGGGTGGACGTCCTTCTACTGGGGATGGTGGATCTCGTGGGCCCCGTTCGTCGGCATCTTCATCGCCCGCATCTCGCGGGGCCGCACGGTGCGACAGTTCGTGATGGGCGTCATCATCGTGCCGACGCTCATCACGATCCTGTGGTTCAGCGTGCTGGGCGGATCGGCGCTGTACATCGAACTGACCAACCCCGGAGCCCTCACGCAACCCGACGGCAGCGTCGACCTCAACACGGCGCTCTTCCAGATGCTGGAGTACATTCCGGGCACGCCCGTGCTCACGATCGGCGTCATCGTGCTGATCACGGTCTTCTTCGTGACGTCGTCGGACTCGGGCGCGCTCGTGATGGGGATGATCGCAACCGGCGGTCAGATCAACCCACGCCGATGGGTGCGGGCCTTCTTCGCGGTGACGAGCGCGGTCCTCGCGATCGCCCTGCTGCTCGCGGGGGGCCTTCAGGCTCTCCAGACGGCGGCGATCATCATCGCTCTGCCCTTCAGCGTCGTGATGCTGCTGATCTGCTGGTCCACCGTCGTCGCCTTCAGCAGAGAGCGCCGCGCCTACGACCGCGCCGCCCGAGCGCAGTTCGTCGACCACATCGGCGAGTACTACGGGCTCGAGGTCGAAGAGCCGACCGCTCGCGGCGCACTGCGGGAGCCGTCTTGGATGCGCCGCCTCGCGCATCGCATCGGTCTGCAGCAGGATCCGCCGCGCGACGGCATGACCGCAGCGTCCGACGGGCCTCCACGCGCGGCGTCGACGGAAGCCCTCGACGCCGCCAACGTCGAGCCCTCGGGCGTGCCGACGAGCGACGTCGACCGGGTCGTGGAGCACGATCCCCGGTCATCCGATGATGTGGACGATGTGCCCGACCGCGAGATCCACGACGGCGGCGAGCCGCTGCGATAGGTGCCGTCGGCGATCGTCGTACGCCGTCATGCGCCGCGAACCGGGCGGGATCGGCCCGCCCGTCCGTCGGCGCCTCAGTCCAGGTGCTCGCCGGGGGCGGAGCCCGCGTCATCCGCTCGCTCTTCCGGCGGTTGGCCCCGCTTGCGCGGGTCGAGCTCGCTGACGACCGCGCCCGCGACGATGAACGCCGCCCCGAGGATCGCTATCGCGGGCAGGCGCTCCCCCGCGATCCGCCCGACGATCCCGGCCCACACGGGTTCGCCGGCGTAGATGATCGTGGCCCGGGTCGGAGAGACAGACCGTTGCGCCCAGTTCATCGTGAGCTGGATGATGCAGCTAGCGGCTCCCAGGGCGACGGCCGCGCTCAGCCAGACCCACGAGAAGGCGGGAGGCTGCTCGCCGACGACCGGCATGGTCGCCAGCCCCAGCAGGCCGGCGACGAGAAGCTGCACCACCGTCACCCGGCCCAGGTCGACCCGGCCCGCGAACACACTGATGAGGATGATCTCGGCCGCGATCGGAAGCGTGCTCACGAGGGTCGCGATCTCGCCCGCGCCGAAGGCGAAGCCGACGCTCGTCGGGTCCGCCACGAGAATCAGCCCGACGAATGCCAGTGTCACCCCGATCCAGGTGAGCGGCCGCGGCGGTTTGCGGAAGACGATCCACTGCAGAACGGGGACGAGCGGGACGTACAGGGCCGTGATGAAGGCGGATGTGCTGCTGTCGATCGTCTGAAGCCCGACGGTCTGCAGGCCGTAGCCGAGGAAGATCATCACGCCGATCGCGGACCCGGCGCCGATCTCTCGCCAGCGCATGCCCGGCAGAACGCGCGCGAAGATGACCGCGCTGATCACCCCGGCGGTCAGGAATCGCATGCCGACGAAGAACCACGGGCCGCTGTACTGGACGGCGACGTGGACGATCAGGAACGTCGAGCCCCACACGGCGGTGATCAGAACGAGAGCGAGTTCCTGCCGCGTGAACGGTCGCCAGCGCGACCCGAGTTTTGGCACGCTTCACACCCTAGGGCGGGCGGAACGTTCTCGACGGCCGTATGGACCGGCAGCTCCCGCAGGCCGGCGATCGCGACGTCCTGGTCGGCGACCCGCGACTCCCCCGGCAGGCGTAGCACTGCGTCGCAGTGCTGCAGGAGTCGTTGCGCGACCGGGTACATCACGTCCGCAGCCAGCGGGTCGGTCGGCCGTTCCCCCCTGGACTCGCTCGCGGAACGCGGTGTTCGATTGCTGCACGCCGACTGGCGGAGCGCTACCGAACGCGACGGACGTCGAGAGCGCCCGGCACGCTCACACGCTCGCCGAGGTCTTCGCCCCGCGCGAAGCGACCCCACACGGCGCGCACGCGGCGACCGGATGCGTCGATGTCCGCCCACGCGGTGCCCGTGACGAGGTCGGCGGTGCGCCAGGCATCCGCGTCCCCGAACAGCAGGGGCAGGTCGACGGTGTGCGCCGAGCCCCAGCCGCTGCCCGGCGCCGACCAGTTGATGACGTAGTGATGCGCGCGTCCGCCGGCCCGAGCGTGACGGCGCGCGAATCGTCGACTGTCCCGCGCGTACACGAGACGCGTGACGAGGGCGACCACCGCCCGCCCGACGAGCGCGCCGAGCACCGGAATCCGCAGCACGCCCTGCAAGCTCGGCAAGCGGGGCAGGAACAGGGCGGCCTCTTCCGCGGTGTGTCCGATCAGGATGTCGATGCTCGGCGCCGCGGCATCCCAGGCCGCGTCCAACCCGGCCTCGTCGGGCAGCGGCGCCTGCCCGTACTGCGTGCCGAACGCCATGCCGCCCTTCAGCCCGAAGCGCGATGCGGCCTGGTCGACCGACGGTTGCATTGCGAGGATGTCTGCCGGCGACGCATCCGGATCCGCTCGCCCGAGCGACTCGTCGAAGACGTCGTTCATCGCTGCCGACATCGCCGATCGCCCGCGTGCCAGGCCGAGCGGCGCGCTCTGGATGATCGCGCGCGCGAAGAGTCCCGCCGCACCCGGGGTCGCCATGAGGTGCGCGACCGCGTCACCGCCGGCCGACTGCCCGAACGCCGTGACCTGGCGCGGATCGCCCCCGAAGGCCGAGATGTTGCGCTGCACCCACGCGAACGCGGCGAGCTGATCCAGCAGGCCGAGGTTGGCGGGACGCCCCGGCACTCCCCCGAGGAAACCGAACAGTCCGAGGCGGTACGTGACGGTGACCACGATCACCCGTTGTTCCGCGACGAGAGCGGCGGGGTCCATGATCGGCAGGTCGCCCGCGCCCGAAACGTACGAGCCGCCGTGGATCCAGACCATGACGGGCAGGTCGTCGCCCGGCGCTGTACCCGCGGGCATCGTGATCGACAGGTGCTGGCAGTTCTCGTCGAGGCGCCGCTGGTCGAGGGTGCTGCCGAGGACGCGGTCGAGAAACGGCATCGCGCGCTGCGGGCAGGCCGGTGACCAGTCCGTGGCTGCCAGCGGCTCGATCCCGTCGGGGATGGCGGATGGCTCGGCGAACCGCCGCGCGGACGCGTACGGAATGCCGGTCGCCCGAACCACCGGCCCGTCGGCCCAGCCCCGGACCGGCCCGCACGGCGGTGCGAACTCGGGAGTGAACGCGGACTCAGGGGCAGGGTCGGCGGTCACAGCCAGTGCTTCTTGCGGAACACGACGTAGAGCGTGATGCTCGTCGCGGCCATCATCGCCAACGCCATGGGATAGCCCCACACCCAGTGCAACTCGGGCATGTAGTCGAAGTTCATGCCGTAAACGGTTCCGACGAGCGAGGGTCCGAAGAGGATGGCGGCCCAGCCCGAGATCTTCTTGACCTGCTCGTTCTGCTCGAGCGCCGTGTCGGTCTGCCGCTCGCTCACGAGCGTGGCGTTGACGGTGAGCGCGTTCTCGAGCAGCGACCGGAACGTTGCGATCCGATCGGTGATCGACAGCGTGTGGTCGTGCACGTCACGCAGCGAGCGTTGCAGTTCGATGTCGACACCGTACTTCTCGGCGCCGCGATGGAGGCCTTCCAGCATCTCGGCGAGAGGCTGGGTCGCGCGTTGGAAGCTGATCACCTCGCTCGAGAGCTCGTAGATGCGTTGCGAGAGCGACGCGCCCCCGCCGCCGAACAGAGAGTCTTCGATCTCGTCGATGTCGTTCTCGACCCCCGCCACGACCGGCCGGTATTCGTCGACGACCTCGTCCAGGATGGCGTAAAGCACCGCCTCGGGTCCGAGCGACAGCAGCTCGGGCTGTGACTCCAGGCGATGGCGGACGCGTGCCAGGTCGGGTGATTCGGCATGCCGGATGGTCACCACGAAGTCGGGTCCGACGAAGACGTGCAGCTCGCCGAACTCGACCGTCTCGGTCGCATCCATGTAGCGCGCGGGCCGCAGCACGGTGAACAGGATGTTCCCATAGCGCTCCAACTTGGCGCGCTGATGACCGGTCAGCGCGTCCTCGACGGCCAGGGGGTGGAGCGAGAACTCGTCTGCCACCTGGCGGATCTCCTCGGGCGTCGGCCGGAACAGGCCGATCCAGGCCATGCCCCTCCGTGCCCGCATGAACTCGAAGGTCTCGCGCAGGTTCGCGGGGTTCTCGATCCGGCGGCCGTCCACGTACACGGCGTTATCGACGATGGGCATCGTGGATCAGAGCCCCCGAAGTCCGTCGATGCTGAATGCGTTCTTCTGAGCGCGGTACTCGTGCATTCCGTCCGGGCCTTTCTTCTCGGCGTGGAGCCGGATGAGATCGCGCTCTTCGCGCACGTCCATGACCGGCACGCCCCAGCCGCACGAGTCGCTGACGCGCGTGACATCGACCGCGATGACCGCCCGCGTGCTGGGGTTGTCGGGATGCCGTGCCACCACTTCTTCGAACCCGGCCTCGCCGGGCAGCAGGACCGTGCCGGTGCCGTGCAGGCGAACGATCCGGGGGCAGCCGTCGAACGACGTGAACATGACGCAGATGCGCCCGTTCTCGCGCAGGTGCGCAATCGTCTCGATGCCGCTGCCGGTGTAGTCGACCCATCCGACCCTTTTCGGTCCGAGCACCGAGAAGGTGTCGTGTCCGCGCGGCGAGACGTTGACGTGACCGTCCTCCGCCAGGGGCGCCGTCGAGACGAACCAGAGGGGCTGAGCCTCCATCCATTCGGCGAGCTTCGGATCGATGGCGTCGAGGACTTTGCCCATGGACCTCACGATATCGCCGCCGGGTGAACAGTCCGTTCGCTGCCGCGGCAATCGCCCGCGATCTGCCCTGACGGTTCGCCAGCTCGAGTCGTAGGCTCGCACCATGACCGGACTGGTGCCCTACCTCAGATTCGACGGCCGGGCGCGTGAGGCGCTGACGTTCTACCGCGACGTCTTCGGGGGTGACCTCGAGATCCATACGTATGCCGAGATGGGCAACGAGGAAGGACATCCGGATGCGGTGGCTCACGGCATCCTCAGTGGACGCGTCGCACTGTTCGCCTCGGATGTCGCGGGCGGCGAGGCACCGCTCGCACCGCTCGCGACCGCGGGCCTGATGTTCTCACTGCTCGGCACGGCCGACCCGGCGACGCTCTCGACCTGGTTCGCGGCGCTCACCGAGGGGGGCGAGGTCGTCGACCCCCTGCAGGAGCGACCCTGGGGAGCCCACGACGGGCGGGTGACCGATCGCTTCGGGGTGCCGTGGCTGATCGGCTACGAGGACTGAGGCCCATCGTGAAGAGAAAGTCCGTGCAATTGTCCGGCGCACACGTGCTCATCACCGGCGGGGGCAACGGCATCGGACGGCTGATGGCGCTCGGCGCCGCTGGGCGCGGTGCTCGCGTCACCATCTGGGACCTCTCCGAGGAACGCGGACGCCGGGTTCGCGACGAGATCCGTGAGCGGGGCGGCAGCGCTGAGGCGACGACGGTCGACATCACGGATCGGGAATCCGTCGACCGGGCCGCTGCCGAGACGGGGGCGGTCGACATCCTGGTCAACAACGCGGGCGTCGTGACGGGCAAGCGACTGCTCGACGCGGAACCCGATGCCATCCGGCGTACGTTCGAGGTCAACACCCTCAGCCTCTACTGGATGACGCGCGCATTCCTCGGCGGGATGATCGCACGCGACCGCGGCACGGTCGTCACGATCGCCAGCGCCGCGGGACTCGTCGGTGTCGCGCGTCAGACCGACTACTCGGCCAGCAAGTTCGCCGCCTTCGGTTTCACCGAGTCGCTGCGGGCCGAACTCGCCGCGGACCACAGCCGCGTCGGCACGCTCGTGGTCTGCCCGTACTACATCAACACCGGCATGTTCGCGGGGGTCAAGACGAAATATCCGCGGCTCTTGCCGATCCTCGACGAGCAGGACGTCGCGACCCGCATCCTGGACGCGATCGAGCGCGGCAAGCGCCAACTCATCATGCCCCGGCTCGCGCGGTTGATCCCCGGAGCCCGGATGCTGCCGGTGCCGGCCTTCGACGCCGTGTTGAACGCCCTCGGCATCAACAAGACGATGGACGACTTCCGCGGGCGCGCGGACGGACGGTAGCTGGCGCTCCGTCAGCGCGTGGCGGTACCCGCGAGCAGGTCCGGGTGGTGGATCTCGGCGACGTCCGGGTGCGCGCGCAGCCGCGACTTGAGCTGGTTCTCGCCGTACGAGCCGTGGATGACGTTCGTCGGATCCTGTTCGATCCCCCGCGCAGCGGCGCGGTACTCGGGCGACATGACCAGCCGAGGGACGACAGCGTCGAGACGCGGGTTGAAGAAGAACGGAACCGAGATGCGCTCGGAGCCCTCGGTGGGAGCGATCACGCGGTGCACGGTCGCTCGCAGGTAGCCGTCCGTCGCCCACTCGAGCAGTTCGCCGATGTTGACGATCAACGCACTGTCCTGCGGCGGCACGTCGTGCCACTCGCCCTGGTATTCGACCTGGAGGCCTCCGGCATCCGGCTCGATCCAGAGCAGCGTGAGAACGCCCGCGTCCTTGTGTCGCCCGACCCCCTGGCGGGAGCTCGCCGTTTCGGGCACGCCGGGATAGCGAGCAATCTTGATGTGGATGGAAGGCTCGTCCTCGAAGATGTCGAGAAGCTGCGTGGGGTCGCTGCCGAGCGCCTCGGACCAGGCGACGAGAAGTCGGCGGCCGATCACCTCGAGACGGTCTCGCCACTCTTCGATGACGGTGCGCAGCTCCGGCAGGGCGCTCGGCCACTGATTGGGGCCTTCCAGGCGCAGATACGCGGGGTCGTCGGGCCCGAGTTCGCGCGCCTCGCGCCCGGGGCCGATGTCGATCTGCTCGCGCCAATCGACCTTGCCCTGCGTGAGCTCGCCGCCGACGCGCGCGTAGCCGCGGAAGTACGGGGACTTCAGGTTCTCGATCTCGAGCTTCTGCTCGTCGGGCAGAGCGAAGAACGCGCGGGACGTCGACAGCAGTCGTGCCTGCAGCTCATCGGGAATGCCGTGGCCCACAAGGGTGAAGAAGCCCACCTCGTGCGTGGCGCGACGCAGTTCGTCGCGGAATCGATCGGCCGCCGCCGGTCCCTGGTCGAGCAGCGAGAGGTCCAGGACGGGGATCGGCGTGGCAGTCATGCTCCCGACGTTAGTCAGCAGTTCGGTGACGACGAAGTTGTGTTTCAGAGCATGACGACCCGCCGGGGTGATTCGGCCCTGGCTCGTCCGTCAGTGCCCGAACGGCCCGCTCCCGCCGGACGGCGGTAGCGTCGAAGGATGGCCCTCGCATCCCGCACGTCCAGCCGTTCTCCGCGACCCGCTATCGACCTCACGGTCGTGGCGAGTTCCTGGCTCACCCCGCACCTGGTGCGCGTGACGCTCGGAGGACCGGGATTCGCCCGGTTCGAGGATCGTGCGGAAACCGACAAGTACGTCAAGCTGATGTTCACGGACACCGATTCCCTGATCGTCACGAGGACATATACGGTTCACCGTGTCGATCACGAGGCGCAGACGCTCGACATCGACTTCGTGGTGCATGGCGCCGAGGGTCTGGCCGGCCCCTGGGCGGCGTCGGCGGCACCGGGTGCGTCGCTTCGACTGATGGGGCCGGGTGGCGGGTACGCCCCGAACACCGAGGCATCCTGGTACCTCTATCTCGGCGATCTGTCGGCCGTGCCCGCGATCGCCGCGGCGCTCGCGGCTCTGCCCGCCGACGCCGTCGGGGCCGCTTTCATCGAGGTCGACGCGGAAGACGCCATCGTCACGCTCGACGCGCCGCACGGCGTCGACGTGCACTGGGTCGTCGACGCTGAGCACGCGACCGAAACACTCGCCGATCGCGTCCGCGGCATGACGTGGCGCGACGGGACGGTCGACGTCTTCGCGCACGGGGAACGCGAATCGATGAAGGCGCTCCGGCGCGCGCTGTTCGACGAGCGCGGACTCGATCGTGGCCAGGTCTCGCTCTCGGGCTATTGGGCGCGCGGCCGGACCGAGGACCGCTTCCAGGCCGAGAAGCGCGAGCCGATCGGCCAGATCCTCTAGATCTGCGCCGCGCTCAGACCCGCACCAGGTTCAAACTCCGACGCGAGCGAACGCGTCGCGGCTGATCCCCTGGTCGAGCACGACCTTGGCCCATTCGCGGGCGCTGTGCAGCGAGTGGTCGCGGAAGTTGCCGCACTCGACGGCCGAGACCCCCGGGATGTCGGCCTCGACGGCCTCGTCCGCGATGAAGCGGAGGCTCTCGGTGAGCGCCGCGACGACGTCCGCGATCTCGGGCTCTCCCCACATCAGCAGGTGGAAGCCGGTGCGGCAGCCGAAGGGTGAGATGTCGATGACACCGTCGATGCGATCCCGCAGCAGCCCCGCCAGCATGTGCTCGAGCGTGTGCAGCCCGGCCGTGGGGATCTCCCCCGCGTTCGGTTGGACGAGCCGCACGTCGAAGTTCGTGATCGTGCCCCCACCGGGACCGTGCTCGACCCCGATGCGACGCACGTAGGGTGCGAGCACCGAGGTGTGGTCGAGGGTGAAACTCTCGATCTCTGCCATCAGTTCCTCCTTGCGAACGCCACTCGGCCTCCCGGCCGTCAACGAGGTGTGTTCCCATCGTGCACGAAACCGAGCCCGTCGCGGCAATGCACCAGCATGCGCGAAGACGCAGCCGATGGGGCTCGGGCCGGAATAGCCTCGAGACATGGACGACCGATTCCGCTTCTCGACCGACCCGGACGACATCGATCGCGAGCTCGTGCACCGCTGGCTGAGCGAGCAGTCCTACTGGGCTCTCGGGCGTCCGCGTTCCGTGCAGGAAGCGGCGATCGACGCATCCCGGAACTATGCCGTGATCGACGATGAGTCGGCCGCGCAGGTCGCGTACGCGCGCGTCGTGACAGACGGTGCGACATTCGCCTGGCTGTGCGATGTCTTCGTTGCCCCGGATGTCCGGGGTCTCGGCGTCGGCGTCGGCTTGATGGAGGGGGTCGTCGCGGACCTGCAGCCGCTCGGGCTACGCCGCATCATGCTCTCGACGGCCGATGCGCACGGTCTGTACGAGAAGTTCGGGTTCGAGCCGCTCGCCCAACCCGAGCGGTGGATGGCACGGTTCCAGAGCTGAAGCCTGAGCGGGCATCGAGCCGGCAGCCGCGAGAAGGTGGCCGCGCATCGGCTCGCAGTGCCTCGTCAACGGTGGAACCGGCTCCGGTAAGCCCAGCTTCCAGCGCACACAAGCGCGGATGCCGGAGTCCGGCGTCCGCGTGATCGCCGTCAGTGATCAGTACGCGGCGCCGATCAATCCGCGCGGTGGCCGTCCATTCGGTGGCTGACGCACATCGACAGAGGGGGGCTCTACCTCTGAAGGGAGGTCGCGATGAAACCTCGCGCACGCCACATTGCCTGAGTGGAACTCGCCGGAGGGAAATCCGCCGCGGATGTGGCTGCCTCGTTCGGCTGTGTCCCGTCAGCCGCTGCCGATTCGCCGTTCCAGCTCGCGTGTGTACGTCCGGATCCGACCGGCCAGCGCCGGCCACTCCGAGGGTGCGATGCGCTCAAGCGGAAAGGTGAGCGTGAGGCACGCCGCAGGCCAGCCGGCATGGTCGCGTGCGGCGACCGACACCGATGCCATGCCCGGGGTGACCTCTTCACTCTCGGTCGCATAACCGGCGCGGCGGACATCGATGAGTTCGCGTGCGAGGCCCGACAAACTCCGGATGCGGTGGTGCGGTCGAGTGGCGAACGGCGCCTTATCGGCGAACAGAGCGCGTACCTGGGCCAGAGGAAGGGTGGCCAGCATCGCGCGCCCGCTCGCCGTGGCGTGACTGGGAAGCCGCACGCCGACCTCGGTGATGAGGGCTGGGCGCAGTTTGGCCCGCTCCTCCACGAGATAGATGACGTCGGTACCGCTGAGGACGGCCACGTGAGCGCTCTCACCGAGCCGGTCCACCATCGAGGCCAGGATCGGGGCGCTCAACCGCGTGATCGGCTCCTGACGGCTGAAGCCGGAGCTCAGCTCGAACGCCGCGAAGCCGAGCCCGTAGCGCTGCGCCTCGGGGTAGTGCACGGCATAGCCGTGGTCCTCCAGGGCGCCCAGGATGCGGTAGGTCGCCGCTCGGGGGAGGTCGAGATCACGGGCGATCACCGCGGCCGGCACAGGCCCTCGCTGCCGGGACATGTAGGTCAGCACACGCAGGGCGTGGCGAGCCGCAGGCGCGGAGGGCGCCGCACCTGGATCGGCCTGCTCGCGTCGTCTCACATAAGCGACCGTATTCGAAACATGGCCGCCAGCGGCACAGCGTGTGTTCCGACGACCGTCGTCTCATATATGAGACGACGCCTTCCTCTATGGACTCCCGCGCGCCCGACGGAGCGGTTCAGATGGAAGTATGACCCGAACGGATTCTGAACGAGTCGTCCGCGCCGCCCGCGGGGCGACGCTGACAGCCAAGAGCTGGCAGACCGAAGCGCCCCTGCGGATGCTGATGAACAACCTGGACCCGGAGGTCGCCGAGCGCCCAGCGGAACTGGTCGTCTATGGAGGCACCGGTAAGGCCGCCCGGAACTGGGAGGCATACGACGCAATCGTACGCACCCTCGAGGAGCTCGAAGCAGACGAGACCCTGCTGGTGCAGTCCGGCAAGCCGGTCGGGGTCTTCCGAACCCATGAATGGGCGCCGCGCGTGCTGATCGCCAACTCGAATCTGGTCGGCGATTGGGCAACGTGGCCGCAGTTTCGGCGTCTCGAGGCGTTGGGGCTGACCATGTACGGGCAGATGACTGCCGGATCGTGGATCTACATCGGAACCCAAGGCATCCTGCAAGGTACGTACGAGACCTTCGCGGCCGTCGCCGCGAAGCGGTTCGGGGGGACACTTGCCGGGACGCTCACGCTGACCGGTGGAGCGGGCGGTATGGGAGGCGCGCAGCCACTCGCTGTGACACTCAATGGCGGTGCCGTTCTGATCGTCGACGTCGACCCCGCCCGCCTCGCACGGCGCGTCGACCATGGGTACCTCGATCAGATGACCCACGACCTGGACGATGCGCTCGCTCAGGTCCTCGCCGCCAAGGCGGAGCGACGCGCGCTGTCGGTGGGACTGGTCGGCAACGCCGCAGAGGTCTTCCCCGCTATCCTCCGCCGGGGAGTGGCTGTCGATATCGTCACCGACCAGACCTCCGCTCACGATCCGCTGAGCTATCTTCCCGAAGGTGTCACGCTGGAGGAATGGTCGGCAGCCGCCGCCGACCCCGAGGAGTTCACGCGGCGCGCACGGGCGTCGATGGCCAAGCAGGTCCAGGCGATGGTGGAATTCCAAGACATCGGCGCGGAAGTCTTCGACTACGGCAACTCCATCCGCGCCGAGGCACAGCTGGGTGGTTACGAGCGCGCCTTCGCGTTCCCGGGGTTCGTGCCTGCTTATATCCGTCCACTGTTCGCCGAGGGCATGGGCCCCTTCCGCTGGGCAGCGCTATCGGGCGACCCGCGCGACATCGCGGCGACCGACGCGGCCATCCTGAAGTTGTTCCCTGAGGACGAGAAGCTGCGTCGGTGGATCACGGCAGCGGCAGAAAAGGTGCACTTCGAGGGCCTGCCGGCGCGCATCTGCTGGCTGGGTTACAAAGAGCGCCACCTCGCCGGACTGCGATTCAACGAGATGGTTGCCTCCGGTGAGCTCTCGGCCCCCATGGTCATCGGGCGCGACCACCTGGACTCCGGATCGGTCGCGTCGCCCTATCGCGAGACCGAAGCGATGGCGGACGGTTCCGATGCGATCGCCGACTGGCCGCTCCTCAACGCACTCCTGAACACCGCGAGCGGCGCGACGTGGGTTTCGATCCATCACGGGGGCGGTGTCGGCATCGGCAGAAGCATCCATGCGGGACAGGTCGTCGTCGCCGACGGCACCGAACTCGCCGCCGCGAAGATCGAGCGGGTGCTCACCAACGATCCGGGATCGGGCGTGATGCGCCATGTCGACGCCGGTTACGAGCGTGCAGCGCAGGTCGCGCGCGAGCGCGGGCTGCGGGTACCGATGTGGGAATGAGCACGACGATGCGCAGCGGCGATCAGCTCACCGGGATGCGGGAGATCGCGCAGATTGGTCGAGACTCGCGGCGCGGTGGTTACTCACGGTCCCTCTGGCAGCCGGCCGACATGGAACTGAGAGCGTGGTTCGTCGAGCGCGCCCAACGTCTGGGGCTGGATGTCGAGCACGACCGCAACGGCAATATCTGGGCGTGGTGGGGCATTCCCGGGCCCAACGCGATCGCCACGGGTAGCCACCTGGACTCCGTTCCCGGGGGTGGACCGTTCGATGGCCCGCTCGGCGTCATCAGCGCTCTCGAGGCGGTGGCCGCGCTGAAAAAATCCGGGTTGCGACCGTCGCGTCCGCTCGCCGTCATCGTCTTCGCCGAGGAGGAGGGTTCGAGATTCGGTGTCGCCTGCCTCGGCTCGGCGCTCATGACAGGGCGACTGGATCCGAACCGAGCTCGGGCTCTCACCGACGAGGCCGGAGTGTCGTTCGCCGAGGCGGCGCGCCGGGTGGGATTCGATACCAGCGGTATGGGGCCTGACCAGGCCGCGTTGGAGCGAATCGCCCTGTTCATCGAACTGCACGTCGAGCAGGGCAGGGGCCTGATCGAACTCGGTTCGGCCACCGCGGTCGCCAGCAGTATTCTTGCCCACGGGCGCTGGACACTTACCTTCAGCGGCCAGGGAAACCACGCCGGAGCAACGGCCATGCGCGAACGCGACGACCCGATGATCGCTGCGGCGCGGGCCGTGCTGTCGGTGCAGGAGGCAGCACTGGAGCATCCCGGTGCCCGCGCCACCGTGGGGCGCATCTCCGCCAACCCGGGAGGATCGAACGTGATCGCCTCCTCGGTGACGATGTGGCTCGACGCCCGGGCGGAGTCGGATCAGGCCACTCGTGCCCTCGTCGCCGACATCGCCGAGCGCGTGGGCGCCGACCGGTTCCATGAGGACTCGTGGACGCCCGAGGTCCGGTTCGACCCGGATCTCGCACGGCAGGTAGCAGCCACGCTCGATGAGGCCCCGATCCTTCCCAGCGGGGCAGGGCATGACGCCGGTATCCTTGCCGATCGCGTGCCGACCGCGATGATCTTCGTTCGCAACCCCACCGGGATATCGCACGCACCGGAGGAATGGGCGGAGTTGGACGACTGTCTGGCGGGCATCGCCGCGCTCGAGCGTGTACTGCGGAGCCTGCTGTGAGCGTCTGGTGCGAGAGGGTGATCGATGCCAGCGGCGTGCGGGACGGTGTGCGGTACCGGCTGGACGCGCGTGGCGCAGTAACGGCGGTGGAGATCGGAGTGGAACCGCGCGGATCAGACCTCGTCCTCGGCACTGCGCTCCCCGGGAGTGCCAACGCTCACTCGCATGCCTTTCATCGCGTGCTGCGCGGACGAACCCACGCTGACGGCGGCGACTTCTGGCAATGGCGCGACAAGATGTACGCGGCGGCGGCGGCGCTGACCCCAGAGCGGTACCAGGCGCTGGCGCGTGCGGTCTTCGCCGAGATGCTGGTCACTGGCTACACCGCGGTCGGCGAGTTCCACTACGTCCACCACCGACCGGATGGCGAGCCGTACCCGTTCGCGATGGAGGATGCCCTCATCTCCGCGGCCGAAAGTGTCGGCATACGCCTGACCCTCCTGGACGCCGCCTACCTCGCCGGCGGTGTCGCGCGCCCGCTTGGACCGCAGCAGCGGCGCTTCGGCGACGGCGATGCGCGCGGCTACCTCGATCGGTGGAATGCGCTCGCGCGTCGTCACCGCGGTGTCGGTGCGGCGCTTCACTCCGTCCGTGCCGTGCCGCCGGAGGCGATCGTCGAGATCGCGGGCGAGCTGCCCCCGGACGTCCCGCTGCACATCCACCTGTCGGAGCAACCGCAGGAGAACGCGGACTCTCTCGCGGCGTACGGCGCTTCGCCGACACAGATCCTGTTCGACGCAGGCGTGCTGGATGAGCGAATGAGCGTCGTGCACGCCACCCATCTGACAGACGAGGACATCGCGCTGCTGGGAGCTGCCGAGGTGACCGTCGTGATGTGCCCGACGACCGAGGCCGATCTCGGTGACGGCATCGGCCCGGCCCACCGGCTGGCCGCCGACGGTGCTCGCATCGCTCTCGGTTCCGACCAGAACGCCGTGGTCGACCCCTTCCTCGAAATGCGTGGCCTGGAGATGCAGGAGCGGCTACGTTCCGGGCTGCGAGGCCGGTTCAGCCCCGCTGATGTCCTGTCTGCCTCAACGGTCAACGGGTACAGATCATTGGGACACCGCATCGGTCCGCTGAACGTGGGCGGTCCGTGTGATCTCGTGGAAGTTCGGACCTCGTCGGTGCGAACGGTGGGCGCCCGACCCGATCAGCTCGTCTTCGTCGCGACCGGCACGGACGTGGCGCGGGTCGTCGTCGGCGGGCGCGTCGTGGCGGATACCGGAAAGCTGACGTCGGGTGAAGACCCCGCTGAGATCATGGCCGAGGCACTGGCGGCCCTGCAGTGAGCGAAGTGATCACGAACATCGGCGAGCTCACGACCAATACCGACAGGGGGCGCCTGGTTGATGCGGCCATCGTCCTCGAAGGCGGCCGCGTCGCCTGGATCGGTTCGGCCCGCGACGCTCCTGCCGCCGACACTCGCACCGACGCGGAAGGGCGCGCGCTGCTTCCCGGCTGGGTCGACATCCACACGCACACAGTGTTCGCGGGCGACAGGGCCGCCGAGTTCGAGTCACGGATGGCGGGCACACCGTACTCCGCCGGTGGTATCGGCACGACCGTGGCGGCGACGAGGGCGGCGACGGACGAGAACCTGCTCCGAGCCGCGCTGCGCATCCGCGACGAAGCGGAACGGCAGGGCACGACCTTTCTCGAGACCAAGACCGGCTACGGTCTGGACGCGCCGTCGGAGAGACGGCTGGCACAGGTGTCCCGGCAGGTCGCCGACACCGTGACGTTCCTCGGCGCACACGTCGTACCCCAGGGCGTCGATCGGAGGGATTACGTCCGTCTGGTGTGTGGTCAAATGCTGGCCGAGGTCCGCCCGTTCGTGGATGCCATGGACGTCTTCTGTGAGGAGGGCGCATTCACGGTGGAAGAGTCCCGCGAGATCCTCCTCGCCGGACGGGACGCGGGGTTGCGCCTGCACGTGCATGGCAACCAACTCGGACATAGCGGTGGTGTCGCGCTGGCGGTCGAACTGGGTGCGGCGAGCGTGGACCACTGCAATCACCTCAGCGCGGACGATGTCGAGATGCTCGCGGCGTCGCGCACTGTCGCGACCGTCCTCCCCGCCTGCGACCTGTCGACGCGTCAGCCACTCGCCCCGGCGCGTCGGCTGCTCGACGCCGGAGCCGCCCTGGCAATAGCCACGAACTGTAACCCTGGCAGCTCGTTCACCACCTCGATGCCCTATTGCATTGCCACCGCCGTGCTACAGATGGGCCTCTCGGTGGGGGAGGCAGTCGACGCCGCAACTCGGGGAGCAGCCCGCGCGCTCGGTCGGGACACAGGCGAAGACGCGATCGGAGTGGTGGCGGTCGGAGCTCGTGCCGATCTGCAACTGCTCGAGGCTCCCTCGGTGTCCCATCTCGCCTACAGGCCGGGTGTGCCCTCCCTTCCGGCCGTGTGGCGTGGGGGTGTGCGGGTTCGACGCGGATCGGCATGAGGATACTGCGGGCGGACGAGCGCACGACCCAGCCGTGGGCAAACGGCCGCGGTGTGACGAGCGAAGTCGCTACGCACATGAGCACCGCTCCCAGCGGATGGGACTGGCGCGTCAGCATCGCGACAGTCGCGGACGGCGGCCCCTTCTCCGCCTTTCCTGGGCACCGTCGGCTACTGACGCCGCTGGACGGTTCCCTTTCGCTTCGAGTCGATGGCCGTGTCCGGGAACTCAGACCGCATGAGGTGCTCGAGTTCGATGGGCAGAGCGCTACCTGCGTCCGTCGTCCGGCGCGGCCCCGCCTCGTGCTCAACGTCATCTTCGCTCCGACTTGGGGAGGCGCTGTTCTCGCCGTATCCGGGAAGGAGGATCGCGGGGGAGCTGCTCCGGGTCTGTCTGAGTGGGTGATTGTGCTCGCATTGCACGACGGTGCCGCGATCGGCGGTTTGCTGCTCGGCCGGCTGGATGCTGTGCTCTTCGAGCCGGGGGAGAAACCGCTCGACGCGAACGATTCACATTTCGCGGTCGCGCGGATGACGGCTAACTCAAGTGTCTGAAACGACAAGGCATGCAGGACGCGTTGTCGTTCTGGACAGACCCGATCAAGCAGGCACGCGAGTAACGTCGGGATGCCGGTATACAGCCAGCAGGATCGAGGTCAGCGATGGTGGGGCAGGGCGTGCCGACGGAAACCTTCCGCGCGGTCGCGGGGCACTTCGCCTCCGGGGTGACCGTCATCACCGCTCACGTCGAAGGCCGCCCTTTCGGCACCACGGCTTCCGCCGTGTCGTCGCTCTCGCTAGAACCGCCGATGATGCTCGTCTGCCTCAACCGGACGAGCGCCACCCACGACGCGATCGCGGCAGAGGGTCGCTTCGGAGTGAGCATATTGGCCCGCAACCAGTCCGATTTGGCATACAGGTTCGCGAAGAAGGGCGATGACAAGTTCGACGGCGTGCCGGTGTCGACCTTCGAGGGCATCCCGACGTTGAACGGTGCGATCGCCACGATCGTGTGCGATGTGGAGGAGACCGCGATCGGTGGAACCCACACGGTTTTCCTTGGTCGAGTCCGTCATGCCGGTACGCAGCCCGGCGAACCCCTCACCTACTTTCGCGGACGGCTCGGCAGTTTCACCGAGGAGAGCGACCAGGACGTCTACGAGGCCGTGCGCGAGTGGGTCATGCGCCGCCGGACCGCTGTCGGCGAGCATTTGGATCCGGACGAACTGTCGGCGGCTGTGCGAGGATCGGTGGCGTCGGTGCGTTCGGCGCTCATCCGACTCTGGGCGGAGAACCTGGTCACGAGAGATGCGGCGGGGTCCTTTTTCCCAGCGCCGTTGACGGTCGAGTCGATAGCCGGAATCACCGATGCGCGCACAGCTATGGAGGTTGGTGTGCTGGAGGCCTACGGCACGAGTTCGGGGGGCCGAGCCGACAGTCTGTCTCGTCATGTTGCGGCTCTTGAAGCTGCCCGCGAAGGGCACGATCTTGGAGCTTTTCTCGCGGCGAGCGCACAGTTCCACGAGGCGCTCATCGCTTTCTCGGGCTCCCCTCATCTGCTCTCGGCCTTTCGCAAGCTCGACATATCGTCGGTCTGGTCTGCGACGCTCACGGGCGAGGAGTGGACGGAGTTTCTGGACAACCGCGATCTGGTCGTTGTCGCCGATGCCGCGCTCCGCGGTGATGCTCGCGTTGCGAGCGAGGCGATCGCCCAGCACGGAACTCGGGTCAAGGCGGCCGCAATTCGAGCCGTGCGACACCGCGGTGGCTTCATATGAGGGGGTCGCTGTCTACAACGACCAACAGCGCGCCGCTTCTTGTCTCCCTACACAAGACGTATCGAGCGGGTACGCGGCTACTGTCGGGACACGTCCTTGTCGAGAGGCGTTCGGTGCTCGAGGGCCCACTGGGCCGGCCCGCCGATTCCACAGCAACACCGACAATGAGAGGCGTTCAATCATGGAACGTTCCCGAACCCGAACCCGGGCAGTTCTGGCTGCAGCAGCCATCGTCGTCACATCCACTCTGGTGACAGCTTGCGCGTCGACAGGCGGCGCGCCCTCTCCGTCCGCCGATGGCGGCGCCCTCGCTGGCAAGGACATCTACCTCGTAGGTGCGGGCGACGTGAATCCGTGGGCCAAGGCGCACAATGCGACGATCATCGAAGGACTCGAGGAGCAGGGCGCCGACGTGACTTACCTGCAGGACCCCTATGACGTCGAGCTCGAGGTCCGTAACCTCGAGCAGGCCGTCGCGGCGGCACCCGATCTCATCCTCCTGCTCGCCGTCGACTTCCAGGCCACGATTCCCGCGCTCAGCCGGGCACAGCAGGCGGGCATCCCTGTCTTCAACCTGTCCGACCCGCCTGGTGAGACCGAGGAGTATGTCACCGCATCCATCGAGGCGGATCATGTTGCACTCGGGACCTTCGCCGCGGAGAACATCATCGAGGGGCTTCAGGCGCAGGGGCTCGAGGAGGCGAAGATCATCGCTATCACGGGTACGCAGAGCCTGGAGCAGGTCGGCGTACGCATGGAGGCCTTCGAGGAGAAGATCGGTGAGCATCCCGGTTACGAGATCGTCGCGATCGAGGACGGTAACTGGGACCAGGCGACCACACAGCGCATCGCAGAGCAGCTCTTCGCGCAGTACCAGGGGCAGGGCGGTATCCAGGCCGCGTATGGGATGGCGGACAATCAAGCGGCCGGAATCATCCAAGCGGCAAAGCAGGCAGGCCTGGAGGTCGGGTCGGATGGCCTGATCGTAACCGGATCCAACTGCTACCAGGTGGGAATCGAGTCCATTTTGGCCGGCGAGCAGTACGGCACCGCCACGCAGTCTCCCTACGAGGAGGGCGAGTTCGTCGTGGAGCAGGTCATCTCCTACTTCGGGGGGGAGCAGCTGCCCAAGCGACAGCAGGCTCCTGAGACGCGGGTGACCGTGGCCAACGCGCAGGAGATCCTCGACGCGGGTCTCTGCCCGTAGCAGTACCGGAACATAGTCGTTACGAGGGGGAGCAAAGATGCCGGACATGCACGATCGACTTCACCTCGTCGGGATGACCAAGCGGTACGGAACTTTCACCGCGCTCCAGTCCGTGGATCTCGCCCTTCGCCCGGGCGAGATCCACGGGCTGTGCGGTCATAACGGCGCCGGCAAGAGCACACTCATCAAGATCCTCGCGGGGATCGTCCCGCCCACCGTCGGGACCATGTACATCGATGGGGAGGAGGTCGAGTTCCGGGATCCGCGGGCAGCCCAAGCCGCTGGCGTGGCGCTCGTCGACCAGGAGCTGAGCGTGGTGGATGCCCTCAGCGCCAGCGACAACCTCGCTCTCGGCGGTGGGCGAACGTCGTGGATCGTGCATCGCGGACGTCTCCGCCGGCGAGCGCAGGAAGTCCTCGCCCGCGTCGGGCTCGCAAGCCTCGATCCGTCAACGCCCGTCAGTGAACTCTCGCTCGGGCAGCGTCAGCTGCTTGAGATCGCGAGGG
The DNA here is from genome assembly GCF_002812725.1 of Microbacterium sp. BR1. Taxonomy (GTDB): domain Bacteria; phylum Actinomycetota; class Actinomycetes; order Actinomycetales; family Microbacteriaceae; genus Microbacterium. Next base: position 61,456 of record NZ_NMUN01000010.1, on the reverse strand, counting down.
CGCTGGGCAGAGACGCCAAGATCCTCATCCTCGACGAGCCCACAGCTACCCTCAGCGAAGCGGAGATCGAACACGTGTTCGCCGCTGTAAGAAACATCGCCGACGCGGGCACCAGCGTCCTGTTCGTCTCCCACCGGCTCGGCGAGGTTCTGACACTGTGCGACGCCGTCACTGTGCTGCGCGATGGCAAGCGTGTCGTCACGGCGCCGGTGGGTGAGCTCACACGCCGAGAACTCGTTGCGCACATGTTCGGCGCACCCCACGCCGAGACGTCGGTTTCTCTGAGACGACACGACAGGGCGGAGCCACCGACCGTCCGGTTACGCGGCATCGGCTCCCTGCCGATGATCTCCGGGTTCGACCTCGACATAGCGCCGGGAGAGATCGTCGGCATCGCGGGACAACTCGGAAGCGGCGCCACCGAACTGCTCACGGCGCTGGCAGGCCTGAGCCACACCGCCGAGGGCTCCCTGGAATTAGACGGCAAGAACGTCCCGCTACGATCGCGCACAGCCATGCAGGACGCGGGAGTGGAGTTCGTCGGAAACGATCGGAAACACGAAGGTCTCTTCCTCGATCAGACGGTAGACGCCAACATATTGGCCACCCGATTGGCCACGATCTCGCGGCTGGGCATCATTGACGGTTCCGCCGCTCGCTCAGTCACCGAGCGGATATCTTCACTCATCGGTCTGACGGGACGGAGAGCATCCGCCGTCCGCGGGCTGAGTGGAGGCAACCAGCAGAAGGTATTCCTCGGTCGCGCTCTAGAAAGGCCGGGTATGCGTCTGTTGCTCCTTGACGAGCCCACGCGAGGTGTCGACGTGAGCGGCCGGGCGGAGATTCACGCCCTGATCCGTTCGGCGGCCGAAGAGGGCGTTTGCGTGCTGTTCGCCTCGAGCGAGCTGGACGAGATCCTTGACCTCTCGGATACGGTGGTCACCCTCTTCTCCGCTCGCGTGCAGTCGGTGCGGCCACGCGCTGACGTCGATGCGCGCCACCTTCTCGCGGAAATGACCGGCGCGACGCTCGACGAGGTCATTGTATGACCGTCCAGTCGGCGGGGCTCGCTGCAACCGTCACCGATCACGCTTCCGCCGGGCGCCGCTGGCTCCCGCTCATCGTCGTCGTTGTCATCGTCGCCGGTCTCGTCATCGGTGCCTCCTCACTCGTCCCCGGGTTCGCCACGATCGCCAACGCGCGCGCCATCCTGTCGAGCATGACGCTCATCGGCATCGTGGCAGTCGGCATGTCATTCGTGACGCTTTCAGGGAACATCATCTCCACATCGCTCGGAACGACGGTCGTGATCAGTTCGATGGTCTTCCTGAGCGCGCTCACGTATGGCGTGCCCGGGGGCATCGTCGTCACACTCATCGTCGCCACAGTCGTGTGCGCGATGCAGGGTGCCATCATCGGAGCATTCGGAGCCAACCCCATCGTGGTCACGATCGCGTTCGGGATCCTACAGCTGGGGGTCGCCCAGTGGCTCACGGGTCAGTCCACGGTCTATCCCCCGAGTGGCGTCGACTTCGACTTCCTCACGGCCACGCCTCTCGGATTACCGGTGGCGACTTTCGTGCTCGTCGTGCTCGTCGTCGCCGCCGAACTCTGGTCGCGTCGCACACGTTTGGGCCGCGAACTCGTGCTCGTGGGAGCCAACCGCCGTGCGGCGCGCGCCGGGGGACTCCGGGTGACGGTCGTCGCCACGACGGCATTCGCGTGGGCCGGTGCATGTGCGGGGATCGCTGGAGTGTTTCTCGGGGCCGCGCAACGTAACGCGACGTTGCTCACCAGCGAGACCTTCACCTGGGACGCCATCGCTGCCGTCCTGCTCGGAGGCATGGCGATCGCCGGCGGCGCAGGTGCCATCTACCGCTCCGTCGCCGGTGCACTCGTGATCGCCGTGATTTCGAACATCCTGCTTCTGGCCGCGCTGTCTACCGGTGTGCAACTGCTCGTCAGAGGAATCGTCGTCTTCCTCGCAATCGTGTGTCTTCACGTGTGGAGGAGGTGGCTGAGATGACTGTGCGCGGACGCGCTCGTTGGGGGGCCCCGGTATGGAGTCCGATCATCGCGGTCATCCTGGGGGCGGTGGCAGTGATTGCGCTGCCGCTCGCGATGGGAGGGCAGGTCACGAGCTATACGGTCTACTCCTTGCTGCAGACTTTCGCGACGTACGGCCTCGTCGCACTCGCCCTGGGTCTGACCGTGCTGAGCGGGGAGTACGACATCTCGGTGCTCGGAATGTACGGCCTCGGCGGCATGCTCGCCGCCGTGCTCGGGGCCGATAATCCACTGCTCGGCGTCGGCGCGGCGGTACTCGTCGGTGCGATATCCGGTCTCGTCCAGGGCCTGGTGATCACGCGCATCGGCATCGACTCCATGGCCGTCACTCTCGGCGGGTACCTCATCCTGCTCGGGCTGACGCAGACGGTCGGCGGCAGTCGGACGGTTCAGATCGACAACATCCCGCTGAGCATGGTCCTGAGCACGCCGGTGCTCTCGGTGTTCTCCGTGCAGTCGCTCGTCGTGTTCGGCATCTTCGTCTTTGCCTGGCTGCTGCTGCGGTATACGACTGTCGGCCGGGATCTACGGGCAGTGGGTGCCGACCGCCGCACCAGTCGCGTCGTCGGCGTGCGAACGGATGGAATTCTCGTCGGCGTTTTCATGACATCCGGCATGCTCGCAGGGCTGGCGGGTGCCGCCAACGCTTTCGTGCTCGCGGCGGCGGTCGCCAACCCGGGCCTCGGGCCGCTCGTCTTCGCCACGACGGCTGTACTCATCGGGGGGATCGCCATCACCGGTGGGATCGGCAGTGTCTGGGGGATCGTCGGCGGGGCGCTCGCCCTCGCCGCTTTCCGGGCGGCGTTCGCGAGCATAGCGAGCCCCAACTGGGTACTGGATCTGGTCATGGGCATGCTCCTTGCGATCGCCGTCACGATCAGCGCCCCGGGATTCATCCTCCGCATCCGCTCGCGCCGAATTCTCGCCGGCGCTCGCAGGCCGAAAGAAAGGAACGCGGCATGAGTTTCGGAACGCTGACGGGCAAGACGGCGATCATCACCGGTGCCGGTCGAGGCATCGGCGCCGATGCCGCGATCGTCTTCGCCGAGCGCGGTGCCGCCGTCGTCGCCGTTGACCAAGATGAGAGTTCCGCCCTGGATACCGCCCGTCGGCTGGCGCGAATGGGAGCCCGGGCGATCGCGGTTGTGGCTGACGTCACCAGCGTCGACGATATGAGCCGTGTCGTCGAACAGGCGATGACCGCCTTCGGCAGCCTGGATTGCGCCTTCAACAACGCCGGCGTCGGTGGGCGCGGTGCAACCCTCCTCGAGACCTCAGAGCAGGACATGCGCCTGACGATGGAGGTCAACGTCATGGGCACGTGGAACGCGATGCGCGCGCAGATCCCGGCGATGCTCGAAAGCGGCGGTGGTTCGATCGTGAACGCCTCGTCCGGGCTCGGAGTGGTCGGCGCCCCGCGAATGTCCGCATACGCCGCGTCCAAACACGCCGTCCTCGGCCTGACTCAGTCCGCTGCGCTGGAGTTCAGCGCAGCGGGTGTGCGAGTCAACGCCCTGCTGCCGGGTGTCATCGACACTTCGATGCCCCGGGGGTTCACCGGGGGTGATCCGGTGGCGCTGCAGGCCATGGTGGATTCTCACCCCATCGGTCGCCTGGGAACCGGGCGGGAGGTCGGCGAAGCGGCCGCGTGGCTATGTTCAGACGCCGCGTCGTTCGTGACGGGACACGGTCTCGCCGTCGACGGTGGACACCTGATCCGCTGATTGCGGATCGCGGAACGTACGAGGAGAAACAAATGACACAGGAGATGAGCGGAAAGGTCGCGCTGGTCACCGGAGCCGGTTCAGGGATTGGTCGCGCCTCCGCGCGAGCATTCGCCGCGGCCGGGTGCGCGGTGGTTGTCGTCGACGTTGCTCGCGCTGCCGGCGAGGAGACCGCCGAGCTCATCGTCGCTGATGGCGGTGAAGCACGCTTCGTGCGGGGCGGACGTGACGCTCGATGACGACGTGGCGAGGATGGTCGGCGCCGCGATCGAGTCATACGGCACGCTGGATTACGCACACAACAACGCCGGGCACGGGGGAAGTCCGACGCTACTGGCGGATTACACGCGGCAGGAGTGGGACCGTCTGGTCGCTCTCAACCTGACGGCGATGTGGGCGTGTCTGCGCGAGGAGATCCAGGTGATGCGCGACGTGCCCGGCGCCGCGATCGTCAACACGGCGTCCACTTTCGGACTCGTGGCGGTGGAGGGGATGGCCGCGTACGTCGCCACCAAGCACGGAGTGGTGGGCCTGACGAGGGCGGCTGCCTTGGACTATGCGCAGAGCGGACTCCGCATCAACGCGATATGCCCCGGTGCCACCCGGACGCCGCAGCTCGAGCAGTTCTGGATGGACGTGGACCCCGACGATCCCGAGGCCGTGGGACGACAGTACGTCGCGCGTGAGCCCATCGGTCGGCTCGGCACCCCGGAGGAGATCGCGGCCGGCGCGGTGTGGTTATGCTCACCAGCCGCGTCGTTCGTCACCGGTCACGCACTGGCGCTCGACGGCGGGTGGTTGGCGCAGTGAGCGCGACGACGACTGCCACGATCGTCCGGACCATCGGCGGCGGCGACACCGCCGCCGCCTTCGGTAACTCCGGAGTCGACGTGCTCGGCACTCCCCGCCTGGTTGCATGGTGCGAGGATGCTGCGGCCGCGGTGCTGCGTGCCCACGGCGTTCACCCGTCTCTGGGGACGATCGTCGAGTTGCACCATCTCGCCGGCGCGAAGATCGGTGAAGTGGTGCGGGTCCGCGCCGAACTGACGTCGGCGCGAGGGCGGCGAGCGGAGTTCGAGATCGAGGCCACCGCCGGTGACCGCGTGATCGGACGCTGCCGGCACACGCGCTTCGTGCCAGAGGGCGTCGGCGCGCTGGAGCAGCCCTAGGGGTATCCGCGCTCACTCGAGCCTGCGGGTCACCATCGGGTTCTCCAGGCGGTGAATCATCTGCGCGATCGTCAGTTCCACGAGTTGCTGTGGGTCGTTGACGTCGATATCGAACAGCTCCTGAAGCCGTCGCATCCGGTACTTGACAGTGTTGATGTGGACGAACATCCGTGACGCGGTGCGTGCGAGGTGCAGGTTGCAGTCGAGCATGCAGAACAATGTTTCCAGCAGCGCGCCGCCCGACTCGCTGTCCTTCCGCGCGATCGGGTCGAGGATCTGCCGAGACAGGCGGCGCAGGTCGTCGGGCTGGGAGCTGGTGAGCAGGAGACCGATCACGCCGAGCTGCTCTGAGGCGAGGATCTGGTTCGGCCGGCCGATGCGTTGCAGCACCGTCAGCGCCTCGAAGGCGCCACGATGCGAGGCGGCGAAGCCGTCAAGACGTTCGGCTACAGCTCCGAGACCGGACTGGAGGCCGACCTGGGGTGTGATCCGCATAACCGCGTAGAGCATGTCGGCGAAGACCGACTCGAAGGCCTCGTATCCGCCTTCCTCCCCGGCGGGCGCAGCGATCGTCACCCGGTCTTCGACGTGACTGACCAGGCAACCGGCGATCCGCAGCTTCGCCGTGGTGCTGATGGCAGAGAGCAGCCGTTGCAGCAATTGATCCGCGACGCGCGTCGAGGGACGCTCGCGACGCAGGAGCGCATCCCATCCGTCGAGCTCGACCACCATGATCCGGTATGGCACCTTGGGGGAGATGCCGTGATACTGGGCGCGGCTCTCCATCCGTTCGAGACCCCCTCCCCGGCCGTTGACCAGGTCCATGAGGAAGTCCGCGTTGAGCCTTTCTTCGGTGGCCCGTGCGATGCGCTGTCGCGCCGACTCGAGGGCGAGGATGGATGCGGCGTGCTCGACGGCGCGCCGATCGAGATCCTCATGCCCCTCCGAGGGCAATGCCCCGACCACCAATCCGATTCGCTCGCCGTCAACGACAACGGGAGCCGTCATCACTCCGAGGTCGGCTCGGAGCTCGGATTTGTCACGCTCCCTTCTGTCGCCTGCGCGCGTCGATTCGTCGAAGAGGGAGCGGCTCAGAGCGGTTAGCTGAGCGTCATCGCCAGAGACGACCGCTGTGACCGTCTCATCCTTCGCCACGAAGCTGGCATCCCGGCCCGTCACATCGGCGAGCACCCTGATGATCTGGGGGATACCTGCCCCCGCCACGGCAGCGTGCGTCAGCTGATCGTGAATCATCCGGGCGAGCTCCTCGCGTCGTCGCTCGCGCTCCAACTCGGTGTTGATGCTGGTCAGATCGTCGATCGCACGGACCTGGCGCTCGATGAGAGTCGCCATCTCCACGGCGATCGCTGTCTGGCTGGCCATTCGTCGAACGGTCTGCAGCTCCGAGGAGGTGTACTCGCGGGGCACGCTGCAGTAGCCGTTGAGGATCCCGATCACGCTCTGGCCGATGATCAGCGGCGCCGACACGAGCGAGGCGTATCCGAAGCGCTTCCCGTACTCGCGCCACGGAGCGAAGTCGTCGTCGCTCCGGATATCGCGGATCACCACCATCCGGCCGCTGCGCGCGGCCCGCTGTGTGGGGGAGAACGTCTCGGCGCGCTCGTTCGCGTAGAGCCCGGTCAGGTGCTGGGCGTACTCCTGCGGGAACGAGTAGGAGCCGGCCAACTCCGGCTTGTCCCACTGACCGCCTTTGGGCAGGATGACGGCGCTGAAGGTGAAACCGACCGCGCTGGCCATCCGCTCGGCGACGAGATCGAGCGTCTCCGACAGTGGGGCCCGTGCTGAGACGCGCTCCCACACCACCTGAAGATAGACCTCGTCAGAGCGACGGTCGGCCGGGGGATTGTCCATTCGGCCATCGTAGGGGCGAATGTCTGTCCAAAGCGACAGCGCTCACGACCGCGTCGGTCCGTAACGTAACGACCACGCCCAGATCGAAGGAAGTGGAATGGTCAAGCCCATCATCCAGCTGTATCCCGTTCTCCCCGCTACGGACGAGGCCACACGCGGCGCGCTGCGGCCGATCGGTCGCAACGCCGAGCTCTACCAAGACGTCGTTCACGGAATGACGGACATCGTCAAAGCGGCGGACGATCTCGGCTTCTGGGGAATCTCGACGATCGAGCACCACTTCCACTCGGAGGGTTACGAGGTCTCCCCGAGTCCGAGCATCCTCAACGCCTACTGGGCAGGTCAGGTCCGCAACGCCCGCATCGGGGCGCTCGGGTACACCATGAGCTCCCAGGACCCATTCCGCGTGGCCGAGAACACCGCGATCATCGACCATCTGGCACGGGGGCGTTCATTCGTCGGCTTCTCCCGCGGTTACCAGGCCCGCTGGACCGACATCCTCGGTCAGCACGCCGGGGTCGAAGCGACACTGTCGCCCGCCGGGATGACCGACCAGGAGCGGATCGAGCTGGGTGACCGCCTCGCGGCGGAGTCCTCGGCGGATCGGCGCAACCGTGACATGTTCGAGGAGAACGTCGACCTTGTGCTGCGCTCGTGGACCTCCGAGAGCATCACCAACGACGGCTACTGGCAGGTACCGGTGCACCCGGAGCGCGCCAAGGCGTGGGGGATGGCCCCCACCACTTCACGACTGGGCGCACCGGGGGAGGTCGACGAGAACGGTGTCATCCAGCGGGTGAGCGTCGTCCCCGCCCCGCTGCAGAAGCCGCACCCGCCGGTGTTCGTCGCGTCGGCGGCGAGTCAGGAGACGGTGGAGTACGCCGCGCGCCGTGGCTTCATCCCTGCGTTCTTCTCCAGCACCGCTCGCGCCGCGCAGTTCGGAGACGTCTACGTCGACGTGGCCAAGGAGGCCGGACGCGAGGTCGTGCGCGGCCAAAACATGGCGATGGTGCGCTGGATGCAGATCGGCGATACCGACGCACAGGCGCGCGCCGCGGTCGAGGCATACGACCTGGAGATGTATCGCAACCTCTATCGGCCGCTCACCCCCCGTATGCCGCTGGACGAGGCAGACCCCGTCCAGTCGGTCCTGGACAGCGGCCTGTGGACCGCAGGCACGATCGACGCCGTGCGGGAACAATTCGTCGAGCAGTGGAAGCTGCTGCCAGCCGAGTACTGCGTGCTCATCTTCCACTATGCGCAGCAGCCCAAGGAAAGCGTCATCCGCAATCTCGAGTTGTTCATGAAGCACGTGAAGCCGGAACTCGACAAGCTCACGCCCTACGAGCGGTGACGGCCGTGTCTGCCCGTGAGCGTCCCGTTATCGTCACCTGTGCGGTGACGGGCGCAATGCACACGCCGTCGATGACGCCGTACCTGCCGATCACTCCCGAGCAGATCCTCGAGGCGGGGCTGGGAGCGGTGGAAGCCGGTGCCGCGGTCCTCCATCTGCACGCACGGGAACCCGAGACGGGTCTGCCCTCGTCCGATCCCGGACTGTTCCGACGTTTCCTCGAGCCGCTGGCCGATCAGACGGACGCCGTGCTGAACATCTCCACGGGAGCCGGGCCGGGCATGCCGATGGCGCAGCGACTTGAAGCGGCGGAGACGTTCCAGCCCGAACTGTGCAGCCTCAACATGGGCAGCCTGAACTTCGCGCTGCATCCGATTCTCGAAGCCAAGGGGCGTGACTACTTCGCACAGCAGTGGGAGATCGACTTCCTGGAGGGGTCGAAGGACTATGTATTCCGCAACACCTTCCAGGACATCGAGCACATCCTCGGAACCCTCGGTCGTCATGGCACGCGGTTCGAGTTCGAGTGCTACGACGTCGGGCACCTCTACACGCTCGCGCACTTCCGCGACCGCGGCGTGATCACAGGCCCCTTCTTCATCCAGGTCGTCCTCGGCGTCCTCGGCGGGATAGGGGTCAGTCCCGAGAACCTGATTCATCTGAAGTCCGAGGCCGACCGGCTCTTCGGCGACGATTACCGGCTCTCCGTCATCGCCGGCGGAAGGCACCAGATGGCGATGTCGACCATGAGCGCTATCATCGGCGGCAATGTTCGGGTGGGAATCGAGGACAGCCTGTACCTCGGACGCGGGGAGCTGGCACGCACGAACGCGGAGCAGGTCGCGAAGATCGTGCGCATCCTCTCCGAGTTGTCGCTGCGTCCCGCCATGCCCGACGAAGCTCGCGAGATCCTGGCCCTCAAGGGCGCTGCGGCCACGCGGATCGGCGCGGCATGACCGATGCGCTCTCGCGCGTGCTCGACGAGTACTCCCTGCGCCTGTCGAACTGGGGACGATGGGGCGATGATGACGACTGCGGCACGACCAACCTCGCCACGCCGAAGCAGATCCGCGGCGCGGCGCAGGACATCGTCAGTGGAGATGTGGTCTCGATAGCGTTGCCCATTGGCCCCGACGGGCCGCAGTCCGGACGCAATGGCCGGTTCAACTGTCTCCGCTATTCAACGTCGACAGGTTCCGATCACAGCCTCGGACTGCAGACTTGGAACGGTGGGCCACTTCCGCACGAGGTCGGCTTCGCCGATGACACGATCGTGATGCATCTTCACTCCGCCACCCACTGGGACAGCCTCGGCCACGTGTTCCACAAGGGCAAGGGCTTCAACGGCGTGGATGCGACCGCCGTCACGGCTGAGGGCGCGTCGCGACTGGGGGCAGAGCATCTGGCCGACCGCTTCGTGGGTGGATGTGTTCTGGTCGATCTCCCCCGTGCGATGGACGTGCCCTGGCTGGAAGACGGGCGCGCCGTCACAGTGGATGACCTGGAGCAGACCTTGGAGAGGCAAGGAGTCCAGCTGCGCTCCGGAGACTTACTGCTCGTGCGGACCGGGAAGCTCGCCCGCGCGCGAGCGGAGGGCTGGGGCACATACGCAGGAGGGGACGCCCCGGGCCTGAGCATCCATACAGCCCCCTGGCTGCACCAGCGCGAGGTGGCTGCCGTCGCCGCCGATACCTGGGGTGTCGAGGTTCGACCGCCGGAGTTCCCCGGCGCCTACCAGCCGATGCATATCATCGCCATTGTGTACATGGGTCTGCCGTTCGGCGAAATGTTCGATCTGGAGGCGTTGTCGCAGGCGTGTGCTGAGGACGGGCGCTACCGCGGGTTCCTGAGCGGACCCCCGCTGCCGATCGTCGGCACAGCCGGAGGCCCGCCCGGACCCGTCGTCATCCGCTGAACGGAGAAGCATGAGAATCGGATTCGGCCTGCCGCACCACGGCGTACGAGTGTCGCCAGAGAATATCGTCGCCGTCGCCGAGCGCGCCGAAACGGTCGGCTACGACTCGCTGTGGACGCTCGACCGCGTCATCAAGACGATCGACTTCACAACCCCCTACCCCGGCTCCGAGGACGGCTCACTGGGTGAGCAGTACGACACGGTGTACGAGCATCTGACCGTGCTCACTTATGTGGCGGCCCTCACGTCGCGGATCAGGCTCGGAGTGAGCGTTCTGAACCTGCCGCTGTACCAACCCGTGCTGCTCGCAAAGAGGCTCGCCACGCTCGACCAGCTGAGCGGAGGCCGATTGATCGTCGGGCTCGGCGCGGGGTGGTCTGAAGATGAGTTCGCCGCAGCGGGAGGTGATTTCCGGCGGCGAGGTGCCGTAGCCGATGACTATCTCGGGGCGATGAAGGCGCTGTGGAAGGAGGACGAGGTGGAGTACCGCGGACGTTTCGTCGAGATACGGCGTTCCGTCTTCGGCCCGAAACCGCGGCAGGAGCCGCATCCGCCCCTTCTCATGGGGGCGTTCAGCGCTCGCGCACTGGCCCGCGCCGCCACTGCCGCAGACGGATTCATGGGTTGCTGCGCGCCAGTGGGAACACTGCTGTCCTTCCGGCGACGAATGGAAGAGGCTGCTGAGGCCGCGGGGCGCCGGGTCGATGCCCTTCAATCGATCATCCGCTGCAATGTCCACCTCCAGGAGGAGGCGCTGCCGGACGAATCGCGACCCTTCGGATCGGGAACCTTCGCCCAGGTCCGCGACGATGTGCTCCGTCTGCGTGACGCTGGGGTCGACGAGGTCTTCTTCGACATCTACCACCAGACTCACCTCACGCGGGGCGACGAGGTGCGACAGTTCGAGCAGTTCCGCGGCATCCTCGGATGAGTGAGGCCCTGCCGGGCGGTCTGGTCCGTCTCGAGGTCGCTGACCGCATCGCGACGATCCTGCTCGATCGCCCTGCCAAGCGCAACGCCGTGAATCGGAGCGTCGCAGAGGGCCTTGCCGCCGCCGTGTCCGCCGTGGAGGCCGATTCGTCTGTCGACGTGGCGGTCCTGACCGGCGCCGGTGGCGTGTTCTGTGCGGGGCTCGACCTCGTTGCCGCGCAGGGCGGAGACTTCGGGGAGGTGGCGGATCGAGGCTTCGCCGGGCTGGTGGAGGCCCCGCGCGCCAAGCCGCTGATCGCCGCCGTGGAGGGTGCGGCGTTGGGAGGGGGCCTTGAGCTTGCCTTGAGCTGCGACCTCATCGTCGCGGCGGTGGATGCCCGGGTGGCATTGCCGGAGGTCAGTCGTGGGCGGATTCCCGGCGCTCTGGGCCTACTGCGGCTGCCCCACCGCCTACCTTTTCACATCGCAATGGAGCTCGCGCTCACCGGCGATCCCATCTCCGTCGCGCGACTGCATCAGCTGGGTCTCGTGAACGAGGTCACCGCCGCAGGAGCAGCCGCGGACGCCGCCCGGACCCTGGCGAGACGGATCGCGCGCAATTCGCCGGCGGCGGTCACCGCGGCACGGGATGCGATCGCCGAGACGTGGCGGGCGGATGAAGAGGCTCGACACGCGGTCGATGCCGAACGTGTCGCTCTCGTCGCCGCCGGCCCGGATGCCGCCGAGGGCGGCCGAGCGTTCGCCGAACGCCGTGAGCCGAGGTGGGTGAGAAGCGGGTGATGAACGCCGAGACCTCGCCGAGGAACGAGCACGAATCGCCAGAAACACCGTTCAGGTTCGGCTACAAGGCCTCCAGTGAGCAGTTCGCGCCATCGCAGCTACTGGAGTACGCGGTTCTCGCCGAGCAGATGGGCTTCGATTCGGTCTTCATCTCCGATCACTTCCAGCCCTGGATGCACGAGGGTGGGCACGCGCCGGCGGCGCTGCCCTGGCTGGGCGCACTGGGATCACGGACCGACCGCCTGGTTTTCGGGACATCTGTCCTCACGCCGACCTTGCGGTACCACCCCGGCGTCGTCGCGCAGGCGTTCGGAACGTTGGGGGTGCTGTACCCCGGGCGCGTGATCCTCGGGGTCGGGACGGGCGAGGCATTGAACGAGGTGACCCTCGGCTTGGACTGGCCGGCCGGGCCTGAGCGATTCCATCGGATGAAGGAGGCGATAACGGTGATCCGGCGCCTGTGGGCCGAGGACCGTGTCACCTTCGACGGAGACTTCTACTCTCTGCGCGACGCCACCGTTTACGACCGACCGGTTGAGCCGGTGCCGGTCTACATCGGGGCGTCCGGGCCGGCGGCAACGAGACTGGCGGGGCGCATCGCCGATGGCTACATCACTACCAGCGGCAAGCCAGAGGAGCTGTACACCGATACGCTTCTGCCGGCTCTGGTCGAGGGGCTGGAAAGGGGCGGGCGCTTGGCATCCGCCATCGACACTCTCATTGAGGTGAAAGTTTCACTACACCCCGACCGCCGAACGGCGCTCGAGCGGACCCGATTCTGGGGTCCGCTCTCCTTGACTGCCGAAGAGAAGATGGGCATCCACGACCCGATCGAGATGCAGCGGAGGGCGAACGCGCTTCCCCTGGAGCGGGCGGCGTCGAGGTTCATCGTGTCCACGGATGTCGAGGAGCACGTCGCCGCCATCGCGCGCTACCTTGACCTCGGCTTCCGCCACCTCGTCTTCCACGATCCTGGGGCCGACCAGGACCGGTTCCTCCGGACGTACGGCGAGGAGGTCCTCCCGCGACTACGGAAACTGGAGCGCGAGCGCTCCGCTTTCTGACTCGCGAGTCGCCATCGATGCGACGAACCGCGGACGGATTCCGCGTGCAATCGGGGGAAGGGCGGTGCTGTCAGGCAGGGAGGCGGGAGAACGCCGCGGCCCGCTCGACCTGGTCACGAGTGGGCGCGACGCCCGTGTAGCGCTCGAACTGCCGCGCCGCCTGCAGAGCGACCACCTCGGCCCCCGAGATGACGGCGACGCCCCGCTGTCGGGCCGCGCGGATCAGCGGCGTCTCGGACGGGAACGCGACCACGTCGAACACGGTTGATGCCGCGGCGATGTGAGCGTCCGAGAACGACTGTGCCGAGGCATCCGCGCCGTCCATGCCGAGCGGGGTGACGTTCACCAGCACCGCGGCGCCGGGCGCCGGGTCGGTGGCGACCCAGCGATAGCCGTACGTGGAGGCCAGCGCGCGTCCCGCCTCCTCGTTGCGGGCGAGCACCGTGAGGTCATCGAACCCCGCACCCCGGAACGCCGCGACGACGGCCTTGGCCATTCCGCCCGACCCGCGCACGACGACCGACTGCGCCGGGTCGACCGCGTGCTCGGCGAGCAGGGTCTCGACGGCCTCGTAGTCGGTGTTCGACGCCGTGAGTGTTCCGGCGTCGTTCACGATCGTGTTGACCGATTCGATCGCGTCGGCCGAGGCCTCGATCGCGTCGACGAGCGGAATGACCGCCTCTTTGAAGGGCATCGACACCGAGCAGCCGCGGATGCCGAGTGCCCGCACTCCCCCGATCGCAGCCGTGATGTCGTCGGTCGTGAACGCCTTGTAGACGAAGTTCAGCCCGAGCTCGTCGTAGAGGAAGTTGTGGAAGCGCGTGCCGAGATTGGACGGACGGGCCGCCAGAGAAATGCACAGCGTCATGTCTTTGTTGAGAATGGGCATGGCTTCATTCTGCCGCCGCTGACTCCGCCAGCAGCAGGTGCGGTGCGGCTCGGTCGATTCGGGGCATCGCAGCGCGGCGCCACGCCCGGGATGACCGGCGTCCCGACGATCTAGACTGGATGCATCCCCGTTTCGAAACCAGGTTCCACCGTGTCCACCGCCACCACTGCGACGCCCGCCAGCCCGCCGCGCTTCGCGCTCCGGCACGCGCAACTCGCGCGCGCCGGAATCGCGGCGATCGCGGCGATCATGGTGACCTTCTCACCCGATCATTCGGCCGCGGTCGGCCTCGCGGTGTTCAGCGGTTTCGCGATCGTCAGCGGCCTGATCGAACTGATCGCGGCCTGGTTGACCTACCCCGCCGGGCGCCGAGCGGTGCCCCTGCTGCTCGGCGCGCTGTCCGTCATCGCGGGGATGCTCGCCGGGATCGTCGTCTGGCGTTCCACGACCTTCTTCTTCTCGGTGGTGATCAGCTGGGCGCTCGTCACCGGGCTGATCGAGGCCATCTGGGCCCTGCGGGAGCGCCGCTCCCCCGCCCTGCGCCCCGAGGCGCGTGACTCGTTGGTGGTCGGTGTCTTCACCGTGCTGCTCGGCCTCGGCCTGCTGCTCGTCCCCGCTCAGTACGCGCTGACCTACCGCATCGATGACGTCGATGCAGAGTTCACCCTGACCGGGATCACCATCGCCGTAGGGATCTTCGGCGGCTACGCGGCGATCATCGCCGTCTTCCTCGGAATCGCCGGTTTCTCGCCCACCCGAGGAGTGACCGCCACGGCGGATACCCACCCGGCGGACACCGGCACGGCGCCCGCGCGGCGCGAGGAGGAGACGGCATGACGGATCGACCCACCCGGCGCGAGCTCATGCGACCGGTTCAGCTGCTCGGTGTCGCCTTCGTGTGCGCCCTGTTCGCCGCCGTCGTGACCTTCGTCTCGACCGGCGGGTTCCAGGCCAGCGTGGGCGTTCTCGCCCTGCCGCTCACCGCGATCATCGGCGGTGTGACCTTCATCGTCGTCCTGTTGGGGCTGTCGCTGCTGCTGCTCGCGGTCGACCCCGCGCAGGTGCAGAAGCCGGTCGACCGCGCTGTGCTGCTCGACGATCTCGTCGACGGCGTTGCCGACGGTGAACCGGACGCGTCCCGCGACTGAGAGCGCCTCAGGCCTCGCGGTCGACGAGCTCCATCGCCAGACCCGTGTAAGTCACGGGCGTGAGCGCCAGCAGACGTGCGCGTGCCTCCTCGCCGATGTCGAGCCCGCGGATGAAGTCAGCCAGATCCGCCGCGTTCACGCGACGGCCCCGGGTCAGTTCTTTCAGCAGAGCGTAGGGGTCGGAGATCGTGGAGCGACCGGCGACGACCTCGGCACGGACGACCGTCTGGATGGCCTCGCCGAGAACCTCCCAGTTGGCCTCGAGATCGGCCGAGAGCAGATCCTGCGCGAGCGCGATCTCGTCGAGACCACGGCGCAGGTTGTCGAGCGCGAGCAGCGAGTGACCGAAGGCGACACCGATGTTGCGCTGCGTCGACGAGTCGGTCAGGTCGCGCTGCAGGCGGCTCGTCACGAGCGTCTGCGACAGCGAGGCGAACAGCGCGCCCGCGATCTCGAGGTTTGCCTCGGCGTTCTCGAAACGGATCGGGTTGATCTTGTGCGGCATGGTCGACGAGCCCGTAGCGCCCGCGATCGGGATCTGCGTGAAGTATCCGAGAGAGATGTACGTCCAGACATCCGTCGCCAGATTGTGCAGGATGCCTCCGGCATGACGAGCGCGGTCGTACAGCTCGACCTGCCAGTCGTGCGACTCGATCTGGGTCGTGAGCGGGTTGAAACCGATGCCGAGCGACTCCACGAACTCGCGCGCCACGAGCGGCCAGTCGACGTCGGGGCCGGCCGCGAGGTGCGCCGCCCAGGTACCGGTCGCACCCGAGAACTTGCCGAGGTACTCGGATGCTCCGATCGCGCGTTCGACGCGAGCCAGGCGTGCCGCGAACACCGCGATCTCTTTGCCCATCGTCGTGGGGGTCGCGGGCTGACCGTGCGTGCGCGAGAGCATCGGGGCCGCGCGGTGCTCGACCGCCAGCTCGTCGAGGCGCTCGCGCACCGCTGACAGGGCCGGCAGCCAGACACGCTCGACGGCACGTTGCACGGTCAAGGCGTAGGCCAGCGAGTTGACGTCCTCGCTCGTCGCGGCGAAGTGCGTCAGCTCGGCGATGCGGTCGAGTCCGAGCGTCGCCAGACGGTCGCGCACGAGGTACTCGACGGCCTTCACATCGTGGCGGGTGATCGCCTCGCGCTCGGCCAGCCAGGCGATCTCCTCCGCGCCGAACGAACGGTAGAGCTCGCGCAGCGCATCCCGCTCGGTCTCGGCCAGCGGGGCGGTGCCGAACAGCGATCGATCGGTGAGGGCCAGGAGCCACTCCACCTCGACCTCGACACGGGCGCGGTTGAGACCCGCCTCGGAGAGGTACTCCGCGAGGGGCGCGACGACGCCGCGGTAGCGGCCATCGAGCGGGCTCAGAGGCTGGGGGGGAAGGGACGTCACGAGGATGCTCCGAAGGGGAAGGCGGCGGTGCGCGATCCCGGTCGAAGTGCGGGTTCGAGCTGGCGGAAGAGCGACCGGGTCGCGTCCTCGATCATACCGAGCACGTCATCGAACATCTCGGTCGCGGCGTAGTACGGATCCGGAACGTCGAGAGTCGTGGGGTTGGGGAGGAACCCCAGCAGCAGCGCGACCTTGTCGGCGTCCTCTTCCGTACGTGCCCAACCGCGGAGAATTCGCTCGTGGCTCCGGTCGAGCGCGACGACGAGGTCGTTGACGTCGAAGGTGTCCGCCGTGAACTGCCGTGCGCGATGCCTGCTGCCGTCGTATCCGCGCCGCTGAAGTGCCGCGAGCGTGCGGTCGTCGCCGCGCTCGCCCACGTGCCAGTCGCCCGTTCCGGCGCTGCTGGACGCGACGTGGGCGCCGTGCCCCGAGGCATCCGCCAGCTGCCGGAACACGACCTCGGCCATGGGAGAGCGGCAGATGTTGCCCGTGCAGACGAACACGACGCGAAACGGCGCAGAGGCGTCCAAGTTCCGCGTCATCAGCCCATTCTGCCCGCCTGCGTGTCCGGGCGCACTCCCCCGGGCAACGCAGTGGTTCGCACAGCCCCTCCCCATTCGGGCGCGGGCGCCGCAATCCACCGATCGCACCGGACGGAAGGAGGTGGTCTTCTCCCGTTGCCAGGGTGGAGCGATGCCCGCGCCCGTCTACCCCCGATCCCCGCCACCCGAGCGCGACTACGACGCATCCGATGCCTGGATCGCCGACCTCGTCACGGCCGCGCTGACGCTGCTTCGCGCCGTCGCCGCAGAGGCGGAATGGACGGCCACGGCGCTCGCCGCGCTCGATCGACGGGTGTCGTGGGAGGGTCCGGCGGCACGGGAGTTCCGGCGGAGGGCGGGTGCCCTCTGGGTCGGGGGATCCTCCAGCGCCACGGCTTTGGACACGCTCGCCGACGACGTCCGGGCGCTCCGCACCCGGTTGTGGATGCTGACGCAGGATGCCTCGCATGGCGGATGATCTCGTCATCCGTTCGAGCGGGGCCGCGGTGATCGATACCGGCAGCCTGCGAGGTGCGGCCGATGACGGACGAGCGGTGGCAGCGCGGCTCCGCTGCATGGACGCGCCGCTCGACGCCGCCGCGGGATTCATCGCCTCGGTGCCCGGGCTCCGTCAGGCGCGCGACGTGCAGCACGACGTGGAGCGCGAGGCGCGGCGGATAGAAGCGCTCGCCGAGGACTGCGAGAGGCTGTCCGCCGCGCTCGATCAAGCGGCTGACCTGTACGAGCTCGTCGAGGTGCACTCCGCGTGGCAGCTCACGCAACCGGGGGGCGCCGAGCACACGGCCCTCGAGTCCCGGGCGAGCGTGCTCGGAACACGCTTGTGGGGCATCTCGCGCCCGGACGCGGTTTTCGACACGCTCGTCCGGTCCGGCGCACTGTCGGCTCGGGAGGAGGGGGCCGCATTGCGGGCGCAGGCCGGCCTGGGTGCGGCCATGACCGGCGGGGCCGTGGCGCTGCCGTTCGGGCTTGCGCTCGCCGCAGGCGTCCAGTTCGCCGCGACGCGCGCGAGTTCCGTCCGAGAGGGCGCGGCACGCGGGCCCGGGGCATCCGTTCCCGCGCGCGTGCCGCGTGCATCAGGGGGCCAGGTGGCCGTGACTCCTCTGCGCCGCGTGCACGTCGCACCCGTCTCGGGCTTCGCCGACGCGGCGAAGCGCATCTCGGGACCCGACGGGTCGCGCATCCGCGTGGAGCGCTACGCGATGCCTGGCGGTGCTCGCGAGTGGGTCGTCTACGTCACGGGCACCCAGAGCGCGGCTCTCGGGGGCACGGAGCCCTTCGACATGCGGTCGAACCTCGCGCTCTTCGACGGGCAGGATGCCGCGTCGAGCGCCGCCGTCCGCGCCGCATTGGCCGACGCCGGCGTCGCGCCCGGCGAGCCGGTGCATGCCGTCGCGCACTCGCAGGGGGCGATGGTGGCCGAGAGGCTCGCCCGCGAGGCCGAGTACGACATCGAGACGCTGGTGACATTCGGCGCACCGACGACCGGGCCGCTTTCCGCGGACGTCACGGCGGTCACGATCCGCCACACGGACGATCCCGTCGCCGCGCTCGCCGGTCCCCTGCCGACGACCGAACGAGGGGCGCCGGGAGGGTTCGTCGTCGAGCGCCTCGCCGATCCGCTGCCCGGCCTGCACGACATCACGATGCCGGCGCACGCGCTCACGTCTTACGTCGACACCGGAACCCTGCTCGACACCTCGCAAGACCCGCGGGTGCGGGGCGTCGATCCACTGTGGGACCGGCTGGGACGCGCGGAATCCGTGCGCGCGACCGAGTACGCGGCGCAGCGTCAGTCGCGCTGACGCTGGCGCTGCGGGCGGAGGATGATGCCGAAGATGCCGTTGATGATGGCGATGATCAGCGCCGCGAGGACGCCCCACCAGAAGTCGCCGACGGTCAGACCGAACCCGAAGAACGACGTCACCCAGGCGGTGAGCCAGAGCAGGAATCCGTTGATGATGAGCGAGATCAGCCCGAGCGTGAGGATGTAGAGCGGGAACGCGAGGACCTTGAGCACGGTGCCGATGATCGTGTTCACGAGCGCGAAGATCGCGGCGACCAACAGCAGCGTCAGCACGAGTTGCAGGGTCTCGCCCGGGGCGAACGGCGTGACGCTCACCTGGAGGGCGGGGATCAGCGTCACGACCCAGATCGCGAACGCGTTGACGACGACACGGACGATGAATCGCATGACGCCGAGTCTCGCACGCGGGACGCCCGTGAGTCATCCCCCTCCGCCCTCGTAGACTCGGTCGGGTGACCGACTCCCCCGCCGCTCCCGTGCGTCTCCGCCCCGAAATCGCGGCCCTGCCCGCGTATCGACAGGGCAAGCAGGCGGATGGTTCGGCCCACAAGCTCTCCAGCAACGAAAACCCCTTCGGCCCCCTCCCGGGCGTCCTCGAGGCGGTCGCCGCGGCATCCGGCATCAACCGGTACCCGGACGCCACCGCCGGTCGCCTGCGCTCGGTGCTCGCCGCGCGCTTCGGGGTCGAGGTGGATCAGGTGCATGCCGCCGCGGGCAGCGTGGCGATCCTCGCGCAGCTCATCGCCGCGGCCGCCGGCCCCGGTGACGAGGTGCTGTACGCCTGGCGGTCGTTCGAGGCCTATCCCTCTCTCGTGACCGTCGCGGGGGCAACGAGCGTGATGGTGCCCCTCACGGCGGACGGACGCCACGATCTCGCCGCGATGGCCGCGGCCGTCACCGAGCGGACCCGCGTCGTGATCGTGTGTACGCCGAACAACCCCACCGGCCCCACGGTGCGTCGCGACGAGTTCGAAGCCTTCCTCGCCGCACTGCCCCGCGACCTCCTGGTTCTGCTCGACGAGGCGTACGCGGAGTTCGTCACCGATCCCGACGCGGTGAACGGTCTCGGCCCCACCGGATACCTCGACCGCCCGCAGGTCGTCGTGCTGCGCACCTTCTCGAAGGCGTATGGACTCGCTGGATTGCGTATCGGCTATGCGGTCGGCGATGCTGCGGTTCTGTCCGCGGCGCGCAGCACGGCCATCCCCCTCTCCGTGACCGCACAGGCCGAGGCCGCGGCCCTCGCCAGCCTCGAGGCCGAACCCGTGCTGCGCGAGCGCGTCGCCGAGTTGGTGGAGAGGCGCCATCGCCTTCTCGATGGCCTACGGGGTCTCGGCTGGCGCGTGCCCGAGGCGCAGGGGAACTTCGTCTGGCTTGCGACCGGCGCCGAGACCGCGGATGCTGCCGTGGCCTTCGAGACGGCGGGTCTGATCGTGCGGCCCTTCGCGGGAGAGGGCCTGCGAATCTCGGTCGGCGAAGAGGAATCTGTCGATAAGGTCCTACGCGTCGCGGCATCCGTTGTCCAAAACCTCCCGGAAGACCATCCGGCGCGGACGTTAGCGTAGGGCAGGTGGATCCGCTCGAAGCACCCGACGTCGTGCGCGTACTCGCCGCAGACGGAACGTTCGCCCCGACCGAGTCGGCAGAGCCCTACCTCGCCCTGATCGACGCCCTCACCGAGGAAGAGCTGCAGGGCTTCTACCGCGACATGGTGGTCATCCGCGCGTTCGATCGTGAAGCGACCAACCTGCAGCGCCAGGGCCAGCTCGCGCTCTGGCCGCCGAGCTTCGGTCAGGAGGCGGCACAGGTCGGGTCCGCTCGCGCCACGCGCGCGCAGGATCACGTGTTCCCCTCGTATCGCGAGCACGCCGTCTGCATGATCCGCGGCGTCGACCTGGTCGACATCATCAGCGTCATGCGCGGCCACTCGCACGGCGGGTGGAACCCCAAGGATCCCCGCAACGGCAACACGAACATCTACACGCTGGTGTTGGGTTCGCAGACGCTGCACGCGACGGGTGTGGCGATGGGCTTCGGTCTGGACGGGCTGAGCGGCTCGGGTGATCCCGAACGCGACCAGGCCGTGATCGTCTACTACGGCGACGGGGCATCGAGCCAGGGCGATGTGCACGAGGCGATGGTCTTCGCCGCGAGTTACGCGACACCCGAGGTCTTCTTCTTGCAGAACAACCGGTGGGCGATCTCGGTGCCCGTTGCCACGCAGTCCCGCACGCCGCTCGTCAATCGCGGGCGCGGGTACGGCATGCCGAGCATCCAGATCGATGGCAATGACGTGCTCGCCAGCTACGCCGTCACGAGGGCTGCGCTCGATGAAGCGCGCGCGGGCCTGGGGCCGCGAGCCATCGAGGCGATGACCTACCGGATGGGTGCGCACACGACCAGCGACGATCCGACGAAGTACCGCACGGGCGACGAAGAATCCACCTGGGCGGGCCGCGATCCTATTATGCGCATGCGGGCATATCTCGAGGGCCGCGGTGCATCCGACGTCTTCTTCGCCGAGGTCGACGAGCAGGCTCACGCACTCGCGGAGGACACCCGATTGCGTACTCCGAACCTTCCGCTCCCGACGGTGGAGTCCATGTTCCAGCACGTATACACCGAGCCGCATCCCCTCATGGAGGAGCAACTCGCCTGGGTCAAGCAGTACGAGGCCTCGTTCGAAGAGGGTGACGCATGAACGCGCCCCAGACCATGCCGCTCAGCAAGGCCCTCAACGCGGGACTGCGCAAGGCGATGGAACGTAGCGACCGCGTGCTCATGATGGGCGAGGACATCGGTCCGCTCGGGGGTGTCTTCCGCATCACCGAGGGCCTGCACGCCGAGTTCGGCCCGAACCGCGTGATCGACACCCCGCTCGCCGAGTCGGGAATCGTCGGCACCGCCATCGGTCTGGCGATGGGCGGATTCCGCCCGGTGTGCGAGATCCAGTTCGACGGGTTCGTCTACCCGGCCTTCGATCAGATCACCTCGCAGCTCGCGAAGATCACGAACCGCATGCAGGGCGCGCTGAGCATGCCCGTCGTGATCCGCATTCCGTATGGCGGACACATCGGCGCGATCGAGCACCACCAGGAGAGCCCCGAGGCGTACTTCACGCACACCGCCGGCCTGCGTGTGGTCAGCCCGTCCACACCGAACGACGCGTACTGGATGATCCAGGACGCGATCTTCTCCGACGATCCGGTGATC
The DNA here is from genome assembly GCF_002812725.1 of Microbacterium sp. BR1. GTDB lineage: Bacteria > Actinomycetota > Actinomycetes > Actinomycetales > Microbacteriaceae > Microbacterium. The sequence goes on along the minus strand of NZ_NMUN01000010.1, from coordinate 39,574 downwards.
TTCCTCGAGCCGAAGAGCAAGTACTGGCAGAAGGGCGAGGTCGACCTGAGCTCTCCCCCGATCGGTCTGCACAAGAGTCGCCTCGTGCGCCGCGGCACGGATGTCACACTCGTCGGTCACGGCGCCATGGTCACGACCCTGCTGCAGGCCGCCGTGCTCGCCGAGGCGGAGGGCGTCAGCTGCGAGGTCATCGACCTGCGCTCGCTGTCGCCCGTCGACTACGCCCCGATCCTCGACTCGGTGCGATCGACCGGCCGCATGGTCTACGCGCAAGAGGCCCCGGGCTTCACCAGCCTCGGCAGCGAGATCGCCGCGACGGTCACCGAGCGCGCCTTCTACTCCCTCGAGGCGCCGGTTCTGCGCGTGTCGGGCTTCGACGCGCCGTTCCCCCCGGCGAAGCTCGAGGGCACATACCTCCCCGACGCCGACCGCGTCCTCGAGGCCGTCGACCGGGCCCTGGCATACTGAGCCCTGGTTCCCGCGGAAAGGACCCCGCATGAGCACGCAGACGTTTCTCCTCCCCGATGTCGGCGAGGGTTTGACCGAGGCCGAGATCGTGACGTGGCGGGTAGCGCCGGGCGACGAGGTGAGCGTCAACGACGTCCTCGTCGAGATCGAGACCGCCAAGTCGCTCGTCGAACTCCCCTCGCCGTTCGCGGGCACCGTGAGCGAGTTGCTCGCGAGTGAGGGCGAAACGGTCAACGTGGGAGCCCCGATCATCACCATCGGTGAGGCGGGAGCCGACGCTCCCCCGCCCAGCACCGCCCCCACCGAGGTCGGCGAGGCAACCGGCGGCGCCGTGCTCGTCGGGTACGGGACCGGCGGGGCGGTCACCTCGCGCCGTCGCAAGACCGCCGAGCGTCCGGTCGCCGCATCGGTCGGCGTCGTGGCGAAGCCGCCGATCCGCAAGCTCGCCCGCGACCTGGGTGTGAATCTCGGCGATGTCGCCGCCACGGGTGATGCCGGCGAGGTCACGCGCGAGGACGTCGTCCGCCACGCCTCGCAGGCGAGCGTCTTCCGCAATATCGAGACCCCCGATTGGGGTGCCGTGCGCGAAGAGACGATCCCGGTTCCGGATGCGCCGACCCCGGACGCGAGTTCGCCCGCCCCCAGCGGTTCGACGGGCTCGCGCGAGGAGTCCATCCCCGTCCGCGGCGTCCGCAAGGCTACGGCCACGGCGATGACGAGCAGCGCATACACCGCACCGCATGTATCCGTGTGGGTCGATGTGGACGCGTCCCGCACCATGGAGCTCGTCAAGCGCCTGAAGACCTCGCCCGACTTCGCCGACGTCAAGGTCTCGCCGTTGCTGATCATGGCGCGCGCGGTGATCTGGGCGGTGCGCCGCACTCCCATGGTCAATGCGGCATGGGTCGACACCGATGAGGGTGCGCAGATTCGGGTGCGCCACTACGTCAACCTCGGCATCGCGGCGGCGACCCCGCGGGGTCTGCTGGTCCCGAACATCAAGGACGCGCAGGAGCTCAACACGCGTGAGCTCGCGCGTGCGCTCGAGAAGCTCACCATGACGGCGCGGGAGGGCAAGACGACTCCCGAGGATCAGCGTGGCGGGACGGTCACGATCACCAACATCGGCGTCTTCGGCGTCGATGCCGGTACTCCGATCATCAATCCCGGTGAGGTCGGCATCGTCGCGCTCGGCGCGATCCGTCAGAAGCCGTGGGTCGTCGACGGCGAGGTCCGCCCGCGCTGGGTGACGACGGTCTCGGGATCGTTCGACCATCGCGTCGTCGACGGCGACGGTGTTTCACGTTTCATCGCCGACATCGCCTCGGTTCTCGAAGAGCCCGCGCTGCTGCTCGACTGACTCCCCCGCGCTCCCCGGACCGCCGGAGGTGCGCGACGAGAGATCGGTGACATCACGCCTATCGAATTTGATAATGATAATCATCAGGGATAGGCTGACGGGGTGAACCTGAACCGCCGTCTTCTGCCGATGATCGCTCTCTCCGCCGTCGCTGCGCTCGCTCTCGCGGGTTGCGCGGGTACGGGTACGACCGAGCCATCGGGCGACGGCAAGGTGCAGGTCGTCGCTTCGACGGACGTCTACGGCCAGATCGCCGAACAGATCGGGGGAGATGCCATCGACGTCACCTCGATCATCACCTCCGCGAGCCAGGACCCGCACTCGTTCGAGGCGACCGCCCAAGACCAGCTCGCGGTCTCGCGAGCCGACCTGATCATCGAGAACGGCGGGGGGTACGACTCGTTCGTGGACTCGCTCGTCGAGGCGAGCAAGTCGTCAGCTCACGTCATCACCGCGGCGGAGTATTCCCACGACTGGCCGGAAAACGAAGGCCACTCGGACGAGGGCGACGATCACGACCACGCGGAAGAGTCGGCCCACGCCGAAGACGATCATGCCGCCGACGAGCATGCCGGTCACGACCACATCGAGGGTTTCAACGAACACGTCTGGTACGACCCGCACACGATCGAGCACGTCGCCGAGGCGATCGCCGGCGAGCTGAGCGAGCTCGACCCCGGGAACAGCGCGACGTTCGAGGCCAACGCCGCCGACTTCGTCGCGCAGATCGAAGGGTTGGAGGCTTCGCTCGCCCAGATCGAGGCATCCGATGCCGGAGCCGGTGTCTTCGTCACCGAGCCCGTCCCGGTGTACCTGACGACGGCCGCTGGCCTCGACAACCTCACGCCCGAGGCCTTCAGCGAGGCCGTCGAAGAGGGCCAGGACGTCCCGCCCGCGACCTTGCTCGAGTCACTCAACCTGATCGAATCGGGCTCGGTGCGCATCCTGATCGCGAATGCGCAGACCGGGGGGGCCGAGACCACCCAGGTGATCGACGCGGCCACGGCGAAGGGGATTCCGGTCCTGGAGTTCTCGGAAACGCTTCCGGAGGGCCAGACTTACATCTCGTGGATGCAGCAGAACATCGAAGCCCTCTCGGGCGCGCTCGCGGGGTGAGTGTCGAGCCTCCGCTCCACATCGAGAACGCGGCGCTTCGCCGTGGAGATCGAGAGCTGTGGTCGGGACTGGATCTGACGGTTCAGGCGGGGGAGTTCATCGCCGTGCTCGGGCCGAGCGGATCCGGCAAGACCACGTTGCTGCGCGCGATCCTGGGCCTCGATCGTCTGAGCGACGGGTCGATCACGGCGCTGGGTGAGAAGGTGCAACGGCGCGGAAACCGGCGCATCGGCTACATCCCCCAGCAGCGCCCGTTGGACCGTGACGCGTCGCTGCGGGGACGGGACCTCGTCACCCTGGGAGTCAACGGACATCGCTTCGGTCTTCCGATTCCTCGCCGGGCCGACCGCGCACGCGTCGATCGACTCATCGAAGCCGTCGGCGCGACGGCGTTCGCCGACCGGCCCGTGGGGGAGTTGTCCGGCGGGGAACAGCAGCGGCTGCGGGCGGGGCAGGCTCTCGCCGACGACCCGCGCCTGCTGCTCTGCGACGAACCCCTCACGAGCCTCGATCTGGCCAATCAGCAGGCCGTGACCGCGCTGATCGATCGGCATCGGCGCGAGACCGGCGCCGCCGTGCTGTTCGTGACCCACGACATCAACCCCGTGCTCAGCCGCGTCGACCGCATCCTGTACCTGGCGGGCGGGCGCTTCATGCTCGGCACCCCCGAAGAGGTCCTCGACTCGCGCGTGTTGTCGGACCTGTACGGAACCGAGGTCTACGTGCTGCGCGCGGGGGACCGGCTCGTGGTCGTCGGCGCCCCGGATGCCGACGAGACCCATCACCACCACGCCGACCACCCGCACCCCGGGGGGACGTCGTGAACTGGGCCGACATCTGGGACGCGATGTTCGGGGGACTCGCGGACTACGGCGACATCCTCGCGCTGGTGTCGAACTCGGTCATCGCGGGCGCCGTGCTCGGGCTGGTCGGGGGACTCGTCGGCGTTTTCGTCATGCAGCGCGACATGGCGTTCGCCGTGCATGGCATCAGTGAACTCTCCTTCGCGGGCGCGGCGGCGGCCCTTCTCATCGGGGCGGATGTCGTCACGGGGTCGATCGTCGGGTCGATCGCCGCCGCGGGATTGATCGGCTGGCTGGGGGCGCGCGCCCGTGATCGCAACTCGATCATCGGGGTGCTGATGCCGTTCGGCCTGGGCCTGGGCATCCTGTTCCTCTCGCTGTACACCGGTCGCAGTGCGAATCGTTTCAGCCTGCTGACGGGCCAGATCGTCTCGGTGCAGTCGAGCCAGCTCGGCTGGCTCATCGGCATCAGCCTCGTGGTTCTCGCCGGGATCGTGCTGATCTGGCGCCCGCTGCGCTTCGACTCCCTCGATCCGCAGTCGGCGGCCGCGCGCGGAGTGCCGACGACCGCCGTGTCGCTGCTGTTCATGCTGCTGCTCGGCCTGATCGTCGCGGTCAGCGTGCACATCATCGGGGCACTACTCGTGATGGCGCTCCTCGTCACGCCCGCCGCCGCCGCGATGCGCGTGGCATCGGGCCCTGTCGCGGTTCCGGTTCTGGCGGCGACCTTCGGATTCGTCTCGGCGGTCGGAGGCATCCTGCTCGCGATCGCCGGGACTCTTCCCGTCAGCCCGTACATCACGACGATCTCTTTCGTGATCTACGTGGTCTGCCGCTTGATCGGGCGCCGCCGCGAGCGGATTCCCCGAACGTCGCGTTCGGGAACCTCCAAGCCGGTACACGCCTAGACTTCTCGCATGGCCAAGCGCAACACCTGGCAGCGCGACCGCGTGCGCGACGCCCTCGACGAATCGCGAGGTTTCGTCAGCGCGCAGTCTCTCCACGCGCTGCTCCGCGATGAGGGCACGGGGATCGGCCTCGCGACGGTCTACCGCGCGCTCGCGGACCTTGCGGCCGAGGGGGATGCCGACAGCCTGCAGAGCCCCGAGGGCGAGAGCCTCTACCGGGCTTGCCAGTCGAGGGGCCATCACCACCACCTGATCTGCCGTTCCTGCGGCCTGACGGTCGAGATCGAGGCGAGCGACGTCGAAGAGTGGGCGCACCGGATGGCGGCGCAGAACGGATTCACCGAGGCGGCGCACGTCGTCGACATCTTCGGGCTGTGCGCGGCGTGCACGGCCGCGCGTGCGAGCGAGCGTGACGCGCAGTAGCGAGTTGCGGGGTCGTGTCGCCGGCGTCCCGGCCTCGGGTCGCCAGCCGGGTCGTCGGCAGGGTCGCGCCGCGCTGATCGGAGCCGCGATCGGCGTCGTCGCGATCGCCGCGCTGTTCGCGATCGACGCCTGGGCGCCGCAGCTGTTCCCGAGCCGCCTGCCGAGCCGTGCGCAAGACGGGTTCACGCTCGCGCTCTCGGTCCTGATCGAGTCGATGCCCTTCATCATCCTGGGCGTGCTGCTCTCGGTCCTCGTGCAGGTGTGGGTGCCGCCGGGATTGATCGAACGATGGATGCCCCGCCGCGCGTGGGCTCGTCGCGCCGTGCTGTCTCTGCTCGGCATGCTGCTGCCCGTATGCGAATGCGGGAATGTTCCCCTGGCCCGCGGGCTGCTGATCCGCGGCTTCTCGGTTCCCGAGACCCTGACCTTCCTCATCGCGGCGCCGATCGTCAATCCGATCGTGATCCTGACGACCCATCAGGCGTTCGGATGGGATGGCGGAATCCTCGTCGCGCGACTGCTCGGCGGCTACGCGATCGCGAACCTGATCGGCTGGATCTACAGTCGCCACCCCGACCCGCAGGCGCTGCTCACCGCGCGGTTCCGTGCCGAGTGCGCGCACGACGAGCACCTCGACGGCTCGCGTACGCGCCGCAGCCTGGAGCTGTTCGTGCGTGAGCTCCGCGCCGTCATGCCGGCCCTCGTGCTCGGATCGGCCATCGCGGGAGCCGTGCAGGTCCTCGTGCCCCGCGATGTGCTCGTCGCGATCGGATCCAACCCTGTGCTGTCGATCTTCGCGATGATCGCGCTCGGCCTGACCGTCGCGATCTGCTCGAACGTCGATGCCTTCTTCGCCCTGTCGTTCGCCTCGACGTTCACCCCGGGGTCGATCGTCGCGTTCCTGCTGGTCGGTCCGCTCGTCGACATCAAGATGCTCGCGCTGATGCGCACGACCTTCACGACGCGCACCCTCGTCGGCATCGTCGCCGTCGTCATCTCGGCCGCCTTCGTCATCGCGGTGGGGGTGAATCTCCTTGCGTAACGGAATGGCACTCGGCACGCGCTGGTTGGGCGTCGGCCTGGCGACGGCCCTCGCCGTCGTGACGATCGGTCTGTGGGCGACGGGGCAGATCGGCCTCTACATCAACCCCGATGCCGCGTGGTGGGCCGTGTCGATGGCGATCGTCTGCGTGGTGGGCGCCGTGTGGTCGTGCACCGTGCCGATCTCGCGCGATGGCGAGCACGAACACGAACACGAACATGAGGTCCCGGTGGTCCCGTCGACGAGTTCGCGGACCGAGGGCTCGGGGGAGTGGCTCGAGCCGCGGCGGAGGCCCGTCGCGCTGATCACGACCGGCATCGGCGCCGTGCTCGCATCGGGACTCGTGGTGCTCGCGGTCGTGCTGCCCCCGGCATCCCTCTCCGCCGAACTGGCACTCGCTCGATCGAGTGGGGCACCGCCCGTCCTCTCGACGTCGGCGACGCTCGCGCTCGCGACCTCCGACGACACCTCGACCTTCGGCATCGCCGAGTGGGCCTCGTTGCTCTCGACCACCACCGACCCCGCGCGGTTCGTCGGCGAGAAAGCGACGCTGACGGGATTCGTGGGGCCCGACGGCGACGGCAAGGGCTTCGCCCTGACCCGCCTGGTGATCGTGCACTGCGTCATCGACGCCCAGGCCGCGAACGTCCCCGTCGCCGAACTCGCGGGCGGCGAGAACCTGTCACCCGGCCAGTGGGTCCAGGTCGAGGGCGAATTCGTCCGCGACGACGGGGGAGCGCTCGTGCTCCAGCCCTCCAGCGTGACGCCGATCGACGAGCCCGGGGACCCGTATGAGTACTGACTCAGCCCGGTCCACGCGTGCGTCGCGTGAGCAGACGCGGGGCGCCGCGCGGCGCCGCCGCGCCCGTTCGTCTTTCACGAGGGCGCTCGTGATCGTCATCGCCGCACTCGTCGTGGCCGGCGCGGCCGGAGCCGTCTACAGCCTCACGCAGGGACCCCGCACCAGCACGGTCGCGGTCGACACGCTCTCGGTGGCGGAGGCGGCGGGGCAGAGGATCGTGTTCACGACCAACCAGCCGCTCGCGGCCATCGACCCGGCGCAGGTCACGGTCGTTCCCGCCGCACCGTTCACGGTCGAGGCATCCGGTCGCACCGTCGCCGTCCAGTTCACCTATCCGCTCGACGCGGACACCGAATACACGGTCTCGGTCGCGGACGTCGAGAGTGCGTCCGGCGGCCCGACCGCAACCATCTCGCACGCCTTCACGACCGGCACACCGCCCATCTATGTCCTGCAGCGTCGCGACGACGAGGACGACGCGGTCTTCCTCACGAATCTCACCGGCGATCAGGCGGTGCCCGTCTTCACGCACCCGCAGATCGAGGACTACCGCGCCTCACGGGACGGGCTCGTCGTCGAGACGACGGATGGCTCGGGCGCGGCATCACTGACGGGGATGGCCCTCGATGGGTCCGATCCGAAATCCCTGACGGTGCCCGGCGCGGGGACGATCGCGGGGCTGCAGATGGCGGATCACGACGGCCTCGTGGGCTACACCTACACCGACCTCGATATCTCGGCGGAGTCCGGCATCGAGTCCGCTCTGTACGTGTCGCGGCTGGGGGATCCCACCGCCGAACCCGAGAGGATCGAGGTCGGGGCGGATCCGCGGGTCGTCGACTTCTTGTTCGTGCCGCAGACGTCGTCGCTCGTCGTGCTGACGTTCGACGGCCAGCTGCGTCTGGTCGACACGGTCCGCCCGGATGCCGAACCCGTGCTTCTCGGCGGTGCCCTGGGACTGTCGGGCATCGAGCGGGGCAGCGGGCGGGTGATCGCCGAGAAGTCCGACGGCACCGTGCTGATCGATCTGACCGACCTCAGCGAAACCCCGCTCACCCAGCCCGCCGAGCTCGAGACGCTCGGGATCCCCGGTCCCGTCGTCCCGACGGCGCAGGGCCGGACCCTGCGCACCTTCACGCAGATGGGCGAGGACGGCTACCCCGAATCGCAGACGGTGGGCCTCGTCGATGCGGCCGGCGCATTCGAGTCCGTCTTCGAACTCCCCGACGGGGGCGACGCCGTCATGCAGACGTGCGCCTCGCCGAGCGGGAGCCACATCGCCGTCATCGTCTCGCCGGATCTCGTGGACAATCCCTACGACACCTACGCCCGCCCCCTGCCGACGCGCCTCGAGACCCACATCGTCGACGCCCGAACCGGCGAGGCCGTGACGGTCATCGGGGGAACGGACATCTCGTGGTGCGCGGTGACGATCGGGTGACGCACCACCGCCCGGCGACACGGGACGACCTGCTCCGCACGGCTCTCGACGTGGCGCCGCGGCTGCTCGGCGCGCGCCTCACGACCGTGGTCGACGGAAACCGGGTCGCGGTGCGCATCACCGAGATCGAGGCGTACCACGGTCTCGGGACCGGAGACGTGATCGACCCCGGCTCGCACGCCCGCATGGGACAGACCGCGCGGAACGCCACGATGTGGGGCGAACCGGGCCACCTGTACGTCTACCTCAGCCACGGCATCCACTCCTGCGTCAACGTCGTGACCGGCCCCGCGGGCGTGGCCGGTGGGCTGCTGTTGCGCGCGGGCGAGGTCATCGAGGGTGCGGATGTCGCGGCCCTGCGCCGCCCGGCGGCCCGGGTGCCCCGGGACCTGGCGCGCGGACCCGGGCGTCTCGGCCAGGCGCTGGGCCTTCGGCATCCGCGTCATGACGGCATCGACGCGATCGTGGACGCGGCGCCCTGGCCACCCGAGCTCGCCGGAGCGTTCGCTCGCCTCGATCTCGCACGCGAGCCCGTGCGCGCCTTCTCGACAGGTCCGCGCGTCGGAGTCGCGGGGATCGCGGGGACGAGCGCATTTCCGTGGCGGTTCTGGATCACCGGCGACCCGACCGTTTCGGTCTTCCGCCCCGGTCGTGCGGCCGTCGAGGGGTAGCGAACCAGCGCATGCTAGGATGAATGTTTGTCTGCGCGCTTTCCCGTGCGCAGTTCGTGCCCATTCATCCTCCTCGAGCCGGAAACGGCTCCGATCGGGTGTGGGCGCAGACAAGGGATCTTGGGTGGGACCGTCCGGTCTCACGGTATTGAAGGAGAAATCACCATGGCAGCAGTGTGCCAGGTGACAGGAGCCGTTCCCGGCTTCGGTCACTCGATCAGCCACTCGCACCGCCGGACGAAGCGTCGCTTCGACCCGAACGTGCAGAAGAAGACGTACTTCGTTCCGTCGCTGGGCCGCAACATCAAGCTCAACGTTTCGGCCAAGGGCATCAAGGTCATCGACGCGCGGGGCATTGAGTCCGTCGTCAAGGACCTCATCGCGAAGGGTGTGAAGCTCTGATGGCGAAGAAGGCTCAGGACGTACGTCCGATCATCAAGCTGCGTTCGACCGCCGGCACGGGGTACACCTACGTGACGCGCAAGAACCGCCGCAACAACCCCGACCGCATCGTGCTGAAGAAGTACGACCCCGTTGTGCGCAAGCACGTCGAATTCCGCGAGGAGCGCTAAACATGGCGAAGAAGAGCAAGATTGCTCGCAACGAGCAGCGCAAGGTCATCGTCGAGCGCTACGCCGCCCGTCGCGCCGAGCTGAAGAAGGCCCTGGTCGACCCGACCTCGACCGACGAGCAGCGCGAAGAGGCCCGCCTGGGTCTGCAGAAGCTGCCCCGCAACGCATCGCCCGTGCGCGTGCGTTCGCGCGACGTCATCGACGGCCGCCCCCGTGGTGTGCTGACGAAGTTCGGCATCTCGCGTGTGCGTTTCCGCGACATGGCCCACCGTGGCGAACTGCCCGGCGTGACCAAGTCGAGCTGGTAACCACAGCATTCGTTCCGAAAGGGCGGGGATTCTCCGGGATCCCCGCCCTTTCGCGTGCCCGCACGGTCGCGGGAGCGGACCGCAGGAAGCGGCGGGAGGGGTGCAACACGGGTCACATTCGTCACACGAGCACCGCAAAAGCGTCGAAGTTGGTCAGAAACCCCCGGAAACTCGCGGAAATCCGGGGTGAACGGCGATTCGCGGGGTAGATTCGACGCGGTCGATCGACCAGCCGGGCTGAACGGTCCGGTCACGTTTACATGAGGCGGCGCTTCGGCCGCCGCTGGAGGGTAACCCCATGGCTGACAAGTCCATCACCAAGACCGAGCTCGTCGCGAGCATCGCCAGCGCCACCGGTGAGAGCCAGGCCACCGTTTCGCGCGTGGTCGACGGTCTGTTCACGACCGTCGCCGAGGCCGTTGCCAAGGGCACGAAGGTCTCGATCCCGGGCTGGCTCGCGTTCGAGCAGGTCGACACGGCCGCTCGCACGGGCCGCAACCCGCAGACGGGTGCCGAGATCAAGATCGCCGCTGGCAAGCGCGTCAAGGTCACCGCGGGCTCGAAGCTCAAGGCTGCAGCGAAGTAGTCAGAGGTTTCACGAGAGGGAGGATGTCGCCGCGGCGGCATCCTCCCTCTGCTTTGCGCGCTCGTGCCCGACGACCGGGGGCCCGCATCGTCCGCCTAGGCTGGACGGGTGAGCCCCCGAACACTGCGCGTAGCCGGGCCCGTGATTCTCGTGGTCACCGCCCTGGCCGCTGCCATCCTGGCGCTCGCGTACGGCGGCGGGGCCGCGCCACTCCTCGTGGGGGACCCGGGCCCCGTGGTGCGCTGGGGTCTTCCGATAGCGAATCTCGGCGTCAACCTCGGCGCGGCCGCGATGGCCGGATCCCTCGTGCTCGCCCTCTTCGCGCTGCGCGCCGGCGACACCGAGTTCGATACCGCCCTCGACCTCGCCTCGGTCGGCGCCGCTGTCTTCACGATCTCGGCCGGTGCCACGGGCTACCTCACGTTCTTGAACGCCTTCAACGCGACGCCGAGCGCGGATGCCGTCTTCGGTCAACAGCTCGGCCGATTCCTGCTCGACCTGGACGTCGGCCGCGCCTGGCTCATCACGACGCTCGCCGGTGCCGTGATGACGGTGCTCGCGTTCGCGGTGCGCTCGTGGACCTCGAGCCTGCTGGTCGGACTCCTGGGTCTCGCGGCGCTCGTGCCGATGGCGACGACGAGCCACGACGGTGCGGCCGCCAACCACACGGCCGCGGTCACCACGTTGGCACTGCACATCGTCGGCGCCGCCGTCTGGCTCGGAGGACTGGTGCTGCTCGTCGTGTTGCGGGCATCGTCGACTCCCCAGCGGATGGCCCACGTGCTGCCGCGCTACTCGACCATCGCGCTCGTCGCCTTCGTCGTCGTGGCGCTGTCGGGCTACGCGCGCGCCGCCCTCGGCCTCGGATCCTGGGATGCCCTGCTCTCGGCCTACGGCGTGATCATCATCGTGAAGGTCGCGGCATTGCTGGCCATCGGCCTGCTCGGCGCCCTGTACCGGCGCCGACTCATCGCTCGGATGGGCGAGACCGCCGCCGCGGGCACCTTCTGGGGTCTGATCGCTCTGGAGCTGGCATTCATGGGGATCGCGAGCGGCGCCGCGGCAGCGCTCGCGCGCACGGCGCCGCCGATCGGAGACATCCCGATCTCCGACCCCACCCCGGCCGAGACGCTGACCGGTTCACCGCTGCCGCCCGAGCTCGGACTCACTCAGTGGTTCACCGTCTGGGACATCGATCTGCTGTGGCTGCTGGTCTGCGGTTTCGCGCTGTTCTTCTATCTCGCGGGCGTCATCCGCCTGCACCGCCGCGGTGACGCGTGGCCGATCTACCGCACGGTCAGCTGGTGCGCGGGCATCCTGCTGCTGTTCTGGGTCGCCTGTGGACCCGTGGCGGCGTACGAGAACTACCTCTTCAGCATCCACATGGTCGGGCACATGCTGCTGACCATGGCGATCCCGCTGCTGCTCGTGCCGGGTGCTCCGGTCACGCTCGCGGCCCGCGCGATCCGCAAGAGGGATGACGGCACCCGCGGTGGACGCGAGTGGATCCTCTGGGCGGTGCACACGCCCGTTGCCCGAGTGCTCACGAACCCGCTGGTTGCGGCGGCCCTGTTCATCGGCTCGCTCTGGGTGTTCTACTACACCGACATCTTCCGGTGGGCACTGAACGACCACCTGGGGCACCTGTGGATGATCGCCCACTTCGTCATCACCGGCTACCTGTTCGTGCAGTCGCTGATCGGCATCGATCCGGTGCCGTATCGATTGCCGTACGCGTTCCGGCTGATCCTCCTGATCGGCATCATGGCGATGCACGCGTTCTTCGGCATCTCGATCATGATGCAGTCCGGGCTGATGGTCGCCGACTGGTTCGGCTCGATGGGTCGGACCTGGGGTCCGACGCCCCTCGAGGATCAGTACATCGGGGGAGGCGTGGCCTGGTCGGTCGGAGAGATCCCCACGCTGATCCTCGCCATCGCCGTCGCGATCCAGTGGAGCCGCAACGACGACCGCGCGCAGCGCCGACGGGACCGCCACGTCGACCGGGTCGGGGACGACGAACTCGATGCGTACAACGCCCGGCTCTCCGTGCTTGCCGACCAGGATGCTCGGGCGGAGGCTCGCGAGGGGGCTACTCGGCCTCGGGTGACCCCACGAGGATAGACGCCGAGCCATCGGGCAGGACCGTGATCTCGGCGTCCAGACCGAACGCCACGTCCTCTTCGACCGTCCGCACCGAGCCATCGAAAAGCGAGCGGATGTCGACGCTGATGTGGGCGACGGCCTCGACCGGCGGGACGGCCCAGCCCGCACCGTCCGGTACGAGCGTGACGACGGGGTAGCTCGCGATCGACCAGGTCGGCAGGTTCGCGATGCGGTTCTGGACGACGAAGCCGAAGGGGCACGCGGTGGGTTGCAGCACCTGCTGCGTCGCGCAGTCGTCGAGGAACGAATCCACGCGTTCTTGCACGACGGCGACGAACTCTTCGGTCGGCTCGGCCTGCAGATCGAGCGGTACGCGCGCGAGCGGCGCGTCGGCGAGCACGTCGGCGCCGGGCGTCTCGGCGATCGCGGTGTCGACCGCCACGCGGTACAGGCCGGGCGAGAAGACCAGAAGCGCCACGGGATCCAACGGGGGAGCGTCGACCCCGAGGGGCGACACCTGCCTCTTGTCGAGCCTGAAGCCGTTGACGTCGAACGCCATCGACCCGCGGACGGTGACGTCGATCACCGCGAGCGGGCTCTCGGCGAAGCGCCATGACGGAAGGATGCCCGTCCACCCGTCTTGCTCGACCGTGAAGGTCGAGGAGCCATCGTTGCCGCCCGCACGGAAACCGATCGTCACCTCGATGCCGCCATCGACCGGGCGTTCGCCGAGGGTGCGGACATCGGTGAGGGCGCTGAGCGCGTCGCGGCGCAGCAGGGCGTCCGAAGCACTTTCGGGAAGGCCCGCATCGGCCAGGTCCGTCGAATCGACGGCGACCCCCGGTACCGCGAGCGCATCGGCGGCGCGCCCCGTGGCGAGCATGGAGACGTACCGCTCGACGAAGGCGCTGGGTCCCCAGAACTGTTGGTACAGGCTGGCCCAACCGGCGACGAAAGCCGCGACCAGCAGGACGCCGACGATCGCGAGGATCGTGAGATCGGTGGAGAGCCGGGACCGTCTGGGCGAGCGGGCCGCGCGGGAGGCGCGTCGCTCGTTGCGCTTGGCCCCCGCTGCGTTGTCCGCCGCCGCGTTGTCCACCGCCGCGTTGTTCACCGTCCCGTTGATCACCGCCCCCTGGTCCACCTGGCCAGTTTATGCGGCGGTCTCACCGACTCCGGTCGGGGCGGGCGGGGGAGCGCCGCGGTCGGAATAGCATGATGCAGTGACCACGCCGCCCCTGTCCTCGGAACAGGAGGCGCTGTTTCGGCGCATCGAGGACACGAACGACCACGTCTTCGTCACCGGCAGGGCGGGCACCGGGAAATCCACCCTGCTGCAGCACTTCGCGGCGAACACGGCGAAGCAGATCGCCGTCTGTGCCCCCACCGGGGTTGCGGCGCTGAACGTCGAGGGCCAGACGATCCACTCGCTTTTCCGGCTTCCGATCGGGTTGATCGCCGATCAGGATCTCGACCAGCCCGAGGCCACGCGCAAGATCCTGGGCGCGATCGACACCCTCGTGATCGACGAGATCTCGATGGTCAACGCGGATGTCATGGATGGGATCGACCGCTCGCTGCGGCAGGCCCGCGCCCGGCGCGCCGAGCCATTCGGGGGCGTGCAGGTCGTGATGTTCGGCGACCCGTACCAGCTCGCCCCCGTGCCGCCCCGGGGTGATGAGCTCGCCTACATCCGCGACCACTACCGCTCGTTCTGGTTCTTCGACGCTCACGTCTGGGCCGGCGCGGATGCCGGGGCAGGGGCGGGGACGGCGCTCGCGGGATTCGGCGACCTCGGTCGCTACGGCGCAGAACTGGGCGTGCACGAGCTCGTCGACATCCACCGCCAGTCCGACGCCGCGTTCAAGGCGATGCTGAATGCGGTGCGCTACGGGCGCGTGACGGCAGATATCGCGGGTGTGCTCAACGACGTGGGCGCACGCACGCCGCCGGCGCCCGAGGCATCCGAAGCCCCCACGATCACGCTCGCGACGCGGAACGATCGCGTGGCGGCCATCAATCGCAAGCACCTCGAGGCGCTGCCCGGCCGGTCCCAGACCGCGATGGCCGAGATCGCCGGCGATTTCGGTCGGGGCGAGGGCGCGTACCCGGCCGACGTCGAACTGCAGATCAAGGTGGGTGCGCAGGTCATGTTCCTGCGCAACGACACCGCGTCGTTCGGCGAGGCTCCTCGCTGGGTGAACGGCACGATCGGCACGGTGACGCGGATCACGGGCGGAACGGTGCGGGTCGACGTCGACGGCCGCGAGCACGACGTCGAACCCGCGGTGTGGGAGAAGTACCGCTACAGCTACTCGCCGCTGACCAAGCGCATCTCACGCGAGATCGTCGCCGAGTTCCACCAGTTCCCCCTGCGCCTGGCTTGGGCCGTCACGATCCACAAGTCGCAGGGCAAGACGTACGACCGGGCCGTGATCGACCTGGGCCAGGGTGCGTTCGCCCCGGGACAGACCTATGTCGCGCTCAGTCGGCTGACGTCGCTCGAGGGGCTCTATCTGTCGCGGCCGCTCCGGCCGAGCGACATCCGCGTCGATCCCGACGTCGAGCGCTTCATGCGGTCGGTTCGACGCTGAGGTATCCCTCGATCCGGGGCTTCCTCAGGCGACGGCTTCCTCAGGCGATGGCTTCCTCAGGCGACGGCTTCCTCAGGCGACGGATGCCTCAGGCGACGGATGCCTCAGGCGACGGATGCCTCAGGCGACGGATGCCTCGGTGCGCGCACGCTCGAGGTCCTGGAACAGTTCGGTGTTGAACTGATATGCCCGCAGCACCTCGTCGACGACCCGCTCGCGTTCGTCGTCGTCCCACGGCACGGCATCCAGCTGCTCGCGGTAGACGTCTTTGAAGGCCCGCGGGTCCGCGATGTCGTCGAAGACATAGAAGCCGACGCCGTTGGTCTCGAAGCCGAAGCGCCGCTGCATGACGCGCCCGATGAAGAGGCCGCCCGAGAGGTCGCCGAGGTAGCGGGTGTAGTGGTGCGCGATGAAGCCGCCGGGCCAGGTCGATCCGACCTCCTCGATACGCGCCACGTATCGCTCGGTCGTGGGGAGGGGGCGGATGCTGTCGGCCCAGTCGGGTCCGATCAGAAACTCCAGATCGGCCTCGAGGGCGGGCAGGCGCGTCAGCCGGTCGGTGATGAAGGGTGCCGCCACCGGGTCCGTCGACATCCGATCCGCGGCGGCCTCGAGAGCCCGGTAGATGAAGTAGTGCTGGGTGACGAGCGAGACGTAGTCATCTCGCGTGCCCTCGCCCTTGAGCAGGCCGGACATGAAGCCCTCGCCCTCGCTCGCCGAGTGGGCTCCGCTCGAGCGCTGACGGAGCAGGGTTGAGAACGGGATGACGTTCGACATGCAGACAGCATAGCGGTCCGACTTAGGATGCCCTAAGTGATTTTCAGGCGTGCGGGCGGGGATCGACTCCGAGCTCGGCGCAGGCCGCGTCGTACAGGGCGACGACCTCGCGGCGCACCTCGGACCGTTCGCTGATCGGAGCGCCCGGCCAGGGCACACGCAAGGGGGAAGAGGTGCCCGCGGCATCCGTCACGTCCCAGTCGGCACCGTCTCCGTCGAACCCGATCATGACCGACCCGACCGCGGACGGGTGACCGAACGCACGGGCGATCAGCAGGTTGTCGTCCGTGTGGTCGCTGTTCATGTGGCGGAGCACCGCCGTAACGGTGTCGGCGTCGAAAGCATGCGGCATCTGCACAGCTTAGGACGGCCGGGCGTGATGGAACCGTGACATCGAACCCATAAACTTCTGAAGACGACGCCGGAGGTGAGCATGGCCGCACGATCGATGCGCCGACGTGCGCTCGGAGCGGCAGCCGCACTGTTGGCCGTGACGCTGGTCGCCGCGGGATGTGCCGCCGACGGGCCGCGGGACGTCGAGCTGCCGACACAGGCGGAGGCCGCGCTTCCGGACGATGTGACGACCCAGCTCGACGAAGCCGTGCGCAGCGCGATGGCGGCGACCGCGTCCACCGGTGCCATCGCCGGTGTGTGGTCACCGTGGAGCGGCAGCTGGGTTTCGGCGATCGGGACGGATGCGACGGGATCCGCGCTGACGTCCGACATGACCTTCCGCGCCGGCGACGTGACCCGCATGATGACGTGCGACGTGCTCTACGGCATGGTCGATGACGGGCTGGTCGAACTCGACGATTCGATCGTCGACCACGTACAGGGAGTGCCGTCCCTCGAGGCCGTGACCCTGCTGGACCTGTGCAACGGCACGGGCGGTATCGGCGCGTACCAACCCATCGTCGGCGAGTCGTGGATCACGAATCCGCAGCGGGTGTGGCATCCGCTCGAGATCGCCTCGTTCGGCATCGGTCAGCCGCGTTCCGCGGTCGGCACCGAGTACCGCGAGTCGGATTCCGGGTACGTGCTGCTCGGTCTTGCGCTGGAGCGCGCGTCGGGTGAGACGGCCGCCGCGCTGTTCGACCGCTACGTCTTCCGGCCCCTCGCTCTCGACGACACCACGCTCCCGGGCGTCCGCCCGGCGCTGCCCGGAACCGACCCCCTGCGCGGGTATCGCATCCTGTCGAACGCCGACGGATCGCTCGCGTGTGACGCCCCGGTGGATGTGTCGACCGTCTCGGCATCCGTGGGCTTCACGGATTCGGGTGTCGTTTCGACCGTGACCGACCTCGGGCGCTACGTGCAGGCCACGGCCGTCGGAGCCCTCGCCCCGAAGTCGGGCGAGGGTCGCTGGTCTGCGCCGCTGCCCGTCTTCGCGGGTGCGCCGGCGTGGTTCACCGCGACGGGCGGAGCACTCCAGGCGGGTTCGCTGATCGGCCAGTACGGCGGGATGCCCGGTTACCTGACGGCGGCGTTCGCGGATCCCGCGACGGGAATGACCGTCGTCGTCGTGCTGAACAATTCGACCGCCTCCGCACAGGTGATCGGTGACCTCGCGTTCGAGCTCGCCGCGATCGCATCGAAGGCCCCGGCCGCTTCCGGCGCGACGGCACCCGAGTTCGGGTTGCCGTGGACCGCGCAGCAGTACCACGACGCGATCAACCAGACGAACATCTGCCGGTGACCCCAGCGCCCCCCGGCCGCTCCGGGGCCGTGGCGCTCGTCATCGGCGGGCTGGTCTGCCAAGAGGTCGGCGCTTCGCTCGCCGTGTTGTTGTTCCCGGCGACGGGCCCACTCGGCATGGTGATGCTGCGACTGGTGTTCTCGGCCCTGCTCTTGTGGGTGATCGCGCGGCCGACCGTCCGCGGACGCAGCGCTGGTGCCTGGCGAGCCGTCGTGGTGTTCGGGCTGGTGCTCGCGCTGATGAACGGGTTCTTCTACCTGGCGCTCGAGCGGCTCCCGCTCGGGGTCACCGTGACGATCGAGGTGCTCGGTCCGCTGACCCTGTCGGTCATCGTGGCGCGTCGTCTGTCCGCCTGGCTCTGGGCCGTGCTGGCGTTCGCGGGCGTCGTGCTGCTGGCGGGTGGCGGATGGGACGACCTCGATCTGGTGGGAGTGCTGTTCGCGCTCGCCGCGGCCGCGTGCTGGGCGGCGTACATCCTCTCGTCTGCGCGGGTCGGACGAGAGTTCTCGCAACTCGACGGGCTGGCGATCGCGATGGCCATCGGCGCGGCCGTCGCACTTCCGCTCGGAATCGCGGATGCCGGTGCCGCGCTGCTGAACCCGGTGACCCTGGGCCTCGGCGCCGCTGTCGCGGTGCTGTCGTCGGCGATTCCGTATGCGCTCGAGCTGACCGCATTGCGAAGGTTGCCGGCATCCGGGTTCGCCGTTCTGATGAGTCTGGCACCGGCCACCGCGACGCTCGCCGGGTGGATCCTGCTCGGGCAGTTCCTGACGCTCGTCGAGCTGACGGGTATCGCGCTCGTGATCGTGGCGAGCATCGGCGCGGTGCGTGCGAGCGGTCGCGCGGCGGGTGCGGCGGCGCAGCCGGTCGGGTGAGGTGCGTGTGCGGGTCCGGCGCGGCGGTCAGGCCGGGGGAGTCGCCATGCCCGTCAGGACCTCGACCAGATGCGGTCCCAGCGGCCGGTCGATCTCGCGCACGAAACGCGTGCGGTGACCGTGATGGTGCAGGTCGCCCAGGCGCTGATTGCGCAGGTCGGCGATCGTCTGTCCGCGCCCCGGACCGTCGCTCGTGTCGACCGTGATCGGCACGAGCGGTGCGCGCGTCGCCGTCACATCACCCACCGCGAGGGCGGCAGCGAGCGGGTCGTGCAGGGCGCACATCCGTCGCCCGTAGGTGGGCTCGTAGAAGTCGAAGTAGTGGTCGAGGATGTGGCCGAGTGCCCGTGGAAGCGGTGCACTGGCTGCCAGCAGGGCTTCGCGGTCGGCCTCTTCGAGGGTGTGCTCCATCGTCACGTCGAGCGGGACCAGGGTGAGGTCCCAGTCCGCGGCCAGCACCGCGGCCGCAGCCTCGGGGTCATTGGCGATGTTGGCCTCGGCGACAGCGGTGATGTTGCCCGCCGCGACCCCCGCGCCACCCATGATCGTCACGGATCGGATGCGTTCGGTCAGGGTCGGGTCGGCCCGCAGGGCCAGCGCGAGGTTCGTGAGGGGGCCGATCGCGACGATCTCGAGATCGCCCGCATACTCGTGCGACAGTTCGAGCAGTAGGTCGACGGCGTGTCCCTCGCGCGGCTCGCGGGCGCTGCGCGGCAGCTCGACATCCCCGATTCCGTTGTCGCCGTGCACGTGCGGGGCGCCGCCGCCGAAGCCGTGGCTCAGGTGGTCGTGGGCGCCGATCGCGACGGGCACATCCGGCCGGCCCGCGAGATCGAGCAGGTCGAGCGTGTTGCGGGCGGCCGGGGCCGAGGCCAGGTTGCCGCTCACGGTGCCGATCCCCACGAGCCTGACCGCGGGGGAGGCGAGCAGGTATCCCAGGGCGACGGCGTCATCGACGCCCGGGTCGCAGTCCAGGTATAGCGGGCGCGGGGTTGCGGCGATGATGATCTCCTTGCGGTGCCGAGGGCTCACTGCGTTATACCCCGCGGAGGGAGGCGTCAGCAAAACGCGGCCGGGGAACGGGCGATGCGAGCCGCGCGGGGTGATGGAATGGCGGGTATGGCTCTGCCCCCACTTCCGCCCCTTGTCGTCGTCGGCAGCATGAATGTCGACCTGACCGCGAGTGTGCCGCGCCTGCCCGGTCCGGGCGAAACCGTGCTCGGCGGCACGCTCACCCGCGAGCCCGGAGGCAAGGGCGCGAATCAGGCCGCGGCGGCCGCCCGGCTGGGCGCGAGGGTCCGCATGATCGGATGCGTCGGCGATGACAGCGACGGACGCTGGATGCTCGAGGGGCTCGCCGACTCGGGCGTCGACGTCAGTGGTGTCTGGCTCGGGGACGAACCGACCGGCACCGCGCTCATCACGGTCGATGCGCACGGCGAGAATCAGATAGCGGTCTGCCAGGGTGCGAACGCGGACGTTTCGCTGCTGGGGGTCTCGTTCGAGCCCGGCGAGGCGGTGCTGGTGCAGCTCGAGATCCCGCTCGAGATCGTGTCGGCGCTCGCCGTATCGGTGCCCGGTTTCTTCGCGGTCAACGCGGCCCCCGCGACACCCCTGCCCGATGCGGTCGTGGAGCGGGCCGACCTCATCATCGTGAACGAGTCCGAGTACGCGCTGCTGCCGCAGCTCGCCGCGGCCCGCACGGTCGCGGTCACGTATGGCGCGGATGGCGCCGCGCTGCGGCGCGACGGGGTCGAGGCGGCGCGGGTTCCTTCACCGCGCGTCGACGTCGTCAGCTCCGT
Source organism: Microbacterium sp. BR1 (assembly GCF_002812725.1). Classification (GTDB taxonomy): domain Bacteria; phylum Actinomycetota; class Actinomycetes; order Actinomycetales; family Microbacteriaceae; genus Microbacterium. The sequence goes on along the minus strand of NZ_NMUN01000010.1, from coordinate 19,224 downwards.
CGGCGCGGGGGACGCGTTCTGCGCGGCCCTCACGCTGGCGCTGCACGCCGGGTGGGATGACGAGGTTGCGCTGACGGCCGCGTGTGCGGTCGGGGCCGACGCGGTGAGGCATCCGTCCGCTCGTCCGCCGCTGCGGCCTCTCGCGGAGTACGCTTCCGCGCCCGCCTGACCGGCACGCCGAGCCCGCCGCCCGAATGTGGCTCGCGTCAGGGGAGGGTGGTCAGCAGCCGCCGCGCGGTGGCGACCTGTGCCGAAGGGTCCGCATCGTCGGTGAGAGACCAGGCGGTCAGCGCCGACCACAGGGCCGCCCAGATCATGGCGCCACGGATCCGCACCTCGAGCGCTGACCCCTCTCCCGCTTGGGAGAGGAGATCCGTCACGAGCGATCGCCACTCCTCGAACTTGCGCCACGAGGCCTCAGCGGCGGCGGGATCGGCCGCGATGATCGCCGCGCGAACCTTGATGAGCGACAGGCGCTCCGAGTCGGAGAGCAGCATCTCGCGATACGCGTCGACGACGGCGAGGGGGAGTGCAATCCTGCTGTCGCGCTGGTCGAACCGGTCGCGAAAGACCTGGGCGCTCTCGTCCATCCCGTGCCACAGGACGTCCGCCTTCGTGGGGAAGTACCGGAAGAGGGTCGGCTCGCTGATTCCGGATCGTTCGGCGATCGCAGCCATGGTCGTCTCGGCCCACCCGTCCCGGCCGATGTGGGCGAGCGCGATCCTGCTGATCTGTGTGGGGTCTCCTGCTCGTGGTCTGCCACGCGTGACTGCCCGGCCGCTCATGCGCTCAGCATACGTCGGGCAATTGCGGGGGCTGGCGGGCGAGGGTCACAGAATCTATTATGAGGGTGACACTCAATAAAGCCGCTCGGCGGCGAGCCGAAGGGAACGACAAGATGAGCGAGCACGAGGACCCGGTCGCCGTCGTCACGGGGGCCGGACGTGGAATCGGTGAGGCCATCGCAGAACGACTCTCCGCTGACGGATGGTACGTCGTCGCCGTAGACCGCCAACCGGAGGGCATCGAGTCCTTCGTGAGCCGGACGCGTCCGGGCGGGGCGGAGGCCGTCGTGCTCGATGTCACCGACCGTGCGGCGGTTCTCGCGTTCTTCGCCGGTCTGGACGAACGGCTGGGGCGGGTCGACGCCGTCGTGAACAACGCGATGTGGGTCCACTACGCTCCGATCGCCGAGATGACCGAGGAATCGCTCGACGGCATGTTCGCCATCGGTCTGAAGGCCGCCTTCTGGACGATCCAGGGTGCGCGACCCATCATGGCGCGGCGCGGTGAGGGGGTCGTGGTCAACATGTCGTCTCCCGCCGCCACGCGCGGCATGCCGGGAAGCAGCGCCTATTCGGCCATCAAGGGCGCGGTGTCGAGCTTCACATGGCAGGCCGCGCGCGAGCTCGGTGCCGATGGCATCCGGGTCAACGGGGTCATACCCGGTGCGGTGCCGACGCCCGGAGCCCGGCAGGTCGTGGACGACGAGGGGTACGAGATCCGACGGAAGATGAGTGCGCTCGGGCGACTCGCCGAGCCCGTCGACATCGCCGCTGCGGTGGCCTATCTCGTATCGCCCGATGCGCGATTCGTGACCGGACATCTACTCGCGGTGGACGGTGGGCTGTGAGCGCGCTCGACGCACTGCCCGAGGTGTTCGGCGACCTCACCGATGTCGATGACCTCCGCGCGAACGCCGCACGCGGATGGGCCGCGAGGAGCGATCGCGGAATTGAGGTGTTCGGTTACGACCAGGGGATGCAGGTGCTCGAGCATCCCGATCTGCTCAAGGGCCCGTCGTTCCAGTACCGCCTCGATCAGCTCGGCATCTCGGGCGAGGCGCGGCGCTACATGGACATGGGCATCACCAACAAGGAGGGCGAGGAGCGCAGACAGATGCGTGCCTCGATGGGCGCCCTGTTCCGACCCAGCCAGGTCGCGCGGTTGCGTGCCGCCATTCGCGAGGTCGCCGAGTCGGTTCTGGACTCCGTGACGGATCCGACGCACTGGGACCTGATGCGGCTGTGTTGGGAGATCCCGGCGCGCACCTACTGCGAGCTGGTCTCGATCCCGCACTCCGAGTCGGGCACGGTCATCCGGATCGCGGATTCGGTGCTCGGCACGCTGTTGAACGTGGACACGCGCCGCAGGGAGGAGGCCGAAGCGGCGATCCTCGAATCGGTCGACATCGTGCGGACGCACCTGGACGCGCGGCGCGCGGACCTCGGCGACGACTTCACCTCCGTGATGATCCGGCAGCAACAGGACGGTCTGATGACGGAGGAGCAGCTGGTCGCCCAGTCGTTCGCGCTGCTCCAAGCGAGCGTCGACAACACCGCGCACCAGATGGGCAACACGTTCGGGCTCCTGCTGACAGAGCCCGAGAGGTGGCGGCGGCTCGTCGGCGACCGATCAATGCGCGGCGCGGCCATCGAAGAGGCGATCCGCCTCCACCCGCGTTTCGGCACCATCTTCCGCCTGGCGTCGACGGACGTCCGGATCGACGACGTGGTCATCCCGGAGGGCTCGTGGGTCTTCGTCTCCGCGCGAGCGGGTCAACGGGATCCGGAGTTCTTCGACGAGCCGGACGTCTATCGGTGGGATCGTCCGGCGACGCGACCGCTCATGTTCGGCGCCGGCCCCTACAACTGCCTCGGGCAGAACCTCGCTCGGATGGAGATCGAAGAGGCTCTCGACGCCGTTGCGGAGCGCTATCCCGACCTCGAGCTCACGGGTGGGTGGAAACGGCGCAGTACCAACGCCGTCAGCGAGACGACGGAGCTCGTGGTGGATCTCGGACCCGCGCGGCGAGTCGGGCGATCGGTCTTGCAGACCTCGGAAGAGCGGCCGGAGGCTCCGGCCGACGGCACCGCTGCGCTCCGGCCGGGAGAGCAGGTCATCGACTGCGTCGTCGACGGGATCGAGCCGGTCGGTGCGGACATCCTCTCGCTCCGGATGCGTGCGGCGGACGGCGGCGACCTGCCGGTGTGGTCGGCTGGCGCCCATGTCGACCTGCTCCTGCCCGAGGTCGGGGCGCGTCAGTACTCCCTGTGCGGCCCCACGGAGGATCGTACGGTCTACCGCGTCGCCGTGCTGCGCGAGTCGACCGGATCCGGTGGTTCCCTGTACGTGCACGAGCGGTTGCGCGTGGGCGACGCTGTGCAGCTCCGTGGCCCTCGCAACACCTTCGGCCTGGCACCGGCGACGGCCTATCGGTTCGTCGCCGGGGGGATCGGCATCACCGCCATCCTGCCGATGGTCCGGGAGGCGCAGGCTCGCGGCATCGACTGGACCCTCGTCTACCTCGCCCGGTCGTCCGAGGGTCATGCCTTCCGGAACGAGCTGGCCGACCTGCCGACTGAACGCCTGACCCTCGTGAACACGGGCGAGACGGGCCGTCCGCTCATCCACGACATCGTGGGCACTCATCGAGCGGGCAGCCTGCTGTACGCGTGCGGGCCGGCCGGCCTGCTGGCGGCGATCGGCGATTCGTCCTGGCCCGATGACGCGATCCATTTCGAACGCTTCGAACCGGACCGCGCGGCCCTGGATGCGCCCCGACGGCCGTTCCGGCTCATCCTCGCCGCGTCGGGCGAGGAGATCGACGTGCCCGCCGAGGTGTCGGCTCTCGACGCGGTTCTCGGGGCCGGGGTGTCGTGGCCCTATTCGTGCCGCGAGGGCACGTGCGGGTCGTGCGAGGCACGCGTCGTCGCCGGGGCGGTCGATCACCGAGACGCGATCCTGACCCCGGCCGAGCGTCGCGCGAACGAGTCGATGATGCTCTGCGTATCGCGCGCCCAGTCGGCCGAGGTCGCGATCGACGCATGACGACGACGGCCCGCCACGATGTGTGGCGGGCCGTCGTCCGTGCGTTCGGTGGTCGTCAGCGCATCGCGCCGACGACCATGTCGGAAAGTCGCTGGAAGCGGGCGATGTTCGCTGCCTGTGGAAGGAGGCCCGCGGTGAGACCGACGAACGTCACGTCGAGCTCGGGGTCGACCCAGTACAGGGCACTGCCCGCGCCGTAGTTGCCGAACGTCTGCGGCGACGTGAGTGTCCCCAGCTGCGTGTTGACCATGCGGTCGCCGCGGACGTTGAACCCGAGCCCGAGGTAGGCGGGCGGCACCTCGTAGCCTGCGCGGAGCGCGACGACTCGATACAGCTCGTTCGGCATGTCGCCGGTCCAGTTCGTGCGCGCGCGCCGCATTGTCGTGGGCGAGATGATCGATCCGCCGGGGGCGGCGCCCTCGCGGCGGAGCATCTCGGCGAAAAGCAGCAGGTCGGCCGCAGTCGACGCGCCCCCCGCCCAGGCGGACTCGTTCGATTCGGCCAGGTGGAGTCCGAAGTCCCCGGGAGTGGTGCGCGACAGTGAGCGGATCGGCACGACTCCGCGCATCTCGGGCTCGATGTGGCGTTCGCGCATCCAGGACTTGATTCCGAGAGCGGTGTCGCTCATTCCGAGGGGATCGAAGAGCTCCTCGCGCATGATGGTCGCGATGTCCCGCCCGGCGGGGTCCGTCCGCACGAGGGCGGCTGCGAGGAGCGCGTGGTTGGCCATCGGCGAGTAGTCGCACCGCGTGCCGGGCTCGACGACCCCGTGGACGAGGCGGACCACATGACCGACCGTCTCTTCCAGCACGTCCAGCAGGAGGTCGGGCGCGGGTTCCCACACACCCGGCATACCCGTCGTGTGTGTCAGGAAATGGAAGATCGTGGCGCGTTCGCGCGGCTCACCCGCGAACTCGGGGATGACGTCGACCATCTTGGTGGTCAGCGCGAGACGCCCGAGCTCGACCCAGCGCAGCACGAGAACGTTCACGAACGCCTTGGTGATGGAGAAGATGCTGAAGACGGAATCTTCTGCGATAGGCCGTGTGCCCCGCTCATCCGACGAGCCCTCGGTGATGTCGAGCACGAGCGATCCATGCCGCGCCACCTTGATGGAGGCTCCGTAGTAGAGCCCCGATTCGATGTCGGCTCGTACGGCGGCGGTGATGGCCTCGAGGCGGGTCGCGTCCACGTCGGGGAGGGGGTGAGTCATCATGTGGTGCACCTGATCGATTCTGGGGCTTCTAGGAGTCGGCGGCGGTCTCGGCCTCGTACGCCGTGATCGCTTCGGCCGCGATGCGGAACGATTCGAGCGCCGCGGGTACCCCGACGTAGATCGCCGTCTGCATCAAGACCTCACGGATTTCGTCCACGCTCACGCCGTTGCGGAGGGCACCGCGCACGTGGACGGCGAATTCGTGTCCGCGATTGAGCGCGGTGAGCATCGCCAGATTGATCATGGACCGCTCCCGTCGGCCAAGGCCCTCGCGCGACCAGACCGTTCCCCAGCAGTATTCGGTCACGAGTTCCTGGATCGGACGGGTGAAGTCGGTCGCCGAGGCCAAGGAGCGTTCGACGTAGTCGGCACCGATCACCTCGCGTCGGATGCCGAGGCCGGATTCGTAGGTCTGGGCGTGGGTGTCGGTGCTCGTCATTGTGGCTCCTCGATCAGGGCCGCCCTGGTCGACGGTCCGATAGCTATCATGCTGTCTTACAAAAATATTCGCAATCGAAGTCCCGTAAGGTGACAGGCTGTCTGACGAGAGTCCCGGAGCTTGATAGCCTTCAGGCATCTCGGTTCGAGGGAAGAGAGCCCGAATGTCCAACATGGCCGTCACTCGCCACCCGCCGATCCGTGACCAGATCGCCGGAATTCTGCGCTCCGCGATAGTCAGCCTCGAATTCGCACCCGGTCAGCTCCTCGTGGAGAGGAACCTCTGCGAGCTGACGCAGGCGAGTCGCCCGTCCGTTCGCGAGGCTCTGCGTCAGTTGGAGGCGGAGGGCCTGGTCGAGTCGCAGAACGGCCGCGGGACGATCGTGCGCGTCATCTCGGCGGAAGAAGCAGCGCAGGTGTACGAGGTGCGCGCTGAGCTCGAAGGACTGGCTGCGCGACTGTTCACGGAGCGTGCCACGGCCGAGCAGAGCGACGCGCTTCGGTCAGCCCTTCGCGAGCTGGCAACAGCGATACGCGGGGAGAAGTCGAGCAAGCAGATCCTCGACGCGCAGGCCGACTTCTACCGCGTCCTCTTCGAAGGCTCGGGAAATCCCTTCCTCGAGCGGACTGTGCAGGGAATGCAGGTGCGCATCGCTCAGTTGCGTGCCACGACGCTCGCCGTGCCCGGCCGCGCGGCGGCATCCCTCGACGAGTTCGAGCAGATCTTCGAGCGCATCTCGACGGCTGACGCCGAGGGTGCCCGGCAGGCGGCGGTCGAGCACGTCCGGCGCGCCGGTGAAGCGATGGCGCGCTCGCGCCCGGCGATCTGACCGGCGACCGCCCCGACCATTCAGCTAGCAGACAGCTTCGGCTATCGTGGAGGAGTGGAACCCGAGCCGACGGTGGCGCGCCGTGATGATGTCTACGAGGTCATCATCGTCCGCCATGGAACCCGCGAAAGCAGCCGATCGCAGCTGTACCTGAACTACGACGACTACGGTCAGGTCGATGCGCCCATGCGCATCGACTACTACTTCTGGGTCGTGCGCAACCACGCGCGCACGATCCTGATCGACCTCGGATACTCGGCCCGTGCAGCACAGCAGAGGGGCCGAGAAGTGCTGTGCGACCCGGTGGAGATCTGGCGCCAGCTGGGGGTCGAGCCCGCGACGTTCACGGGCGACATCGTCATCACGCACGCCCACTGGGATCACACGGGCCATGTGGCGGCCTTCCCGCGGGCGCGTTTCATCATGTCGCAGCGGGAGTACGGATTCTGGGCGGGCGATGCATCCGCACCGCTGCTGTTCCGCCACCTCATCGACGAGGACGACCTCGCCGCGCTCGCGAATGTCCACGCGGAGGGGCGGTTGGACCTGACTGCCTCGGGGCTGGAGCTCGCCCCCGGGGTGCGGCTCGTACCGGGGGCTGGGCACACGCCCGGGCTCCTGATGGTAGAGGTCGCCACGCTCGAGGGTTCTGTGCTCCTCGCATCCGACGCTGCGCACTTCGACGAAGAGGTCGAGTGCGACATGCCGTTTCGTCACATGACCAACCTCGAAGCGTCGTACGCGACGTTCGGAAGTATCCGCGCGCGTCGCGACTCGGTCGTACTCGCCGGTCACGAGCCGGGAGTCCTCGAGCGGTTCCCGCCGCTCACGGGGCCGCTGCGCACCCACGCGAGCGTCGTGAGTCCGCTGCCCCACACCACACCAACACCCGCGAGGGTCGCACCAGGAGGATCCCATGACCGCCAACCCCATCCCCCTCAGCACTGACGCCGCCACTGCGTCCTCCACTGCTGTCCTGACGGTCACGAGAGCCGCTCGCGGAGAATATGCCCCCGACGTTCTCGACCTCGGCACCACGCTCGTCCGTGAGCCGCGGACGGGTGAGGTGCTCGTCGACGTCCTCTATCTCTCGATCGATCCGACCAACCGCAACTGGCTCAAACTCGAACCCGTCAACACCCTCGTCGACAAGGTGGGGCACGGGCTCTCGGTGGGTGCGCCCATGATGGGCGAGGCGATCGTGCGCGTGATCAGCTCGCAGGCGGAGGGAATCTCGGCCGGCGACCTGCTGGCCGGCGTCGTGCCGTGGCAGGAGCGCGCGGTCGTACCTGCCGCGCGTATGCGCCTCGTGGACCTGCACGGCGACGAACCGCTCGAGGCGCACCTCACGATCTTCAGTCACATCGGGGTCGCGGCGATGGTCGGGCTCCACGAAGTCGCTCGCATCCGCTCCGGCGAAACGGTGCTGATCTCGGCCGCGGCCGGGGCGACCGGACGCGTCGCCGTCGGTATCGCCAAGGCTGCCGGCTGCCGGGTGATCGGTATCGCGGGCGGGCCGGACAAGTGCGCGATGGTCCAGGGTTTCGGCGCGGACGCGGTGGTGGACTACAAGAACACCCCCGATCTCGCCGCCGCCATCAACGACGCGGCGCCAGACGGCGTGGACGTCTATTTCGACAATGTCGGTGGGGCGACACTCGACGCGGCCCTCCTGGCAATGCGCGCCGGCGGCCGGATCGCGGTCTGCGGGCTCATGGCGGACTACGACGACCCGGATGCGCCGGGGGTGCGAAACATGTTCCGGGTGCTGGTGCGTCATCTGCGCATCGAGGGCTTCCTGGCGGCGCACTACTGGCACAAGCGGGACGAGTACTACTCCCACCTCCGCCGATTGCTGCGCGAGGGCGTGATCGTTCACGCCGCAGACATGACGGATGGCCTCGGGACGGCCCCCGATCAGCTCGGCAAGCTCTTCCGAGGAGCGAACAACGCGAAACTGCTCGTTCGCCTCGACGCCGCGGTCGACGCGGCGAGCGGCGGGTCGCGCTCATGACGGTGCTGACGCCCGGAGGCGTCGCCGTTGTCACAGGCGGTGCCTCGGGTATCGGGTGGGGGATCACGCGGGCACTTCATGCCCAAGGTCTACGGGTGGAGGTCGTCGACCGCGACCCGCGCCGACTCGAGGAAGCGGCCGACCAGCTGCCCATCGGGGTTCATGCCCTGGACGTGACCGATCCGGATGCACTTCGCGCGCTCGCCGCGCGACTCACCGAGGAGCATGGTGGCGTCGACGTCCTCGTCAACAACGCCGGGGTCGGCCCCGCGGCATCGATCGTCGACACCACGCTGAAGGACTGGCGCTGGATCCTCGACGTGAATCTGATGGGGGTGATCCACGGGATCGACGCCTTCCTGCCCGGAATGCTGCGGCGGGGCACGCCCGCGCATGTCGTCAATACCGCGTCGATGTCGGCGTTCGATCCGATCGCGGGTCTCGGCGCCTACGCGGCATCGAAGGCCGCCGTCGCCGCGCTGACGGACGCGCTCGTCGCGGAGCTCGAAGGGACACCGGTCGGGGTGAGCCTGCTCGTGCCGGCGAACGTCCGCACGAACATCGCGGAGACGTCGGCTGCGCTCCGCCCGGCGACGGGGAGCGGGTTCGGCGACTACCGCCCGGTGGCACCGCCTACCGGGATCCACTGGCGCACGCCCGAGGACGTCGGCGAGCTCGTGGTCGAGGGCATTCGCGCCGACAGGCAGATCCTGGTCACCCACCCGGAGCAGTGGCCGCGCGTGGCGGAGCGTCAGCGCCGTATCCGGGAAGCATTCGGGCGTGACGCAATCGAGAGTTGACCTGTAAGACACCCGACAGCATATAATCTGATAGCAACGCGGTTCGCGTCCAGCATCCGATGAGAGGCATGACAATGATGTCCACCAATTCACGCCGTCCCGCCCGGGCGGCCACGGCACTCGCGGTCTTGGCCGCCGGTGCTCTCGCCCTGTCCGCCTGCGGCGGCTCCACCCCCGGAGCCACTGCATCGACCTCTGCGTCTGTCGACCCGACCGCGCCCGAGGTCAAGGAGTTCTCCGTCGCCGGGTACCCGAACGCGGCGACCACCCAGCTCTCGCTCGCAACCTCCGAGGGGTTCACCGCGGAGTACGGGATCGACGTCACGCTCCAGCCCGCCGAGAACGCTCCGGCGATGCTCGCCCAGATCATCTCAGGCGACGTGCCGATCGGTCAGGTCAACGGATTCTTCTCCGTTCCCGCGGTGATGGAGGGGGCCGACCTGGTCGTCATCGGCGAGCTTATCCGCGGCGTTCCCGGCGGTCAGACCGTCGAGGTGCGCCCCGACGCCGGCATCGACTCGGTTGCCGACCTCGAGGGCAAGAAGGTCGCCGTCGTGGGACTGAACAGCGGTCACCAGGGCCGGATCGCCAGCGCGATGCTCGCGGAGGGTGCCGATCCCTCGAAGGTCGAGTTCGTCAGCCTCGGCTGGAACGAGATGCCCGCCGCGCTCGAGCAGGGCACCGTGGACGCTGTCACCGTCATCGGTCCCTCGCAGTTGCAGCTGAAGAACGAACTCAGCACCGAGACGCTCCTCGACCTCGGTGACGGAATGTTCGCCGAGTTCCCCGACTCGCAGTGGCTCGCCAATGGGCGCTGGGCACGCGAGAACCCGAACACGGTCGCAGCTTTCCAGTGCGCCGTCGTTGTCAAGGGTCAGCAGGCCGTGAACGAAGACCAGGACGCCTACGAAGCCGCACTCCGTGAGTTCGGTTTCAGCGACCAGGCGATCGCCGACGACAAGAAGTTCATCTTCCCCGCGGCCAATGAGCCCGCACAGATCATCCCCGACATCATGTCCGAGATGGGCTGGATCGACAAGGACTTCGACATCTCCACGATCACGATCCCGCTGCCCGACAACTGCTGACCGATCGCCGGCCCGGGCACCCGAGCCCGGGCTGGCGATTTCCCCCGTGCGCCGAGAAATGGCGCGCGGTGACACCACGAGAGGAGTCGAAATGGCCATCGCGACCCGCGATCAACCCGCCATCGACACGCGACCCGTCCGCGCGCCGCGGCGGAGCACCCGCGGCGGTTCCGGAGGACGCAGCAGCGGACGCCGTCTCGTGCTCGGCCTCGTCGGCATGCTCATCCTCGTGGCGATCCTCGAGATCGTCAGCCGACTCGGGCTCGTCAACGAGAAGTTCCTCCCTCCGTTCTCGTCGGTCGTCGTCGCGATGGTCGGACTGTTCGGAGACCCGGTCTTCCTCGGCGACGTCTGGTCGACGATCGCGACGTGGTTCTTCGGGCTCGCCATCTCGATCCTCGTCGCCGTCCCGCTGGGCGTTGCACTCGGACTCTCCAATGTCGGGTACCGCGCCTCGCGATCCCTCATCGAACTGATCCGCCCCATGCCGCCGGTCGCGCTCATCCCGCTGGTGATCCTGGTGCTCGGCCAGGGTCTGGAGATGAAGCTCGTCATCGCCGTCTACGCGGCCGTCTGGCCGATCCTGTTCAACACGATTTACGGGGTGCACGGCACCGACCCCAAGGCGAAAGAGATGGGCAAGAGCTTCGGGCTCAGTTCGTTCGCGATCACCCGCCGCATCGTGGTCCCCAGCGCGGGCCCCATGATCGCAACGGGAGTTCGCATCTCGTCGTCGATCGTGTTGATCGTCATCATCACCATCGAGCTCATCGCGGGCGGTACCAGCGGGCTCGGGTCGTTCATCGGACGGATGCGCGGCCTGGGTGACCAGGTCGAACTCGTCTATGCCGGCATCCTCGTCGCGGGTCTGCTCGGGCTCGCGGTCAACTTGCTGCTCGGCTGGCTCGAGCGTCGTTACTTCGCCTGGAGCCGCACAAGAGGGGGTGCCTGATGACCATCGCAGAAGACACCACGGCCATCGTCACGCGGATGCGGCGGGCAGGCGAGAACCGCTGGCGCAAGGCCGCCGTGTCGTTCGCCTACGCCGTCCTGCCCGTCGTCGCGCTCGTGCTCGTTTGGGAATGGGTGGCCACGACATGGCCGTCCCTCTTCTTCCCGCCGCCGAGCCGCATCTGGGACGCCGGGGTCGCGCTCCTGTTCTCGGGATCGCCCGACACTCTCTTCCTCACGCCCGCTGTGACCGTGGACATCGCTGGCACCGTCTCACGCGCCCTGCTCGGCTTCGCGCTGGGGTCGATCGTCGGAATCATCGCCGGAACGGTCATCGGTCGTTCGATGGTCGTGCGCGACCTCACCAACCCGATCGTCGAGTTCCTCCGTTCGATTCCGGCGACCGCAACGCTGCCCCTGTTCATCATCATCTTCGGTGGCGAAGACGGCATGCGCCTCGCGTTCATCGCGTACACGGTGATGTGGTTCGTCCTCATCAACACCGCCGCGGGTGTGTCCACGATCCACGGCACCGTGTTGGACATGTGCAAGACGTTCCGGGTCCCCGTGCTCAAGGTGTTCTTCCGCGTGATGCTGCCGGCCGCACTCCCGAAGATCTTCGCCGGTCTGCGCATCGCCATCACAGTGGCGCTGCTGTCCGCGATCGTTTCGGAATTGATGCTCGCCTCGAACGGCATCGGATATCGGCTGGTGATCGCGCAGACGCAGTTCCGGATGGGCGATCTGTGGGCCTGGATGGTCGTGCTCGCGCTCATCGGATTCGTGTTCAACACGGTCATGGAGGCCGTGGAGCGCCGCGTGCTGGCGTGGGATCGACTGGCAAGGGTAGGTGGATGATGACGATGTCGACAACCGAAGGGAACCGGGCGATGACCGCTGACAAGGCAGCCTCAACGCCGAGACCGATCCTCGAGGTGGACCACATCCACCACGTGTATCAGACCGGCCAGACCGCATACACCGCGATCGATGACCTCTCGTTCGTGGTCAATGAGGGTGAGCTCGTCTCCATCGTCGGGCCCTCGGGCGCCGGGAAGACCACCATGCTCCGCATCCTGTCGGGCCTGCTGGCACCGACGTCGGGCTCGGTGAGCCTCCAGGGCGAGCGGGTCACGGGCGTTCCCGACGGCATGGCCATGGTCTTCCAGGACTACAGCCGGTCGCTCCTGCCCTGGCAGTCGATCCGCAAGAACGTGCTGTTCCCGCTCAACGATCGCGTGGGCAGCAAGAGCGAGCGCCGCGACATCGCCCAGCAGAGCCTCGAGGCCGTCGGACTGTCCGGCCACGAGGACAAGTACCCGTGGCAGCTCTCGGGAGGCATGCAGCAGCGCGTCGCCATCGCGCGAGCTCTCGCCTATCGTCCGCGTCTGATGCTGATGGACGAGCCATTCGCATCTGTCGACGCGCAGACTCGCTCGGATCTCGAAGACCTGGTTCTGCTGCTTCGTGCCGAGTTCGGGATGACGATCCTTTTCGTTACGCACGACATCGACGAGAGCGTCTACCTCGCCAACCGCGTTCTGGTGCTCAGTCGCCCACCGGCGACCCTGGTGGAGGACATCGTCGTGGACCTGCCGATGCCCCGCGATCAGATCGCGACCAAGGAAGATCCCAAATTCGTCCACATCCGTGGTCATGTCGCCCGCCTCATCCGCGGAGTCGATCAGTGATCGTTTCGATCCGAGAAGGAGCATGCTGATGTCCGACCAGAATCAGCCGGAGCCGGGCGCCTCGGTCATCGGCGTGATCGGACTCGGCAACATGGGTCTGCCCATGGCGACCCGTCTGCGCGCGGCCGGTTACGACGTCCGTGGCTACGACCGCGACGACAGCGCGTGCGCGGCTGCCCACGCGGCCGGGATCGCGACGACGGAGAGCATCGCTGCGTTGGCACGGCTTGCGTCGACGATCGTCATGCTGCTTCCCGGAAGTCATGTCGTCGATCCGGTGGCCGCCGAGATCGTCCGCGTCCCTCGCGCGGAGCGCGCCTGCGACTTCGTGATCGACATGAGCTCGTCGTCTCCCGGCCGGACGCGGGCGCTCGGTGCGTCCCTCGCGGAGTCGGGGATCACGCTCATGGATGCGCCGGTCTCGGGCGGTGTGACCGGGGCACGAGCGGGCACGCTGACGATCATGGTGGGCGGTGACGATGCCGCGCTCGAGCGCGCCCGCCCTCTCCTGGAACACCTCGGTGCGCGGGTCATCCACGTCGGCGCCACGGGAGCAGGTCACGCGGCCAAGGCGCTGAACAACCTGCTCTCCGCGACACACCTGCTGGCGACGAACGAAGCGCTGATCGTGGGCGCCCGGTTCGGGATCGAGCCGGAGGTGCTGAACGCCGCGATCAATGTGTCGAGCGGTCGGAGCGGTTCGACCGACAACAAGATGCCCCGCTTCGTGCTCAGCGGGGCGTTCGACTCGGGCTTCTCGTCCGCGCTGCTCGCCAAAGACATCGGAATCGCCACGAATCTTGCCAACGAGATGGGGATGGACGCACCGATCGGTCGCGCCGTAGAAGAGTGGTGGGTGCGACTTGCTGCCCAGATCGAGCCCGACGCGGACCACACCGAGATCATCCGGCCGTTGGAAGCGGACAATGGCGTACACATCCGTGCGCGTAGCTCAGCGGTCGCAGAGCCGACGAGTTGACCGATGGGCCCTCGATCGGGGCATCGCGGCCGGTTCGCCAGGCCTAGCTCGATGGAGCGACGATCAACGGCGCCATCCGGGTGTACGGAGCGTAGTTGCCCCGGAAAAGCGCGACACCCTCGTGGGTGAGGGCCACATCGGCGATCGTGGCGGCCTCGCCGTGGTGGTCGACGGGCCCGAGACGAGCGATATCGCGTCGTTCTTCGGAATCGATAGCCGTGAGAGCCGACAGAGTGCCCGCCTGTCCGTCGTGGACGACTCGGAGATCTCGGATCACGATGTCGAGCTCTCCCGCGTGCGCCGTCATTCGGATCCGTCCGAGACTGAGAACCACGCCCGCGTCGTCGCAGGACGCGTCGAACTCGAACCCGTGTTCGGTGAGGGGGCCGGAGATGACAGCGTCGGGCATCGCCCGCAGGTACGCGATGAGGCTCGGCTTGACCTCCCAGATGAGCCGCCGCGGTCCTGGCTCGCCCCAGGGAGACCGGGGGGCGGGCGAGTCCGGATCGTGCGTGGTCGCTGACACGAGATCCATTATCCCCAGACGCCGTAGCCATGATCGCCGGGAGGTACACGATGACACGCACGCTCGACATCCTGAGTGAGGTCGCGTCCCTCGCGACCACCCGTCGCAGCCTCGACGATGCGGAACTCGCCAAGGTTGGTGTCGTCGTGACGGACGCGGTCGTTCAGGCGCTGGGCCTGTCCGCCTATCACCGCGATGAACCGAACGGCGAAGCGTCATCTTCGTATCGCGCGATGCTGCGATTCGCAGGATCCGCGCCATCCGGTGTCTCAGGATTGCTGTTCGGGGGTCGTCGGGTGGGGGCTGAAGATGCCGCCTTCGTGAACGCGACCCTCATTCACGCGCGCCTGACGGACGACGCCCACCCGGGGGTTCTACTGCACCCGGGAGCGATCGTCATCCCCACCGCTCTCGCGCTCGGTGAGGAGCGCGGCTCCGACGGGGAGGTCTTCACCCATGCGATCGCGGCCGGATACCGCGTGATGGCGGCTCTCGCGGCACCGGTGGCGGCGCGTACGGCGGCGCGAGGTCTGCGGAATACGGCGATGTTCGGACCGGCGGCGGCCGCGGCGACGGCAGCGCGGGTCCTTCGGTTAGACGAGCGACGGACGGCGGCGGCGGTGGTGTTCGCCCTCGGGTCGTCGGGGGGCACGCTTCAGGCGCTGCGTACGGGGTCCGCGGAGTGGCGCGTCCAACCCGGGCTGGCCGCGCGGCTCGGGATCGCGGCGGCACGGCTCGCCGAGAGCGCCGAGAGCTCGGATCTCGACTTCGCTGATCGTGCGATCGAGGGAGAGGCCGGGTTCTACGCGAGTTTCGTCCAAGACTGGACGATCGATCAACTCGCGGACGCGCCCGAGGTCGATGGGTTGCTCGGTGTCACCCACAAGGAGCATGCCACCTGCGGAGCGAACCAGCTCGCCGTCGAGTCGTTCGCGACGCTCCGGGAGCGTCGCGGGTGGGGCCCGGAGGACGTGACGCGCGTCGACATCGAGCTGGAGCAGGCCGGATACGACTATCCGGGGTGCAATTCGACGGGTCCGTTCGCGGACGGGGGCGGATTTCTGAGCAGGCCGCTCGCGATCGCGGCGATCCTCCTCACGGGCGACCGGGTGCTGACGGAGACATCGCTCAGCGCCGCTCTGGCGGACCCTCGCCTGGAGGGGATCATGGCGCGGATCCATTCGCGCCCAAGGCACGGCGGAAGCCCCCGCCATCCGCAACTCGCCACGGTCACCGTTACGACGGTCGACGGTTCCGAACATCGCGACGACGGCGAGGGGGCGCTGGCCGCGTTCACACTGCCCGACATGGCCCGCCGCATCGGCCAGCTGCCCGAGCCGGAACGCACGCGGGCGCGTGCGGTGTGGGAGGCCCTGCGCGCGCCGCAGACCTCGTCGCCTGCCGAGCTCATGGTCGCCGCGATCGGCACGGATTCCGCGTGAGCGGGGCGATACGGTAGCCGAATGGATCTGCAACTTCGCGACCGCGTCATCCTCGTCGTCGGCGGCCACGGTCTCATCGGCAGCGCCGTGGTGCGACAGCTGACGGAGGAGGGCGCGATAGCCGTTGCCGCGTCACGGCGCGCGGCGGACGGCCTCGTCATGGACGCGGCCGACGACACGTCGGTGGAGTCCGCGATCGCACGGATCATCGAGACCCACGGTCGGCTGGACGGGGTCGTCGTCGCCGCCGCGCCGAGTGCACGCACGATGGATCCATCGAAGAACTCCGATCCCGGGCAGGTGCGGGACGCCGTCGAGGGAAAGGCGCTCACCTTTCTGCGCGTGGCCAACGCCGCACTCGGGCATATGCGCGATCGCGGGTACGGACGCATCGTCGGTGTCAGCGGGCAGAACGCGTACGTGACGGGGAACATCGCCGGGTCGGTCAGGAACGCCGCCCTGATCATCACCGCCAAACACCTCGCGGATGAGGCGGCCGGAACGGGCATCACGGTGAACGTCGTGAATCCCGGGATCGTGACGGACGATCCCTCACCCGATGTGCCCGCAGGCGGGAGCGGTCAGTCGACTCCGGCCGACACAGCGAGGCTCGTCACGTTCCTGCTTTCCCCGCTGTCCGGGACCGTGAGCGGTGAGTCCATCGCGGTCGGTCATCGGACGCGCGGATTCATCAAGCTCTGACCGCGGCTCGACGCTGCCGCTTCAGGCGGAACGCCCATCGGAATGAAGCGGACCAGCCTGACACGGGGCGGGGCTGCTGTGCGGAGAACCTGTTCGCCGAAGAGATCGGCGACGCTGTGGAATACTCTCGGCGTGAGGTCATCGCGCGTCCCCGCAGTCCTACTTGCCGTCCTGGCCGTGGGGGGACTGACGTCCTGCGCTTTCGGCGCACCGACCGCCGCCCCCGCCCTCACAGCGTCGCCATCGGCGACCGCCACGCCGGCACCCGGGACGACCGAGGGTCTCGCGCCCACGTCCTCACCGACACCGACCGCGTCGCCGTCACCCACGTCACCTCCGACGGATCCCGGTCACCCCCGGGGCGGTAACTCGCGGGGAGGAGGCAATGGCGGAGGTGGCAGCGCGCCGATGCCCCAGCCGACCCCAGCGCCGACCCCAACCCCGGCGCCGACCCCCACTCCCACCCCTACGCCCACCGTGCCGCCGGCGTGTCCGACGAGCAGCACCGATCCGGGCATCCCGGTCATGGATTTCGGTTCCATCGCCGCATTCTCGACGACGGCGTTGGCTCAGGGTGAAGACTGCACGGGATTCCGGTCGTTCCTCTCGACCGGGTTGCCGCAATACGACTCGCAGTCGTTCGAGTTCTTCGGGCACCTCGTCGACGGCCAGGGTGCGACCAATTCGATCGCGCTGATGTCGCAGGGCAACACCGTGATCCCCGGGCTCCAGGTGCTGTGGTTGACGATGGAAGAGTCGGGCCTGATCTTCAACCGACTTTCGCTCAACCAGGGTCCGACGTTCGGCGGGATCGACGGTCTTGCCGACATCTCTGTGCCCACCACAATCAGTTACCAGCCGTGGAACATCCATGTCGAGCAACAGGACACCGGCGATCCCGAGCAGATCGTCGACATGAGCGTGGTGTCGGGCGCCATCGGAGCCGTGGGATCGGTCTACGAGCTGACTGTCTCGGTCGAGACAGGCATGGCCGGGTCGAGCGCGCGGGAATGGACGACGCTGTCGGTCCGAGCGAAAGACGTCACGGGCATCATCCAGTGGGGGTACGGTCCGAACGGATTCTTCCCGCTGTGGATGTTCGACGGGGACCCCCTTCCCGCATCCGGTGGTGCGATCCCCACCACGGATCAGCGCACGCCGATCATGAACCAGTACGGCGGCGACATCGGCGCATACCTGGAGGCGACCGGCGACCCGATGACCGGTCAGGGGTCGCACTACTACTCGATGCCCCTGGTCGAGGTCGAGGAGTGGTCGGTGCAGATCGGGTCGACGTACGTCGCTAGCGGTACCGAAGGCCTGCTGTTCTTCGACAACCTCACCGAGACCTACAACGACGCGGCGCAGTATGTCGTCGGCCACGGGTATGAGTGGACCGAGTTCTCGGTGCAACTCCCCGACAGCCTGCAGGGCATGCTGATCGCAACGACGGGGCAGCAGGAGGTCGGACAGCTGCACTATGCGATGCTCGGCGGCGCCGGTTCGTCGCAGTCGGCGAACGGCACGTTGCAGCCCACCGCCAACTGGCCGCAGGGCGCAATCCACATCACGCCGACCTCCAACACCTGGACGTCACCGCACAGCTGCTACGTCTATCACCTGGAGTACGAGGTCCAGCTCGACGGCTCATCGGCCCGCCCCGCGGCCGATCTCGTCTTCAGCGCCACCGCGTCGGATCAAGAGCTCAACGCCTTGAACCGCGCGGTCTACGAGGGCCTCTTCTCCTACAGCGGCACCCTCGGCGGCGAGGCCGTCAGCGGCTATGCCTGGGGCGAGATCCAGGGTGTGCCGCCGACCGGAAACCCCGTTCCGCCGAACTGCTAGTCCTGCGGTCGATTCCTGCGGCACAAACGCGAATGCCCTCCCGCGCGACCGTTGGTCGCACGTGGGGGCATTGGAGGGGATGACGGGAATCGAACCCGCGCTATCAGCTTGGGAAGCTGAAGTTCTGCCATTGAACTACATCCCCGGAACGCCTTGCGGCGCCTGGTAAGCCTAGCAAACGGGCCGTGCCGCGTTCGCTTGGTTCACGATTCAGTCTCGACGACGCGAGTCGATCGCCGGTGCGTCCAAGATCCGCAGACCGAATTGCGAACACGGTCGGCTCGGTAGGCTGAGCCCGTGCTGCTCTCGGATCGTGACATCAGGCTCGAACTCGACGCGCGACGGATCGGGCTCGAGCCCTACGACCCGCAGATGGTGCAGCCCTCGAGCGTCGATGTGCGACTAGACCGGTACTTCCGGCTGTTCGACAACCACAAGTACCCCTTCATCGATCCGGCCGAGGATCAGCCCGAGCTGACGCACCTGATCGAGACGGCGCCCGATGAGCCGTTCATCCTGCACCCGGGGGAGTTCGTGCTGGGCAGCACCTTCGAACTCATCTCATTGCCCGACGACGTCGCCGCCCGACTCGAGGGCAAGTCCTCGCTCGGTCGCCTCGGACTGCTGACCCACTCGACGGCGGGCTTTCATCGACCCCGGATTCTCGGGCCATGTCACGCTCGAGCTCTCGAAACGTCGCGACTCTGCCGATCAAGCTCTGGCCGGGAAAATTGAAGATTCGGCCAGCTTCTTGCTTTTCTTTTCCGCCTTGTTCGTTCGCCGACCGAGAAAAACCCCTACGGCTCGGGCCCTATGCAAACCGATATCAGGGGCAGCGCGGCCACGGCATTTCCGCTTCGTTTCCAGAAAC
>NZ_NMUN01000009.1 GCF_002812725.1 Microbacterium sp. BR1 | reverse complement strand
GAAAACTGCTAAGTCCTGCGGTCGAAATTTCCTGCGGCAACAAAAAACGCGAAAATTGCCCTCCCGCGCGACCGTTTGGTCGCACGTGGGGGCAATTTGAAGGGGAATGAACGGAAAATCGAAAAACCCGCGCTAATCAAGCTTTTTGGGAAAAGCTGAAAAGTTTTCTGCCAATTTGAAAACTAACAATTCCCCGGAACGCCTTGCGGCGCCTGGTAAGCCTAGCAAACGGGCCGTGCCGCGTTCGCTTGGTTCACGATTCAGTCTCGACGACGCGAGTCGATCGCCGGTGCGTCCAAGATCCGCAGACCGAATTGCGAACACGGTCGGCTCGGTAGGCTGAGCCCGTGCTGCTCTCGGATCGTGACATCAGGCTCGAACTCGACGCGCGACGGATCGGGCTCGAGCCCTACGACCCGCAGATGGTGCAGCCCTCGAGCGTCGATGTGCGACTAGACCGGTACTTCCGGCTGTTCGACAACCACAAGTACCCCTTCATCGATCCGGCCGAGGATCAGCCCGAGCTGACGCACCTGATCGAGACGGCGCCCGATGAGCCGTTCATCCTGCACCCGGGGGAGTTCGTGCTGGGCAGCACCTTCGAACTCATCTCATTGCCCGACGACGTCGCCGCCCGACTCGAGGGCAAGTCCTCGCTCGGTCGCCTCGGACTGCTGACCCACTCGACGGCGGGCTTCATCGACCCCGGATTCTCGGGCCATGTCACGCTCGAGCTCTCGAACGTCGCGACTCTGCCGATCAAGCTCTGGCCGGGAATGAAGATCGGCCAGCTCTGCTTCTTCCGCCTGTCGTCGCCGACCGAGAACCCCTACGGCTCGGGCCCCTATGGCAACCGATATCAGGGGCAGCGCGGGCCCACGGCATCCCGCTCGTTCCAGAACTTCCACCGCACCGACGTCGGCACCACCGATGAGGGTGCGCGCGGCGCCTGACGCGTCGCGCAGGCGTCGCGCGAGAGGACGCAACATGCCGTGTCGTCGCGGTGCGCGACGGCATGTTGCGTCCTCTCGGTGAGGGATGCCGGCGCTCAGGATGCCTCGGCGCGCTCCCTCGCGGCGCGGAACCCCGCGTCGAAGCCGCGCTCGAAAGCGCGCTCCGCGTGGCGCTCGCCGCGGTGATCGCCACGCCGGTGCTCACGCGGACCGCAGCGCTCGCGCTCGCCGTGGTGTCCTGCCCGGGGGTCGAAGTCCGGGCCGAATGCGGGGCCCACGCCAGGGCCGAATGCGCGACCGAAGCTCGGGCCGAACGCCGGGCCGAACCCGCGGTCCGGGCCGAACCCCCGTCCCGGTCCGAAGCCGCCTCGGCCGTGCCGAGGCATCCGTTCGCTCTCGTCCCAGCCCAACTCGCGGGCGATGGCTTCGAGTGAAGCGGTCATGGTGGCGTAGTCGTCGGCCGTCACGGCGCTCGAGACGCGCTCGCGGATGCCGTCGACGATCCCGGCCAGGCGCGCCTTCGCGGCACGCCCCTCGTCGGTCAGCGTCCACGAATCCTCGGTGCGCGCGATCCAGCCGCGCTCGGCGAGCGCGCGCAGGCGCTTGCCTCCGCGTCCCTGGACCCGGGAGGCGAGCCAACCGGGCACGTCCACGTCGCCGGACACCGCGTTCAGCAGCATCCAGTCGCGTCGATCGACGTCCTCGGCGGCGAGCGCATTCGCGAACTCGCGCGTGATCATGGCGTCGACGGCGCGCAGCCAGTAACCGAGGGGGAGGGGCGCAGTCGGGCGGGCGTCGTCGGAAGCGCCGTTCGGTGTGTTCTGTGTGTCGTTCATGGGAAGTCCTTTCGGGTGTCCGGGAACAGCCGGACTCTTTGCATGTCATGTGACATGTGCATGTACTATGACATGGAAATGGATGCATGTCAACTCACATGTAAGTTAGGGCCATGGCCCACCACGATTCCCCGCGCGACGCCCGACCCGGACAGGGCGGCGATGATGCCGACGCGATCGCCGCCGCCCTCGCGCGCCTGCGCGGACGACGGATGCCCCGGCCGCCGTGGGGCGACGAGGGCCCGCATCGCGGACCGGGCATGCGGGGAGGCCCGGGCTGGATGCGGGGCGCACCCCACCGTGGTGAGCACCCGCACGCGGGCGCCCCGCCGTGGGTTCCGCCCCGCCTGGGTGGCCCCGCGCGGATGCGCCTTCTCGAGACGCTCGCCCAGGCATCCGGTCCGCTGTCGATCGGCGAGATCGCGGATGCCGTCGGCGTCGATCAGCCTCGGGCGTCCCGCCTGGTGCAGCAGGGTGTCGAACTCGGGGTCGTGCGTCGCGAGGCGGACCCGGACGATGCCCGGCGCACGCGCGTCGCGCTGACGGATGCAGGTGCGGCTCTCGTCCGCGGCTTCCGCGGCGACCGGCGCGAGGCGATCGACCGCGCCCTCTCGACGTTCACGGATGCCGAGCGGGCCGACCTCGCCCGGCTGTTGACCAAGCTCGCGGACGGCTGGCCGCAGGGCTGAGGCCGGGGCATCCGCCCGCGGCCCGCCCGCGAACGGTCGCGACACGCCGTGTGCGTGTGTGGTTCAACGGCGAGTCGCGTCCGTTCGCGCACCGCACGTGCCGCTCAGTTCTGCGGGCGAGGTGCGGGAAGGCGTACGAACAGCAGCAGGACGAGGCCGAGGGTCAGCACGGCGGCTATCCCGAGCACACCCCAGACCGTGGCCCCGAAGATCGCGATGGACAGGGTCCAGCCGGCGGGGGCGAGGAAGCTCGCGACGCGGCCGGTCGTGGCGTACAGACCGAAGATCTCGCCCTGCATCCCTTCGGGTGTGACGCGGGCGAGTAGCGAACGACTCGCGGCCTGTGCGGGACCGACGCATGCCGACAGCACGAGTCCGCAGATCCAGAACACCGCTTTGCCGCTGTCCTGCAGGATCAGGAGCACCACGGCCGCGAGGATCAGCGCTGAGAGCGCGGTGATGATGACGTTGCGCGCACCGAAACGATCGTCGACCGCACCGGCGATGATCGTGGATATGCCGGCCACGACGTTCGCCGCGATCGCGAAGATGAGCACCTCGGTCGACGAGAACCCGAACGCGACGGCGGCCAGGATGCCACCGAATGCGAAGACGCCGCCCAGGCCGTCACGATAGACGGCGCTCGCGAGGAGGAACCAGAAGGTGGACCGGTGCGAACGGAAGAGCGCACGCACATCCTTCACCAGTACGGCGTACGCGA
This sequence comes from Microbacterium sp. BR1, assembly GCF_002812725.1. Taxonomy (GTDB): domain Bacteria; phylum Actinomycetota; class Actinomycetes; order Actinomycetales; family Microbacteriaceae; genus Microbacterium. Next base: position 340,735 of record NZ_NMUN01000009.1, on the reverse strand, counting down.
CGAAGAAGTTCACTTTCTGACCGGGAGCAGAGGCCGGCCCCTCCGGGACGGTGAGGAACAGGGGGAGTGAGAACAGGATCGTCCACACGCCGCAGCCCACCGCGATGAGGCGATAGGCGAGGCCGTCCGAGGTGTCCATCCCGAACCACTCGAGCTGCGTCACGACGACGACGAGCGTCAGGGCGACGATGCCGCCGATGTACCCCAGCCCCCAGCCGAGACCGCTCACCTTGCCGATCGTGCGGGGAGTAGACACCTGGACGAGCATCGCGTTGTAGTTGACGCCCGCTATCTCGGAGACGACTGCGCCGATCGCGAGGATGATGGCGCCGTACCAGAAGTACGCGGGGTCGGCCCGTACGAAGAACAGCGCGAACTGCGCCAGCGCGAGAAGCATCGTGAAGACGAAGAGCAAGCGCTTCTTTCGGCCGGCGCGGTCGGCGCTCTGGCCGAGCACGGGGGCGAGAACGAGGATCAGCAGTCCCGCGATGGTCGTCACCAACCCGTACCCGCTCGACAGATCGGCGAGCGCCCGTTCCTTCAGGGGGTCGCTCGCAGGCAGCGCGGCGATGTCGGGCGGCAAGAATGCGTCCGAGACCAGATACAGCGAGGCGAAGACGAAGGTCAGGACGACCGAGTTGAACGGCTGCGTCGCCCAGTCCCACAGAGCCCATGCCGCGACATGGCGGCGCGGGACGACGCGGTCGCTCGGAGAGTCCTGGAACGCGACGCCAATCGGACCCAGGGCGCGCGTGTTCGCGGCGACGGGGGGAGGGGGCGAGGATTCGGGCTGACGCGTGTCGGACATGTCGGTCACGTTAGGACCCCTCCGTGAACACTCGGTGCGGCGTTGCGTCGAGGCATGTGCACAGGGTATCGCCGCGTCGGCGGCGAGGGGAGGGCGGGCGGCCGTATGGGGTCCGCTGGGCGGGGCGCCTCCGCGCACTCCGCCAAACTTGAGCCCGTTCATATCAAGTTCATTTGACGAGCGGGAGACGGATCGCTAGGCTTGAGTCAGCACGGCTCAAGGTCCCGAACGCGGGAGTGGATGCCGAGCAGCAGACTTCAGAAGAATCGGGGCCGCGGCATCCGTCCGGCCTCACACGAAGAAGAGAGAGACACACACATGCCACGTGCAGTTGGAATCGACCTCGGCACGACCAACTCGGTCGTCAGCGTCCTCGAGGGCGGCGAGCCGAAGGTCATCGCGAACGCCGAGGGTTTCCGCACGACCCCCTCGGTCGTCGCATTCACGAAGGACGGCGAAGTGCTCGTCGGCGAGACCGCCAAGCGCCAGGCCGTGACCAACGTCGACCGGACGATCTCGTCGGTCAAGCGCCACATGGGCACGGACTGGACGTTCGAGGTCGACGGCAAGAAGTGGACGCCCCAGGAGATCTCGGCGCGCATCCTCGGCAAGCTCAAGCGTGACGCCGAGGAGTACCTCGGTGACAGCGTGACCGACGCCGTCATCACGGTGCCCGCGTACTTCAACGACGCCGAGCGCCAGGCCACCAAAGAGGCCGGCGAGATCGCGGGCCTGAACGTCCTGCGCATCATCAACGAGCCCACCGCGGCCGCCCTGGCCTACGGCCTCGACAAGGGCAAGGAAGACGAACTCATCCTCGTTTTCGACCTCGGTGGTGGAACGTTCGACGTCTCGTTGCTCGAGGTGGGCAAGGACGACGACTTCTCGACCATCCAGGTGCGCTCCACCGCGGGCGACAACCGCCTCGGCGGCGACGACTGGGACCAGCGGGTCGTCGACCACCTGATCAAGCAGTTCAAGGACACCACGGGTGTGGATGTCTCGGGCGACAAGATCGCCCTGCAGCGCCTCAAGGAGGCCGCGGAGCAGGCGAAGAAGGAGCTCTCGAGCTCGAGCTCGACGAGCATCAACCTGCCCTACCTGTCGCTGACCGAGAACGGCCCCGTGTCGCTGTCGGAGACGCTGACGCGCGCCAAGTTCGAGGACCTGACCAAGGACCTGCTCGACCGCACCAAGAAGCCGTTCGAGGATGTCATCCGTGAGGCCGGCATCAAGGTCGACGACATCGCGCACGTCGTGCTCGTGGGTGGTTCGACCCGCATGCCCGCCGTCGCCGAGCTCGTCAAGCGCGAGGCCGGCAAGGAGGCCAACAAGGGCGTCAACCCGGATGAGGTCGTCGCCGTCGGCGCGGCCCTCCAGGCTGGCGTGCTGAAGGGCGAGCGCAAGGACGTCCTGCTCATCGACGTGACCCCCCTGAGCCTCGGCATCGAGACCAAGGGCGGCATCATGACCAAGCTCATCGAGCGAAACACCGCGATCCCGACCAAGCGGAGCGAGACCTTCACGACCGCCGACGACAACCAGCCGTCGGTCGCGATCCAGGTCTTCCAGGGCGAGCGCGAGTTCACCCGCGACAACAAGCCGCTGGGCACGTTCGAGCTCACCGGTATCGCCCCGGCGCCGCGCGGAATCCCGCAGGTCGAGGTCACCTTCGACATCGACGCCAACGGCATCGTGCACGTGTCCGCGAAGGACAAGGGCACCGGCAAGGAGCAGTCGATGACGATCACGGGTGGCTCGTCGCTTCCCAAGGAGGACATCGAGCGCATGGTGCGCGAGGCCGAGGAGCACGCCGCCGAGGACAAGAAGCGGCGCGAGTCCGCCGAGGTCCGCAACCATGCCGAGACGCTTTCGTACTCGATCGAGAAGCTCATCAAGGAGAACGAGGACAAGCTGCCGACCGAGGTCAAGGACTCGGTCCAGGCCGACGTCGACGCCCTCAAGACCGCTCTCGCGGGCGACGACGACGACGCGGTGAAGACCGCGTTCGACAAGCTCAACCAGAGCCAGTCCCAGCTCGGCGAGGCCATCTATCAGGCGTCACAGGCGGCGGGCGAGAACCCCGACCCCGCGGCGAACGAGCCCGGTGCCGGCAACGTCCCGAACCCCGAAGAGGACGTCATCGATGCCGAGGTCGTGGACGACGAAGACGAGAAGAAGCAGTAGGACATGGCTGACAAGGACGACGTGAACCCCGAGGGGCGGAGCGCCGGTCCTGACGGCACACATCCTGGCACAGGGGGGTCGGAGGAGCAGTCCTCCGGCCCCGTGTCGCAGGAGGGCGTGTCGCAGGACGGGACGGATGCCCAGGGCGACGAGTTGACGCTCGAGGACATCCTCGGCGCGCCTCAGAATGCCGAGGCCGCGGCGCAGGAGGCCGTGCTCGCGGATCTCGAGTCGGCGCTGCTGGGCGACCTCAAGCGCCTGCAGGCGGAGTACGCCAACTACCGGCGACGCACCGAAGAGCAGCGGGAGCGCGAGATCGAGCGCGCGAAGGGCGAGGCGGCCAAGGGACTCCTCCCCGTGCTGGACGATCTGGACCGCGCCGAGAAGCACGGCGATCTGCAGGAGGGCACCCCCTTCTCGGCGATCGGCGACAAGGTGCGCGCCGTCGCGGAGCGACTCGGCGTGACCTCGTTCGGCGCTGCCGGCGACCCGTTCGACCCGCAGTTCCACGAGGCGATCTTCCAGCAGCCCACGCCGGGCACGGAGGTGCCGACGGTGCTCGAGGTCGTCGAGGTCGGGTACCGGCTCGGCTCGGTGGAACTGCGACCCGCCAAGGTCGTCGTCGCCGTGCCCGCGGAGTAGGCGGGACGCCGATGGCTAGCCAGGACTGGTTCGACAAGGACTTCTACAGCGTGCTGGGCGTCCAGAAGGACGTCTCGCCCGCCGAACTCAAGAAGGCCTACCGCAAACTCGCGCGCACCTATCACCCCGACTCCAATCAGGGCGATGCGAAGGCCGAAGCGAAGTTCAAGGAGATCAGCGAGGCGTACTCGGTGCTCTCGGATGCCGGCCAGCGCGAGGAGTACGACCAGATCCGCGCGATGGGCTCGGGCGCGCGCTTCACCGCCGGCGGCGGGGGCAACCAGGGCTTCGAGGATGTCTTCAGCCGCTTCGGCCAGGGCCGCGGCGGGCCCCAGCCCGATTTCGACGACATCTTCTCGATGTTCAACCAGCAGGGTGCGGGCGGGTCGTTCGGATCCGGCCGGTTCGGTCAGACATCCGGTGGTTTCCGCGGTTATGGCGGACCGACGCGCGGCGCCGATATGACGGCGCGCACCACGGTCGACTTCGTCACGGCGACGAAGGGCGAGACGATCACCCTGCAGGGCGAGGACGGCAGCCCGTTCAAGGTCAAGATCCCCGCGGGCGTGGCGGACGGGCAGAAGATCCGTCTGCGCGGGCGCGGACGGCCCTCGCCGGACGGTGGTGAGACCGGCGACATCGTCGTGCAGGTCACGGTTCGACCGCACCCCGTCTTCACGCGCGATGGGCTCAACCTGCGGGTGACGGTGCCGGTGACCTTCACCGAGGCCGCGCTCGGCGCGACGATCGAGGTCCCGACGCTCGGGGGCGACCCCGTCAAGCTGCGGGTCGCCCCCGGGACCCCCTCGGGACGCGTGCTGCGCGTCAAAGGGCGCGGTGTGCAGACACAGAAGGGCACGGGCGACCTTCTCGCCGAGGTGCAGGTGGCGGTTCCTTCGCACCTGGACGATGCGGCACGAGAGGCGCTCGAGCGCTTTCACGAGCTCGAGCCGAAAGAGAACCCGCGCGCGGATCTGATGTCCAAGGCGCGGGGCTAGGGGCGCCATCACGATGAACGGAATGCGCGGCGACGAGATCGACGAGGATGCCCCGATCTTCGCGATCGCGGTTGCCGCCGAGCTCTCGGCGATGCATCCGCAGACCCTCCGGCAGTACGACCGGCTGGGTCTCGTCGTTCCCGCACGTACGCAGGGCGGCTCGCGCCGCTACTCGACGCGTCACGTGGAGCAGCTGCGAGAAGTCGCGCGGCTGTCGTCCGAGGGCATGAGCCTTCCGGCGATCGCGCGCATCCTCGAGTTGGAAGAGGATGTGCGGACCCTGCGTCGTCAGGTGCGCGACCTCGAGTCGCGCATCCGAGCCGAGGTCGAGAACCGGCCCGGCGCCCGTGTCTTCGCGGCGGGGACGGCGGGCGCGGTCATCACGCTGCGCCACGGCAAGCGGGTCCGGCGGGCGACCGAGCTGGTCGTCTGGCGCCCGCTGGATCGTCGGGCCCCGCGTGCCTCCGAAGACGACGTTCCGAAAGCCGGCGAGGGCTGACCGGCGCGAGCTCAGGCGGGGGCGTCCAGGTACGCCGCGTAGTCGTCGCGGGAAGTCTGGGCGTACGCGTACGACCATTCGAGAATCGATTCGCCGACGATCCGCCCGTTGCCGATGTATCCCGCCACCTCGGCGGCCCGTGGGGATTGGCTGTGCGCGCGAGCCAGCGTCACGCCGCACGATGCGGCGTAACGGACGAAGGGCGCGTCGTCGATCGTCGCGACGTCGATGCCCCCTTTCATGTCGTGGAACTGCCGCACGTACAGGTCGCGCTCGCCCGTCTGCACGTGCCCGAGGAACGGGTCGGACACGCCCTGCAGCACACGCTGAAGCGCGACGACACGTGCCCCGTGGCCCCCGCGTTCGACGATGGTCGCCAGAGAGCGCGGTTGAGCGATCCCGCCGAACTGTTCGAGCACGCTGCGCACCGCCTCCTTGGCCTGGAGGATCAGGGCGTGTCCGTCGCCGTCCTCGAACGCGACGACGTAGCAGCGCGTTCCCACGCTCCCGACGCCGACGACTCGCAGGCACACGTCCACCGGGTCGTACTGGCTGGTCAAGAGCGCGATGTCGACGTTCGTCGATGTCTCGTATTCGCGGGTCATCGGCACCACGGTCGCCGCGATCTCGGGGTCGGCGCGCACCATGGTCGGGGGTCGTTCGATGAACCTCAGGCGCCCGTCGGGTCCGGTCTCGGTGAGCTTGCGCACCGCCCGATTGGACGTGCGGCGCGTGGCGTCGCGGGCCGCCGAGCGCAGAACACGCCGCGAGGCGGGGTCCATGGCGGCTATCGCGGCGTCGACATCGAAGTGCTCGAAGTAGCGATCGAGCGGGCTGCGGGCGACAGCGGCAGCCATCGACCTCGCGTAGGCGCGGGTCGCGGCCAGCGCAGCCGTGCGGATCACGTCGTCATCACGGGACGTCGACTGACCACCGACGACGATGCTCGTCACGAGCCGCTTGACGTCCCACTCCCAGGGCGCCCAGCCGGCCTCGTCGAAGTCGTTCAGATCGAAGACCAGCGAACGCTGCGGCGACGCGTAGAAGCCGAAGTTCGCGACGTGCGCGTCGCCGCAGGACGCGACCACGATGCCCGAGTGCGGGTCGGCGGCGAGATCGGCGGCCATGACGGCCGCGGTTCCGCGGTAGAAGGCGAAGGCGCTCTCCGACATCCTCTCCCGCCGCAGCGGAAGCAGTTCGGGCACACGCGTGCTGTTCTGTTCATCGAGGATGCCCGACGCGTCGCGTGCCGCGTCGGATCGCCGGGCCAGATTGCTCCGCGGGGTCCGATCGCGATGGCGCTTTCCGAGCGCTCGGGCCTCCGCGAGCGGCAGCCGTCGTGTCGACGCGGTCGCTGTGCCCGCGGCATCGGGGGCATCCACATCCGTCATGCGCACATTGTGGCACGGCCCCCGTCGTGGTCGACCGCGCGTGGGGGCCCGGTGATCATCAGGCGGGGTCGATCCGGAGCGTCCGAGTGCCCTCGCCGACGCTCAGGTCGTCGATGAGCCGGATGCTTCGGGCCACCTCGTCGATCGCCGGTAGTACCGTCCCGAACCGCGTGCGGTCGCTGCACACCGCGTTGACGGTCACGAAGTGCGTGCCCGTGTCCCACGTGTAGGTGGCGAAGGGCGGCGTGCGCTCGTCGACGGGCAGGTTCATCACGAGCCGCTCGCCGAGGCCGAGATAGGTGCCGCGGAACGATTCGGTGTCGTCGTACTCCATCGGCATCATGGCACGCGCGGCCCTCAGCTGAGCCGTCGCCTCCTGCACCTGCGCGAGCATGACGACGAGCTCGGGGTCGGACTTCCAGACCCACACGAGCACACGACCCTCCGCGCGGCGCATCAGCAGCGGAGCGGCCTGACTCATCGCCCACGCGGCGAAACCGGAAGAGGGACGCTCGGTCGCCCCCATCGCGCGATTCGCCTGCGACAGCAGCATCCCGATGGCGGCCTTGCGGTGTCGCCGACCGCGCCAGCCGAGCGACCCCGTCACCGCCACCCAGCGGTTCGGATCGGCATCGGCCTGCAATCTCGCCATGTCCCCACAGTAGGACGGATGCCTGGGGGTCCGCCCCGCCGCGGGCGCGGGACCCCGGGCGTGCCAGGACGCTCGGGTAGAGTGGGCCGCGCGCAGCACCCGACCGTGCGACCCCGTTCCGCCGCACAGATTGGCACCCAGCATCCCGTGAGTTCCTCCGAGACCCACGGCGTCCCTCGCGAGTCCGCCTCGGCGGTGCCCGCCGGGGATGCGACCGCTTCCGCGCGTCCGTTGACCGTCGTGATGGGCTGCGACACCTTCTTTCCCGACGTGAACGGGGCCGCTCGTTTCAGCGAGCGACTCGCCGCGGGCCTCGTTCAGCGGGGACACGATGTGCATGTCGTGGCGCCGAATCAGGCGTATCGCCGCAAGGCACCCGGCATCGAGATCATCGAGGGCGAGCCCATGACGGTCCACCGGCTGCCGTCGGTGCGCTGGCCCCCGCACGACTGGTTGCGCTTCGTCTGGCCATGGCGCAGCAAGCACTACGCCCGGCAGGTGCTCGATTCCGTCAAGCCCGACGTCGTCCACATCCAGTCCCACATCGTGATCGGTCGTGGTCTGACTCGCGAGGCGGTCAAGCGGGGCATCCCGGTCGTCGCGACGAACCACGTCATGCCCGAGAACATCCTCGATCACACGACGCTTCCGGGGTGGATGGATCGTCTGCTGGTGAAGTGGGCCTGGGCGGACGCCAACCGCACGTTCCAGATGACGTCGGCCGTGACGACACCGACCCGCAATGCCGCGAACTTCCTCGAGGCGGCGATCGACATCACGGGCGTCGTACCGATCAGCTGCGGCATCGCCGCGTCGAACTATCGGCCGGACCTCACGCCCCGTGATCGCAACCGCGTGCTCTTCGTCGGCCGGTTGACGCGCGAGAAGCAGATCGATCTGTTGCTCGAGGCGATCGTGACGCTCGACCCCGCGCTCGACGTGCAGGTCGACATCGTCGGCGGCGGCGACCAGCGTAAGCACCTCGAGCAGCTCGCCGAGCGCCTCGGGCTCGCGGATCGCGTGACGTTCCACGGACGCGTCGAAGAGGAAGAGCTGCGGGCCCTGTACTCGCGTGCGAGCGTCTTCGCGATGCCCTCGGTCGCCGAGTTGCAGTCGATCGCCACCATGGAAGCGATGGCCTCGGGCCTGCCCGTCGTCGCGGCCGATGCGATGGCCCTCCCGCATCTGGTCCACGACGGCGAGAACGGCTACCTGTTCGATCCGTCGTCGTCCGCGGACCTGGCCGCGAAGCTCACCGCGGTGCTGACCGCCGCACCCGAGGAGCGCCGACGGATGCAAGAGGCATCGCTCGAGGGCGTCCGCATCCACGACATCGACCGGACGCTGCGCACGTTCGAATCGCTGTACCGGGGCGAGCCGGTCGAGGACTGAGGTCACCCCGTGAGCGAGGTTGCGCGTCGGGTCGCGCTGGTGTGTGACTACTCCCTCGACTACCTGGGTGGCGCACAGAGCGCTTTTCTCGACGAGGCCCGGTTGCTGCGCGAGCGCGGGCATGAGGTCGTGATCGTCGCACCGGCCTCGCACCGCTCCGATCGGGGCGCTCTCGGGCGCTGGCAGGACGAAGGCGGCGACGTGATGGCCGTGCGCGCCTGGGTGACGCTGCCCGGAGTGCACCTGCCGGTCATCCGCAATACGCGGCGGTTGCGCGCTCGTCTGACGCGCGAGATCGAGCAGCGCGGCATCGACGTCGTGCACGTGCATTCCGAGTTCGGGTTGTCGGCGGCGGCCGTCTCGGTCGCCCGGGCGCGAGGCATCCGCACCGTCCAAACCGTGCACACGTTCTTCTGGCGGGCCGACATGCCGAGGGGATTCCGGAGGGGGGTCGCGGCTGCCATCGGCGGATTCGGCCGATGGTTGCGCGGCTTTCCCACGACGCGCACCGAACTCGCCCCCACTCCCGTCGACTCCGCGCTTCGCAACCTGACCCTCTCCCTCGCCCTGCGCACGGACGTCGTGGTCTCGCCCTCGGCTCACCAGGGAGAGCGCCTCCGCGCCGCCGGGGTACGAGTCGTGCGCGTCGTCCCGAACGCCGTGACACCCGGTCCCGCGGGCGAGCCCCTCACCGACGCCGGACCCCCGCTGCGCATCCTCTGGGTCGGTCGTCTCGTTTCCGAGAAGCGCCTGATCGAGTGGATCGATGCGGTCGTACAGACCGCGGCGACCGTGAGGCCGGAGAGCTTCGAGGTCGAGATCGTCGGCGAGGGCCCCCTGCGCACCTTGGCCGAGCAGCGAGCGGGCGATGCCCCGGTGCGATTCCTGGGGCGCCTACCGCGGGACCAGGTGCGGGAAAGGATGCGGTCGGCGCACCTCGTCGCGCTGACGTCGTTCGGGTTCGACAACCAGCCGGTGACGATCGTCGAGGCGCTCGAGGCTCGGCGCGGGATCTTCTACGTCGATCCGGCGCTCACGGAGGGCACCGAGCTCTCGGGCATCCGTGCATTCGGTCCGGACGTTCGCGCGATGTCTCAACTGCTGACGACGCTCGTGCGCGACCCGCGGCCGGTCCTCGAGGCATCCGCCCGCGCGGCCGAAGCGGCGCGGGAGTTCGACCCGGTGCTGCACGTGGCCCGCATCACCGATGCGTACTCGGCGCCAGCGTCCGCGTGACGACGTTCCCGGCCGGGTGACGGGGCCCGCGAGGTGACGGGGCCCTCACGGAAGGCGTGAGCGGTCGGTGGGTGTGGCGCGATAGCCATCGCGGCGGACGGCGACGACCGTGGCGGCGATGCCGACGACGGACAGGGCGGCGAAGAGAATGAGAAGGATCATGGCAGAAAAGCTACGGCAGGCCTGATAGTGTCACGAGTGGCAGGAAGGCCGTGTATCGTATGAATCCTGCCAGTAGCGCCGGTGCAGCGAGGAGCGCACATGAAGACTGTCGCCGTGATTGTGCAAGAGGGGTTCGCCCCGTTCGAGTTCGGGGTGGCCTGCGAGGCTTTCGGCCTCGACCGCTCCAACGACGGGGTGCCGAACTTCGATTTCCGCATCGTGACCCCTGACCCGGGGGCGGTCGCGTCGAGCCTCGGTTTCTCGATCAACGTCGACGCGGACCTCTCCTTCGCGTACGAAGCCGATCTCGTCGTCGTATGCCCGATTCCTCGGAAGACGTGGGGCAGCGTCGATTCCCGCGTTCTGGACGCCGTGCGCCATGCCGCCCGGCGTGACGCATGGCTGCTCAGCGTGTGCAGCGGGTCTTTCGTGCTCGCGGCCGCCGGCGTTCTCGATGGCGGCCGCGCTACGACCCATTGGCGCTACACCGACACCATGGCGGCGATGTACCCCGGGGTCGAGGTCGACCCCGACGTGCTCTACGTGCAGGACGGCCGGATCATCACGAGCGCCGGCACCGCGGCCGGTCTGGATGCCTGCCTGCACCTGCTGCGGATCGAGCTCGGTGCCGCACTGACGAACATCATCGCGCGGCGGATGGTCGTGCCCCCGCAGCGGGACGGCGGTCAGGCGCAGTTCATCGCGCAGCCCCTTCCCGAGGCTTCCTCGCTGTCGCTGTCGCCCGTGACGGACTGGATGCTCGAGAACCTGCGGCAGGACCTGAGCGTCGAGGACCTCGCGGCACGCGCGCACATGTCGCCACGGACGTTCGCCAGACGGTTCAAGGCCGACCTGGGCACGACCCCCGCCGCCTGGCTCGCGCGACAGCGAATCATCCACGCGCAGCGGCTGCTCGAAACGACCGACCTCGCTCTGGACCGCATCGCATACGAGTGCGGGTTCGGCTCGGCGGCCGTTCTGCGTCAGAACTTCGCGCGGGTGCTGGGCACGACGCCCACCGCGTACCGCTCGACCTTCAGTTGCTCGACGGATGCGGCGCCCGTGCCGATTCTCGAGGGCTCCGCCGCCTGATCTCCTCACGAGATCCCTTGTCGTCGCGAGCGACCCCTGATAAACTTGAGTCAACCAGGCTCAAGTTTATGGGCCGCAGATTTCGGGAGAATCAATGAACGCCACGCAGCAGCCCGGGCAAGAGGAGCAGCAGAGCGCTCTCGAGCAGTTCGGGATCAACCTCACCGACCGGGCGCGCCAGGGCAAGCTCGACCCCGTCATCGGACGCGACGCCGAGATACGGCGCGTCAGTCAGGTGCTCACCCGCCGCACGAAGAACAACCCCGTGCTGATCGGTGAGCCCGGCGTCGGCAAGACCGCCGTCGTCGAGGGACTGGCGCAGCGCATCGTCGCGGGCGACGTCGCCGATTCGCTCAAGGACAAGGAGCTCATCGCCCTCGACATCTCGGCCCTCGTGGCCGGTGCGATGTACCGCGGGCAGTTCGAGGAGCGCCTCAAGAGCGTGCTGAAAGAGATCACCGAGTCCGACGGGCGGATCATCACGTTCATCGACGAACTGCACGTGCTCATGGGCGCGGGCGGGGGAGAGGGCTCGGTTGCCGCATCCAACATGCTCAAGCCCATGCTCGCCCGCGGCGAGTTGCGGCTCATCGGTGCGACCACGCTCAACGAGTACCGCGAGTTCATCGAGAAGGACGCGGCGCTCGAGCGCCGCTTCCAGCAGGTCTACGTCGGCGAGCCGTCGGTCGAGGACACGATCGCCATCCTGCGCGGGCTCAAGGAGCGGTACGAGGCGCACCACAAGGTCGCGATCGCGGACGCCGCGCTCGTCGCGGCCGCAAGCCTCTCGAACCGCTACATCCCGAGCCGCCAGCTGCCCGACAAGGCCATCGACCTGATCGACGAGGCCGCCTCGCGCCTGCGCATGGAGATCGACTCCGCTCCGCTCGAGATCGACGAACTGCGGCGCCACGTCGACCGGCTGAAGCTGGAAGAGATGGCGCTGAAGAAGGAGAAGGACGAGGCATCCAAGGAGCGTCTCGGGAAGCTCCGGACAGACCTTGCCGCCCAGAAGGATCGCCTGAGCGAACTGCAGGGGCGGTGGGAGCGCGAGCGCGCGTCACTCAACCGCGTAGGCGATCTCAAGACGCGCCTCGACGCGGCACGTGTCGAGGCCGAACGGGCCCAGCGCGAGGGCAACCTCGAGCGTGCATCGCGCCTGCTCTACGCCGATATCCCCGCGTTGGAGCGCGAGGTGATCGAGGCAGAGCGTGCCGAGTCGACCGAAGAGCGCATGGTGAACGACCAGGTCACCGACGAAGACATCGCGGCCGTCATCGCTGCCTGGACCGGCATCCCCGTCGGGCGCCTGCTGCAGGGAGAGACCGAGAAGCTGCTGCACCTCGAGGCCGAGCTCGGCAAGCGCCTGATCGGGCAGAAGGATGCGGTCAAGGCCGTTTCCGACGCCGTGCGCCGTTCCCGCGCGGGCATCAGCGATCCCGCCCGGCCGACCGGATCGTTCCTCTTCCTCGGCCCGACGGGCGTCGGCAAGACCGAGCTCGCCAAGGCGCTCGCCGCGTTCCTCTTCGACGACGAGCACGCCATGGTGCGTATCGACATGTCCGAGTACGGCGAGAAGCACTCCGTCTCGCGCCTGGTCGGTGCGCCTCCGGGCTACATCGGGTACGAGCAGGGAGGTCAGCTGACCGAGGCCGTGCGCCGACGCCCGTACAGCGTCGTGCTGCTCGACGAGGTCGAGAAGGCGCACCCCGAGGTCTTCGACGTTCTGTTGCAGGTCATGGACGACGGGCGACTGACGGACGGCCAGGGTCGAACGGTCGACTTCAAGAACGTCATCCTGATCCTGACCTCGAACCTGGGTTCGCCGATCCTGATCGACCCGACGCTGACGATCGAGCAGAAGCGGGAGGCCGTGCAGGGGCTCGTGCGTCAGGCTTTCAAGCCCGAGTTCATCAACCGTCTCGACGACATCGTCATCTTCCACGCGCTCACGCAGGACGATCTGGCGCAGATCGTCGAGCTGTCGGTCGATGCGCTGCAGCGGCGTCTGCATGACCGTCGACTCACCCTCGCGGTCACGCCCGATGCCCGGGCCTGGCTGGCCGAGCGCGGATACGACCCGGCCTTCGGTGCGCGGCCGTTGCGTCGCCTCATCCAGTCCGAGATCCAGGACCGCCTCGCGATGGCGATCCTCGCGGGCGGGGTGCGCGACGGCGACACCGTGCGGGTGGATGTCGCGGCGGACGGTTCTTCGCTGGTTCTGACCAGCGCGGGTCCGACCGCCCCCACGGCGCCCGCGGCATCCGACGACGACGTGATCGAGGCCGAGATCGTCGAGTAGGCGCCGGCGCAGGCGGGGTGTCTCGCCCGGGTTGGTGCGACGGCTTCGTGTCAGAACAGGGTCGGCGGGTCCACGTCGAAGCGCGGGCCCGCCGTCGACGGTCGTCCCGGCCGGCTATCGCGGCGTGCCGACCACACCGGTCCACCCGCGGACCTTGCCCCGGCCGACGGCGTCGTGATGACCGGACCCGGCCCGCGCGCCCGCATCGTCTGTTCCTCTTCGGCACGCCCATCGAGTTTGTGCGCCCGGATCAGCGGTCGCACGCGTTTCGCGAGCCACTGCCGGTACCCCTTCGGTGCGTTCGCGGTCGCGCCCGGATACAGGCCGCGGTACGACGAGACGAGCTCCGGATGCTCCCGCTCGAGCCACTGCATGAACCAGGGTTTGACTCCCGGACGCAGGTGCAGTGCGCCGTAGACGACCCGCACCGCTCCGGCGTCCTTGATGCGGGCGAGCGCGTCGTCGAGCGCGGGGATCGAGTCGGTCAGATGCGGCATCACGGGCATCATGAAGACCGTCACCGCGAAGCCGGCCGCGGTCGCCGCTCGCACGGCCGCGAGGCGTGCGGTCGCCGTCGGCGTTCCGGGCTCGATCGAGCGCTGCAGGGTGTCGTCGAACACGGCGATCGAGAAAGCCAGATCGACGGGCACCTGTTCGCGCGCGGCGGACAGCACGCCGAGGTCGCGTCGGATCAGTGTTCCCTTGGTGAGGATCGACAGGGGCGTGCCGGACTCGGCCAGGGCTTCGATGATCGACGGCATCAGTGCATAGCGCCCCTCGGCGCGCTGATACGGATCGGTGTTCGTGCCGAGGGCAACGTGCTCGTGCTGCCAGGATCCGGCACGCAACTCACGCCGCAAGACCTCGGCCAGGTTGGTCTTGACGATGATCTGCGAGTCGAAGTCGGCTCCCGCGTCGAGGTCGAGATACTCGTGCGTGCCGCGAGCAAAGCAGTATGAGCATGCATGGCTGCAGCCCCGATACGGATTGATCGTCCAGTTGAACGGCATCGCCGAAGCGCCCGGCACGTGGTTCAGGGCGGACTTCGCGAGCACCTCATGGAACGTGATCCCGGCGAACTCGGGGGTCGTGACGGAACGCACGAGCCCGTCCATGCGCTCCAGACCGGGAAGTGCGGATTCGTCCGCAACTCCGAGTTGTTGTCCCCGCCAGCGCATCCCATATTCGAACATAAAGCCGAAGCATCCGTCAACCGCCACTTCGTCGGGGGCGAGCACCCAGGCTGATCGGACAGAATGATTGGATGACCTCCGCGACCGGGTCACCCGAATCCCGCCGCGCTGCCCGGAACTCAGCACCTCGATCCCCGAGCGCGCGTCGGCTCGCCGCTGCCTCGGTCGTGGTGGCACTCGCCGTGGCCGCTGTGGCGGGCATCGGCGGCGCGCTCGCCGCCCCGCGCCAAGGCTCGTCGCAGAACGCGGCCGAGATCGTGACGCCGCCGCCCCCGGCCGCTACGGCGATCCCGGTGCCGACCCGCTCTGAGGTGCCCCTGGCAGAGGTCGCGTTGTGCGACCGCCCCGAGGTTCAGGCTGGACTCGCGGCCGGCGACGACAGCGCCGTCATCGGCGCGGCCGGTGGGGGAGAGGGGCTCCGGCAGGCGGTGATTCGCGGTATCGCGCCGTGCATCGACCTGCGCGACCCGTCGCACGTGTGGTTCGTCGTCAACAAGGCCATGCCGATGGAGCCGATCGACTACGCACCCGCCGATTGGGTGGCGCCATCGAACGTGCCGCTCGGCAACCTCGCCGCCGTGCGGACGGACATCGCGCCGACCGTCACCGCGATGTTCGAGGCATCCGTCGCCGCCGGAACCGGCCGGATCGGCATGCAGAACGGTTATCGCGGCTACTCCGTGCAGCAGCGCATCCACAACGACCGCGTCGCGTCGCTCGGCAAAGAGGCCGGTGAGCGCCTGGCCGCGCGGCCGGGGTACAGCGAGCACCAGTCGGGCATCGCGATGGACGTTTTCGGATGCACGCCGGGATGCTCGTCGTCGGAGCAGTTCGGGACGACGGCGACCTACCAGTGGGTGGTCGAGCACAGCTGGGAGTTCGGCTGGATCATCCGCTACGAGGACGGCCAGACCCCCATCACGGGGTACGACCCCGAGGCCTGGCACCTGCGCTACATCGGGCCTGAGCTCGCCGCGGCCTACCACGCGGGCGGATTCCACACGCTCGAGGAGTTCTTCGGTCTGCCCGCGGCACCCGGCTACCTCGACTGAGCCCGGCGCGACTCATCGCGCGCCCTTGTGTGTGGCCGCGATTCATCGCGTGCTCTTCTCGGCGGACTGTGGCCCGGCTGCGGAGTGCGCCCCGACGCGCCAGTATCCGCAGAAGCTGATGAGCGACTTGTCGAGCCCGCGCTCCGCGATCAGGTGCCGACGAGCGGCGGCGGGCAGCGCCTGTTCTCCGACGACGTACGCGTGACAGGATGCCGCGGGCACATCGTCTCCCGTCAGTTCGGCCAGTGCCGACAGCGCCAGCGTTCCCGGCACCCGCGCGTAGTCGTCGCGGATGAGCCAGCGCACCTCGACACCGGCGGGTCGGTCGAACGCGAGTGCATCTTCGGCCGAGGGCACCTCGATCAGGGCCAGGCCCGAGGCGTCCGCGGGCAGGCTCGCGCAGATCCCGGCGATCGCGGGTAGGCCGGTTTCGTCCGCGACGAGCAGCACGTTCTGCACGCCGCGTTCGGGGTTGAACGCGATCCCCTCGTCGATGATCACGACGCTCTCGCCGGGCACGCAGGTCTCGGCCCAGCTCGACGCCGGTCCCGCGGTACCGTCCTCGGCCGACCCGTGCAGGACGAAGTCCACGTCGATCTCGGCGCTCGCTGCATCCGTCGCGGGGCGATAGGCACGCACCGTGTAGTTGCGCATGACGGGCCGATCGCCCTCGGGGATGCGCAGGAACCGCAGGTAGCCGATCAGCTTGTTCGCCTTCGCCGGGATGCGCTCGAGCCCGGCTGCACCACCGACAGGAAGGAACAGGCGGAACCACTGGTCGTAGCCCATGGGTACAAAACGATCGACTTCGCCGGCGCCGAGCGTCACCCGTGCCCGGTGCCGCGAGAGGCGCTCGGCGCGGAGCACCTCGAGGCGGATGAGCCGCTGTTCGGTGGGCTTGACGAGTCTGCTGGCCTGCGCCATGCGGCTCCTTTCGAGAGGTGCGGTCCGGGGGGTCACGCCCAGGGGCGGAGAGTCAGGAAGATCGCCGCGGTCGCGCTCCAGAACAGCGCGATGAACACGACGTCGCGCGCCCGGAACGGTATGCGGTACCTCTCGGTGCGGCGGGGGTATGCGCCGAACGCCCGCGAATCCATCGACAGCGCGACGCGCTCCGCATGCCGGATGGCTCCGGCGAGCAGCGGTACGACATACCCCATCCGGCGGCGCACCACGGCGATCGGGCCGCGACCGTGCGAAGCGCCGCGAACGCGGTGCGCCGCACGGATCACCTCGAGCTCGTACCCGAAGCGCGGCACGAAACGGAACGCCGCGAGAGCGGTGTATCCGACACGGTAGGGCACGCGCAGCTGTTGGATCATCGAGCGGGTCAGGTCGGCGCCCGTCGTCGTCAGCCCGCCGACCAGGGCCAGTGTCAGAATCGCCCCGAGTCGCAGCGCGGTCGCGAAGCCGACCTCGAGCGCCTCGCCGTAGAGGGTCCAGGACCCGATCTGCAGGACGACGACGTCGTGCGAGATGCGCGAGGCATCCGTCCACAGCGAGAAGGCGATGCCGATGACGATCAGGGACGCAGGCACGGCCAGCAGCAGGACGGCCAGCATCCTGGCCGACAGGCGCGCCCCCACGAAGATGACGGCGTACGCGAGCACGAGGAACGCGGTCGGCGTCTGCAGGTCCCGCACCGCGAGCAGCGCGAGCATCGCCGGCACGGGTGCGGCGATCTTGGCGAGGGGATTCAGAGCGTAGAGAAAGCGCTCGCGCGGGGCGCGGTCGAGGTGGCGGACGTCGTCGGGGTCGTTCCCGCGTGCGCGCACCGGCGTGGCGGCGGTCATCGCGCGACCCCCTCGGTCGATCCGGGTCGTGTTCGCGCCTCTTCTCCACGGACATGGCCCGAATCCGCGGGGAGCGCCCCCGGCAGGTCGGCCATCCGCACGATGCCCGAGAGTTCCGGATGCGTCGGCAGGTCGGCCAGCGCAGACGCCAACGGAGGCCGGCGCAGTCCCGCGGACCGCAGCAGCTCACCATCCGCGAAGACCTCCGCGGTCGGCGCGTGCGCCAGCAGTCGCCCCTCGGCGACGACCGCGGTGTGCGTGGCGTACTCGGTCACGAGCTGCATGTCGTGCGTCACGACGATGACCGTCGTACCCTGCGCGTTCAGCCCCGCGAGGATCCCGAGCAGTTCATCGGCGCGCGCGCGGTCCTGGCCGAACGTCGGCTCGTCGAGCGCGAGCACCGGCGCGCCGGCGATCAGCGCCGTGCCCACCGAGAGCCGCCGCTTCTGCCCGCCCGAGAGCAGGAAGGGATGGGATGCCTCGCGTCCGGTCAACCCGAAACGCTCGAGCATGTCCGCGACCCGCGCCTGGATCTCGGCCTCGCCCGTGCCGCGCAGGCGGAGTCCCTGCGCGAGCTCGTCGAAGACGGTGTTCGTGATGAACTGGTGCTCGGGATTCTGGAAGACGAAGCCGATCCGTGCGGTCAGCGCCGCGACATCCGCGCGTGCCGGGTCGACGCCGTCCACGAAGACGCGTCCACGGGGCGGCGGAACGACTCCCGCGATCGCCTGCACCAGCGTCGTCTTTCCCGCGCCGTTCGGCCCGACGACCGCGAGGAACTCGCCGGCGTGCACGTCGAGGTCGATGTCGTGCAGCACCGGGGTTCGTCCCCGCCGCACCGAAAGGTCGCGGACGCGGATGATCGGCTCGGGTGGGGAGATCTTCGCGTCGTACGGCGCCGGGCCCGGAGCATCCGTTCGCGTGACATGCGGCCGTGCCTGATCCGCCCCGGGCCGGGGGGCGCTCTCGAGGGCTGCGCGCAGCTCGGCCGCGGTGAGGGGGAGAGGGTCGATCGCATAGCCCGCCGAGCGCAGCCGGAGCGCCGCGAGCGTGGACACCGGCAGCCACACGCCGAGCCCGCTCAGCTCGGCGGCGCGTCCGCGCAGCACGTCATCCGTGGGCCCGTCCGCGACGAGGCGCCCGTTCGCATCGAGCGCGATCACACGGGTGACGAGCTCGATGATGGCGTCCAGGTTGTGCTCGACCATCACGATCGAACGATCGCCCACAGCCACGACGTCGGCGAGAGCCGCAGCGACATCGTCGATCCCCCGCGGGTCGAGATTCGCCGTGGGCTCGTCCAGAACGACGAGGCCCGAACCCATGGCGAGCGCGGACGCGATCGCGAGTCGCTGCCGACCGCCGCCCGACAGGCGGTCGGGGTTGTCGTCACGTCGTTCCCACAGGCCGACGCGACGCAGGGATGCCTCGGCTCGCGCGAGGACCTCGTCAACCGGGAGGGCGAGGTTTTCGGGACCGAAAGCCACCTCGTCCAAGACGGTCGATGTGACGATCTGCGCATCCGGGTCTTGGAAGACCATGGCGACGTCGGTGCTCAGCTCGGCGACCGTTGCCCCTGCGGCGTCCCGTCCGCCGATGCGCACGCTGCCCACGACATCCGCGGGAATCGCGTGGGGGATCAGGCCGTTCAGGGTGAGCGTCAGGGTCGACTTACCGGATCCGCTCGGACCCAGAACGAGGACCACCTCGCCGACGCCGATCGAGAACGAGACACCGTCGGGCGCCGCGTGCTCCGCACCCGGGTATCGGACGGAGAGGCCCGCCGCGGTCACCGAGACGCCCGCGGGACGAAGCTGCGCGGGAGGGGTGTCGTGGGGTGTGGTCACGGAGTCCTCGGGTCGGAACCCAGCGAATCGGGAACGCCCTGATTCATACCCCAATTTAGCTGAGCCTTACCTTGCCCGGCAACGAACGCTCTCACGGGGGGACGCGCGTGGCGCCGACCGTTTCAGCGCGGGACGCGCGCGACGCCCGCGCGACGCAGGGCGGCGCCGATGCCCAGTCCGACGGCGGTCCAGGCGATGGGTCCCAGGATCGAGAGGGCGATGTAGAGGACGCGCGCCCACGGAGCGAGCTGTTCGAGGGGGACCACGAAGCCGACGACGACCGCGATGATGATCCCGATGATCGCCGCCGAGACGAAGAAGCGCCACGCGCCCCACGCCCGATAGCGGGTCAGGGCCGCCACGCCCTCTTGGATGAGGCCGAACAGCAGAGCCGTGCCGAGAAAACGCGGAGCCCACGCGGGGTTGAATGCGCTCGCGACGAGCGCCGCGATCAGATGAGTGAGCAGCGCGACGAAGGGCATGCGCAGGAGTTCCTGCGCGATGATTCCGGCCAGGACGTGCGAGCCCAGCACCAGGCCGTAGGCGACGCCAGCTGTCGCGATGATCACGACCGGCGTGAGCCATCCGGCCACCGCGCCGACCAGACCCGTTGCGACGCCGATCGCCGCGCACGTGAGCAGCACGCGCGTGGTCAGGGGGCTTCGGGTCCGCACCCCGTCAGGTTATCGCCCGGCGGGGCCACGCGGGCGACGCGTGCGCCGGACATAAACGTGCCCCGCGGATGAATCAGGCGCGTCTGCGCCGCGGGGTCAGTCGCACGGCGGGCAGCGGCGGCGCCGGGACGCGCTCGTCGCCGTGATCGACGACATGACCGAAGCGAGCGGAGCCCGCCTCCCACGCGTCCCGGGCTTCGACGATCTCGTCGTGGCTGCGCCCGACGAAGTTCCACCACATGACCAGATCGGATTCGAACGGCTCGCCGCCGATCAGGAACAGGGTCGCGGCCTCGCTCGCGGTCACATCGACGTGGTCGCGGTCGAGGCCGAGATACAGCAGCTCGTGGGGGCCGAGCGGTGCGTCGTGGTGGTCGGCGGAGGGCGGGGCCGACGCATCCGTCCCGGTGTTGAATGGAGCCGTGTTGATCGGAGTCGTGTCGACGCGGGCCGTGCCGAATGCGCCCACGAGCGCGTACTCCCAGTCGCGCCGGAGCGGGATGCGAACTGTCGATCCCGTCGCAATGGCGATCTCGGCGCCGACGAGCGGTGTGAAGGCGCTCGCCGGAGAGGTGGTGCCGCCGAGCTCTCCCATCACGACCGTTGCGGTGCCGCTGGGGGTGCCGTCGGGCGCGGTCAACCCGAGTGTCGGGAGGTCAGTGTGCCGTTCGAAGGCGGGTGCGCCGTGGCGGCGGGCGTCGGGCAGGGCGATCCACAGCTGCAGGGCATCGAGCGGGATCGGTCCGTCGCCGACCGAGTACTCGGAGTGCGAGATCCCCGCGCCGCTCGTCATCAGATTGAGTTCGCCCCGCGTGACGACCACGTCGCTGTCGACGCTGTCGCGGTGGCGCACCTCGCCGACGAAGGGCCACGTCACCGTCTGCAGGCCGATGTGCGGGTGCGGTTCGACGCGCATGAGCGCGTCCTGCGGGCCGAAGCGATCGAGGAAGCACCAGGCGCCGACCATCGGCAACTCGCGGTGCGGCAGGATGCGACGCACCTCCATGGCCCGAACCCCGCCCAGGGGCACGTCGCGTGCCTCGAGGCGGAGCGCACGCGGGCCGTCGCAGTCGGATGCGTGCTGCACATCCTCGGCGCCGGCGGCGTCCAGCCGGGTCATCCCGCAGACTCGCCCGTCGTTGCGGACTCCTGAGCGTCGGATTCCTCCGGCCAGTCGACGATGCCGCCCGGGACCTCATGGTCCTTCAGATAGCTGGCGATGAAGGGGCAGAGCGGGACGATGATCTCGCCGCGGCGTGCTGCGTCCGAGAGTGCCTCGGAGGCGATGATGTCGCCGAAGCCGCGACCGCGGAAGGCCTTGTCGACCTCGGTGTGGGTGAACGCGATGCGCCCGCCCTCGCTGACTTCGAACACGGCGAACCCGGCGACCGCGTCGCCATCCTTCAGTTCGTAGCGGCTGCGTTCTTCGTTGCGGATGACCGTCGGGGCGGCCGGGGACTCGTTCATAGCGCTGCCGTCGTGGCTCATGGAATTCCTTCCCTCGGTTTCTCCAACGTATGCGCCGGACCCGGTGTTCCGCCACGGGGTAGACGGCGCATGAAAGGGCATTCGGTCCGGTTCTCTCGCCGCATGGGGAAGACTCGACGGATGGACCTTCTCGCGCGGATGCCCCCGAGCGCGGACGCGAACGCGCATGCCAGCGCGGACGAGATCTACGATGCATTCGTCGACTGGGCGTCCGAGCGCGGCCTCGGCCTCTACCCGGCGCAGGACGAGGCGATAATCGAACTCGTCTCGGGCGCGCACGTGATCCTGTCGACGCCCACGGGCACGGGCAAATCGCTCGTCGCGGTCGCGGCTCACGCGGCATGCCTTGCTCGTGGCGGACGCACGTATTACACCGCGCCGATCAAGGCGCTCGTGAGTGAGAAATTCTTCGCGCTCGTCGAGATCTTCGGCGCGTCCAACGTGGGCATGGTGACGGGGGACTCGTCGGTCAATCCGGATGCTCCGATCATCTGCTGCACGGCCGAGATCCTCGCAAACCTCGCGTTACGCCAGGGCGCCGACGCATCCGTCGACCAGGTCGTGATGGACGAGTTCCACTACTACGGTGATCCCGACCGCGGGTGGGCCTGGCAAGTGCCGCTGCTGCTGCTCCCCCGCGCGCAGTTCCTGCTGATGTCCGCCACGCTCGGCGACGTGACGCCGATCGCCGAGGACCTCGAGCGCCGCACGGGGCGGCCGGTCGCGCTGGTGACAGGTGTCGAGCGGCCGGTACCGCTGCACTTCTCGTACTCGAAGGACCAGATCCACGAGGCCGTCGAAGAGCTGCTCGAGACGAAGCAGGCGCCGATCTACGTCGTCCACTTCTCGCAGGCCGCGGCGATGGAGCGGGCGCAGGCGCTCTCGAGCGTCAAGATCGTCTCGCGCGCCCAGCGCGACGAGATCGCCGACGCGATAGGCGGATTCCGCTTCACGACGGGCTTCGGCAAGACCCTCTCGCGTCTCGTGCGCGCGGGGATCGGCGTGCACCACGCCGGCATGCTGCCGCGCTACCGCCGGCTCGTCGAGACCCTGGCCCAGCGCGGGCTGCTGCGGGTCATCTGCGGCACCGACACCTTGGGCGTCGGAATCAACGTCCCGATCCGGACGGTGCTGATCACGGCGCTGTCGAAGTACGACGGGCAGCGGATGCGTCAGCTCAGCGCCCGCGAATTCCACCAGATCGCCGGCCGTGCCGGCCGCGCGGGGTACGACACCGCCGGGACGGTCGTCGTGATGGCGCCCGAGCACGAGATCGAAAACGAGGCGGCTCTGCGCAAGGCCGCGGCCAAGCAGGCGCAGAACCCCTCGTCCAAAGCGAAGAACATCGTCCGCAAGAAGGCGCCGCAGGGGTTCGTGTCGTGGGGCGAGGCCTCGTTCGACAAGCTCGTCGTGGCCGAACCCGAGCCTCTCGCGCCGCAGATGCAGCTCACGGCCGCGATGCTCATCAACGTCATCGCGCGCGGGGGCGACGTCTTCGCCAACGTCCGATCGCTCGTCTTCGACAACCACGAGCCTTTCGCGCGGCGATTCGCGCTCGCCCGGCGGGCGCTGGCGATCTTCCGCACGCTCCGCCAGGCGGGCATCGTCGAGCTGGCGCCGGGTGGCAGCATCCGTCTGACCGTCGACCTGCAGCCCAACTTCGCGCTCAACCAGCCGCTCTCGCCGTTCGCGCTCGCCGCGATCGAGCTGCTGGACCGGGACGACGGTCCGGGCGCCGCGGGCACGGGCCACTACGCGCTCGATGTGCTGAGCGTCATCGAGGCGACGCTCGACGACCCGCGACCCGTTCTGTCGCAGCAGCAGTTCCGCGCGCGCGGCGAGGCGGTCGCCGCGATGAAACGCGAGGGCATGGAGTACGACGACCGCATGGCGGCCCTCGAGGAGGTCACCCACCCGCAGCCCCTGGCCGAACTGCTCGCCCAGGCGTACGAGGTGTTCGCGTCGAGCCAGCCGTGGATCCGCGACTTCGAGCTCTCGCCCAAGTCCGTCGTCCGCGACATGTACGAGCGCGCGCTCTCGTTCGGCGAGTTCGTCTCGCTCTATCAACTCGGTCGCAGCGAGGGCCTCGTCTTGCGCTACCTCAGCGATGCCTACCGTGCGATCCGGCAGACCGTCCCGATCGAGGCGCAGACCGACGACCTGCTCGACGTCGTGGCGTGGCTCGGCGAACTCGTCCGCCAGGTCGACTCGAGCCTCGTCGACGAGTGGGAGAGCCTGATCAACCCGGTGACGGACCCGTCCGCGCCCGTCGTGCCCCCGCCGCCGCCCTCGCTCGTGCGCAACCGGCGCGCTTTCACGGTGCTCGTGCGCAACGAGCTCTTTCGGCGCATCCGGCTCGCCGCCCTGCAGCACGACGACGAGCTCGTCGAACTGCGCATCCGGCTCGCCGCCCTGCAGCACGACGACGAGCTCGTCGAACTCGATCCCGACGCCGGATGGCCCGAGGCGCTCGATGCGTACTTCGATGAGCACGACGAGATCCTCACGGGTGGGCCGGCACGCTCGCCCGGCCTCGTCACGATCGACGATACGGATGCCGCGGACGGAATATGGCGTGTCGAGCAGACCGTGGACGACCCTGACGGGAACCACGACTGGCGCATCCGCGCGACGGTGGACCTCGAGGCATCCGACGAGGAGGGCGCCGCGGTGCTTCACGTCGACGAGGTCCTCCGCCTCTGACTTCGAGCCCCCCGAGCCCTTCGCCTCGGTGCCCCGACGTGTCACTCGCTGAGCCCGGTGTCCGCGCAGGACGCTGATGTCCCACATCCCTGGTTGTTGTCCCACTTTCCCCGGTTGTTGTCCCACTTCTCCTCGGTGTGGGCGCCTGATAGTGCTGGAAAGTGGGACATCCCCCGGGCTGGGGAGAACGTCGGCCTCAGCGTCGGGGGCGCTCGTTACACTCGACAGGTGCCCCCCGCCCCCGCTGACCCGACCGCCGCGGGAGACGCGTGGGCCGGTGCGTGGGACGAACCACCACCGGATGACTGGGCCCCCGAACCCGACGACTGGGTGCCGCCGCCCGACACGGGCGCACCCCCGCCCGACTGGGCCGCCTCGACGCCGCTCGCCACCGGCTCCAACCGCCCGGCCGCAGCGACGACCGATCCTCCGCGAGAGCGCCGCGCTGCCGCATCCGGGTACACCACTCCGCTCGACGCCCTCCGCACCGTGTACGGCTACGACGCCTTCCGCGGCGATCAGGCCGAGGTCATCCAGCACGTCGTCGCGGGCGGGGACGCGATCGTCCTGATGCCCACGGGCGCCGGCAAGAGCGTCTGCTACCAGGTGCCGGCGCTCGTGCGTGAGGGCACAGGGCTCGTCGTCTCGCCCCTCATCGCGCTCATGCACGACCAGGTCGATGCTCTCCGTGCCAACGGTGTCCGGGCCGCGTACCTCAACTCGACGCAGGCGCCCGACGAGCGCGCCCAGGTCGAGCGGGCCTACCTCGCGGGCGAGCTGGACATGCTCTATGTCGCGCCCGAGCGCCTCAACACCTCATCCACCGCGCGCCTCCTCGAGGGCGGCAAGCTCAGCGTCATCGCGATCGACGAGGCGCACTGCGTCTCGCAGTGGGGGCACGACTTCCGGCCCGACTACCTCGGGCTCGGCGACCTGGCCGAGCGTTTTCCCGGTGTTCCCCGCCTCGCGCTGACCGCGACGGCAACTCCGGCCACGCACGCCGAGATCGGCGAGCGGCTGCGTCTGCCCGAGGCTCGGCACTTCGTCGCGAGCTTCGACCGTCCGAACATCCAGTACCGCGTCGAACCCAAGGTCGAGCCGCGCAAGCAGTTGCTGGCGTTCATCCGTTCGCAGCCCGAGGGTGCTGCCGGGATCGTCTACGCCCTCAGCAGGAAGAGTGTCGACCAGACCGCGGCATACCTTCGCACGCAGGGAATCAATGCGCTGCCGTATCACGCGGGTCTCGATGCCTCGACGCGCGCGACACACCAATCGCGCTTCCTTCGCGAAGACGGCGTCGTCATGGTCGCCACGATCGCCTTCGGGATGGGGATCGACAAGCCCGATGTGCGCTTCGTCGCCCACGTCGACCTGCCGAAGTCCGTCGAGGGCTACTACCAGGAGACGGGGCGTGCGGGCCGCGATGGCGAGCCATCCGTCGCCTGGATGGTCTACGGCCTCGGTGACGTGGTGCAGCAGCGCCGCATGATCGACCAGAGCCCCGGCGACCGGTCGTACAAGACGCGGCTGGGTCAGCACCTCGACGCGATGCTGGCACTCTGCGAGACGGTCGGATGCCGTAGGCAGAACCTGCTCGGATATTTCGGTGAGGCATCCGGTCCGTGCGGCAACTGCGACACGTGTCTGACGCCCCCGGAGACCTGGGACGGGCTGGTCGCCGCGCAGAAGCTGCTGTCGACCATCGTTCGCCTGCAGCGCGAGCGGGGTCAGGCGTTCGGCGCGGGCCATCTCGTCGACATCCTCCGCGGGGCGTCGACAGACCGCATTCGTCAGCAGGGACACGACAAGCTCTCCACCTACGGCCTCGGGTCCGAACTCAGTGACCAGGACTGGCGGAGCGTCATCCGGCAGCTCTTGGCTCGCGGAATCCTGGTGGCGCAGGGCGAGTACGGCACCCTGGCTCTCGGCGAACCGGCCGGCGCGGTGCTGCGCGGCGAAGCTCCCGTTCCCTTGCGTCGCGATGTGCTCGGGCGGACGGGAGGCGGCGGTGGCGCCTCGCGCTCGCGTCGTGCGGCGGCTTCGGCTGACGTGGATGCCGCGGACCAGCCGCTGTTCGAGGCGCTTCGGGCGTGGCGCGCCGAGACCGCGCGCGAGCTGGGCATGCCGGCGTACATCGTTTTCG
Source organism: Microbacterium sp. BR1 (assembly GCF_002812725.1). Lineage (GTDB taxonomy): Bacteria > Actinomycetota > Actinomycetes > Actinomycetales > Microbacteriaceae > Microbacterium. Next base: position 314,481 of record NZ_NMUN01000009.1, on the reverse strand, counting down.
GTGACGCGACCCTGCGCGCCCTCGCGGAGCACCGCCCCTCGTCTGCGGCGGAACTCGACGGCATCACGGGCATCGGCGCCAAGAAGCGCGAGGCGTACGGCGAGGCCGTGCTCGCGGTGATCGCCTCCGCCTGACCACGTGTGTGGGGAGCCGATGACCACCCGGCGCACAGGGCGTACCTCTCGTCCGCTCGCGTTATGCGCGTCCCACCCCTTCGTCGAGCACCCGCTCGTCGAGCACCCCTCGTCGACCACCCGCTCGTCTTGGGGCGTCAGAATCACCGCGGGGCGTGGGGTCCGGCGCCCCGCGGTGATTCCCACGCCCCAAGTGCGGGGAAGCGGGGACTCGCGGGTCGTCCCAAGGCGCGGAGCGGAGCCCAGGGTCGCCCCGAGTGCGGGGAGTGGCATCCGTGGGTCGCCCGGAGGCGGGGAGTGGAGCCCGGGGTCGCCCCGAGTGTGGGCCGCGGAGCCCGCCCGTCGCCCACTTGTGTGGGGAGGCGACAATCGGCCCGCGGACGTGGCCGCGCACTTGGGGCGTCAGAATCACCGCGGGGCGTGGGATCCGGCGCCCCGCGGTAATTCCCACGCCCCAAGTGCGGGGGAAGCGGGACTCGCGCGTCCCCCCGAGTGCGGGGAGTGGCATCCACGGGTCGCCCGGAGGTGGAGCGCGGAGCCCGCCCGTCGCCCACTTGTGTGGGGAGGCGACAATCGGCCGGCGGGACGGGGCCGCGCGCTCTTGGTGCTTACGTACAGCCTTGTTGGGTCATCGTTGTCGCAGTCCTACGATAACGACAGACCTCAAGTTTTCCCTGTCGAGAGGACAGTCATGGCTGACACCGCCGTTCGCTCCCCCAAGCCCTCGAGCGACAAGCGCACCCCCGCGGGTGGTGCGGCTCACGCGCCCAACAGCGCCGCCGAGGCGTCCGATCCGCGCATCGATATCGAGCATGTGACAGACCTGCTGCTCGGCACGTGGGCCGACACCCGCCGCGTCGCGCGCGAGATGACGAAGAATCCCGAACTCTGGCGTGACGACTCACTCGCGATGGACGAGCACCGCGCGCGGGTGCTCGGGCAGTTGCATCTGCTCGTCGAGCAGGGCGGCGTGCACCGCGCCTTCCCGAAGGCGTACGGCGGCGAAGAGAACAACGGATCGAACATCGCGGGCTTCGAAGAACTCGTCACGGCCGATCCGAGCCTGCAGATCAAGGCGGGCGTCCAATGGGGCCTGTTCGGTTCGGCGGTGCTGCAACTCGGCACGAAAGAGCACCACGACAAGTGGCTGCCCGGCATCATGAGCCTCGAGATCCCCGGCGCCTTCGCGATGACGGAAACGGGTCACGGATCGGATGTCGCGGCCATCGGTACGACAGCGACGTACGACCCCGAGACCGAGGAGTTCGTCATCCAGACGCCGTTCCGCGGCGCGTGGAAGGACTACCTCGGCAACGCCGCGCTGCACGGCATCGCGGCAACGGTGTTCGCGCAACTCATCACGAACGGCGTCAACCATGGCGTGCACTGCTTCTACGTTCCGCTCCGCGACGAGAACGGCGCCTTCCTGCCGGGCATCGGGGGCGAGGACGACGGCCTCAAGGGCGGGCTGAACGGCATCGACAACGGTCGCCTGCACTTCGACGGCGTGCGCGTGCCCCGCACCAATCTGCTCAACAAGTACGGCGACGTCGCCGCGGATGGCACCTACTCGAGCGACATCTCCAGCCCCGGGCGCCGTTTCTTCACGATGCTCGGCACCCTCGTCCAGGGGCGCGTCTCGCTCGACGGCTCCGCGATGTGGGCCTCGGCTCTCGGTCTGAACATCGCGATCACGTACGCCACGCAGCGTCGCCAGTTCGACTCCGGTACGGGCTCGGAAGAGGTCGTGCTGATGGACTACGGCCGGCACCAGCGTCGCCTGCTCCCGCGTCTGGCGACGACCTACGCGGGCCTCTTCGCGCACGACGAGTTCCTGCAGAAGTTCGACGCCGTCTTCAGCGGTGTGGCCGACACCGACGCCGACCGCGAGGATCTCGAAACCCTCGCGGCGGCGCTCAAGCCGCTGTCGACGTGGCACGCCCTCGACACGCTGCAGGAGGCGCGCGAGGCATGCGGGGGCAACGGTTTCCTGTTCGAGAACCGCCTGGTGGGCCTGCGCGCCGACCTCGACATCTTCGCCACGTTCGAGGGTGACAACAACGTGCTGCTGCAGCTCGTCGGCAAGCGCCTGCTGACCGACTACGGGCGCCAGTTCAAGGACAAGGATGCGCGGGCCCTCGCTGCCTTCGCCGTCGGGCAGACCGCGGGCAAGGTCTTCCACGGTGCGGGTCTTCGTCAGCTCGGTCAGGCCGTCACGGACTTCGGCTCGACGGCACGAGCTGTCGAGCGAGGCCTGCGCGCCGACCAGCAGCACGAGCTGCTCGCCGGACGCGTGCAGCAGATGGTGGCAGACATCGCCGGACGCCTGCGCCCCGCCGCGAAGCTGCCGCGCGACGAAGCCGCGGCACTCTTCAACGCCAACCAGTCCGAGCTGATCGAGGCGGCCCGCGCTCATGGCGAACTGCTGCAGTGGGAGGCGTTCACGGATGCCCTGGCGCGCGTGACGGACGACGGAAGCCGTCAGGTGCTGACGTGGCTGCGCGATCTCTTCGGCCTCAGCGTGATCGAGAAGCACCTGGCTTGGTACCTGATCAACGGACGTCTCTCGACGCAGCGTGCCGGGGCGGTGTCGAGCTACATCGACCGCCTGTGCGTGCGGCTGCGGCCCCATGCACTCGACCTCGTCGAAGCCTTCGGGTTCGCTCCCGAGCACGTGCGCGCGCCGATCGCGACGGGCGCCGAGAAGGTCCGACAGGACGAGGCGCGGGCGTACTACGCGAATCTCGAGGCATCCGGATCGGCTCCCGTGCCCGAGAAGAAGGCGACGACTCCCGCGCGCGCCTGAGTCTTTATCGCATGCCGAAGACCGGGCGCAACCCATCGCGCCCGGTCTTCGGCATGCGTATGGTCGTGCGCGGCACGCCGTTCGGCGGTGCCGAGAATCGGCGAAAGCAGGCACCCCAATGAGCATCGGATTCGGCATCTTCCTCTTCGCGGTCGGCGCGATCTGCGCCTTCGCGCTCAACGTCGACCTGGGCTGGATCGACATCAAGACCGTGGGTTACATCCTGATGGGCGCGGGCGTGATCATCACGATCATCGGCATCGCGCTGCTGGCACGCCGTCGTAGCGTCGCCTCGACCACCCGAAGCGGTGTCGACCCGGTCTCGGGTGAGCGCATCACGCGCAGCGAGACCAGCGCCCCCGAAGACCCCCGGGTCTGAGCACCGAGCACACCGCGGACACATGGCGACCGCGGAGTGCGGCACACTGGACCCCGAGCAAGGGGGGCACAGATGGTCGATCGGTCGGCAGGGCACATCGCGGACGCGCACGAGGTCATTCGGGTCATCGGCGCGCGCGAGAACAATCTGAAGGACGTCTCCCTCGAGATTCCGAAGAGGCGATTGACGGTCTTCACGGGGGTGAGCGGGTCGGGCAAGTCATCGCTCGTCTTCGGCACGATCGCCGCCGAATCGCAGCGGCTGATCAACGAGACGTACTCGACGTTCATCCAGCAGTTCATGGCCGCGCCCGACCGTCCCGATGTCGACGCGCTCGAGAATCTCTCGCCCGCGATCCTCGTCGACCAGGAGCGGATGGGCGCGAACGCCCGCTCCACGGTCGGCACCGCGACGGACGCGCACGCGATGCTGCGGATGCTCTTCAGCCGTCTCGGAGTGCCGCACATCGGCTCGCCGCAGGCCTTCTCGTTCAACGTTCCGTCGGTGAGCGGCTCGGGCGTGATCAAGAAGGACGACGGCACCCGTGAGGCGCGATCGTTCACGGTGACGGGAGGGATGTGTCCGCGCTGCGAGGGGCTCGGCGAGGCGAGCGACATCGACCTGGACGAGCTGTTCGACGCCGACAAGTCCCTCGTCGAGGGTGCCCTCACCATCCCCGGATACAGCGTGGACGGCTGGATGGTTCGCATCTTCACCGAGTCGGGCTTTCTCGACCCGGACAAGAAGATCCGCGACTACACCGAGCAGGAGCGCCAGGACTTCCTCTACAAAGAGCCCGTCAAGGTCAAGATGCGCGACTTCAACATGACCTATGAGGGCCTCGTACCCAAGGTCACGAAGAGCTTCCTGCAGAAGGACCGGGACGCGCTGCAGCCGCACATCCGGGCATTCGTCGACCGGGCGGTCAAGTTCACGGCCTGTCCCGCGTGTGACGGAACACGGCTGAGCGAGGCCGCTCGGTCGTCGAAGATCGGCGGGGTGAGCATCGCGGATGCCGCGGCCATGCAGATCACGGACCTCGCCGCCTGGCTGCGCACCGTCGACGATCCCGAGGTCGCGCCGCTTCTCGCGGGGCTCCGGCACCTGGTCGACTCGTTCGTCGAGATCGGGCTCGGGTACCTCTCGCTCGACCGCTCGAGCGGCACGCTCTCGGGCGGCGAGGCGCAGCGCACCAAGATGATCCGCCACCTCGGCTCGAGTCTGACCGACATCACCTACGTGTTCGACGAGCCGACCGCGGGCCTGCACCCGCACGACATCGAGCGCATGAACGATCTGCTGCTGCGCCTGCGCGATAAGGGCAACACGGTGCTCGTCGTCGAGCACAAGCCCGAGGTGATCGCGATCGCCGACCACGTCGTGGACCTCGGTCCGGGCGCCGGGCGGAGCGGGGGCCGGATCACCTACACCGGGGATGTCCCGGGCCTGCGTGCCTCGGACACGCTGACGGGCCGTCACCTGGACCACCGCGCCCGCCTCAAATCGTCGGTGCGCGCATCGAAGAGCGCCCTGCAGATCCGCGGGGCGACGCAGCACAACCTGCAGAACGTGGATGTGGATGTCCCGCTCGGCATCCTGACCGTCGTGACCGGGGTCGCGGGGTCGGGCAAGTCGTCGCTGATCCACGGGCACCTGCCCTCGTTCGATGACGTGGTCGTCGTCGATCAGGCCCCGATCCGCGGCTCGCGTCGGAGCAACCCGGCCACGTACACGGGCGTGCTCGACGGCATCCGCTCGGCCTTCGCGAAGGCGAACGGCGTCAAGCCCGCCCTGTTCAGCGCCAACTCGGCCGGCGCCTGCCCCGTCTGCAAGGGCCTCGGCATCATCATCACCGAGCTCGGGTTCGCATCGACGGTCGAGACCGTCTGCGAGGTGTGCGAGGGCAAGGGCTTCTCGGACGAGGTGCTCGAGTACCGCCTGAACGGCAAGAACATCCACGAGGTCATGTCGATGTCGGCGGCCGAGGCATCCGAGTTCTTCGCGTCGGGGCCCGCACACACGACGCTCGCCCGGATGGTCGACGTGGGGTTGGCGTACATCACGCTCGGGCAGCGCCTGAACACCCTCTCGGGCGGCGAGCGGCAGCGCCTCAAGCTCGCGATCAGCATGGCCAAGAAGGGCGCGGTGTACGTGCTCGACGAGCCGACGACCGGCCTCCACCTGGCCGACGTCGACAACCTGCTCGGCCTGCTCGATCGTCTCGTCGACGCCGGCAACTCGGTCATCGTGATCGAGCATCACCAGGCCGTCATGGCGCACGCGGACTGGATCATCGACATGGGCCCGGGCGCGGGGCGCGACGGCGGCCGGGTCGTCTTCGAGGGCTCACCGGCCGATCTCGTCGAGTCCGGCGACACGCTGACCGCCCAGCACCTGCGGGCGTACGTCGCGGACTGATGTCTCGGGCCGGCACCGACCGGGGTCGGCCGCGGTCAGCGTCCCGTGTCGAACAGGTGCCGACCGCCGTGGCTGAGGACCTTCACGACGACACCGCGGGCGTGCAACTCGCTGACGGCGCGTGTCTCTTCGTCGATGTCGCGCCCGAGGGCGTGCACATTCGCGACGACGAGCACATCGCCGTGCTGCAGCGTCGCGAAGAAACGAGCGAGTCGGTCCGACCAACCCTCGAGGATCTCGGGTGCGGGGTGGCGGAACCCCGCGATCGGGACCCCGAACCGGGTGAGCTCGTCGCGCTGCTCCGTGACCGAGGGCATTCCCTCCCGCGCGACGACGAGCCCGACGAGCCGGGCGCCGGCGGGCCGAGCGAGCCACCAGTCGCGGTCGCGCTGGAGCTCTGTGAAGCACTTCGGGCATTCCGCGGCGAGATGCGGAAGATTCAGGGGAGCCGTGGCATCCGAGCCGTCGGCCGAGGGCGCGTGCGAGAGACTGTCGCCGACACTGTCGATCGTTTCGCTCATGGGTGCTCCCTGCTTACCGTCCCCGCATGATCAATTGTGCACGAGCACGAGCCCGCTATTCGTCACCCTCATCGAGTCGCATCCGGATGCTGAGTTCGTCGGCGTCGAGGGCCTCCAGCGAGCGGCGCAGCGCCGCGGTGCTGTACGTTCCGTCGCGCCTGAGCTCCAACAGGCGCTCACGCATGGCGCGGATGATCTCGAGTCTGAGCTCGCTCATCTCCACTGCGTGCGCGCTGGACTCGTCTTCGGTCGGCTGCAGGATGCGTGCTCTCACCCGAGAGACGACGTCGGTGTCGAAGGGCGTTCCGCTCGCGCGGCGCAGATCCGCCGAAGCCAGCGCCTGCGCGGCGGCCGTGCGGAGTTCGTCCTCGAGGCCGTCACGTTCCTCATCCGAGGGCCCCCCGCCGGTGCCCGCCAGCCCGAGCCGGCGAGCGAGCCACCCCAGCGTCGAGCCCTGGATCAACAGGGTCCCCGCGGCGACGAAGAACGCCACGAGCAGGAGGGTCGCGCGGCTGTCGGTGTCGCGCGGCAGCGTCTGCGCTGCGGCGACGGTCACGGCGCCACGCATGCCGGCCCAGACGATCAGGGAGCCGTGACGCCAGCCCAGGGGGGACGCCTCGTAGTAATCGAGGTCCGCGCGCGCCCGTGTCATGCGCGTGCGGAAGATGTTCATCCGGCGTGGATTCTTCACGCCCCGCGCGTTGATGCCGCGCGATCCATGGCCCGGCGGGGCATCGGATGCCGCGGCATCCGTGACCTCCTTGTCCCAATCGTCGAAGCGCCCGCGTACCGACGAGATCCGGCGTGCCCGCCGGCTCTGCGCCCAGACGAGGGGCGCGACGTAGACGATGCGGACGGCGAGCACCACGAGGATCGCAACCGACGCGAGGGTCATCGCGTGCCAGACGCCCTCGTGCTTCTGCTCGCTCTCGACGACGAGCCCGTACAACTCGAGCCCCATGATGAGGAAGACGGCGCCCTCGAGCACGAGCTCGACCGTCCTCCAGTTGAGGGTGTCCGACATGCGCTGTTCGGCCGAGAACCAGCGCGCGGATCCCTGGCCCGTCACGATCCCCGCCACGACCGCCGCGACGAGTCCCGAGCCACCGAAGTGCTCGGCGGGAACGTAGGCGAGGAAGGGGATGGTGAAGCTCAGCGCGGTGTTCGCGGTGGGGCTGGCGACCCAGGCGCGAACGCGCAGGTTGACGAACCCGACCACGGCCCCGACGAGGACGGCCCAGAACACGGCCCACCCGAAGTCCAGCACGCTGTCGAAGACCGAAAAGGATCCCGTCACGGCGGCGAGGGCCGAGCTGAGCAGCACCAGCGCCGTCGCGTCGTTGAGCAGGCTCTCGCCCTCGAGCACCGTCACGATGCGCGGCGATATCCCGAGCTTGCGCACGATCGAGGTCGCCACCGCGTCCGTGGGGCTGAGGATGGCCCCGAGGGCCACCGCGAGCGCGAACCCGAGCCCGGGCACCAGGAGGGCGAAGACGCCGCCCAGCACGAGCGACGAGATCAGAACGAGTCCGACCGAGAGCCCGCCGATCAGCCCGAAATCGCGCCGGAACTCCACCGCGGGCAGTGATACCGCCGCCGAGTAGAGCAGCGGGGGCAGGATGCCCGCCAGGATCCACTCGGGCTCCACTTCGAACTCGGGGACGAAGGGCAGAAAGCTGACGACGATGCCCAGCGCGACCAGCGCGAGGGGTCCTGCGACGCCGACGCGCGGTGCGAGGGCCGTCACGAGCGCTATCGCGACGATGCCGCCGGCGACCAGCAGGATCAGATCCATGGCGTTCTACAGGGCCCCGAGGCTGCGAACCGCGTCGCGCTCGGCCTCGAGTTCGGCCACCGAGTGGAACAGCCGGGCTCGCGCACGCTCGTCGAGCGCGAGACCCTCGACGACGTGCCACGACCCCTCCGCGGCCGTCACGGGAAACGAGCAGACGAGTCCCTCGGGCACGTCGTACTCGCCGCGCGAGACGAGGGCGGCGGATGTCCAGCCCGCGGTCGTCCCGTTGACCCAGTCGCCGACGTGCCGGATCGCCGCGTTGGCCGCGCTCGCGACCGACGACGAGCCGCGCACCTCGATGATCTCGGCCCCGCGTCGCGCGACCCGGGGGATGAAGACGTCGTCGAGCCAGGCCCGTGCCGCCTCGGCGGCGCCCAGGCGTTCGGCGAGGGCGTCGATGACCGGGCGTCCGGACACGGTGGCATGCGAGACATCCGGGAACTGCGTCGCCGAATGATTGCCCCAGATCGTGACGTCGCGGAGAGCCGAAGCGGGAACGTCCAACGCCGCGGCCAGCTGTCCGAGTGCGCGATCGTGGTCGAGGCGGGTCAACGCCGTGAATCTTTCCGGCGGGATGTCGCCGGCCGACGAGGCCGCGATCAGAGTGTTCGTGTTCGCGGGGTTGCCGACCACGACGACCCGCACGTCGTCCGCCGCTCCCTCACCGATCGCCGCGCCCTGGGGGCCGAAGATGCCCGCGTTCGCAGCGAGCAGGTCGCCGCGTTCCATACCCGGGCCCCGGGGGCGTGCGCCGACCAGCATCGCGATATTGCAGCCGTCGAACGCCCGACCCGGGTCATCCGTCACCTCCACGTCGCGCAGCAATGGGAACGCGCAGTCCTGCAGTTCGAGCGCCGCCCCCTCGGCCGAGCGAACGCCGGCCGGGATCTCGAGCAGGCGCAACCGCACGGGGCGGTCACCACCCAGCATGTCGCCGGCGGCGATGCGGAACAGCAGGGCGTAGCCGATCTGCCCACCCGCGCCGGTGATCGTGACGGTCGTCGCGTGATCCATGCGATAGAGCCTAGAGGTCGGTGTCGATCGACCACGGGAGGGCGTCTCGGTGTTCGGCGGGGGACGCGATAGCGTGGCCGAATGGTGTCCACCCCCGACGAGAGCTCCGCGGCGCACGCCTCGCCGCATCCCGTCTCGTCGCCCCTGTACCCGCCGATCGAACCCTACGAATCCGGCGAGCTGCTGGTGGGGGACGGCCAGCGCATCTACTGGGAGTGCAGCGGCAATCCGGAGGGCAAGCCCGTCGTGTTCCTGCACGGCGGACCGGGCGCGGGAACATCGCCCTGGCACCGCCGGCTGTTCGACCCCGAGAAGTACCGCATCGTGCTGTTCGATCAGCGCGGCTGCGGGCGCAGCACGCCGCACGCGAGCGACCCCGGCGAGGACCTCCGCTACAACACGACCTGGCACCTAGTCGCCGACATCGAACTGCTGCGCAAGAACCTCGGCATCGCGCGCTGGCAGGTCTTCGGGGGCTCGTGGGGGAGTGCCCTGGCGCTCGCGTACGCGCAGACGCATCCGGCTGTCGTGACCGAGATCATCCTGCGCGGCGTCTTCACCTTGCGTCGCCACGAGCTGGAGTGGTTCTACGAGGGCGGCGCCTCGGCGATCTTCCCGGACCTGTGGGAGGAGTTCATCGCGCCGATCCCGGTGCTGGAGCGCTCGCGCATGATCGATGCCTACCACCGGCGCTTGACCGACCCCGACCCGAACGTGCACGTGCCGGCCGCCATCGCGTGGAGTCGCTGGGAGGCATCCACCCTCACCCTGCGGCCCGACGCGGCACTCGTCGAGCAGATGACCCAGCCCGCGGCCGCCACGGCCTTCGCGCGCATCGAGAACCACTACTTCGTGCACGGCGGCTGGTTCCGCGAGGGACAGCTGATCGAGGATGTCGGGATCCTCCGCGACATCCCCGCCGTGATCGTGCAGGGTCGCTACGACATCTGCACTCCCGCGATGACGGCGTGGGACCTGCGCCGGGCCTGGCCCGAGGCGCACTTCGTGCTCGTCGCCGACGCCGGTCACTCGGCGACGGAACCCGCCATCCAATCCGCGCTCGTTTCCGCGACGGACCGCTTCGCTTCACGCTGACCGGATATCCTCCTCTCCTCCGCCCCGAACCAGGAGTGCACGTGACCGACTCTGAACTGATCCCCGTCTTCTCACGCACGACGCGCAGTTCGTCGGTCGCCCGTGATCGCCTCGGTGCCGAAGAGATGCTTCCCGACACGGCGTACCAGATCGTGCACGACGAGGCGCTCCTCGACGGCAACGCGCGCCTCAACCTCGCGACCTTCGTGACCACGTGGATGGACGATCAAGCCGACCGCCTCTACGCCGAGACGGTCGACAAGAACATGATCGACAAGGATGAGTACCCCTCGACCGCAGCAGTCGAGAATCACTGCTGGCGCATCCTCGCCGACCTCTGGCACGCGCCCTCGGTACCGGATGCCATCGGCACCTCCACGACCGGATCGTCCGAGGCGTGCATGCTCGGCGGGCTGGCGTTCAAGCGCCGCTGGCAGCAGCGCCGTCGCGCCGAGGGCAAGTCGACCGAGAAGCCGAACCTCGTGATGTCGAGCGCGGTGCAGGTGTGCTGGGAGAAGTTCTGCAACTACTTCGAGGTCGAGCCGCGCTTCGTGCCGATGACCGAGGCGCACAAGATCTTCGACGGTCATGACCTCGAGAAGTACGTCGACGAGAACACGATCGGCGTCGTCGCGATCATCGGCGTGACCTACACCGGCATGTACGAGCCCGTGCGCGAGATCGCGGCGGCGCTCGATGCGATCCAGCGCAAGACCGGTCTCGACATCCCGATCCATGTGGACGGGGCATCCGGTGCCATGGTCGCGCCGTTCCTGCAGCCCGACCTGGAGTGGGACTTCCGCCTCGAGCGCGTGCACTCGATCAACACCTCGGGCCACAAGTACGGGGGCGTGTACCCGGGGCTCGGCTGGATCGTGTGGCGCGAGCGGCAGTGGTTGCCGGACGACCTCGTGCTCGACGTGTCGTACCTCGGTGGACACATGCCGACCTTCGCGCTCAACTTCTCGCGTCCCGGCGCGCAGGTGCTGCTGCAGTACTACCTGTTCCTGCGGCTCGGGTACGCGGGGTACACCGAGATGCAGCAGTCGTCGCAGGATGTCGCCGTGCACCTGTCGTCCGGGATCGCCGCGATGGCACCCTTCGAGCTCTGGAGCGACGGAACCGACATCCCGGTGTTCGCGTGGATGCTCAAAGAGGGCTACACCGACAAGTGGTCGTTGTACGACCTCAGCGACCGGCTGCGGATGCACGGATGGCTCGTGCCCGCGTACCCGATGCCCGTTCACCTCACCCACATCACGGTGCAGCGCATCGTCGTCCGCAAGGACCTCAGCCTCGATCTGGCCGACAAGTTCCTCGCCGATCTCGCAACCGAGGTCACCTACCTCGAGGCCCTGAAGTCACCCATGCCCGACATGGGTCGGCGCGCGGGCTTCCACCACTAAGCCCGAAGCGCCAGCGCGAGCGTGCGTGCGAGTCCCGCCGCGTTGTGCGTCATCTGGTACCGCGTGAACCCCTCGCTCACCTCGGCGCCGGTGCGCGCCGTGACGAACCACGGCGGCTTCGGCAGGACGGTCCGCTCGGCGGGGTCGCGCACGTCGCCGAGCGACCGCGGGAAAGGCCGGAACGGCCCGTGCACGACGGTGCGCTCGACGCCCTCGAGCAGGAGGGCATTATGGACGATCCCGATGCCGCTGCCCACGTCTTCGAGCGTGCCGCCGGGGAATGCCCCCCAGGTGCCGTTGGCGAGCAGGAAGTTGAAGCCCGTCCACGCGTTGATCGCGATGGCTCCGTAGCGCAGCTCGGCGATCGCCCGATCGAATCCCGCGCCGAGCGAGGCGCGGGTCGCGGGGTCGATCAGCAGGTTCGCTCCGAGTGTTCCGGTGAGCCGGTCGTTCGCGTAGGTCACCGCGGCGTCGAGGAACCGCTGCCCCGTGCCGGGGAGGTCGACGACGCCGAGGATCGGGGCGAAGTACTCCGTGGTCTCGAGCGCCGAGGCATCCTGATCCGCGTCGAGCACCATGAGCACGCGCTCGCCGCCGCCGTCGTATGTCTCCGCCACGGGTGTGCTCGCCGCGACCTCGGCCACACGCTCGGGCGCGTGCGGGTACCAGGTCGGGCGGTGCGGAGCGCGCAGGTAGGCGGCGCGGAGTTCCGAGAGGAAGGCGCCGCGCTGGGCCCAGTCGCGCGAGATCACGACCATCTGGCCTGCGATGCAGTTGTGTCCGGCGTTCTGCAGACGCATCGTCGCGACGTGCTCGGCCTGGAACCGCAGATCTGCGGCGGTCCATTCGCCGGGAACGACGATGACGGGCGAGACGCCACCGAGCTCCGCGGTGATCGGCTTGGCCAGGGCGGGGTCGTGGTCTTGCCGACGCCGCGCGGCCTCCTCGTCGGTACCCCACACGATCGCGTCGAAGGTGACCGCGGAGCCGGTGATGTGCACGTGATCGATCCCCGGATGCGTCGTCAGGGCCGCGCCGACCGCGCCATCGCCCGTGACGATCCGCACGAAGCTGGCCGCGATGAGCGGAGCCAGCGCTCGCCGGAAGACCGGGGCCAAGGCATCCATCGTCGGGTTGAGCTTCAGGATCGCGACGCGGTTCGCGGCGATCAGCTCGTAGAGCACGTCGAGGACGGGAATGGCCGTGACATTGCCCGCGCCGAGGACCAGGCCCACGCCCGCGCCGACCGCGGGATGCTTCTGGCCGAGGCCAGCCGCGCTGCGGGCGTCGACAGCGGTCACGCCCGGGCGCAGCCACACGTCGGCGGTGAAGCCGGAAAGCAGCAGAGCGTCGGCGCGCGTCGCCGGGAAGGCCGGCACGGTCACACGGCCACCGGGGGCCGTGCCGAGTTTCAACCCGTCGATCGGGCTGTGCCCCTCGCTCAGGGCCGTGAGGGTGCGGATGTACGCGTCGAGGGCGACGATCACCGCATAGGGGCCGCTCAGCCACTCCTCACCGCGCAGAGGGTGCCGACTGTCGAGGCCCTTGATGAGTGCCGCCTGCTCGGCCCAGTCCTGCGCGCACGAGACCACGCTGGCGCGCACGCGCTCGAAGAGGCGCGCGCGCTGCTCGAGCGTCAGGTGGGTCCAGGACGGAAGCCCGGCGCGGAGCGCAGCGACGTCGCGATCGAGCGCGACACCGATCGGGTCAGACGAGGTCGAGCTCACGGAGCTTCGACTCGACGTCGGCGTTCGACGGCTCGACCTGGAACGAAGCATCCGGATACACGACCACGGGGATGTTGGTGCGCCCCGAGATGTCGCGTGCGACATCCGCGGCCGACGGGTCGGCGACGAGGTCGACGTAGGTGTACGCGACACCGAGTTCGTCGAGCTGATTCTTGGTGCGGATGCAGTCGCGGCACCAATCGGCTCCGAACATCGTGATGGTTTCGGGAGAAGTCTCGGTCGTCATGCTGCAAGCCTAGAACCGCGGGGGAGCTTCGGCGCGATTCTCGCGGCCGACGTCTCGTCAGCCGACGCCAGTGACGCTGGGGCGCTCAGGAAGCGGGGCCGTTCGGGCGCGGCTCGATCGCCGTGCGCGGGACACGTCGCCACCGCATCGGGTAGCGCTGCTCGACGACGAACGCGGCCGTGCACACGGAGGCCGCGAGAAGCACCAACGCAGCGAGGATCACGATGGCGAGTTGCGGAGGCTCTCCGCTGCTGCTGCTGTCGAGGGGCGTCCAGCGGAAGGTCACCCCGAAGAACACCGCGCTGATCGCTGTCATGACCCAGTACCACGGCATGCGCGGGCGCGCGAGCAGATGGGCGACCCAGACCCAGACGAGCGGAAGCATGAGCAGGCGATAACCGAGGTGCGAAACGGGGATGAGGAGGATGACCGCGCCGGCGACGTTCCACATGGCCAGCGAGTCGGTCCCGGGCCGTCTCAGGATCAGGACGAGTAGCGCCACGACGGCGACTGCGAGGGTCCAACTGACGATCGCCCCGACCGGCTGGTGCGCCCCGAAGAGATGTCGCCCCACCCCCCACACCGAGTACGCGAGCAGCTGCTGATCGCTGAAATCGATCGTCCGCCTGATCCAGTCGGGAACGGTGGACGGGCCGCCGACGACGGTGATGATGAGGAGGACGGAAGCCGCCGAGATCGCCGCGACGAGGATGCCGCGAGCGGGGCGCGGTGCTCCCCTTCGGAGGAGCCACAGGCCGAGGCCGGCGGCCCATGTCTTGAAGAGGGCCGCACCGACCACCCCGACAGCAGACAGGGCCGCCCTCTGCCGAGACGCCGCGAGGACCGCCAGAGACGCTGCAAACATCACGAGGACGTCGTTCTGACCGAGCCACAGCTGGAGGGCCGTCACGCTGTTGAAAAGCAGCGTGACGAGGGCGACGCCCGCCAGGAGGGGACGCTGCCACCAACTGAGCATGGCCCAGAGGGCGGCGATGACCGCGGCGACCGTCGCCCAGCACGCGGCGAGCGAGAAGACCGTCCACGGGACGATCGCCGACTCGAGGCTCCCGAAGGGAATCATGAGCCAGGCGAAGGGGGGCAGGTACACGTACCCTTCTGCGGAATAGACGCTCTGTCCCGACGCGGCGTACCGGGCAGCATCTACGAAAACCGCCAGATCGATCCCGGGGTCGCCCGCGATCGCGCTGCGAAATCGTTGCTCCGTGAGCAGCGCGCCGACGGCGAGGACCGCCAGCCAGAGCACCGCGCGCACGATGTTCGATATGCGGTCGGACATGAGCGATCCCCGTTCTCAGTGCGTGGGTGAGCACCCGCGATTACGCTATCGGCCCGACGAGGTCCCGCGACACGTCGCATCATGGGGCGGTTCGCTTCAGGTTCTTGCGGCTTTCGCCGGCGTTGGTCGTCATGCCACTATGGAATCCGTCGCTCCACGGGGAGGAGCGCGCAGGCGTAGGGGGCCGCTCATCGAACTCTCGATCATCGTTCCGACGTTCAATGAGGCGCCCAACGTGGCGGAGCTCGTGCGTCGCATCGAAGCCGCTGTCCGGGGGATCGACTGTGAGGTCATCTTCGTCGATGACAGCACCGACGACACCCCCGAGATGGTGCGTACGGTCGCAGCCACGGCGCAGCTACCCGTCCGACTCATCCACCGCGCTCGTCCTGTCGGCGGTCTCGGTGGTGCGGTGATCGACGGGTATGCCGCGGCAGCATCCGATCTATGTCTCGTCATGGATGGCGACCTGCAGCACCCACCGGAGAAGATTCGGGAGCTGTACGAGCGATTCCAGCGGGGAGACGCGGACGTCGTCATCGCATCACGCTACGTCGGCGGGGGGACAGCGGGTGGGCTCGCAGACCAGACCCGTGTGCTCGTCTCGAAGGCTTCGACCATGGTCACGCGGGCGATGTTCCCGGTGCGTCTGCACGACGTCACCGACCCGATGACCGGCTTCTACCTCATCGACCGGCGCGCGATCGACCTCGAGGGGCTGAGGCCTCGTGGGTTCAAGATCCTGCTCGAGCTCCTGGCACGACAGAGCCTGCGCATCGCGGAGGTGCCCTTCGACTTCGCGGGCCGTCATGCCGGCGAGTCGAAGGCGTCGTTGCGCCAGGGTCTGCATTTCCTGACGCAGCTCGCGACGCTGAGGTTCGGCAAGATGTCGTTGTTCGCGATCGTGGGCGGACTCGGCGCGGTGGCGAACGTGCTCATCGTCTGGCTCCTGACGGCGATGAACGTCGATTACATCGTCGCCGCGATCATCGCCGCAGAGCTGACGATCATCGGGAATTTCATCCTCATCGAGCGATTCGTGTTCCACGACATGCGCGATCAGGCGTCGAGCGTGTGGTCACGGTTCGCGAAGTCGTTCGGCTTCAACAATGTCGAGGCCGTCATCCGGATTCCGATCCTGGCGCTCATCGTCGAAAACCTGCACATCTCGAGCGTGCTCGCGACGGGGATCACGCTCGTCGTCGCCTTTTTCGCTCGCTTCGTGTTCCATTCCCTCGTCGTCTACGCGCCGACGAAGGCTGACGCCAGGACCACGGCTTTCCGGCAGGCTGTCGTGAAGATCGATGAGCAGGTCATGCAGCCCGGCGAACTCTAGCCCCGAGGGTGAGGGATCTTTCGAGGACAACCGTGGTGGCCGAGCCGCGGGCGGCCTGAGTAAGGTGAGGGCTTGCGATCCGATCGGGGACGATCGCGAACCGGAGGGCGCATGACCTCGGACGACACGACGATCCAGCCCGTCGACGGACTGACCATCGCGGTCGCGCACGACTATCTGACCCAACGTGGCGGGGCCGAGCGAGTCGCGCTCGCGATCGCTCGGACGTTCCCCCGGGCTGCCTTGCACACATCGCTGTACGATCCGTCGGCGACATTCCCCGAGTTCGACTCGATCGATGTGCGCACGATGCAGGTGAACCGGTGGGGGGTGCTGCGTCGACACCATCGTCTGGCATTGCCCTTCCTCGCGCGGGCAGTTTCGGGTCATCACGTGGACGCCGATGTGCTGGTGGCTTCGTCGAGCGGCTGGGCCCACGGGATCCCCACCAGCGGACGGAAGATCGTCTACTGCCATGCGCCGGCCCGGTGGCTCTACCAGGCCGATCGATACGCGGGTGACCCCGGCTCTCGAGGACTACGGTCCCGTGCTGTCTCCGCTGCGACGTCGATCCTGGGCCCGGGGCTTCGGAGGTGGGACCAGGCCGCTGCGGCATCGGCCGACCGCTATCTCGTCAACTCTCGCGTCGTCCAGGCGGCCGTTCGCGATGTCTACGGGATCGACGCCGAGGTCCTCCCGCCGCCGCCCGCGCCGTTCGACCGCTCGGCCGCGCCCGAAGCGGTGCCGGGCATCGAGCGGCCCTTCGTGCTCTGTGTCGCGCGTCTTCTGCCGTACAAGAACGTCGACGTCGTGATCGAGGCCGTTGCCGCGGTGCCCGACATCGACCTTGTCGTGGTGGGCACCGGTCCCGATCACGCGCGCCTCGAGACGCTCGCGCGTGCCGTCGGTGGGACACATCTCCTCGGACGTGTCTCCGATGCCCGGTTGCGCTGGCTCTACGAGAACTCGTCGGGCCTGGTCGCGGCCTCCTATGAGGACTTCGGTCTCTCGCCGCTGGAGGCGGCCTCATTCGGCAAGGCCACCATCGCCCTCCGCGACGGTGGCTACCTCGACACAGTCGAGGAGGGGGTGAACGGTGTGTTCTTCGACCGCGTGAATCGGGATGCCGTCAGCGCCGCTGTCGAACAGGCCATCTCCGCGGACTGGGATGCAGAACGCATCCGTGCCCATGCCGATACGTTCTCCGAAGAGCGGTTCTCCAACCGGCTCAGGCAGATCGTCTCCGAGGAGATCGGTCGTGGCTGACCGCCCGGTCGCGCTCAGACCCTCTCGTGTCCGCTCCTCGATACTCGCCGCGGTGTGCGCCGTCGGTTTCATCGCCCTCTACGCGACCGCGATTCTCACACCGTCGGGGCAAGCCTTGGACGCCGCGTCCCTTGGCACCTTCCCGACGTTCCGCGGCGAGGGGTGGCTTGCCGTATACGGAGCACGAGACCTCCTGCTTCTGGCCCTCTTGGGCGCTGCCGCTGTCGCGGGTGTCGAGTGCATCATCCGTCGTCGATGGGTTGCAGCGATCGCGGGCTGCGCGCTGATCGGAGCGACAGCGGTGGCCGGTATTCTCCTCAAGTCGGGCCTGCCCCGCCCTGATCTCGGTGAACAGGCGTATCTTTACCAGACCTTTCCGAGCGGGCACGCTGCCGTCGCGCTGGCCGCCGTCGTGGCGACCATCTGGTTCGGACCGCGCTGGTTGCGCCCGATCGTAGTTCTGGTCATGGGATCGGTCGCCGTGTTCATCGCGATGGCTTCGCTGCTGTCCTTCGCCCATCGCGCGAGTGACATCCTCGGTGGCGCGCTGATGGTGGGTGCCTTCGCCGGAGCCACGTCGGCGATTCTCGGTTCGCAGCGCGTCCGCTTTCCGAGCGCGCGTGCCGTGGTTTGTCTTCTCGGGAGCGGGAGCGTTCTCGTCGGTGCGGCCCTCTACGCGATGGCGCTGGCGGTGCTGGCGGCAGGTCTCGCCGGAACTATACCGATCCTCGACGTGATCGCCTCGTCAGTGACACTGACGGTGGGCGGCGTCATGGCGGTGGTGCTGGCCGATCAACACCCCATCCGAACGGCCGCAACATCGTAGCGGGGATCTCCAGGGTACGTATGGTTGTATTAGTGGGCGTTCTCGCGCGTGTGCTTGAGAACGGAGGGGGCTAGGGACTTAGGTGACACTTCGACAGGTCTTGGACGTGCTGTGGAAGCGCAAGTGGACGATCGTCGCGGTGATCGCCATCGCACTTGTCACCGCTGTCGCGTACCTGCAGCTGCGGACCGTCTCGTACCAGAGCGCGGGAATCGTCCGACTGAATTCCGCCGTGACGCAGGCGGCTCTCGCGGGCGAGATCGGTGGCATATCGGTCGAACTCGATGCGGACGTCGTGACGTCGGCCGCTGTTCTCGATCCGGCTGCGGCCTCGCTCGGAGATACCTCGGACGAGCTTGCTTCGGCGGTCCTCGTCGAGGCGACGAGCGACGAACGACTCGTCCGAATCACCGTCTCGGCCCAAGGACCCACTCCCGACGTGGCCCAGTCGCGAGTTCAGGCCGTCCTGGTCTCCTACCAGGCCTACGTCGACGCACAGATGGCATCCGCGCTCACCTCCCTGCAGGATCGACAGCAGGACGCGATCGCCGAGGTTCGCAATATCCAAGCCCAACTGGAGGCGGCCCCCGGCGATCCGATCGCCAACGTCAACCTGGCTACCGAGCTGTCAAAGATGACGTCTGCGACCGGTGCCATAGAGGTGCTCACAAACGCCGGAACGAGTAATACGACGGTGGTCGCTGGGCCCTATCCCGGGGAGCTGACGGTACCCACCCCTCTCGTCATCTTGTCGCTCGCGCTGCTGACGGGTCTCGTCATCGGGGTCGCCATCGTGCTCATCCGCGACCAGTTCGATGACCGGCTCCGAGGCGAGGACGAAGTGGAAGCGCTGACGGGTGTGCGATCCATCGGCGAGCTCAGCTGGGACCGCAAGCTCGGCCGGTTGGACCCGCCATTGCCGGTGGCGCACAACGAGCGGACGGACCTCAGCGAACGTTTGCGGACGCTGCGTTCCAATCTCGCCGTTTCTCTGCCGGCAAGAGGGGCGGCTTTCGTTGTGACGAGCGTGGAGCCGGGCGACGGCAAGTCCTTCGTCTCGGCGAATCTCGCCCTCGCATGGGCGAGAGGGGGCAAAAAGGTCATTCTGGTCGGTGGAGACCTGCGGCGACCGAATCTTGGTCGTTACTTCGGTGACGCGGCTGACGGTGAAGGCCTCAGCGATATCCTCGAAGAGCACGAAGACGGCGCTGACCTCGCGGTCGGGTCGGTCGAGTCTCGGCTCAACTCGACCCGGTACCGAAGGCTCACGATCCTGCCTTCGGGCGCGGAACCTGCAGAGCCGGCGGACCTGTTCGCAACGCCGATCTTGGGAAGCCTGATCCTTCAGCTTCGGACGCTCGCGGATATCGTCATCATCGATTCCCCGCCGGCGATCGGAATCACAGATGCCGCGCTGCTCGCGGCACATACCGATGGCGCGATCGTCCTGGCGTCCGCAAACCGCACGGACCGCGGGCGCCTGGTAGAGACGATCGACGCGCTGCGTGCCGCGGGCACGGAGGTCATCGGCGTCGTCGTCAACCGCAGTCGCCGCAAGCTGCCGAAGTCGTACGCGAGTTACTACCTCGCGGACGAGAAGGATGTGTCGCGCACGCCGTCGTTGTCCCCCGTTCCGTCGGCGGTCGGCCCCGTATCCCGGAGCGAGATGGATGACGAGGAGGCGCCGTTGAGGCGCAGTCGAGTCGGGACGGGTGAGGCGACGGACGACGGGCAGTTAGACGATGAGTTCCTCGATGAGAGCTTCGAGGACTTCGACGACTTCGATGACCTCGATGACCTAGCGGCCGAAGAGTTGTCGACAGGCGACGCCCCGGAGCATGCCGATGCGGAATCAGATCTGTCCGGGTCCGCAGCCCGGGGCGATTCAGCCGCACCATCTCATGACCCCCAGACCCCTCGAGTCCGTGAATAGGGGCATGCTGAGCTTTTCATTCCCCGTCAGGTCACCGGACCCCGAGCCGGGCATCGCGCACGTGCTGATCGTGTGCCAAGCCAACCAGTGCCGCTCCCCCTATGCGGCCGCGATCGCGCGTCAACGCGCGGGGGAGGGGTCCGTCCGTTTCGAGTCGGGAGGACTTATCCGGGGCGGTCGACCGATGCCGGAAACCGGTCGCCTCCTCGCGCCCCAGTACGGGCTGGACTTCGACGCGCACCGCAGTCGGGAGGTGGACCTCGCTGACTTCCGCGGATTCGATCTCGTGCTGGCGATGGCGCGGGAGCAGGCGCGCGAACTCGTGGTCGCCGACCCGGATGCCTGGCCGCGGATCTTCACGGTGAAGCAGTTCGCCCGATGGATCGAGAAGAACCCTCGTCCACCCGGAGTCGACCTGGGTCCCTGGCTCGACACCGTGGCCGCCGATCGACCTCGAACGTCCTTGATCGGATCGGACGAGGCCGATGATGTGGCGGACCCGGTCGGTCTTCCGGCCGCGGCCTGGCACAGCATGATCGCCGAGGTCGCCGCCAACGTCGAGGTGATCGTCGACGGAATCTCCCGCGTCCGCTAGGGGCATGAGACGCGGTCCAGTGTTGACCGCAGCTGCCCCCACGCCCATCCCCAGGTGCGTGATTCCGCGCGGGCACGCGCGGAAGCGGCCAGGCGAGCGCGCTCCCCCGAGTCGGAGGCGAGATGGTCGAGCGCCTCGGCGAGGGATCCGGGATCATCCGGGGGGACGATGATGCCGGCATCACCGATGACATCGGGGATGCCTCCGGTCCGGGCCGCGATCACGGGGAGTCCGGTCGCGAGTGCTTCGCCGGCGGTGAGCGCGCTCGGCTCCGCCCACCGGGAGGGCACGATGAAGACGTCGGCTGTCCTGAGCAGTTCCGGGACTCGAGCCCGGTCCGCGAACCTCTCGAAGACGACGGGACCACGCACGTTCGCCGCGTGGTCCCGCAGGGAGGACTCATAGGCGGTCAGGGGGGCCTCCCGGTCGAAGCCGGCGCTTCCGACGATGACGATCTCGATGTCGTCGCGCTGCAGCCGGGAGGCAGCCTTCAGAAGGATGTCTGCTCCCTTCTCTGGTACTACTCGGCCGACGAACATGACGCGGAGACGGGTCCCCGAGGTGGTCTGCGCCGCCGGATGGAAGGTATCGATGTCGACGCCATTCGCGACGACATGCACGCGAGCGGCGAGGTCACGAGGCAAGCGTGCGACTGTTCGGTCGGCAAGGAATTCGCTCACGCACACGATCGCACGCACGTCCCCGAGGGAACGCCGTGCCTCCGCGTGTCCGATCGTCCGGAGGATGTCGTTGTGGGCATACAACACGACGTCGTGCTCCTGCGCCCTCAGCAAGCGCGGCAGAGCAGGTGCGTTGTGGGCGAGCACGATCGACCGCTCGATGCCCTTCATGACATCGGCGAGCGGCTGGAACGCACGCGCGGCGGATGGTCGGGGAAGCCCCAAGGTTCCCAGGGCGGCGTCCACCGCACGAGCCGCGCGACCAGGATAGGGCGCTCCCTCGTACTCTCGGATCGCAGCGGAGGGATAGCGTGGCTGGAAGGTCGCCGCGTCGAGGAGAACGGTGTGTTCGGCATCCTGCGCCCGCGTCGCGGCTCCCGCGAGCCCGTGCACCACTGTCGGGATCGCCGACCCCGTGCGAGGGGAGAAGTGATCTCCCGGTGTAATCGCGTGGACGACGGGATTCATCGGGTACGGGCCCCTCGTGTACGCCGCCAGACGGTCTGCACGGGGTGAGGTGTGCGCACGATGCCCTCGGCGCGATCGCGCTCCTTCACGCCGTAACAGATCCCCGCGACGATCCACAGGAGCGAAGCGTGACCCGCGACCCAATAGAGGTCGAGCTGGCCCTGCGCGAGACGGGCGACGACGGTCGCCAATCCGATCGTTCCGTATACGGGATCCATGCGCCACAGCAGCCAGATCGCGGCCCCGAACATCCCGAGGAAGCCGATGAGTCCAAGGATTCCCGTCGTCGTGAGGACTTCGAGTTCGGCATTCGGCGGTTGGAAGCCGCCGTATCCCGTATGCCCGGTCGTCCACCAGCGGTGCCCGACACCGTAGATCGGAGACATGAGCCAGACGGCCAGGGAGTCGACATACCAGAGCAGGCGTTGTGAGGCGGAGTTGAACGGGTTGTCCTCGGTGAGCTGCTCGACCACGGCTAGGTAGATGAACCACGCGGTGGGGATCAGCAGGAGCGGCATCCACCGCGAGCGCTTCCCGTTGTGGAACCGCGGGCGCGTGCCGATGATCAGCACGCCGATCAGCGTCCCGACGAGGGCCTGGCGAGAGGACAGCATGCCGAGACCGCAGAGACCGAAGGCTGCGTACGCCCAGATCGGTCTCCAACCCATCCACGGGGGATTGGCGAACGCGATGATCGCACCGTACATCAGGAAGGCGCCGATCGCGTTCTTATGCCACGGTCCGACATATCCGCCGCCGCCTGTCAGGTTCGAGGCGATGGCGAAGAGCGCCATGACGGAGCACAGGACGACGAACAACGAGAGAGCGAGCCTCGCCTTGCCCTCCCGACCGATCACGAAGCCGACGAGGGCGGCGCCGATGACGAGCAGCACCTCGTGCGCCCACTCCACGTAGTTCTCGGTGTAACGATTGAGCACCAGTTGGGGCAGCGTCAACGCCAGGTAGAACGCGCCTGCCCAGAGCAGCGGCTGCAGCGTCTTCACTCCACGGCCCCGAATCATGAGGAGCGCGACGATCATCGCCAGTCCGAGGGCGAGATCCGCGACGCTCATCGGGCCCGCGCGCACGAAGACGAGGACGCTCGCCAGGAAGCCGATGACCAGAACATACGTCAGGTCGATGAACGCGATGGCCAGCAGCAAGAGGACGATCGCGGCAGGGACCGCAAGCTCGGGGTAACGTCCGCTCAGGTATCCGGCAAGCACACCCGCTGCGGCGATCGCCGCGATGCCCGCCGCTCCCCGCACGACGGTGGGAACCGTACCGGAGGGGAGCAGGGTGCGCACGTCCCCATGGTACGGAGCGGAGACGGATTCCGCTTGGCCGCATGCTGCTCGTGCGGATGTGGTGTGATCGATGTCGGAGTACGGGTCGGCAGAGGGAGGGGCGCGGACGTGCAACACAACACCGAGCCGGTTTCGGTGCTCGTCGTGTCCCACACGGGCGAGCTCGGCGGCGCCGAGCGTGCCCTCCTGCGCTTGATCGCGGCAGCCGATGGCCGATTTGAGATCCGGGTCCTGACGATGGCCGACGGAAGCTTCGCGAACGAAGTGCGCGCGGCGGGCTTCCCGCTCAGCGTGCTGGACGGGGGCGATGCCGTTCGTGTGACCCGCGCTCAGGTCGCATCTCTCGGAGGAGCCGCCGGCAACTTCTTTGGCACGCTGTCGCTCTCTCGGAGGCTGCGACGCGCCATTCGAGAGATCGCACCGGATCTCATCGTTGCCAACTCGCTCAAAGCCGCCGTGCTCGTGGGAGTCGTCGCGGGTCGACGACGCTGGGTGTGGCACCTCCACGATCGCCTGGCCTTCGACTATCTCGCCGCGCCGATCGCCATCGCGCTGCGGCTGCTCGCACGGATCGGGCCGCGTCGCATCGTGGCGAACTCCGTCGCGACGGCCGCCACGGCGGGGCGTCTGCCCGCCGGTCGTGTCGCCGTTGCGTACCCAGGGCTCGAGGCATCCGTGTTCGCGCGTCCGAAACGCTCGCCGGGCCGCGGACCGGTCGGGATCGTCGGGCGCGTCGGAGCGACGAAGGGCCAGAAGCAGTTCGTCGAGGCTGCGGAGCGCGTTGCGCGTGTGTATCCGAGATTGCGGTTCCGCATCGTGGGGACAGCGCTCTTCGAGGACGCTCCGTACGCGTCCGCGCTCACCCGGCAGATCGCGTACTCCGAGATCTCCGACCGCGTCGAGCAAGCGGGCTGGTCCGATTCACCCGCGACGGAGTTCCGCCAGCTCGGCCTGCTCGTGCATGCTTCGCCCGTTCCCGAGCCGTTCGGACAGGTGATCGTCGAGGCGCTTGCGGTGGGGACCCCGGTCGTTGCGACGGACGGCGGCGGCGTAGGCGAGATCCTCGACCCACGACGGGAGTCGACCGTCATCGCGGATGGAGTCCGCCGGGGTGCATTCGGGCTGCTCGTGCGCCCCGGAGACGCAGGAGCACTCGCTGTCGCGATCTCGTGGATGCTCGAGCATCCCGGTGACTCTGCCTCCATGGTTCGGGGAGCTCACCGGGATATCCGTGATCGCTTCTCGATCGAACGGACGTGGTCGGTCGTCGCACGCGTGTGGCTGGAGGCGCTCGGCCGCGGAGACTAGGGCGTCCCCACCCCGGCCCGACGGTCACGGCGACGTCCGTCCCATCCCGCCCAGACCCCGGCCGCGAGGCCTGCCAGTTCGACTGCGGAGCGACTGAGGATCACGGGTGCCGTCAGCCGCCGCGTCAGGGAGACTCTCGCGCCGTCCTCATCGACGCCGCGCAGCATGAATCGGGCAACTTGCGCGTAGTAGTGCCGCTGCTGGCGGAGCGCGGTCCGGCCGTACCGTGGCAGGTACGCGCTTCGCCATCCGAAGACACGGGCCAGGAGCATGACATGGTTGCGACGCGAATAGTAGAGGTAGCGGCGGTCGAAGCGCTTACCGCCGATCTGGTACGGAGCCGCGACATGCCGGACCAGAACGGCAGGGTCGAAGATGAGTCGTAGCCCCGCGGCACGAAGCCGCAGGCAGGTGTCCGACTCCTCGCGCAAGCAGGTTCCGGGGTAGTTCCCGCGGATGCCGCCGTGTTCGAGCAGAACGGCCCGACGGTACGTCTGATTCGCTCCCAGGAAATGGTCGACGTCGATCCGTCGTCCGGGGTTTGCGGCGAAGTAGCCGGTGATATCGCCATTCGGCAGAAGCCGTCCGATCGAGGCCAATCCCACCGCATCTTCACCCGGGATGCCGTTGTCGGCCCTCCCCCCGACGCCGGCGACCGAAGGGTCCGCGTACGCAGCGACGAGACGGTCGATCCAATCCTCGGCGACGTAGGCGTCGTCGTCGATGAAGGCGATGATGTCGCCGGTCGCCGCAGCGAGGCCGATCTGACGGGACTCCGACATCGTGCCCTTGCCGAGATCGTTGCGCAGGTACAGGACGTCGGGGTGATCCGAGGCGATCAGGTCGCGCGTACGCGCGTCCGGCGAGCCGTCGACTGCGATGATCTGGTGCGGCGCCGTTTCGAGAGCTCGGAGGTGGCGGATGCACTCCGCGATGTAGTCCGGGCGGGCATACGTGATGATGACGACGGAAACCGTTGTCTGCTCGGGATTCACTCGGGTCTCCTCCATCGGTCTGCGGGTGCCTCGGCGGTCACGGCTCGCAGGACATCCTCGTAGGAATCCGAGACCGCTCGCCACGAGAATCGTTGTGCCGATGCGCGCCCGGCGCGCCCGAGCCGCCTCTGCACGACCGGTTCGGATGCTACGCGAATAAGCAGGCGTGCAAGTTCGGTGATGTCTCGGGGCTCGAAGAGGAGACCGTCTACATCATCGGTCACGAACTCCGGTGGCCCTCCGTGCTTCGTCACGATGACCGGTATGCCGGACCTCCAGCCTTCGAGCACGACGATTCCGAACGCCTCGACGCGACTGGGGACGACGTGAGCGACCGCGCCGTCCAGGAGAGCCCGGATCTGCGCTCGCCGTTGGGATCCGACGAAGTGCACACGTTCCGCCACCCCCAATCGGGCAGCGAGCGTTTCCAGAGGCCCCCGCTCGGGGCCGTCCCCGGCGATGACGAGATCGACACCAGCAAGCGCGGGGTCCGTGTGGGCCTCCGCATAGGCGCCGACGAGGTGATGGAATCCCTTGTTCTCGACGAGCCGTCCCACGCCCGCCAGGTAGCGAGCGGGAAGCGGGGCGTCCACGGGTTCGCTCGACAGGTCCAGGTCGATGCCGTTCCCGACGACGGTCGGGGGCACGGATGCGCCGAAACGAGCGAGGTCTGCGGCAGCGAACCGTGAGCAGGATACGACGGCCGCCGCGCGCGCGAGGGTGCGCCTCAGCGATCGGCGCATCAACGCCGACGCGTCGAACGCCCCGTGGGCGTCCATGAACGTCTCGCCGTGATTGCTGTAGATCAGCGGCGTGTTCGTGCGGCGCGCGAGAAGCGTCGCGTAGGGGCCGTTCGCTCCGAAGCACTGGATGACGATGACATCGGGTCGGTCCAGGCGGTAAGCCCTTCGCCAGGCGCGCCAGGCCCGCGGAGCAGACACGGCCCAACTCAGAAGCCCGCGCAACGAACGGTTGGGCAGCGGAGTGGGCAGATAGCGCAACGGCGTCCCGTCGTCGTCCGCGGGGGTGGCATCGCCTTGATCGACGGCCCAGATGGTGACCGCGTGGCCGTTGGACCTCAGTTCGTGAGCAAGGAACGAGACGTGCTCCTCGACGCCTCCCACGCGGGGGAGGAAGGAGCTCGTCGCCAACGCGATCCTCATGTCGGCTCGACGATCGTTCCCGGGTCGTGCCGCAGCAGAGTCGTCAGCGCGCCCGCCGCGACATCCCAGGTGAAACGAGCGGCCTGCGCCGTTGCGGCCTCTTTCGCGGCGTCCAGCATGTCCTGGTCGGTCGCCAGCGACTCGAGCGCGCGTGCGACGCTCGTCGCGTCCGGTTCGACGATGATCGCCGCGTCCCCGACCCATTCGGCGACACCCCCGAGCGGAACAGCGACGACAGCGCACCCGGAAGCCATCGCCTCGAGCCCTGCCATGAGGAACGGGTCGGGAACCAGGGGGAGGACGCAGGCGACGTCGAACGCGCGCAGTGCCTCCGGAACGTCGTGTGCGGGCATCCAGCCGGTGAACGTGCCGCCGGCGCGGCCCACGGCGTCCTCCAGCGCCCGCATGTAGTCATCCACGGCGCTCTCGTCGTAGCCGAACGTGCGCCGACCACCGATGATGGTCAGCGAGATGTCCGTGCGACCGGCGGCGCGAAGCGCGGCCACGGCCTCAGCCGCCACCAGAAAGCCCTTGTTGGGGTCTATCCGCCCATGGCAGACGACGCGCATCGGACCGGGCGCGCGCTCCGACGGCCCCGGGTGGAAACGGGCGGTGTCGACACCGTTGTGGATCACGGAGATGCGAGCGGGATCGAGCTCCTGCTGCTCGGCGGTCCACCGGCGCACGGCATCGCTCACCGCGACGATC
Organism: Microbacterium sp. BR1; assembly: GCF_002812725.1. Taxonomy (GTDB): domain Bacteria; phylum Actinomycetota; class Actinomycetes; order Actinomycetales; family Microbacteriaceae; genus Microbacterium. The sequence goes on along the minus strand of NZ_NMUN01000009.1, from coordinate 287,057 downwards.
CGGACCGTCGCGGGCAGGTCGCGCAGGGCCCTCGCCGGGGCACCCACGAGATAGTTGTGCAGCCAGAGCACAACGGTGCGCCCCGGATGATGCCGTGCCAACAGCCCGGCGAACTGAGGGTCGTTGGCTACGACGACCGCGTCGGGATTCGTGTCGGTGAGGATCTGCGCGACCTCTCGCAGATACCGTGGTCGCCACGCGCCGTGTGCTCGCCGGATACGTCCGCACGCGGCGTACCACGCCCGTCGGGCGATCGGGAGGTCGCCGGTACCGGCCAGCCAGTCGACTCGGCCATCCGAATACGGAGTTGGTGATTGCGAGCGTGGGCTGATCACCGATGTCGATGTGTGCTGCCGATCGAGAGCTATCACCAGTTCACGGGTGACGGTCGCGATCGCACCGCCCGACGTGGAGTAGCGCTCATCCTCCGGAAGTACGAACGTGATGTCGATAGGCGTCACGGTCCGCCCCTCAGCGTCTCCCACGTCTGCTGCCACGAAAGCTCGTTCGCACGCTCGCGCGCGCGTGACGCGAGATCCGCCCGTCGCTGGGGGTCGTCCAGCAGTGCACTCAGCACGCGCGCCAACGCGGACGGGTCCTCGCGGGGGAACAGCACACCGGCATCCATGACGAGCTCCGGCGAGCCGCCGGTTGCACTGACGACGACAGCTCTTCCGAGAGCCAGACCTTCGAGAGTGGTCAAACCGAACGGTTCATCCCACCGCGAGGGGACGACGTGGATGTCCGTCGCCGCGATCGCACCGGGAACGCTCTTGCGAGGGAGGTGGCCCAGGCGAACGACCTCGATTCCCGCGTGCTTCAGCTCCTCGGCCTGCGCGTCGATCAGCCGGCTGTACGGGCCCCCGTCCGACCGACCCCAGTTGGTGTCCCCGACAAGCTGGACTCGGAAGTCGCGGCGGGACTCCGCGATTTCCAGACAGGCGGCCAGCAGGACATCGACGCCCTTCTCGACCGCCACTCGTCCCACGAAGCCGATGGTCGTGAGATTACCGGTCGGCAAGGGAACGGCTTCGCTGAACGAAGCACCGTTCAAGACGTGCGAGACGCTCAACGGCGTCAACCCATACGCTGCCTCGACCGCGCGTGCGAGATACCGGCTGACCGCCACCGATCGGATGTTGCTCGCGGCGAATCTCCGCCGGAATCGGTCTCCTGCGAGTTCCAGATTGTGGAACCAGTGCACGACGTGTGCGGAGGGAAACGCGCGGGCGAGGGCGACCGCGACCTCCGGATCGTTGTTCACGATGATCTGCCGCGCGTTGAGCACGCGCAGCGCCGCACGGACATCGCGGGCGTATTCGCGCTGGTCCGGGCGGGCCCAACCGTCGACGCGGCGGCGCGCGCGTCGGATCTGTTCTCGGACGCGGCCGTGCGGACCGCTCTTCGAGGGCACGTAGACGAGGGGGTAGCCGGTGATGGGTGATCCGGGCCCTTTGCGCGAGATCACGGTTGGCGCATCCTCACCGGCTACGCGAACGACTTCCAGGATGCAGGTCGCGATGGCGCCACTGTGCGATGTCGTGTATGTCTCGCGGCTGTTGTTCACGATGACCGTGCCGCTGCTCAATCGAACTCTCCCCGCCAGTAGCGCTGCTGTGGGGGAAGCGAAGTCAATCGGAATCGTTCGGTGGGTTTCGCGAAGGGCGTCGCGACGACGGCGGCGATGGGGTGATCCTGTCGAGTGCGCCATCGCGCCAGCTCGCGCGCGTAGTAGTCGGCGTGCGCCGACCATGCGGACTTGCGCTCCATGTAGTCCTGGCTGCGCACCCGCGAATAGTGCCGGATGCCGGCCTCGACCGGGATCACGCGATGCACGACGGCGTCACGGGCGTGGAGGGGGCTTGTCGAATCGGGACGGAAGTCCGTTCGGTACAGCGCGACCTCCGCCTGACGTGCATGGACGAGTCGGCTGCCTGCGCGGACGGCCATCGGCGCCGGGTAGTGCGCGTAGGGACGCCACCACCTTGTCGATGTCTCGAGGAGTCGGCCGCTGCTCGATCGACCCATGAAGTAGCGAGACGGGTAGTCGAGGCCGCCGGCACCATGTCTCTCGGCCTCCTCTATGCAGGCGACGAAGGTCTCCAGATTCCCGACGACCTCGTCGCTGTCGAGCTGGATGACCCAGTCGGCGTCAGCGGATGCCCGTCGGAGCGCCTGGGATCGCTGAAGTGTCTCGGCCTCGAGCGCGTGAATATCGGGTCGGGCGAATGACCCGGGTACGAAGTCGAGCTTGCCTGCGGAATCGATACGGCGTAGTCGTCGCAAGCACTCCTCGACGGGGATGGGTCCGCCTGACCACGATGTGGCGTTCTCGTCGTACGAGACGACGAGGCGATCCACGACGTCGTAGTAGGACAGGACGCTCTCCTCGATCCACCAGGGGTCGGCGGCGAGGACGTATCCCGTCAGACGCACGTACTCTCCTCGGTGTGATGTGTGATCTCGCGCTCGCGCTCGGCCACACGCACATCGTATGCCTCGCCGTGGAAACGTGCCCGTCGCGGATCCCGGAGGAATCGATGCACCTCGTGCGATGCTATCGTTGATCGGCGTGCGCTCAGGTTGCTCCGGGGCCGCGGTGGCATCTTATTGGGGGATCAGAGCCGAATGGTTGACAGCGCGATCACTGTGTCCGACCTGTCGAAGTCGTACCGCATTCAGGTGGCGGGTGAACATGTCGACCGCATCACGACCGCGGTCATCAACCGCATCCGTCATCCGCTGACGCGGACGCACTTCGAGGACTTCGAGGCGCTGCGGGACATGTCTTTCGAGATCCCGTGGGGCGAAGCCGTCGGCATCGTTGGTCGCAACGGAGCAGGCAAGAGCACGCTGCTGAAGCTGCTCACCCGGATCACCGCGCCGACCGGCGGCATCATCGACCTCGGAGGACGAGTCGGCTCGCTGCTCGAGGTCGGAACCGGCTTCTCCGGGGAGCTGACGGGACGCGAGAACATCTATCAGAACGGCGCTCTGCTGGGCATGGGCCGCAAGGAGATCAAGCGTCGGTTCGACGAGATCGTCGACTTCTCGGGGGTTGAGAAGTTCCTGGACGTACCGGTGAAGCGCTACTCGTCGGGCATGTACGTGCGACTCGCCTTCTCGGTCGCGGCGCACCTCGACACCGAGATTCTCGCCATCGACGAGGTTCTCGCCGTGGGCGACGCCGAATTCCAAGCCAAGTCGCTCGCGAAGATGCGCGACGTCGCGCGTGACGGTCGCACAGTGCTCTACGTGAGCCATCAGATGAACACCGTGACGGCGCTCTGCACCTCGGCGATGTTCCTCGACAAGGGCACGCTCGGGTATTACGGCACCGTGGACGGGGCGATCAAGCACTATCGCGACACGTTCGAGAAGTTCCAGCTCGAACAGTTGGATGCGCACAAGCGTCCAGGTTCCGGACAGCTACGCCTTTCGCGCGTCGCCGTGACCGAGCAGACGCAAGAGCCTGACGACGACAAGGTCATCGAGTTCACCGTCGGGCGCAACGTGGATGTGGTCGGTAAGTACTTCGTGTCGGCGCACATCACCGACGTCAACGGTGCGGTCGTCGTGCAGTGCGATTCCCGCCTGACCGGCCAGTGGTTCGATCCGTCGGACGAGCAGTCGGGCGTGCTCCGGATCAAGAACCTGTGGCTCAAGCCCGGTCGGTACACCGTCGACGTGTTCGTCTGCCAGTCGGGCGTCTTCGACGCATGGGAAGGTGCCGACGTCATCGAGGTGATCGAGCACAGTCCGTATCCTGAGCTCACCACCGATGACGCCCTTGCGCACGGCATGGTGCTCGCCGACTTTGAGTACGAGGCCCGTTGATGAACCGCACGATCGTCACGCCTCCGGGCAAGTTCAACATGCCGAACTGGCGCGAGCTCTGGGCGGCGCGCGAGATCGCCTTCCGGTTCGGCCAGAAGGATATCCTGCTCCGCTACCGCCAGACGGCGGTGGGCGTCGCCTGGGTCTTCGTGCAGCCCCTCGTATCGGCCGGTGTCTTCACGATCGTCTTCGGCGGTATCGCCCAACTGCCCAGCGGCGGAGTGCCCTACTTCATCTTCGCCTTCGCCGGGCAGCTGGGCTGGAACCTCTTCAGTAACATCGCAAACGGTGCGGCATCGTCTCTCGTCGCCAACCAGTCGCTCGTTTCCAAGGTGTTCTTCCCCCGGCTGATCGTGCCGTTGTCCGGGCTGATCTCGATCATGCTCGACTTCCTCATAGCCTTCGGTCTCTTCGTCGTGCTGCTGTTCGCCTTCCAGATCAATCCCGGTTGGCCGATCCTCGCGCTTCCGCTGTGGGTACTGCTGACAGCGGTTCTCGCCATGGGAATCGGCCTCGCGGCTTCGGCGGGGATGGTCAAGTACCGCGACGTCGCATACTTCCTGCCCTGGGTCTTCCAGGTGCTCATGTATGGCTCGCCCATCGCGTATTCGCTCGAAGCCGTGCCGCCTGACCTCCTCTGGCTCTTCAATATCAACCCGATCACGTGGCTGATGGAGGGCTATCGCTGGTCGCTCCTCGGGCAGTCCGCCCCGGAACTCTGGCAGGTGTTGAGTCTCATCGGCGCCGCGCTCGTCAGCATCGTCGTGGGACTGATCATCTTCCAACGCGCGGAGCGTGCGTTCGCGGACATCATCTAGGCGCGCCGGTGGCGGCGGAGGGCGCTCCTTTGCGCATCGCGATGATCTCGTATTACCTGCCCAGCGGCAGCAAGATCGGCGTTGGCTATCAAGCCCACGAGTTGGCGAACGCCCTCGTCGCGAACGGGCACCATGTCGACATGTTCTCGGCTTGTCCGCCGGTCGATGGGGCGCTATACGGCCATCGTGAGATCAAGCTGTCGGGGAATCTCCAGACCTTTCGATTCGCGCGCGCGCTCCGGCGCGTCGATTTCGTTTCGTACGACGTGATCCACGCCCACGGCGACGACTACTGGTTGTGGCGCCGCCGCGTGCCCACCCATGTGCGCACCATGCACGGGACCGGGTTCGAGGAAGCCCTGCGCATCCCGGGGTTCAAAGAGAAGCTGCGGATGCTCCTGCTCGGACTGACCGAGGTGCTCGCTTCGCTCGTCGCGGACGCTACCGTCGCCGTTTCGCCGCAGACGAGACGATGGATGCCCTGGGTGCGGCGCGTCATCCCGAACGGTGTCGACACGGGGCGTTTCCGGCCAGACCCGGCGAGGCGGGGGGGCGCTCCCACCGTCCTCTTCGTTGGCACGTGGGGCAACCGCAAGCGCGGGAGCTCGCTCGCACAGGTGTTCCAGCGCGATGTCCTTCCCGCGCTCCCCGACGCCCGGCTCGAGATGGTCTGCCGTGACGCACCGGACGACCCCGGGCCGGGCATCACTGTGCTCGGGGAGCTGACGGATGCTGAGCTCGTCGAGGCGTATCAGCGGGCATGGGTGTTCTGTCTCCCGTCAGAGTACGAGGGGTTCGGCATTCCGTATGCCGAAGCGATGGCGTGCGGCGTGCCCGTGGTCGCGACACCCAACGTCGGTGCGCGGTATGTCACCGATGAGGGTCGGGCAGGCGTGCTCAGTGACCTCGATTCACTCGGTGGCGCGCTTCTTCGAGTGCTGACGGAGGACGACGAGCGCGCGAGACTCGCGGAGGTGAGCCGTGAGCGGTCGCAGGCATTCGCCCTCTCATCGGTTGTCGCGGCGTACGAGGCGGTCTACCGTCGGGAGCGCTGAGCCCGGCCCCTGGCTCGGAACCGCGGCGTCTCGCTCGGTTGGTCGATCGGATGCTGAATCATTCGTGGTGCGCGGGCGGATACGGTGTTCGTGCGTCACCGGAAGCATGCGCTCCGCCGTCGCTCGTGGCGGCAGGCCGCCCGTCCTTGTCATGGGATGATGGCGCGCGGGTGACGGGTGTGCGTACTCTATTGGCCGACTACTGGAGACGCGAGGGGAAGCCCGTGACGTACTACATTCTTCTGCTGCTGGCGAAGCTCATCCCCGGTAGCACTCGTCGACAGCGGTTCGTTGCGGCGGTGCGTCAGCGGTTCAGCGTGAGGGCTATCATCGACGCGGCCATAGCAGAGCAGCGCGCGTCACTCGAAACTCTGATCTACCGCACCCAGATGGCCGAGGCGCCTGTGACCATGACCGTAGACCAGACCCTGGATGCTCTGATCGAAGGCAAGTCGATCGCGCGCTTCGGCGCAGGGGATTTGTCGACGATGGATGGCTGGTTCGAGATGTTCCAGACCCCCGGGGTCGAGCTGACCCGACGACTGCGAGAGGTACTCGTCTCAGACGAGAGCGATCTGCTGGTCGCGATCCCGAGCTTCGCCTATGAACTGAGCCCCGAACTTCTCGAGGGCATGCGGGACTATTTCCTGCGCTGGGCACCCCACCTGCGCCGGATTCTGAATCCGTATCTGCGAACCAGCAAGAGGTACGCGGCCACGGAGGTGTCGCTGGGACACAGCACGTTTGGACCGGGGTTCGACCGTCGCGCCTACTTCGAGAGGTGTCGGCAGATCTGGGACGGCGCGCCGGTCGTCCTCATCCATGGCGAAGGCATCTTCGACGGCTTCACGCATGACATCTTCGACAACGCAGCCTCAGTGGATCACATCCTGGCACCGAGGCAGAACGCGTTCGACGAGTACGACGACATCCTGCGCCGCGCTTCGCTGGCGCCGAAGGAATGCCTCATGATCGCGATACTGGGCCCCACCGCGACCGTACTCGCCTACGATCTCCACCGCGCCGGCTACCGTGCCCTCGACCTCGGCCACATCGCCAAGTCCTACGAATGGTGGCGGAACGAAAGGACAGCGGCGACCGAGGAGTTCTTCGCCGCGGACTGAGGAGACGGACTCGCTGAATCCGCCGGCCGTTCCTGTCTGCAGCCGGTCTACCTATGCGCGCGTCTCGCGCAGTCTTTGAAGGATCGCGTCGGCCGGTGCGAGCGGCGCGAATCGCAGCGCCCAGAGCACGTCGGAGGCTGCTGATCCCCAGCGCCTCGCGCGTGCCTCCGCGCGTGCATGCCGGAGCGCTCCCCACCATGCATAACGGCCATTGGCGCGGAGGCTTTCGCGGTGCGCAGAGACGAGTGGTGCATCGCCGCCGGCTTGTGCGCGTCTGAGATGGGCGCGCACGATGCGGTGGATCGAGTGGGTGAGCTCTCGGTGGCGAGAGGTCGTGTTCGCTCCGTGCAATCGATAGTCGAAGAGCGTCTCGGGCGAAAACACGAAATCGCCACGCTCAGAGAGGCTCAGGACGAGATCGAGGTCTTCAGCGAGGCGCAGTTCGACGTCGAAGCCGCCGACCGCCTCGAAGTCGGCGCGACGGATCATTAGGTTGCCCAGCAGGATCCCGGTGCGCCGCCGCGCGACGTCGAATCGATCGCGCACGGCGGTCTGATCGGCCTCGATGAGCACGTTGTCGTCGGCATCGATGGTGCGCATGCCGCAATAGCACGCGACGGCATCGGGCGCGGACGTCAGCTGAGCCGCCTGCCGTGCGAGTCGTTCGGGGTGGGACAGGTCGTCGTCGTCGAAGAATACGAGCAGCTCTCCGCTCGCGGCGGCGGCTCCCGCATTCCTCGCCGCCGATACCCCGGCGGGAGCGTGACGTAGTATTCGCGCGGACGGCAGCGCGTTCGCGACGGCCGCGTCTATTGCGGAAGGATCTGGAGAACCGTCGTCGACGACTATCGTCTCTACACGCGGATGTGTCTGGACGGCCAGCGAGCCGAGGGCCGCGGACAGGAAGGGGCTCACGCGATTCGTTGCAACGACGACGCTCACGAGCGGCGCGTCAATTGCCGAAGAATCGACCGGTCCCCGGCTCACGATGGGGAGGGGACGCCTGTGGGAAGCTGCACGGGCCATCCCGCATCCCAGATCGGGGCGAAGCGGGGGCTGTCGAGAACTACCGACATGTGCCGAGTCCTCAGGTCGAGGGCATCGGACCGGCGGAACCATGCGTGGGCGAGACCGACCTGGATGTCGCGAAGGACCCGGCCGAACTCGGAGTCTGCGGGGACGTATCCCGTGCCGTAGATGTCGGAAGTGATGTCCCGCACTCTCATGAGAGTCTCGCGCACAGGCATACCGACGGTGTGAATCCACGCCGCCTCTTCGCTGGTGAACACCCCCGCGCGTTCCGTACGCACTCGATCTATGTACTGGGCGTAGCCGCGCAGGCCGAGGGCCAGCATGTCGAGGGAACTCATCGCATCGGCCAGGGCCGTGACATCGTGGGAGCCGGTGTTCACGCCTGCCTGGCGCTTCGAACGGACGAGCTGGAGGGTCAGGTCGACGAGGTGCTGCGCTGCCCCGACCATCACTCCCATGAACGGGAAGAAGTGTGCACCCGTGTCGCCCGTGATCTCGAAACTCCAGCCGCGCGGCACTTCTACGGGTCCGGTGAGTTCGTAGGAAGCGCTCCCCGATGACCGCAGGCCGAGCGGATTCCAGTCGTCGATCTGACGGAGCTTGTCTGAAGGCACCCAGACGCCGATCGCCTTGTGTACGCCGGTCGCTTTGTCGATCACGGGCTCGCCCGCTGCGTCGAAGACGTTTGCCCCCGCGAGCCATCGATCGGCATGGTAGCCGCCGCTTCCGAGCCGCCAGCGCGCCTGCTCGATCCGGTACATATCGGTGCCAGTCTCGATGGCGCGCGCGGGCGGAGTTGCCGAGAAGACGGTGGGGAGGTCCAGGCTCGGATACAGCTGGGTGAAGGACTCCTCATCGAGACGACCGGCGAGTTCGCTGTGAGAACTCAACCAGTGCACCACCCATGCCATCCCGGCGTCGATGCGCGCCACCTGTGACACCGCCTCGAGCCGGTCGGCGTAGGGCGCATCGAGTCCCCCTCGATTGGCCGGGAACGTCCAAAGGTAGACGCCGGTAGCCCGCAGAGCGCCGCCGGCGAGCGGTGTGGTTCGGCCGATTCGGTCGCTTTCGGGAACCTCCTGCCTGAGGAGGGGCTTGATCTTGTCCAGGTTGCGGAAGACCGCGGCGATCGACAGGGGCGCCTCAAGGCCGAGCGCGATGATGCGCGGATCGTCCCGCACGACGTCACCCTTCGGAACGGGCTCGTCGGCCGTGTTCGACCGTCCGGCCGACGCGCGTGGTGGCGTTGCGGGTGCTGCGGGCGGCACTGTGACCGGTGCCGACGTTCGGCGGGCTCGGGGACGACCGCGAAGTCGGCGGATCAAGAAATAGAACAATCCACCGCCCGCGATGAGCGCGAGGCAGAGCAGCGCCGAAACCATAGTCACGAGCAGAGCGAGGAGTTGGTCGGTGGTCACGAGCACCCTCTCCGTTCGCGGCGACGCGCTTGCGCGCGCCCCCGCGCCCCAGTCGCTTTGTATTCTTGCATGATCATCAACGGTTCTCCGCGGAGTCGGGCCCGTCGGCAGCGACACGCGGCCACGGGGAGTCCCACACGCCGGACGAGGTTGAGCCGGTGAGCACGCCGTGAACCCGCTCTCGCTTGCCGGGAGTGATGGTGAGACGGAAGAGCACGTGCGCCAGGATGACGTCGATGTCGCGAAGCGCACGCGCGAACTCAGACCCTGCCGGCACGTAGCGCGTGCCGCTGAGATCAGTGCTGATGCCCCGGATCTTCAGCAGTAGGTCGCGCACCGGCACGCCGGCGCTATGCACCCAGTTCGATTCGTCCACCGTCAGTGCGCGAGACGTGCGCGCTTCGCGTGCTCCGTCGATGTATGAGGCATACCCGCGAAGCCCCAGGACGAGCATGTCGAGAGACGCCAGTGCATCACCGAGCACGCTCGCGGCGTAGGCGTCCACGGGCTCGGTGCGCGGACCGCTCAAGGTCTCGACGGTGAGGTCGATGAGATGTTGAGCTACACCCATGGCGATACCGAAGAAGGGGAAACGGAATGGCCGCAGATCGCGAGTGTCGTTGTAGGTATGATGCCGCGGGATCTCGACGGCCTCGATCAGTTCATACGACGAGCTTCCCGATGAACGCACTCCGAGCGGATCCCAGTCATCGATCTGGCGCACCTTGTCCGCCGGCAGCCAGGCGCCGATGACCTTCTGCCAGCCCGTCTCTTCGTCGAGGACGGGATTGCCGGCGGCGTCCCACACTTTGGCCCCGCCGATCCATCGTTCCGCGTGATAGCCACCGCTGCCCAGCCGCCAGCGCGCGGGCTCGATGAGATACTTGTCGCCGGCGATCTCGATAGCGCGAGCGAACGGGACCGCCGAGTAGACGGTCGGCACGTCGGCAGTCGGATACAGGTAGGCGCATGCCTCGTCGTCGAGGTATGCGACGCAATCTCCGTGGCTGCTGAGGATGACCATCGTCCACGCCATCCCGGCGTCGATGCGCGCGACCTGCGAGGCTGCTTCGAGCCTGTCGGCATGCGATGCATCGAGACCGCCGCGCTCGGCGGGAAAGCACCACAGGAAGAGACCCGCCGATCGTAGAGCACGGCCCGCCAGTGGCGTGGTGCGAGCCATTCGGTCGCTCTCAGCAGCCTCGGCGCGCAACAGCGGCTTGATTTTCTCGAGGTTGCGGAACACCGCTTCGGTCGAGGTCGGCGCTTCTAGTCCCAGCGCGATGATTCGCGGGTCGTCGGCGGGTGCGTCGCCCCTCGGCACCGGTTCCGATGCCGGCCGTCCGCCGCCGCGCCCCGCGCCGCCGCTCCGATTTGACTCAGCCGCCGTCGCATCCGTCACCGGTGTTTTCCTGGATTCGCGTAGCGGACGCGGATGGGCCCGCCGCCAGCGTCGCCACAGCAGGATGCCGACGATCATCCCGCCCGCGAGCGCGACGAGCAGTAGCAATCCCACCATCAATGCGACCAGCGTTATGAGCGCATCGGTCGTCATTTCATCCTCCTCGTCGGCGGTGCGGCGCGTGCGGATTCACGAGCGTAGCCCCAGAGCCACATTCTGGCACCCGCGGCGGCCCGGTATCGCGTCACGTCTTCGGCTTCAGACGCCGCTGCAGACCGTTGAGCGCCCGCATTGCGAATCGGTCCGCCCTGCTCATCGCGATGAGCATCTTCCGCAGTAAGGGCGACTTCTCGGCTCGAGGAAGCAGCCGAACGGCAAGGGACGGTACGACGCCGATCCCGACGACGATGTCGGCGAACTCCCGACGATCGGGGAACACCTTCATCGCCTCATCGTCGGTGTAGTAGTAATAGCCGGGGTTCACCGCGTCGAGGCGCGGCAGATGCCGCAGATGGGCGCTTGCTGCGGTGCGTCCGAGCTTACCCGCAGAGAATTGGCCGTACTCGTGCTGATAGGCGTCGAGAATACCCAGCGCGACATTTCCCGACACCACGTAGACGTGCGAGTAGACGAGCTGCGCCCCAGCTCGCAGTTCCAGCACGATGAGGTCGCCGGAAGCGCGGAACGCGTCGGCTTTCCCCCGGAACGCCCGTTCGCGCTCGGGATCCAGCGCGACGGCGTAGCCGCCGTTGTCGCGATCTCCTTTCCATCCCGACGCCTGCATCGCGACGAAGCGGTCGATCGCCGCCGGATCGTCGCTCGCGTCGTGCAGCGATAGGGGACCGCCGCCCGCTTCGGCCAGTCGCCGCGCCGAACGACGGAGTTCCTTGCGGGAGCTGACACTGCGATGGTCGGGATCGGTCTGAGCGACGAAAACCCGTTCATCCGGCGCGTGTTGCCCTGGGTGGACATCCACCCATGGTGCGCTGTTCGTCGCGACGACGATCGCACCGAGCGCCGGTCGTCGCTGGAGCCTCTGCATTGCCTCGGCTAAGGGCCCGAAGGCGGGATAACCCTGCAAAGGGAGATAGCCGCTGTGCAGGAGTCGACGGACCCCCCGCGCGATCACGGTCAGAGCTTCGACGGCGTGAGCTCGATCCAGCAGGGGGTAGGGCGGGCCAAGGTCGGAGGGTTCGAGGGTGCCGTACGACGCGATAGGGAGCGTCGCGGACACGTTAATCGAGAACACCCGCACCAGGCCGAGCCATTCATCGTCCTCCTCGGCCACGACGAGAAGGTGGCCGCCGCTGCTTTCACGGTCGGGACGGAGGAATCGGGGATCGAGCGCAGCGTTGGGTTCGGCGGCGCGCTCCGCCAGCGCCGTCCAGCGCTCCCATTCGTCGTCGCTCACCTCCGCTAACCGCAGCAGTCTCGCCCGCACATCCGCCTCCTCAGGTCTTCGGTTTCAGTCTGTGACGTGCGGCGCCCACGACGCGCATCGCGAACTGGTCGGCTCGCGCCAGCGCGAGGAACACCTTTCGCGCAAGCGGCGACGCTTCCGCACGCGGCAAAACTCGCACGATGAGCGACGGCACGATGCCGACACCGATGACGACGTCGAGGAACTCTCGACGGTCGGGATAGATCGTCGCAGCATCGGGGTAGTAGTCGTAGATCCCCGGGCTCACGGCGACCAGCGGCGGCTGTCGATGGGATTCCGCCAGGTGAGCGTATGCTGCCGTTCGGCCCAGCTTGCCCGCGGAGAAGTCGCCGAACTCGTGCTGGTAGGCGTCGAGAAAGCCCTCGGCGATGGCTCCGGTGACCAAGTAGACCGACGCGTAGACGCACCGCTCACCTGCCCATAGCTCCAGGACGATGAGGTCGCCGTCGGCACGGAAAGCTGCAACCTTCTCACGGAACTTCAGCTCTACCTGCGCCTCGAGGGCTACTGCGGTTCCGCCGCGCTCGCGATCACCCTTCCATCCCGAGGCCTGCATTGCGATGAAGCGGTCGATCGCCGTAGGGTCATCGCTCGCGTCGCGCAGGGTGAGAGGGCCGCCGCCGGCCTCGGCGAGCCGCCGGGCCGCGCGGCGTAGCTTCTTCCGGGTGTCGGAGCCGTGATGATCGGGATCGATTCGGGCGGGAAAGGTGTTGGTATCCGTTGCCGACCCGGCGTGGTGCGAGGTCACCTCCGCCCACGCCGCCGCATGCGACCCGATGATGATCGCGCCCAGGACCGGTCCGCGGCGGATCTCCCGGAGCGCCTCTGCGAGCGGGCCGGATGCGGGATAGCCACGCAAGATCAAGAAGCCACCTCGCAGATGTCGGCGGACGCCACGCGCAATCGCCGCGAGGGCATCAACGGCGCGCGAGTGATCGAGGAGGGGATGGGATGCGCCGAAGAGCGGCGGATCCCATGTGCCGTATGTCGGGACGCTCATCGTCGAGGAGACGTCCATCGCGAAGACGCGCAGTAGTCCGTACCATTCGCCGTTCTCCTCCGCGACGACGAACAGGTAATCGACGTCACCGCCGGAACCCTGTTCCGGGGTGAGGAACCGAGGGTCAAGCGCGAGGTTGGGCTCGGACGCCCGCTCTGCAAGTGCTCGCCAGCACGCCCAGTCCGCTTCCGTCACCTCAGCGAGCCGCAACAGCATCGCCCGCACGCCCACCTCCTGGACAATGTGCCGATCCCGGGAGGTTCCCGACACGCACACGCCTAGTATGACGGCACGAACACGGTCGCATGGGTGAGTCGCAGCGGATGGTCGTTGTCTGGGTGTGGACGTGGTCTCGTCGCGCCCTCCAGAGGTCGTGGAAGCGAGACATGCCGCTTTGGCTCGTCGCGTTCGCTCGCGATGAGAGAGCCAGGCCGCCCGGAATCGCCCTCAGGGATCCTGTCCCAGACAGGACTCGGCAGGTTCCTGCTGTCGTCCCACCGATGCATCCGCTGCGCCGGGGGTCAGCCCTCCGCGTTCCGTAGAGCACCCCCCACTTCGCGGAAGCGCTCGCCCGAGCGAGGGCACACCCACTCGTCCCCCTGGCGCTCCAGCGGCGCGCCCGCACGACCGACCCAGCCGATACGCCGCGCGGGGACTCCCGCGACGAGGGCGAAGTCGGGGACGTCTTTCGTCACGACGGCGCCGGCGGCTACCAACGCCCAGCGCCCTACCGTGGCGGGCGCGACGACGACGGATCGGGCGCCGAGTGAGGCGCCTTCGCGTACGGTCACACCGACGGCCTCCCAGTCGCTGGCGTCCTTGAGAGATCCATCCGGGTTGACGGCTCGCGGATAGTAGTCATTGGTGAAGACGACGGCCGGTCCGATGAAGACCCCGTCCTCTAGGACGGCGGGTTCGTAGAGAAGCGCATAGTTCTGAACCTTGCATCGCCTGCCGAGTCGGGTGCCCGGGCCGATATAGGCCCCGCGGCCGATGACGCACTCCTCGCCGACGAGCGCGTTCTCACGTATCTGAGCCAGGTGCCAAATGACGCTGCCGGCGCCCACGACGGCGCGCTCATCGACGTCGGCGGAGGCGGCGACTCGAGGTTCGGGTAGGTTCGTCAAGTCTTCTCCAGGTCATGGCCGAAACGCAGGCCGACTATGGTCGCACACTATCGGAACGCGGCATCCCGTACCATGGGCGCGGGAGAGGGTCGATTCGATCCGGTCGGGGGGCTTCGTGGGCAACGGTCAGCTGGGTGTCGTCGTGGTGGGCGCGGGCTACTGGGGTCCGAACCTCGTGCGCAACTTCAATCTCGGCGATGACTGGCACGTCATTGCGGTGTGCGACCTCGATCTCGAACGCGCCGAGCGGCTCGCATCGACCACACGCACCGCAGTCGCGGTCAGCTCGATAGAAGAGGCCCTCGCGCTGGACGGCGTCGATGCTGTTGCGATCGCCACGCCGGCCCGCACGCACAAGCCGATCGCCCTCGCCGCTATTGCCGCGGGCAAGCACGTTCTCACCGAGAAGCCGCTCGCCGACAATGTCGAGAGCGGGGAGCAGATGGTCGCCGCGGCCGCGGCGGCGGGCGTGATTCTGATGGCCGATCACACGTTCTGCTACACGCCCGCCGTCCTGAAGATCGCCGAACTCATCCAGGCAGGTGAGCTCGGCGACATCACGTTCGTCGACTCGGTGCGAATCAACCATGGACTCGTCCAGCCGGACGTCGATGTGTTCTGGGATCTCGCGCCGCACGATCTCTCGATCCTCGACTTCATCCTGCCGGGAGGACTGCGACCCTCGGGCGTCTCGGCCCACGGCGGCGACCCACTGGGCCTCGGCAAGGCATGCGTCGGGTATCTCGTGATGCAGCTGGGAAATGGGGTCATCGCCCACGTCCACGCCAACTGGCTGAGCCCGACGAAGATCCGTCAACTCATCGTCGGAGGCACGCGTCGGACCCTGGTATGGGACGACCTCAACCCCACCCAGCGGGTGAGCATGTACGACCGCGGCATCGATTTCATCACGGCGACCGGTGACGCCGAGCGAGCTGCGGCTCAGGTGTCGTACCGTTACGGAGACACGTGGGTGCCGGCATTGCCCGAGAAAGAGGCACTCTCGCTGATGGTGGCCGAGTTCGCCGCGTCGATCCGCGAAGAACGCCCCCCGCGTACCGACGGCCTGGCGGCCCTTCGTGTGCTCAACGTCCTGGATGCGACCACGCGGAGCCTGGACGCAGGCAGCGCGCTGGTTACTGTCGACAGCGATATCAAGGAGAGTGTCGTATGACCGAACTCGCAGGCGCCAACGTCCTCGTCACGGGTGGAGCCGGCACAATCGGATCGACCCTGGTCGACCAGCTCCTCGACGCGGGGGTCGCTCACGTCGACGTTCTGGACAACCTCGTTCGTGGCCGGGTCGCGAACCTCGACGACGCGCTCGCGTCCGGCAGGGTCACCCTCATCGAAGGGGACGTTCGCGATCGCGACACGGTGCACGACACGGTGAGGGGGAAGGACGTCGTCTTCCATCAGGCGGCGATCCGCATCACGCAGTGCGCGGAGGAGCCCCGCCTGGCGCTCGAGACGATGGTTGATGCGACGTTCAACGTGCTCGAGGCGTCTGCGGAGCATGGGGTTGCCAAGCTCATCGCCGCCTCATCGGCGTCCGTGTACGGGATGGCGGAGTCTTTCCCCACCACAGAGCGTCATCATCCCTATAACAACGACACCTTCTACGGCGCGGCGAAAACCTTCAACGAAGGCATGACGAAGAGCTTCCGGGCGATGTACGGTCTCAACTACGTGCTGCTCCGCTACTTCAACGTGTACGGACCCCGAATGGATGTCCATGGGTTCTACACCGAGGTACTCGTGCGCTGGATGGAGCGCATCGCGGACGGCAAGCCGCCGATCATCTTCGGTGACGGAAGGCAGACGATGGACTTCGTCGTCAGCACCGATATCGCCCATGCGAACATCCTTGCCGCGCAGAGTGCCGTCGACGAGGGCGTCTACAACATCGCGAGCGGCACCGAGACAAGTCTTCTCGAGCTCGCCGAAATGCTCCTCAAGGTGATGGGCTCGGACCTTTCGGTCGAGTTCGGGCCCGCTCGCGGCGTGAACGATGTCGTGCGCCGTTTGGCAGATACGTCCTCGGCAGAACGTGACCTGGGATTCCGGGCCACGACCGACTTAGAGCAGGGCCTTCGTGAGCTCGTCGAGTGGTGGCGGCCGTTGCGGGACGAGATCTCGGCGGGACGCACGACCGCGAAGACCGGCGCATGAGTCGGATCAACGTCATGCGTCCCTGGCTGGGCGCGGAAGAGATCGCGGCGGTGACCGAGGTGATCGAGTCGGGTTGGGTCGCTCAGGGCCCGAAGGTCGCGGCATTCGAGGCTGCCTTCGCCGAGAAGCAGCAGGCGGCGCACGCCGTCGCCGTGTCGAACTGCACCACCGGCCTGCACCTGGCGCTCAAGGTCGCCGGCGTGGTCGCGGGGGACGACGTGGTGGTGCCGTCCTTCTCGTTCATCGCAACCGCGAACGCTCCCACGTACGTCGGAGCCAATCCGGTATTCGCCGACGTCGACCCGGTGACCGGAAACCTCACCGCGGCGACGGTCCGGGAAGCACTCACACCGAGCACCCGCGCCGTCATCGCCGTGGATCAGGGCGGCGTTCCCGTCGACATCGACGCGATCCGTGCCGTGTGTGACCCGCTCAGCATCGTCGTCGTCGAGGACGCCGCCTGCGGTGCGGGATCGACATACAAGGGCCGTCCCGTCGGTGCCGGCGCCGAGATCGCCGCGTGGTCGTTCCACCCGCGCAAGATCTTGACGACCGGCGAAGGCGGGATGATCACCACTTCGCGCGCCGATTGGGCGGATCGGGCACGCAAGCTCCGCGAGCATGCGATGAGCGCCTCGGCGGCCGCGCGCCATGCCAGCGTCGTGTCGCCCCCCGAGGAGTACACCGAGATCGGCTTCAACTTCCGCATGACCGATCTGCAGGCGGCGGTCGGGCTCGTCCAACTGGGGAGACTCGACGAGGTCGTTCAGCGTCGACGCGAGATCGCGGCGACCTATGCGAGCGCGATCTCCGAGATCGATGGCCTCCGCGCGGTCGCCGATCCTGAATATGGCACCGCCAACTTCCAGTCGTTCTGGGTCGAGGTGTGTAGCGAGTACCCGCTCACTCGAGAGGAACTGCTTGTCGCTCTGGGAGATGCCGACGTCTCGGCGCGTCGTGGCATCATGTCGACGCACCGGGAACCCGCCTACGACCACATCGACGTCGTGCTTCCGGTCACCGAGCGGCTCACGGACAACACCCTCATCCTGCCCGTATTCCATCAGATGACCGCCGTCGAGCAGGATCGCGTGATCGACGTTCTTCGCGGAGCCTCAGCGCGCTAGTCCGCCGGAGGTGGCAGCCACGACTGGGGTACCTCGTGAACCTCGGAGTCGTACACGCGGACATAGTCGACGAGATAGTCCGCGGGAAGCAGTTCATCGGCGATGCGCGGGTCTGGCCATCTCCCTCCGACGGCGATGTTCATGATGATGTGTGCCGGGTTGTCGAAGCTCCAGAGCTGGTCGGACTCGAGGTCCGCCTTGCGGATCACGCCGAGTGTTTGATCGTCGACTGAATAGGTCACCGAATCCGCCGTCCATTCGACGGCGTACACGTGCCAGTCTCCGCTCCAGCCCGCGGGGTTCGGATGCGACTCGACCCGACTCCAGGCAGAGCCGTCCTTCTTCGCACCGACGACCCCGTTGTTCAGATCACGGGCCTGATCGACGTACTCCATGAGGTCGAGTTCGCCCACGCCAGGCCAGCTGGCGTCCGGGGCGCTGAATGTACCGAGCATCCAGAACGCCGACCACAGGCCCGAGGCAGCCGGCACCGCGATGCGCGCCTCGATGCGACCATAGCGGAACGCGGCGTAAGTCATCAGCCGTGCCGAAGTGTAGTCCGACGAGGTGCCCGATGCATCGACGGAGGGCGCTTTCCTCGCCACGATGTGCAGGATGCCGTCGGCGACATAGGAGTTCTCGTCGGACGCGGTGTAGTTCTGCAACTCCTCGTTGCCCCATCCGCCCGCGCCCTCCATGCGCTTCCAGAGCGTCGACGGCGACCCTGGTGTGTCGAACTCCTCCGACCAGACGAGCCCCTCGCCGGCCTCGACAGGCTTCGTCGGCGAGCCCGCCGACGAAGACGGTGACGGCGCGCCGGTGTCCGGCGACGGTCGGCCGACCGCGGGCTGCGCCGAACAACCGCTCAGCAGCAACGCCGCCGCGGCAATCACGCTCACCGCCGATCTGGAGCGGGGCGACAAACGACGGTCACGCTCGCGCATACGGCCGGAGGGCGTAGCGGGCGTCCCTCTGGTCTCCCCCGGAACCATCGGATGGCACCCCGTCATCTATTCCGGCCGACCCGCCCACACGCTTCTTGGTCACCTGGTACCCCCTCGGATGCAATGGTACAAGCGTTCAAGACCTCACCGGCCTGCGCACGGAGGTGATGGAATCGGCTGGAGCGCAGTCGCATCATCGTGGACGTCGGTCGCAGCGCGAGGCAGTGGGGAAAGCGGCGGTAGTGTCGGTGTCAGACCGTCCTGGAAACGAGGAGTTGTCAGCATGACCGAACGGCGTACCGTCCCCTTGGTCGATCTGGGCTGGCAGACCGCCCGCATCCGTGCCGAGGCGGATGCGGCGATCGGGCGCGTCATCGACAGGTCGAGCTTCATCCTCGGCGACGACGCCGATGCCTTCGAGCGCGCCTTTGCGAGTTATAGCGGTGTCGAGCACTGCCTCGGCGTCGGCAACGGCACGGACGCCCTCGAACTCGCCCTCGAGGCTGCTCACATCGGAGAGGGCGATGAAGTCATCCTCCCGGCGAACACGTTCGCCGCGACCGCGGAGGCCGTTGCGCGGGTCGGCGCCGTGCCGGTGCTCGTCGACTGCACCGACGACTACCTGATCTCGGTAGAGGCCGTCGCCGACGCGCTGACGCCCCGCACGCGGATGGTGGCGGCGGTCCACCTCTACGGACAGGCGGCGCCGGTCGAGGCGCTGCGTGCGGTGGTGGGCGACGGGGTCCTCATTCTCGAAGACGCCGCGCAGTCGCAGGGCGCTCGGCGCTACGGCGAGATGGCCGGGAGCCTCGGCGATCTCGCAGGGACCAGCTTCTACCCGGGCAAGAACCTGGGTGCGTTCGGCGACGCGGGCGCGGTTCTGACGAACGACGGAGAGCTCGCCGATACCGTCCGAAAGCTGCGTAACCACGGGGGCGTAGCGAGGTACGAGCACAGTCTGCTGGGACGCAATTCACGACTCGACAGCATTCAGGCGGTTGTCCTGACGGCCAAACTCGCTCACCTCGACGAGTGGAACCGGTTGCGGCGTGAAGCCGCGAACGTATACGGCGAGTTGCTGGGCGGCGACGCGCGCATCCGGCTCCCCGGCGTCGCCGATGGCAACGAGCACGTCTTCCATCTGTATGTCGTCCGGGTATCCAACCGGGATCGCATGCTCGCGGGACTCTCGGACGCCGGGATCGGCGCGGGCATCCACTACCCCAGGCCCATCCACCTGCTGCCTGCCTTCGGGTTCCTCGCGCAGGGCCCGGGCAGCTTCCTGCGAGCCGAGGCGTTCGCCGACGAGATCGTGAGCCTGCCGATGTATCCGGGCATCACGGTCGAAGATCAGCAATACGTCGCGGAGACCGTGCTCGCGCTGCTCTAGACGACGTGCTTCGCGCGCGGATGCTAACGAACGGCGCGCCGTGTCACCGACGTGCGAGCCTGCGGAGCCCGCGCTTCGTGGATCGCGCAATGTGCTCGGCACGCTCAGCCATACCCGCGGAGAAGATTCGCGGCTCGATCTCCACCCCGTACGCGACTCTTCCCGCTGGGGTGAGGCGGCGCTTGTAGTGGTCGTGGTAGCCGCCGATGTCGACCTTTGCCAGTCCGGCGCTCCGAGCCGCATTGAAGCACTCGACGGCGACTCGAGTGCCGACGGATCCGGTGGAAGTCGGCATCGCCACATCCCGAGCGGTGATCAGTCCCACGAGCGTGTCGCCGTCGATGATATTGACCGTTGACGCCACCGCGCTGCCGTCGGGCATGACGAGCGCGGTCGACATGAGCCGCTTCCTGCGCAGCAGTTCGGGCCACAGCGCCCGCAGATCGTCGGCCGCACCGGCTTCGTCATTCGGATGATCGGTCCAGCGGCCCTCCCACGTGTCGATAGACCACTCCAGCGTCGCTGGGTCGTCGTGCACGATGTCCCACTCCGCTGTCTTGCGCTCGACGCGTCGGAGGTCTTCCCACAGCCGGGTGGAGCGCCAGTACGCCTCGAAGTCGAACCCGTTCAGCGTCGCGACATAGGAGTCGAACGGTACGAGGCGGTGACGCGCGAAGTCCGCGTGCGCGTCACCGACGTGATCCACGATGAGAATGCGCAGCCCGAGTGAGGATAGGGCGGGCTCGAGCATCCCCTCTAGACACGGGATCGGCAGCGTCGGGGCGACGGTCGTCGTCGCGATCTCCCAGCGGTCCTGGCGTGCCCGGACCGTCGTCGCCAGGATCGGTTCACCGCGCTGCATCACGATGACGTTCTTCTTGGGCACGCTCGTCGGCTCCGAGAGCGTGCGATGCACGAGGCGCGCGACCTCATCGTCGGCTGGTACGAGATGCTCGAGCGCGTCCTGGAACTCGGCGCTTGGCGTCTCCTCGATGACGACCCGCAGCCCCCGCAGCCGAGCCCGCAGCGATTCGGTCATGAGGCTCAGACTCTCGACCGCACCCAACGTGGTCCCGCCTTCACTTGGTAGCATCACCGTTCGCCCTACAAGCTAGCAGTCGCTGGAGAGGCGCTCGCGCGGAGCGTGCCTGCGTGACACATCAATGGACGCCGGTGTCCTCGTTGCGGACGCGTCGGCGCCCCGTCGCGAGAACACGCGGCAACACCACCAGGCTTCGCGCCCCGGTGCGGGTGAGGATGCGCGCGAGGCGTCTGCGAGTGCCGGAGGCCGCCCATGCGGCACGCAGCCTGGCGGTCGGATCCAGGGTCGCCGCGAATGTGACGAGCTCATCGATGTACTCGCCGGATTCCGGGGACGAGTCCCGTTCGATCCGCGCGAGAAGAAGCGCGTACTTTGCCGCGCCGCGCCGCGCGACTGCAAGATACCGTTTGCCGTGAGCGAAGCACTTCGAGGCAGACTCGAAGGCGTCCATCCGGTGACGCAGCTCACGCAGCTGTCGTCGCTCGCCGGTCATACCGCCCTGAGTCATGGACATGTTCGAACCGTGCACACGGTAGTACGCCTGCACGGTGCCGGCGATGAAGCCGACCTTCGCGCGCGCAGCGAATCTGAGCCACATCTCCACGTCGGATGTGTACGGCAGCGCCGGATCGTAGTCGCCGACCTCACGCATCGTGGAGGTCCTGACGACCGCCTCCGGTGAATAGATCTGGTTTTCGGCGTTGCGATACAGGCGACTCGCCCATTCGACGCCGTCCCAGATCACCCAGTGGCTTGCGGGGTCCGGCACTTCCTGGGGCAGCTCCGCCTCGGTGGTGTAGTTCACCGGACCGTAGGTGAGCCCGACGTCGGGATTCGCTTCCATCAGCGCCGCTGCACGCGCGAGTGCGCCCGGCGCGAGGGCGTCGTCGGCGGATATCAGCAGCGCGTACGTGCCGGTGACCGTCGCGAGACCCTTGTTTGCCGTGCCGATGAGACCGAGGTTTTCCTCATTGCGGACGACCCGCACGCGAGAAAACCGCGACGCCAATTCTTCGGCGACGTGAAAGCTGTCGTCTGTCGAGGCGTCGTCCACGATCAGGACGTCGACGTCGACGCCTTCTTGGGTAGCCACGCTCTCCACGGCGTTCGGGAGGAAGTGCCCGTAGTTGTAGCACGGGATGACGACGCTGACAGTGGGCCGCGTCGTCAACGCGATGGGCTCGGCCTTCCTCATCGGTGCGGATTCCCTCCGGTGACGACGCGTAGAGGTTAAGTCCTCGACGCCGAGCCGATCGTACCCCACAGTCAGAGTCCGCCCGGCGGGGTCCACCTGTGGACGCGATCCGTCGGATGAGATGATCGCGACGCGCTGTAGAGTCGGACCGGTGGACATCCGATTCGGGCTCGGGATTCGCGAACGGCTTGCGACGGTAGGCGAGGGCGTCAAGAACACGGTAGGCGCTGCGCGTCTGTACGTCGATCGGCATGCGTTGGCTCGCTTCGGCCGAGACTCAGGACGTTCGGAAGGTCGGATCCTCTGCTATCACTCGCTGGACCAGCCCCGGTGGGGCGTCAATGACGTCAGTCAGGTTCGGTTCCGCCAGCAGATTGAGCTGGCGCTCGAGGCCGGCTATCGTTTCGTTCCCGCATCGGAGCTCGCTCGGACGGGTGGCGGACCGCGGGACCTGAGCATCACCTTCGACGACGGCCCGCGAAGCGTTCTTTCGGCGGCGGCGCCCATTCTGGGGTCCTATGACATCCCTTTCTCGGTGTTCGTCGTGTCGAGGTGGTCGGAGGAAGGGCTGGGAGGGAACGCGCTCAGTTGGTCTGATGTCAGCCGCGTCGCCGAGCTGGGAGCAGAGATCGGCAATCACTCTGCCACCCATCCCGACTTCTCCCGGGTCACGAAGGACCAGGCGTTGCAAGAGATCCGCGACGCGGAGGAGCTGATCGAGAAGCGCACAGGTATTCGGACGACCACGTTCGCCATCCCGTGGGGGCAGTCGGGCAACTGGCCCGTCCACGCCGATGAGGCGGCGCGGGAACTCGGGTACGACGTGCTCTACGCGCAGGCGGAGCAGACGCGCGCGCCAGGTACGGTCGCTCGCACGTTCGTGACCAAGTTCGATTCGCCGCGCGTCTTCGACGCGCTTCTGCGTGGCAGATATGACCGGTGGGAGGAGTGGATCTGGCCCGCTCGCAAGCGTTGAGCGGACGTCTCATCCCGCTCCGTCTCAGCGTCGACGCTGCGTCTGCGTCATCCGAACGGGCGTTCCGTGTCGAGATACTCGTGAGCGAGCGAAGCGGGAAGCTGCCGGTGGGACGTGTCGATCCTGCCGAGATGTCGTCCCAGTGAGAGCCCGAGGGATCTGGCTGCGCGGATGCGTGATGATCGCACCACACGACGCACGAAGTGTCGTAGCTCGTCCGGGTCGCGGAGATAATGCGCCAGACGTCCGAGCCGTGAGGCGGGCGCTGGCACCCCGACGGCATCCACCGAGTTCACGACGACGCCGACCTCCCAGTCGCGCTCCTGTGTGGGCGGTCCTCCGCGCGCAGCATCGAACTCGCCGATGACGAGCGCGTAGCGGTGTTGCAGTTGGCGCCTCCCCTGCTGGTATCCCATGAACTGGCGCACCGTCGCAGCGAACCCCGCTCGACGACTGTGGTCGATGATCGCGCTGCGGCACTCGGTGAGGGGGTAACCCCCTAACTGGAGCCGCCACGAGAGGTCGACGTCCTCTGCAGTGCGTAGTGTCTCGTCGAATCGACCGACGTGGTGAAAGGCCTCGGCATGGACGGCGAAATGTGCGCTGCTCCCGAACGGCAATTCGGGCAGGAACGGCATACGCAAGGTCGTGACCAGGTCGAACAGGGGGCGCTCGGTCGTGGAATACGTCGACTCGATGCGTGCGCACGTCACCACGAACGGATTCTTTGAGAGAACCGGCAGGAGATGTGCGAGCCAGTCGTCGGTGACCGCGTCGTCGGCGTCGCAGAAGGCGAGCAGCGGCGCGCGCGCCGCGATCGCTCCCGCGTTCCGCGCGGCGGATGGCCCGCGGCGGGAAGAAGCATCGATGATTCGGAGCGGCAGTCGGCCGATCCACGCGCGCGCGACCGCAGCTGTGCGGTCTGTGGAACCGTTCTCGCTGATGATCACTTCCCACTCGACATCCATGCGCTGTCGCGACAGGGCCTCCAACTGCCGACCGAGGGTCGCCTCCGCATTGTAAGCAGGGATGATCACGCTCACGACCGGCGCAGATGCTGCGATTGGAGCGCTGTCGGGGGCCACCCGGCGATCGTAGCGTGGACGCGAGCGCGGGCGCCTTCCGATCATGGACTGCGGTCAGGTGCGCACATGCACTGGCGCCTGTCGCGTGACTTCGATCGTGCTCACGCGGTCGGGAGACGACGGGGGACCGGCAGCTGCGCAACGCCGTCGACATTCTCCCTGCGGTATCCCCATCGGAATGCGAGGGCGGCGAGGTAGGGGGTGATCGAGACCGGGTTGCGTATCACTTCGAGCGCCTTGCGGGGGAGCCGGCCCAGCCTGTCCAGGGCTCCTGCGAGCCGGTGCGCACCCTTCGCTGGCACGGCGACGGGTGCGGCCACCTGTGGGGCGACCTGGCGCGCGTAGGCGGCGCGAACGAGCGCGTACCGATACGTGAGCACTCGTGTCCCCGCCCCTTTGGCGCGTGCCTGCCGGATCGCCGCCAGGATTCCGGCGCGCTTGCGATAGTGCACGACAGCTGACGGTGCATCCACGAGCCGGTTACCGGCGAGTTGCACTCGCCAGGAGAAATCGAGATCTTCGCCCGCAAACAGTGACTCGTCGAACCCGTCCACCGCCGCGAAGACGTCGGCGCGCACCCCCATGTTGTTGGACCCGCACGCGGGCAACTGTGGCAGAGCCGGGTCGTGGAAGGTGGGTCGGTCCCAGCCGTAGTCCCACTCCCGTCCGGGATTCAAGAGCTTGTGTTCGACTATGCCCGCGACGAACGGTGCGTCCGCGAGCGCGTCGTGAAGCGCACGAGTCCAGCCCGCCCCGACGACGTCGTCGGCATCGCAGAACAGGAGCAGTGGCGCGATAGCGGCCCCGGCTCCGATGTTGCGTGCCGCCGAGGCGCCGCGGCGGCACGAGGCATCGACGAGCCTCAGGTTCGGCATCCGATCCACGAAGGCGCGGACGATCGACGCAGTGTCGTCGTTCGAGCCGTTGTCGCACACCAGCACTTCGAACGGGAAGTCGACATCCTGGTCGGCGAGCGCCTCCAGTTGCTCGCCGAGGAAGGCCGCCGCGTTGTACGCGGGGATGACGATGCTCACGACGGGTCGTGCACGCAACGCCATCGTCCTCTCCTCTCGTGCGCGCCGACCGCCGGTGCCGCACCGTTGATTCCATCATGGGGGATCGGAGGGCGGTAGTCGGTGCTCCCATATGCTGGACCGTAGCGGCGCCGATAGGCAGGCGGGGTGCCGGAGCGCAGCGGGGGGTGCGATGGTCGGCGATGAGGGGGCGGCATCCGCGGCGTTCGACGACGTCGAGATCGTGGTCGTCGCCTACGGCGCTCCCGAACTACTGCGCGGCGCCCTCGCGCCGGTGCGCGGCTTCGCGGTCACGATCGTGGACAACTCTTCGATGCCCGAGATCGAGAGTATCGCGCGCGAGGAGGGCGCTGCGTATTGGGACCCGGGCGCGAACCTCGGATTCGGCGCGGGCGTGAACTACGCGCTCGCGCGTCGTCGCCTGCCCGGAGCCGACGTGCTCCTGCTCAACCCCGATGCGGTCGTGGCGGCCGAGGTCATCGGCAGATTGCGCGAGTCGTTGCATGCCGAGCCGCGGATCGCGGCGGTGGGGCCCGCGCAGGTGTACGCCGATGGCAGCCATCAGCAGGTCACGTGGCCGTATCCTCGGCCGCTCCAGTACCTCGCGAGCGCGGTGATGCTCGGCGGGCTCGTGTCCGTTGAGCCGCGCTACGTCATCGGCTCGGTCCTGCTTGTCAATTCCGCGGCGCTTGAGGAGGTCGGCGGGTTCGACGAGGACTTCTTCCTGTACGCCGAAGAAGCCGATTGGGAGTACCGCGCGCACAAGGCGGGCTGGCGCAACGTCGCTGTCGACGATGTCACCGCGCTTCACGTCGGTGCCGGCACGAGTCTCGACCTCGACCGCCGCGAGGTGTTCCTGCACGCCGGTCTGGAGCGTTTCCTGCGCAAACACTACGGGTGGTGGGGGTGGCAGGTCGCGCGATGGTCGATCGTCGTCGGCGGCATCCCGAGGGTGCTGGTATTTCGCGGTCAGCGCGGGCGCGCGGCGCGCGCCCGCGCTGACTTGTTCCGGCGGGGACCCGTAGCGGTGGAAGCGTCGATCCGTCAGCGACCGGGGGTGCGCGTCGATGACTGAGCGTGTAGGCGTCGTCGGGGGCGGCATTGTGGGAGTCGCTCTCGCCCGACTGCTGACCGGCCGGGGCGATGACGTGACCATCTTCGAGAAGGAGTCGCACCTCGCTCAGCACCAGACCGGCCACAACTCGGGCGTGGTGCACGCGGGACTGTACTACAAGCCTGGTTCGCTGAAGGCGACTCTATGCGCGTCAGGTCGGGTCAAGATTCGCGAGTTCTGCGAAGAGAAGCGTCTCCCGTACCGGGAGGTGGGAAAGCTCGTCGTGGCGGTCGACGCGTCGGAGCTCGCAGCGCTCGCCGAAATCGAGCGTCGCTCTATCGAGAACCGTGTCCCCGATCTCGCACGGATCGACGACATCGTCCGCCTGCGCGAGATCGAGCCACACACCGCCGGCGTCGCGGCGGTCCACTCGCCGCACACGGCGGTCGTCGACTACTCGACGATTACCGAGGCCATGGCGCAGGATGTGCGCGCGGCGGGCGGGCGCATACTGCTCAGTCACGAGGTGACGGGTATGGCTGAGGAGAACGGTCGAGTGCGCGTGACGACGCCCGTCTTCGATGATGTCTTCGACCGTGTGATCGTGTGCGCGGGGCTTCACTCGGACGCGGTCGCACGATTCGTCGGTGCGGATCCCGCGCCCAAGATCCTTCCGTTCCGTGGCGAATACTGGGAGATGACGCCCGAGAGTGCGTCGCTCGTGCGCGGCATGATCTACCCCGTTCCCGACCCGCGGTTCCCCTTCCTGGGCGTGCATTTCACGCGCGGCGTCTACGACGCCGTGCATGTCGGCCCGAATGCGGTGCCCGCTCTCGCGCGCGAGGGTTACCGCTGGCTGCGGATATCGGCGAGGGACACGTGGGAGTCGCTCTCCTGGCCGGGAGCATGGCCGCTCGCGAAGCATCATTGGCAGATGGGGGTCGACGAGATCTCGGGCTCGCTGATCAAGCCGCTGTACTACCGAAAAGCGCGCCGATTCCTGCCGGAGTTGAAGATCTCGGATCTGTCACACAGGGCTGCTGCGGGTGTCCGGGCTCAAGCATGGGGACGCGCGGGAGAACTGATCGACGATTTCGCCGTCGACCAGGTCGGAGCCGTCACGCTGCTGCGTAATGCTCCTTCGCCTGCTGCGACCTCCTCGATCGCGATCGCGGAATATGTCGCGGAGCACTACCTCGCCCCGACGCCGCGCTCGCGACACCACCGTCGCTAGGCTCGACGGGTGAGAGTGCTGCGGGTCGCCCACCATGCCGTCGTGTCGGCGTGGCGCGAGCGCGAACGACGGCTGCGCGGTCTCGGCGTCGATCTGAAGCTGATCTCGGCCAAGCGCTGGAACGAAGGCGGCCGCGATACCGACCTCGAGGCGGACGGTGACCGGTTCGTCGCGGCGGCTTCGACGCTCGGCACACACCCGAACGCCTTTCTGTACGATCCGCGCCCATTCTGGCGCTCGCTGAAGGCCCGTCCCGACATCATCGATCTGCACGAGGAGCCGATGGCCCTCGCGACGGCCGAACTGCTGCTGCTGCGCAAGCTGAGGGGCACCAGGGCGCCCTACGTGCTCTACTCCGCGCAGAACATCGACAAGCGCTACCCGATCCCGTTCCGCTGGTTCGAGCGTGCGGCGCTCCGGGGCGCCGCTGGCGCCTATGTGTGCAACCGGGAGGCGGGGGAGATCCTCGTGCGAAAGGGCCTGCGCGGACCCGCGCGGCTCATCCCCCTCGGAGTGGACACGGCGCGATTCTCGGTCGCGGAGCGGGACGAGCCCGGGGACGCACCGATCATCGGATATCTCGGGCGTCTCGAGCCGTACAAGGGCGTCTCGACGCTCTTGCGCGCCGCCGCTGATCGTCCGCGGTGGCGCATCGAGATCACCGGCGACGGGCCGCAGCGAGCAGAGCTGGTCGCGCTCGCCGCGGAGCTCGGCATCGCCGACCGGGTCGCGTTCCTCGGCTTCGCGCAGGGCGACGAGCTCGCCGACCGGTATCGTCGCGTCGACGTCGTGGCGGTGCCGTCCGTCCCGTGGCCGGGGTGGCTCGAGCAGTTCTGTCGTGTGGCCGTCGAGTCCATGGCCTCGGGCGTTCCCGTCGTCGCGAGTCGCTCCGGCGCCATTCCCGACGTCGTCGCCGAATCCGGCATCCTTGTCGAGCCCGGGGATCCCGAGGCGCTTCGCGACGGCATAGATGCGGCGCTCGTGCCGTCGCGCTGGAGAGACCTCCGAGTACGCGGAGTCGCTCGGGCGGCGGACTTCACGTGGGAGCGCGTTGCGGAGCAGCAGCTCGCCCTCTACCGAGAGGTGTCTCCCGAAAGAGATTCCGGGGCGGCCCGCCCGCCTCAGGTCGTCGCGGTCGCCTATGGCGACGCCGACATGCTCGACGGCGCGCTCGAAACTCTGGGCGACGGGTTCGGCCTGACGATCGTCGACAACTCTTCTTCGGGCGAGACACGCGCGATGGCCGAGCGGCGCCGCGCGCACTACATCGATCCCGGAAGCAATCTCGGCTTCGGCGCAGGCGTGAACGTGGCTCTGAAATCGCTCGCCGAGCGCGGTCTTGCGGCGGACGACGTGCTTCTGCTGAACCCTGACGCTCGGATCGGCGTCGACGCGGTGACCGAGATGCACCGCCTGCTGCACTCGGGCGCGCGCATCGCGGCCGTCGGGGCGACGCAGACCGAGCCCGAAAGCGGGGAGCGGGTGCGCGCTGCCTGGCCGTTCCCGAGTCCGTTTCGCGCGTGGATCGACGCGCTCGGACTCGGCCGCTTCGACCGCGCGCAGCACTTCGCGATCGGATCCGTACTGCTGCTGCGCGCCGAGGCGATCTCGGCGATCGGCCTGCTCGATGAGCGGTTCTTCCTCTACGCCGAAGAGGTCGACTGGCAGAAGCGCGCGACGGATGCGGGCTGGCGCATCGCTATCGCGCAGGTCGACGCGACGCACATCGGCGCAGGAACGGGCGGCGACGGCACGCGGCGGGAGGCCCTGTTCTTCGCGAGCAACGAGGAGTACCAGCGCAAGCACTTCGGCGCAGCGGGGTGGCAGTCGTTCCGCATCGCCGTCATGCTCGGCGCGGCGGTACGCGGCGCTCTTCTGCGGGGGGCACGTGGTGTCGATGCCCGTAGGCGCCTGGCGATCTTTCGCGAAGGGCCGATCGCGCATCTTCGCCGTATCAGCTGAGCGTGTGCCCCGCGAGCTTCTCCTGGTGGACGCGCTCGTAGACGGCGAGCGTCTGCTCGGCGACGGATTCCCAGGACGTGTAGCCGGCGGCATCCCTGCGTGCTCGCTCGCCCATCCGGCGCCGTAGGTCGCGGTCGTCGACGAGCGGACGCAGCGCCCGGGCGATGGAGGCCCCGTCGCGCTCGATGACCGCACCGTTCTCACCCTCGACGATGAACTCCTCGGCCACGCCGAGGTTGGTCGCGACGAGGGGGAGCCCGGATGCCGCTGCCTCGAGTTCGACGAGCCCGAACGGCTCGTACATCGTCGGGAAGACGAAGATGTCGGATGCCTGGAAGTAGTCCTCGACGATGGGGGAGTGGCCGACGAACGTGACTCTGTCGGCCACGCCGAGTTCGGCGGCGCGCGATCGGAAGGGCCCAGGGTCGTCGCCACCGACGACGAGCAGCTTCACCGTGGCCGGCAACGCGGGGAGGGCGTCGATGATCGCGCGCAGGCCCTTGCGGCGAAACTCCTTGCCGACGAACAGCAGCACGACGTCGTCGTCGATGTAGCCGTGCTGAGTGCGGATGCGGGCGCGGCGGGCCGCGGCATCCGTCGGCTGGAAGCGCGTCACGTCGACGGCGTTGGGGATCACGGTGATGAGGTCGGGGTCGACGCCGTAGTACCGCGTGAGCTCGCGTCCGACGGTCGGGGAGACGGCGATGGCCCGGCGCACGCCGCCCGGCCGGTAGTTGCGCTGTTCAACCCGCAGCACCGCGTGGTGGAAGGGATTCGCGAGTGCCCGCAGCGCTTCGCCGTTGCGGAACTTCATCTCCCACCAGGCGCGGTGGCAGCTGTGGGCGGTGATGACGTCCTGCACGCGCGTTGCGCAGCCGCCCTGGTTGTGGATGATGTCGAAGCCCTGGCCGGCGAGCGCTCGCGTGGCCGCGGCCGAGTATGTAACGGGCACGATGAAGCCCGGTCTGCTGCGCGCCTCGACCCGCAGCCACTTCAACGGCGGCTCGGGGTGCGGATCGACATCGGTCGCCACGAGCGTCAGATCGATACGGTCCTGGACCCGCAGCGCGAGTTCGTACGACGCGCGCTCGATGCCACCCTCGTTGTTGAACCGGAAGGACGACATCGCTACACGCACACGGCAATGCTAGCCAGGCACGAGGCTGCCTCGGTTGCTCATAGACTGCAACGGGATTACGCGAGGGGGTGACTGACGTGCGGGTAGTGCACCTCGTCTGCTCGACGGGCTTCGCCGGCGTCGAGAACTACATCGTCAACGTCGCCTCGGGGCTGGCCCGCGACGGAGTCGACGTCACCGTCATCGGCGGGTCGTCCGCGCAGATGCAGAGGGCGCTCGCAGCGACGGATGTCGACTGGCTTCCCGGAGACGACATGCGTGGCGCGCTGGCATCGCTGCGCAGGACTGCGGCCCCCGACATCCTTCACACGCACATGAGTCAGGCCGACCTCGTCGGATGGCTGCACCGCCGCTGGCGTGGCCGCAAGAGCCGACAGGTGAGCACGCGCCACTTCGCCGGTATGCGCGGTACCAGCACCCTCGCACGAGCAGCCTTCCGCCCGGTCGGCCGCTCACTCGCTGCCCAGATCGCCATCTCGGAGTTCGTCGCTCACAACGTCGAGCCGCCTACGGAGGTCGTCTACTCCGGAGTCGAGTCCGCGGATGCCGCGATGTCCCGTGAGCCGTTCGTTTTCGCGGCTCAGCGCCTCGAACCCGAGAAGCGCACCGCGGATGTGATCGAGGCGTGGGCGCGCTCGCGAGGCGCCGACGAGGGATGGACGCTGCGGATCGCGGGCGACGGCTCGGAACGCGGTCAGCTCGAACAGCTCGCGCGCACGCGGGGGGTCACGGGAAGCGTGGAATTCCTCGGGCATCGCTCCGATGTTCCGGAACTGCTCGCGCGGGCCGGACTGGTCGTCGCTCCGACTCCGCGCGAAGGGCTCGGAATCCTCGTGCTCGAAGCCATGGCCCAGGGAACCCCCGTCGTCGCATCCGCGGGCGGGGGACACCTGGAGACCGTCGGCGTCGCCACGCCCGATCTGCTCTTCGCCCCCGGTGACGCGACCGACGCGGCCCGCGTGATCGATGCACTGCTCGTCGATCCCGGGCTTCGTTCGGAGGCGGGAAGCGCGCTCCGCCGCCTTCAGCGGGACCGCTTCACGATCGGTGGCCAGGTCGCAGGAACCCGCGCGGTCTACGAGCGGGTGCTCGCGTGAATCGCGACCTCGTCGTGCTCTCGCTCGAGCCATGGGATGACGTGTGGCGCCGCAACCAGTACCTCGTGGACGGACTCCTGCGCGCCGATCCGACCCTGCGCGTGCTCTTCGTCGAGCCTTCGAACGATCTGCTGCACTCCGTCGTCGCGGGCCGGGGTATCAATCGCGGCCGAGGCCTTCGGATCGCGGACGGGTACGCCGGTCGCCTGAGCCTGTTCCAGCCCGACAAGGTGCTGCCGCGATTCGCGGGGCCCGCCGCCGACGCGCTTCTTCGACGGGACGTGCGCCGGGCGGTCACGAGAGCGGGACTCGTGGAGCCTGTGCTCTGGGTCAACGACCCCAGCTGGGCCGGTCTGGTGGCGAGGACGGGCTGGCCGAGTCTGTACGACATGACCGACGACTGGCTCGCCGCCGACCGCGGCGAACGTGAGCTCCGTCGGATCGCCGCGAACGAAGCGGTGCTGATGCAGCGTTGCCGCGCCGTCGTGGTCTGCTCCACAGGGCTCTTCGACACGCGCAGCGAGGAGCGGTCCGTGGTTCTCATCCCCAACGCCGTCGACGTCGCTCGCTATCGCGTGCCCCATGATCGGCCCGCTGACCTGCCGGAGCGGTCCGCTCTCTATGTCGGCACGCTCCACGAGGACCGGCTCGACGTCGATCTCGTCCTGCGGACGGCGGATGCCGCGGCATCCGCTTCGGGATCGGTCGTGCTCGTCGGTCCTTCGGCCCTGGCCGCCGCCAACGTCGATCGACTCGCGGCTCACCCCGCGGTGGCGCTGCTCGGCCCGAAGTCCTTCACCGATGTTCCGGCGTATCTCCAGCACGCCGCCGTCCTGATCGTGCCGCACATCGTGGACGCGTTCACGGACAGCCTCGATCCGATCAAGCTCTACGAATACCTCGCGGTCGGCCGACCCGTCGTCAGCACCCCCGTGGCGGGGTTTCGTACGCTGGCGAGCGACTCCCTGACCGTCGCCGATGCCGCCGCATTCCCGGATGCGGTGTCCGCGCTCCTGGCGGATCCCGCACCGTCCGTGGTCGTGGAGGACGTCCCCGACTGGAAGGACCGGGTCGCGGCCTACGTCGAGGTGCTCGCGCCGCTCAGGGCGGAGTGAGGCGGTTGCCAGGGCGGACGGCTCCGGCTGGCGGGCTCAGTAGGCGCCGTCGGCCTTGAGGACCGAGCCGACCGTACGCCAGACGAGCCGGAAGTCCCCGACCACGGACCAGTTCTCGACATAGCGCAGGTCGAGGCGGACGCTCTCCTCCCAGGAGAGGTGGCTGCGGCCGCTCACCTGCCACGGGCCGGTGATGCCCGGCTTGATGTAGAGACGTCGATACGTCGAGGTGCCGTATTCCTTGGTCTCGGCCAGGAGGGGCGGGCGCGGACCCACGATGCTCATGTCGCCGGCGAAGACGTTCCAGAACTGCGGCAGCTCGTCGAGCGAGTACTTGCGCAGGAAAGCGCCCACCCGCGTGACACGAGGGTCGGACTTCAGCTTGAAGAGCGGACCGGATCCCTCGTTCTGCTGCTTCAGCTTCTCGAGCTGCTGCTCGGCATCGACGTGCATCGAGCGGAACTTGAGCATGAAGAACTCCACGCCGTCGCGTCCCACGCGTCGCTGGCGGAAGAACACCGGTCCGCGGCTGTCGAGCTTGATCGCGAGCGCGATGAAAGGAGTGGCGAGACCGATGAAGAGCAGCGCGATGGAAGAGAGCGCGACATCGAAGGCTCGCTTGGTCAGGTGACGCCCACCCTCGAAGGTCGGGATCTCGACCTGGATGAGAGGCAGGCCCTCCATCGGCCGGAGCGACATGCGGGGTCCGGCGACGTCGACGAGCGGGCTCGAGAGGACGAGCTCGGCCGCGGTACCCTCCAGCTGCCAGGACAGACGCTTGATGAATCCGCGGTCCTCGTCCGGAGTGCTCGCCAGGATGATCGCATCGGCGCCGAGCGCCGTGGCCTGCGAGGCGATGCTCCGGAGGTCGCCGTACGCGCGGTAGTGCTCGCCGCCGACGACGATCTCGCTGTCCTCGCCGGTGTCGAGCGTGATGCCCACGACGTGGTAGGCCATGCGGCCGTCCGCTTGGAGCGAGGAGAGGACGTACTCGACATCGTGGCGGTTGCCGACGACCATCGCACGCGAGACGTAAAGGCCCGCCACCCGCTGGCGCTGAAGCCATCGGCGCCACAACCAGCGGCTGAGCACGAGGCCGACGATACCGACGGGCATCGCGATGAGGAGCTGTGACCGGATCCCCTGCGACTGCATCAGCACGAAGCCGATCGCGAGGATGCCGAACGCGAGACCCGTCGCGTGCAGGACTCGCTTGTACTCCGTCATCCCCTGTCCCATGACGCGCGAACTCCGCGACTGGAAGAGTGCGAGCAGTAGCAGCCAGATGGCGGCGGTCACGAGGAACACGCGACCGTACTGCCACGGTGCATCGGTCAGGTCGACCTGCGCGATCGTGTCGATCTGGATCCACGCTGCGAGTCCGGCGGACGCCAGGACGATGACGAAGTCGGTCCAGACGAGCCGCATCCGGTAGTAGCGCTCCCAGCGCTGCCGCCGCTCGAGCGCGGCGGTCGTGACGGGAGACGCGATCGCCCGCGTGGCCGGTGCGACGATGGCCGGTGCGACGATGGTCGGCGCGGCGACGGGCGTCGCGACGAACGATGAGCGCAGCGCGGCAATCCGCGCGTTCTCGACGGTAGTCATGGCTTTCCGTCACCCACGGAAGCCGCAATTGCAGATGCCTGCACGTGTATCCCCAGTTTTTCCCCAGATCGCGGCGCCCAAGCCACGACAAATTCCCCAAGTGCATCACCAAGAGGTACCCCTCGGATCGAACCCCACGTTCAATCACCCAGAAAGACCCAACCCCAAGTTCGGTCTTTCCTGACAGCTGGTGCCAGGTGATGCAGTGTTGATGCTACCGGAGTCCTGCGACGATCCGGAAGCGGAGAATCCTCAGATTGTGCTCAGTTTCCGCGCAGCATCGGATCGAGGCCCGTCGCGAGCGTATGCCGAACAAAGGGAACGGTTCGGTATGCGCCATCATGGGGGAGACGATCTCCGATCGTCTTGTATTGGGTTCATGCACGAGGACGGCCCTACATGGAGGCCCCAATGACCGACTACATACTGACCGCCGGTGCCATCCTCACGATGGACCCGAAGAAGCCTCGAGCAGAAGCCGTCGCGGTGTCGGGCGAGCGGATCGTCGCGGTCGGGTCGCTCGACGAATGCCGGTCGGCACTTCCCGGTGCCGACGTGCGCGACTCCGGCGTCGCGGTCCTCATGCCCGGGTTCATCGACCCCCATTCACATCCGGTCCTCAGCGGCATGGCGACGATGCCGCCCGGCTACTACATCGCCCCGTGGGTCGCGCCGACCTGGGATGCGGTTCTCGCGATCTTCCAGAAGGCGATCGACGAGACGCCCGCGGGCACGGCGCTGTCCTTCTTCGGCTACGACGGACTCCTGCAGAACCACGAGGCCCCGACCGCCGCATCCCTCGACGCGATCTTCGGCGACCGGCTCGTGCTGGTCTTCGGCAACTCGGGGCACACGGCCTACGTGTCTTCTGCGGTGCTGCGCACGCTCGGCTGGATCGACAACCCGCCCGCAGACCCGCCCGGCGGCAGCTACGGGCGCCTCGCCGACGGGAGCCTGGATGGCTCGGCCACAGAGGTCCCCGCATGCCTGGCCCTGGCGCATCCCGTCCTTGCCGCCCTGCCCGGAAAGCCGTTGCAGGGCGCCGTCGAGTACTACGCCTACATGTCGCGCGCGGGCATCACGTCCACGTCCGAGCACACGTATCAGACGAGTCTCAAGCCGGCGTACGAGGCCCTCGCGGCGCTCCCGAGTTCGCCGTTGCGCGTCGCTTTGTACCACATGTCCACCGAGGTCGACTGTGGTGAGCCGTTCGTTTCGACCGCGCCCCAGACCATGTTGCACAAGCGTGGAATCAAGCTGTGGGCCGATGGCTCGCCCTGGGTCGGCAACGTCGCGATGTCCGAGCCGTACCTCGACACCCCCGCCACGCGCGCGGCGGGGATCGCGCCGGGCGTGGCGGGCGAGAAGATGATGAACTACCCGCGCGAGCGCCTCGACGCGCTGCTCGACGAGCACGCGCCCGAGGGTTGGCAGATGGCCTTCCACGTGAACGGCGACATCGGGCTCGACATCGTGCTCGATGCCTTCGGACGCGCGCTGGAGAAGCACGATCTGCTCGGCACCGATCACCGCTGGCGCGTGGAACACGTCGGGGGAGCGCGCGGCGAGCAGTTCCGGCGGGCGGCGAGCCTCGGTGTGGTCGCGTCGATGGGCCCCTTTCAGTACTACTACTGGGGCGATCTGCTCGACGGGCAGCTGTTCTCCACCGAGACGGGCGTGGGATGGCAGCGGTTCCGCGACGCTTTCGACGCGGGGGTGCATCCGTCCTTCCACAATGACGGCAGCGTCTCGCCGCCGACGCCCCTGCTCAACGTGCAGACGGCGGTGACACGCCGCACGAGTTCGGGCGCCGTGCACGGGCCCGACCAGGCCGCGACGCTGTGGGAGGCGCTCTGCGCGCAGACGATCAACGCCGCGTACGCGCTCGGCACGGACGGCGATGTCGGATCGATCGAGCCCGGCAAACTCGCCGACTTCGTCGAACTCTCCGCCGACCCCTACGCCGTCGCGCCGGAGCGGATCGGCGAGATCCGGGTGCACGGCACGTGGCTCGGCGGGCAGCGCATCGACGTGAAGGAGTTCGTCGAGGCATCCGGACAGGTCGATCATGCGTCGTTCGAGAAGCTGCGCGCGATGGGTCCGCCGGCCTGCTGCCACCACGCCGCGCACGCCTGATCGGGCACCACATAAAGAGGAGCGCCGGATGTCCCGGATGCTGGCCTACGTCGCCGATCGCCCGCTGACACCGCGCGAGGCTTGGGACGAGGGGGTGCTCGATGCGTTTGCGGACCTCGCGCGCCTGCACGCAGACGGGTGGGGCAGTGCATGGATCGATGCCGGTGGCGGGGTCGGGAGCGCGGGCGGCGTCGAGGCGTTCGAGCCGGGCAACCTCGATGGGGCCGCGGCCAGCGTCGCGCGGATCGTGTACCTGCGCTTCGCGAGCAAGGGATCGCCCGCCCTGCCTGAGAACACGCAGCCGTTCGTCCGCGATGGGCTCGCGTTCCAGCACAACGGACTACTCGCGCCGCGCGACCGGGGGCTGGGCCTGTTGGCACCCGCGGATGTCGCGCAACTCGTCGGCACCACCGACAGCGAGGTGTACTTCGCGGTCGTCCGCCGGCACCTGCGCGCGGCGGGTCCCGACGAATCCGCTCGGCTCACGGCGATCGCGGCGGCGGTCAACGAGGTGCGCGCGGTCTACCCCGATGCCTGTCTGAACGCGTTCCTGCTCGACGATTCCGGCCTGTTCGTCGTGCACTCGGCAGGCCGTGCGGCGACCCCGCTGCCCGCTTTCGCGGAGCGCGGGTTCACGCCCGACCTGCTGCCCCCGGGGCACGGCCCGGACTACAACACGTTGCGCGTCGTGCGCGCGGCATCCGGAGCGTTCGTCGTTGCGACGACGGGTGTCGATCAGGACGGTTGGGATGCGCTTCCCGTCGACTCGGTGTCGCGCATCGACGTCGCGGGCATCCGATCCGTTCCCATCGAACCCGCGGTCGCTGGCGCAGGCATACGCTCGGTCTTGATGACTCTTCCCAATTTTCGCGAGGCGGCCCCGAATGCCGTGGCGACGCTCGTCGTGCAGCTCGCCGTCACGAAGCTCGACGCGCTCGCCGTGATCTCGCTCGCGGTCGACAGCCCGGTGCTCGCCGCGGGTTCGGCGCGGCCCCGTATCGAGCTCGACGGGGGAGCGTGGGCCGAGGTCGACATCCCGAAGTTCGGCGAGCCGCCGCCCCTCGCGATCGATGTGCGTTCGCCCCTCGGGCTCGAGCACGCGCGACTGTCGGCGCTCGCGCTCGCCGCGGCGCTGGAGCGCGAGGCGGGCTGGAGCGTCTACCCGGACTTTCCCGTCGCCGCTCCCTGAGCCGAATCCACGCTCCCCGAGCCCGTCGAAGGGAGCACCCGAACCGCGGTGTCATAGCCTCGACGACGAGCGTTTCGTCGTGCCGCTCGGGGACGAGGCGCCCGCTCGTGGCCGCCACGCTGGGATCGCTCGAAGGCTGATGCTCCGGATGCTGAGCCCGCTACGGTGAGTTGTGCTCTACGCGATCATCCTCACCGTCGTGCTCGTCGGTCTCACGGGCTTCCAGCTCGCTCTCGCTGTCGGCGCACCCTGGGGGCACTTCGCGTGGGGCGGCCAGCACCGCGTTCTTCCCGTCGGCCTGAGGATCGGCAGCGTTGTGTCGATTCTCGTCTACGCGCTGATCGCGGTGATCGCGTGGGACAGGGTCGGGACGATCGACGTCTTTCCCGATTCGTTCTCCGAGGTCGCGATGTGGGTGATCTTCGGGTATTTCGTGCTCGGAATCGCGGCGAATGCGATCTCTCGAAGCAAGCCGGAGCGGTACACGATGGTGCCCGTCGTGATCGTCCTCGCGGTGCTGTCGCTGCTCATCGCGCTGGGCTGAGCGGTTCGGGGCGCCCGCGCGGCGTCGTGACCGTGCGGCGTCGTGACCACGCCTCAGCCGACGCGCCCGCGGATGGGGTCGAGCACCGCTTCGGCTGCCCAGGCGGCGGCGTCGGCGATGTCGCGGCGGTTCATCCCGAGTTCGCGGCGGAGGGTGACCCACGTCGCCGCGGAATCGATGTGCGAGAGGGCTGCGACGATCGCCCGGCGATCCGCGTCATCCAGCGTTGGCACCTCCGCGCGGAGCAGCTGCTCGAGTCGCTGGCGGCGCGGGGTCGGCGCCGCGCCGCTGACGCCCCGCATCGTCGTCTCGGCGACCACGTGCGTGAGCTCCGGACGCTTGTCGTATGCCTCCATGGCCTCACGGATCGACAGGGGGGTGTCGAAGACCGACTCCGACTCCTCCCGCGTGAAGATACTGCGCTCGATCCACGCGGCCGTCGCCAGGAGGAGGTCCACGCGCGTGGCGTAGTTGCGGAACACGGTGCGCTCGCCGACTCCCGCGCGGCGCGCGATGAGGCGGAACGAGACGTCGTCCGTGCCGAGCTCCTCGATGAGCTCCGCGTAGGCGGAGAGGATCGCCTCCTGTGTCCGATTGAGGTCCGCGCCGGGGGATGCCTCGTCGGAAGCGGTCGTCATGGCGCCCCCGCCCGTTCCGCCCGCGACATCAGCTGGCGGTCCGCGTGACGGACGGGAGCCGACCGAGCGTCTGCCCGACCGTGCGGTCGAAGACATCCGAGGTCTCGGAAGCACCCATGTCGAACCCGGTGCGCATGCGTGCCCAGAACTGCGCGGACGAGAAGTATCGCAGCGTGGCAGCGACGCGGCGGAGGTCGCGGGCGTCGACGCTCGGATAGGTGGTCTGCAACATCGCCTCGACGGTGCGGGTCAGGAATGTCGGTTCGGGATCGCCCGTGGGAGAGATCGAGGCGGCGCGAGCGCACACGAAGGCGAACGCGGGGGAGGCATCGAACTGGCCGAAACGGGCCCGCACCGCCGCCTGGAACTGCGGGATCGTGACGAAGGCCGGGAGAGGGAACTCGGTCTCTTCGATCCACTGAGCCAGGCTCTCGAGAAGGTGCGAGCGCGTCGGGAATTGGCGATAGATCGTGCGCTCCGAGACGCCGACGGCGTCGCCGAGGGCGCGGTAAGAGATGTCGTCGAAGGTGTTCTCGCGCAACGACGCGGCAGCGCTCGCGAGGATCGCGGTCGGTGTGTCCACCGTCTCCGCCATCATTGTCCTCTTCCCCTCCCGGAGTGTCGTCCCGTCGCCCCGATGCTTTCGGCGGAGACCTTCGGTCGCGCCGGTGCCGATGCCGGCTCCGGCGGTAGGACGTAACGGTCGGAGTCGTCGAGTGTCAGTGCCAGCGACGAGACGTACTGCGTCTCCCCGTGCGGTCCGCGTTCCGCCGAGGCCAGCATATCCGGGCGCTCGAACGTGTAGCCGGTGACATGGCAGCGCAGTCGCTCACCGGATGGGTTTCCGTCCGCGTCGAGGATGGGCGATGCGATGCCGTCGGTCTGACGACGCAGGTAGAAGCGACCCCGTGTCGCCAGTGCCATGACGGGCGTCGTGATCATGGCCACGCCTATCGCGATCAGGACGGAGTACGACCGCATGTCCGCACCGAACGCGCCGGCGAAGGCCGTCAACGACAGCACGGATGCCAGCCCCACCGAAACGAGGCCGACCGGGTTCCAGTCGAAGAGCATTCCGCGGCGGAATTCGGGGTACTTCGGCGAGATGCGCAGGAGGTGCTTGTTGATCACGATGTCCGCCGCGATCGTCACCAGCCACGCCATGACGACGTTGGCGTAGAGGCTGAGGACGAACGAGATCAGGCTGAAGACATCCATCCACATCAGCGCCAGCGCGATCGCCAGGTTGAAATACATGAAGACCGACCGGCCGGGATAGGTCTTCGTCAGACGGGTGTAGACGTTCGACCACGCCAGCGAGCCGGAAT
Organism: Microbacterium sp. BR1; assembly: GCF_002812725.1. Lineage (GTDB taxonomy): Bacteria > Actinomycetota > Actinomycetes > Actinomycetales > Microbacteriaceae > Microbacterium. The sequence goes on along the minus strand of NZ_NMUN01000009.1, from coordinate 246,798 downwards.
ACGCGTTCGTCACGTTGATCTTCACCTGCGCGATGACGACGAGGATCAGAGCGAGCCCGATCGCGAGCCATTCGGGCATGATCGATGCGTAGAGTCCGACGAACTGCCGCACCGGTTCGGTGGCCCGCGTGCCGAGGTCGGGATCGATGCGGGTGAACAGGTAGACGGCGAGGAAGACCCCCACCACCTGTTTGATTCCGCTGAAGAGAACCCATCCGGGTCCCGCGAACAGCAGGGATGTCCACCAGGAACGTCGGTTCTGGCGCGTGCGTGGCGGCATGGCCCGGATCACGTCGATCTGCTCGGCCAGCTGGGGGGTGAGGGCGAAGCACACGGCCGCGCTGGCGACGATGGCGCCGAAGTGCAGGTCCCCGTCCGAATTGCCGGTGAACGACACGAATGCCTGCACGGCTCCGGGGTCCGAGACTATCACCCACAGGAGGGGAAGCAGAGCGAGGGCGAGCCAGAGAGGCGTCGTCCAGAACTGCAGGCGCTCGAGCGCGCGCATGCCGTAGATCACGATCGGGATGACGACGACGGTCGAGATGAGATAGCCGATGGGCAGGGGGATGCCGGTGGCGACCTGCAGGCCCTGCGCCATGATCGCGCCCTCGAGCGCGAAGAAGATGCACGTGAAGACGGCGAAGATGACGGTCGTGATCGATGAGCCGTAGTAGCCGAACCCCGACCCCCGCGCGATCAGGTCGAGGTCGAGGTTGTATCGCGCCGCGTAGTAGGCGATCGGTACGCCGACGATGAAGATGGTGACGGACGCGAGCAGGATGCCGAGCACGGCGTTGATCGTGCCGTGCTCGATCCCGATGCTGGCGCCGATGGAGAAGTCGGCGAGGAACGCGATGGAGCCGAGCGCGGTCACCCCCACGGCTCCGGCGCTCCACCGCCGGAACGTGCGGGGCACGTACCGGAAGGCGTAGTCCTCGAGGCTGTCCTCGGCCGCCGCCCGCGCGTTGTCTGCACTGGTCACCGTCGCAACTCCTTGCGCCTCACGCGTGGGGCTCATTGTGGCGGGTCACGTGTTACAGCCGTATTGCGCCCGGATCGCCCTCGATCACGTTCTTCTCTCCGATGCTCAGATGGCCATCGCCGCGCGGACCCCCTCTGCGGCGGAGGCTCCGCCCCTCCCCGTGCTCGACACGAAGCCGCTGGCCAGGACCAGGTACTCGTCGGCGGCCTCCAGGGCGAACCCGATGTGCTGCTCGACGAGCAGGACCGAGAGCCCTTCGCCCGCGAGCTGCATGATCGTGTGCTCGATCTCGGCGACGATCGTGGGCTGGATGCCCTCGGTGGGCTCATCGAGGATCAGCATCTTCGGCTCGGTGATGAGCGCCCGGGCGATCGCGAGCTGCTGACGCTGGCCGCCCGAGAGCAGCCCGGCCTTGCGCGTGGCGAACTTCTCGAGCGCCGGGAAGCGCGCGAGCTGCTGCTCGATGAGCGCCTTGCCGCGTTTGCGTCCATCGGCCACGAGCTGCAGGTTCTCCATGGTCGTCAGCTGCGTGAACGACTGCTGACCCTGCGGCACGTACGCCATACCGCGTGCGATCCGCTTGTTGGGGGCGAGCGCGGTGATGTCGGCACCGTCGAAGATCACCTTGCCGCTGCGCGGCTTGATGAGACCGATCGCGACGCGCAGCAGCGTCGACTTGCCCGCGCCGTTGTGGCCGAGTACCGCGACCGTCTGCGCGCTGGGCAGCGTCACGCCGTGCAGCACGAGTGTCCGGCCGTAGCCGGCCTGGATGTCGTCCATCTCGAGCATGTCAGGCGTCCTCTCCGTGGGGCGTGGTCTCCGTCGCCGGGCTCGCCCCGTCGGCCACCGCCATCATTCCCGTCGTCGTCGGAGCGGCCGCAGTGCCGAGATAGACCTCCTGCACCTTCGGATCGGCCTGCACCTGTGCGACGCTGCCCTCCGAGAGCACCTTGCCCTGGTGCAGCACCGTGACGCGTGACGCGTAACGGCGCATGAAGTCCATGTCGTGCTCGACGACGAGCACCGTTCGGCGCTCCGCGATGCGCTGCAGGAGCTCGCCCGTGGCCGTCCGCTCGTCCTGGCTCATGCCGGCGACGGGCTCGTCGAGAAGCAGCGCGCGGGGATCCTGAACCAGCATCATCCCGATCTCCAACCACTGCTTCTGGCCGTGCGAAAGGATGCCGGCGGGCGTCTCGCGCTCGTCGAGGAGCCCCGTCTCTTCCAGCGCCATCTCGATAGCGGGATCGACGCCGCGGCGGGCCCGAAGGAGCGACCACGACGAGCGGTGCAGACCGGCGGCGATGTCGAGGTTCTGCAGGACCGTCAGCTGCTCGAAAACGCTGGCCGTCTGGAAGGTGCGTCCGACGCCGAGCTGGACGATCTTGTTCACGGCCTTGCCCAGGAGTTCCTGGCCGCCGAGCGTGACGGAACCGGTGCCCTTGGACAGGCCCGTGATGGCGTCGATGCAGGTCGTCTTGCCGGCGCCGTTCGGCCCGATGAGGAACCGGACCTCGCCGGGGTGGGCATCGAACGAGACGCCGCCGACGGCGACGAATCCGTCGAACTCGACGCGCAGATCCGTGACGACGAGCGAACCATCCGTGGGGGTCATTTCATCACCTCTTCGAGGACGGGCGGCGCGGCCGCGGGCTCGGTGGGTCCGGGGCGTGGGCGCCACACCGCACTCTTCGCCTTTCCCCAGAGCGAGGACAGTCCCATCGGCAGGAAGAGGGTCACCAGGATGAACACCAGGCCGAGGATGTAGATCCAACCGCTCGGCCAGCTCGATCCGAGGCTGGATTGCCCCCAGCCGATCGCCATGGCCCCGAGGGCTGGACCGAACAGCGACGCTCGTCCCCCGAGCGCCACACCGGCGATCATGAGGATGGAGGCGGAAGCGCCGATCTCTGCCGGGGTGATGATGCCGACGATGGGAACGAACATCGCTCCGGCGATACTCGCCATGACGGCGGCGACCACATAAGCGACCAGCTTGATGTTGGCGGGGTCGTAGCCGAGGAATCGGACGCGCTCTTCCGCGTCGCGCGTGGCGATCAGCAGCTCGCCGAAGCGGCTGCGGTTCAGCTGCCACACCACCAGCAGGCACACGATCAGCAGGGCCGCGGCGATCATGAAGACCATCACCTTGTTCGCGTCGTCGTCCAGGACGAAGCCGAAGAAGTAGGTGAAGTCGCTCAGCCCGGTGTCTCCTCCCGTCTCACGGATCGTCGAGCTGATCAGGACGGCCAGGGCGACCGCGAGCGCCTGCGACAGGATCGCGAAGTACGCCCCCTTGATGCGCCGCTTGAACAACGCGTAGCCGAGGATCCCGGCCACGATCACCGGGAGCAGGACGATGGCGAGGAGTGTGAACGCGTCGCTGCGGAACGGTTCCCAGAAGGCGGGAAGAGGCGCGGACGGGTCGTACAGGATCATGAAGACGGGGAGGCTGTCGGGACCCGCGCTCTCGAGGGTGAGGTGCATCGCCATGGCGTAGGCGCCGAGACCGAAGAAGACGCCTTGACCCAGCACCAGCATTCCGCCTCGGCCCCAGGCGAGGCCGATGCCCACTGCCGCGATCGCCCAGCAGCAGTACTTTCCGAGGTTGTTGATCCAGTGCGTCGAGAGCACGGCGGGTGCGACGACCAGCAGCAGGACGGCGAACACGCCGATCCCGATGAGGGGAAGCCACGGTTTGATCTTGGTCATGTCAGCCCCCGGGTGCGGACCGTGAACAGGCCCTGCGGTCGGAATTGCAGGAAGACGACGAGCAGGACGAAGGCGAGCACCTGCGCCATGCTGCCGGTCGTCCAATCGGCGAAGTAGGACAGGGCGATGCCGAACGCCAGCGCGGCGATCACGGTGCCCTTGATCTGGCCGATGCCCCCGGCCACGACGACGAGGAAGGCCGGGATGATGTACTGCGTCCCCATCTGAGAGTTCGTGCCGCCGATGAGCGAGGCGGCAACCCCCGCGACGCCGGCGAGGCCCGAGCCGACGAAGAAGGTCAATCGGTCGATGGCGCGGGTGTGGATGCCGCTGGTCTCAGCGAGGTCGCGGTTCTGCACGGTGGCCCGGATCCGGCGTCCGAAGGCCGAGTACTTCAGCCACGCGGCCAGAGCGGCCAGGCACAGCGCGGCGAGCAGGATCGTGAAGACCTGACGGAGCGGCCAGCCGTAGCCGAACACATCGATCTGCCCGTCGAGCCAGTCGGGGCTTTCGACGGGCACCCCCTGCGCGGGGAAGACCTGCAGCGCGATCTGCTGCAGGATCAGGCTCACACCCACGGTGACGAGGAGGGTGTCGAGGGGGCGTCGGTACATCCACTGGATGATGCCGATCTCGAGCAGGAGTCCGAGCAGCCCCGCGCCGATGAAGGCGAGGGGCAAGGCGACCACGATCGAGAGGTTGATCGAGGTCATGACCAGCTGGGTCAGATAGGCGATGAAGGCGCCCGCCATGATGAACTCGCCGTGCGCCATGTTGATCACCCCCATCTGACCGAAGGTCAGGGTGAGCCCGAGCGCTGCGAGCAGCAGCAGCGCACCGAGCGCGGCGCCGTTCAGGAGCGGCGGTATGAGTGCATCCACGTGCTGTCGCTCTCTCTGTGTGGGAAGTTCGGGGGAGGTTCTGGGGCGTGGGGTCCCGTACCGGTGGCACGGGACCCCACGCTCAGGGGTGGGTCAGCCCGCGGCCGCTACGAGAGCATCGCGGACGTCCTCGGGGAACCAGTCGTATTCCTCGAGGAAGGGGTCCGGTGCGATGGGACCATCCGACGACCAGACGATGTCGAACTGGTTCTCGGCGTTGATCTTTCCGATGTGGCCTTCCTTGGAGATGTGGTGGTTGTCGCCGTCCAGGGTGACGGTGCCCTCGGGCGCGTCGAAGCTGATGCCTCCGGCCGCAGCCGCGGCGTTCACGTCGTCGACCTCGAACGATCCGGCCGCCTCCACGAGCGCCTTGTACAGGTACAGCGAGATGTACGCGGCTTCCATCGGGTCGGAGGTCACTCCACTACTGCCCGGGTAGGCCTTCCAGTCGGCGATGAACTTCTCATTGGCAGGCGACTGGATCGACTGGAAGTAGTTCCAGGATGCGTAGTTGCCCGTGACCTCGTGGCCCATCGACGGCGCCTCTTCTTCGGCGATCGACACCGAGATGATCGGCGTCGTCTCGGGGGTCAGGCCGGCGTCGTAGTAGGCCTTGACGAAGCCGACGTTGGACGAGCCGTTGATCGTGTTGAAGATGAAGTCGGGGTCGGCCGCGACGATCTTGGCGACCTGGGTCGTCCAGTCGTCCTTGTCGAGCGGCACGTACTCCTCGCCGACGATCTCGATGCCGAGCTCGGCCGCGTAGAGCTTGATGATGGCGTTCGCCGTGCGGGGGAAGACGTAGTCCGAGCCGGCGAGGAACAGCGTCTTCACACCCTGCGAGGCGAGGTAGTCCATCGCGGGAAGGATCTGCTGGTTCGTGGTCGCGCCGGTGTAGTAGATGTTGGGCGAAGCCTCGAGACCCTCGTACTGCACGGGGTAGAAGAACAGGCCGTTGTGCTCTTCGACGACAGGTTTGACGGCCTTGCGGGACGACGAGGTCCAGCCGCCGAAGATCGCCGCGACGCAGTCCTGCGTGAGGAGCTTCTCGGTCTTCTCGGCGAAGGTGGGCCAGTCGGTGGCGCCGTCTTCCTGGATGTACTCGATCTGCTTGCCGAGGATTCCGCCGTCGGCGTTGATCTCGTCCGCGGCCATGTGCAGCACGTTCGAGACGGTCTTCTCCGAGATCGCCATGCCGCCCGTGAGGGAGTTCAGGAAGCCGAGTTTGATCGTGTCGCCCGAGGTGTCGATGCAACTCTCGGAGGCGGCGACGGACTCGGATGCCTCCGAGTCTCCCGCTCGTGCGCCGCAACCGGCGAGCACGAGGGCCGCGGCCGCCGCCATGGCCGGAACGGCCAGGAGACGTCGGGCCCGTCGGGTCCGTGTCGTAATCATGTGGATCTCCGTTTCTGTGTGAAGCAGGTTGGTGCGTTCTCGGATGGGTGGTACGTCTGCGGGCACGCCGAATAACGCCGTCGTGCCGCCACGGTCCCGAGGCACGCCGAAGGAAGGCGTGCCGAGGAACGACGGTGCGTGCTGATCGGTGAATCAGGGCGTGGTGCAGGGGTGGACCGGTGGTGCGTGCGTTTCGAGGCCGGATAGTGCGGGCTTCGCGTGCCGGTTTGGGTCGGCCGAGGGTGCTCGCCGACTGCTGCGGTAGCAGTCAGCATGGGACCGTGACATTACTCTGACATTTCTCGATTGTTCCGATCGTGTAAACCGTCGGAAGCTCATCCGGCCAAAACGCCTGTATTTGCAGGGCACATCGGCCCAGCGGGCGTGATTCCGGCCTTTTCTCCGTCGTCTCCGCCATCGCGTTGTGACACACTTCTGACATCGATCCGACGTCGGAGGGACGCGATGCACTTCACGCCAGCCGAGACCGAGAAGCTCCTGCTCTCGGTCGCCGCCATGGTCGCGCGCGACCGGCTCGACCGCGGCATCGCCCTGAACCATCCCGAGACCATGGCGCTGCTCTCGTGCTGGGTCATCGAGGGGGCGCGGGAAGGCCGAGGGGTCGCCGAGCTGATGGACGCCGGGCGGCGCGTCCTGACCCGGGAGCAGGTCATGCCGGGGGTTCCCGAGATGATCGCCGACGTGCAGATCGAGGCGACGTTCCCCGACGGGCGAAAGCTCGTCACCATCCATCACCCCATCGACTGAGTCGACCTCCCGCGAAAGGGGATGCCGTGGCATCCGCATCGAGTGAAGGCCCCGGGGCCTTTCGGATCCGTCCGGGGCAGATCGAGTTGAACGGCGATCGGACGGACGACGAACGCATCCGGTTGGTCTTCGTCAATACCGGCGACCGCCCGATTCAGATCGGTTCGCACCTGCACCTGCCCGACGCGAACGCGGGGCTGCGATTCGATCGGGCGCGAGCGCACGGCTTCCGGCTCGATATTCCGTCGGGCACGTCGCAGAGGTTCGAGCCCGGTGCGTCGCGCGAGCTCGATGCCGTCGCGCTGCGCGGTGCGCGCCGGGTTCCCGGCATCCAGCTCAAGGCCGACGGTGAGGAGATGCTCGATGGTCTGGATTGACCGCGCCCGGTATGCCGCGATCTACGGTCCCACGGTCGGCGACCAGGTGCGTCTCGGCGACACCGATCTGTGGATCGAGATCGAACGCGACCTCACGGCGGGGGGTGAAGAGGCGGTCTTCGGGGGCGGCAAGTCGATTCGCGAGTCGATGGCGCAGGCCACGACGACCAGGGCGGACGGTGCCCTCGACACCGTCATCACGAACGCGATCATCCTCGACTGGTGGGGGATCGTCCGCGCCGACATCGGCATCCGCGAGGGCCGGATCGTCGGCATCGGTCACGCCGGCAACCCGGATATCAGCGATGGGATCGACATGACCATCGGCCCGTCGACGGATGTGATCGCGGGCGAGGGGCGCATCGTCACGGCGGGCGCGATCGACTCGCACGTGCACCTGCTCTCGCCCTCGCAGATCCACGAGGCGCTCGCGACCGGCATCACCACGATCGTGGGTGGCGGGACGGGCCCGTCGGAGGGATCGAAGGCCACGACGGTCACCCCCGGCGCATGGCACCTGCAGGCGATGCACCGCGCCCTGGACCCCCTGCCCGTGAACGTGCTGCTGCTCGGCAAGGGCAACACGGTCTCGGCGGCGGCGCTGAAGGAGCAGGCGCTCGGGGGCGCGGCCGGCTACAAGGTGCACGAGGACTGGGGCTCGACCCCCGCCGCGATCGACGCGTCGCTGCGGGCGGCGGATGACTGGGGTCTGCAGGTCGCGCTCCATTCCGACTCCCTCAACGAGGCCGGCTTCGTCGAGTCGACGATCGCGGCGATGGGCGGGCGCTCCATCCATGCCTTCCACGTCGAGGGCGCCGGCGGGGGCCACGCCCCCGACATCCTGTCGATCGCCGGCCTGCCGAACGTGATCCCGGGCTCGACGAACCCGACGCTGCCGCACACGGTCAACACGGTCGCGGAGCACCTGGACATGCTGATGGTCTGCCACCACCTGAACCCCGCGGTTCCGGAGGATCTGGCCTTCGCCGAGTCGCGCATCCGTGCCACCACGATCGCCGCAGAGGACATCCTGCACGACATGGGGGCGCTCTCGATCACCTCCTCCGACGCGCAGGCGATGGGCCGTATCGGCGAGGTGATCACGCGCACGTGGCAGGTGGCGCACGTGATGAAGCACCATCGCGGACCGCTCGGCGGGGGGATGGCGGCGGACAACGAGCGCGCGCGGCGCTATGTCGCGAAGTACACGGTCAACCCGGCGGTCGCGCACGGTATCGCGTACGACGTGGGCTCGATCGAGGTGGGCCGGATGGCCGACCTGGTCGTGTGGGACCCGAAGTTCTTCGGTGTGCGCCCCGCCGTCGTGGTCAAGGGCGGCTCGATCGCCTGGGCGGCGCTCGGGGATCCGAACGCCTCGATCCCCACGCCGCAGCCGGTCATGATGCGCCCGTCCTTCGGCGACACGATCGGCGCCGATCTGTCGGTGACCTACGTCGCGCCCGCGGCTCTTGAGCAGGGGCTCGCCGAGACCCTGGGGCTGCGCCGACGACTCGCCCCGGTGGAGCCGACCCGGCACATCGGCAAGGCCGACATGAAGAACAACGACCTGCTGCCCGACATCCGCATCGAACCCGACACGTTCGAGATCGCGATCGACGGCGAGCGCGTCGCGCCCGCTCCCGCGGAGTCCCTGCCCCTCGCCCAGCTGTACAACATGTTCTGACGCGGTGACCCGATGAACCCCGCCGCGCAGACGATCACCCTGCTTCTGGCCGACGCCCGCCTGCCATCCGGCGGCCATGCCTTCTCATCCGGCCTCGAGCCGGCCCTGCAGGGTGGACTCGCGCCACGGCAGGTGGCGGCGTTCCTGCGCGCACGAGCCCGGACCACCACCCTGGTCGACGCGGCGGTCGCGGTCGTGGCGCGTCACATCGCGCAGGCGGATGCCCCGTCCTTCGACGCCCTCGAACGCGCATGGGCCGCCCGCACCCCGAGTGCCGCCGCGCGGCACGCCTCCCGCGAGCTCGGTCGAGGGTTCCTGCGGTTGGCTCGCGGGCTCTGGCCGGAGTCGGCGTCGATCGCCGCTGTCGTGAGCATGGCGTCCGGTTCGGGCGTGCCGCGACCGATCGTGCTCGGCGCCGTCGCGGCGCACGCCGAGGTGGACGCCGAGACGCTCGTGCGTCTCGCGGTCTACGACGACATGGCGTGCGCCGTCGCGGCCCTGCTGAAACTCGAACCCGGAGACCCGGTCGAGGGGGCGCGGCTCGTGCTCGACGCGTGCGAGTCCGTCGACCCACTCGTCCCGCACCTCGCGATCATCACCTCGCCCGACGCGATCCCCGCGTCCAGCGCTCCCCAATCCGAGGCGTGGACAGAAGCCCACGCCGCCAGCAACAGGAGGCTCTTCCGTGCCTGATTCCCCCGCATCCGACCGCGCGCTCCGGCTCGGCGTCGCCGGCCCCGTCGGGACCGGCAAGTCGTCGCTCATCGCGACCGTCTGTCGCGCGCTCGCCGACGATCTGCGCCTCGGCGTGATCACGAACGACATCTACACGGACGAGGATGCACGCTTTCTGCGGTCCGCTGGGGTGCTCGATCCCGAACGCATCCGCGCGGTCGAGACGGGTGCGTGCCCGCACACCGCCATCCGCGACGACATCACGACCAACCTGCTCGCCGCGGAAGACCTCGAGCGGGATTTCGCACCGCTCGATGTCGTGCTCATCGAGTCGGGCGGCGACAACCTGACCGCGACGTTCTCGCCCGCGCTCGTCGATGCCCAGATCTTCGTGCTCGACGTGGCCGGGGGTGGTGACGTCGCGCGCAAGGGGGGCCCCGGGATCGGCCGCGCGGACCTGCTCGTGGTCAACAAGACGGACCTCGCGCCGTACGTCGGGGTCGACGTGCCGCGCATGGTGGCGGATGCTTCGGACGCGCGGGAGGGGCGCGCCGTCCTCGCGCTCTCGCGGCACGATCCGGCGTCCGTGGCAGCGCTCCGCGCCTGGGTGCTGAGCATGCTGGCGGATCACCGAGCCGGAACGCACGTCCCGCAGGACCCGGGACCGATGGCGCCGCACTTCCACGCCGACGAGGAGCATCCCGAGGGCGGATTCGTACACGCGCACGAGCACGCGCACGAGCACGCGGGCGTCGGGACGCACACGCACGAGTGATCCCCACACGCATCGCCGTCCGCCAGGGCGACCCGAGGGCCCGGGTCGACCTGACCGTCGGCGCGCTCGCACCGCGGCTGGTCGCGCGGGACGACTCCCGCGCGCACGTCGCGCTCGCCGCGGCGGGCATGATCCTCCTCGGCGGCGACCACGTGCACGTCGAGGTCGTCGTCGGGGCGGGCTGCCTGCTCGAGCTCGAAGACGTCGGCGGAACCATCGCCTATCGGGCGGACGGACGGCCCTCGGCCTGGACCATGTCGGTGCGAGTTGAGGAGGGAGCGACGCTCTTGTGGCGCGGACTCCCGTTCGTGGTGACGGATGGCGCCGAGGTCGAGCGCCGCACGACGCTCGACCTCGCGGCGGGGGCGACCGCCGTCATCCGCGAGACCCTCGTCCTCGGGCGGCACGGCGAGAGCGGCGGGCGATTGCGCTCGGCTTTCACGGCGCGGGATGCCGAAGGTCCGCTGCTGGTCGAGCAGCTCGACCTCGACGGGCTCGCTCCCGAGCCGGGTGTGCTGGGCGAGCACAGGGTGCTCGACGCGGTGATCGCGCTGGGATTCCGGCCGTCGACGACGGCGGACGACCTCGTGCTGGAGCATCACGGTGCGATCGCGCGTCACTTCGGCGCCGAGACGCACACGTCGCGCCTCGACCGGGTGTGGGACGGATGGGCCGAGCGGGCGCGACAGAGAACGGCACCGCACGGCGACGAACCAGCGAACGAAGCCGCGGTCGGAGGGAACTGAAGTGACGTCACTGTCTGAATCCGGCACGCGGACGGTGCCGCGGCGCGGCACGATCGCGGTCATCGCGCTGATCGGGCTGCTGCACGTGCTCGGCTGGGGCGTCCTCCTCCTGATCGTCATCCCGGCTGACATCCCGCTCGGTGGTGGGGGTGGCGCACTCGTGACTCTGGGGGTCGGGCTCACGGCCTATGCGCTCGGAGTACGGCACGCTTTCGACGCCGACCACATCGCAGCGATCGACAACACCACCCGGCGGCTCGCCGAACGGGGGCGCCCGGCGACGACAGTCGGCTTCTGGTTCTCCCTCGGGCACTCCACGATCGTGGTGGTCCTGTGCATCCTGTTGACCCTCGGGATCGCGGCGATCGGCTCCTCGCTGGCAGACGACTCCTCCGCGCTGCGCACCTGGACGGGGATCATCGGCCCCACGGTCTCCGGAGTCTTCCTCCTCGCGATCGCCGCGATCAACGTCGCGTCGCTGCGCCGTCGCGATCAGGTGGGCCACCAGGGGGGCCACCAGGCGGTGGGAGGGCCCGTACTCCGCTTGCTCGGACCTTTCGAGAAAGCGGTCGATCGTCCGTCGCGCATGTACATCGTCGGGTTGCTGTTCGGACTTGGGTTCGACACCGCGACCGAGATCGGGTTGCTTGCTCTCGCCGGCGCCGCCACCCTCGTTGCCGTGCCGTGGTGGGCGGCGCTCACTCTGCCGGTGCTGTTCGCTGCCGGAATGAGTGCTTTCGATACGACGCAGGGTGCAGTCATGCGTCGCGCGTACACTCTGCAGCCCGGCCGTCGCCATATCGGTGCGGCGTACGCGATCGCGATGACCGGACTCTCGGTCGTCGCCGCGGTGCTGATCGCGATCGTCCAGCTGGCGGGCGTCCTCGTCGACAACCTCGGGCTCGGCGGCCCTCTTCCGTGGCTGGCATCGTTCGGCATCGACGACCTCGGGTTCATCTTGACCGGCGTGCTCGTGACGATGTGGGCCGTGGTCCTGGTCCTCGCACGCCGACCGCGGGTGAGCGAGAGCTGAGCCGAGCGCCGAGGTCAGCACCGTCGTGTGGCTGGAAACTGCGGGAAGAGCCGCTTGATCATGGCATCGGCCGCTCTCCCGGGGCGGCCTGTCGACGAAGATTCACCAGCTCGTCGTTGGCAACGGGCTCCCCGTGGTGACGCTGATCACACCCGGTCAGGCCGGTAACTCACCAATGTTCCTGCCGCTGATGGCGCACCTGACCACTGTCTCTACCGCGCTGCCGCCGTGCTCAGCGCCGTCATCGCCTGGACACGGACATTGTCAGACACGCCCTCGTGCTCGTTCCTTTCCAATCGTCATCGCGGTCATGTCGTCGGGCGCGGAGGGCGGCCGTTTCCGGTAACGTCTGGACATGTTCGGCGGCGTGCCGCGGGCGATCCCTGGGCCAGGAGGAGGCGCCGTGGTGACGGCGATAGCGTCGGCGCGTGCGTTGATCAACGCCGGGAACGTCAAGGCCGCCCTCGAGGTGCTCCGCAAAGCTGCAGAGCAGGACCGTCCTCCTTTCGAGACGCGGCGCGCGTTGGCCGAGATCTATCGCGGCCTGAACTCTCCCGATCAGGCCGGTCGGTGGGGGATCGTCCTCGACGGGTGGACGACACCGATAGAACGGGATCGTCTCGCTCGGATGATCGCGGCCAGCGGGCTCTCCGAGCGTTGGACGCGAGCCTTCCTGGCGATACCTCCGGATGTTCCCGATCCTGCAGAGCTCAGGGACGTCCTGATCCTGGTGCCTCTGTATCGCCAGAAGTTCGGTGAACGGGCTACGCGCGAATTCGTTCGACGGGAGAGCGGCGGCGCCGAGCGCTTTCGCGAGGCGTCCCTCGCCGGGTTCGTTCTCTCTGTCGCCATCTGCTTCGTCGGTGTGTTGGTGACCTACTTCATGGTCGTATTCGGGGGCGACGGTGCTCGATATTGGGGCACCGTCCTGGGTGGACTGGCGATGGTTGTCGCGGGAGTCGCCCTCGTCGCTCGTGCGGTCGCTTACGCCATCGAGCGCCGCGCGATACGAGCTCTTCTCGTCGCCGCGGGCGGGTTTGCGCTGTTGTCGGCCGGGGCTTTCGCGCAGTTCGTCCTGGCTGCCATGTGATGGTGCGCTGTGGGTCTCGACCCGGAATGAAGAAACCCCCGTGCGTAGAAGCCACGAGGGTCCCAGTGGCTCCGACGGGCGTCGATCCCGTGACCTCACGATTTTCAGTTGTATGCGGTGGCCCGGTGGGTGCTCGTTGATCTTCGTTTGCTGCGTGATTACGCGGAAGTTGTCATGGTTGGTCGCGGCTAGTTGAGGGTGATCTCAGTGGAACTACCGGCACAGAACCGGCACGGTCCGTGGACCACAGGCGGACTACTTGTCGTTCCAGATGGCTACGCTTAGGGCTTCCATCACCGTCATTGCGGTGGGCTTTGCGGATTGACTGCTGGCGTGGGAAACGGAGTGGCTGACGACCATCTTCGCTTCCTTGAGGAGATCCGCTGGCGCTCCAGAGAGGCCGACTGCCGAGGCAGCGGCGACGAAGTTCTGCGACCACTTCTTGCGCGGATTCTTGAACTGGTTTTCCTTGAACTGTCTGCCGAACTTCGTCTTGAGCGCATCGAGGTACACCGAAGGATTGATCAAGTCTTCGATCTCTGACGCATCGCGGCCCGGATCTCGCAGGACGAAGATGTTTGCGCGGTCGAGTACGCCGTCGTCATGCAGCTGCTGCGCTTGCGCATCACCCGCCGCATCACCATCGAGCACTGCGAGAATTCGGCACGCGGTGGAGCGCTCGCGCTGGATGAGGCGGCCTATTTTCCCAGTGCCGGTTGCGGCCTTGAATACGATGCGTCCTGAGGAGATATCTTTCGTTGCTTTTGTAGTGATGTGGGCGAGAACCGCGGGGAGGATCTTTGCGTCGGTCCAGCCTTCGGTTAGGACAACGACCTCCGCTGAATCGAGGTTGTCGTGTAGTTCGACGCCCATCACCTCGCGGATGCTCTGCACGGTGCGGGCAGCAGTGGCAGCGTTGCTGCGAACGAGCACGTTGGCGGCGATCGATTCTCGATTCACGAAGATCGGGTTGTGAGTCGCGAGAACAACTTGCTGTTGGCGCGCGATCTTGGTGAAGAGGGCGAGTAAATCATGTACAGCGCGCGAATGCAGGTGAGCTTCGGGTTCGTCTACGAGTAGTACGAGGCTCGATCTCGCTTGATCGACGCGCTGATTTGCCAGGTGTTGGATCAGAGCGAGGGCGAACAGGCTTTTGACGCCGTCGCCCTTTTGGGCGAGCGACGTCGGAGATCCATCATCGATCACTACTCGGTTGATGGTCTCTGCGGTGCGGACGTCTCGACGTATCAGCTCAACGCTGGATACGTTCGAGAGATAGGTCGAAATAGTGTTCTTCAGGTCCGCCTGGACGCTCTCGACCACGCTGGAGCGGAGTTCGTCGACCTGTCGTAGTGCCACCCGGTATGCGTCTGTTCTCGCGAGTTCATTAAGCCTCAATGTCGCAAGGCTGTTCAGCAACTCCATGGCCTGCTCCATCGTTCGAACAGCTGGTACGAGGACGTAATCGATTCGCTGGCTCACGAACTTTGCGATAGTAGGTGCTTTGCTGGTGTACCCAGCAGCGCCGCGGCCGGGCTTCACGACTTGGAGTGAGGTCTTTGATCGGCTGAACTTCAGCTCGATGGGTAACGTCCCATTGTTGGAGAGTCCGGTTTCCTCCCGAAATTCCGCGACTTCCTCCTCTGTGAGGCTGAATGTAATCCGCACCACAGTGGGCTGAGGGCTCCTCGCCCCTTGCTTCGAGAGGGGGTAGTCAGCTGACCAGTCGTAGCTGACATCTCTGTGACGGTCCGGCCTTCTGCGCGGGTGGAACGGGTCATACACTAGTCCGAGCTGAGGGCCCGAAAGCTCACCCGTATTCGTCAACCGCTCGGGCAGGTTCCCCCATGCCTCGATCACACGAAGTCCAAGAGCCAAGGACCGGAGTAAGTTGCTCTTGCCTTCGTTGTTGGGCCCGATCAAAGTCGTCAGGTCCGAGAGCGCGAAGTGCGTCTGCTTCCCGATCGACCTGTAATTTCCGACGGTCGCATCTGTGATCCGCATTGATCTCCCTTGAGCTTTCAGTAGCTACAGGCTCAAGCTACTGCGGGCGACGCGTGTAATCGATGAAGACGACGGCGACACGGCCTGGCGGGTGCGGGTGAGGGGGCGCCGAGGAGCGCCCGGACCGGAGCGGAGCGAGGACCGGACGCACCGCAGTGCACCCCCTCACCCGCACTGTCGGCCGTAGGCCGGCCTTGAACGAGTAAAGAAAGTTCTCACAGTTCGCTCACCGAACCCGCTCGCGTCTGCCTGCGCGCTCGGCGAATCCATCGATTGCCGCGAGCACTTCTTCGCTGCGCCAGAACGGACCGAGCCTGTGTTCTGCCTTGGATCGGAGGATCCCTGCATCTACCAGGGCCTTGAGCGGGGGATACACGTTTGGCGGCTTCACTCCGAGTTCTGCGGCTGCGATCGTGGCGTCGATCACAGGACGCCGCAGGATTACATCCAAGAGTTTCCATGCATTGCTCGATTTGCGGACGTTCAGCTGTCGATCCCACCCCATCCTGATCGCGTCTAGCTCAGCGACTAGCTCGCGCGCATTGGTCACGGCCCGCAGAGATGCGTTCGCGAACGCGCGGGTGATGGGCGATACGTTGCCTTCGCGATAGCTTGTCAGCGCGCGGTGGTACCCCTCCACATCGGCAAGTAGGCCGGCGGAGACCGGGACCGCCACGTTGCGGGTGGTTCCGCGGCGCCGCAGCATCGCCTGCGCCAGCGCTCGCCCGGTGCGACCGTTGCCGTCTGTGAATGGGTGGATCGTCTCGAATTGCGCGTGCGTGATGGCGACGGAGGCGAGCACCGGCACATCGGTGCGGCGTGCGAAGGACAGCGCGTCGTCGAGAAGCGCGGGGACTCTTCCATAGAAGGGGGCGACAAACTCGGCCCCGACCGGCGAATCGGACCGGGTGCCGATCCACACGGCCTCGGTGCGGAACCGGCCTGGAGTGTGTCGAGGGTGCTCTGCCATGAGTGTCGCGTGCATCTCGAGGATCATCTCGACAGACAGATTCTCCGCCAGGTCCAGAGCAGTAGTCATCGCCCGAGTATTGGAGACGATATCGACAGCATTGCGGCTCCCCGTCGCGCCCAGTTCTGCACTGAAGATGGCGCGCGCACTCGCCGTGAGGTTTTCGATCTGCGACGACGATGCCGCTTCTGATCGCAGAAGCACGGGCGCGAGCGTCGATAATCTGTGGCCGAACTCGGCGTCAAATCTGCTGAGTTCCTGCGTCGCTTCTTCGGCAAGCGCGGCGGTCTCGTGGTCTATCGCCGGTAGGAGGTTGGCGATCGCTGCGGGCACCGTCGCGCGGTAGCGCCTGGGCGCTAGTGATGAGGCGTGGGTGTGAAGTGCGGGCGCCCACTCCAGCTCTTCGGTGGAGACGTCAGGCCACGGTCGGGTCGCGCCTGAAATCTCTTCGTTCGGGCCCTTGCTCATAAGAACCAACTCCAAAGTTATGAGTAATGACATTACTCATAATTCGAGTCGCTTGGATTATGACTTGCGCAACACGCCGGCCCCAGACCGGCCCAGTCCAGTGGCGACAGCGGCCTCATCCATGCGTGCCGCGCGTTTCGTCTCGCTGCGCTCGCTCAACGACCGGGCGCCTACAGACCACGGGAGCGGTTCGGAATCTGCCTCTCATCAGGGCAAAGCAAAACCCCCGCGGATAGAAGCTCCGCGAGGGTTTCTGGGATGACGTAATGATCACCCGTGTGGCTCCGACGGGCGTCGATCCCGTGACCTCACGATTTTCAGTTAGGCGCGTCGACTCCACGTGTCTCAGTTGGTACTCGTTGGTCGCGCGATTCCGCGGGTCGAGTGCTCATTGGTGCTCGTTGATCGTCGTCGATTCCATGGAGCTCCCGGCACTTTCCCGGCACGTAAGGGCATCAGGTGTGGATGTCGGAGCCCCTGCTCAGCAGCACGTGCTGGACTACGACGATAGTCCGTGCCTTTGCGGCCGCCCATTTGCTGATGGAGTCGGTGACGCGTTCGCACCATATCTCATGCTCCATCTGTGCGAGCGCGGCAATGATCGTGAACCCATCGACCCATCGACCCATCGGCCCTGTGGGGCGGATCCGACCTCGGAGCAACCGCCTACCGTCGGACCGGAGTCGATACTGTCTCCCCATGACCACACCGCGTCCCCGCATACGATTCGCCACCCCCGCCGACCGTGAAGCGCTCAGGTTGCTGGAGCACGAGTACTTTCCGGCAAAGTCTGGAGTGCGCCACGCGGGCTACTTATACGACGACGAGAATCTCGCCGCTATTGCCCTCACAGAACGGCTCGCCGCGCCGATGCGCGCCTTCACCTTCGTCGCCGAAGTAGAAGGGGAAATAGTCGGATTTGCAGTCGGGGTGCCCTCCATGATGACGTCGGGCGATACGGACGCGCAGACCATGAACCTCCAGTACCTCGCTGTCCAGCCGGAGCACCGGGGGCAGGGTATTGGCGCAGCGCTGGTAAAGAAGATCATTACGCGATCGCAAAAGGTTGTGCAGAATCTCATTCATGCGCACATCCCAGTAGACCAGGTGGGTTTCTACGAGGGGTTGGGGTGGAAGGTCGAGCCAATGGGTCACGGGCTCGCGTGGCTCCCCGATGGAGACCATCTCCGCGCGGATGCCGGCGATCCTGCCTTCGGCTTCCCGCTGATGGCGAGCAAGGTGCTTAGGTCGCGCGGTGTCCTACAGTCTTTCCCCTACCCGGTCGTCACTGGAAAGCCGACCCTCGACGCGTCGATGGAAGCAGCCCGGCTCGTCGACGCAGGCAAGCTCGACCCGTCAAAATTTGATGAATTCACCCGCGACTTCGTCACGATGGGTCGTGCCGAAGCGCGATCTCTCGCCGCGAAAACTACGCCATAAAGCATTGCGTTTCACAACCGTAGGGATAGGAGACATTTGCCAGGATCCCGTCGCGGTGGCGGGCCGACGCGATGCACTCGAGTGAACACCGTCGCGTGTCCCATCTCGAGGCCCGAGTGCCCCATCGGGGCGAGTGAATGTCGCACCCAGCGTCTAGTGTTGTCCACATGGAGAACTTCGATGTCATTCAGGCGCTCGCCCGCACTGCTCTCGCTGGCAACCCGGAGGCTATCGAGCACCAGGTAACCCGCCTTGCCGAGAGGCTCGCCGAATCAGGAGATGACAGCAACGCCCGCAAGCTTCGGTCGCTGATTACGCGAGCTCGCAACCGCCAGGCGGTTGAGCCCATCAATTTGCAGCCCTCCGATGTCGCAACGGCTGCTCCGACGGCTCAACGACTAGGGCCGAAGACGGCGCTCCCCGTAGATCGTGAGTCTGGAGCGCCGCTGTGTGAAGTCGTGACGCCGGACCGTCGCCGCGCGCTACCGGTCCTCCCCGTGCAGGCGCAGGCAGCGTACGACTCGCTGGTGCGCGAATGGCAGCACGAAGCTGAACTTGCGCAGGTGGGGCTCCCCATCAGCCGCACCCTGCTGATCTATGGGCCTCCCGGGACAGGTAAGACCACGCTGGCGCTCGCAATCTCCGTGCGTCTCGGTCGTCCAGCAGTGATCGCGCGTCTCGATGGGCTTATCTCTTCGCTGCTTGGCAACACCGCCAGGAACCTCGGGGCTCTCTTCGATTTCTGTAACCGCTACGACTGCGTGCTGATCCTCGATGAGTTCGATGCTGTCGCGAAGATCCGCGACGATGCGAACGAGGTAGGAGAGATCAAGCGTGTAGTGAACGCGTTGCTGCAGAACCTCGATAAGCGGACTGAGTTCGGCTTGACGATTGCTGTCACCAACCACGAGAAACTCCTCGACTCAGCAGTGTGGCGTCGGTTCGAGCATCAAATTCACCTCGGCATGCCGACGTACGAGGGTCGGGTTGAGATCGGCCATCTTCTTCTCGACCGGTTGGAAGAAGTGGATCCGCTCGCCAAGGCCGTCGCCAGTGTGACCTCTGGTCGATCAGGCGCTGATGTCAGAACGCTGGCAATGGCATTCCTGAAATCCACAGTGCTTGCGACTCGGGATGCTCGGTCACCTGTAACCGTGCTTCGCGAAGCAGCGCAGGCCACGGGTATACAGGGCGCGGATGGGCTCGACTCGACTGACCAGCAGCTCGCGAAGCATCTCAACGAGCCGCCAGCATCTTTGAGCCAGAGCGAGCTTGGAGTGATTTTTGGCAGGGATAGAAAAACGATCAGCCGCTGGCTGAACCCGAGCGAAGTGAAGGTGTGAAATGGCTGGCGGCCCTGTTCAGATTGTGATGAACCCCGATTGGTTTCGTGGGGATCGCGACGGTCGTCGCGGTGGCGGTGCGGCGAAAGACTTCTTCCGAGGTGACGACCGCGGATTTGCTGAGCACAGAACAGCCATCGTCGGTGCGCTGCGTTCCATCCTGAGAAACAACCTCGCAAGCGACCGAGTCAACGTTGCAGTTCGGATGCGACCGGATGCGTTGGCGAAGTCCCACCGGCCGTTCGGCACACTATTCAGATCATCGCGCGCGTCCCATGTGGGCACCGGGGACTACGGGGAGCTCGTCTTCGCGATAACGCCGACGAAGCTCGAAGAGGTCATTGATCTGGTCGCTGACGCCGAGGTCGAAGAACGGTGGCGGCCGGACGCTTCCGGCGCACTGGTGTACAGTCCGTCGCCGCCACGCACAGAAGTGAGTGCGATCCAGGACGTGCGGGAGTGGGCACCTGCGGAAGAACGTGGATACACACTTGACGAAGCCGATGCTTGGTTGACGATCGATGGCGCCGCGAAGGCGCAGGTTGAGCTATTTGATCTTCCCGAGCGCGAGCCCCTTCGCTCGGCAACGCTTGCCGAGGTTGGAGCGTTGACTGCTCGGTTACGCGAACTGCAGACCACCTTCACTATCGCGCCGCCTCCTGCAATCGAGGCAAGCGTGAGACGTGCGCTTGAAGCGTCGCCGCCCGGCCCGTCTGACGTCGCTCACCACCCACCGGCGACTGTCCCATTCCGGGAGGGGCTGGCGGAGTTCGAGGCGAGCTCGTCGGTAAAGCGCGTGAGGCTTGAGGACCGAGTTCCGCCCTCTACTGAAGCGCCGGCTGCAAGCACGGGCGAGGAATCGGCCGCACGTACGCCGGATCCTGCAAGCGTGCGACCAGTAGTCGGAGTCATCGACGGTGGAATCGGTGGACCGTTCATCAACTCAGCGTGGGTCGCCGGACGGGCAGACTTTCTTGCGCCAGGAGACCGTGACGTCAGTCGAGTGAATCACGGAACGACCATCGCCTCACTGATCGCGTTGGGAAGCGCCTTCAACTCTGGGATCTTGGATCCCGATGAGGACTGCCGCGTCTACGATCTCGATCTGCTCCCTGCGGGCAGCGCCTACGACAACTACTACGCATCTCTCGAGGACTTTCTTGATGAGGTTCGTGCAAGCGTCGCGCGCGCGAAGCAAGAAGCAGGTGTCCGGGTTTTCAATTTGTCGTACAACCTTCGGAGGGCACCGGGTGGAGCCCCCTACAGTTTGGCTGCCCAAGGACTCGACAGAATCGCGCTCGATCTGGACGTGCTCTTCGTGATCTCGGCTGGGAACCTGACCGAGACCGAGCAGCGGGAAGAATGGCCTCCCAACAGCACCGAGGTCAACGCGATGCTCGCCCGCCATTCCGGCCCGGACGGGCTCCTCGCGCCAGCTGAAAGTCTGGTCAATGTCAGTGTCGGCGCGACCAATCCACCCGGACTCGCGCAGGGCGTTGAAGGCGTACCTGCGAGATACACACGTCGCAGCGATCAGACCCCGTCAGCGCTCAAGCCCGATTTCGCTGCGTATGGAGGCGGGGGACCCGAAGGTCCCGCACGAGCGACCGGCCTGACCGCGATTAGCTCCTTTGGCACCATCCGCGACGTTGCGGGGACCAGTTACGCAGCACCGCTGGTGGCCCGATACCTCGCAACCTTGGATGCGGCTATCTCCGGCGATGTGTCGCGCGATCTCCTCATCGCGCTCGCAACCCATAGCGCCAGACTCCCCGCAACCCTCCTCGCGAAAGAAGTGGCGGTCGTCGCGCCCTCGTTCGTTGGTCGCGGCCATCTTCCCACAGTCGCCGAGACTCTCGAGGGTGAGCCGCACCGGATGACTATCGTCCTCAGTGACACCATTCAGCCTGGACGGAACGTGAAGTTTCCGTTCCGCTGGCCAGACTCACTCTCCGACACCAACGGCAAGTGTCGTGGCCTTCTCAAGCTCACACTGGTGACCGAGCCCATCATCAACTATGCCCACGGTGTCGAAATGGTCCGTGTAAATCTCGACGGCGCCGTGAAGCAGTCTGACGAGAACGGTGTCTTCGAAAGCCGCGCACAACCGACGCACGAGTTCTTCTCTGGCTATCGATATGCGAACGAACGCACGTTGGCGAGCGTGCTTGGCAAGTGGTACCCGGTAAAGTCCTACACGGCACGCATGCCAAACGGACGAGGCAAATCGACCGACTGGCGCCTCGATCTCGAATACCTCACGAGAGCAGCCGAATCCTTTCCAGCCGAAGGTGTTCGATTCGCTGCCGTCCTTACAATCGAGGACCTACGGGGTGCAGCACCCGTGTACGACGAGATGCGTGCCTCCCTCTCCGAGATTGGTGTCACCCTGAGCGACCTGCGCACAGCTGTAAACGTGGGAGTTCGCGCTTGAGTCCTGTCATGAAGGACCTGATCGTGCGCCGCGGCTCCGCATGTGCTCACCGGCCGCATGCAGGTTGCTCGCCTATGTCAGTCATCTGACATAATTTGGATTAGCGGAAGTTGATACGATCCGCTTGCAACCTGCGCCCCGAGGGACCCGCATCGAGTGTGTGGCGCCAGTGGCAACAGCTTCTTAAGAGCGAATCGCGGCGATGCTCAACGGGCCGCCGGTGATGCAATTGCGGGTGTGAGTGGGCGATGGGAATCGTGCAGTCACTGCCAATCGGCCACTTCGCACGCGATTGCAGTTCGTCGCAGTTGGCGCTCATTTGTGTTCGTTCGTCAACGCCCCGGACGATGCGATCAAGCGGCGCAGGGGCATCAGCTCATTTGTGCCGGGAGGTGACGGGCACTTTGCCGGCACAGATGGCGCAGTGGACGCCCGTATGGAAGTAGCAGTTGCCAGTGGGCGGCCATTTGCACTACCCCGCATTCCGATAAATGGCCTCTGACCGGGCATAAAGAAACCCCCTCCTGTAGAAGCCAGAAGAGGGTTTCAGTGGCTCCGACGGGCGTCGATCCCGTGACCTCACGATTTTCAGTTAGTTGCGGGGGCTTCTTGGGTACTCGTTGATGCTAATCAGCCGCGTGATTCCGCGGTTCGAGTGCTCATTGAGCCTCGTTGATCGTCATTGTTTTGGTGGAGTTCCCAGCACATTCCCGGCACAGATCGTGCGGTGATTCCGTCCCCGCCAACCGAGTACGCCGTCGTCGATGGCCGCGCGCTGCATGCTACCGATTCTTCCATTTCGCAGGCCGCCGCGGCGAGGCCCCATCCGACCGATCGGCTCTCGCCGAGGTCAGTCGCGCGCCAATCTGCGCGCCCCACGAAGGCCACAAGGCAGGGCTGATCGGGGTGAATCTAACGCGACGCCCGCCGCCGAGTCGCCAGGGCTTCGCGGGTGATCAGAGGGATGGCCCGCTTCGAGGCGGCACTCCGAACAGGCCATCAAGTCTCTCCGCACCGCGTCTCGCTGCGTCCGACCTGGCGCGGCTGTACCGCTCGGTCATTTGCAGGGTGGAGTGCCCCATGATGGCTTGCACGTCGTTCGCAGCAGCGCCGCCATCGAACAGCAGCGTAGCGAGTGTGTGGCGAAGGTCGTGAAGACGGTAATCGTCACGGTCTAGGACCGCTCTGATCGCGTCCCACTTGATGGCCCTGCGGACGTTGGACCCGTTGATCCGGCCACCTTTTGGGCCGGTGAACACGAGCGAGGAGCGCGATTTGCCGGTCATTGCGTCATCAAGGTGCGGGACGAGCACTGACGGAATCGGGACGTCTCTCTCCTTGTGGCTCTTCGGCGTGTATTCCTTGATCCGACCATCGAGATCGGCGCTGAAGCTGCGGTGCACGTGGATTGATCGCGCATCGAGATCGACGTCGCCAACCTGGAGGGCGGCGGCTTCGTTGGCGCGCATGCCGGTGTAGATGAGGCCGGCGAGATAGTTGCGATAGGGGCCTGCCGGAATCGCGTTCAGCACCACGCCGACCTCCTCCGGTGTGAGTGCACGCGATCGGAGGTTGAGCTGTGGGTCCGCGACTGGTCGCCGTGCGAGGCGTGCTTGATTCATCGGGATCAGTTTGGCGCGTACTGCGCCGTCGAGGAGACGGCTGAGGACAGCAAGCGCGTCGATCTTGGTCGACGCCCCGCCGGTCCACTCGGTGAGCGCTTGTTCGACATCGCCTGCCGTGATCGTCTCGAGTCTGCGGTGCCCGAGCCATGGTTGGACCCGCAGCCGCCAGCCGCGCTCGTATGCGCGCGTTGTAGCGGGGCGGACACTGTCACGGATCGTCGGCCAGTATCTCTCATACCAGTCGCCGAGTCTCATTGACCCCTCGGGGAACTGCCGTGCCGCACCGTCTGCGCGAAGTGCTTTCGCCTCCTTGAGTGAATCGACGAGTGTGGCGCGCTCCTTCCACTCGCCATTGCGGCCGACACCCCAGATACGCACTTGGTACTTGCCCCCGCGGTCGGCACGGTATCGAATCCCTTCAGGAAGTGTCCGAAGAGTCTTGGGGTCGATTCGGCTTGCAGGCCCGTCACCGGAGGTCACGGGTGCCTCCGGACTCGAGGAAGTCGTCGAGTGTCGCGCGCTTCCAGAGCATGTGTTTGCCCATTTCCGCATCAGGGTGGGGGATTTGGTTTCTGCGGCGTAGCGAGTCGAACGTCGACATCGGCACTCGGCAGTACTCTGCCGCTTCGCGCCGATCGAGGTATGCGGAGCGGGGCGTTCGCACGTCCACGTCGGCGAACGGTGATGCATCCAGCGTCATTGCAGCCTCCTTTGGTCCTCGGTGGAACGCGAGACGGTTTTCCACGACGAGTGGTGCGATCGTCCTGCGAATGCAGGCCCGGTGAAGGCCGCGCAAAGCCCCAGCGCAATCCAGCGGAAGACACGCGAAACACCCACGTCTGGTTGAGGCTTTACATCAGCCACCGGCGGGTCGGCCGACGTTGGACGTCATGCCGATCAGCCAGCCCGCGGCGCGTGCTTTCTGGATCCAGTCTGAGGCGGTGCGCTCCGGGACGTCGAGCTGAAGTGCGATGGTGGTGATGACGTAGCGGCCGCGTTCGGCGAGGTAGTGCGGTTCGAGTGTGGTCTCCACGCCCGCCGTGTCGTCGACGGCTGTTGCGATAGGACCGGGCGCAATGCGCAGTGCGGACCCGACCGGCTGCGTCGCGCGCTGCGCGGACATTGTCTTGCCGTCGAGTGTCTTCACGTCGACCTTCACCCCCTTAGTTCGCCTTACCGCACATGCATTCCGCAGATTGCTTCTGACTGACTATACGACTTAGGAGTGTACTATTGTCAAGGCCCTAACAAGTTCCGCAACAACGAGATGGTCGTGCGAGCGATCGCTGTGGCAAACCAGAAGGACGGCGTCGGCAAGACGACCGTCACGATGCAGTTGGGTGCGGCGCTCTCGCGTCGGACAACTCGGCGATCCCGCAGCCTCGAAGTTGCCCAGGTGTAGAGCCTTGGTCATCGGCGTACGCGCCCCGTGCTCGAGTACTCGCCCCCGCGGCGCCAGCCGCGGCCGGGGGAACCAGCTCAGCTCAAGGCTCTCTGCCAGGCCACGTATGTGGGGCGCGATGCTCCGCATCCCTCGGGCTAGTCGGGATGAATGTGGCTCCGGTCGGTCAGCAGTCGATCCAATCGGGTGGCCTCCGACGCGGTGAGGTTGTACCCGTGCTCGGGCTGCGGGTATGCGAGGCTGCGCACGTCGTCAGCGTATGCGGTCACCGCGGCGATCATCGGGCCGCGCAGTTCGGCGTAGCGCTTTACGAAGCGGGCTGCGTGGCCGTCATAGATGCCAAGAATGTCATGGAAGACGAGCACTTGCCCGTCCGTGTTCGGCCCTGCGCCAATCCCGATGACGGGTATGTCGAGACGTGGCGTGATCGCGTTCGTTACCGCAGTGGGGATCGCTTCGAACACGATTGCGAAGCACCCCGCGTCCTGGAGTTCTCGGGCACTGTCGTGGATGGCGAGGCCTTCCTCGGCGGTGCGCCCCTGCGATCGGTACCCGTCGATCGTGGCGGCGGTCTGGGGGGTGAGTCCGACGTGGCCCATGACGGGGATGCCCGCTCCGATGATGGCGCGGGCGCGGTCGACGGAGGATCCTCCGCGTTCGATCTTGACGGCGTCGCACCCGGTCGATTTGATGAACCGTTGCGCGGTCGCGATGGCCTGCTCGTCGGAACCCTCGTAGGAACCGAAGGGGAGGTCGGCGACCAGGAGTGGGGTCGAGAGGCCACGGCGCACCGCGGCGGTGAGCATGAGCATCTCTTCGACCGTTACCGGCACCGTGCTGTCGTATCCGAGTACGGTCATCGCGGCCGAGTCGCCGACGAGCACGACGTCGGCCCCGGCGGCTTCGGCGATCTGTGCGCTCGGGTAGTCGTAGGCGGTGACCATCACGATCGGCTCACCGGCGGTCTTCTGCGCCGCGAGGCTGGCGATAGTCCGCCGTGCGCGGGCGTTCGACGAACTCACGGGGACCGACTGAGCGCTCATGAGCGCACGGCCGGCGTTCGCAGGACGGCGACCGCGTCGTCGACGTCGATGATGCCGTTGCGGTGATCGACGTGCACCACGATCGGGTCGTGCGAGTCGACCTCGTCCTCGTCGTAGTCGGCGTAGGTCAGTACGATCACGAGGTCGCCGTGGTGGACGAGGCGCGCTGCCGCGCCGTTGATCTGGATCTCACCGCTCCCGGGCGTGCCGGGGAGCGCGTAGGTCTCGAAGCGGGCGCCGTTGTCGATGTCGAGCACCTGCACCTGCTCGTGGACGCGGATGTCGGCCGCATCGAGGAGAAGGGGGTCGATCGTGATCGAACCGACGTAGTTGAGATCGCTGTCCGTGATGGTCGCACGGTGGATCTTCGATTTCAGCATCGTGCGTCGCATTAGCGGGTCGCCTCCAGGATTCGGTTGTCGATCAGGCGTGCTCGTCCGACCTGCGCAGCGACCGCGAGCAGCGCCGAGTCGCCG
Source organism: Microbacterium sp. BR1 (assembly GCF_002812725.1). Classification (GTDB taxonomy): domain Bacteria; phylum Actinomycetota; class Actinomycetes; order Actinomycetales; family Microbacteriaceae; genus Microbacterium. The sequence continues at coordinate 220,475 of NZ_NMUN01000009.1, read as the reverse complement.
ACGCTGTCGAGGATGCGGAGATCGTCGGGTGAGCGCAGTTCGAGGTATTCCGGGTCGATGTCCGCGGCAGCCAGGACGGAGCGCGCTGCCTGGAGCACCGTATCCGCTCGCGTTTCTCCTTGAGCGACGAGTCTGGCCGCGGCATCCAACGCCCGATTAAGTGCTGTGGCGCGCTCACGCGCGGCGGGATCGAGATAGACGTTGCGTGAGCTCATCGCGAGGCCGTCGCGCTCGCGCACGATCGGGCAGGCCACGATGCGCACGGGAATGTTGAGGTCCCGGACCACCCGGCGGATCACGAGCACCTGCTGCGCGTCCTTCTGCCCGAAGTAGGCCGAGTCGGGTGCGACGATGTGCAGCAGCTTGGTTACGACGGTGGCGACGCCGTCGAAGTGCTCTGGCCCCCGAGCCGCCCCGCATAGCACCTCGGTGATCCCGGAGACGTGCACGGTCGTCGCATATCCGCCCGGGTAGATCTGGTCTGCTGGGGGAGCGAACAGGATGTCGGCGCCTGCCCCGTCGGCGAGTTCCGCGTCGCGGGCTTCATCGCGCGGGTACGCGCCGAGGTCTTCGTTCGCGGCGAATTGGGTCGGGTTGACGAAGAGCGACACGACGACGAGATCAGTCTCGGCGCGAGCCTGACGCACGAGCGACAGATGGCCTTCGTGGAGGGCTCCCATGGTGGGAACCAGTCCAACGTTGCTCCCGCCGTCGCGAGCGTTGCGGAGCGCGTCGCGCACCTCGGCGATGTCGCGGATGATTCTCATGCGGTGGCCCTGCCCTTCTTAGCGAGCCCCCGCGTGCTTTCGCACAAGACGTCGAACAGCGGGAGCACCTCGGGAGATCGTCCGGCGATCGCGTCGCGCTGCCGGGTTACCGTGCGTTCGTCGCCCCGCGACACCGGACCGGTGAGCGCCGCCTCCGGGCCCCGCACTGCCCAGTTTTCGATCGTGCGGCGCACCAATGGGGCGAGGAGCGCACGCGCCTCCGCCGGGGTGAGCCCTGCGCCCGCGGCGACATTTTCGGCCGCAGCCAGGAGGGTGACGGTGAAGTTCGACGCGATCGACGCGGCGGCGTGATACGCGGCCCGCTGGTCGTCGGCGACCGGGAACGCGTGGGCGCCGAGCAGGTCCGCCAGCTGCTGGGCGACCGCGAGGGCATCGACGGACTTCCCGGCGATGGCGCAGCCGATCCCGCGGAACGCGTCAGGTCCTTCGTCGCCGACGAAGGTTTGCAGCGGGTGCCACCCGAAGTCCACGTCAAGCTCGGCAAGGGGGTTCGCTCCAGACACGGAGCCGATGAGAGCCGCCGAGCCGTGAAGCATGTCGGCCGCGCCAGCGATCTCTCCATCGGTCACGCACAGCAGGACGACGTCCGCCGAAGGGACGGTCTCGCCCCTCATCATCGGCCCGTGCACGACCGCTCCCGCAGCACGGAGTGCGCGCGCGAGCGGACGCCCGAGTCGCCCACCGCCGACGACGGTGACAGTCATGGGGGCGGTGCGTGGGTGTGAGGGAAGGGGGATCATGTGTGGATGGCCGAGCGACACAGCTGACCTGTGCTCAGTATCGATGGTTTATGCACCAAGTGCAAAAGCAGGGTCACAGCTTCCTGAGCAGTACTCTCTCCACCGCGTGGTCTGACCCCTTGCGGAGGATGAGTCGTGCCCGCTGTCTCGTCGGCAGTACATTCGCCTGGAGGTTCGGCAGGTTGATGCCGTTCCAAAACCCCTTCGCGGTCTGAATCGCCGCTTCGTCGGTGAGGTCGGCGTACACGGTGAAGTAAGAGTCCGGGTTGCTGAAGGCGCCCTGTCTGAGGGTCATGAATCGGTCGATGTACCAACGGCCGATGTCGTCGGTGTCGGCATCCACGTAGATCGAGAAGTCGAAGAGTTCGCTGATCGATACGCCGTCGGTGTCCCGGGGAGGTTGCAGCACGTTCAGGCCTTCGACGATGACGACATCCGGCCTGCTCACCGTCACCCGTGCGCCATCCACGATGTCGTAGTGAAGGTGGGAGTAGACCGGGGCCTCGACTTCGGGTGCACCGCTCTTGACCTGTCGGAGGAACTGAACGAGCGCGCGGCGGTCATAGGACTCGGGGAATCCCTTCCGCCTCATGAGCCCCCGGCGCGCGAGCTCGGCATTCGGGTAGAGGAAGCCGTCTGTAGTGACGAGTTCGACGCGTGGCGTGTCGGCCCAGCGACTGAGCAGATCCCGCAGCAGCCTGGCGATGGTGGACTTGCCGACCGCCACTGAACCGGCGACGCCGATCACGAACGGAGTGGCGGTGGGAGGTTCCCCCACGAAGGCGCTCGTCCGGGAGTCCAGAGCTCTGGTGGACCGTGCGTAAAGGCTGAGTAGCTTGCTGAGCGGGAGGTAGACGTCGCGCACCTCGTCGATGTCGAGGTGGTCGCCGAGTCCGCGCAGTTGCGAGATCTCCCGCTCGGTCAGGGGCTGCTCCATCCCCGGTGCCAGATCTGCCCACTGGGATCGTTCGATCTTGCGGTACAGCGTCCGTGCGGGCGCGGCAGGATCGACGGAGCTGATCATGGCACCATGGTCTCGAGCGGACCGGTGCTCGGGTTTCAACTCACTCGCGGTCGAGCAGCTCGACCACGCGGTCGAGGATGGCGTCGGCCACGACGCGCTTGCTGCCGGAGACCTCGGCCACGACCGCCCCGGATGCTGCGAAGATGAGTGCCTCGTTGTCATCCGTGCCGAACCCCTTGTCATGCCCGACGGGGTTGGCCACCAGGAGGTCGGCGGGTTTGCGGGAGAGCTTCTCGCGGGCGAGCGTCACGAGCTCGTCGCGATCCGCCGCCGTTTCGGCCGCGAATCCGACCACGACCCGCCCCGGCACCGGATGCGAGACCAGCTCGCCGAGTACGTCCTTTGTGCGGACGAGCGCCAGCTCGAGCGTCTCCCCGTGCGCGTTCTTCTTGATTTTGCGGTCAGAGACCTGCGCTGGGGTGAAGTCGGCGACGGCTGCGGCCATGACCACGACCGATGCGGTGCCCGCCGCGGTGCCGACCTCGCGGGCCAGATCAGCGGCGGTGTGCACGTCGACTGTGTGGAGACCGGAGTTCTTGAGAGCTGCGGCGGGTTCCGCATCCATGTGCGCGGCAATGACTGTCACCTCGGCCCCACGCGCGGCTGCGGCGAGGGCGATCGCGACGCCTTGTTTGCCGCTCGAGCGATTCGCGAGGTACCGCACCGGATCGATCGGCTCGCGGGTGCCGCCCGCGGTCACGAGGACCCGTCGCCCGGTGAGATCGTCGGATGCCGCGCGCGTCACGACAGTCGATGCGGCAGCGATTGTCGCGGACACGATGGCGTCGGGCTCGCTCATTCGCCCCGGCCCGATGTCGTTGCCGGTGAGTCGTCCCGAGTTCGGTCCGACCAGAATCACCCCGCGAGCTCGTAGAGTGGCGATGTTCGCGGCGGTCGCCGGGTGTGTCCACATCTCGGTGTGCATTGCTGGGGCCACCACCAAGGGTGCGTTGCTGGCCAGCACCGTCGTTCCCAGAAGGTTGTCGGCAATGCCGGCGGCGAGCTTTGCGAGGGTGTTGGCCGTCGCCGGAGCGATCACGATGACGTGCGCTTGTTGCCCCAGACTGACGTGACGCACCGCGGCCACATCGTCGAAGATCGACGTGGAGAGCGGGTTCCGGCTGATCGCCTCCCACGTCGGCGCGCCGACAAACCGCAACGCGGACTCGGTCGCGATCACCCGTACGGAATGCCCGGCCAAGACGAGGTCCCGCACCACCTGCACGGTCTTGTAAGCGGCGATGCCACCTGTCACACCTACGACGATGTTTAATGATTGGCTCATGGTTCCTCTATGGCAAGGGTGGACACGCGTCGTCTCATGCGCATCGGTCTGCGATCAATCGCAGACTACTCGACCGCCGAATGCCACAAGCGCGCAGCCCGACGACTGAGCTACACCGTGGGTAGATGTTCGGGATGGGTCGGCAGATGCTCCACGAAGCGTTCCAGTTCGGAGATCAGATACAACGGCTTGGTGCCAGAGAAATGGGGAGCGACGTTGCCGAGGCGCACGTGATGGCGTAGTCGCGAGGGACTCAGCCCGAGGATCGCGGCGGCCGTCGCGTCGTCGACTGCGACGAGGGTCGTGGGGAGTGTGAGGGAATCAACCACCGGCAGGTCGGCCGACATTGGACGTCATGCCGACCAGCCAGCCCGCGGCGCGTGCTTTCTGGATCCAGTCTGAGGCGGTGCGCTCCGGGACATCGAGCTCAAGCGCGATGAGCTTGACGGGCGGCAGATCTGCGAGTGCGGCGATGCCGTACAGGATCTCAATGACCTGCCAGCGCTCGTCCTTCATCCCACGCTTGACGACCGCCTGGGCCATCCACAGCGGGACGATCCGCCGATCGGTGGTCGTGAGGTCCGCGACCGTCGTCCACTTCGCCTGCGCACTGTCATCGAGCAGCAATGCGACACAGTGCGGGATGGCCGCGCGCAGGATCGCCTGTGGGGCGGTGTGCTTCAACCGGTCTTCGCTGAAGTCGGTGGCGATTGCACGGTTGGTGATGGTGGTGATGACGTAGCGGCCTCGTTCGGCGAGGTAGTGCGCCTCGAGTGTCGTCTCTACGCCGGCCGTGTCATCGACAGTGGTTGCGACAAACCCTGGCGCGATACGCAGTGCGGACCCGACCGGCTCTGTCGCGCGCTGCGCGGACATGCTCTTGCCGTCGAGTGTCTTCACGTCGACCTTCACCCCCTTAGTTTGCCGTACCGCACATGCATTCCGCAGATTGCTCTTGACTGACTATACGACTTAGGAGTGTACTGCTGTCAAGACCGTAACGAGTTCCGCAAATAGGAGGTCGCCGTGCGAGTGATCGCTGTTGCAAACCAGAAGGGCGGCGTCGGCAAGACGACTGTCACGATGCAGTTGGGCGCGGCGCTGTCGCGTCGACATCGAGTGTTGGTGGTGGACGTTGACCGGCAGCAGTCGACGGTGTGGTGGTCGGAGAACATCAGGGATCGGTTGCCGTTTGACTTCGCCGGCAACCAGAACCCGAAGGTGCTCACCCGGATGCGTGAGTTGCACGCGGAGTATGACTTCCTCCTGGTCGACACCCCCGGCAGCCTCGAAGACACTCCGGTGTTGGAGACCGTGCTGGACGCGGCCGACTACGCGATCGTGTCGCTGACGCCGGAAGCCCTCGCGGTTGAGCCCACGATGCGGACCATCGCGCGCCTGATCGAGCCGCGCCAGATGCGCCATGCGGTGCTGCTGAACCGTATCGACCCCCGCATCCCTGCGCAGCTGAAGGCGTGGCGAGACCTGCTCGACACGACGTGGGGGATTCCGCGCCTGGACGCCTACCTACGTCAATACAAGACACAGGCTGACGCGCCCGTGCTCGGGCACCTGGTGACCACGGTCCGCGACAACCGCCACACGGCGGGCGCCATCGCCGACATCACGCGGGTCGGGCTCGAGGTGTCCGAACAAGTCGCCCTCACGGGCATCGGGCGGTGGTGACCATGGGCAAGATCGAACTCGGCCAACGCCTGAGTGACGTGCGCGCCCGGATGCAGACAGAGCTGCCGGTCGAGGAACGCGGACTGGCGAAGTTTGCGCGACTGGTGCGTAAGGACGCGCGCCTGCGGGCCGACCAGGATGCCGCACTCTCCACTCTCACCAAAACGGTGATGCGGCGCCGACGCGTCAAAACGGAACGCATCACAGAGAACACGCTGATCCGCGTCGCGATCGATCTACTCCTGGCTCACGCGGACACATTGCGCGGGTCTACGGAAGACGAGCTCCGCCGCTCCGTGATCACCGCACTTCCGAACTCCCGCAGGTGGCGTCCGGCAAGGTGGTGTACGGATCGGGTGACCGTGTCGCTGCGGACGTAGCGACGGTCACCGCGTGATCCTTCGAGAGAACTCTTCACATCCATCTCGAAAGGACCCCGACGATGACCGTCTCACCCCACGATATCGACCCTGCCCGCTTCCTCGAAGACCACCTCGCGCAGGCGTCTCCCGATCTGCTGCGGGAGATGCTCGGCACGTTCATCAACCAGCTGCTATCCGCGGACGCGGACCAGATCTGCGGCGCCGCTTACGGCACGATCAGCGACGACAGGGTGAACCGTCGCAACGGTTACCGCCACCGCGACTTCGACACCCGCGCCGGGACCATCGACGTGAAGATCCCCAAGCTCCGGCAGGGCACCTACTTCCCGGAGTGGCTGCTGGAACGCCGCCGCCGCGCGGAGGCCGCACTGACCACCGTGGTCGCGACCAGCTACCTCCTCGGCGTGTCCACCCGTCGGATGGATGACCTGGTGAAGACCCTCGGGATCACCGGGCTGTCGAAGTCGCAGGTGTCGGAGATGGCGCGCGACCTTGACGAGCAGGTGACCGCGTTCCGCACCCGGCCGTTGGACGCCGGCCCGTACTCGTTCGTCGCCGCCGACGCGCTCACCATGAAGGTCCGCGAGGGCGGCCGGGTCGTGAAGGTCGCGGTGCTGGTCGCGACCGGCGTGAACGCCGACGGCTACCGCGAGATCCTCGGTCTGCAAGTCAACTCGACCGAAGACGGCGCCGGCTGGCTGACGTTCTGGCGCGACCTCGTCGCGAGAGGCCTGACCGGCGTGAAGCTCGTCACGTCCGACGCACACGCAGGTCTGGTCGCAGCGATCGGCGCGACCGTCGGCGGGTCCTGGCAGAGGTGCAGAACCCACTACGCGGCGAACCTGATGAGCGTGACCCCAAAGTCCTCGTGGCCATGGGTGAAGACCCTGCTGGGCACGGTTTTCGACCAGCCCGACGCGGAGTCCGTGCACGCCCAGTTCGACCGCGTCCTGGACGCGCTCGAGCACAAGCTCCCCAGGTCGTTCGAGCACCTCGAGGCCGCACGTGAGGAGATCCTCGCGTTCACCGCGTTCCCGAAGAGCATCTGGCGGCAGATCTGGTCCAACAATCCGAACGAACGCCTCAACCGGGAGATCCGCCGCCGCACCGACGTCGTGGGCATCTTCCCGAACCGCGACGCGATCATCCGGCTCGTCGGCGCCGTCCTCGCCGAGCAACACGACGAGTGGGCCGAGCAACGCCGCTACCTCGGCCTCGACGCCCTCGCCGCCGCACGCCGCGTCGGCGAACCCACCACAGAGGAGGTGATCGAACCCGACCTTCGGGCCCTCACAGCCTGACCTCGACACGAGGGATCACACGATCACCGATACACCACGTCCCAGGACTTGACCCTCCCGCACTCCGGCAGTCCCGGACTCCGGCAGTGCCCATGTCCGGGACTCGCAAACCTCCGCGGTGACCGACCACGGAGCATCCCGACAGCCAAGGTCTGCCACATCCGAACGCCCCGCCTTCGATAGCTCCCTGGGTCAGCATGATCATGATTCCCGCGCACACGAGACGTGGATGCCCGTCACCTCCGGTCAGCCCGGCACGGTTGCGCGGTGAGGCCATGTCGGACGACTACTGGAACGACGAAGAACCGATCTCCCCGGACGCCGAGGACCTTCGGTTGCAGATCGCCCAGGCCCGCCGGCGGCTGTATGACCGGGAGAAGGAACGCCGCGACGCCCGCCGCGCGTGGTCCCGTGAGTACTACGCGCAGCACCGCGAGGAGTACCTCGAGTATCAGCGGCAACACCGGGCCGCGATACGGCAGAAGGATCCAGAGGCGTACCGCCAGGCAAAGCGGCAACGCGACCAACGGTGGCGCGACAAGCACAAAGACGAGGTCAACGCGAAGCTGCGCGAGAAATACCGGACGGATCCCGAAAAGCACCGGCAGCGACGCCGTGAGCACTACGCCGCCAATGCCGAGGAACAACGGGCGCGGCGCCGCGAGTACTACGCAAGGAACAAGGAAAGGCAGCTCGCGACCCAGCGGGCATGGCGGGACCGGGAGAAACGGCGCCGCGACGCCGGCCTGCCCCCGCGCCGGCTCCACCGGGTGTCCCGAGACGACCGGATAGCTCACAGGGCGGATGCGGACGCGTTCTTCACCCGCGAATGGACCACGGCGGAGCTATCCGAGGCGCTCCGGTCGGTCGCGACCCCACCCGAGCTTGTGGCGGCGTTCAAACGCGACAGTCTTCGAGCCCGCGCCGCCTATCACCTCGCCGAGCAGAAGGAAGAGCTCGCCCGACTGCACAAGGAACTGGACCGCGCCCGGCCCGGCCCCAAGCCGACCCGCACCCTCCAAGCCGTGGAAGAAGCGCGACTGGACGCAATCGGACGTGAAGTCAACGAACGGCTCCGGCATCGCGAACCCGCCCGGCACCCGCACCACCTGGACCCCGCCGCACCGCACCCCATGCTGCAACCGAATCATCCGATGGGAATGAACCGATGACCCTCACCCCGCACATGAATGAAACAACCCTGGTCGATCAACGCGACACGGAAGTGACCCTGTTCCGCGTCGCGATCTCCGCCTTCCTGTACTACCCCGGCAAGCTCAGCGACGAGCCGGGGTACACGATCGACGAGGACCTCGCCTGGTGCATTGCACCGCTCCGATCCCTCCCCGCACGCCAACTCGCCCACACGACGGACACGATCCGAGCCCTCATCATCGACCCGAGTGCCGACCGCCGTGAGTTCATCGCAACCCTCGCAACGCTCGCCGGGGACTAACAGGGAAGGGGCGATGGGAGCGCCGTGCCGTCGAACGATTCGGCGCGGCCCGCGAGCCCTTCCCGGCGGCCGATCGTAGCTCGCTCCGGCCTGCTCCGTTCCGGCCCTGCGGCATATCCTCCCTCGCTGACGCTCAGTCCGGTAATCCTCGGGCCCGGCACTGCGCGCCCCTCCGCTCGCTCTTAAAGCCACTTGCCGGACAGGCGCTACGAATAGTCAAGAAGCGAGGAACGGCCATGAACACGACAACACCGGGCAACCCCGACTCCATCGTCGCCAGGGATCACCTGGAAGACGTCGTCGACCGCCTTGCCGACGTCGTCGACGGGCTCCTCAAGGGCCACGAAGAAGTCAGCTGCATGCTCGAGTTCGACCAGGCCGAAGCCCTCGCTGAGGTCCTCTACGCCGGCCACCACGCCGACGCCGCCGCTCGGCTCATGCATCGTTGGGTGCTCACCGAACCCGACTGGAACGACGACCCTGAGCAGGCAGCGACCGCCCGAAGCTGGCTCGCGATTTCGGTCGCACCCAGCGAGCTCGATGACCTCGACGGCTAGGGCTGAGATTTAGTTGTGCGCGGGATCGGGGCGAGCGCACGCTGCACCGCGTTCGCACTCACCCCGAGCACGCGCGCGATATGCGTGATCGGCCGGTCGAGATTCCGCAACTCCACCGCCATCGCGATCCGCTCCGGCGTCATCACGGTCGGACGCCCCGGCCGCCGCCCCTCCTCTGCAGCCGTCGCCATCCCCGCGCGCGTCTGCAAGCTCGCCAACCGCCGCCGCAACACCTCCAACGCCAACAGCACTTCGCCCGGATCCACCGACGCACCTACCCCTGCGCACAGCGCCGGCTCGCTCAACGACCGAAACCCCACGCCCCGTCTCCTCAAGCCCGCCACCGTCGCAACGAAGTGCGGAACTGCGGATGACAGGTGCGCCGCGCTCGTCACTACCAGAGTGTCCCCGGGATCGAGGCTGTGAAGACACTCCTCCAAGCCTGGACGGGTGCGAGATTCCGCGGGGCCGTCGTCCGTGAAGATCTGCTCTGCGCCCGCGCGGGTCAGCTCGTCGGTATCCGGGGTGGTGCCGGGCAGTAGCTCACGCATGTAACCGATGGCACGTGTCACCGAGACGGGCCCCCACGCTCGGGACCGCCGGGCACGATCACTGGCGCCGCGGCGTCCGTCTGCTGTGCAGGCTGCATCGAGCGCCGCAGCGCCACTAGGTTCGCCACCGTCTTCTGCTCCATCGCCGTAGCGAACTTCCCGTCTGCGGGAATCCGCAACTCCGGAATCACCTCCCGCAGCGACGTCTCATGTAGGTCCACCAGCAACTCCGTCACCCCTCGCGGTAGATCACGACGCGACCGGGCGAACTGCGTCACATGATGCAGCTCACTCAGCCATTGCGTCGCCGCGAATCGACTCATCGGCGCCGACTGCGCAGCTGCGAGAGCAATGCTTGCGCCTCGGAACGGATCATCCCGATCTGAGCCGCGCGCGTCGAAGACCATATCGCCGTCGCGATCGAGGATCGTCAGGCGATTCACCAACGCTCCATCCTCGACAGCTGCGACAAGTGTTCGTGTCGCGTCGAATCCGCGGTCGTGTGCCTCGCGGCTCGTATATCGCGCCGGACTATCGGCCTGTACTTCCCGCAGGTAGCGTGACACCACGGTCAAGAGGCTCTCCGCGCGACGCGAGGCGACAACCACCAAGCGGGTCTCAAAACCCGCCGCGGCGAAGCGATCGGCTATCGCAGTGGCAACGGCGGAATCATGGAATGTACCCTCAAGCAGCAGCGAACGATGGTTCTCTCGTGCGTAGCGAATACAGTCGCGCACCCAGCCCGCCGACGCCCGGGCAAGGACTCGTGCGCCATCGGCCGAACGCGCAGTAGAGAGCTCGCGGAAGGCTGGATGGAATGCGGGTAGCTCATCGCCGCTAACGGCCGCGAGGGCACCGCCATGCTCAGCGAGGAGGGGCGCAATCGCGCGAGACCGGCCTGCCCCTGGCTGGCCGCTGAGGAGAACGAAAGCCCTGGCCCCGCCTATGGTGTCTTGCGGGAACAACAGCGGGAGTATGTCACGCCGCAGGATTTCGCGGTGCTGGTCCTCGGTGATGTCCCCGTCGGTCATCTGGATGCTCCCGAGAGTTCCCTGACTCGAGCATCGATCTGTGCCGCGAGGGCGTTCACCCGTGCGCGATCGTACCCGTCGATTGTCAGGAGATCGCGGCGGAGCTGTGTGAGTTCCAGTCGCGCGCCGTCTGGCGCTGACACATCGGAAGACGCGGCATAGGTTAGGAGCGCAGTGAGCGTTGACGCCGACTCTCGCAAGAGTTCGTACGCCACGACATCGTTCGCCCGCCACGACGAGATCTCAGTCACCATTGCCTCCGCGCCTATGCTAAGCCCGGCGCGGTAAAGGGTAGGACGGGAGTTTCGGAATGTTCCCGCAGAGTAGAAGTTGCGCGAACCCGCGTGCGTAACCGACTCGGCACCGACTCTTCAGAGGCAGATGACAAGTTGCTCCGTCGCGGCCTTGCTACGTGATCCAGACGAGCCCCCGAGAGTGGAGTGATTGGTAGAGATGGATTCGACCGTGACGGACTCGAAGTAGTCGCGAGCCAGGACGTGGAGATCGCGACCCGCCTGGTTCAGAAGCCCATTCTTGGGGTAGCTGAGAACAATGGGTTTGCTTGAGGCAGCCGAGATTCTGAGTAATTCGCGGATGCTCGTCTCTACTTCGGTCTTCCGTGAAAACCCAGACACAAACGTGTCTGCTCGGACCCGTCCTGATCCGCGCGAAGTCGGAAAATCATACTTGTAGAGGGTTTCGTACAGGTGATAAAACCGACCATATTGATCGCGCGTGTACGGCGGGTCTGCGTAGATGACTGACGCATCGGTGGCTCCGCCGGATCTGAGAAGGGTGAGCGCGTCAACCGTCGTTACTCGCGTCGTCGCTCGCCAACTGGCGAGGCTGTGAGGTTGATTGACGGTGCCGACCTGCCAGAACTTTTCGGTAACGCTCTTGCTCCAGGCTCGCACGACTCGGCCATAGCCGCCGGAAGGGGTTGGTTTAAGAAATTGCGCGGAATGTCCTGGGGAGTTCAAGACGGCCGATATCGACGTTAGCCATTGCGACATGAGGGCGTCGCGCACAGACTGATCCGGGTAGGAATCGATCGCAAAGCGGAGCGCATCGACTTCAATCGCCTGATGCAGACTCAGGTATCCCGCGGAAAAATAGAGCGAAGCCAACTTGTATCTAGCGACGCCAGCGCAGGTTGATGCGTCGACGGCGGCCCGGCGAGCGGTGGCTGAGGTACCCACGTGTTTCGCGCGTCGAACATAGCTTTGCAGCTTGGCGACGTCGCCGTTCAACGCAGCCGTCTCGATCTCGAGTTGAGCAGAGAACTCTTGGGTCAGTCGATCTCGGGACTCTTGCATCGTTGCATCGAAGACTCCGCGATCGAGGGCAGGGGGGGAACTCGTCGGTCCGAAGCGTGCTCGGAGCATTGCACCGACGAACTCGGAAGCATCATTCAGGTAGACGGGGCGCTTTCCAACGAACTCATCTGCCACACTCCCCATCCCAGCAAAGAGATCAAGGATCGGCCCGTCCTCACTGATGCTCTCCACGGCTTCTCGCACGGCGCCGGAAATATGGCGCTTGGTGCCCATATAGCGGATCATCGATGCGATTCCGATTCTGCGACACACTCCCGAGCGGCGCCTTGTCAGCCTTGTGCTCTCAGCACTATACGATGAGCCCGTGCCGGAGAACGACGGCGGGCCGGAAGGCTTGACAGTCCCTGGGGATAGCGAGCCGCTCATCTCGATACTTGTCGTGTCCGACCTTCACGCGAGCAGTAGCGCCCCCGGCGACAAGGCTGGATCGTGGATCACGACAACTACGACGCGGGATGAACGCAATCACCCGATCGTTGGCTTGCGACATGTGCTTGAACGCGAAAAGTTGTTCCCTACGTTGCTTCTCTGCGCTGGTGATATCACCGACAAGGCCGACTCAGCCGCGCTCGTCGACGCGTGGCGAGACGTCAATGACCTTGCCGGGAGTCGTGGGTCGACGCTGATCGCGACAGCAGGAAATCACGACGTGGATTCCCGCGGTGGCACCGAGATAGATCCTCGAGGAGTCTTGTTCGATCTCGCGCCGCTCTTCCCTCACGACGCCGATGCGTCACGAGCGGACTATTGGTCCAGAAATTACTGCATCATTGACGCGGCAGCCCCTGCCGATGACGGGCCGATCCCGTGGCGTGTGGTCGCCGTCAACTCAAGCGCATTCCACGGTCTCAGCTCCAAGCAGGGGGAAGAGCTGGACCACGGACGGGTTTCGAAGCGAACGACCAACAGGCTGGAGAGCGATCTGCAGGGTCGCGCGCCAGCACAGATTCAAATCCTTCTCTTGCACCACCACGTCGAACAGCTGCCTGACGTCGACACTGACGAGCATGGCCAAGTTCGAGAGGCGGAGCACCTTCTGGCCATGTTGGAACGAACGGGGCCATGGCTGGTGGTACACGGACACAAACACCGCCCATATTTTCAGTACGCCCGCGGCGGAGCCGGCAGCGCGGCTGTGTTCTCGGCCGCGAGTATGGCTGCTTTCGCCTGGGGCCAGACATCCTCCATCGCTAGCAATCAGGTCCATCTGATCACGCTGTGGGATCCCTCCGATCAGGGCGTCCCAACGCTGGGTCTGGCTGCACAGTTCCGTTCGTGGTCATGGCGGCCAAGTATCGGGTGGGCAGAAGCGGAGGGCGCGGCAGGCTGGCCCGGGCGAGGTGGATTCGGATGGCGGATCGATCCCGCCGCTCTCGCCAGGATGATCAAAGCAGCCGGACTCGGACCTGGATTGGCGCTTACGGCTGCGGACCTGAAGATGCGGCACCCAGAGCTCCCATTCCTCGCCCCCAGCGACATCGAGAACCTTGCGCGTCAGCTGGATAATCTCGGGATCGCCGTCGCTCGGGACTCAAGTGGCGAGATAGTGGAACTGAGGGCCAAGATCCCTGATGTGAGCGGAGTGATCGCGTGAGCGTGCGAGGGTTTTTGTTGGCGCAGACCGATCACTCACGTCATTTAAAATGCGCGAAACGTTACTCGGCGCAGCAAGGTTCGCCGCTTTTTCGTTTTTCGTTGCCAACCCGAGTTCATTTTTCTTTTTTAACGCTTGGTTTTAAAATCCGGTGCACTCGGTGCTCTCGGGTCCGCGAGGTTCAGGCAAGACCACGTTGCTGAAGATGCTCCAGCCGGAGGCGCTCGAGCGATGGCACCATACGCAGGCGGAGTCGATGGTTGGCGCGATCGACTACACCGGTGTGTTCGTTGCAACTGATCGGATCTGGAAACAGCAGCTCGAGCCGGACACGGACGAACTTGATCGGCTCATTCGCGACGTGATCGCGGAGTCTGCGTTCGCGACGCAGGTCGCGCGTGAACTCGTCACGACGATGGCTTGGCGCGCCCATAGCATTCCCGAAAATACGCCGCATCATGCGAGGGCCCGACTCACTCCCGCCGACGAGTTGCTTCTTGTCCGGGAACTATCGTCTCTCTTGAGGCTGCGCGTCGAAGTCCCTCGAATCGAGTCGGTTGTGAGCGCTTTGGTGGCACGGTTCAGGGAACATGGCGAGCTCCTACGTAGCCCTCGTGAGATCGACACTCAGCTGCCCGACTGGCTCATAAGAGACACCCTCAGCACAGCGGAAGCGTGTATTCGGCTCTTCAATACCGCCGCGCAGCAGTCCGATCATCAATGGGCGCTGCTGTTCGACGAGATGGAGCTCGCCCCACCAAGGGTGACTGAATCGGTGCTGGACGCCATGCGGGGGAGTCAGTCTGTGCTCCTGTATAAATTGAGTTTGTCGCCCGTTCAACCGGAGTTCGCTCGGTTGAATATGCCGCTAGCAGGAGTTCACGGGCAGGATTTCGAGCTCATCCGTCTGTCGTCCCAGTACTCGGCGGCACCACGGTTCGCGGAAGACATCATCGAAGCCGAACTCAGAAAACGCTACGTCAATGAGTTGGCCCTCACATCTCGTCGGGTCTTCGGTGCGGGGCGATTCGCGTCGGTTGAGGAGGACGAGGACCCGTACGCAATTGGGTCCTGGCTGTGGAAGCGCTATGACAGCCTGGCGAAGTCGGACGACACCTTTGCTGATTGGCTCGCGAAGAAGGGCGTAGACCTGCACGCACTGCAGGATTTGACGCCCAACGAACGCGCAGCAAAGGTGCGGAAGATCCGAAACATCGTCGTATTGCGCGAGCACTACCGACGCCCCCACCAGACGGGTCGCAAGTCGCACGATCTCTACACGGGAGCGGAGGGGTTGGCGACACTAGTTGATGCGAATCCCCGCCTATTGATGGCGCTGCTCGGGCATGTCTTGCCACGGGACCTACCGCGCACGCTTCCGCTCGACCGCGCGGCCCAAAGCGCGGCCATCGACAGTGTCATTGATCGATTCCTCGCGCTGTTGAGGTCTCAACCAGCAGTACAGGGGGACGACGGACGCCTGTTTCAAGTCGTAGACCTCGTCGAAGCGATTGGAAAGGAACTCGGGCGTCGACTCATTAGCGGACCCTTCGACGACAACCCCGTAACTGCGTTTCGAGTCGATCGACGATCACCTCCGCATGTGATCAGTGCCCTCCAAATCGCGCTTAACGTTGGGGCCATTGTTCACCTTCCGGACGACTCAAATCGGCCGATCCCAGATACGCTCGAAGGGGAGCTCTTCCGCTTGTCTTTCGTGCTCGCGCCTCGCTATCGACTGCCGCTGCGGCTTGGCGAACATCGGGGCCTGCGCTCAATCGTTACAAGGGGTGACGCGCGGGCTTGGTACTTCCCTTCGGGCCGCAGCCGCCGGGATCGAGGAGGTCAGGCATTGTTCGACTTCCCGCCGTCCAGAGAGTAGGCCAACATGACTTCGGCACTGCATGCCCAGGTGGCATCGTTTGCGTCAAGCGAAATTGCGCTGATCGACTATGTGGCGGTCGTCTACTCAGTGGGCTACGAAACGCGGTCAACGTTCATTGCGAGCACGGCTAGCCAGGGCTCGCACCTCGTGGGCTTCACTTTCCCTACTCAGCGTGAGGGGCAATTTCAGAAGAACCGCATCTGGGCGCTCGAGCACGGAGCTGTAGTTGAGGTCGAAGCCGAGGATCAGTTTGCACAGCGGCTTCGGAACACGTTGACTGACGTGATCGCGGCATTTCATGGCGCGACGCCGGATGAAAGACCTCGGTTCTTGGTCGACATCTCGTCCATGACGCGTCAACGAATTGCCGACTCGATCCGGATTCTGCATACCGAGTTGGGCGCGGCGGTGGAAGCGCACTGGGTTTATGCCCCTGCAACCTTCGAAGGTTCCCGTGTGGACGATCAGGTTGTCGTTACCAACGGTGCTGTGAGCGGTTACGAGGGATGGGGAGATCCGAGCCTCCCGGTGACCTGTGTGGTCGGGGCGGGTTTCGAGGGTGACCTCGCACTCGGGGTGATCGATGACATCGAACCCGAGGATGTTTGGGCATTCTTGCCCCGCGGGTATTCCCCCAACCATGACGTCGAACTGGACCAGCTGAATAGCTCACTCTTGCACGTGGTCGAGGCGGGCAAGACACTCGAGTATCGAGTTGATCAACCACTCGAAGCACTGCTGCGACTTGACGCACTATTGGGCGGAGAGATCGCAACCCGCCGGGTCGTCATCATTCCGTTGGGCCCCAAGATCTTCGCCTTGGTCGCTTCACTCGTTGCGCTATCAGCCCCTGAGTCGATCACTCTATGGCGGCTCAGTTCTGAATCGAGGCGACAGGCGATCGATCGTATTCCTGATGGCTCAATTGTTGGCTTGTGTGTGACGTCCCAAGGGCCGGAAGGGGCGGACCCCGCCGGCGGCATTCGAGCCCGTGGGTAGTCAGGGCGCGTAGCTAGTCAGGAACCGCAGGCACGAGTCCGCAGTCCAGGGATCGCACCCGGGATCCGAAACCGTGCATTTGTCAGAGTCATTTCTGCTCTGCTGGCCGCACCCCTCGCTTGGTGACTCTTGTGCTCTGCGTGCCCGTTTGCATCGACCGGAGCGTCCGAGTCGTCGGCAATCGGGAGGTTTGAGTCCATTCGAGAGTTCCTGAATCACCTAGGTCGGCCTGTTGCCATCCCAGCCAGCGATGAAGGCTGCCAGGCTAGCGAGCTGACCGCAGACATCGATGGACCGACCCAACCCGTAGTCAACCCGAACGGCAACCACCACAGTAGTAGTGCGACCCAAGATAGCAATGCACGCAGGCACTTTTTGTGGAACTCGTTTCGAGTTCAGCATAAAAAAAGCGGTACGCTGTTCGGGTGCGAGGAGGTCTCGAGCGCTGGAAGAGAGGTGTCGGATCGCAGGGGGTTCGACAGGCGCTGGGCTATGCGTTGAAGGGCTCGTGTGACTCGCACCTGCGCGCGACCGTTGGCGTGGATGCGCTCGCCGGGTACGGGGATGCGGCAGCCGGCGTCCGACGATTCATCGTTACGGCGGGCGTCATTTCGACGGACACGCTTGACGAGATGCAGTTGCGCAGTTGGGTGGATGGGTGCGATCCGGAGTCCGGGGAGCGGCGTGGGCGCGATCTGAGTTCCGCGGATGCGGACCTCATTCTGGATGGCACGATCAACGCACCGAAATCATTCAGCATCGCCGCACTGATCGCCCCGGACCTGGCACGCGAGTTCGAGGCGCTGCAGGATCGGTTGCGGGATCGGATCATCACGACTTGGCAGGCCGAGCTGAACGCGCGCCGCGGCGCGGGTGGCAGGTTCCGTGAGCCCTTGCAGCGGGTCGAGGTTGTCGAGTTGCAGCATCGTCGTTCCAGGGCGTTGGACCCGCACGTTCATCGGCATCTGTGGCTGAGCGTGAAGGTGCAGGGCGAGGACGGGAAGTGGTCCAACGTGGACTCCCGGGTCGCGATGAGGCTGCACACCCTGATCAACGCCGAAGGCGAACTCGCCGCCCGCACCGACCCGCAATGGGTCGCGGCGCTGGCCCGCCACGGATTCACGCTGAACGCCGAGGGCGAGATCGCGGAGCTCGCTCACGCGGTCCGCCCGCTGTCGCGCCGGTCGACGCAGATCGAGGCAAACCGGGCTGTACTGCTGGTTGAGTGGCGAACCGCGCACCCGGGGCAGGAACCAAGCCCAGATCAGATGCACCGGATCGACCGACTGGCGTGGGCGAAAGCCCGACCAAACAAGCCTGGTGATCTCGACGAAGCTGCCTGGGAAGAACTCATCGCAGGCGAACTGGCCGCGATCGACCCGGGGATCCTGCGAGGTCGTGCCCCGGTGCCGGTGCAGGCCGGGACAATCGAGGATCTGGATGTGGCGTTGTTGGCGGCGCGGGCGATTGTGGATGCAGACGCGCGGGCCGCGTCTTGCGGGGGCCGGTTCAGCCTGGTCGACGTGCGCGCTGGCGCCACCCGCGCCCTCGCGGCAACCGGGATCGTCGTCCCCCGCGAATCGCTCCAACCCGTGCTCGAGCAGATCATCGAGCGCGCGCTGACGCTGACGGTGGATCTGCTGACTGCGGAAGAGGAACGGCCCGCGCACGTGAAGCGGCTGATGGCATCGACCACAGCCGCACTCAAGACCGAGCTCGCCGAGCGCTTCGACGCCCTCACTCGGGCGGGCGCCGCGGTTGAGCCCACCCTGATCGTCGCCGCGGCAGAAGCGGTGCTGCGAGAGCACGTCGAACTGGATAGCCGCCAGGTGCAGGCCGCCGCCGCAATCGCCGGGACCGACAGGTTGGTATCGGTGACTGGGCCTGCCGGCGCTGGAAAAACGACCATGCTGCGCGCCGCAAAAGAGGCGCTTTCGCAGCGCGGCGACCGGATGGTGGTGGTCGCACCAACGAAGAAGGCCGCCTCGGTCGCCGGCCGAGAGATCGGCACGTCTGCCTCAAGCCTGCACGCATTGTTGAGCGATCACGGGTTCCGCTGGGGGCGTGACGAGTCGGGTGCCGATGTCTGGACCCGACTCCATCGGGACGAAATCGACCCGACCACCGGGCTTCGCTACGCAGGGCCGCGCCGGTTCCCACTCCGGGCGGGGGATCGAGTCGTGGTCGACGAAGCCGGCATGGTCGACCTACACACCGCGAACGCCCTCGCGATCGTGGCGGCCGAGACCGGGGCCGGGATCGCGATGGTCGGCGACCACCTCCAGGCCCGGCCCGTCGGACACTCCGGTGCGATGGCGACGATGACCCGCCGTGCCACCGCCGTTGTCGAACTCACCGTCGTACATCGATTCCACGACCCGGAGTACGCCGAACTGACCCTGCGCATGCGTGAACCGGGTTCCAAGGATGAGGCGCTCGCGGTCGCGTCCGACCTCGACGCTCGCGGGCTCATCCACTGTGTCGCAGACCAAGCCCAGGCGCGCGAGGTGATGGTGGAGGCGTACTTCCGCGCCTCGGCGGGCCAGCGTCGGATGGCATTGGTGACCAGCACGAACGAGGAAGCGGACGCGATCAATGAAGCCATCCAGCAACGCCGCATCGACCACGGGCAGCTCGCGCTGAGCCGGATCGCGGTGGGACAGGCGGAGCAGCGACTCCTTGAAGGCGACATCGTTCAAACCCGCCGCAACGACCGCCACGCCAACGTCGAGAACAGGGCCCTGTGGGTCATCCGCAAGCTCACCTGCACCGGGATCGAACTGGTCAGCCTCAACGACAGCGCCGACGTCCGCACGGTCACGCGTGAGTACGCAGCCGACCATGTGCATCTCGCGTACGCGTCGACGGTGCACCGCATTCAGGGCGAGACCACGGATGCCGCCGTTGTGGGGCCGGGTGTCGACGCGGCCGGCCTCTACGTTGGAATGACTCGAGGCCGCACTCGCAACGAAGCGCTCGCGATCGCCCCCACCGCTGCCGCGGCCCGCGCGCAGATCGCGGACAGTATGTTCCGCGGCCTCCGTGAAGTCAGCATCAACGACTCCATCCGCGCTGCCCGCATCGAGCTGGGACGCGCCGCCCGCACCCCCCACAACGTTGCCGATACCCCGCCCGACCTGTGGAGCGCTCAACAAAGTCCAAGTCGCGGACTCGAGCGATACCAGTTGGAGCAACTGAATAAGGGGCTCCATGCGACGAAACAGGCGCTGATCGAGCTGGACCGCCGCATTGCGGATGACGACGCCGGCACGCACGGACACCCCGAAGCCGTGTTGACTGCCGCGCCGATAGTCGCGGCGCGGCAGCAGCTTGTGGCACAGTATGTGGCGGGTGTCGGTGAGTATGTCGAGGCCCGTCACGTTCACGAACAGGCGATTCTCGCCGCAAATGACGCGATGAATGGCAGCGGAGCACCCGCCCCGATCGCTCGGCAGAAGGACACCGAACGACGCCGCGGCGACGCAGACGCGCGTGTCGTGGTTCGGTCAGCATTTGACGGGTCGGACCTCTCGCGCTGACATGGTCGTGGCATCCCCCGCGGTCACTTCTTGGATCGGCCGGATTCGTGACTGAGCGTGCTCAGCCGCATGAAATGGATGTCGATGACCCAACTGAGCTCGTTGGCGCGCATTCGTTTCAGCGGGCTGGACCTTGATGATGAATTGAACCGAGCGGTTCTCCGCGCGTCTCGATCTCGACCCGCTCGACTGGATCATGTCTGGGACCTCAGCCCAGCTGGGCACCGAGTGCCCAACGAGCACCAGGCGTACTGGCTCGACGGAGGCCGCAAGATCATCACACCTGATCGTTGTGTTGGGGGACACCGAAACCACTCGAGCGAATGAATCGAGGTCGTAGCTGGGCACGTCGTCGTAACCCTGGAAGCCAACCTGGCCGGAATGAAATCCGCAGGGTGCGAGCACATCCCACTCAAGTCACTCTTCGGTGAGAAAACCTTCCAACTCCAGGAGAATCGTCACTTCTTTCCCAACCACAAGCCCACCTGTCTCGAGCGTCGCGCTCCAGGTCAGGCCAAAATCCTCTCGATCGATGGTTGTCTTCGCAGAAGCGCCTGCTCGATACACCTTGTCCGTGTCAGAGCCAAATCCGCCCAGCTCGACCTGAAATGTAATAGACCGAGTCACATCGCGGATCGTCAATTCGCCATCGACGAGAAACTCATCACCGCTCACTCGAGCGCCGCTTGATACAAATTCCATCGTCGGGAATCGTGCGACGTCGAGAAAGTCGACCGATCGAAGATGGTCGTCGCGGATCTGCAAGTTCGTATTTACGGATGCTGCGTCGACCGTAGCGTGGAGGACGAAATCCAAGGGATTGTCAGACGCAATCAGAGTGGCTGATTTTACACCAAAAGCGCCCCGAACCTTCGAGACCATCATGTGACGAACGTGGAAGCCTACTTCGCTGTGAGTTGGGTCGAGAACCCACTTACCTGCGCGAAAGCCAGGAACCTCGGTGTTGGTCAGCGTCATTGATCTTCCTCTCCATGAAGGGACGGCGGCGCTCACATGAGCCGCTCGGGCAGGCGAGGCAACTACTTCGACTGGGACGAAGCACGTCAGCGTCCAAATTTTGTTTATGTTCGCAGAACACTCTGTTGGTTGTCAAGAACCACCGAACGGTGCGGCTTGCAAGCTATTCCGCATCGAGACACGTCTCCTAACCGCTTCAGCCAGAAAGCGATGGGGCCCGAGAAGAGCGCCCGCAGCGGCAAGTGGGGGCGAGCTTGTCGTAACCGGCCGCGGGTTCGCGCCATCGCCTATCGTCTTCGTTCATCCTCGTTCGACGGTGTTTCGGGCCATGTAGTTGTCGACGTCGTCGTTCACTGGCCGGCCACCCTTCAGTCCGCGGCGTGTGCGGTGTCCGTGCTGAGGAGAGGGTTCGAGGTGTCGGCGATGATGCTGCGCCCATATAGATGCCTACGGATCACGCTCGACGAGTGTGCCTTGTCGCGGCAGACGCGATCCGGCTGTTTGTACGGCCGATCCGGCCGGCGCCTGGCCGCACGGAACTGATCGCTCAGGAGCGAGCAGCGTCGGGAATCGCCGGCTTGAGCAGTGCTGACGCGCACAACAAACGGCAGTCTTGCACAGGTCGGCGATGGACTCTTCGCGCTCAAACCACCGCATGATCGGCCAATCGGGTCATCCGAGGGATCGATACGCAGATCCTCGCAATTCGATTCGGTCGCCCTCCGCGCGTGGTGGATTCGTCGCGCAATTGTGGGGCGGTCGATGGTTAAATTCACACGGACGGCCCACGAGGTCTCGCCGGCGGAGTCCGCGTCGGAAGGAATCCTTCTCGCATCTGGCGCACGTGAAGATATTCATTTATAGTGAACGAGATCAATGAGGACTGATGTCGGCGAGGGTGCCGACACATGGTCGTCTATCAAAGGAGAGGGATCCAAATGAAATCTGTCCAATCGGCTACTGCGGCGTCAGATGGTGCGCATTCGTTCGTTCCAGAAATCTCACAGCCGAACCTTGACCTCCTCGGCCGCGCCCAATCGCTCTACTCACTTATCCATGAACATGCCCCAGACAGCGATCGTGACCGCCGTGTCTCCGAAGTGGTGATCGATGGGCTGGAAGAACTTGACCTCTTCCAGGTCTGCACTCCTCGTCGCTATGGCGGATTCCAGAGCAATTTTCGAACGCTGTTCGAGCTCACCGCCGAAATCGCACGGGGAGATGGGGGTACAGCTTGGGCGTTTGCGTTGCTCAACTCAAACGCCTGGGACGTCGGCACCTACTCACGCGAGGCCCAGGACGACATTTGGGGCGCGAATCCGCGTGCACGCATCACCACTGTAACGAATCCTCCTGCCGGCCCTACCGCATCGGCGCGCAAGGTTGACGGTGGCTATGTAATCAGCGGCCGTTGGCCGTACGCGTCAGGGTCCCTCCACGCACAATGGGCGGAGCTCGGGTTCGTCGTCGAGATTGATGGCGCACCGGTACGGATGATGACTCTCGTTCCGATGGACGAGGTCACGCTTGAAGACACGTGGTATGTCGCAGGAATGCGTGGCTCTGGGAGCAACACAGTCGTCGGCACAGAGGTTTTCGCGCCGGACTACCGCACTCAAAGCTTTGACAATCTAGTCGAAGGAAACTACGCGTCCGAGTTCACCGATGAGCTCGAATATCTCACGCCTATGGTCCCCAACCACGATCTAGTGCTCGTTGGGGCTCAAGTCGGACTTGCTCAGGCAGCTCTGGATTATGCTCTCGAAAAGCTTCCGACGCGCGGCGTCACAAACACAAAGTATGCAAAGGGGAGCGACGCGCCGACGAACCAGATTGCGGTCGCCGAGGCTGCGAACGCGATTGACACTGCACGCATGCTTGGGCGGCGAGCTAGTTATGACATCGATGCCGCCGCGGTAACCAATCGTGGTCAAATCGATTGGGCAACGCGCGCACGTATTCGGATGGATGCGGCGACCATAGCGGTGCTATGTCGAGAGTCCATCGATAAAATGCTCACTGCTATCGGTTCGGCCGCCTTTGCCTCGGTGAACCCACTTCAGCAGATATGGAGGGACTCGGAAACGGCAAGCCGTCATGCGTTGGTGAACGTGGGCGTTTCGAAGGAAACGTACGGGAAGTCGCTGCTCGGCATCGACGAGTTCGTCATGCCGATTTAGCGAAGGCTCAACCGCTGAGGGCATGGACGCCGCTTCGGTCGTCGACGCGGTGGTCGTGCCCTCAGCCATTGAGTTTCTCAGCGGTAGGCCACGCGTCAGACCGAGGGTCCGGTATTGCAGGGGCCAGCAATTGGTCATCACTCCATCTCGATGCATAGCACACATCCTGTTCGAATGGTCACGACAGTCACTTGTGCCGATTGAACAGCAGGGCTTCGCGGTCGAAGCTCCTGTACAGGTTCAGAGAGCGACCCGCGTGACTCCACAGGGGTGTCAGTCGAGGCGATCCGGCCTGGTGAACTGCTGCCGAAATCGCGCCAGACTAACGGCCACTATGCGATGTTGATCGGCGCGAGGACCACCAGGCCGCTCGCTTCGGGAAGCTCGGAGATGAGCTGCCTTGAACCGGCGGCGACTGACCCATGAACGGGGCGGGCTGTAAAGCCGAGTGTTGCTTTCGGAACTTGCACTCGTTTATTGTGACTACACAGGCTGTGAAAACGTCAGGTAGGACTAAAGTGCATCCGTGCGCTGAACCTGACCTCAGGGTTGAGGAAGGAGGCGTCGATGCGCCGACAACGCTGCCCCGATCCTCCTCGGATATCCAGTAGATCGCGGGAGGGCGAACCGAGACCCTGTCCGAACCCGGTGCGAGCTGAACGGTGTTCCACTGCAGTGAGCTACAGAAGACTTCACTAACCATTTCAGAGCGAAAGGAAGACCGTTCCATGGTCGATAGCAGTTTGCCCCCTGACATCTCCGCCCTCCTGGAGAGGATCGATGAGATCCGCCCGCTGATTGAGAAGAACGCAGCGCAAGGCGAAGCAGAACGACGCGTGTCGCAGGAGTCGATCGATGCCCTCGAGGCAATCGGAGCCTTCCGGGTGACGCAG
Source organism: Microbacterium sp. BR1 (assembly GCF_002812725.1). GTDB lineage: Bacteria > Actinomycetota > Actinomycetes > Actinomycetales > Microbacteriaceae > Microbacterium. The sequence goes on along the minus strand of NZ_NMUN01000009.1, from coordinate 196,268 downwards.
CCAGCCAAGTATGGAGGATATGAAGGTGATTCTCGTGCGCAGGTCGACGTGGGCGCAGCCGTCGGCAAGGGCGACGGCGGGACTGCCTGGGTCGTCGCGCTCACCAACATCGCGAACTGGCTGACCGCGCTTTATCCCGAGAAGGCGCAGGATGATGTGTGGGGTGAGGATCGCAACGCAAAGGTCTCCGTGGTCCTAGCCACAAACGGTAAGACCCAGCGCGTTGATGGTGGGTACCTCGTCAGCGGGGAGTGGAGCTACAACTCGGCATCGTGGCACACGCAGTGGGCGATTCTCGGGGCCGAGCTCGTCGACGAGAATGGTGACTTCGTTGACACCGCGCAACTGCTGATCCCGCGCTCGGATCTCGGCTTCAAGGACATCTGGCATGTGGCCGGCATGCGTTCGAGCGGAAGCAACGCGCTCAGCGCGACTGACGTTTTCGTTCCCGATCACCGTGTGATGCGTGGGGAACCTGCCTTGCGAGGCACCTACCCTGGCACGACCGAGGACACTCCCGCGGTCTACCGGGCGGGGTGGATTCCCGTGCTGAACATCATTCTCGTCGGCCCGCAGCTCGGCATGGGCCGTGCCGTGCTAGAGAGGGTGATCTCGAAGGCAGACTCGAAAGCCATCGCATACACAAGCTTCGAGCGACAGAGTGACTCGATCGCATTCCAACTCGACATCGCCAAGGCCGCGCTGCTGCTGGAAGCTGCGGAAGGGTTCGCCCACCGCGCCACTGACGAGATCGACATCCCCGCTGCTCAGGGCGTCTATCCGGACTACTTGACCCGAGCTCGAAATCGTGCGTACGTGGGCTGGATCGTCGAGCACACCGCTCGCGCCATTGAGATGTTGCTCACCGCGCACGGGTCGGGAGCTTTCGCGGAAGTGAACCCGTTGCAGCGCCTTTGGCGTGACCAGGCAGTCGCGTCACGGCACGCGTTCGTTCTTCCGGCGCTCGGTTACGAGCTTTACGGGAAGGCCCTTCTCGGCCGCGAAGATGGGGATTCCGTTACGCCTCTGGTTTGAGCCCCCGGCTGGTTCGGGATGGGAGCCACTTCGATCCCGAACCAGCCCCTCCCCCAACAATCGGCATTTGGATCCATATGGCCGAACGAGAAGGGAGACGTCCAAAGCAATAACCGCTTCTCCTCGCCGGACTGGGGTCTCTTCGCCCGCACACTCACCGCATAGCGATCCAGCGAACTCGCATCGCTGGTGAAGGCGGGCCAAACTGCGTGCGCACTGGGTACCGCACGGCATTTTGTCAGGGGCATCCTTCACATCGTGGTGGTACAGCGAACCGAGGTGCATCATCTCGAGTGCTGTCGCGTCCTCGATGACATCGATACTCAACATCGTCCAGCTGCGGTGATGAGCGCCAACGCCGGCCGCACCCGCTTGCCGACGGCTTCATAGAGGTAGCGGCTCGCGGCGTCGGCAATTCGGTCGGTGACGCCCACCTCTTTGACGAGGCGGTCGACGCGCGCGAGGGCCAACAACGTCGCGATCCTCACCGGCGACTCGCTGTTCTCTCGCGCGAACCAGATCATCGCTCGGCAGGGCGAGCGATGAATTCGCGTCCACGACCATGTTTTCGAGCCGTCGAGCAGCTGGAACGCGACCCCGTCCTTCTCCCCAAACACGACGACCGGCCGTTCGAGCTCTGCCGGGCCCATCGCGAAAATCAGACCCGATTGCGCAGCCGCGGCGATGAGCGAACCAGTCTTGTCGGTGAGTACCTTGAGGTAGATGCCATTGACCTCTCGTCCGACCCGGACGAGCCTGGCAAGATGCCGGGCACCGGATAGCGAACTGGTGCGATGACGATGTCCTACCTCCTGCTCGGATAGCGGACGGATGCAGCACCCGTCTCCCTGCTCGCGCGGATCGACGAGGGATCGAGCGCGTCGCCGGGGTGAAGATCCCTCGATTCTCGACGCTGAACTCCTCGAACTGCGCGAGCACGAAGCGACCGGCGCCACGCTCGACCTTGCCGGCTCCTGGTCGTACGAGGCCGTCGCGGCGCTCGAGGCACTTCCCACTGTGTGGTGGGAGTGGCGCTAACGCGCTTCGCGCAAGCGGTCGGCGATCGTTCCAGCTGATCCAGCCTTGCGGGCGCGCGGGGACGGCCTGGCGCAGAAACGGCTTCCGACTCTCCTGGCTTCGGGTGCTTTCCATGCGGCGGCGAACGCAATTGCTTCGCGTGTGGGGTTGACTGCCTCGAGGCGGTCGGGCGCAGCCAAGACGACATCGAGTGTGTCCTGTTCGCGGGAGCGGCCCCGGCTGGTAGGTCTTCGTGGTGTCTATGACGCATCGTCACCCGCAGGGCAGAGGCGCTCGCTATCGGGCGGAGAGTCATGGGGCGCCCCGTTTCACGTCGTCGCCCGACGCTAAGGGACACCCAGGTTCTCCCGTGTGGACGCCGATGATCTGGGCACCGCGGTTCGTGACGGGACCGCCCCTGCGTAGACAGCCGGCCCCAACCGGACTCGCGTCGACAAGCCCCGAGTAATCGTCGCCGACACCATCCTGATCGGTCAGATCAACAGTCCGGCGACTAGCGGGAGGGACGGCCCTCACAGCGACCTGACTCGGTGATTCGTCAAACTCAACCCCGCGCACAAGGCTGGACTTCCGATAAAAAGTAAGTCAGAATAAACACAGGTCGCTGCGACGAGCCGGTCTTGAAATGCTGGCTGGACACAAGGCCCGGATGTGAGAAGTCACAATAAAGTGTTCGCTGCGATGGCACATACGAGAACCGGCTGGACACACACCAAGGATGGTAGAAGTCATGACGTCAGAAAGCCCTACCCCGAAGCACGCGCAGGAGTCGAGCAGTGGGGGTGGCGCTCTGGTCCTGGACACGCTCTCCGCAGACGATTTCCGGGCGATCTTCCGTCGGCATCCTGCTGGCGTGACCGTCATAACGGCAGACGCAGGAACCGGCCCAGTCGCCCTCACGGCCACATCGGTCGCCTCTATGAGCGCCGATCCGCCGCTGCTAATCTTCTCCGTGTCATCGTCGTCCTCGAGTGCGCGCATCCTGAAAGATGCCAATACTGTCGTCGTCCACTTCATCGGCCCAGACAGCATCGAGATCGCCAAACTTGGCGCGACGAGCGGAATCGACCGATTCGCGGACTCGACCATCTGGTCCCGCCTCCCAACCGGGGAAGTGGTGTTTGATGCGGTTCGCACGTGGATCCGCGCGCGGGTGGTGAATCGGCTGGAGGCGAGCGGATCGACCATCGTGATCGCACAGGCGATCGAGTCGAACTACACGGCGGCAGAACTCGATCAGCAACCGGAGCGCGAAGGACTCGTCTTCATGAACCGAAGCTGGCACCAGGTCGGAGAGCGCTCAGCAATTATCTGAAATCAGGATTGACCGGTAGCACCCACGTTTCAGGCGGTGGACGAAAGCTCGTCCACCGCCTGAAACGTGTGTGCTACTTGGCGTAGGCCGCAGTGATGCTGTGCAGCGCCGCGTCCAGTGCATCGCCATAGGCCATCTCTTCGACCTGATAGACAGACGGGCGCCCGCCGGCAACCGTGGCACCGCCGCGGGCGACCAATCGAAGCCAGTCCTCGGTTGCCTGGATGACCCTGTCAGCAGGTGCGAGCGCATTGACCAACCCGACCTCCCGCGCGCGTTCCGCCGTGAACGGCTCGCCGCTGGCGATGTTCTCGATCGCAGCACGGGCCCCAAGCCTCTTGATGAGGGCGACTTGAGCGACGATCGGCCATACTCCGACGCTGACTTCGTAAGAGCCGATCTTCGCGTCCGGGACGGAGACGACATAGTCAACGGCAGCAACGAATCCTGCGCCGCCCGCCAGAGCGTCTCCGTTCACGGCTGCGGCAACGGGCTTCGGCAAGGTCGGCAGCAGCTTGAGCACGCGGATCAAGCCCTGGTAAAAGGGAACGGGATCAGCGCCGGCCTTGATCGCCGGCACATCAAGGCCGCCGCAGAACGCATCGTCGCCGGCTCCGGTCAGTATGATGCCGGCCACCGCCGCGTCATTTGCCGCAGCGATTAGTTGGTCCTCGATGCTCTGGAGCACCTCGGGATTGAGAAGATTCCGCCCGGGGCCCGCGATTTCCACGGTCGCAATGCGAACATCGTCAGTCATTAGTCTCTCCTTCGATGAGATTCCTCCGGGCCACGCAACGCGCCCAGTAGCCCGTCCAGCCTCGCAGAAGGCGTTCGGTGCGTCAAGGAACACTGAACGCCTGGACAGTTCTACGACAGCAGGACGCTATTCTCGGAGTGTGGACACCGCCAACCAGCCCGAACCGCCGAAGTCCGGAAGCGACACTCAATACCTTCCGTCTTCCGCACCTGTGATCGAACCGACCAGAGATGGAGGAGGAGACATGAAGGAGCAACTGGGCCGACGACTCCGCGCAACACGTGAAGAGCAGAAGCTGAGTCTGCGTGCGGTTGCCTCAGCGATAGGGGTCTCCCCGAGCATGCTCTCGCAAGTAGAAACTGGGAAGATCCATCCTTCCGTCACGACGCTGTACGCACTTGTGTCGCACCTCAACGTATCCCTGGACGAGCTGCTGGGGATCGTCCCGTCGGATGCCGCGCCGACCGCTGCGCTGCGGGAGATTCAGCGCCTCGGAGTACAACGCGCAGAGGCGAATCCCACCATCGAGATGGAAAACGGTGTCACCTGGGAGCGACTCGCGAATGCCGGGCACCGTGGGGTCGATCCGCTGATTATGACGTATGAGCCGGGTGCATCCAGTTCAGCCGAAGGCAAGCTCATGCGACATTCTGGGACCGAGTACGGGTATCTGATAGAGGGTGAGTTGACGCTCCTCCTCGATTTCGACTCGTTCACATTGCATGTGGGTGACTCAATATGCTTCGACTCGCACCGTCCGCACCTGTACCGCAACGACACGGACCGGGCGGCTCGTGGGATCTGGTTCGTGACAGGGCCGCTGGGCGAGAGTCCTCTACAGTTCGACGGGCAGCCGGCACCCGCGCACATCAATCGACTGCAATCCGTGCGTCAGGTTCTGCGCCAGGACGACACGATAATCCCACCGCGGGCCTGAGGGGGATTTGAGTACCACTTCACAATTGGATCCATGTATGATCGTTCTGACTGAACAGATCTAGGGAGCTCTCGAGTACGTCGACGCGGCGGACGGTCCTCCCTCTCACCTTCTGAGGAGTGGACATGGCCAACGGACGAATCACTCACAATCCAGCGCCCGTCATCCCGGGTATCGCCGACAGTGTCAAGGTCAGCGCCGGGGACTTGCTATTCGTATCGGGCGCGGTGGGCTTCGAAGAGGACGGCTCGGTGCCCGCGGACTTCGCGCGCGCGATCGAACTCACCTACCTTGAGCTCGAACGCGCTCTCAAGGCGGGCGGTGCGTCATTCGATGACCTCGTCCGCGTCAATGTCTACATCACCGAACTGGATCAGGAGAAGCTGGGGATCTGGCGGGACACGCGCGACCGGGTTGTCAGAGTCGACGAGCCGTCTGCGAGCACCGTGATCGGGGTGTACTCGCTCTTCAAGGGCGCCTCCATCGAGATTGACGCGATCGCTGCAATCTGATGAAGAACACCGGAACAACAGGAACCAATGCGGTCGACTGGGAAGCGCGTGTTGACTTCGAGCGACTACGGGATGCGCGCTTAAGAAGGCTGAAGGAGCAACTCAATCGATCCGATTTGGGCGCAGTCTTGGCCTTCGACTTCTCGAACATCCGCTATATGAGCGCGACGCATATCGGCACGTGGGCGATGGACAAGTTGATCCGGTTCGCCCTACTCACCCGTAACACCGATCCGATCGTGTGGGACTTCGGTTCGGCGGCCAAGCACCACGCACTGTACAACCCCTGGTTGGACGTAACGACATCCGAAATGGACGCGGACCCACACGCGCCCCACGAGGGCGCCAAGCGGCCACGACTGGAGTCAGGCGCACGAGCGGGTCTTTCGACGCTGCGAGGCGCCTTCCCGCCGGACGCCGAGATGGCGACCGATCTGGCAAAGAAGATCAAGCGCGAACTCGAGAAGTTCGGACTCGCCCACGCGCCCCTCGGGGTCGACGTGATCGAGCTTCCTGTGCTGATCGCCCTGCAGAAGGAGGGCATCGAGGTCGTCGACGGCCAGCAGGTGTTCATGGAGGCGCGGCGCATCAAAACACCCGACGAGATTCGCTTGCTCACCCAGGCTGCATCGATGGTCGATGCCGCATACGAGGAGCTACACCGGTTCCTACGTCCTGGCGTGAGGGAGAACGAGGCCGTCGGGGTGGTCGCAAAGACGCTTTATGACCTTGGCTCGGAGTACGTCGAGGGAGTCAACGCAATCTCGGGTGAGCGCTGCTCGCCGCATCCGCACGTCTTCTCGGACAGGCTCATCAGGCCCGGCGACCCGGCGTTCTTCGACATCCTGCACAGTTGGAACGGCTACCGCACGTGTTACTACCGCACATTCGCTGTGGGCTCCGCCTCAAGCAAGCAGCGCGACGCCTACACACGTGCTCGGGAGTATATGGACCGCGCGATCGCCCTCGTGAAGCCAGGGGCGACGACGGCCGACATCGTGGCAGTGTGGCCCGAGGCACAGGAGTTCGGCTTCGCCAACGAGATGGAAGCCTTCGCCTTGCAGTACGGGCATGGCGTAGGGCTGTCGATCTGGGAGAAGCCAATCTTCTCACGGTTGACCTCGTTCGATCATCCAGAGACGATCGAGGAGGGCATGGTGTTTGCGCTGGAGACCTACTGGCCTTCAGCGGATGGGTGGGGAGCCGCGCGGATCGAGGAGGAGCTTGTCGTCACCGCCGATGGATGCGAAGTCATCACCAAGTTCCCTGCGGAGGAGCTCATCGTCGCCGGCCGTCAGTACTACACGATCGATGGTCCACTCAACACCAATCGTGATAGTCAGTCGCACCTGAACACGACATGGGGACGCGGTCAGTCGTGACGACTCTCGGTTTTCTCGGAGTCGGCGCGATGGGGTCAAAGATCGCGGCTCGACTCATCGCCGCAGGAAACAGTGTGTTGGTCTGGAACAGATCCCCCGGCCCCCTCGCAGATCTCGTGGCCATCGGTGCTGTGCCGGTGGCGACGCCGTCTGAGGCGCTCGCTGCAGATATATCCTTCAGCATGCTCGCCAACGATCAGGCTGCAGAAGAGGTTCTGAACGATGGAACGACAAGAACGGGCCGCATCCATGTGAATCTGGCCTCGATCAGCCCGACAGCGGCTGACCAACTCACGGGAAGATTCGCCGCGGCCGGCGCGGGATATGTGTCCAGCCCCGTTCTCGGTCGCCCGTCCGCGGCAGCCGCAGGGCAGCTGCACCTGCTCGCCGCGGGTGCCAGCGACCACATCGACGCGGTGTTGCCTCATCTGAATCAGATAGGCAAACGAGTCTGGCGGATCGGGCAAGTCCCCTCCGACGCGAATGCGGTCAAGGTCGCGGTCAATTACAACCTCATCCACGTGTTGCAGGCTCTAGGCGAATCGGTCACGATGGTCGAAAGGCGCGGCGTCGATCCCTCAGTGTTCGTCGAGTTGCTCACTAGCAGCCTCTTCGCCGGCGTGGCCTACACAGAGTACGGGCGAGAGATCGCCGCGCACAGACACACGCCGCCGGCCTTTTCGATGGCGCTCGGGTACAAAGACCTCGGCCTGGCTCGAGACCTCGCCGAGGCCGGCGGCGTGAAGCCCGCCACGATGCCCGCCCTGTTCTCGGTCTTCGAACGAGCCCTAGCCGATCCTGAGCTCGCGACATCCGACTGGGGCGCTATCGCAGAAGTCACGAGACGAAACCTACTGTGATGCGTTACCCGAATTGCAGAGGGATGCTCCCGGATGTCAGGGAGCAGTCGTCCAATCAAAGGAGAGATCGTGACTGATCGTACGGTGCTCATTGCTGGGAGTTCGAGCGGGATTGGGCTGGAACTAGCAAAGGACCTCGTGGCCAGCGGTGACCGTGTCATCGTGACCAGCCGAAGTAGACAGACAGCTGAATCTGTCGCGGCCGAGCTCGGCCCCTTGGCGCACGGAATCGCCCTGGACCTGTCCGAGCCGGAAGGCATCGCTGCGCAACTGGACGGCATCGGCCGCCTTAATGGAATCGTGCTCAGCGCGATCGAGCGCGATGCGAATACCATCCGTGACTACAACCTCGCTCGTGCGAGGAGACTCATCACCCTTAAACTGATTGGCTACGCCGAAACCGTCCACACACTCGTTGACCGCATCGAGCCGTCAGTGGACTCCGGTATCGTCCTGTTTGGGGGCCGCGCCAAGGACGCACCGTACCCGGGATCCACCACAGTGTCCACGGTCAATGGCGGCATCGATGGGCTAATGAACACCTTGGCGCATGAGCTTGCACCCATCCGGGTCAACGCTCTCCATCCGGGGATAATCGGCGACAGCCCCTTCTGGGCTTCGCGACCTGAAGCGGTTGCAGCATACGAAAGCCGGACCCCCGGTGGGAAGCTCGCAGAACTTCACGACGTCATCGACGCCGTGAAGTTCCTCCTGTTCAACCGGGGTGTCTCCGCGCACAGCCTTAACGTCGACCGTGGCTGGCGCATCGGCTAACATGCCCCCGTTGTTCAGGGCAGGACGAACCTATTCGAGAGTCGAAAGAAGCAAATCACGGGTCATGCCTCATTACGATGTCGTCATTCTCGGCGCGGGCCCCGGCGGGTACGTCGCAGCCGTCCGCAGCGCTCAGCTCGGCCTCTCGGTCGCCATCATCGAGGAGAAGTACTGGGGCGGTGTGTGCCTGAACGTCGGGTGCATCCCCTCCAAGGCGCTCCTGCGCAACGCCGACCTGGCCCACGTCTTCCACCACCAGGCCGAGCTGTTCGGCATCTCCGGTGACGTGACGTTCGACTTCGGCACCGCGTGGGACCGCAGCCGCACGGTGGCCGAGACGCATGTCAAGGGCATCCACTTCCTCATGAAGAAGAACAAGGTGACCGAGTACGAGGGTCGCGGTTCGTTCGTGGACGCGCACACGATCACCGTCGCGAAGGCCGACGGCTCCACCGAGCAGCTCACCTTCGACAACGCGATCATCTCGACCGGCTCCAAGGTGCGCCTGCTTCCCGGCGTCACGCTGAGCGACAACGTCGTGACGTACGAGGAGCAGATCCTCACGCGCGAGCTGCCGCGCTCGATCGTCATCGTCGGTGCCGGCGCGATCGGCATGGAGTTCGCCTTCGTCATGGTCAACTACGGCGTCAAGGTCACGATCATCGAGTTCCTCGACCGGGCGCTCCCGAACGAGGACGTCGACGTCTCCAAGGAGATCGCGCGCCAGTACAAGAAGTACGGCGTCGACATCCTCACCTCCACCAAGGTCGAGACCGTCGTGGACTCGGGCGACAAGGTCACCGTCACCTACACGCCCAAGGACGGCGCGCCCGCGTCGATCGAGGCCGACAAGGTGCTCATGTCGATCGGCTTCGCCGCGAACGTCGAGGGCTTCGGCCTGGAGAACACCGGCGTGAAGCTCACCGACCGCGGTGCGATCGACATCGACGACTACACGCGCACCAATGTCCCCGGCATCTACGCCATCGGAGACGTCACGGCCAAGCTGCAGCTCGCCCACGTGGCCGAGGCGCAGGGCGTCGTGGCCGCCGAGACCATCGGCAAGGCCGAGACCCAGACGCTGGGCGACTACCGGATGATGCCCCGCGCGACGTTCTGCTCGCCGCAGGTCGCCTCGTTCGGACTCACCGAGCAGCAGGCGCGCGACGCCGGCTACGACGTCAAGGTCGCGAAGTTCCCGTTCAGCGCGAACGGCAAGGCCAACGGCCTCGGCGAGCCCATCGGCTTCGTCAAGCTCATCGCCGACGGCGAGCACCTCGAGCTGCTCGGTGGCCACCTGATCGGCCCCGACGTCTCCGAGTTGCTCCCCGAGCTCACGCTCGCGCAGAAGTGGGACCTCACGGCCCTCGAAGCGGCCCGCAACGTGCACACGCACCCGACGCTGTCCGAAGCCGTGCAGGAAGCCTTCCACGGCCTCGCCGGCCACATGATCAACATGTGACCGAAGAGTGGCAGCCATCGCCAAAGCATGACATCCCTGAGCGCACGTTCTATGCGGGCGCGGGGGGTGGCGCGTGATGGACACTCCGATGCGCTTGCGGGAGTCAATCTGGTCCGCCGCTTGAGGCACGGCAACGGGCTGTGTGGGTGGCCCCCCAGGCAGCCGACTGCGTCGGGGAGGTCTTGTCTTTGACGTCTTCAAGACCGAGTCGGGGTGGCATCTACATCACGCGTACGGCTGGGAGCGTTGGATATGCAGCGGAGCGGGGCGAGAGTACAGTGACTCTCACCCCGCTCCTGTTGGTTCAGGTCAGCGGATCACTCCGGTGCCGGCGTACGAGGCCGGTACTGCTGTCGGGCCCGTAGCGTCTGCTGCGGGCCTTTCAGCTTTTGGGGTGCGGTCCACCTCGACGCTGGAGAACTTGAGGGACGCGCCGACGTTGTCCGCGACGATGTCGCGGGTTTCGCGGGTCTGCCCGGTTTCCTTGTCGGTGTAGGTCCCGAACCGCAGGTCCCCGGCGACGATCACGCTGTCGCCTTTGCGGAGCGAGTCGGCGATATGCCGGGACTGTTGGTTGAACGCGACGACCCGATGGAACACGGTGCCGGCGTCTTCCCACCGGTTCGTGGTCTCGTTGAGGCGCCGGTCGTTGACCGCGACGGTGAAGCGGGCATACTCGTTGCCTGATTCGCCGGTGCCGTGTTCGGGGTCGCCGGTGAGGTTCCCCTCGATGGTGACCGGGATCTTGGTGGTCATCTCTGCTTCCTTTCATTGGTGAGACGCCCGGGTGGGGTCTCAGTGGGCGTGGGCCTGGCAGGTCCACGCGTCCCATTCCTGCTCGTTCGTGTTCCAGGAGCGGGGTTTTGCGGGGTCGTGTCCGCGTGCGCATCCTCCGAAGTACGCGCGGGATAGTCGGGGGATGGCGAGGCTGAGGCGTTCGTGGAACCCGATCGGCCCGAACCCGGTATCGGACCGGTCGAACGCGGCCGTGTGCGCGGCGTGCAGGGCGGAGAGTTCCTCGACGAGATGCCCGTGCTGGTACCAGCACGGCGGAACCACGGACTCGGAGATCCGATACCGAACCGTGAACCATTCCACCCACGCCCGCAACGCCTGCCATTCAGTGCGGGCATCCCGATCGGTCAGGGTGCGCCAGTCCACGACGTGCCCGCCGATCGGGGCGGAGCCGGCGTAACGGATGTCGGGTTCGAGCTCGGTTAGGTCCGCGGCGATCGCATCGTCCAGATCGATGGGGTCTTCGTAGTCATTCATGACGGGCTCCCGTCAGGGGATTGCAGAGCGGGGCGGAGGCGTTCCAGGGCGAGGCGGGTGGCGTCTCGGCGGGTGCGGTTGCGGGAGAGGACCACGTCGCGGTCGATGAGGCGGTGCAGCAGGTCATGGCAGTACGCGTGCAACGGGATGAGGTCCTCATGCGCCTCGAGCGCCTTGTACCGCCCCTGGATGATCGTCACCCCGGTGTAGTCAAGGTGGTGCAACTGCAGCTGCCTTTTCGACGCGGGACGACCGCAGGCCGCGCAGACCAGTGGCCACCCGAGCGCTGCCTGTTGGGTGAACCAGCGGTCCCGGCGGGCGAACCAGGCCGGGGAGCGGAGGAACCCGGACCGGTACAGGTTCATGATCGGGGGTTTGCGGTGGTTGCTCATTCGTCGATCACCGCCTCCGTTGCATCCGCCCGGGAGGGGGCGGACGGGCGTCGTGTCTCGAACACGTCGCGTTGCTCTTGCTCGGTCTGGTGTTTGCCGGTTTGGATGGTGGCGGCGTCGCGGCGTTCGTCCCACCCGGTGAGTTCCAGCAGCACGCTGCGCCGGTTGCGGTAGGCGAGCAGCCCGGTGCTGGGCGGGAGACGCCGGATCTCATCCACCGACATCAGGGGGCGGCGTTCGTGGTGCTCGTTGGTGGAATGCCCGGCATCCCGTGTCGTCCAGGACCGTAGCGTGCGCTGGGTGTCGCGGGTGCCGAGCAGGGATTCGATGTCGCGGAGGTGGTTCACGTGGCTGGCCCCGCCGAGGAGCACTTTCGCGGTCGCGGCGGCCCAGATCGTGTCGGCCTCCGCCCGGGACCAGGATGTCTCGGCTTGGGAGAGAGCCTGCAGGACGATGAAGGTGCAGATTCCGCGGCCGCCGCCGTCGGCCATGATGCGGGGCAGGTTCCCCCATCGGAACATGTTCGCGATCTCGTCGAGGATGAGTCCGAGCGGGTGGGTCAGGCGGGAGCCGGGGGAGGCGAGCGCCGTGGTGCGGGCGACTTCGACGATGTCATCCAGGAGAGCGCTGAGCCATCCGCCCATCGCCGATGCCCCCGACGAGGACCCGATCAAGTACAGGGTGTTCGCGGCGTTGAGGAATTCGCGCGGGTCGAACGTCGGGTCTTCGGGGTGTGGGAGCAGGGTGTCGCGGATCTGCGGGACGGCGAGCGGGGCGACGGCGCCGTGCACGCCGAACCAGATGGAGGAGACGAGTTTTTCGTCCCCGCTGATGGTGGCGTCGAGGCTGTCTCCCCACCCGGGTGTGCCGTCGGCCTTGAGGATGTCGACCGCGTCTCGGGTTTGGGCGGGGCTGGTGCCCCAGTCATACAGTTCCGCGATCGACTTCCCGCCGACGGCGGCGGCGTGCAGCAGCCGGCCCAGGACGACACCGGAGGCTTGGGCCCATTCTCCGTTCGTGGTCGAGGCGCCCAGGGCGGTGCCGGTGATGATCGCGGTCCCGCGTTGCATTGCAACCAGGGGGTTCTCGCAGCCGACGATCGGGGAGACCCGGAGCGGGTGACGGATGCCGGAGAGCCCTTGCGGGTCGAACACGTGGACGGTCCCGCGGGCCTGCCGCATCCGCATCGTCGCGGTCAGGTTGTCGTTTGTGGTTGATGTGGTGATCAGTGGTCCTGACCAGTCCACGATCGCCGAGATCAACACCCGATACCCCTTCCCGGACCGGGGCGGCCCCTCGAGGGCGACGGAGTCTTCGATGGAGACGTATACGTCTTGCCCGCGGGCGCGCCCGACTCGCCACCCGACGTCGGTAGGGGTGGGTCTGGCCAGGTCGGGGCGGAGTTGCTGGGCGCGACGCAGCACGGCGCGGGCGGAGAGATGGTCGCGGATTTCGGAGGTGCTGGCGAATCCGGTCCGGGTGCGGAGGTCCGCGATGAATGCCCGGTCCGATTCCCGGTACCGGCGCACCGCCCTCACCAGCCACACGGCGAGCCCGGCGACGAGGAGGACGGCGGCCACGTCGGCGACTCGAATCCACTCAACCGGCAGGACGCACCCGGCGGGGATTGCGTACCCGGCCGGGTTGCCGGTGATCGCCAGCCCGAGGCCGGCAAACAGGTTGCCCGGTGTGGGGCGGGTGCCGCAGACACGCCCCGTGATCGCCTCGGCGAGGAACCCGAACGCGACGGCCAGGATCACCCCGCCTGCGATGGTGATCGCGACCGTCTTCCCCAGCACACCCTGCGACATGGCCAACCCTCGCTTTCAGAGTGCCTCGGCGGCCGCGGCGGCCGCGCCCAGCCAGGCGTCTCGGGTGCGCCGGTGCAAGGCGTCGAAGCGGAGTTGCCCGGCTTTGAGGGCGGGATCGAACGGGACGATCTGGACGGCGCGGACGTGCGGGGCGAACCCGTCCGCGATCCGACGGGCCACGGTCAGAGCAGGTTCGGATTGGGTGACGATGACGACGGCATTCGCGGCCAGTGCCGCGGAACGCTCGTCACGCCCATGGAGCGCGTCCAGGAGGAGGGCGGCGGATTCGGCGGACTCGGGGGTTGCGAGGGTGGGGATCACGAGTTGGTAGGAGGAGTCGATCATCCGCAGCCACCGTTCGGCGGACTCATCGTTGCCGGAGTCGAAGATCACGAGCCGGTAGTAGCGGGCGGCGACCTGCATCAGCAAGTCGAACTCGGCCGCTTGGATGCGTTGATCGGTGGCGAGCAGTTCTGGGTTGGAGCGGAGGACGTCGTACCGGTCGGTGGCCTGGTGGTGCACGAACCGGGTGATGTCGGACACTCCTGCGGACGGGCTGAGGAGGGTGGGGGCGGCGGGGAGTAGGTCGCGGAGGGTGGTGTCGTAGAGGCCTTGTTCGGTGCGCCAGCCGAGGGTGCCGCGGGTGTCGTTGTTGTCCCAGGCGAGGACCTGCCCGCTGCCTTCCCTTGCGTAGACGGCGGCGAGCATCGCGCACGTCATCGTCTTACCGACGCCGCCTTTGCCGTTCGCGACGGCGATCGTGCGGCATCCCGCCCACTGCCGCGATACGGTCGCCGTCCACGCGGCCCGCTCGCGCTGTGCCGCCGAGGGGCGCACGGTGATTCCGAGGCGGGCGAGCGCGCCCCGCCACCAGGCAGAAGCGGCGGGAGTGTCGATGGTGGAGGTGAGGAAGGTGGGGCGTGTGGGGGACTCCACAGCCGGCAGCGGTCCTGCGCGGAGGCCATCCGGCCGTGGAGTCTGTTCCCTCACCTCCTTTCCCTGCCCCCTGTTGTGGGCGTCGTCGGAACTGCTCGTGGAGTCGGATGCGGTGGTGACAGGGGTGACCGGGGTGAGGGCCCCATCGGTGCCGATGAGGAGGTGGTGGTCGCCGCGGTCGCCGGAGGTGACCAGTTCGACCGGGGTTCCGGTGCGGCGGGCCTCGTCGGTGGCGCGGCGCAGGATCGTGTGCCGGATGTCTTCGCCCCCGGTGGCGGTGATCGGTTCGGTGTGCCCGTCGAGCGTGACGAAGGTGGCGTGGGGGCCGGTCACGGTCGCATAGGTGCGGGGGTGGGTGACGGTGCTCATGATCAGAGCTCCTCTGTGAGGTCGCGGGTATCGGGGAGGAGCCACCCGTCCAGGCTGGTTTCCGGGGTGGGGTCGGGACCGGGCCAGTAGGTGTCGAGCGTGGTGGGGTCGATCAGCCGGAGCTCGGCGTCGTTGTGGTCGGCGGGGGTGACGGCGTCGTCGGTGGCGAACAGGTCGTACTCCCACGGGGTGGAGGTGGCGAAGCAGTCCACCAGGTAGGAGTACTGGCCGACGTAGGCGAGGAACTCGCCTTTACGCAGCAGCCGGGCCATCTCCACGTGCGGGGCGGGCAGGTTCAGCCGAGTGCGGAGGGCGGTTTGTTCTTGGTGGTTGACGCGGAAGATGAACTTGTTTTCGATGTCCCCGACGATCGAGTAGGCGAGGGATCGTTGTAGGGAGTCGGCGTCGCCGACCGCGTCCAGGTCGCCCATCTTGTGCAGGATCACGATGTTGCTGATCCCGTAATGCCTGCTGAGTTTGAGCCACTGTTGGAACATCTGCAGGGATGCCAGCGAGGTCATGTCCCGCCATCCTTCTTCACGCACCACGTAGCGGGTGCGGTGGGCGGCTCGGTCGCTGATGACGGCTTGGATCCACGCGGTGGAGCACACCTGGGTCAGTTGCGCGGCCAGGTCGCCGCGGGCGAACAGTTCGCTGGTGTCGGTGACCACGATGGGGGCGTCCTGGTCGAATGTGACGGTAGAGGCGTCTTCGAACAGGCCGGATAGATCGCCCTCGACGAACCTGCGCAGCACGAACCGGGGTTGGATGGCGCCGTCCGCGGCGTGGAAGGCGGCATCCGTGTCCGCGGCGAGATGCCCGAGTTGCTCGTAGACGCCGCGCAGCGTCGGCTGGTCGCCGGTGTGTTCGATACACCGGTCGAGGGCGTCGAGGATTGCGGCATGCTCGACCGCGGTCAGCCGAGACCCGAGGGTCATTTCGATGAGGGCGATCAGGGTGCCGATGCGGCGCTGCTTGACCATCTGCTCGTGCTGCTCATCGGTCGTGTCCGTCCGGCGGGGTCCGCGGTCGAGCGGGTTGAGGCGGGTACCGGTGCCGCCGCCGAGGCGGATCACCCGCCCACCGGGGATGGCTTCGGCCACGGCCACCCATTCGCCTTTCGGATCGGAGGGGACTACGACCTGGTGCCCGAACGCGATCGACCGGGTCACGAGGGTTTTCACGGTGGCGGATTTCCCACCCCGGTACGCACCGAGCACGAGGATGTTGGTGGAGAAGGTGCCGCGTTCGGTGGAGTCGACATACGCCTCCCACGGGGAGAAATGCCACAGCGCGTCCGCGTTCAAATCCACCCCCAGGATCGGGCCCCGGTGACCGAGCCCGGAGTCGGCTACGAACGGGTAGATCCCGGCGATGTGCTGCGAGGTGGCCTGATGGGCCGGGATGACCGCTTTCGCGAGATTCCAGTACCCGCCCTGCACCAGCCCCGGCCCGAACGGACCGGGCACCGCCGCCTCCGGGAGAGAACGGTCTTTCCTCGACGACCGTGCTGGCCTCTCGGGCGGTGCCCCTTGGGCGATCTGGCGGCGCAGTTCCTTCTTTTGCCGGCGGGTGAGGTCGGCGGGGGTGAAGGTGGCGGTGTGGCGGGCCATCACTTCATCCCCAACCCGATCGGCAGCGCGTTCACCATCAACGCTTCGGCCTGCTGGCAGTACAAGACCTGCGCCTCCATCCCGGCACGAGACAGCGCGTTGCGCATCCCGGCCAAGGCCTGGTCGAGGCGTTCCTCGTCGGGCGCGGTGATGGTGAGGTAGGCGCCGTAGTGGAACTCGCCGTGCCCGTTCGCGATCTCCTGCTCCTGCTGCTCCAGCGCGCGCCAGTCCGCGGCGTCCGCTGCCGACCCGTCCGCGCCCCGCTTCGCCCGCAGCGACTCGTTGCCCCGCCATACCTTCTTCTCCTCCCGGATCCGCTTCAACGCCTTCGACACCGGCACCGGCGTCAGCACGATGGACAGGATGTGGGTGATCGCCTCCCCGGTGTTCGGGTGCCGGGCGAACACGATCGGGGCGAGGAACCCGACGGGCGAGTCCGATCGCGGCCATTCGTGCACCCACAGGGTGGTGTGCACGCCCGAGTCGGTGACGACAATCCCGTTGCGGTGCGCGGGTTCGTCCAGATACATCGGCCCAATCGCCACCGGGTCCACCCCGGTCAGGGCATCGGGACGGTTCTGCACGACCGCCGCGAACTCCGGGTCGAACGCGAGCCGCCCCAGAGCGGCGACGTCGCGCGGGGTCAGCCAGCGGCGCACGGTGATCTTCGCCGCCGTCAGGGCGTCGGCGAGGTTGCCGGCTTCGATCTGCGCCAGGGCGAGAATCGCGTCCTGGCCACCGCCGAGCGCCTTCAGCTGTGAGCCGAGGACGACCAGGTCGAGGGTGAGGATCAGGTAGTTGCGGTGGGCGACCTCGAACCGTTCGGACCGGTCCATCACATCCTGATAGTTGTGCGCGACCGGGGAGTCCGGGTTGAGGTCTTGGACGCGGCGGACGGTGTCGTAGTGTTCCCGGGCGGCGCGGATCGTGGTCGGCAAGGTGCGTTCCTGCAACGTCACTCGCTTCACCCCCGGGCGTTGCGTGAACGGGCCCAGGACCCGGTCGAACTGCTCGGCCAGGTCGAACCGTTCCGGCAGGTCATGCATCAAAAACCCCTGCACCTCGAGCTCTGCGATCACGGACACGGACCGGTCGTGGGGGTTGTAGACGGCGCCGGCCTGGCCGGTGTCCCACAGCTGGATCGAGGCCCGCGTACCGGGAAGGTTCAGCGTCCCGGCCAGGCGTGGCCGTTCGGGGCGGAACGTGTGCGTGGTGGCGCCGCCGGCGTGCCGGACTTGCTTCATCAGCCACAGCCCGGCCATCCGCGGGGTAGAGACCCCGTGGATGCTGGTGAGCGCGGTCACGCCGAACCCGAGATACAGCGGCGCCCCATACAACAGCCCCAGCGGGCCGAACCTGTTCACGAACACCAGCAGGATCAGCGCCGCCGTGGCGAGGAAGGCGAGTTGCCAGGGGTCCATGCCCATCACGACGCCTTGCCGTGACCGGCGCGGCAACCGGACAGGGCGCGCGTACTCGGGTGTGGCGGTCATAACGATCTCCCATCCGTGGTCGGAGGTTGCGGCGACGTCGCCGGCGGACGTGACGGCGCGGGCTTCCCGGCACTACCGCTCGACCCAGGACCGCTCGACGGGGCGGTGCGGGTCTGGGCGGGAGAGAGCGCACCGCGCGGCGAATCCGCCGACGTCGAGCGTGTCGAGGCGGACCTCGGAGAGGGGCCGGTGGATGCGGACGAGCTGCCGGCCGGGCGCACACCGGAGGGTAGCCCGCCCAGGCGGGTGGGGATCTGTGCAGCGGAGCGGGCGGCGCCGGTGGCCATCCGCCCGCCGTGCGAGCCGAGACGGGACCCGACACCGTCGGCGGCGACCGCACCGGCGAAGCTGAACAGTCCGAAGATCGCGAACGGCGCGAACGCCACCAACACGAGCCCGACCAGCAGCGGCCAGGACTGCGGGTTCCAGATCGTCTTCACCCCGGCGAGGCCGTTGATGATGAGGGTCACGAACCCGATCGTGAGCGGCCCCGTCAGCAGCAGTACGATCACCGCGGATACATACCGGACCACCCATTGCGGTCCGATGCCGCGGACCGGGAACAGCATCCATGCAACCGGACCGACCATGATCAGCGCGGCCAGCACGATGTTGCGGAACGCGAACACCAGCATGAGCAGCAGCATCCCGAGCATAAGGAGGAAGTGGATGAGGAACGCGAAGAAGTAGTTCGCCTGTCCGCCCGCCCACATCACCGACTGCAACGTCGAGTACATGCTGGCGGGGCCCTCGCCGTTGAGGATGTACCAGGTCATCTCATCGACCGCGTTCAACAGATGTCCGGTCAGCCACAGCGTGATCGCGACTGCGGGGATCGCGATGAAGGACCGCACCAACGCTCCGACCAGTTCGGCCCGGTCGCCCGAGACGACCGCGGCGGCGATGGCCCACACCATCGCCCCGAACGTGATGATGAGGATCGCCCACTGCCAGAACGACCACTGATCGACCGCCGCCGTCCACAACAGGCTGCTGGTATCGAAGCGCATGTTCTCCGCGACGAGGAACATCATCCCGGTCGCCGCCAACGCCATCCCGCGACCGGCATTCTCGAACGTGACGCAGACGGCATCGCCAAGGCTGCACCCGTACTTCACAGTGAGCGCCTTGCCTCCGTCGGATTGGATCGCCCGCGCGTGCCCCTCGTAGGTCGTGCAGACCGTCGCCTTTTCGCCGCCCAGAGAGACGCCTATGAAGCACTGCTGAGGTGTGACGTTTCCTGGATCGGTCGGTGTGCAGGTGACTTGTCCGCTGGCGATCTGGCAGTCGACGGGATAGGCGGGAGCCGACCACGGTTCTCCGCCAACGACCTCCATCCGCACAGGGCTGGGGGCATGCGTCGTCATCGCTTGCGCGGCGGTGCCGGATCCCACGGTCAGCGCGATGCCCACGACGATGCCGAGACGGAGAACGCGCGACAGGTTCATCAGAAACCGAAGTCGAAGTTCACGAACCAGGCGAATAGACCGGATGCGGCGCCAAGCACGGCGGCGGCGATGAAGATCCAGAGGATGTTCTCGCCTGCCCAGGTGCGGACCCGGTCCGATGCCAACCCGCGGAATGCGAGGGCAGCGCCGGCGATGATCAACATGATCAGCACGACCAGCATCGCCCCGGCCAGGATGTAGGACGCGATGACTTGGAAGCCTTGGAAGAACGGGGCCGAGAAGTCGGGTTGGATGTCGGGGATGTCGACATTCCCGGGAGTGGTGCGCCTGGACATGATCGTGCTCCCTTGCTCGGTGGCCTACATCAGGGGGAGGCCGCGGGCGGCCATGAACGGCTCCGGGGCTACCGGAGTTCCGGAATCCCGGACTTCGAAATGCAGATGGCAGCCGAACGACTTCCCCGTGTTGCCTTCCGCGCCCAGCGGGGTACCGGCGGTGACCGCCTGCCCGACGGTGACGCGCAGCGAGTCCCACTGCATGTGGCCGTAGAGGGTGACGATCTCGCCGCCGTGGTCGATGCGGACCGCGTTGCCGTAGCCCTGATAGGAGCCGGCAGTGATCACTTCGCCGGGCCCGGCGGCGTAGACGGTGGCTCCACAGCCTTGGGCCATGTCGTAGCCCTGATGATCCGTGGAGCAGTAGCTGCATCCCTGCACCGGGTTGTACCCGAACCCGCGACCTTTGGAGTAGTCCCCGGCGAGCGGAAATCCCCACTCGCCGCTGACCGCTGGAGCGGCACCGGACCCAGCCGAGGTGGTGCTGACGATGCTGCCCGCGACGGCGAACGGGACGGCGATCAGCGGCGTCAGCAGGAACGCGACCGCTAGGAGGGCAGCGAGGCTCGCCCCGATCAGGATCTTCCGGCCAGTCCTCGTGTTGAGGGCTGCGGCGGCGATCATCGGGGCTCCCATGTCAGGGCTCCAACGGCTCCGTGAAGTAGCGGACCACCTTGCAATCCCCAGCCTGTTGCGCCGACTCGAGTGTCGGCACCGATGCCGGCCCGCAGAGCACCTGGACGCTCACCCGCACCGGTTCCTCGTACGCCGTCTCCCCTCCGTCGCCATCTGACCGGGTGAACGTCAACGTCACGTCCGAAGTGCCGATCGACATGTCACCGGATGCGTCATCGCTGACGGCAACGTAGATGACGTCCCCACTCGTCTTCGCTACGACGCGGCCATCCTCGCGGGCGAGCGAGTCCCACTCCTCCTGAGGAAGGACAACACCCGTCCGCAACTCGACCTGCGCGTCGTCTACCGATGACTGTTGGTCGGCTTCCGACGTGTAGCGGGTGTCTGGCGTGAACCAGCTGTCGAGGTAGTCCAACCATTCTTCGCGGGTGCTCAATGTGGTGTCGAACGTGGAAGCCGCTTCGAGCGCGGCCCGGATATAGGTCTCGGGGTCAGTTGTGATCGGCTCCGGTACCCATCCACGCTCAGAGACCGCAGGATCCACGAACTCACCGCCCGCTGATTCCGTTCCACCCGGGCTCGGAGTATTCGAGTTTCCGCCGGGGCTACCGGTAGGGGATGGGGAGGAGAGGGTGGAGCTGACGATGATCGCGACAATTCCGGCGATCAGGACGAGGCCGCCGATGATCGCCCACGCGAGTCCGCGCCGCCCTGAAGCCTGATTTGTCGTCATTGGTCAGCCCTCCTGATCTTGCAGGATGGCCACCGTGCACGGGGAGAACGGCTCGCGCGACGGTCGCCGTGGCGGCATCTTACGCATCCGGGGGCAGCACGGAAAAGGAACCGACCCAAGGTTGTGGACAACTCGGCACAAATGCGTGCGTGTGGACACCTCGCGACAGAGCCGAGTTGGGTGAGCGAATTTTAGGCCGTGAATGAGCGAGTCGTCTGTAGGAAGTTTGGGGGACAAGGCTGCGAGCGCCGCGTTCGACCGCGGTGCCTGTGGCTTGCTCAACCCGACCATGACCACACGGTATAGCAGTGTTGTCTTCGAGTAAACCCCTAAGTCGTATTGTTTGCTGGACGTGTGCACGGTCGGTGCAGCAGAATGGACCTCATGCCTCGTATCGCTCAGCCAGCGGGTTCCGAGGGTTCCGAGGAGCCGATCGCGCTTCTCGGGAGCCTCGTCAAAGCAGCGGTCCTGCGATACCTGCGATCGAACCCGGACGTCACCGCCGGCCCCATCTGCGACGCACTTGAACTTGGTGCGTCGACGATCAAGCCGATCCTCGACGAGCTCGCAGCGGCCGGCCTCGTCATCGCCGACCCACCCCCGGTAGAGGGGCAGTCCCGGAGAGGGATCTGGATCAAGTACCGCGTGAACGACGAGGCCGTCACCGACCTCTACCTCCGGTTGGGAATGGCGATCGGCGAGTTCTGAGCGGCCGCTCGCCGGTTCGCACCTTCCGGAGATCTGGGCGCTCTTGGGGATCGCGACGAGATAGCGTGCCAGGACAGCGCCGCGTTGTGCGAAGCGGGGCGATCGGGGGCTTGTCGATTCGGATCCGAAGGCGGCGGCGGCGGACGTGCTGGTCGATTGAGATCAATCGGCGAAACACAACCGCCGCAAGCGTCAACCCTGCGGGGGCATCGGGCTTGAGCCACGTGAGACCGTGTCGTCGCAGCGACCGCGACCGCGACACCGTCCGTCGGGTAGCTACGCATGCGCCAAGTCACGTCGATTGCCACGCGCTCGGGTCGATGCCATGCGGCCCTCCTGGTCGTTGATGGTGTCCTTCTACGGGTCTGAGTGTGAGTCAGCTGCGCCTTCGCCATGCGGCGGCTTGGGGATCTGACTATGAGACTGCCAGTACGAAGATGCTCTTCCCCACTCCGATCCCGCTGCCTCGGATGTGCGACATCCCAGAGGTTCCCGCCGCGCAGGTGCCTGGAGCTTTGGTGATCGCGGAAGCCATTGCCGCGAGGATGGCCTTGACCGGCGAGTGAGTGTGCGGGAGATTCTCTCCAGAGCACGGCCGCACATTGTTGGTCGCTGAATCGCGCGTCAGTCGACGGTGAAGACTTCGGGGTGGCGACGGAGCTCGAGTCGACTGCGGCGGATGTGCCCGGCAAGTGCCCTTTCGGCTTCCTCTGGGTCGCGGCGTCGCATTGCGCTGACGATGAGGTGGTGATCGTGGTGGACGCTGCGGTCGCCGTCCGAGTAGTACAGCCTCGTCACCGCGCGCGGCGGTAGTGCTGGGTGCGATTCCACAGCGACTTCACCGTGTCTCCGAGGACGGTGGTGGGTGCGGCGTCGAGACACGAAAGGTGGAATTCGCGATCAAGTCGGAGGAATCGTTCGACGTCGTTCGAGGTCTCCATTCTGTCGGCGAGGAAGTCGAGGTCATCGATCTCTTCCTCGGTGAGGAGTGGAACGTTCAGTCGGAGCAGCAACGGCTCGAGCCGCTCCCGCATCTGGTACATCTCCTCACAATCGGTGGCGCTCAGTTTCGATACCCACGCGCCGGTGTTCGCGATGAGTGTGACAAGCCCCTCCGCTTCGAGCATGCGCAGTGCTTCCCGCACGGGGAGCCTGCTCGCCCCGTGCTTCTCAGCGAGTTCGTCCTGGCGGATCCGCTCCCCGGGGGCATATGCTCCGTCAAGGATCGACAGCCGAAGGCCCGCCGCGATCCTTGCGCCGGTGGCCCCATGGGCCGTTGCAGCGGGTGTCATCTTTCGTCCTCCGTCAGCGTCCCGGGTTCGCCGGATGCCAGAGCAACTGGTCGGCACCATTCTCGTATGCCTTGCCTTCGGGAAAGCTCACCAGTTCGAACTGGAGTCCCCAGGGACTGCGAAAGTAGACCCAGCGCTGTCCTTCTGCGGACTGCTTACTGGAGGTCGGATCGCCCATGACCTCGACCTGATTCGCCCGGAGATACTCGACTGCGGCATCGAGATCCTCGACGTAGAGCGCGATGTGATAGCCGCCGATATCGCTGTTGCGTGGCTGCGGGTTTTGGCCATCCGCTGATTCGTACAGGAAGACCTCGAAGTTCGCGCCGTTGCCCAGCCGGTAGAAGCGAATCTCTCGGATGACGGTTCGTGGATGAACACCCAGGTGCGTGTGCATCCAGTTGCTGTCGGATTCCTTTGCACCGAGCGCGTAGATCTGCGTGCACCCGATGACGTCGACGAGAAAGGCGTGCGCCTCGTCGAGGTCAGGCACCGTGAATCCGATGTGATCGGTTCCGCGTACGCCGGGTATTCCTTTGGGCTTCATGTTCAGCATCCTCTCCCCGAGGATTGTATCCAGAACCCTAGGATACGCCTAGGTTTGGTTGGCAAAGTGGCGAATATGGGTTGCATTGGATCAAATCCTCTGCGAGGGTTGGATCCAACTTGGCGGAAATGTGACCGCTCACGAGGGGAAAGTGGCGAGGATGCCGAAGAAGAAGCGACTGCAGACGGGCGCGGACTGGTTCGAACTGACCACTACGCCCGCGGACTGGAATGCCGCCGATCCGACTCTGCTGAGCACGATGCTGGCCGAGCTGCATCTGATCCGCTCGTTCGAGGAGACGGTGCTCGAGCTTGCGGGAGAGGGACTCGTTCACGGGCCGGCGCATTCGAGCATCGGCCAGGAGGGCGGCGCCGTCGGCTCCATCGTCGGTCTGCGCTCCACGGACGGGGTCAACGGATCTCACCGCGGGCATCATCAGTTCCTGGCGAAGGCGCTGACGCACGTGAGCCCCGATGGCATCGACCCGGCACAGCCCATCACTCCCGCCATTCAGACGATCTTCGACCGCACCCTCTCGGAGATTCTCGGTCTCGCCAGCGGCTATTGCCGCGGGCGAGGTGGGTCGATGCACTTGCAGTGGTTCGAGGCGGGCGCGCTCGGCACGAACGCAATCGTTGGCGGCGGCGCTCCGATGGCGGCAGGCAACGCCTGGGCCCAGAAGCACAGCGGCACTACCGATCTGACGATCAACTACTTCGGTGATGGTGCCGCCCAGATCGGCTCCGTGCTGGAATCGATGAACCTGGCGGCGGCGTGGAAGCTACCGGTCTGCTTCTTCGTCGAGAACAATCTTTACGCGGTCTCCACGCACGCCAGCGAGGCGACGGCGGACCCGCGGTTCTCGGTGCGTGGTCAGGGCTTCGGTATTCCGTCGTGGCGCGTCGATGGCATGGACCCGCTCGCGGTCTACCTCGCGACCCGGGAAGCGGCCGAGCGGATGCGTGCGGGAGAGGGGCCCACGATCATCGAGGCCGAGGTGTACCGCTTCTTCCACCAGAACGGCCCGTACCCGGGTAGTGCCTTCGGCTACCGCACCAAGGAGGAGGAGGCAGTGTGGCGTGCCCGAGACCCCCTCGATCTGGTCGCTTCCAAGATGATCGAACGCGACCTCATCGACGCGGAGGGCGTGGCCGCGCTGCGCGCCCGCGTGCAGCAAGCGATGACGGAATCAGTCGATCGTCTGCTTGAATCCGACCCGGACACCCCCGGCAAACGCCGCATCCGCCCAGAGCTGTGGCCGGAGACCAGCTTCGTCAACGTCGGCGTCCGTGGAGACGCCAGCGAGCTCGACGGCCTCCCCGGGCTAGACGACGATCCGGCGCGGCGAGCGGTCAAGCTCGTCGACGCCGTCTCGCAGGTCATGGATCGCCGCATGGAGGTCGACCCGCGCATAGTGATCATGGGCGAAGACGTCCACAGGCTCAACGGCGGCACCAACGGCGCCACCAAGGGTCTCGCGAAGAAGTACGGTGACGAGCGCGTACTGGGTACGCCGATCAGCGAGAATGCCTTCATCGGCCTGGCCGGTGGCCTCGCACTCGACGGCCGCTTCCGCCCGGTTGTCGAATTCATGTACCCCGACTTCATGTGGGTCGCAGCGGACCAGGTGTTCAACCAGATCGGAAAGGCGCGCCACATGTTCGGCGGCGACAATCCGGTGCCGCTCGTGCTGCGCACGAAGGTGGCCATGGGCTCCGGCTACGGCTCGCAACACCTGATGGATCCTGCAGGAATCTTCGCGACCAGCCCGGGGTGGCGTATCGTCGCCCCCTCGAACGCAGCGGACTACGTCGGGCTGATGAACGCCGCCCTCGCCCTACAGGATCCCGTGCTCGTGATCGAGCACGTCGACCTGTACGGAACGGCCGATGAAGTGCCGACCGGCGACCTCGACTACGTGATCCCGCCGGGCACGGCCGCCCTGTTGCGCGAGGGCACGGAAGTCACCGTCATCAGCTACCTCTCGATGGTCGCTCATGCAAAGCAGGCGATCGAGCAGACGGGTGTGGATGCGGACCTGATCGATTTGCGCTGGCTCGATCGCGCGTCGATCGACTGGACCACGATCGGCGAGAGCATCAAGAAGACCAACGCCGTCCTCATCGTCGAACAGGGCTCACAAGGTACTTCGTACGGAGCATGGCTGTCGGACGAGATCCAGCGCCGCTACTTCGACTGGCTCGACCAGCCCGTTGCGCGGGTCACCGGCGAGGAGGCATCGCCGAGCATCTCCCGCGTCCTGGAGCGTGCCGCCATCGCCCGCACAGAAGAAGTGGTCGCCGGCCTCGAGGCCGTGCGCGCGGGATTCGGGCGCTGACATGGCTGAGATCATTCGGATGCCCGAAGTCCTGGCGGGCGCGACAGAAGCAGCCATCCAGACCTGGCTCGTGGCTGTGGGCGACGCCGTTGGTGTCGGCCAGGCGCTCGCCGAGATCGAGACCGACAAAGCGACCGTTGAACTTTCCGCGGAGATCGAAGGCACGATCGGCCGGCTGCTCGTTCGCCAAGGCGACAACGTCGCAGTCGGCGAGCCGATCATGGTCATGACGGCCCTGGGCGAAGGTGTAGACGCCATCGAGCGGGCCCTCGCCGCCGCCGGCGCGGAGGTCGCCGCGCCGGCGGCTCCCGAACCTGTGGCTACGCCTGCACCCGCTCCCGCGGTGCCAGCCGCGGGCGCTGCGGCGAGTCCCGTCCAGGCAGACGGCGGCCGGTTGTTCGCGAGCCCACTCGTTCGCCGGCTGGCCGCTCAGCAGGGCATCGAGATCGCGGAAGTCTCAGGCACCGGACCGAACGGCCGTATTGTGCGTCGCGACCTCGAAAGGCACCTGAGTGCCGCTGTGGCCGTTGCGCCGCCGGCCGCCCCCTCGAGTACTCCGCCGCGCACGGCCAACTCGAAAACGGAATCCGCGGACTACGTCCTCGTTCCGCTCGATCGAATGCGCAAGGCGATCGCCCGTCGGCTCACCGAGAGCAAGGCGACGGTGCCGCACTTCTACCTCGTCGCAGACTGCCGTGTCGAGGCGCTGCTCGCCCTGCGGGCCGAGATCAACGCGACCTCGCCGCGGAGGATCTCGGTCAACGACTTCGTGCTGAAGGCCGTGGCCGGTGCACTCATGGACGTGCCGTCCGCCAACGCCATCTGGAATGAGGAGGGCATCCGCCAGTTCTCCTCGGCCGAGATCTCGGTCGCCGTCGCCACTGATGGTGGTCTGACGACGCCGGTGCTGCGCGGCGTCGAGCGCATGTCGCTCTCCGCCGTCAGCGCGAGCGTGGCCGACCTGGCCGAACGGGCGCGTACCGGACGGCTCAAACAGCACGAGCTCGAAGGTGGAAGCTTCTCTGTTTCGAACCTCGGAATGTACGGCACATCGCAGTTCACAGCCATTCTCAACCCGCCCCAGTCCGGCATCCTCGCCGTCGGAGCATCCCGCAAGATGCCGGTCGTCGATGCGAACGGGGACGTCATCATCGCTCCGGTGATGACGGTCACGTTGTCCGCCGATCATCGGGTGCTCGACGGGGCCGTGGCCGCTGAGTTGCTCGCGGCATTCCAACGCCGCGTCGAGAACCCGCTCACCATGCTCACCTAGGTGCGCCGGAGTGGAACGGAGCCACGGGGAGGAAGCCCAGAGTGCCGCACCTCATCGGCATCGCGCTCGCTGACATCTCCTTCGGGCCCGGGTAGGGTCGCGGGGTGGCGACCGCAACGACGCAGGCCCACAAGCGCAAGACCGCGGAACGTGTTCATCCTTTCGGTGATCGGTTCCGCCGTAGGCCCCGGGATCATCTGGCGGGTCCCGTACGTCGCGTATGGGGGAGGCGGTGGTGCATTCCTCATCGCCCATCTTTGCGCGCTGCTGACGGCGGGCATCCCACTGTTGTTCATGGACTAGGCGATCGGGCATCGCTTCCGCGGATCCGCGCTCCTCGCGTCGGGCCGCGTGCGCCGACGGCCGAGCCGCTCGGATGGTGGCAGGCGCTGATCTACCTGGTGATCGCCGGCTATTACGCGGTCATCATCGCCTGGGCGGGCATGTACACCTGGTTCTCGGCACAGCTCGCGTGGGGCCGGGTCAGAAGAAGGAGTTCCTCAGTGAATTCCTCCAGACGACGGATGTCCCCGAAGGCGGCCTTTCGACGACGTTCCTGCCGCAGGTCGGGTTTCCCCTCGTGGCGGTCTGGAGGTCGTGATCGGGATCGCTACCCTGCTGCGTCGCTCTTACTCACAAAAGCCAAATTAGCCATGACCGTGCAGCCCATTGGCTACAAAGCTGCATCGGTTTCCAACCAGAGTGATGATTGGTGGGCCTCACCGATCGTGCCTGCGATGTTCGGTCCTCCGCCGGGCCGAGGCCGTCGCCGGATGGTTCCAGGAGCCGCTAAGTTACTCCCTCACATCCAACTGTTGTCCGACGAGGAGGCTGGCATTGCGAACCAGCAGGTCTGTCGAGGTCTCGGCGGTTGTCCGGCCCGCCAACACCGAAGTTGCCAACCCGTCCTCGGCTGCGAGCAACAGTCGCGCACAGCTTTGCAACTCGAGCGCTGGAGAGAAGTCCCCGGAGACGACGCCGCTCTCGAGTATTTCAGCGAAGAGCTCGACTTGATCGGTTTCGAACTGTTGCGCGGACTCGCGTACTTCAGCCCGATGGTTCGCGAGACTCGACAACTCACCAAGCAGAACCGCAGCAGAATACGACGCAGTTCCGGGGGTCGGCACGCCGAGCTGAATGCACTTAACCAGCTGAGCAGTCGCTGAGTCCTTCCGTTTTACCAGAAGGCGTCGGTCCTTCACGAACTGCTCAGTCACCACCGAGTACGCAGCCGAATAAAGATCGAAAATCGACGGATAGTAGTACAAGACGCTTGCTGGCGTAATACTCGCGGCGCGAGCTACGTCGACGATCCGGGCGCCGGTCGACCCTTCCGAAACAAGCAGCTTGGCGACGATCTCCACAAGCTCTGCACGGCGGGCTTCCTGTCTACGCGGTCTTGACATGCGTGAAGTCTTTCACGGAACCGACCTACATCTCCGGATCGCGCCGATCACTGTGATAGTCGCCCGGCGCTGGAAGCCCCCAACAGTCGCAGCATCACGGACGACCCGGAGGGACTCTCTGGCTGTGTTCGCAGAGCGATCAGTCGAAGGCTACAAGCACCCCCAGGACACCGCATTCGGTTGAATGAATCTAGGAGCAAGACCACTGGCAGAAAGGTACCGGCGACCCGACTATCCCGCCGAAGCGTCAACGACGCCTCACGGTAGACCGCCATCAGAACCGACCCATCCCAACGCTCTCTTTGCGGCTCACACAGCGGCGCCGCCGTCACGTACGGTCAAGCCAGCCGAGCAACTTCGCGAAGGATTCCACTGCGCGCTCGCCACCTCGGACCTAGCGCGCCCAGACGACACGGAGATCGGCGCGCCTGCGCAACTCGACAATCGAGTCACGAAACGCAGCCCCGCTTTGGCCTCAGCCCCTGAGTCGACCACGAGAACTGCCCGCTCGACCGACAGGCCATCAAGTTTCACATCGCCGCCGGTCACGGAAATGTCCGTCCGTCGGGATAATGCCGGCCACAAAATTCATCGATTGAGCCGCCGAACCTGGAGCCGCCAGCGCCACCAGTGATTCGCTGTCGGGTGTGTCGTTCAGCGACACGCGAAGGAAGCCCGCCGGTTCGATCTGCGGCGCCAGCCCAGAAGTCAGCCCGGGTCTATGCGCGCTGGGCAACGTGATTCGAACAAGATAAACGTTTCATGTGAGCCGGTTGTCAAATCGCGCTCGACAAACTAAAGTGTGCGTGGTATTCCTTAATCAAACATTAATTAACTCAAAGGAGTGAATCGGCCTGACTTTCGTTCCGTTCTTCAAGCAAGGATGGAACACGATGAACAGGAAGTATTCGCCGGAGATGCGTGAGCGGGCGTTGCGGATGCTCGCGGAGACGCGGCCGTCGCACCCGACGATGATGAGCGCGGTTAGGCATGTGGCTGGGCTGCTGGGGATGAGCCCGGAGACGTTGCGACTGTGGCAGCGCCGGGCCGAGGTCGACGCCGGTGTCAAGCCCGGGCTGACGACGGACGCGGCGGTGGAGATCAAGCGGCTGCAGAAGGAGAACGCCGAACTGCGCAAGGCCAACGAGATCCTCAAGGCTGCGAGCGTGTTTTTCGCGAAGGAGCTCGACCGCCCCTGACCGAGATGGTCCGGTTCATCGATGAACACAGGGATCGTTTCGGGGTCGAGCTCATCTGCCGGGTCCTCAAACCGGCAGTCCAGGGCTTCCTCACCGCGCGCGGCTACCGCGCCGCTGTCAGCCGTGCGGCGTCAGCGAGGCAGCTGCGCGACGACCTGCTGGTGCCGGAGGTCGCTCGCCTACATGCGGAGAACTACGGCGTCTACGGACGCCGGAAGATGCACGCACTCATGCGGCGGCAAGGGTGGGAGATCGGTCGCGATCAGACCGAACGGCTCATGCGGCTCGCCGGGGTGGAGGGCGTGAAGCGGTCCAAGCGGATGTTCACGACGAAGTCCGACCCGGCAGCGGAGAAGCCGAAGGATCTCGTGCAACGCCGGTTCACTGCCCCCGGCCCGCGCCGCCTCTGGGTCGCTGACGTGACATACGTCGCAACATGGTCCGGGTTCGCGTATGTCGCGTTCGTCACCGATGTCTATTCGCGTCGCATCGTGGGCTGGAACGTCGCAGCCACGCTCAAGTCCGACATCCTGCCACTACGGGCGCTCGATATGGCCGCCTGGGACGCCGGCGGACGCCTCGACGGCCTGGTTCATCACGCCGATCACGGATCGAACTACCTCGCCGTGGTCTACACCGATCGGATCGAGGAACTCGGCGCGAAACCCTCCACCGGGACCGTCGGCGACTCGTTCGACAACGCCCTCGCGGAGGCGGTCAACGGTCTCTACAAGACCGAGCTGATCCGTCAGCGCGGCCCCTGGCGAACCGTCGAGCAGGTCGAGCTAGCAACCCTTGAGTACGTGTGGTGGTGGAACAATCAGCGCCTCCACGGCGAGCTCGACATGCGCACCCCGATCGAGGTCGAAGACGCGTACTACGCTGACCTGGAATCAGCCAATCCGGCACCTGCTGGACAAGGCTCCCGATAGGAACGAAAGTCAGGCCGATTCAGGTGCCGGATACATTGTGTCGGGCACTTTCCTGGTCGCCGCGATCGCCGCGACGCAACCGAACTGGCTCGCAAGCGGAGTATGGACCATCGTCGGAATCGCCGCGGTCCCATCCTGTGCGATCTGGATGTCCCTCAGTACTCGAACCTCCAGACCTACCCTCATTACCGTGGCGTTGGTCATCCAAGCAGTTGGCATCGCGTTGCTCGCGTTCACCGACAATGTCGTCGCTGCCCTGATCTCTGCCGTGACGTTTGGGGGCACGTTCGTCGGGATCACCACCCTCGTGCTCGCAGCAGGGCGACATCTGGGCAGCCCTCGAGCCGTCGCAATACTCACCGCAATCTATGGGGTGGGTCAGATGCTCGGACCATTGATCGTTGCCCCTACGCTCGGGGACGGATACCAGACGGCACTTCTTGTCGGGGCCGGGCTGGTGATCGCCTCAGCCTTGTTCGCCGGATTGGTTCGGATCCGATACCCGCACGGGCGAGCAAACTCTAGTACCGCCATTCCTGAAATCAGCGAATAACTATGTACCTTGACGTTCACAACGCAAGCCTCTGGTTCGAAGACCACCTCGCTCGTGGAAAGCAGCGCGGTGCGCTCGTGTTCGTCCACGCAGCTACTGGCTCATCAGAAGGGTGGCGTGGCCAGCTGCCGTACTTCACCGAGGCCGGGTACCGTTGCGTGGTGTACGACCAGCGCGGTAGCCGCAACTCCCCCGCTGCATCCCACATCGTTGACGCAGCGGATCTGGTGTCGGACCTTGCTTCACTCACTCTCGAACTGGGGGTTGGGAAGCACATCATCGTTGCCGCCGCGATGGGGGGCTTCGTAGCGCTTGAACACGCCACGCGGAACCCGCAGGAGCTAGCCGGCCTCGTTGTCGCGAACAGCATGGGGGGGCTCGCCGACCCGAGGTATCAGGCGTTGCTGGGTACGACTTGGTCCCCGGAAATATTGGAACTGCCAGGGCATGTCCTTGAACTATCGGCTACCTACCGAGCGACAACACCTCTGGGGGTTCAAGATTGGTTGCAAGTCCACCTTGCAGCCCGCCAGACGCCGCCCAGCAGTTACACCTTCGAGCATCGGAACACGGCAGCAGGGCTCGCGCAGATCGGCATTCCGACTCTGTTCATCGCCGGAGACGAGGATCTACTGTCACCCCCGCAGATAATGGGTATTCTCGCAAGCCACGTGCCGGGATCCCAGCTCACCGTCATCCCGCAGACCGGACACTCCAGTTATTGGGAGAAGCCTGATGAGTTCAACAGATCTGTAGACGCGTTCGCACGATCCATCTTCGAGGTGCACTAGGCGCAAGCTGAGACTGGGACCGTATCCCCAGCTCTCGATCGGTCGTGCGGCGGCTTGGTGGCGTCCGGCAAGGTGGTGTACGGATCGGGTGACCGTGTCGCTGCGGACGTAGCGACGGTCACCGCGTGATCCTTCGAGAGAACTCTTCACATCCATCTCGAAAGGACCCCGACGATGACCGTCTCACCCCACGATATCGACCCTGCCCGCTTCCTCGAAGACCACCTCGCGCAGGCGTCTCCCGATCTGCTGCGGGAGATGCTCGGCACGTTCATCAACCAGCTGCTATCCGCGGACGCGGACCAGATCTGCGGCGCCGCTTACGGCACGATCAGCGACGACAGGGTGAACCGTCGCAACGGTTACCGCCACCGCGACTTCGACACCCGCGCCGGGACCATCGACGTGAAGATCCCCAAGCTCCGGCAGGGCACCTACTTCCCGGAGTGGCTGCTGGAACGCCGCCGCCGCGCGGAGGCCGCACTGACCACCGTGGTCGCGACCAGCTACCTCCTCGGCGTGTCCACCCGTCGGATGGATGACCTGGTGAAGACCCTCGGGATCACCGGGCTGTCGAAGTCGCAGGTGTCGGAGATGGCGCGCGACCTTGACGAGCAGGTGACCGCGTTCCGCACCCGGCCGTTGGACGCCGGCCCGTACTCGTTCGTCGCCGCCGACGCGCTCACCATGAAGGTCCGCGAGGGCGGCCGGGTCGTGAAGGTCGCGGTGCTGGTCGCGACCGGCGTGAACGCCGACGGCTACCGCGAGATCCTCGGTCTGCAAGTCAACTCGACCGAAGACGGCGCCGGCTGGCTGACGTTCTGGCGCGACCTCGTCGCGAGAGGCCTGACCGGCGTGAAGCTCGTCACGTCCGACGCACACGCAGGTCTGGTCGCAGCGATCGGCGCGACCGTCGGCGGGTCCTGGCAGAGGTGCAGAACCCACTACGCGGCGAACCTGATGAGCGTGACCCCAAAGTCCTCGTGGCCATGGGTGAAGACCCTGCTGGGCACGGTTTTCGACCAGCCCGACGCGGAGTCCGTGCACGCCCAGTTCGACCGCGTCCTGGACGCGCTCGAGCACAAGCTCCCCAGGTCGTTCGAGCACCTCGAGGCCGCACGTGAGGAGATCCTCGCGTTCACCGCGTTCCCGAAGAGCATCTGGCGGCAGATCTGGTCCAACAATCCGAACGAACGCCTCAACCGGGAGATCCGCCGCCGCACCGACGTCGTGGGCATCTTCCCGAACCGCGACGCGATCATCCGGCTCGTCGGCGCCGTCCTCGCCGAGCAACACGACGAGTGGGCCGAGCAACGCCGCTACCTCGGCCTCGACGCCCTCGCCGCCGCACGCCGCGTCGGCGAACCCACCACAGAGGAGGTGATCGAACCCGACCTTCGGGCCCTCACAGCCTGACCTCGACACGAGGGATCACACGATCACCGATACACCACGTCCCAGGACTTGACCGGCGGCTTTAGTTCGATCGTTAAAGCATCGAGCACCGCAACGCACAAGTAGAGATCCCGGGGCGCGCGCAAGAACTGTCGAAGAGCGTGACGACTTTTGCCACTTGATAGGGGCAGTCACGATGGACTCATCCGGCCAACGCAACACAGAGGGGAGTGGTGTGGGGTGCGTCGCTGCGCTCTCGCCCCCGGATCCTTGCGGCACCCGCCGACCGGATGATTCCACGCTCTGCATGCTCCGCGAAGCCACCCGATCCGCGGAGCACGCAGGCGACGTCTATATGGCTGGCTCTCCCTGACGCACGCGCTCCGCACGCCCGATGTAGTCGTCAGGGACCTCGATCGGAATCTGCAGGGCGACGGAGGAGAGCGATTTCCCTGACTCCTCGAAGGCGATCGTCCGGGACCGCCCCCCGCCGAGGACGTTGTGAAGGACGAAATTGATCGCGGCGATCCCGGGTACTTCGTAACGGTCGATCCCGCCGATGAGGATCTTCCCGAATCGCCTCGCGACGACGTCTGCGGTGATCTGGTCACGGATGAGCGCGTAGTCCTCGTCCCGGTAGGCAATCACCGAGAGTTGGACGTCGTCGCCCTTCTCGCCTGCACGAGATTGTGCGACTTCACGGAGTGTGACGGTCTTCATTATGGTCTCCTAGACGGTGATCGTGTGGAGGGTGGAGGGGACGAGGTCGCGGTCGATGTAAGCCGAGTGCAGTCCGACGACTGGGCGAACCCGGGTGCCCATGGGTCCCCATTTGCCGGTCGCCGCCGGGCCCGACGTCGCCATCGGGTCGACTTCGTAGCGAAGCTTGTCGACTTCGGATCGATCGGGCGAGCTGATCGCGATTCGAACGATGTACTCGTACAGGTCGGGCTGCACCTCGGGGGTCGCCTCGCGGTGGACTGAGTTGAGGCCAATGTAGTCGAAGCGCACCCGGGCCAGATCGACCCCTTCGCGGGCAAGCCGCGTACGCACGATGTCCTTGGCTAGTTCGGCGCGCTCATAGGCCCCCGGTCCCGCGAAGGACATCATCTCCTCTGCCATATAGCCCTCCTGCACTCCCACGAGCACCTTGAGCTGTTCGGGCTTGGCTCGCCCGGTCCCGCCCGCCACCTTGACCCTGTCGCGTCCCACCTGCTGGAACGTGAGCTGGCTGAGGTCACATGTCACATCGGGATTGAAGTAGTTCGAGGGGTCGTTGACCTCGTAAAGCAGCTGTTCGCGAGCCGTTCCCACGGAGACGAGACCTCCGGTCCCCTTGAGCTTGGTGATGATCGCCGAGTCCTCGTCGATCTCAGCGATGGGATACCCGAGATCGGCGAGGTCGGGGACCTCCTTGTATCCGGGATCGGCGTAGTAACCGCCGCACACCTGACCGCCGCACTCGATAAGGTGGCCGATGCCGATGCCCCATCCGAGATGCTCCCAATCGTCCTCCGCCCACCCGTACTCGTTGAGGAGCGGCCCGAGCACAAGGCTGGCGTCGGTGACGCGGGGCGTCAGCACCACGTGTGCGCCCTCCCGCAGCGCTTCGGCGATGAGCTGTGCGCCGAGGTAGGCCTCGGCGGAGACCACGCGGTCGGCGATCTCCGCGAACCGCTGACCGGTCTCGAAGGACGTCAGATCCGTCTCCGCCAAGCGTTCGCGAAGGTCACCGCCAGTGATGTAAGCGATCGTGAACCCGATGAGGCCCTGGCGCCGCGCTTCGGCGGCGAGCGCCTCGGCCGCACCCTCCGGATCGAGCCAGCCCGAGTTGGTGAGCAGACGTGTGCCTCGCTCGAGGCTCATCTTCAGAAGAGGGCCGAGCCGTGGGACGAGATACGGGTCGTACTCGGGGAGCGATGAGTCGGCCGCGCGTGCGACCTGAGCCGCACTCATGGTCAGCTCCGACATAGAGTCGAAAAAGAGATAATCGAGGTCTCCCTTGTCGAGCAGCTCGCGGCCCGGGTGGAATTGGTCACGGGACCAGCCCGTGGCGCAACCGATTCGAACAGTCATGATGTGCCTTTCTCCTTTTTTGATGCGAGGGTCTCAGCGGAAGGGGTGCAGGGGAAGGCCGGAGACGCCCCAGTGGCCGACGAGGATTCGCTGTCGGTCGGAGTCGGTCACCCACGTCCTGCCGGCTTGGTCGATCGCGAGGTTGGTGATGAAACGGGACGATGCGGGCAGCTCGGCCCTGGCGATCTGCGTTCCATCCGCGTTGAATACGATGACGGCGGACTCGACCTGACCGAGCCCGACGCAGCACACGTGCAGGTTGCCGTCGGTGTCGAAGGCGAATCCATCGGGGAGCGCGTCGCCCGTCATGGCCCAGGTGCGCTCGTCGCCGAGTCCGTGCTCGTCGAGGCGGAATGTGACGATGCGTCCGTGTCTGGTGTCCGCGAGCCAGAGCAGGTCGTCTCGATCCGAGAACCCGATGCCGTTCGGGTACCAGTCGACGGTGAGCAGTAGTTCGGCCTCACCGGAATCTGGTTGGATGCGCCAGATTCGCCCCTCGTCACGTTCGGGCTTGCGTGTGGGATCTGTGACGTACAGCAGTCCGTCCGGGCCGAACGCCAGATCGTTGGGCGAGGTGGGCTCGGTGCTCAGCCAATCGACGCTGCCATTCACGACCGTCTGCACACCCCCGGTCACGCCAGGCGTCGGGACGCCGGGATGCTGGCCGCCGTTCTGCGCGACGAACAGGCGACCGCTGCGATCGCGGGCGAGACCGTTGGGCCCGCCCGCAGGCACCGCGATGACCGTCGCGGTGCCATCACGCCACTCGAGGATCTCGCCGCGGTCGATTGCCACGGTCAACAGGCCGCCATCCTCCAGGAGCACTGGTCCCTCTGCGTATCCGGCGTCCGAACCGTGGTCATCCAATTTCCAGGTGTGCATATGACTTCCTTGTCTGCTATCAGCTAACACGAGCAATTATCAACA
This sequence comes from Microbacterium sp. BR1, assembly GCF_002812725.1. Lineage (GTDB taxonomy): Bacteria > Actinomycetota > Actinomycetes > Actinomycetales > Microbacteriaceae > Microbacterium. The sequence goes on along the minus strand of NZ_NMUN01000009.1, from coordinate 159,760 downwards.
TACATATGTTCGCGTTGTCAACCAGTCATTGACGGCGAGATAGTCGAAGGCCACCCCGTACTTCCGGGATACTTGAGGAACGATCACTGGAATCGTTGACACGAACGAGCACTCCATGCAGAATGGACGCGGATCGGGTTGTTAGCCAGTGGCAATCCAAGTTAGCGAAATTTCTAGCGAACAAAGGAGTTCTCATGGCCAGTAGTGACGGCCGTACGACGACGGTGGTTATCGGAGCCGGCAGCGCGGGAGGCGTGATCTCCTCCCGCTTGAGCGAAGACCCCGGTCAGCGCGTGATTCTCATCGAAGCGGGCCCGGACTATGTGTCGCCCGATGTGATGACACCTACGCTGCTGGATGCGTTTAACCCGAATCTCATCGATCACAACTGGGCAATCGATGCCTACTTCGTAGAGCCGACCGACCTGCGCCCGAAGACGTTCTATCCTCGCGGCAAGGTCGTCGGGGGTTCGTCGGCCACGAACGCCAGCGTCGGCGTCCGGGGGACGCCGGACGACTTCAATGAGTGGCTCGCGGCCGGGAACGAAGGCTGGGGGTGGGACGACATGCTCCCGGTGTTCGTCGCGATGGAGACCGACAAGGACTTCGGAAGCGATCCCTACCACGGCGATTCCGGACCGGTCGACATCTTCCGGCTGTCGCCCGAGGATTGGCCGGACGCTCTCCGCGCCCTGGCCTCAGGAATGGAGAGCCGCGGCATCCAAGCGTCGCCCGACATCAATGCGCCGGGGGCCGCAGGATGGGGATCAATTCCCCGCAACCAGACGGGAAGCCTCCGCGGAAGCACGCTCGTCCGCTATATCAACGCGGCACGCTCGCGCGAAAACCTTGAGATCCGATCGTCCACGACGGCACTCCGGATCGTGATCGAGAACGGGCGGGCGGTGGGTGTCGAGGTCGAAGGCCCCGACGGCCGCGAGATCGTGCGTGCCGACCGCGTGGTGCTCTCGGCTGGAGGCGTCAAATCGCCCCAGCTGCTCATGCTGTCAGGCATCGGTCCCGCTGAGCACCTCCGCTCGCACGGCATCGAACCCGTCGTCGATCTGCCCGGCGTCGGTCGCAATCTCCAGGACCACCCGTTCGTGGCACTGGTCGCCGCTGCGGCGGCGTCCGATCCCGCGCGGCACGGATTCCGCATGATGACGCGGTTCTCGTCATCGACTGGTAAGAACGATCTCACTTTCATCACGGGTCAGGTCGGCAGGGCGGCGCTGAACTTCACCATCGACTCCGACACTGTTGACGTGGTCATGCTGCAGGCGCTGCTGGGCAAGCCCGAATCGCGCGGATGGCTCGAGCTCACCTCCGCCGATCCGCACGCTGAGCCCGACATTCACGTGAACTTCCTCGGGGATCCACATGATGTCGCCCGTATCAAGGAGTCTTACCACGCGCTCGTGGATCTCGCGACCACAGGCGCGGCCGCCGAGCTCCTGAACGAGATCGTCTATCCTGCGCCCGCGATCACTGGCGGGGACCTGCTGGCGTGGCTCGAGACGCCGGAGTCGGATGTGTGGATAAAGGCCAACGTAGCCACCGGCTATCACGCCGCCGGCACCTGCCGGATGGGGCCGGAGTCCGATCCCCTGGCAGTTGTCGACGATCGACTGCGCCTCCGCGGAGTCGATGGGGTCTATGTAGCCGATGCATCGATCATGCCCACGATCACGAACGCTCTCACCAATCTGTCGTGCTACGCCATCGGCGAGCGGCTCGCGGCATGGCTACGGGCGGAGTAGGGGCGCGCCATGCACGCTCTGACTCAAGACCTCGCGGCGAGACTCGCCGCCGCCGCTGAATTGCACGCTCTCGAACTCGGCATCCCGGTTAGTATCGCGGTCGTCGATGCCAGTGGTGTGCTTGCAAGGTTCGTACGCGTACAGGGCTCGCCTCTCGTCAGCGTCGAGATCTCACAGAACAAGGCGTTCACCTCGGCAGCGATGCAGGTCGACACCGCAGGCATCGTCGAGGCCGTGCAGCCGGGTAACCCCCTCTACACCGCCCCGGTGAGCCACTCCCACGTGCTCACCGCCATTCCCGGCGGGCTCGTGCTCAAGAGCGGTGACACAGTCATCGGCGGCCTCGGAGTCTCGGGAGGGTCGGTCGACCAAGACGTCGCGATCGCCGCGGCCGCGCTTGCCTCCGTCAGTCTCTAGCTCCAGTTTCACCTCATCACAGCGCAGTGACCACCGAAAGGAAACAGTGTGAACAATTCATCAACCCAGAAGTGGCGGGGGTGGCGTGGAGCCATCGCCGCGACAGCCTCGATCGTCCTCGCAGCGTCGGCTCTCGCCGGCTGCTCCGCAGGGGACGGCGGAGACAGCAGCGGCGAGGCCGGTGACGGCCAGACGACCGGCCCGCTCACGCCTATCTTCGGCGAAGGCGGCCCAGATTCCGGGCAGGGCATCGAGTTCAATCTCGGCGTGAACGCAGCGGTGAGCGGAATCGGAGCCTCCATCGGGCAGGACATGCTCAGCGGTGCCGAACTCGCGTCCGAACTCATTCTTGCCTCTGGCGGCCCGAACCTCTCAGTCGGCGTGAGTGATCACGACAACGGATCAGTGCCGGCATCGATCAGCGGCGTGCGCAAGCTCATCTCTCAGGACAAGATCCAGGCCCTGATCACGTCCTACGGTGCGGCGACGACCGCGATCTTCCCGCTCGTCCAGCAGGATGAAGTGCTCACCTTCTGGAGCGGCGGCGCCGGAGCGCAGGGTGAGGGTCAGGACTTCATCTGGACATCGATGGCGCTGTTCGCCGTTGACGTCACCCCCGGTGCGCTCAACTACATCGTCGAGAACTACCCCGACACCTCACGTCTCGCGCTTGTTGGTCAGCAGGAGAACGGTCTCTCAGCTCTCACGGAGGTCGCCCCTGAGATCTGGCCCGAAGTCTCCGACGGCGGGACGATCACAGGCACGGATTTCGCTGACATCGGCACGACCGACTTCTCGTCGATCATCGCGCGACTCAAGTCGCAGAATGCGCAGGCCATCCTCACCACCCTTTACGGAGCCGACCTGGGCTACTTCGTGAAGCAGGTGCGTGACGCAGGCATCGATATCCCGATCATGTTGACCGACTTCGTGCAGCCCACAGTGCAGGAAATCGCCGGCGACGCGCTGAATGACGAGGTGTTCCTCGCTCTGGACGCCTACGTCCCCGCGGGCCCGAGCCCCCTCAACAAGATCTTCGTGGAGGCCTACCAGGAGAAGTACGGTAAGGAGCCCAACTTCTTCGCCGCGAACATGTTCGAGGCTACGCTCGTCGTCTGGCAACTCATCGTCAAGGCCGTCGCGGACGGCGAGGACCCGACAGGGGCGGTGTTGCAGGAACAGCTCAAGGCGCAGCCAAACTTCCCGAGCGTCTACGGCGGGTCCGCCGACACGAACGGTGAACTCATCTTCGACCCCGAGTCGCACCTCGTGTCGAAGCCCATGGGCATCTTCAAGGTCTCGATCGACGGAATCGGCGAGAAGCTGGCCACGTTGACTGCCGGCTCCACGGAGCTCGGCGCGCCTTAAGCGCCGCCCGCCCGCACCACCCCACTGGAAGGGACCCCTGTGACCGACAATGCTCCGGACTTCGCCGGCCTCGCGGCGCAACTGTTGACCACGGGGGTCCTGACCGGACTCCAGTACGCAGCTCTCGCAGTCAGCATCGGCATCATCTACTCCACCACGCGCACGTTCCACTTCGCGCACTCCGTGACCTACACCGTGGGCGCGTATTCGGCGCTGCTGATCGCGGCGGTCATTCCCGGCGCACCCGTCGTCGCCGCACTGGGCGCGATGCTCACGGCCGCGTTGTTCGGGATGGGCACCGAAGTCGCGCTATACCGCCCGCTGCGAAAGCGGGGCGTCGCCAGCCTGGGCATCTTCCTGGCGTCGCTCGGTCTCGCCACCATCGGACCGAATGCGATCCAGATCATCTTCGGCCCGCAACAGCAAAAGATCGCGGGACTGCCCGACTCGACGGTCACGATTGGTCCGGTGTCATTCACTACGGCCCAAGTGGCACTCGGCATCATCTGCCTCCTGATGGTGCTCGCCGTGGCAGCCCTGCTCAGATGGACGCGACTCGGTCAGGCGGTGCTCGCCACGAAGAGCGATCACGCGCTCGCCACGGCCGTCGGCGTGCCGGTCCGGCTCGTCCATCTAGTGGTGTTCGCTCTCGGCAGCGCCATTGTCGGCCTGATCGCCTACATGAACGCCGCGCAGTTCGCGGCGAATCCCGTGATGGGAATCCAGCCGCTACTCTTCGCTTTCATCGGAATGTTCCTCGGCGGGATCGAGCGGCTCGCGGGGTGGCTCACGGGTGGGTTCATCCTCGCGCTCGTCTCCGTCGGCGTCGGCTATTTCTTCACCCAGGCGATCGGGCAAATCGCGGTCTTCGCGATTCTCATCGTCGTTCTGATCTGGCGCCCCAGCGGGCTCGTGACCCCGAGAAAGGGCTGACATGGACCTCTCGTATCTCGCCGACCTCGGCATTCAGATGCTCTTCATCGTCGCCCTCACGGCGGCGCTCAATCTGCTCATGGGCACGGCGGGCCAGATGTCGATGGCGACGGCCGGCTTCTACGCATTCGGCGCCTACGCGTACTCGATGACAGCCGGTTCGGGTGAATCCCTCCTGGGTACGCCGATCGTCGGCCTCAGCTGGCCGCCCCTGGTCGCGGTGCTCATAGCCGGAGTCGTTACGGGACTCGCTGGCGCGCTCATCTCGCTGCCGGTGATCCGTCGTATTAAGGGCGACTACATCGTCCTGCTGACACTCGCCTTCTTCTACCTCGTGTTGAGCTCGATCGGTTCGTTCCCGGCCATCACGGGCGGAACTACCGGCACCGTGGTTCCCCCGATCGAGATCGGGGACTTAAACGGTTCGGATCCCGAAATCGCCTTCATCCCGGTCCTGGTCATAGTTGGCCTGGTCATCCTTCTGTGCTCGGTTCTGGCGCGGTCGCCGTTTGGCCGGGTGCTGCGAGGCATGCGCGACGACGACGGGGTACTCGAGAGCCTCGGCCGCTACACCGGTCGCAAAAAGATCGTCACGTTCGCGTTGACCTCCGCGATCATGGGCGTCGTCGGCGCGATCTCCGCCTCATACTTCCAGTTCGTCGCGCCGACTTCGTACACGTTCGACCTCTCGGTTCTCGTCGCCGCGGCGGTTGCCCTCGGAGGACCAGGCAACATCCTCGGCGGCACCGTCGCTGCCATCGCCATCTCGTCCATCACGCCGCTCCTGCAGAACGTCGCAGGCATGACCAGCGACGCGGCGGCGCCGTGGCGCGGTGTGATCTACGGGGCGCTCCTCATCGTGGGGATCCGATTCCGTCCCCGGGGGCTATTCCCAGAGCGGATGCCGCGGGTCCGCCCCGACGCGAGCGAACTAGACTCGAGGATCGACGACACCTTGAAACGCTCGCGAGATGGTTCAGCGCCGGATCCCATCCTCACCGTGCGAGGCCTGTCGAAGCGCTTCGCCGGGCTGAAGGCTGTGTCTGACGTCAGCTTCGATCTGCACGCGGGGCAGGTTGTCGCCCTGATCGGCCCCAACGGTGCCGGCAAGACGACCATCTTCAACATGCTGACAGGAGTGCTGAAGGCCGATGAAGGCGAGGTGACGCTGAGAGGTGCACCGATCACTGGACTGGCCCCGCAGCGAATCGTAGACCTGGGCGTCGGTCGGTATTTCCAATCTGTTCGACTCTTTCCGTCGCTCACGGCCTACGAGAATGTGGCCCTCGGCCTGCCGGTCTCCGTGGGGGAATCCGCAACGCAGGTCGTCCTGCGCCCGCTCCGCACCCGCAGGACCGAGAAGGCAAGACAGCGCCGTGCCCGGGAGCTGTTGCGCGACGTCGGTGTCGAGGAGCTTCTCAGCCAGCCGGTCACGTCGATGTCGTACGGGGATCAGAAGGTCGTCGCGCTGGCCAGGCTCCTCGCCACGGACTGCGAAGTGCTACTTCTGGACGAGCCCACCTCCGGGGTGGATCCAAAATCCACGGAACGATTGATCAAACTCGTCCGCAACGTCGCCAACGCAGGAAAGGCCATCTGTCTTGTCGAGCACAGCGCGCACGTGGTCTCGAGCCTGTCAGATCAGGTCGTCTTCCTCGAGCAGGGGTCGGTGATAGCCACGGGCACGATCGACGAGTTGATGGCTCAAGCCGATCTCGTGGAAAGGTATTTCGGATCATGATCGAATCCAGCGTCGTGCAGACGCCGCTCCTCTCCGTGCGCGACATCAGTGTGCGGTACGCGAAGCGCGAAGTTCTTCACGGAGTGACCCTGGACGTGAGGCCCGGAGAGATCGTGGCGGTCCTTGGGCACAACGGCGCCGGCAAGACGACCCTCTTGAACACCGTGCTTGGCATCAACAAGCCAACGTCCGGGAGTATCGAGTTCGACGGTGCACCCGTCACTTCCAGGAGCGTGCGTGCGAATGTGCTCACAGGTATGTCGCTCACCGCTGCTGAGCGGCCCGTCTTCCGGGAGCTCACCGTCGTCAGCAACCTCCGTCTCGGGGCCTACGGCGCGAAAGGCCTCTCTAAGGCGGATCTCGAGGACAGGGTGGAGGACGTGTTTTCGACGTTCCCCCGGCTGAGGGAACGCTCTGGGCAGCTCGCCGGATCCTTGAGCGGCGGCGAACAGCGTATGCTCGCCCTCGGCATCGCCCTCGTGTCTCGCCCCAAGCTGATGCTCCTCGACGAGCCGTCCGTGGGGCTCGCGCCCGCTGTGGTCCAGGACATCCTGTCCACGCTCGCGGAGCGATGCGAGACGCTGGGGATGTCGATTCTCGTCGTCGAGCAGAACGTGCGTTCCGCGCTGAGGGTCGCTCACCGCGTGTACTACCTGCGGATGGGCGCAGTCGTGCACGACGAGATCAGTGCGGTCGCCGCAGAGCGGGAATCGTTCTGGGAGTTTTTCTAAGATGAGAGGTCGAGTGTGGATAGAGTGCAAGGATCATCCGGAGACCGCAGTGGTCATCCCGCCGAAGCAGGGGAAATGGTCACCGAGAAGCCAGAGCGCATCGTTCGATCGGTTGCGAACGCGTGCGACATCCTGGAGTTGCTCGCACGATCAAACACTTCCCGTGTGACGGATCTGGCCGCGGACGTGGGTTTGACCAAGGCCTCCGTGTACAACCTCCTCACGACCCTGCGCGAGTACGGCCTCGTCACCCGTGACGACGACAAGAAGTATCGGCTTGGTCCGCGGCTCGCCTATCTCGCCTCCGCCGTCAATGCGACGGAGACGCTCTCCGAGGTTGCGGGACTGTATTTGCGGACCCTCGCCGAAGAAACCGGCGAGCAGGCGCTCGTTGGGGTGCTCGACGGCGACAGGGTTCTCTTTGCCGCGCGGGCGGAGTCTCAGCGGGCGGTGCAGCTCATGGTCCGCACGGGACAGACGGAACCGCTGCACGCGACGGCCACGGGCAAGGTGCTCGCGGCGTGGCGGAGTGAGGCGTTTCAGCGGTCCTTGGCGGCCCACCCCCTCGACGCCTACACGCCGAGGACGATCACCGACGGTCACATCCTGCTGCAAGAGCTCGAGTCGGTGCGCCGCGACGGTTATGCCACCTGCCGTCAGGAGCACCAAGAGGGCGTGAGCGGTCTCGCAGTCCCGATCCGCACGCGAACCGGCGACGTAGTCGCCGCCCTCGCTCTCGCCGCTCCAGTGGAGCGTCTGCCTGAGCACAAGGTCGCGAGCGTGTTGGCGAGCATGCGTCCGGTCGCCGACAGGATCGGACACGGCCTGTAGTTTTCCGCCGGTCGCTCCGGCGGCGGCGCACGCTGCTCGCTAATCGCGCCAAGCGAACCGCAAGATATTAAGGGGCGCTCCCCTGGGAATATCACCCGCGCCCCTGGGCAGGCGTCTCTCAATGGTTTGAAGAGGGCGCTTCATGCCGAGGATAATGACTGGTCGTGCGCCGGAACTGATCGGCGAGATGCACGCCCTATGGTCGCGCGATGCCGAAGGCGGTGGCACGAGGCTTGAGCTGAACGGGAAGTTCACGCCGTGGGTAACCTGCAGGGCAGGACGTGGTTGTTGCCCTTGGCAGACCATGAATTACGGCGCTGCAGTCACCGTCGAGTCTGACACGGAGCAGTCCAGACTCGTGTGTAGCGAGTCCATGAGCAATCGCGTCCCACGCACAGGGTCAACACATATGGTGAGAGCGTTCTCGAAGTCTGCGCGTTGGAGTGCGGACATCGAAACAGCGCGGATGGCTCCCTGGATCCGGACGACCTTCAAACTTGCCGCATTCAGGAGGCAGAACCACAGGACGAACTGTAGTGAGTCGTTTAGTTGGCATTCCGATCACACGGCCGTCTTCTCTAGTGCTGACTACCCACGTTTGAGTACGGCGATGCTGCCAATAGTCAGGGTCCGACGCTAATGACGGTCGGCGGGTCTTGGGCCGGTGTCGCCTCGAGGAAGGCCCCTACGCCGAGGCGGCGAGAACGACCCGAACCACGCGTCTATCCAGTGTTGTTTGATCGGTCGTGAGTAGGTGCAGGTAGATGAAGCCGGCGAAAGTGGCAGGGTAAACCAGGATCACTGACAGTGCTCAGGAGTCCGTTGCAAGGAACGGAGCGCTCCCCGCACGCGACCGGAGCCCGTTCTGCCGGACAAGCACAATTGGCGTCAGGGATTGCATGTGGTGCTGCCGGGCCCCATCGCGGGAGTTCAAGCTCACCGCGTCGAAGCGTCGACATCCTCGGAGGGCAGTGGCTCCTGGGCATGGCCCTGCAGAATGCGGGCGGTGCCGAGGAGCATCCGCCAGTCTTTGTCGGAGAGGTCTACGAATCGAGGTTCCAGTACCTCACGGAATCCTCGTTGCCATTCCTGGAGTGCGGCGCTCCCCGTAGGGGTGATCGTGACCACGGTGACACGAGAGTCCAGCGGATCTCTGGTGCGCGTGACCAGCCCCGCGCGATCCATCTCGCCGACCAGTCGCGTCATCCAGGGCTGCGTGGTGCGCGAAATGGTCGAGAGCTCGCCAATCCGTCTTGCACCGTCTCGTTCGAGAATGCCAAGGGCCCGCCATTGCGCGACAGGAGTATCATTCCGTGCCTCCTGAGCGACGATCCGTGCCAGGGCTTGCGCAGAGAGCACAATCGTGGAGATGATCTCGCCGCGGTCCATGTCTTTCAGCATATCTTTGTCGATTCCTTCGTCTTCGCGCATCGGCTCTCGATCATTTCCGTTCCGGCGTCAATCATTGGCGGTCTCACCGGTCGTGCCTCAGTCCTTGACCGCCCCCGCGGTGATTCCTCGTACGAAGTATCGCTGCAACGCGAAGAAGATCACCAGCGGGAGGATGATCGATACGGTCGTGGCCGCGGCGACGAGGTTCTCACCCTGTCCGTTGGATTGCACGAGGCCCGCGATGTTCACCGTGATCGGGGCCCCGTCGTTCTGCGGACCAAGAAACACCAGTGGGAACAGCAGATCGTTCCAAGACCAGAGAAACTGGAACACCGCCAGCGCGATCAGTGAGGGGAGCGAGAGGGGGAGGATGATGCGCAGGAACGTGGTCAATCGGGAAGCGCCGTCTACGGCAGCGGCATCCATCAGAGACATAGGAATCCCGGAGAATCCTGCGCGCAGGAGCAGGACACCGAACGGCAGTCCGAATCCTGCCTCGATGAGCCAGAGCGGCGCGACCTCGCCGCCCAGCCCTAGCGCATTGAGGACCTGGAGCAGAGGGACAAGCATGACCTGTGGGGGGACGGCCACCAGCGCAATCACCAGTACGAAAAGCGTATCCCGGCCGCGGAACTCCACAAAAGTGAACACATAGGCTGTTGTCGCCGCGACAACAACGGTGATGATCGCCACAGGAAGGGCGATGAGGACGCTGTTGGCGAGGCTCGGTGCGAGATCGAACACCTCAAACGCGCCGACGTAATTCATGCGCGTGAACGAGGGGTTGGTGAACATCGTCCACCAACCCGAGGACTTCACATCGGCATCGGTGCGGAACGAACTCACGATCATGCTGATCGTCGGTACGAGCCAAGCCACGCAGACGATGAGGAGGGTGACGTGCAATGCGGTGCGGCTGACGACGCGGCGGGTTCCTACAGCTAAGGAGCTCATACGGTCTTCTCCTTTCGGGTACGGATCACGTTCATACCCATGATGGGAACGGCGATCAGGAAGAGCACCACGGCGATTGCTGCGGCGCGGCCCGAGTTGCCCGACATGAAGAGCTCCTCGTACATGGCCGTCGCGTAGACGTCTGTCCCGTAGTTGCCTCCAGTCATCGCGTAAACGATGTCGAAGGCCTTGAGTGAGCCGACCATGAACATCGACGCCAGTAGCACGATGGTCATCGTGATCTGCGGGATGATGATGCTGAACAGGATGCGGAGCTCGCCCGCTCCGTCGAGTCGGGCTGCCTCGAGTAGATCGACCGGCACGTACTTGATCGCATTCGAGAGCAACACCACCGCATACCCAAGGTGCAGCCAGAAGGAGACGACGATCAGGGCGAAGGTGGCTGTGCCTGGGTTGGTCAGCCATGCTACCGGGTCTGCGCCGAACAGCGTCCAGATGCCGTTCACCGTTCCGCGCTGCGGGGTTCCTGCGGGCGAATAGGTGTACATATAACGCCAAATGGAGGCCGCTGCAACGAAGGATACGGCGACCGGGATGAGCACGATGATCTTGACGACGCGCTCATAGGAGGTGCGGTCGGCGAGCACCGCGACGATGAGCCCGACGATGATCGTCACCGGGGGCAGCAGGAAGATCCAGATGAGGTTGTTACGCAGCGTTCCCAGCATCTCCGGGCTGAAGACCCAGGCATAGTTTGCCCAGATGTTCTCGTCCCCGCCGCGTTCCGTGAAGCTCGTCACGATCGACGTCAGGATCGGATAGATAAGGGCGATGAAAAGCAGGATCAATCCAGGAACGAGCCACACCCAGCCCGTGGCTCGTTCCCGAGTGCGGGGAGAGCGGATTCGAGAACTCGCGGTATCCCAGAGGCGGAGCCCTGCCAGCACGACGCCGACCAGTGCGATGATGGTAACCACCGCGATGAGAATGTTTTGCGCCATTTTGTCTGTCCTCGAATCCGCTCAGCCGGCTACCGGCTTGCTTCGATCTCCGCGAGGATGTCATCCAGCGCGGCGGGGTTCTGCACGTACTTAACCGTCGCCGCCCGGAATGCGCTCAGCACGGGGGCGGGAAGCAGCATCTTGCCGCTGACGACGATCTCGTCCGCATCCTGAAGCCGAGCCGCCGCTTGCTGCAGGTTGGGGTCGCTGTACATGTCGTGAGGAACGCTCAGGTTCCCGACGACCCACCGGTTCTTGGAGGCGATCACCGACTGCGCCTCCGCCGAAGACCAGTACTTCACGAATGCAAGTGCCTGCGGGTTATCGCTGAGGCTGTAAACCACATGGCCCTGCACCTGTTCGATGCCAGCGTTGGCCGGGTCGCTGGCAGGAACGGGGAAGAACTTGAGGTTCTCGCCGGCGACGGCCTCAGGGGTTCCAGCGACGGTGGCAGCTCCCATGAAGACGCCACCGAAGAGGAGCTCACAGCTGGCGGGATCGGCGAACATCGGCAGGCCGCTGTCGTACATGCTGGTGGCAACGACATTCTCTGGGCCCCCGTAAACCATCGCGGGATCGGCGTTGATCTTTCCCCAGGTCTCGAAGGCGGCCTTCACTCGCGGATCGGTGAAGGGAACGCTGCCGTCGACGAGGCCCTGGATGATCTCGTCGCCGTTCGCCCCGACCAGGAGCGATTCGATGAAGGAAGAGCCGGGCGAACCGCTGGCGGGGCCGAGTTCGAGACCGTTACACCAGGGCACGGTGCCGTCGTCGGCCTGCTCCTCGGACCACTTCTCCAGCGCCGCCCAGTCCGCAGGGGGTGTGTCTCCGGAGTAATTGTCGGCGTTATACCAGACCATGAAGTTGTCGACCTCGCTCCAGACGGCGTAGAGCTTGCCGTCCTTGGAGACCGAGTCCGTGAGGCCTGTGCCGTATTCGGCGGCGTCGTCTTCGGAGATTAGGTCGTTCAGTGGCTGGACGATGCCCATGTCGATGTAACGCTGCAGGGTGGACACGCTCACCCCGTCCACGATGTCCGGCGGGTTACCGGCCTGAATGGCGGTCTCGGTGAGCGAGGGGGCATCGAACGATCCTTCGTAGTCCACCTCGATACCGGTGGCCTGCTCGAATGGCTTGATTGCCGCCTCGAGCGCTTCCTCTTCGCCACCGGTGAGCACGCCTACCATCCGGATACTCCCGCCACTGTCGGCGCCAGCCGCCTCCATAGCGGCGGTGGCAGCCTCTTTGGCAGCATCGATGAGTCCGGTGTTGTGTGGTTCGGAGCTCGGTTGTGCGCCGGGTGCAGTGTCGGCGCATGCGGTCAGTCCTCCGAGGAGGAGAGCGGCACTCGCGACGAGCGCGAGCCGTGTGCCGAGTTTCTTCATTGATTTCCTCGATTGTTCAGAGCGACGATCATCGCTGAGCGTGGTCCTCTCCCACCCTTGGTTGGATGGGGTTCATGACTCACCATATATTCCTGAAATATATTCCTGAGCTATGAACTTTGGCGATGTTATGGCATATTTGGAGCACAAGTCAATATGACTTTTGTCCCTCGATCTCACGGAGACACAGTGAAGTACTTGCTCGATGGCGATCCCGGCCACGACGACATGCTGGCGATTCTGCTTGCGGTCCGACACCTTGAAGTTGTCGGCGTGACAACGACGCACGGGAACACCTCCGTGGACAACGCCACAAGAAACGCCCTGCAATGGGTGGACTTCCTGGGCAGGCCGGACATTCGCGTCGCGCGCGGACGCGCGCACCCGCTGCTGAACTCTCCCGTGGATTCGTCCGTGGGCAACGGTTCCTCCGGAGCGGCGGGAGCCGTCCTCCCTGAGGCCACCACCGAGACTTACATGTCGGACGCCATCGCCTTCCTGTTGGGAGCGAGCCACCGCTATCATTCGGATCTCGCCATTATCGCTACAGGCCCGCTGACCAACATCGCCAGCGCTCTGCTCGCTGATCCGTCGCTCGGTGAACGGATCCAGGAGATCTCGCTTATGGGCGGTTCTCTCGCCGGTGGGAACTCGACAGCGGCGGCCGAATTCAATATCTGGGCCGATCCCGAAGCTGCCGCCGTCGTCTTCGCCAGCGGCATTCCGTTGCGTATGTTCGGGCTCAACGTCACCGAACGGGCCGGTGTCACGTCATCCCATATCCAACGGATTCGAGAGATTGGCTCCGACCTCGCCATCGTCGTCGCCGATATTCTGCAGCACGTTCGTATCGCGCGACGTCAGGTCTTCGCGGTCGACGACGCTCCGCTGCACGATCCCCTGGCAGTGGCGACTTTCATCGATCCCGGCATCTTCACACTTCGGGATATGCGGGTGGACATCGAACTGCACGGTAATCACACCCGGGGGATGACCGTCGTGGACGCGCGTTCACTTACGGGTTCCACAGATTCTCCATCGCTAAATCGCGCTGTGGCGCCTATGCGCGCGGCCAACTGCCAGGTCGCCGTCGATGTGGACGTGGATGCCTTCTTTGACCTCCTCATCGACTCGATTCGAACCTATGACGTGCACGCGATCCGCGCCGCTGCCGGCGCCGGTGAGGATCACGATTCATGACCGTTATCGTGCTCGGAAGCGCAAACGCTGACCTAACCGTCGATGTCCCCTATCGTCCTCGCGGAGGGGAAACGCTGTTGGGGAGTGACCTTTCCGTGAGCCCAGGCGGCAAGGGAGCTAATCAGGCGGCTGCAGCAAGCTGTGCTGGTGCAACCACTCGTTTCCTGGGATGTGTGGGTGACGACGGGCATGGAGTGTTTCTTCGGGAGCAGCTCGCTGCCACTGGCGTAGAGACCACGGCGTTGCGGATCTCGTCGGATCGCGCGACGGGAACGGCGATGATACTCCTCACTCCGGACGGGGAGAACTCAATCGTCGTTTCGCCGGGTGCCAATCACCAGATCGTTCCGGCAATGGTCGAAGGGTGGGCGGACATTCTGGAACCTGCCGGCGTGCTCGTGCTCAGCCTGGAAATACCCCTGGACTCGGTCACGGCTGCAATCGAGAAGGCATCGGGTGGGGCGCGTATCCTGCTCAACGCTGCGCCGGCACAGGAACTCGACCGGGTGATTCTCTCTCATTGCGATCCGCTTATCGTCAATGAACACGAGGCGCGCATGATCCTTGGCGCGGACGACAACGAGGGCTTCGAGAAATGTGCCCGGGCGTTACGCGAGGCCGGGGCACGATCCGTGGTCATCACACTGGGGGCGCAGGGTGCCGTCGTCTGTGATGAGGGAGGCACCGAGCACATTCCCGCCCATACCGTTCCTGTAGTCGATACCACCGGTGCCGGTGATGCATTCGTCGGAGCGTGCGCGGCCGAGCTCTCACGTGACGTTGCACTTCGCGACGCGGTGCGTTTCGCCACCGCGATGTCCGCGCTGTCTGTACAAAGCCGTGGCGCGCAGACTTCCTACCCCTGCAGGGCAGCGGTCGAAGAACTGCTCGCGAGGACGGCTGAGGAGCAGGCACAGTGAGATCGACACGGAATCAGTCGGTATCTGACCGAACAAGTTTTGTGGTGCTCGCTCTCGTGAGGAGCATGGTCGCATGACGGAGGCAACGCCACGAGACGACGCTCCGACGAAGCACCATACGGCGATCATGATCTGGCTGTGCGTCACGCCCACGCTAATCGTGATTAACCTGCTTTTCGCACCCGTACTAGAGCAGATCCCGATGGTTCTGCGCACCGTGCTCGTCGCGACGATCACCGTGGCGTTAGTTGTCTACCTTCTGATGCCGATCCTTCATCGGATCTACCGGAGAATCCGCAAGTAGCCATGCTCTGTGGTGGCTGCGTTCGGCCGCGCAACGAGCCCAACGCCATCGCTTGCGAGATCGCTCCGGATGCCGAACAAGGTTCGGCCCGTTTGGCGTAGCGAACGTCGACGCCGTGGCCGTGGTGGGATGCTGCGCGGCCGTGAAAGCCATAGTCTACGGCGTCTCGACGGCTGAGATGCTCGATGGGCGCATGTACGCGGGACTGTTCCCGGGATGAGGGCGTTAGACGAATTGAGCCGCTGACCGGCCCGCGAGGCGACTTAACCGCGCGGTTGAAATCCTCCATCAATCACGATCTTCTGACCTGTTATGAATCCCGCTCCTTGATAGCGACCGACTCGCCAAGCTCAACGTGTCTGGCGCGGTGCAACGTGCACGTGTGTGGTGTCAGCCATACGGACCTCCACGTCATTAAGGCGAAGTCGCCTTTCCCTGAAATAACGCGATGGGTCCTACGGAGTAGCAAGCTTTAGTCCTCTGAGTAGCCGAGCAATGAGCTGATACGCCCTGCGGTCCTGAGTACTTCCGTGAGCAGGTCGGTCGTCACCCACTCGATGGAGTGATCTGCCGCGGGGACCGCCACGTTGACCGCGGCGACGACGTCACCGGATGCGTCGCGGACGGGGGCCGCGACTGACCGGAGTCCGCGCGCAACCTCTTCGTTCTGTAGTGCCCATCCCCGCTCGCGAATTAGGTTCAGTTGCGGCATGAGCGCCGCGAGTCCTGTGACCGCGTTCGGTCCGTTCGTGGCGAACGAGTTCGCGTCGAGTAGTTCTTCTAGCTCCGGATCAGTGAGCTGAGCGAGGAGGAGCTTACCCATCGATGTCGAGGTCGCTGGCAGGGTCGAGCCGACGGTGATGTGGGCCGTGACGAGGTCGGTGTTGCGTACCCGAACGAGGTACAGCACTCGGTCCCTTTGCAAGACTCCAAGATTCGCCGTCTCGCCCGTACGCCGAGAGAGCTCGCTCACTGCGTCCCCAGCCACACCAACGAGTCCGGACGCGCGAAGACTCGCGAAACCGAGCTCGAGGTTGGAGAGTGCAGGACGGAACAGGCCGCTGTCCGTTCGTGTCAGATACCCCTCCAGCTCGAGAGTTGCGACAATCCGAAAAAGCGTCGCGGACGGGATATCGGTATCCGCCACGAGGTCTGCCATAGTGACCCCGCTTGGTGCCGCCGCGACACGACGAAGGACCTGAAGCCCCTTGCCCAGCGACGCGATTCTATATCGCTCCAAATCAGACCGTTCGACCATCACAACACCGTACATGCCTAGGAGGGGCGCAATCCGCACCTGATATCGACGGCCTTACCCAATCCGTGGACACGAGCCCAGATACGGTCTATGTTCGTATAGTGAATCAGAACATTACTAGATGAAAGTGGAAGAATGTTGAATCTTGACGATCGACGCGTTGTGGTGGTGGGCGCGGGCGGCCTCGGCGCCGCCTGCGTGCAGGGCTTCCTTCGAGCAGGTGCAACAGTTGTGGTTGCCGACGTCAGTTCGGAGGCCCTCGACGCACTGGCTACCGAGATGGGGGATTCTGACCGACTTCACACGGTCATCGTCGACCTCAGTCGAACCGGAGCGGGCGAGGAGTTGATCGCGAGCGCAGTCGACCTACTTGGCGGCATCGATGTGGCTGTGCACGCTATCGGGACAAATGACCGCCGACCAGTTCTCGAGTTCAGCGAGGCAGAATGGCGTCGCGTGCTCGATGTCAACCTCCAGACGGCGTTCTCGTTCGGGCAGGCCGCCGGGCGCTGGATGACGTCGCATGGCCAGGGCCGCATCGTGTTCTTTTCTTCGGTGTCGGGGCTTTTGGCCCATGCGAATCACGGGCCGTACGCAGCGTCGAAAGGCGCGATCAATCAGATGATGCGGGTAATGGCGAGAGAATGGGCATCGCAGGGCGTCACCGTCAACGCGATCGCACCCGGGTACATTGAAACTCCGCTCACGCGCCACCACCTCGAGCAGGGCAACGTCCGGGAATCGCTCTCATCACTGGTTCCGGCCGGACGGCTCGGCACACCTGAAGAGGTCGTGGGCCCCGTCCTCTTCCTCGCATCAGACCTCGCCGCCTTTGTGACGGGACACGTCCTGTACGTCGACGGCGGACGTACGTTGGTATAGCGGCGACCGGCTCAGGGGAGATCGAGTGACGAAGGTGGCTCGCATGGTGTCGGTGACGGTAGCGCAACTCAGCGTCACTCCGGGGAATCCTCAGAGGAACGTCGACCGGTTCGCGGTCTTCATATCGACGCTTCCAGGCGGAGTAGATCGCCTAATAGTTCTGCCCGAGTGCTACCTGACGGGGTATGTAACCGACAGCGAGGGGGCGACGCTGCAGCGTGCAATCTCCACAGACCATCCGAGTTTCGCGTGCATGAGGGAACTTGCCGCACGACACCGCGCACATATTGTGGTCGGGTATCTCGAGCGTGAAGGCGCGAAGGTATACAACAGCTCTGCACTCTTTTCTCCGGGGGGGCTCGTTGGGGTTTATCGCAAGCAGCATCTCCTCGTGCTGGGGGCCGATCGGTTTGTTGACGCAGGTGACGTGGCCGGTCCGGTCTTCGACACGAAGATCGGCCGCATCGGGATGATGGTCTGTTACGATCTCCGGTTCCCCGAGGCTGCCCGGTCCCTCGCGTTGCGCGGAGCCGACATCATCGCTATGCCGACGAACTGGCCGACGTACGCGGACCTTCTCGCCGAGCATGTTGTACGTGTACGCGCACTCGAGAACGGCGTCTTCGTAGCGGTCGCGAATAGGCCGGACCAGGAGGCGGGCTATGCATTCATCGGCCGTAGTCAAGTGGCCGGACCGCGCGGCGAGATACTCGCGGATGCCGGAACGGCCGAGGGCATCGTCACCGTCGACATTGACCTTGATACGGCGAGATCCAAGCGACGCGTCGTCCGACACGGCGAGTATGAACTCGACCTCTTCGCGGACAGGCATCCTGAACTGTACGGAGCGCTCGTGGAGCCGGTCACCCTAATAGAGCGCAATGAGGAAGGAACAGATAATGTGCGCACCTGAGTTTTACACTGAGCAGGCCCGCGAGCGGATTGCGAGTCTGACAGCCAAACCGCGCCGGGTGTCAAGGAGCCCTTTTGGCGACGACGATGAGATTGGGATGCTCAATCTGATTTCGAAGGAATCCGCTCGACGCGTGATGTCCCGCGCGGATGCCGGTAGGACGTTTGACCTCGCCGTGGATCTCTTCATGGGCATGCCGTCTTGGACCAAGGCGGGGGATCCCCCGTTCCAGCAGTGGATGACTCACTCCCCCAGTGGAACGGTCCGCGACGACGCGAGTGGCTTCGGCGAAGCACAAAACCGTCTCGTTGGGTATTCGGGTGATGCGGTGTCCATGTACACGCACACCGGGACGCATATCGACACCCTCAATCATTTCGGCTACGGCAATGAGATATGGAACGGCTTCACTGCCGACGCGCAGCTGAGCTCACGGCACTGGATGAAATGCGGAGCAGACAAGCTCCCGCCGATCATCGGTAGGGGAGTGCTCTTCGACGTCGCCGCGCTGCACGGCGTCGATGTTCTGCCGGACAACTACGGGATCGGGTCGGACGACTTGAGGGGGGCGCTCGAGCGTCAGAAGGTCGAGTTCCGGCCCGGAGACATCGCGCTCATCCGAACTGGGCGTATGCAGCACTGGCCTGATGTGAACGCATATATCGACGACTCACCCGGCCTCAATCTCGACGGAGCTCAATGGCTCGCCCGGGCGGGCGCCGCATTGATCGGTGGAGACAACTCCGCACTGGAGCAGATGCCGGCGGCGGATCCCGAGAACTGGCAGGTCGTCCACACGTATCTCCTGGCGGAGGCAGGGGTGCCGATAATGGAGATTGTCGACTGCGAAGCATTGTCGGAGGAGCACGTCTATGAGTTCGCCTTCGTGGCCGCATGCCTAAAGATCCGCGGCGCGACGGGAGCACCTATCCGGCCGCTCGCGATGCCGCTCTCGAGCTAGGCGACGCATGGGGACTCGATTTACCTCTCCGCTCCCGGATCAACTGGATCCGCAGCAGCGTGAATTGTACGAGGCGATCGCGGGCGGCCCGCGAGCCCAAGGCGCGCAGGCGTTTCCGCTGGCGGGAGGCGACGGCCGTCTAAACGGTCCGTTCGGGCTCATGCTGCTCAACCCGACGCTGGGAGCGCTGCTCCAACGACTCGGTTCAGGTCTCCGATTCGAAGGATCCCTGAGTCCGCGCGAGCGAGAGGTGGCGATCCTTACAGTTGGCGCGCAGACTCAGAGTCAGTTCGAGGTCTGGGCGCATCGTCGGGTGGCGGAAACCGTCGGGCTCTCATCAGACGAGATCGATGGACTTCTGATCGGCCGGTTCGTCACGCAGAACGCGAGAGAGCAGATCTGTCACGACTTCACGCGGCATGTCCTCGCGGGTGACCATGTGAGCGACTCCGAGTTCCAGACAGCGCACGCGTTACTTGGAGATGCCGGACTATTCGAGTTGACAACCGTCGCCGGGTACTACTTCACCCTCGCCGCGCTGCTGCGCGTTTTCGAAGTGGGTCGGCCGGCGATGCCGTGAGACTATCCTCCTGAAGTACCTTCGACGTCCCCTACCGGCATCTCCAGAAGATGGAACGACAGCGTCTTCCCGTGTGGATCAGTTGAGGTGGAACGAGTCACGCCCCCGTAGAGGCGCCCTTCGAGGACAATGATCAACGTGCCGGAAGCGGTGGGCTCGTGGATATTCACCGATGCGACGGGCAGTCCGAAGTGAGCCGCGAGGGACTGCACACTGAGCTGTCGCCAAAGCCAAAAGCTGTCGACACCGCTTTTGGGGTGTACGGCGATGATCGAGGTGTCGCCCTTGTCGCCAGCACGGGCGGTCGCTACTTCGTGGAGGAGACGCGTCGAGGTCGTCATGAGAGTAGCTCCACGTCGATCGACACCGTATCTCGTGGAATTAACGCCGACACGATTCCGACCGTCTCGCGAATCGCCGAGGTTGCCCCCCCACCACCGGCCGGACCATTGGTATAGAGCGCTTCGACGTCTTCGCATAATGCGACGGCCACGGAGCGGTCGAAACCGATGTACGAGAATCGGACACGGACCTCCTCCGCGTGCCCGGCGGGATGCCAGGGACGCGTGGAGTTGAGGCCGACGCGGTCGATGCGCAGTCGTGCGATCGGTTGATGGTGGATGTCGACCCACCGCTCGGCGATGATCTTGCCAGCGAGTTCGGCTCGCGCGACGCATCCGTACCCCGAATAGGAGATTTCTGCGACGGCCATATGCCCATCCCGGACGCCGATGCTGACTTTGAGTTGGTCAGGTATCCCGTTGGCTCGCGCGCCCGACAACCTCACCGTCTCGGGGCCAGGTTCGTCAACCGTCACAGCGGAGAAGTCGACGATGAGATCGGGTGTGATGTATCGTCTGGGGTCCGCGATCTCGTAGTAGAGCTGCTCCAGCGCCGTCTGACGGTTGAGCAAACCGCCGGTGCCATCGATCTTGCCGTACTGGGCAGCTCCCGACGCCTGGACGGTTGCAAAGGGAAAACCGAGATGCGCCAGGCCGGGGACGATCTTGCTTGCACCATCGGCGAAGTAGCCCCCCGTGAGCTGGCCGGCGCATTCGAGCATGTGGCCGACGAGGATCGACTCGGCGAGAAACTCGCTGGGAGTGAGGTCCTGGGCGAAGTGATGGAGTATCGGCGCTGAGAAGAGAGCTGCGTCGCCCACGCGGCCTGTGATGACGACGTCGGCTCCGCGGTCAAGCGCGGTGATGATCCCCTCGGCACCGATGTAGGCATTCGCCGAGATGACACGATCTCCCAGTTCCGCCACGGTCTCGCCGGTCTCGATCGTGACCGTGCAGGGGTCGAGTACGTCCCGGACGTCGTCGCCGGTGACCACCGCGACTGCCGCCGAACGGTCGAGCTGTCGGAGAAGATCAAGCGTCGCGACGCCGGCTGCCCGCGGGTTGGCTGCGCCGGCATTCGTGATGACTCGGCCGCCCCGGTCGATGAGCGGTGAAAGAGTGTCGCGGAAGCGGCGAAGAATTCGCGAGTCGAATCCCGATCCGGCCTCGCGATCGCGGGATTGCTGCGCGAGTGCGATGGTGCGCTCGGCGAGGCATTCAAAGACAAGCACATCGATCCGAGGATCCATGGCTAGCTCGACTGCGGGCTCGTACCGGTCACCCGCGAAGCCTGCTCCAGAGCCGAGCGTGAGGGGTGCGACGGTCATGTGTTCGATACTTCCGGGGCGGTGAGCCGAAGTTGCTCTAGCGTCTCATCGACCGTCCAGACGCGTCCCCAGCGTACGGCGAACTGCCGCAGCGTTGCATCGTGAGAAGCCTGGTCGATCTCCGCCGTCGCGTCTTCGACGATCACGGTCCGATAGCCGCGGTCGGCTGCATCCCGTGCTGTGGTTTCGACACAGGAGCTCGTCGTGACACCCACGAAGATGACACCTCGGCAACCCATGTTCCTGAGCATCTGATCGATCGCAGTGCTGTTGAAGGCGCCGCGCGAGGTCTTGTTGATGACCAGTTCGCCCGGAATAGGGGCGACCGCGTCAAGGATCCTGTGCGCGGCGGTTCCAACATGATTGGTGAGCGCCGCGATCGCGCCGGACATGTTCTTGCGATCGGGGATGAGGTCGCTGCCATCAGGTAGGACGGGGCCTAACGTCACGTGGATGACGCGGGCGCCTGCGTTTCGGAACGCCCCGAGCAGCGTCCGGATGCGGGGCACCACGACACCTTCGACGCGGTCGAAGTAGTACGACCAGTTGTCGGGATGGGTCTGGCGGAGGCTGGGTCCCCACCCGTGGTCCCGTGATGCGTCGACGTACTGCATGTCGATGATCACGAGGGCCGTGTCGTCGATCGATAGATCGAATTGCTCGGGGGCAAGTCGAGGGAGCGCCTCAACATCCTCACGCCATGTCATTCTGGTCTCCTCGGGTCGAAGCTCGCGGCCGGACTAGACATCCGTCGCGCGAGAGTATGTTGGGACGTCACCGTCGCGCGAGTGGGTAGGCAACTGGCCTCATTGGGGCTGCAGTTGCGCCCGTCAGGGGCATAGCCGCGCCGATGAAGGCGAACTCGTAGACGGATTCATGGGAGAGTTCCTCGGTGTCGACGACCTCCATGATCGGGACGCCCGCTTCGACAAGCAGGTAGGTGTGGACGGGTACCCAGTTGCCCTCCACCTCGCTCGGCATGTGCTCGAGCACGAGGTTGTCCGCGCCGACTATCATCGCGCCCGCCTCTGCGAGATATCGCGCGCCGTCCAGGTTGATACCTGGCGACGGCGCCATGAAGCGTTCCGGATCGGGCCACGTGCTCATTCGGCCGGTGCGGACCATCACGACATCGCCGCGGCGGATCTCACTTCCCTGCCTGCGTAGGGCGTCCTTCAGGTCGTCCGCCCCGATGGCATAGGAGTCCGGAAGCACGTCCACGCCATGGGTGGCGGCGACGTCGACGAGGACACCGCGGGCTACGATTGGCGGATATAGTTCCGGCCCGGACACGGTCCAGCCTCTGCTACCCAGGTGCTCACGTTCGGTGAATCCGTTCCACAGCACCCCGCCGTAACCGTAGTGGTTGAGTGTGTCAATGTGTGTACCGGTGTGGGTGTACATCATGAAGCTGTCGCCGGAGTAGCTCACGAGCTCGTTTACGGCGCGGCCCTGATGGCTTCCGTCATCCACCAAATTTCCGTTCGGTGTGTGACCCATCCAGATCTGGAACGAAGGATCGCCCGCGGCCGTCCACGACGGCATCGTGGGAAAGTAGCTCACTGCCATGTCAAAGGGGCGTCCGAAGTCTGCCTCGGCCGCGACCAATCGTTGGGAGGCAGGCGTCATCGCATTGAGCATGCCAATCTGATCATCCTTGCCGAATGGGCTCTTGGTCGGCTGTCCGGCCGTCGCGATCAGGGCCGCGATCGCATCGTGCGACGAGCGCGCATCGAACTCACACATTTGATTCGTCCTTTCTCGGTGGTTCTCATGTACTCAAGCCTTCTGATGAACGCCAGGAGTCCTTGGCCGGTCTATCCGGTGTAGCCGAGCCGCAACGATGCCTGTCGCGCGGCGGCGCGGACGGTATCGCACAGGCGATCCAGATCCTGCCCGTTGACGCGGGACGTGGGAGCCGAGACGGCGATCGCGCCGACAAGAGTTCCGTCGGCGGAGAACACCGGAGCCGCGACACCGCTGAGACCTGTTTCCCATTCACCGTCGCTAACGGCCACGCCGTCGTACGCCACTCTGGTCAAGGCCCGCTCGATGTCCGCCCAATCGGTTTTGGTGGAGCCGGTAAACGTCGGACGCGGTACAGACTCCACCGCTCGCCGCGCCTCCTCCGAGAACGCGAGTATTACTCGGCCGGGCGAGCCGACGTAGAGCGGGAGCACGTGGCCGATCGACAGTCGTCGCATGAGCGAGTGCGTCGCTTCCGCGACGTAGACACAGACACGATTCGCGCCCTCCGCCACGAAGAACCCAGTTGTCTCGCCGGTTATATCGCGCAGTTCTGCCACGAACGGTGCGATGAGGTCGACCGGTTCGATGCCTTCGACGGCGGCTCGCGCGAGGCGAAGGATGGCGCCTCCAACTCGGAATCCTGAGGGGCTGGGTGCGAGAAGGCCGCCTGCCACGAGGCTATGCACGATACGACTGCACGTTGAGAACGGAAGCCCCGTCGCCTTCTGTATCGACGTCAGCTCATGCGTTGGCGCGTCGGGCGTGAACAGCCCAAGGATCGTATACGCCTTGGTCATGACGAGGACTGCAGCTGGTGCTGCGGTGCCCGAGGTGCTCTCCGTTGTAGTCACATTATGGAAACTAGCACCATATCGTGGTTATGTGGTCACATCGATCCCGCCAAAAATAAAGAAAGGTGCGAGTGCTGGACTTTCTCGCATCAGTCGGTGTAGCTTCGCCATGTAAAAACGTTCCTCACAGAATGAAACCAACACGCTTCGCTTGAAGCAGATTCCACGCTCGCGTAGCGAGCAAATCAAGGAGGATGGAATGAACTTTGGTAAGAGAGGGCGCCTGACGGTTCGAGTCTCAGTACTCGCCATGGCGCTTACGGGGACCCTCATGCTGGCAGGTTGCACGCCACCCGACTCGGGAGGAACCGAGGGGGGCAGTGCGAACGTCGAGTTCGACGAGACGGCACGATCTGAGGCTCAGAAGAACGTGGATGCGCTTACGGCTGTCCCGAGCTATAACGGTCCGACAGAGCAGATTGATATGTCGCTCGTCAAGGGCAAAAAGCTGTATCTGATCGCGTTCGACCTCAGCAACGACTTCAATCGCCGTCTCGCGGATAGTTTCGAGGAGGCCGCGAAGCTCGTCGGCGCGGAGGCCGTGCTCCTGAGCTCGGGGATCGACTCCGGTGTCGCGGCGAGCTACATCGACCAAGCGGTCGCAGACGGTGCCGCAGGGATCGCGCTTTTGTCCATCGGCGTCGAGCAAGTACCTTCGGCGATTCAGAACGCGGCATCTGCCGGGATCCCGATCGTCACCATGGCTCAGACCTCGGCCGGCTCAGACCCGGGAGAGGGGATCGTGAACCAGGTGACGGTCAACACAACCGACATCGGTGCCGCGCAGGTGGACCTTGCATACCTCTCGTCTGGCGAAAGCCTAGACGTGGTCGCGTATGGCGGTTATACCCTTCCTCAGGACGTGTCGCAGCTTGCGGGCCAAGAAGCGCGCATGGCCGAGCTCGGCCTCGAAGACGCATTCGTGAAGAATGACGTGAACCTTAACACCTTCCAGACTGCCCTCCCAGGCATCGTGCAGTCAGCTATCACTGCCGACCCCGGAGTCAACTGGGTACTTCCCACCTGGGACGTGCTGGGAACGTATGTTCTGCCAGGCATCCGGAGCGCACAAGCCGAGGACCGTGTTCAGGTCTCGACGTGGAATGGAATCCCAGCTGCGATGGAACTCGTGCAGGACGGCGAGCAGGCGGGTGTGTTTGGCGTGCCGCTGCGCTGGTGGGGTTGGGCGACTTTCGACATGTTGGCGCGCTACATCGCAGGGCAGGATGTCGCGCCAGACGCGGAGAACCTCCCCGTACGCCTATTCACCCCCGAAGTCCTCGCAGACATCGATGACATCGGCGACGAGCAGTCCCTGTACGAGGACGATCACGTCTTCGACACGTACCGCGAGCTGTGGGGCCTCTGACAGCAACACACTGCGGGATCTACTCGCGGCTCAGCCGCGGGTAGATCCCGCATCGGATCGGATCGTTGAACAGGAAACCAAGAAATGACTGCAGAGTCGACCCCGATATGGGCAAAGCTGTCGCCGTACATGCTGATATTCGTGCTGATCGCCGAGTACGCGGTGTTCGCCGTATTCAGGCCGGACTTGTTCCTCTCGCCCAGTGCGCTGAATATTATTCTCTCTAGTCAGGCGCCTCTGCTCATTGCCACCCTGGCTCTCACGTTGCCCCTCGTGGTGGGGGAATTCGACATGACGGTCGGCACCAACCTGATCTTCTCAAGCGTTCTCGTCGCGGCGCTTACGACCAACCTGGGTTGGCCTGTGGCGGCGGCCGTCGTATTGGCCATGCTCGGCGCAGGACTTGTGGGTGTGATCAATGCAGTGCTCGTCGTTCGGCTGAAGATCAACTCGTTCATTGCCACCCTCGCGATGAGCACGCTCCTAGCGGGCATTTCACTGTGGGCCGCGGGATCGACGATCATTTCCCGCGTGCCTGAGGAATTGCGGGTGTTCGCAGCAACCCGTGTTCTTGGACTACCTCTCACGGTGGGCTACGCCCTTATCATCGCCGTCGCCTTGTGGTTCTTCTACCGCTACCGGCCGGCCGGACGACACCTGTACTTCATCGGGTCCAACGAAGAGGTAGCTCGACTCGCCGGCGTCAAGACTGCGCGGCTGAAGTCCATGGCGTTCATCTCTTCCTCACTCATCGTCGGCTTTGCGGGCCTACTCCTGGCGGGCACAATCGGCTCAGCAGATCCCACAGCCGGCGCGTCGTTCACATTGCCGGCTTTCGCCGCCGTGTTCCTCGGTGCGACCGCGATCAATGTTGGCCGGTTCAACGTGTGGGGGACAGTGGTCGGCTCATTGCTCCTATTCACCGGCATCACGGGACTCGCGCTGCTCGGCTTCACCGGCTGGGTGCAGGACGTCTTCAATGGTCTCGCACTGCTGATCGCCCTCATCGCGTCGCGGTTTGTCTGGAGGGGAAAGAAGAGATGACGTCAAGCCCACTGCTCCACGTCTCGGAGCTGTCGAAGACTTTCGGCACGACGAAGGTCCTGCACCAATTCGAGCTGTCCCTCCAGCCTGGCGAGATCCACGCCATCCTCGGACACAACGGGTCGGGGAAATCAACCGTAATCAAGCTCCTCTCGGGCTATCATTCGGCTGATCCCGGTGCACGCGTGGAGGTGAACGGTGAACCGGCCACGCTGCCGCTCCCTCCTCATGGCCCGGTCGGGATCGCCTTCATGCATCAGGACCTCGGCCTGCTCGAGGGCATCTCGATCGCGGAGAACTTCGCCGTCGGCGCGTTCCCTACTCGCGGCCCGGTCATCAATTGGCGTCGTCTCAGTTCCGATACCGCGCAGGAGCTTGAGACGTACGGAGTGAACATCCGCCCCAGCCGTCCCATCGACGGCACTGTTTCACCAGGGCAGCGAGCCCTCATCGCCCTCGCCAGAGCTGTGCGCACGATGAAGTCGCAATACGGCACTGGCGTCCTCGTCTTGGATGAGCCTACGGTCTACCTGACTGATCGAGATACTGCACTTCTGCATGCCAAGGTGCGAGAGCTTGCGGCAGAGGGCATCGCGGTTGTCTACATCACTCATCGGCTAAAGGAGCTCTACGGATTCGCTGAGAAGCTGACCGTTCTCCGCGACGGCAGGATCATTTTCAATGGCAGCCTCGACTCGCTGGATCGCGATGAACTGGTCGCGTTGATCGCAGGTTCGCCGGTCAATGCGGCCGAGACACCCGAGCCGGTGCGACAAACAGCCGGATCGCCAATCCTCACGGTCCGAAATCTGCGGACCGAGCGTCTCAACGGGGTGTCGTTCGACGCCTTCAAAGGTGAGATCCTTGGGCTTGCGGGGTTGGTAGGGATGGGCCAGGACGATATCGTCGAGGCGCTATTCGGATCCGTGCGAAGCGAGTACGACGAGATCTTCTTCGATAAGGTCCCCTATAGTCCGGAGATTAGTGCGGCAGTGCAGTCTCGATTCGCCTTTCTCCCCGCCGATCGGCCGCGTCGTTCAGGAGCAATAGATTTCAGCGTCTCTGACAACATCACACTTCCCGTGCTGAAGGACTTCGTGAAGAGGGGCCGTTTGGACCTGGCGGGGGAGCGCCGCCGGTCGGAGAGGTGGGCAGAAGAGCTGGGCGTCATACCACGCGATACCGGCGTGCCGCTCCGTACGCTCAGCGGTGGTAACCAGCAGAAGGCACTGCTTGCGAAATGGCTACAGCTCGCACCGAGGCTCCTCTTGTTGATCGAACCCGTCCAAGGCGTCGACGTAGGAGCGAAGCGCACGATCTTCGATCGCATCCGAACTGCCGCTCGCGATGGCGCGACCGTGATCGTGGCAAGTACCGAGCATGAAGACCTTGCAGACCTGTGTGATCGGGTTCTCGTCGTTCGCGACGGTGACGTGGTCGACGAGATCGCAGGCTCAGCCCTGGACGGCGAGCGTATCCTGCGCGCCTTCCACGGCTGATCGGCGAATTCTCCGCATAGCGTCGAACGCCACCCGCTCCTAAATCAGTTCAATTGCCTGATCGGGTTTCAGAATCCATCTGTGCGAAGACTTCGCGTGCGACCCGAAAGCTCTCGAGCGCCGCTGGAACGCCGCAGTAGATGGCAGCCTGGAGGAAGACCTCCTTGATCTCGTCTCTGCTGACTCCGTTGTTGACGGCACCCCTGACGTGAGTGGCGAGTTCATGACTGCGGTTCAGCGCGGTCAGCATGGAGAGGTTGATGAGGCTGCGCGTCGCGCGAGGAAGTCCAGGACGATTCCACACGTCGCCCCAGCAATATTGGGTTACGAGTTCCTGCATGTCCATGGAGAAGTCGTCGGCTTTGGAGAGTGATGCGTCGACGTATGCGTCACCGAGGACCTCGCGTCTAGTGCGCAGACCACGTTCGAAAAGTTCGTTGTTCAAGAGTGTTCCTCCGAGTCGGGGCGCCCGAGTGTGACGCCGTTGAGAGCTTCGATATATTGAGCGATCTGGGATTGATCCGCGGGTGTGCCGGCGAACGAGTCGAGCGCGGCGACGGCGACGGCGACCGCCGCATGCGAGACGGGCGTGGCCACACTCTGCGACTCCGCGAGGTGTAGCGCAGTCGTCACGTCCTTTACGGTGAGGCCGAGCGAAAACCCGACATTCCACTGCCTGTCGAGTACATGCGGTCCGAGTTTGACTTCGGTGGCATGGTTGCGTCCTGTCGAATGGTTGATGACCTCGAGCATTACTGCTGGATCGAGCCCGAACTTCGTCCCCACGGTCAACACCTCGAGTGCCCCGACGATGCCTATGACGGAGAGCAGGTTGTTCAACGCCTTCAGCGCGTGCGCGCTCCCCACCAGCCCGGTCCGTGAAACGTTCGTGCCAAGAGCGCCCAAGATGGGTGCGATGGCGTTCCACACTTCGTCGTCGTTGATTCCGACCATGATGGACAACTCACCAGTCTCCGCCCGTCGTGGCCCACCGGACACGGGCGCATCCACAAACGCAACCCCGCCGTGCGCTAGATCGTCGGCGTGGACCCGCGTCGCGTCGGGTCGTGACGACCCCATATCGACCACAACGGTGCCGCGACGGATCTTCGAGGCCAGTGATTGCGGATCATCCCGAAACCCGAGGACGGCGGCGACGATATCGCTGTTCGGCAGCATTAGGAACACGGCATCGGCCTCGCCCACGGCCTCGTGCGGATCCGCGACACTGGCCCCCGAGGTCTCGGCCACAGTCCTGGCCACCTCGGGCGATGCGTCGCTGACATTCAGCTCATGCCCGGCAGCGACGAGTCGTGTCGTCATGGGGGCACCCATGGTGCCGAGTCCAATGAAGACGAGCTTTGCCATCAGTTGTTCCGTTCTCTAGGAGGGAATTGAGCGTCACTCGTACCCGACAGGGCCTCAAACGCTGCGGCCCAATTGTCTCCGGCGCCTGCCGCGAGGAGGATCTGCAAAAGAATTCGGGCCTTTCGGCCGTCGAGGGACCCACTGCCGACTAGCCCTCGCCCAGCCAGATCGATGTCGGATCCGGGGAAGGTGTAGGACGAGCGGAACACGACGCCCGCCCCAACGCGACTGGCGATCACAACAGGAACCCGTGCGGCGAGGAGGCTGAGCGGCTCAAGCCATGTCGCCGGGACGTGCCCGCCCCCCATACCTTCGACGACGACGCCGTGCACGGGGGAGTCGAGCAGCAGGCGAGGAATGGACCCGTCATCCCCCATCGGCGCGCTGATCAAGGCGACCTGCGGGACGACTCCGACCTTGTCCAGCGCGATGCGCTGCACGCCCGCTGGCCGCAGTGCGATCGATGCTGTATCTTCGCTGATCCAGCCGATTCGTCCGGTCTGGCGTGAGTCGAACGGCGAAGCGCTGTTGGTGTGGATCTTCCTAAGATGACGCGGGAGCCAGAGCTCACCGTCGAATGCGACAACGACGCCGGTCACGTGGGGGCTCGCAGCGGCCACAATCGCTGAGCGGACATTGGACGGACCATCGCTGCCGGCCAGTGATGGATTGCGGATGGCGCCGGTTACCACGAGTGGCGCATCGCGATCCCACAGCAGCGAGAGGGCGAATGCCGACTCTTCGAGTGAACTCGTGCCGTGAGTGAGTACGACCCCGTTCGATCCAGCATCGATCTCCCTACGCGCTGCGTCTCGCATGGCCACGACGTCTTCGAGAGTGAGGCTGGGAGATGGCCGGAGGAGGATGTCACGCGCCGTTACCACGATTCCGGGCAGGACAGCCCCTATGGATCGCGCTATCGACAATGCGTCAAGGCGCGGAGTGACGCCGACTGCCTTGTCGGTGAGCGAGGTTGAGGCGATGGTGCCGCCGGTTCCCAAGAGGGTGACGCGCACGTCAGCGCACATCGCGCGCCTCAGCCGTCGTGAGCGGCGCGTGGTCACTCTCAGGCGCTGCCCGCTCGAAGAGTGTCCGTTCGAGAGCACGCGCGGCTTGGCGGACATGAAATTGTGCCGCCGCAGCGGCAGCCTCCGGGTCTCGGGCGCGGATGGCCCTGACTATCTGTGCGATCTCCTCCACTGAGTCGGCGATGCGGCCCGGCGCGGACAACGAGGTGATCCGCATCAGGTTCACGCGAGCCTGCAAGCTCTTGAGGAACTGCTCGGCGACCGGATTGCGAGCGCCTTCGAAGAGGATGTGGTAAAAATCGGCCTTTGCTTGCAGAATGGCGCGCGATTCGGTGACGCCTTTCAATTTCTCTGAGGCGGCAAACAACCGCTCCCGCTCGTCGAGCGTAGCGAGGCGAACAAAACTCGAGGCTACGACGCCTTCTAGGGCGCTCCGCACCTCGTAGATGCTGAGCGCGTCATCCAGGCTCAAGCGGGCCACGACGACGCCGCGCTGAGGAACGCCCGTGACGAGCCCGTCGGATTCTAACTGGCGCAACGCTTCTCGGACCGACGCACGTGACGCGCCCGTCAGCTCGCAGAGTTCGCGTTCTATCAGCCGCTCACCTGGCGCGAGACGTTGGCTCATGATTTGTTCGCGAATGGTGTCGATCACGCGCTCGCGGATGCTGTCGGTCATCACCGCTTGTGTGGGCGTGCTGGGATCGTCGATGACTGCGTCGGCGCTTTCCACTAGTCGTCCTTCCGGGATTGTCAGACACTACCGTAGCGGATAGAGCGTTGGATGGGTGCGCAAAGCCAGCCGGAATCGGAAATCACGAACATCGTTGACGAGACGATTCTTCAACTACTAGCGTGATGCGGGCAGGGTTGTCAGACAATGCCGAGTGGTGAGCGTCTGCTCACGGTGAAAACAGAATGGAGTCCCGGTGTCGAAACGCATCATGGTCGGATTCGAAATCGCTGTCGATGCTGTTGCCGGTTGGCTCGGTTCATACGGCGGAGAGGATTCGCCGGCGGACATCCAGCGCGGTGTGTTTAGTGCGGAGGTGGGCACCCGCCGACTTCTCGATCTGCTGGATCGCAAGGAGATCACGGCGAGTTGGTTTATCCCTGGTCACACGATCGAGTCGTTCCCCGCGCAGATGCGTGAGATCGCCGAGCGAGGCCACGAAATCGGGGCACACGGATACTCGCACGAGAACCCTGTGCGTATGACGCCGGAGCAGGAGGAGGCTGTGCTTGTGAAATCGATCGAGCTGATCGAGGAAATCAGTGGTCGTCGTCCACGCGGCTATGTCGCCCCGTGGTGGGAAATGTCGTCGTCGACGGCGGAGCTCTTGACGAAGCACGGGTTCAGTTACGACAAGAGTCAGGGATTTCACGACTTCCTTCCCTTCTACGCACGAGTCGGAGATTCGTGGACGAACGTCGACTACGGCAAGCCCGCCGACGAGTGGATGAAGCCATACCAGCACGGTCGAGAGGTCGACATCGTCGAATTTGCGGCGAACTGGTACACCGACGATCTACCACCACTCATGTTCATCAAGGAGTCGCCCAACAGTCACGGGTGGGTTAACCCTCGAGACGTTGAGGAGTGGTGGCGAGACCAGTTCGACTGGGTGCACCGTGAGATGGACTACGCCGCCTTCACCTTCACCATCCACCCCGATGTAAGCGGGCGCCCGCAGGTGTTGCTGATGCTTGAGCGGATCATCGACTACATCTCAGGACACCACGGCGTCGAATGGCTGACGCTGGAGGCAATGGCCGAAGACTTCCGAATCAAGTACCCCTTTCAGAATCGCGAGCGACCGTATCGGCTCAGTGCGTCTCGCGTAGACGAATAGCAGTCCGGTTGCAGCACCGGACACGCGCGCTGGCGTTCATGCCCCGATCTTCAGTTCGCCAAACTTGTCCTCGACTAGCACCGGCTGGTTCGCAATCACGATCGCCACGGCCGCAACGGATTCGGCTCGGGCGCCGGACTCCATCGCACTCGGGCACGCTTTGCTGTGAGTGGCACCGACGCCATCCCTGCCATCGTCATTGGCCAAATGATAGTCAACCTCGGCGACCAACTCTGGAGACCCGTCCGTTCGACCACCAAGCGCCGAATGGACCGCTGAACTCCTGAGTGGGCGAGGCAATCTGTCGACGGCTCGACCTGTCTGACTCTGTCTAGATGTCCCGCCGCAGACGTCTCGTACGTGACTGGCTAGATCGTCTTTCTCGCAGTCGCTAGGATCTCGGCGGCACCCTCGGCCACTCATCACTAGAGCCGCACCCCTGCCGATCTGCATCAGAAATTAGACCGCGCGGTTGAATCCGCCGTCGATCACGATCGTCTGACCGGTTATGAATCCCGCTCGCGGGGAGCAGAGGAACGCGCACAGGTCGCCGACGTCCTCGGGCAATCCGTTCCGGCGCACGGGCACGGTGGACGCGTTCAGCTCGAGCTGTTCGGCCAGGCTCCGGCCGTCGCGATCCGCGATCCGCTGTTGAAGGGTGACGAGCCTGTCGGTGAGGACTGGGCCGGGAGCGATGTTGTTCACTGTCACTCCCGATGGACCGAGGTCACTCGCGAGCGCCTTCGCAGCGATCGCGACGCCAGCCCGTGTGGCCTCTGATGCAACCAACCCGCTCTGCGGTTCACGGATGCCGTAGCCGGTGATCGTCACGATCCGGCCCCGTCCCGAAGCGGTCAGGTGCGGGATGGCCGTTCGCATGAGCCGCACGGCACTGCGCAGCACGAGGTCGATCGCGGAATCCCACACGGCCTCATCCGAGTCGATGAACGTTCGTGCCGGCGGCGGCCCGGCATTGACGATCAGGGCGTCCAGACCGCCGAGCTTCTGCACTGCGCCGGCGATGGCCGCGTCGATCTCCTGCGCATCGGTGAGGTCGCACGCGATGCCGTCGACGGCACCGATCTCAGCTGCTGCCGCCCGCGCCCGCTCGACGTTGCTGGAGGAGACGATCACCTGGGCGCCCTCTGCGATCAGGGTGCGGGCGCAGGCAAGACCGAGACCCTGACTGGCGGCGGTCACGAGTACGCGTAGGCCCTCGAGTTTCAGATCCATGACGTTGTTCTCTCTAGCTCAGGGGCGATTCGGGCCGTTAGGCGTTCTGCGGGAAACCAAGGTTGATGCCGCCGTGACTCGGATCGAGCCAACGTGCGGTAACCGCCTTCTCGCGGGTGAAGAAGTGGAAGCCCTGGCGACCATACGCCTTCGTGTCGCCGAAGGCCGAGGCCTTCCAGCCGCCGAAGGAATGATAGGCGACCGGAACGGGGATGGGTACGTTCACCCCGATCATGCCGACCTCTATCTCATACTGGAACCGGCGGGCGGCGCCGCCGTCGTTCGTGAAGATGGCCGTCCCATTGCCGAACGCGCCGCCATTGATCAGCTCGACGCCCGCCTCGTAGCTGTCGACGCGAACGATCGCGAGCACCGGGCCGAAGATCTCATCCGTGTACGCGCGGGAGGTTGTCGGCACGCGGTCTAGCAGTGTGGGCCCGAGCCAGAATCCGCCGGGGTCTCCGTCGGGTTCGACCTCGCGGCCGTCCACGACCACAACGGCGCCGTCTGCGGCGGCGATGTCGATGTAGGAGGCCACCCGATCACGATGTTCGCGTGTCACGAGCGGACCCATGTCACAACCGCGACGACCGTCGCCGATGCGGAGGCCACGCATCCGCGCGGTCACCTTCTCGATGAGGGCATCCGCGACCGGCTCGACGACGACGGCGACCGAGATCGCCATGCACCGCTCGCCCGCCGAACCGAAGCCGGCATTGACCGCCGCGTCGGCGACCAGGTCGAGGTCGGCGTCGGGGAGTACGAGCATATGGTTTTTCGCGCCGCCCAGCGCCTGCACGCGCTTGCCGTGGCGGGCTGCAGTCTCATAGATATAGCGCGCGATCGGGGTGGAGCCGACGAATGAGATCGAAGCGACATCAGGATGCTCGAGCAGTGCATCTACGGCCACCTTGTCGCCCTGCACCACGTTGAAGACGCCCGCCGGCAGGCCCGCCTCGTGCAATAGCGCGGCGAGCCACAGGGCGGCGGACGGGTCCTTCTCGCTCGGCTTGAGGATGACGGTATTACCTGCCGCGAGAGCAATGGGGAAGAACCACATCGGCACCATTGCGGGGAAGTTGAAGGGGCTGATGATCGCTGCAACCCCGATGGGCTGGGGGAACGAGTAGACGTCGACGCCCGTCGAGGCGTTCACCGAGTAGTCGCCCTTGAGTACCTCAGGGAACCCCAGCGCGAACTCCACCACCTCCTGGCCTCGCGTGATCTCGCCGAGGGCATCCGAGACCACTTTGCCGTGCTCGGCGGTGATGATCTCGGCGAGCTCGCCCTTACGTGCATCTAGCAACTCACGGAAGCGGAACAGGATCGTCTGCCGCTTCGCGATCGAAAGGTCGCGCCACGCCGGGAAAGCCAATGCTGCGGCGCGGACGGCGACGGCGACGTCGGCTGTCTCGGCTAGCGTCACCGATCCGCTCTGCGCGCCGGTGGCAGGGTCGAATACCGCGCTCAGGCGGCGGTCGGGCAGGTCGACGCGTGCACCGTCGATCCAGTGGGGAATGCGCTTGGTCATCGAAACCTCTTCTTCTGAGTGATGTTGTGATCAGTCCATGACGACAACGGCGCGGCCTGTGATCTCGCCGAGCGCGAGGGCCCGGTAAGCGGCGTCCGCGTCGTCAAGGGCGTAATGCCGGGTGACGACGCCCTCGGCGTCGAAGTGCCCATCGGCGGCCAGCTGCACGACGGCGGGCAGATCTACCCGGGTACGTGCGCCGAACGAACCGGTCACCGTATAGCCGCGCCGCACGAGCGGCGTGATCTCGATTTCGGCCGTAGCGGTGCCCGCGGCGATGCCGATCGCGACCATGCGTCCGCCATCGGCGAGGATATCGATGGCCTGACGGAAGGTCGCCGGGTGCCCGAGCGCCTCGAATGAGACGTCGACCCCATGTCCACCGGTCAGTGCGCGGACCTCCGTCTTCACATCGACACTGCTTGAGTTCACGGTATGGGTCGCGCCGAGCCGGAGGGCCGCCTGGAGTTTCTCGTCCGAGACATCGATGGCGATAATCGGATCGGCGCCGGCGGCCTTGGCGATCTGCAGGACTGCGCTACCTACGCCGCCGACGGCTGTGATAGCGACGGACTCGCCACGTTCGACGTGTCCGGCGCGGTGCACGGCGCCGTAGGAGGTGAAGGCGGCGCAACCGAGAATCGCGGACGCCACCGGGTCAAGGCCGGCAGGAAGCTTCGTCAGTGCCGAGATCGGTACCACCGAGTACTCGGCGAGGCCTCCCATCGAGTACATAGCCAGGAACGAGCCGTCGGGTAGCGTGAGCCGGCTTGTGCCGTCGTAGAGCGTTCCTCGCAGGCGATTCTGGCCGAAGAAGTTCGCGCAGAGATCGTCACGACCGCGAATGCAGGCATCGCACTCCGTGCACGGCATGATGAACGCTCCAACGATGTCATCGCCCGCCTGTAGGCCGTGAGTTTCTACGGTTCCATCACCGAACGCCACCACGGTGCCGCTTATCTCATGTCCGAGCACCGCTGGGCGGGGAAAGGTGACTTCGCCCTTGATGACATGGAGGTCCGTGTGGCAGACACCGCACGCGTGCACCTTGACGAGGGCCTCGCCTTCCCGGGGTGTCGGCACAGCGATCCGTATGATCTCGAGCCCCGGGTGGTCGTCTCGCAGAACCGCGGCCTTCATGGTCTCAGGCAGAGCAGTTTTCTTGTCGATGTGCACGTCAGCACCCTCCTGTCGGTCAGCCGTTGTCAGCCTGCGACAGACATGTAGGTGCGGTCAAGCACTAGTCATGCATGGTGAATCTGCGAAATTGCAGATTCGATCGTTCGTAAAGGTATCGCGACCGGGTCAGGTCGACGGGACGAGAGAGTCCTGACGAGCGACGACCACTCGCCGCAGCGCCGCCCGGATAAGGTTGACGGCCTCGGGCGCGGGGCTGTCTCGGCGCATGCTTAGCGAGTAGGCCAGAAGGAACCGCACTTGATCGGGCAGGACGCGGACGAGGTCGGGCTCGCCTTCCGCCATGTAGCAGGGGAGAAGGCCGATCCCTGCCCCGTGCTGTGTGGCTGACACTTGTGCCGACACGCTCGTGCAACCCATCCCCACTCGCATGCCGGCGAAGCCGCGGGCGAGATCGAGCTCAGCGACGTTCAGATGCGAATCCACATAGAAGACGAGACGATGATCGGCGAGATCCTCCATCGATTCAATGGCGGATGCCTGCGCCAGATATCGACGGCTCGCGTAAAGTCCGAGCGCGTAGCTGGTGAGAAACTCTGACGTGAGCCAACCTTGGCGGGGTTCCCCGATGCTCACGGCGAGGTCGAAGCCGGACGCTCGCGAGGTCAGCGGACGAGTGGAAGTGACCAGCTCGATCGAAATGCCGGGATATCGCGCGACAACTTCGGTGATCGCTTCAGTGGCGAAGACGACTCCGAAGCCATCCGGCGCAGAAACCCGGACGGTCCCTCTGACGGTGCCTTCCTCGCCCGCTACCGCATCCCGAACGCTTTGGACGATCTGCTCCAGCGAGGCCGAGCGTTCCACGACGACGCGGCCGAGGTCGGTTAAAGCCCATCCGTCTGCGCCGTGCTCGACCATGGTTGCGCCGAGCGCTGCCTCCAAGCGGTTGAGTCGGCGACGCACGGTCGTGTGGTCGATGCCAAGCAACGTCGCGGCGGTGACGAGTTTCCCGGTGCGGGCGAGCGCAAGCAGCATGCGCAGGTCGTCGGTCGATACCTCACCGGTGGATCGTTGCGCGGTCGCGGTGTGATCGGGATTGCTCCGGGTCATGTGTGGTGACACTCCTTGTCACACGTCTTCGTGCGTGGTCGCCGATCGAATTTCGCACAGCGTCTGACGAACGAAGGAGCGGTGGTGGCTGATGGCATCCCACTCTATGTGCACCAACGCACATCGATCCATGCTCGCAGCGGTCGAGTTTGTGCCGCGTGAGCGGAGCATCGATCACTACGAGCCCTGAATTCCTGCGGTTTTACATCAAGTGGCGTGAACGTGCCGCACATGCCGAACGCGATTCTCGCACGAGGTTTACCGTCAGGCGGAAAACAGCGACCCGGCCAAAATGCGATTACACATAATGGTCGCTGCGGGATCTGCATAATCGCCCGCAATTCCTGGCAGCGGCTTGGTCGTGCACCGATGCACACGACCGTTACTCGACTACATGCCACCCAAGCAAAGGAGCTTTGATGAGAGTCAAGCAGTTTGGGATCCTCTCCGGAGCGATCCTCGCCGTAACAGCCCTCGGCCTCGCCGGCTGCGCATCGAGCTCGCCAGCGGTTACGCCGTCGGCGACCAACGGAGCGTTCGATCTAGATGCGCTAGTTACGGCGGCGAAGGCTGAAGGTTCGCTCATGCTTTACGGCGATTCGTCGGATGCGAGTATGAAGGCCTGGACGGATGCCTTCACACAGGAGTACGGCATCCCTGTGACGATCGTTCGCAACGCAACCGGGCCGCTTTTCCAGCAGTTCGCGCAGGAGGAATCGGCTGGGCAAGCCCAGGCTGACGTCCTCAGCATTCTCGATCACTCGGCTCTCGACCAGGCGGTCGACAATGGCTGGATCGCCGAGTACACACCCCAGGAGGCGGACGCCCTTCCGGCGGAATACGCACGCGCGGGCTACTACTACGCCGTCCAGAGCGTCACCTCGCCGGTCATCGCATACAACACAGACAAGGTCACGCCTGAAGAGGTCGAAAAGCTCCAGGCCGACCCGATGGGCTTCCTCGAGAGCAAGGGCCTCACCGATCGTGTCGGCGTGGTCGCCCCTCAGGCTGGCCAGCAGCTGCAGGCGTACTGGTACCTCTACTCGGATGGTCCTGCGGCCGAAGACTTCGGCTGGGATGGTCTGGGCGGCATCGCGGCCAATACTGGCGCCATCTCGGATACCGTGACGATCGCGCAGAACGTCATCCAAGGTGAAGTCGACTTCGGGCTGCCGCTCGCCGACAGCTACGTGATCTCGCTGATTACCGGCAGCGGCGCCCCGCTCGGCTTCGTCTACCCAGACCCGACTGTCGCGGTCATGTCCGCTCTTGCGGTCGTCGAGAACGCGCCCCACCCGAACGCCGCGCGGCTGTTCTCTGAATGGGCCGCCTCCGCCGACGGTGTCAGCGCGTGGGCGGTGGGTGCGAACAACGCCCCGATGCGCAGCGACGTCGAGGACCCTCGTACCTACCTCGACGAGCCCTGGTTCTCGCCGAAGACGGACGACGTCTGGAGCGACTTCGGTTCGGATCCCGAATTCCTCGAGGCCATGACAGCCGATGGCTGGTACTTCCCGAAGTGGAACGAGACGTTCGGCTACTCAGGATGAGCACACGCGACCACACCATGACCACGACCGAAGCGAAGGAACATTGATGAGTACCAGAACACGTAGGGTCCTATGCGCAGCGATCCTCACCGCGGCCGCGATCGGCCTCGCGGCATGCTCGTCGGGGCCTGCAACACCGGTGAGCTCATCGTCGGGCGACGCGTTCGATTTGGCGACCCTGACGGCAGCGGCCAAGGCCGAGGGCAGCCTCACGATCTACGGTGATGCCTCCGAGGCCAGCCTCCGAGGGTGGGCCGACAAGTTCACCGAGGAGTACGGCATCCAGGTGTTCATCGTGCGCAACACTCCAGGCCCGCTGTTTCAGCAGTTCGCCCAGGAAGCATCGGCTGGGCAGCAACAGGCCGACGTCATCAGTATCGTCGACCATGTTGCACTGGACCAGGGCATCGAGAATGGCTGGATCGCGGAGTACACACCTCAGTATGCGGATCAGTATCCCGAGTCCGAGAGCCGGGCGGGGTACTACTATCCGGTCCAGAACGGCAACGCCCAGACGATCGCGTACAACGCCGACAGCCTTTCAGACGATGAGATCGAACTCATTCAGGAGAAGGGACTTGACGCGCTGACCGACCCGATCTTCGCGGGCCGCGTCGGTGTCGTCAACCCGCAGATCTCCTCGGGCGTCCAGGCGTTCTGGTACCTGTACACGGACGGTGCAGCGAAGGGTTTCGGCTGGGATGGTATGGAGGGCATCGCCAAGAACGTCGGCATGATCTCCGACACCCTGACCCTGGGCCAGAACATGATTCAGGGCGAGATCGATATCGCGGTGCCGATGGTCGACTCCTTCATCTCGTCGCAGATCGCCAACAACGGTGCCCCGCTCGAGTACGTCTATGCGACACCGACCATCGGTCAGACCGATGGTGTGGCCGTCGTGCAGAATGCGCCCCACCCGAACGCAGCACGTCTGTTCTTGGAGTGGGCTGCTCTCCCCGAGACGAACGCGTTCTACTCGACGATCTCGCAGTCCGCTCCGACCAACGTGAAAGCGACTGATTCTCGCAAGATCGTGAATGAGGCATGGTATGCGCCGGCCGGAGATGACACGTGGTTCGACTTCGGCAGCGACGAAGCGTTCCTGACGGCGATGAAGGCCGACGGCTCCTACTTCCCGAAGTGGAACGAGACCTTCGGATACTCCGGATGAATGTGACGGTCGGCGAACACGCGATGAACATCGGAACGGAGCTGTGATGCGCACGAAAGGCGTGTACGCAACGCTGCTCATAGTCGCAGCGACAGGCCTGGCTGCGTGTTCGTCGGCCGTGCCCACAACGGTCACAGCACCTACCGAGAGTGGGAGCGCCTTCAACCTCGAGGCGCTAACGGCGGCAGCACAGGCCGAGGGCAGTCTTACTTTGTACGCGGACTCGACCGAGTCGGTTCTGCGGGGTTGGAGTGACGGCTTCACCAAGGAGTACGGCATCCCGGTGACGATTCTGCGTAACACCGCTGCACCGCTCTATCAGCAGTTCGCGCAAGAGCAGTCGGCCGGGCAGGCGATCGCCGATGTGTTCGGCGTGGTTGACGCAGCCACGATGGCGGATGCGCGGGAGAACGGTTGGATCGCGCAGTACACGCCCCAGAACAGCGACCTCCTGTCGAAAGATCTCGGCGACCCGGGCTACTACTGGGCCCTGCAGAGCTCTACCCAGCAAACCGTCACCTACAATCCCGACAACGTGACTGAGGACGAGGTCGAGTTGATCTTGAAGGACCCCGTCAAGGCCATGACTGACCCACGGTTCGCCGGTCGGGTTGGCGTCGTTCAGCCGCAGGTGTCCCAAGGTGTCGGGGCGTTCTGGTACCTCTACAGCGACGGCGCCGCCGCCGCCGATGTGGGTTGGGACGGCCTTGAGGACATCGCCGACAACACAGCGATGATCGCGGACAACCTCACGCTGGTGCAGAACGTCATCCAGGGCGAGATCGACTTCGCCTTCCCGATCGTCGACTCGATCCCGGCAGCTCAGATCGTCCAGAACGGCGCTCCGCTGCAGTTCGCCTACGCGACGCCAGCGACCGGATCGAGCGCACTCACCGGAATCGTCGCAGACGCCCCGCACCCGAACGCCGCGCGGCTGTTCCTCGAGTGGGCCGCAGAGCCCGACGCGAACTCGCTCTGGTCGAAGCTGTCGCAAACCGCCCCGATCAATGCCGAGGCGACTGACGGACGTGAGTTCACCGACCTGGACTGGTACCAGCCGGCGGGCGACGACACCTGGTTCGACTTCGGCACCGATCCCGAGTTCCTCGCGGCGATCAGTGCAGATGGCGACTACTTCGATCGCTGGAATGAAATGTTTGGATACACCGGATGACGACCATCAATGCCCCCGCCCCGGCCACCAGCAGCGGACGAAACGGGGATCCCGACCCGCCGACGAGGAAGACTACAGCGGAGGCGGTGACGCGTCGGAAAGCGACTAAGCGCGGGCCGAGCCCGTTCGCGGTCGTCATCCTGATCCTGCTCGGCGGCCTGATCCTCGTGCCCGTAGCGATGGTGTTTTTCGGCGCCTTCCAAAGCGCGGCGCCCGGCCTTCCCGGCACCACGTTCTCGCTTCGGGCGATCATGGAGGTCTACGGGACCACGGCGTACCTCGGCTCTCTCATCGGCACACTCCTGATGGCGCTCAGCGTCGCAGTACTGGCGGTGGTCTTCGGTGCGTTGGCGGCCTGGATACTCGCGCGCACCGACGTGCGGCTTCGAGCAGTTCTCGAACTCGGCGTGATCGTTCCGTTGTTCATCTCGCCCTTCATCGGCGCAGTCGCCTGGAACATGCTCGGCGCGCCGCGCTCGGGCATCATCAACGTGAACCTGCGCTGGATCTTCGGCACCGACGCGACATTCATCGACATCGGCACAGTGCCGGGCGTGATCTTCGTGATGCTGCTGTACTTCCTGCCCTACACCTACATGCTCATCTCGGCGTCGCTGAAGAACATGGATCCGGGTCTCGAAGAGGCGTCTTACATGAACGGCCGCGGCATCGTCGCGACTGCGATGAAGGTCACACTCCCGATCGTCCGCCCCTCACTGACGGCCGCGTTCTTCATGATCGCTGTCTTCGCGACCGGGATCTTCGCGATCCCCGCCGCCCTCGGCCTTGACACGGGCTTCTCACCGCTCGCCGTGCAGGTCTACCGCAAGATGACGGTCTTTCCATCTGATCCGCCCGCGGCAGCCGCGATCGGTACGCTTATCTTCTGGTTCACCCTGGCCGGCATCTACTTCTATCGCCGCTCTATTCGCAACAGCGCCCGGTTCGTCACGGTCGGTGGAAAGGCCACGCGTCCGCGCGTCGTGAAGCTGGGCTGGGCACGCTGGCCAGTCACGATCCTCGTCGCGCTCTACGGATTCCTGGCGGCGGTGCTGCCGTACGCGGCGATCATCCTCATTTCGTTGTCGCCCTACACGATCACAGACTTCCGCAAGATGCAGTTCTCGCTCGACAGTCTCTGGACGGTCGTCACCTCCCCGGATGTGACCAGCGCCTTGCTCAATACCGTGTGGATCGCACTGCTCGCACCCACTGTGGCAGTGCTGATCGGCCTTGGTGTCGCCTATATCACCGTGCGCGAACGCGGACGCATCGCCACGATCATCGACTACATCTCGAACTTCCCAATGGCGGTTCCGGGAATCGTGTTCGCAACAGGCATCATTTGGCTCTATGTGCGCACGCCGCTGTATGCGACGCTGGCGCTGCTGATAATTACCCTGGTCGCCACGTATATGCCGCAGGCGACTCGATTCGCAGCCACCGGCTTGATGCAAGTCGATGGGTCCCTGGAAGAAGCCGCGCGCATGTCCGGCGCGAGCAAGTTCCGCGCGATTACCACGGTCACCATGCCGCTCGTTGCCCCGTCACTGATGTCGGCATGGGTGCTCCTGTTCATCTTCTCGTCGCGGGAGGTGAACGAGGCGGTGATCGTAGCCGGTCCCCGCTCCCAGCCACTGTCCGTGCTCGCCTGGAACTACGTCGAGAACGGCTCGCTCAATCAGGCCGCAGTAGTCGGCCTGTTGATGTCGCTCGTGATGCTTGCCGGATTGATCCTGGCGAGATATGTCTTCCGCGTCCGACTCACCTCCTCCCAACTGTGAACATCCGAATCAGTACCCACGCAGAGATGGAAACCCAATGTCTATGACGATTGACAGGACGACGACCGCGACGCAGGAGCGCGTCGGTGCGTCGCTGA
The DNA here is from genome assembly GCF_002812725.1 of Microbacterium sp. BR1. Taxonomy (GTDB): domain Bacteria; phylum Actinomycetota; class Actinomycetes; order Actinomycetales; family Microbacteriaceae; genus Microbacterium. The sequence continues at coordinate 117,044 of NZ_NMUN01000009.1, read as the reverse complement.
GCGTCCGAGATCTGCGCATCCACTACGGCAACGTCGAGGCGGTGAAGGGCATCTCATTCGACATCCTGCCGGGAGAGTTCCTCACGCTCCTCGGCCCTTCCGGATGCGGCAAGTCAACGACCCTGCGCTGTATCGCAGGCCTCGAACCCGCCTCCGCAGGCACGATCACGATCGACGACACGGTTGTGGCAGGTCCCGGAAAGCACGTGCAGCCCGAGAAACGTGGCATCAACATGGTGTTCCAGTCGTACGCTGTGTGGCCGCACATGACTGTCGAGAAGAATGTCGGCTACGGCCTCAAGGGCCTGCAAAAGGACGAGATCAAGACCCGCGTCGACGAGGTTCTCGACCTCATCGGGCTCGGCAAGTTCGCGAAACGGTACGGCACTGAGCTCTCCGGTGGTCAGCAGCAGCGTGTTGCGCTCGCCCGCGCGATCGTCACCCGTCCGAAGGTCCTCCTCTTTGATGAGCCGTTGTCGAACCTCGATGCGGGACTACGCGAGCAGATGAGGTTCGAGATCCTCGCGCTGCAGCGTGCCGTCGGGATCACCGCGGTCTACGTCACGCACGACCAGACCGAAGCTATGTCGATGTCCGACCGGGTCGTGCTGCTCAACGACGGTCTGGTTGAGCAATCCGATGCGCCGCGCGAGATCTACTCCCGGCCGCGCACTGAGTTCGCCGCGAACTTCGTTGGTCATGCGAACATCCTTCCCGGCCGACTCGATGGCGCCCGTGAGCGGTTGACCGTCCCGGGCATCGCCACGCCCGTCCTTGCCGCCGAGACCGCCGCCAACGATGTTCACGAGTCCGCCTCCGCGGTCTTCCGCGCCGAGAGCCTGCTCGCCGGGAGCGCGGCGGAGTCGGCAGAGAACGTATGGCCGGCGAAGGTCGAGCGAGTCTCATACCTCGGTCGTCACCTCGACGTGCTGTACTCGGTCGGCGACTCGAAGGTCCGTGGTGAGCTTCCGTCGGCGACGCCGATCGTTGTCGGCGACACGGTCACCATCGGCATCCGCGCTTCCGACGTGCACTTCGTGCCGCACACCGAGGCCTAGCATGCGAGCGCAGGTCGCGATCGTCGGCGTAGGAACGACGAAACAGGGCGAGCTTCCCGGTCGGACAGCGAACGAAATCGCCATCGAGGCGATCGAACTCGCGCTCGTGGACGCCGGACTCACGAAGGCAGATGTCGATGGGCTCATAACCTGCCGGAATCTGCATGACCGTTTCGGCATCGACGAACAAATCGGGCACCTGCTCGGAGTGAACCCGAGGTTTGGCGCGACCCTCGATTACGGCACGGGCAACTTCTCGCTTCATCTCGCGGTGATGGCGATCGAGGCGGGTATGGCCGAGACAATCGTGCTTGCATACGGCACGAACCAGCGCTCGATGCGCTCGGGATTCGGCATCTCGGTCGGGGGCGGTGCCGAAATGGCGGCGCTCGCCGGAGTTGTGCATGTCGCCGGACCGGCGGCGCTCGCATTCCGGCGCCACCAGGAGCTGTATGGCACAACTGAGGAACAGTTGGGCTGGGTGGCGGTCGGCCAGCGTGAGTGGGCGCAGAAGAATCCGTTGGCCATCTTCCGTACTCCGCTCACGATTGACGACTATCTCTCGAGCGATCCGCTCGTAGCGCCGCTGCGCCGTGCCGACCTCACGATGATCTCGGATGGGGGGGCCGCTCTCGTGGTGACCTCGAAGCAGCGCGCGAAGGATCTTCCAAAGCAGCCCGTCATGATCGACGGCATGGCCGAGCGCACCGCCTTCCGGGCTGACCACGATCGCGACAGTCTGATGCGCCCCTGGCTCGGCGAACTCGCTCGTGATCTCTGGGCCAGCAGCGGGTACCGCCCCGAAGACATCGATGCCCTCTACATCCAGGATGCGACATCCGTATGGGTGCTCCAGATGCTCGAGTGGTACGGCTTCGCACCGGTCGGCGAGGGAGGCCGCTTCCTCGCCGAAGGTCACACCCGACCGGGCGGTTCCCTGCCGGTCAACACGAACGGCGGCCAACTCTCCGAGAGCTACATGTGGGGATGGCTCCACCTTTGTGAGGCCGTCCGCCAGCTGCGCGGTGAAGCAGGGGAGCGCCAGATAGAGGGGATCGAGGTCACCCTCGATTGTTCATCTCACGACTTTCTTAAGGGGGCGGCGTCAATTCTGACGACGAGATCATGACGTACCAAGGACTGCTTCCTGACACGCACAACGTGCTCACCGCCCCGTTCTGGGCCGCGACCCACGAGAGACGGCTGACGGCGCAACGATGCAGCTCCTGCAGTGTGTTCCGCTGGCCGCCCAGTGAGTTGTGCCCAGAGTGCGTCAGTACCGCCGCCACGTGGACGCAGCTCGCGGGCACCGCCGAGGTGTGGAGCTATGCCGTCTATCACCGCTCGATGCACCCGGCATTCACGGCTGTGCCCTATACGGTCGCGCTCCTCGAACTTCCCGAAGGCATCCGCATGTACGGAGCCGTGGTGACCTCGACCGGTGACGCCGATGCCGATGGCGAGGTGAAGATCGGCGACCAGGTGCGAGCAGCGTTTGAACGCACCGAAGACGACGTCGTTCTCGTCCGATGGATTCCAAGCGAGGAAGAATCGGCCCTCGCTGCCGTACAGCTGGAGGAGCAGCCATGACCGACCACGCGAGGCAGGTGAGCTCGACACGCAAGGGGCCGCTGGAACACGTCACCATCCTTGACCTCACCCAGCACCTCTCAGGTCCATTCGGGAGTCAGATCCTTAGCGATCTCGGCGCACGTGTCATCAAGGTCGAGCCGCCCACAGGCGACCCGACACGGCGCATCGGTCCGTACTTCGAAGACGGTGACAGCGCGTACTACCTCAGCGCGAATCGCAACAAGGAGAGCGTCGTCCTCGATCTAAAGGCGCCAGGCGGCGCCGACGCGCTTCTTGCGTTGGCCATGCGTGCTGACGTCGTCATCGAGAACTTCCGCCCGGGTACGCTGGCCAAGCTCGGAATCGACTTCGACGCGCTTCTGCGGGTCAATCCGCGGATGGTGCTGTGCTCGATCACCGGCTTCGGACCGGATGGCCCCTACCGGGCATTGCCCGCGTTCGACATCGTCGTCCAGGCGCTCGCCGGCGGCATGTCGCTCACGGGTGAGGAAAGCGGCAAGTCGGTGCGCTCCGGGCTGCCGATCGGAGACATCTGCGCCGGCATGTACGGTGCAGTCGGCACGCTCGCCGGCCTGCTCGAGGTGGGCAGGACGGGCATTGGCATGCGCATCGACGTCTCGATGCTCGACGCACAGGTGTCAATGCTCTCGTACGTCGCGAGCTACTACCTCGCCTCAGGCGACGTCGCTGGTCGTCAGGGTCGCGGGCACATGAGCATCCCCACCTACCGGGCGTTCACTTGCCGAGACGGCAAAGACATCGTCGTGGCCGCGAACACGCAGCCGTTCTGGCAGGGTCTCGCGCGTGCTTTCGAGCGCGAAGACCTAGTCGCCGATGAACGGTTCCTCGACAATGACCTTCGCAGGGAGCATCGCGACGAACTCGATGCGGCGCTCGAGGCGGCCGTTGGCGAGCTGGATGCCGCCGAGGCTCTGGCGAGGCTTGCGGCAAACGGTGTACCGTCGGCGCCGGTGAACACCGTCGATGCCGCCCTCGCCGACCCCCAGGTGGTCCAGAGCGACATGGTGTTGCAACTCGAAGGCCGCGGGGACAGCATCCGTGCCGTCGGCAACCCGATCAAGACCCACGGAGGCCGCACCCGTCATATCGCCCCGCCCCGACTCGGCGAAGACACCGAGTCGGTGCTGCGAGACGTAGCGGGCCTGACGGATGATCAGCTCCGGAAGCTCTCGTCCGGCGGCGCGATCACCCTCGCTGCACCCCACGAAGGGTCAGCCGCGGCCTATGCCTGATCCATCGGCGGACATCCGATAACAGTTCACAAGGGAAAGAACTCGACATGCTTCGCACAGTCCTGATCGGCGTAACCCACTGGCATCTGCCGCTCTTCCTGGAGCCGATGCAGAAACGCGATGACCTCTCTTATGTAGGCGTCTCCGACCCCGATCTCGCCGGTGCGCAGAAGGTCGCCGAACGACTCGGGACGATCGCCCTCGCGGACTACCGCGAACTCGTTGAGCAGACCAAGCCGGACTTCGCGCTCGTGCTCGGTATCCATGCCGAGATGGCGGCGACGGCCGAGTTTCTCATCGAACGCGGCATCCCATTCATCATCGAGAAGCCGGCGGGACTGAACGGCGCGCAGGTCTCACACATCGCGGAACTCGCCGCCGAGCGCGACGCGTTCGCGGCCGTACCGTTCGTTTTCCGTCAGAACGGATGGGTCACCCGGATGCGGGAACACTCGGCCGGCGAGCGCTTCGACCATCTCTCGTTCACCATGATCGGGCGGCCGCCGCAGCAGTACGAACGGATAGCGTCGAGCTGGGTGCTAGACCGCGCCCGTTCCGGAGGCGGAGCGCTTATCAATCTGGGCATCCACTTTCTCGACCTCATCCCCTACCTGGTGCCGGACGAGCCGGTCGAGGTAGTGGGCGCCGCGATCTCGAACACGGCCTGGGACCTCTCCATCGAGGATTTCGCGTCGGTGATCCTCAAGGTCGGCACGAGTCTTGCGACGATCCAGACCGGCTACCGCTACACCTCGCCGGACGAGTACATGGATATGCACTTCTCGGTGCGGACGGCCGCCTCGTATTACGTCGCTCGTACCCCCACCGAAGTGCAGGTGACCACGCCAGAGGGGGGCATCGAGACGTGGGCGGTCAGCACCATGAACATGAAGACCTACCCGTTCTTCGTGAACGATGCCATCGAGCGGGTTTTGCGGGGAGACAAGCCTGCGTTCGACCTCAGCGACGCGGCACGTGCGATGCGTCTGCTAGATCGAATCTACGAGAAGGCCGGTGCGATTCTTCCGACGACACCGGGATCCGCAACACAGGAATAGGAGAAGACCGTGACAGAAGAGAAGCGTCGGGGCCTGCTGCACGTGCAAATGGACATCGCGCCCGAGCACGAAGACGAGTTGAACACGTGGTACTGGCGGGAGCATCTTCCCGAGCGACTCGCTGTTCCGGGTTTCCTGAGCGGGCGCCGGTTCGAGATCGTCGACGGCGGCCCGCCGAAGTACCTCGCGATATACGACCTCGAGGATGTGTCGGTGCTGGACAGCCCGGAGTATCAGCGGCTCATCAATCCCCCCGATCCGCGGACGAAAGAGATCGGACGGATGCTCAACACGAACATCCGTCGGGTCTACGTCGAAATCCCGCGGCTGGAGGCATAGTCCGGATGAAACAGCTGCTGCTCTTCCCCGGGATGGCCCAGGATGCACGCGCTTACGATCTGACTGGCTTCCCGCAGGAGCAGGCATACGTGTATCCCGGGCATGGCGACCGCGAGTCGCAGGTCGTCACTCTGGACGGGCTGGCCGATGAGGCCCTCCGCGGACGAGTCGACCGGCTCGACCTCGTCGGCGTGGCGCTGGGCGGTATTATCGCGCAGCATGTGATGGTCCGACATCCGCACAGAGTCCGCTCGGCAGTCCTCGCAAACACTCCGGCCGGCGTGTCGGACCGGTCTCCGCTGATCGAACGAGCCGAGGCGACCGCCGCGACCGGCCCGCAGGTCGACGAGCTGATCGCACGTTGGCTGCGGCCGTCCACGATCGCAGATGACGGCGACGCCGTGCGATACCTCCGTGACGTGCTCGAAACGATCTCGTGGAACGGTCTCGCGAACGTCCAGCGAGCGATGGCCGATCACGATCTCGTGGCGGCGCTGGAGGGTAATACTCATCCGGTGACGGTCATCATCGGAGAGGACGATCATGTCGGGATCGGTGCAGCCGAGCGCCTCGCCGCCCTGTTCGTCAACCATCGCGTGCGCCGCATTCCCGGCGGACACATGGTACACCTCGACAACCCCCGGGGATTCCGCGAGACGGTACTGGAGCATCTCGACTGGGTCGATGACCTCCAACGCGCGGCCAACGGCGCACGTGAATCAGAGAGAAGGAGCGCATGACCGACACTCAGGTCAAGGGACTGCTGATGGTGCAGATGGAGGTCGCACCGGAGGATGTCGCAGAACTGGATGCCTGGTACTGGGAGGAGCACATCCCTGAGCGCCTCGCCTGTCCGGGGTTCCTGTCTGCGCGGCGCTTCCAGATGGCCGATGGCTCTCCGAAGTTCGTCGCTCTCTACGAGCTCGACGGCATCGGGGCGCTCGAGACCTCTGAATACCGGTACGTGATCGAGAACAGCACCGCGCGCACGAAGGCAGTGGGTCGGATGGCGACGATCACACGCGTCGAATACATCGAGCTACACGATCCGGCTCCGCAAGGCGAGCCGGCCGGCCCGTGACGACGCTTCTGCTCCACCCGATCGGACTGGACCGGCATACGTGGGACGGTGTAGCGATCGACAACGCGCTGGCTGTCGATCTGCCCGGTCACGGTGGGGCTCCCGGTGCTGAGCTACCGAGCCTCGACGATGTCGCCGATGCCGTACTCGAGGCGGTTCCGCTCGAGCTCGGACCCCTGGATGTCGTCGGGCTGTCACTTGGCGGGATGGTGGCGCTGCACGCCGTGCTCCGGCACCCTCAGCGAATACGGTCTCTGGTGGTGGCATGTGCCCCTGCGTTGTCGCCGGCAGACGCGATGCTCCAGCGGGCGGCCGACACGGAGCGACTAGGCATGCGCGGGATGATGCCCTCAACACTGCAGCGCTGGTTCAGCGCCGACGTTCTCGAGCACACCCCGGATTTTGTCGACACGGCAGCGAGGATGCTGCTCGCCAACGACCCGCGTGTTGTTGCACACTTCTGGCGTCTAATTTCGCAGCATGATGTGCGGACACGATTAAGCGAAATTCGCGTGTTCACGACGATCGTCGCGGGTCGAGCCGACCTCTCGGTTCCTCGGCCCGCCGCGCAAGCACTCGCTAGAGGCATTCCGGGCGCACGCTATGTGGAGCTCCCTGGCGCACACATGCTGCACCTCGAGGCCCCAGGCGCCTTCGCCGAGACCATCCGCGAACATACCTTCGTTGCACAGTATTCGTGACTGTAAGACTCGACCGCCTTCGGGCTTAATCAGGCCGATGCCGCAGATGCTTGCAGCCATGCGGGAGGTTGATCGGCAAGTGCGCGCGATATGCCTCGCGCAGCCATCAACACGGCGGGTATGTGTTCTCGCACCGCCGGTGTACCTTCACCGCGGACCGCGACCGAGACGGCGGCGATGACGTCTCCGGATGTCGATCTGATCGGAGCCGCAACGGAGACCGCTTCGCTTGTCATCTGTCGATCGCAGATGGCGTATCCGTCGCGACGCACGTCCGCAAGGATCCGACGAAGCGAGCCGACGTCGACGATAGTGAACGGTGTGAAACGCGGCAGCGACTTCTCGACCACATCGTTGAACACATCTGCGGGGGCGTGGGCGAGCAGCACCAGCCCCGCACCCGTTGTGCGCATCGGCAGTCGGGTTGCGGCCCTTGTACGGAGCGGTACTGAGCCATGACCGGAGAGATGCGATACGAAGATCGCTTCGGTGCCTTCTCTTACGCCGAGTCGCACGTTTCCATGAGTGGCCTCATATAGGTCTTCGAGGAACGGCAGGGCCGCATCAACCAGCCCGGTGCTGCGCGGAGCAAGCGATCCGAGTTCCCAGAGGTGCAGGCCGATGCGGTACACCCCGTTCTCGTCGCGTTCGAGGCCCCCCCAGTCGACCAGCTCCCCGAGAATGCGGTGCACGGTCGTAAGAGGAAGACTGGTCGATCGGCCGATCGCAGACAGCGACATCGGTCGTCGTGTCCGGTAAAGGGCATCGAGGACGGCGAAGACCTTCTGTGGGGCGGTCAGCGAGCGGTCATCGTCAAGGAGCTTTTCGCCGCCAGGCTTGGACCGGCCTTCACGAGGCATCGTACTCACTCTTTCCCCTGGTTCCCGCGCGGTGCCCGGAACAGTATCAGCCTATCCGTCGGTTTTCGTGCCCTTCTCGGCCGTAGGCTGAATGTATGCCTCAGAAGACTTGGTTCATTACTGGCGCGTCTCGCGGCTTCGGCCGCCAGTGGGCTATCGCAGCGCTCGAGAGAGGTGACCGGGTGGCCGCCACGGTGCGAGATATCTCGACCCTCGATGATCTCGTCGAGCGGTTCGGCGATACCATCCTGCCCATTGCACTGGATGTGACTGATCGGCAGTCTGACCTGTCGGCGGTCTCCTCCGCCGCGTCGCACTTCGGCGGGCTCGATGTCGTCGTGAACAACGCTGGCTATGGCCAATTTGGGATGGTCGAAGAGGTGACCGAGAGCGAAGCGCGAGACCAGTTCGAGACGAATGTCTTCGGCGCGCTCTGGATCACCCAGGCGGCCGTGCCGATCATGCGGGCGCAGGGGTACGGCCACATCATCCAAGTGTCCTCGATCGGAGGAATCACAGCGTTCGTCAACCTCGGAATTTATCACGCGTCGAAATGGGCGCTCGAGGGCTTCTCGCAATCGCTCGCGCAGGAAGTCGCCGAGTTCGGCATTCACGTGACCTTGATTGAGCCAGGTGGATTCGCGACTGACTGGAGTGGGGCAAGCGCCAGCCGCTCGACGCCGATTGCTGCATACGACGGAGCTCGCCAGCGGCGTCAGCAGCAACGCCAATCGCAGGTCCCTGGAAGTCCCGAAGCATCCGCGGCGGCGATGATGCGAATCGTCGACGCCGAGAAGCCGCCGCTGCGAGTATTTTTCGGGACAGCTCCCCGACCAATCGCGGAAGCGGACTACGCAGCGCGGCTCAAGACGTGGGAGGAATGGCAGGACGTGGCTGAACTCGCGCAAGGCTGACGAGCAACGGTCTCGCGCGCTACGTCCGTGACTCTCCGACGAAATCGAAATGCGAGGGTGTCCTTCGCAGCAGCTCGGCTGCTCCACGATCGGCGATACCACGACCCACGGTTCCTCCGTCGGCAAACGTCGGTTGAGCGTACGCGCCACTATCATCGCAAGCCGCGCGGCGGTGACAGAGTTGGGGCTCAGATGGATTGGTCCGCCAAGTGTCCCCTCGGGCGAGCACTCTGCGAATCCACGGCCGGCCAGACCGACGAAGCGGCGCGTCGCATCCGCACCATCGAGGGAAGGTCTCGTGTCGATCAGAGGAAAGTGTGCTGCTATCGCGAAGGCACATGAGGGCGGATGCGCGGCAGTTGGTATCGCGTAGAGACCCTGAAGCGGCCACCACGATGAGTTTCGATGCCGCTTCGCGTGGGCCGCGGTCAGCAATATATGAAGGCCGGGCCTTGATGACTACGAGCGATCCTTCGGCGTCAGCGCCTTCCTGAATTGCATTGGCGAGCTGCTGGGGCAAGTTCCTCTTGCAGTTGTGGCCGGGTGCTCAGAATTTCACGACTCCGCCCGATCGAACCGAAACCCCCCCCCGACCACTCGGCATGACGTTGATGGGCCTCCGGACCTTCATTAGGACGCCCCTCGAATCTGCGTCCATTGTCTCGCATCGGCTCAAGCGCATCCCTCGAATCGTTCGCGAACTGGCGAATATGGAGAGCAGCATGCTGGCTGGGCTCGAAGACACTGGGGGTACGTGCGTTTTCACAGGTGCGTCAGTGATCTCCAACCTTCATCCGACGATGCTCACGACGGATGGACCGCCGACTTAGACGGATCGGACGCCAAGCTATCTGACTTCGTCGCGTGACCCAGATGTGGATGCCTGTGCGGGATTGTGTCCGCCGTCGTGAGGGTCCGCATGACCTCGTCGAGTACTTCGCCCACCGACGTGTACCGAGAGGAAAGCACTAGGTCACGCAACCACACGACCTCGGTAAGTTCCGCGACGCACGCCACTGCGCATCGCGGATCGTTGTGCGGAAACCAGTGATCCTGGATGATCGACTCCGTCGCCGTGAGACGACGCAACTCGAATCGGGGGCTATCACACACTGACATGCTCACTCCCAAAGTCAAATCTGACCTGCGCACGAGCCTCCGTGACACCCCGAGAATAACCCTGGCGATACGACCAGGCAAGGGGGCCCCGCAGCGAAGCCGTCATCCCCGTGCGCGCGCTACGTCGGAGCGCTCCGCAGTGGATAGCCGCACCAGGTGGGGGAGGACTCACGACATGGGCGGTGGTGTTCGACTGCCGCTCAAACAGAAATGCCCCGCCAGGTGCTGTGACCGGACGGGGCCGGCGAGAACCAGCCTCGGATTTTTGGACTCGCCGTGCTCAAGGATATCTACCCGGATGGGGAGCGCCGATACGCCCAGTCCGTATGCTGCCCGTCTAGCTCGGCTTGTGCCTTCGCGACGACAACGATCGAACCCAAAAAATATTTGGATGCACTCTCGAGTCACTCCGGTCAATTCGCGCCTTCGGGCCCCTTCGTCGCCTCGGGCGAGCCGGCATGCGTTCTCGTCGTCTTCCCGGCACATTCCCGGCACATGACGCCCAGACGTGCGGGTACAAAAGGATGCTGAATTGACTGGAGGGCTTAGTGTCCGGTGCGGACGGTCAGCGATAAATGCCAGCTAGTCAGGGAATTAGAGAAACCCCCGCGAGTAGAAGCCTCACGAGGGTTTCAGTGGCTCCGACGGGCGTCGATCCCGTGACCTCACGATTTTCAGTCGTGCGCTCTACCAACTGAGCTACAGAGCCTCGCGGCATCCGCTTCGAAAAGCAGAATCTGCCGCGATCTAGACGAAAGGCCCTCTCAAAGAAAGGGCCCGTCGCTTAGAGCGACCCTGACGGGACTTGAACCCGCGACCTCCGCCGTGACAGGGCGGCACGCTAACCAACTGCGCTACAGGGCCATGCTATTTAGTTGTACGAGTGACCCCAACGGGATTCGAACCCGTGCTACCGCCGTGAAAGGGCGGCGTCCTAGGCCGCTAAACGATGGGGCCGAAAGAACCCAAGGGCTCAGGCTTACCGACGCTCAAGCATACGCATTTCACGCCCAAACCGCCAATCGCGGGCGCGTCCGCCGTGCGTCAGCCCGCGAGCGGGGGATGCTGGGCGTCGGAGCATGCGCGGGTGGCCCTGGCGCAGTGGCCGAGGGCTCGCGGGGTCCAGGCGGCTGATTGCGGCACAACATCCCTCCAATCCGTTGCGGATGTGACGGATGTTGTTAGTGTGAATGATGTTACTGACGTACTGAGCGGGAGGGCGACGTGTCAGATCTGCACGGCGATGCCTTTTTGCGCGGCGCTTCCGAGACGGAACCGGACTGCGGATGCGCCCCGACGCCGGCTGAACGCCAGGCGAACGCCGCGATGGCCAAGCGGTCCGTGTCGCGCCGCTGGCTCCTCGGCGCCGGTGCTCTCGGTCTGGTCGCGGCCGGTGCGATCGGCGGACCGATGCTCCCCGCAGCCTTTGCCGCGACGTACCCGTCGTGGGATGACGTCCAGCGCGCCAAGGGCAATGAGGCTTCGAAGGCGAGCGAGGTCACTCGCATCGAGGGCCTCATCAACCAGCTCCAGGCCAACGTCGTGGCCACCCAGGCGATCGCCGAGCAGCGTTCGATGGAGTACTTCCAGGCCGAAGAGGAGTACCTCAACTCGGTCATGATCGCCGATGACCTGCAGGCGCAGGCCGATGCGCAGGGCGCCGCCGCGACCGCGGCCTCGGAGCGCGCGGGCCGCGTCGCCTCGCAGCTCTACCGCACCGGCGGCGACGACACCTCGCTCGAGCTGTTCTTCGCGGGCTCGGCGACGGGAGCAGACGACCTACTCGGACGCCTCGGCCGCATGGACAAGGTGCTCGAGCGCAACAAAGACACCTTCGCCACCGCTGTCACGGCCCAGAACTCGGCGCAGTCGCTGAGCGACCAGGCATCCGTCGCCCGCGACGAACGCGACCGCCTGAAGCAGGTCGCCGAACAGAAGATGGCCGAATCTCAGGCCGCCGCGGACGCCGCCCAGGCCGCGCTGGAGGCGCAGTCCCAGCACCTCGTCGAGCTCGAGGCGCAGCTCGCGGCGCTGAAGGACACCACCGCGCAGACGATCGCCGGGTATCAGGCCGGTGTCGAAGCCAAGCGCAAGGCCGAAGAAGAGGCCCGTCGGCGTGCCGAAGAAGAAGCGCGGCGTCTGGCCGCCGAGGCCGCAGCGAACGCCAACAACGGAGGCGGAGGCGGCGGTGGCGGAGGCGGCGGCGGACAGGTCGGCACGACGGGCTGGGCGCGTCCCTCGAGCGGCCGCCCGAGCGACCGATACGGCTCCCGCGCGACTCTGTGTACCCCGAACTACGGATGCACCGGCTTCCACAACGGCACCGACATGTCGACCGGTTGCGGCGCCGGAGTCTTCGCCGCGTACAGCGGCCGCGTGACCTATGCCGCGCGCAACGGCCAGAGCGGCAACCAGATCCACATCGATCACGGCGGCGGCGTCGTGACGCGGTACTCGCACATCCAAGACGGCGGCTTCATGGTCGGCTACGGCGCGAACGTGAGCGCCGGCCAGCTCATCGGCCGCGAGGGCATGACCGGTCTCTCTTACGGATGCCACCTGCACTTCGAAGTGTGGATCAACGGCGGGCGCACCAACCCCGAGGTCTTCATGCGCGCGCGGGGCATCTCGATCTGACGCCTGAGACTCCGCCGGGTCGGCTTGCGTGCGGCAGGGGGGTCGCGCCTAGCCTGGTGGTGACCCGATCGGAGATCCCATGCCCGAACCCTGGTCAACACTTCTGACCTTCTCTCTCGCCCTCGTCGGCGCGCTCGTCCTCGTCTTCGTCGTCTCGGCGTTGGCATCGCTCATCGTCCGCGTCGCAGCCCGAGGCCGCGACTGGGCCGCGATTCTGATCCGCCGGGCACGCTGGCCGTTCCGGGTCGCGCTGCTCATCGTCGGCGTGTGGATCGCGGTCGCGCTGAGCTTTGCGGATGTCTCGTGGCGAGCCGTTGCCGATCACGCCCTGCTGATCGCCCTGATCTCGGCCGGGGCCTGGCTCGTCTGCCAGGTGCTGCTCTTCGCCGCCGACGTCAGTCTCAGCCGCTACCGCATCGACGTGCCCGACAACCGCGTCGCGCGGCGCCTGCACACGCAGCTCCAGATCGTTCGCCGGCTGGTCGTCGTGATCGTCGTCATCGTGGCGATCGGCGCCATCCTGCTGACCTTCGACGGCGTGCGCGCCGTCGGCGCGAGCGTCCTCGCATCCGCGGGAATCGTGTCGATCGTCGCCGGTCTTGCCGCCCAGTCGGTGCTCGCCAACGTGTTCGCGGGCGTGCAGCTGGCGTTCTCGGAAGCGATCCGCGTCGACGACGTCGTGGTCGTGGACGGCGAGTGGGGACGCATCCACGAGATCACCCTGACCTACGTCGTCGTGATGACGTGGGACCAGCGCACCGTCGTGCTGCCTTGCAGCTACTTCACCTCGACCCCGTTCCAGAACTGGACCAAGTACGGCAGCGAACTGGTCGGCGCGGTCGAGTTCGACGTCGACTGGCGGGTGTCGACCGACGGCATGCGCAACCGACTCTCGCAGGTGCTGGCCGAGACGCCCCTGTGGGACGGCCGCACCGAGGTGCTGCAGGTCACGGATGCGACGGGCGGCATGGTGCGCGTGCGGGTGTTGGTGAGCTCGGCCGACTCCGCCGCCCTCTGGGACCTGCGGTGCGTCGTGCGCGAATCACTCGTCGAGTGGGTGCGCGACCAGGATGTCTCGTCGTTGCCTGTGCAGCGCGTGCTCGTCGGCGACCCCGGCGAAGGGCGGCGCCACGTACCGGCTGCCGAGGGATCGTCGGACGCACGGGATCGCGCGGGGCTGTTCTCAGGTACGGCGGACGGCGAGGCAAGGGCCTCGGAGTTCACCGCCGCGATTCCGGTGGTTCAGTCCGAAGACCGCGACAGCCGCGAGCATCCGCTGGCGGATCCGGCGCGCGACGACTGATGTACGCGCCGGAGTCGGGGCCGGATCAGACCGAGCGGGGCGCTTCGCCCTCACCCTGCGTCTTGGTCCGACCCTCGTGCTCTTCGAAGCGCACGATGGACTCTTCGACCAGGCGCTCGGCCTCGTCGACGTCGCCCCACGCATCGACCTTGACCCACTTGTTCGGCTCGAGGTCCTTGTAGTGCTCGAAGAAGTGCGCGATCTCCTTCTTCGTGAAATCGGGGATGTCGTCGACGTTCTGGATGTGGGCCCAGCGGGGGTCCTTCGCCAGCACGGCGACGAGCTTGTCGTCGCCACCGGCCTCGTCGCTCATCTTGAGCACGCCGACGGGGCGCACGGTGACCATGACGCCCGGGAAGAGGGTGACATCGAGCAGCACGAGCACATCGAGCGGGTCGCCGTCCTCGCCGAGCGTGTTCTCGAAGAATCCGTAGTCGGCGGGGTAGCCCATCGGCGTGAACAGCACGCGGTCGAGGAAGACGCGGCCGGTGCCGTGGTCGACCTCGTACTTGACGCGGCTGCCGCGGGGGATCTCGATGACTGCGTCGTAAGCGCCCATGCGTGGCTCCTCGATAGAGATGGTGCGAAAAGTGAGTGGCGGAACTGCTGATCGCCGCGTTCCAGCCTAGTCAACCGGCCGGGGCGAACATCTCAGAGGTGCGATCGCCCGCATGAGGCGCTGTGGGGCCTCATCTGGCTGCTTGCGTCACACGGATCCTTCGAGATTTCGCCGAGGCCGGAGCAACAGGCCCGGGTACGGTGGGGGCGTGCCCGAGACTCCCGATTCCAGCGCCCTCCGCGGGCGTCTCGACCCCGCCGTAGCGGCCGTGCGGTCCGCGGTCCGCGCCGCGCTCACGCCCCTGAGTAGTGAGCCCGGCGCCCCGGAGCCCCGCGTGATCGTGGCGCTCTCGGGCGGCGCCGACTCGCTCGCGCTCACCGCAGCGGTCGCGTTCGAGGCGCCGCGGCTCGGCATCGAGGCATCCGCCGTCGTGATCGACCACGGGCTGCAGGATGCCTCGAGCGCTCAGGCATCCGCTGCCGCCGACGCCGCGCGGGCCCTCGGGCTCGCGGCGACGGTGATCGCGGTCGAGGTCGCGTCCGACGGCGGGCCCGAGGCCGCGGCACGGGACGCGCGCTACGACGGGCTGCGCGCCGAGGCCCAGCGCAGCGGCGCCGCTGCGGTGCTGCTCGGGCACACCCTGGACGACCAGGCCGAGACGGTACTCCTCGGCCTGTCGCGGGGCTCGGGGAGCTCGAGCCTGATGGGTATGGCACCCGCGCGCCGGGACGAGGCATCCGGTGTGCTCTGGCTGCGCCCGCTGCTCGCCGTGCGTCGCGAGACGACTCGCTCGGCCTGCGCCGCGGAAGGGCTCGCGGTCTGGGACGACCCGCACAACCTCGACCCGCGCTTCACCCGCGTGCGGGTCCGGACCAGGGCGCTGCCGGTGCTGGAGGACGAGCTCGGCCCGGGCGTCGCCGAGGCCCTCGCCCGCACCGCGGAGCAGCTTCGCGAAGACGCCGAGGCGTTCCGCGACATGATCGACGAGACGATCGAAGACATCGTCGAGCACGCCGAGGCGGGCATCTCGGTGTCGGTCCCGGCGCTCGCCGCCAACCCCGCGGCGCTGCGCCATCGGGTCATCCGGCACGTCGTGAACAGCGAGTTCGGCGTGAGCCTGACTCGCGCGCAGACGCTCGAGGTGGCGCGGCTCGTGACCGACTGGCACGGCCAGGCGCCGATCGACCTTCCCGGTTGCACGGCGACCCGGCGCGGTACCCGGCTCGTCTTCACGGCCCGCACCTGAGGCGACCGACGGATGCGGTGGGCCCTCGGGCCGACCGGCCCCAGAGCCTAGACTCGACCGCATGCGCGCTGCCGATCTTGCCGACGACCTGTCCGAAGTCCTGGTGACCGAGGAGCAGATCCTCGCCAAGCTCCAGGAGCTCGCCACCCGGGTCGCCCGCGACTACGAGGGCAAGGACCTGGTGCTGGTCGGAGTGCTGAAAGGCGCGGTCATGGTCATGGCCGACTTCGCCCGCGCGCTGCCGATGCTCGTGCCGATGGACTGGATGGCCGTCTCGTCCTATGGCGCCGGAACCAAGTCGAGCGGCGTGGTGCAGATCCGCAAGGACCTCGACACCGACCTGCACGACAAGCACGTGTTGATCGTCGAGGACATCATCGACTCGGGCCTGACCCTGAGCTGGCTGCTCGAGAACTTCCTCGTCCGCGGTGCCGCATCGGTCGAGGTTCTCGCGCTGCTGCGCAAGCCCAAGTCGGTCAAGGTGCACGTCGACGTGAAGTACGTCGGGTTCGACATCCCGAGCGAGTTCGTCGTCGGTTATGGCCTCGACTACGCCGAGCGGTACCGGAACCTCCGCGACGTCGCGGTGCTCGCGCCGCACGTCTACTCCTGATCTCCTGATCGCCATGTCCCACTCTTGGGCGCGTGTGTCCCACTTTCGACCGGTAAGGGGTCGCCAAACCGGCAGAAAGTGGGACATCAAGGGCCGGGCGGGGGATGTACGCCGTGGGCGAATGCACAGCCGGTGCAAAGCGCGGGAGCGATACCCTGTCTGAACCGCCCTGGTGCGGCACGTCGACGAAAGGCTCCGGGCTCGCCCCGCCACCATGGACTTCAAGAAGCTCACCCGCAATCCCCTGATCTATGTGCTGTTGATCGGGGTCTTCCTCATCGTGGGATTCACGCTGATCTCGAGCCTCGGCGGAGCGAAGCAGATCACCACGCAGGAGGGCCTCTCGCTTCTGAGCGGGGGGACCGTCGAGAAGGTCGTGACGACCGACGGCGACCAGCGCGTCGACATGACCCTGTCGAAGGCGTACGAGGGCGCGACGGATGTTCAGTTCTACTACGTGACCGCTCGCGCGGAGGAGGTCGTCAACGCGATCAACACCGCGGACCCGTCCGATGGCTTCAACGACGTCGTGCCCCAGGCATCCTGGTTCGACGGCTTCCTCTCCCTCATGATCCCGCTGCTTCTGCTGGGTCTGCTCTTCTGGTTCCTGCTCTCGTCGGCGCAGGGCGGCGGCAGCAAGGTCATGCAGTTCGGCAAGTCCAAGGCCAAGCTCGTCTCGAAGGAATCGCCCACGGTCACGTTCGCGGATGTCGCGGGCGCTGACGAGGCCATCGAAGAGATGCAGGAGATCAAGGACTTCCTCAAAGACCCGACGAAGTTCCAGGCCGTCGGTGCCCGCATCCCGAAGGGCGTGCTGCTGTACGGCCCTCCCGGAACCGGTAAGACCCTGCTCGCCCGCGCCGTCGCGGGTGAGGCGGGCGTGCCCTTCTACTCGATCTCGGGCTCGGACTTCGTCGAGATGTTCGTCGGCGTCGGCGCGAGCCGCGTGCGCGACCTGTTCAACCAGGCCAAGGAGAACTCCCCGGCCATCATCTTCATCGACGAGATCGACGCGGTCGGCCGTCACCGCGGTGCCGGCATGGGCGGCGGGCACGACGAGCGCGAGCAGACGCTCAACCAGATGCTCGTCGAGATGGACGGCTTCGACCCCAAGGTCAACGTCATCGTCATCGCGGCGACCAACCGCCCCGACATCCTCGACCCGGCCCTGCTGCGTCCCGGCCGCTTCGACCGTCAGATCGGCGTCGACGCGCCGGACCTGAAGGGTCGCCAGCGCATCCTCGAGGTGCACGGCCGCGGCAAGCCGCTCGCCGACGGCGTCGACCTCGAGGTCGTCGCCCGCAAGACGCCCGGCTTCACCGGTGCCGATCTCGCGAACGTCCTCAACGAGGCGGCCCTGCTGACCGCCCGCTCGAACGCCCAGCTCATCGACAACCGCGCGCTCGACGAGGCCATCGACCGCGTCATCGCGGGCCCGCAGCGCCGCACGCGCGTCATGAAAGACAAGGAACGCCTGATCACGGCGTACCACGAGGGCGGGCACGCACTCGCCGCGGCCGCGATGAACCACACCGACCCCGTCACGAAGGTCACGATCCTTCCCCGCGGCAAGGCCCTCGGCTACACGATGGTGCTGCCGCTGGACGACAAGTACTCGGTCACCCGCAACGAGCTGCAGGACCAGCTGACGTATGCGATGGGCGGCCGCGTCGCCGAAGAGATCGTCTTCCACGACCCGACCACGGGTGCCTCGAACGACATCGAGAAGGCGACCAACATCGCCCGCAAGATGGTCACCGAGTACGGCATGACCATGCAACTCGGTCCCGTGAAGCTCGGCGCCGCGAGCGGCGAGGTATTCATGGGCCGCGACATGGGGCACGGCCGCGAGTACTCGGAGTCGGTCGCCGAACGCGTCGACGCCGAGGTGCGGGCGCTCATCGAGCAGGCTCACAACGAGGCGTACCAGGTGATCAGCGACAACCGCGACGTGCTCGACAAGCTCGCTCTCGAACTGCTCGAGAAAGAGACGCTCGACCACCTGCAGCTCGCCGAGATCT
This sequence comes from Microbacterium sp. BR1, assembly GCF_002812725.1. GTDB lineage: Bacteria > Actinomycetota > Actinomycetes > Actinomycetales > Microbacteriaceae > Microbacterium. The sequence goes on along the minus strand of NZ_NMUN01000009.1, from coordinate 98,689 downwards.
TCACGGACGTGCGACGCCTGCCGCCGCGCCCGCAGTGGCTCTCGAGCGAGAAGCGCCCCGTTTCGGCTCTGCCCCCCGTCGAGGTTCCGAAGCAGAAGCTTCCGGAGGGCCTCGCCGCCGATGTGCAGGCCGAGGCGGTCGTCGCCGAGAAGCAGCCGCATCGTCGTCCCTCGGGTCAGGCACGCCCGGCCACGGCATAGCCCATGGCCGTCGACACACAGCGCGTCGAGGCGCTTGTTCGTGAGATCTTGGTCGCCATCGGCGAGGACCCCGACCGTCCGGGCCTGAAGCGCACCCCGCAGCGGGTCGCCGAGGCGTACGCCGAGTTCTTCGCGGGCCTCGATCAGGACCCGGCGGAGCCGCTGGGCAAGCCCATTTCCGTCGCGCGCGGACCCGAGCCCGAGACGGTCGCGTCGGGAGCGGTGCTGCTGCGCGACATCGCCTTCCGGTCGGTGTGTGAGCACCACCTGCTTCTGTTCCGTGGTGTGGCACACGTCGCCTATCTGCCGGGCGACACAGTCGTGGGGCTCGGCGCCCTGCCGCGCGTCGTCGACATCCTCGCGTCGCGCCCCCAGGTGCAGGAGCGACTCGGTGAGCAGATCGCGGACACGATCCAGCACGAACTCGACGCCCGCGGCGTGCTCGTGGTGCTCGACGCACGTCACGGATGCGTCAACATGCGTGGCGGTCGCCAGCCGGATGCCTCGACCGTCACCGTCGCGGCCCGCGGCGAGCTCGCCGAGCCCGCGGCTCGCGCCGAGCTGATCGCCCTGATCGGCGGCGTTCGCTCGTGAGCCCCGCGAACACCGTGGGAACCGTGATCATGGGGATCGTGAACACGACGCCCGACTCGTTCAGCGATGGCGGCCGGTACCTGAACCCCGAGCGCGCGATCTCGCACGCCCTCGAGCTCGTCGGCGACGGTGCGGGTGTGATCGATGTCGGGGGCGAGTCCACCCGGCCCGGTGCCGAGCGCGTGCCGACCGCGGAAGAGACTCGGCGGGTTCTGCCGGTCGTCGCGGCGCTCGCCGAGCGCGGCATCGTCGTCAGCATCGACACGATGAACGCCGAGACGGCCGTCGCCGCGGTCGACGCGGGCGCGCGGATCGTGAACGACGTTTCGGGGGGCCTCGCCGACGCCGACATGCTCGCCGCCGTGGCCGCGACATCCGCGGATTTCGTGCTGGGTCATTGGCGCGGTCCGTCGTCCGACATGTACGCCCGCGCCGCGTACGCCGATGTCGCGCGCGACGTCACGGTCGAGTTGGCGGAGCGTCTGCGCGAGGCTGCGCGAGCGGGAATGGATCCATCCCGGGTGGTGCTCGACCCGGGCATCGGCTTCGGGAAGACCGCGGAACAGAACTGGGCGATGCTCGCCGGCCTGGAGCATCTCGTCGCGCTCGGGCCGCGCGTCCTCGTCGGAACCTCGCGCAAGCGGTTCCTGACAGCGGCGCTGAGCGACGCATCCGCATCCGCATCCGCAGAGGTTCCGTCCGTCGCCCGCCGCGACGCCGCGACGGCCGTGACGAGCGTGCTGGCCGAGCGGGCGGGTGCGTGGGGTGTGCGTGTACACGACGTCGCGGCGACGCGCGATGCCCTGGCGATCTCGGCGGCCTGGCGAACGGGGGCATCGTGGACGGCCTAGACGAGATCACGCTGACCGGCCTGCGCGTGTTCGGTCGGCACGGGGTGTTCGACTTCGAGCGCGAGCGGGGCCAGCACTTCGTGATCGACGTGGTGCTGAAGCTGCGCACGACAGAAGCGGCCCGCACGGACGATGTGCGCGACACCGTGCACTACGGCGAGGTCGCCGACACGATCGTCGCGATCGTCGCGGGCGAGCCGGTCAACCTGATCGAGACGCTCGCCGAGCGCATCGCCGTCGCGGTACTCGCCGACCGCCGTCTCGCGTCGGTTCGCGTGACCGTCCACAAGCCGAGTGCGCCGATCGAAGCCGAGTTCTCGGACGTCTCGGTGACCATCGAACGAGCCGCGATCGACTTCCCCCGGAGCACCCCATGAGCCGTCGACTGGCCGAAGAACTGCCGCCCCGCGAGGCGAAGCCCGACCACGAGACGACCGTCGCGGTCGTCGCTCTCGGCAGCAACCTCGGCGACCGCGGGGCGACGCTCGAGGACGCGGTGCGCGAGATCGCCCGCCTGCCCCTGGTCGATCACGTGCGGATCTCGCCGACGCGCGAGACGATCGCGCTGCGACCGGATGGTCCGGATGCCTCGGCACCCGCGTACCTGAACGCCGTGGCCCTCGTCTCGACGCGGCTGGCCCCGAGCGTTCTGCTGGCGATGCTGCATCGCATCGAGACCGAGCACGGGCGTCAGCGTCACGAGCGCTGGGGCGACCGCACGCTCGACCTCGATCTGATCGCGTACGGGGACGTGCGGTCGGACGATCCGAACCTCACGCTGCCGCACCCGCGCGCCGCCGAGCGCGACTTCGTGCTCGAGCCCTGGCTCGAGGCCGACCCCGATGCCGTGCTCGTCGGTCACGGCGCGGTGCGGGATCTCGTCGATCGGCTGCGCCCACGGGCGGCGCAGGATCAGCCGGATGCCTCGGACGGGGAGCGCGCGTGAAGCGCACGAGTCCGCTCGTTCTGCTCTCGGCCGCCGTACTCGGCGCCCTCGCGGGCTTCCTGCTCGATCACCTGCTGACCGTCTCCGGGCGACCGACCTTCACGCCGTTCATCTCGTTGCCGATCATGCTGTTGCTGCTCGGCGCGATCGTGGTCGTCCTGGCGCTGCCGATTCGCCGAGCGATCCGGGGCCCTCGTCGGCAGCGCGGCGTGATGCCGACGGGATCGCCATCGGCATCACGGTCGGCATCGGGAATGCCCGTCAACCCGTTCCGGGCTTTGCGCATCGCGATTCTGGCGAAGGCGTCGAGCATCGTGGGGGCGGCGATCGGTGGGGTCGGCGTGGGCTTGGCCGCGTACCTGCTGTCCCGTCCCGTGCCGCCGCCGTTAGGCTCGATCACGGCGGTCATCGCTACCGCCGTCGCGGGGGCGATCCTCGTCGTCGCGGCACTCGTCGCCGAGAACATGTGCATCATCCGGAAGGACGACGATGACGAACCCCCCGAGCCCGCCGCCGGAGGCGACGCCCACCCCTGGTGAGGTCGTGGACGTGTCGACTCCCGGGCGCCCGATCGACGACTCGCCCACCGACCCGCTCGACGACTCGCTCGATCGTGGCACCTTCACCGCGCTGGTCGAGCCGCGTTCGCCGTCCCGTCTCGAACTCGACGCGGGCGACTGGCATCAGATCTCGCCCCAGTACGTGTGGGTTCAGCTGATCTCGAGCGGGGTGATGATCGTGCTCGTCGCGGCGGTCATGCTGTTCGTCGCCCTGTTCTTCCGCCAGACGTGGGCCTACATCCCGGGCGGGATCATCCTGGCGATCCTGATCGCGACGACCGCCGTCGTGCCGCGACAGGCGCGTTCGATCGGCTACCGTCTGCGCCGAGACGACCTCGTCTTCCGCCGCGGCATCCTGTGGCAGCGGCTCGTGGCCGTGCCATACGGACGGATGCAGCTGATCGACATCACCCACGGCCCCCTCGACCGCGGGTTCGGCATCGCGCAGCTGAAGTTCGTCACGGCCGCCGCATCGACGGGGGTCACGATCCCCGGACTGGAGCAAGAGACCGCCGAACACCTGCGCGACCTGCTCGTCGAGGTCGCCGAGTCGCGACGGACGGGACTGTGACCGAGTCCGAGCCGACCGCCACGCCACCCGGGGTACCCACACAGGCCCCAGACGAACCGTTCGAGGCGCGCAGCGACCTGAGTGACGGCGAGTGGCACCGGATGCATCCGCTGTCGCCGATCTTCCGCGGCGGCATCTTCCTGGTCGTGCTCGTCGGCATCGTCATCGCAAACCTGCGCGACCGGCTGGTGGCGATCTTCCTGCCGTCGCTGCTGCCGGAGCTGCCAGACGGCGGCGAGTGGAACTCGGGTGATCCCGTCGACTGGGTCCTCGACCACGGACTGCTGCTCGCGGCGTCCCTCGCCGCTCTCGGCGTGCTCGTGCTGGTCGTCGGCGGGTTCTACCTGTCGTGGCGCTTCCACACCTTCCGGATCACGGACGACGACGTCGAGGTCAGACAGGGCATCCTGTTCCGCTCGCAGCGGCGCGCGCCACTCGACCGTGTGCAGGGCGTCAACCTCACGCGCCCGCTGGTTGCGCGCCTCGTCGGTCTCGTGAAGCTCGAGGTCGTCGGTGCGGGTGCGGATGCGAACGTCAAGCTCGAATACCTGTCGACCAGCAGCGCGGAGCGTGTGCGCGCGGACATCCTGCGTCTCGCGTCAGGGCGACAGCTCGCCGAAGCGGCCGGGGTCGCTCCATCCGGGGCCGCCGCATCCGGATCCCGCGCACGGGGCGTGTCCGTCGCCGTCAGCGAGGGCATCACGGGACTCATCGCGGGGGCCGAGGGGCCGGCGAGCGAGCCCGAGAGCGTGGTGCACATCCCTCCCGGTCGGCTGATCGCCTCGCAGGTGCTCGGTGGCGGCACGGTCGCTCTGCTCGTCATGACGGGCGTCGCGATCGCCGGCGGCATCTGGGGTTCGCCGTGGGTGCTGTTGGGCCTGATCCCCGCACTGCTCGGTTTCGGGGCCTACTGGGTCTCGCAGATCCTGAAGTCGCTGCGGTACTCGATCGCGCCCACACGCCACGGCCTGCGGGTGACCTTCGGGCTCTTCACGACGGTGACCGAGATCATTCCGCCGGGGCGCGTGCACGCGATCGAGGTGCGGCAGTCGATCTTCTGGCGCCCGTTCGGATGGTGGCTGATCAAGATCAACCGCCTGACGGGACGAAGCGCGGGTGACACCGCGACCGACCAGTTCACGACGGTCCTGCCCGTGGGTACGCGCGCGGACGTCGAACGCGTCCTGCGCCTGATTCTGCCGGGCACCCGTGACGAGGAGTGGTCGCTGCTCTTCGACCACGGCATCCTCGGCCCCCGCGACGAAGACCCGTTCTCGCAGACCCCGCGCCGTGCCTGGTTCATCCGGCCGCTGTCGTGGCGACGCAACGGATTCCTCGTCTCGCCGCACGCGCTCCTGCTGCGACGCGGGCAGATCTGGCGGTCGCTCGCGATCTTCCCCTTCGCCCGCATGCAGAGCGTGGGCCTGCACCAGGGTCCGCTCGACCGATCCCTGCGCGTCGCGTCCCTGCGTCCGCACACGGTCGCCGGACCCGTCTACGGCTCGGTCGCCGCACTCGATCGTGACGACGCGCTCGCGGCGTTCGCGGATGTCACGGCCCGGGCCTCGGCCGCCTCCACGGCGGACCGGAGCCACCGGTGGGCGGAGCCGGACCAGGTGCCGGAGCCGACGCGGGAGGCGACATCGTGAGCCGCGCGGGGCGCCTCGGTGTCGGGATCATCGGCGCCGGCCGCGTGGGCCCGATCATCGGTGCGGCGCTCGGCGGCGCGGGGCACGCGCTGACGGGGATCACCGCGGGGTCCGATCCCGACCGCGTCGAGGCGATCCTGCCGGGTGTGCCGCACCTGGACCCGCCCGAGATCGTGCGACGTAGCGAACTCGTCGTGCTCGCGGTACCGAGCGATCAGCTCGCCGAGCTCGTCGCCGGACTCGCCGCGGTATCGGCGTGGCAGCCGGGCCAACTCGTTCTGCACACCGACGCGCGGTTCGGCACGGACATCCTGCGTCCCGCCGTTCTGCAGGGGGCCATCCCGCTCGCCGTCCATCCGGCGATCACCTTCACGGGTACGAGCATCGACCTGCGTCAGCTGCAAGCGGGGTACGCCGCCGTCACGGCTCCCGCGGCCGTGCTGCCGATCGCCCAGGCTCTCGCGGTCGAGCTCGGCTGCGAGCCCGTCGTCGTCGCGGAGGCGGACCGCGCCGCGTACGCCGAGGCGATCGCAACCGCGACCGAGTTCTCCCGCGCGGTCGTGCAGCAGTCGACCTCGCTGCTGCGCGGCATCGGCATCGACAACCCCGGCGGCTACCTCTCGGCGCTCGTCCGGTCGACGGTGGACCACGCACTCACCCTCGAGACGACGCTGGACTGGGACGGCATCGCGCGGGCCGGCATGGGCGATGCCGGATGGGTCAGCCGGGACGGCCTCGACGATCTGGGCGAGCCGCCGGGGTAGCATCCAAAGATGATCAGCTCCATCGCCGAGCTGCGCACCCGACTGGCCGACGCCAGAAGCGCAGCACGGACGGCGGGGGACACGGCGCGAGATGATTCCGCCGAGCCCACCGTCGCACTCATCTCCACCATCGGCGCGCTCCACGACGGGCACATCGATCTCATCCGGTTGGCCCGGGAACGCGCCGACATCGTGGTGGTATCGGTCTTCGTCAACCCGCTGCGCTTCGCCACCACGGCGGCCTTCGAGGCCTATCCGCGCACGCCCGACGCGGATGCCGCGCTGCTCGAATCGCTCGGGGTCGACGTCGTCTTCGCGCCGAGCGCCGAGGAGCTGCTGCCCGGCGGCGCGCAGACGACCAAGGTCACGGCGGGCGACCTCGGTCTGCGCTTCGAGGGTCGGGCGCGTCCGGGGTACTTCGACGGGCTGCTGACGGTCGAGGCAAAGCTGATCAACCTCGTCCAGCCCGACTTCACGGTCTATGGACGACGCGACGCCCAGCGCATCTTCCTTGTGCGTCGCATGGTGCGCGATCTGTACCTCGACGTCGAGGTACTCGAGACCGACACGGTTCGTGATGACGACGGCCTGCCGATCTCGACACGTATCGGGATGCTCGAAGAGCGCGACCTCAAAGCGGCAGGCAAGCTCGTGGCCGCGCTCGAGGCGGCGGCGTCCAACGCCGACCGCGGCGTCGACGCCTGCATCGCCGCGGCACAGTCGTCCCTCATGGGCGAGGAGCGCATCCGGCTCGAGTACCTGAGCGTCGTCGACCCCGAGAGCTTCCTGCCCGCCGACGAGGGGCACGAGGGTGCGGCCCTGGTTCTGATCGCGGCGACGGTCGCGGGGCACCGGTTCATCGACAACGCCGAGGTGTACATCCGCTGATCCGCTCGTTCGTCTGCGCACACACGCAGCCGAGACGCGCCAATCTGCGCGGATAGACTTGTGTCGACTTTCGAGGAGCCCCCGCAGATGACCGATTCTTCCGTTCCGCCTGCCGTGGCAGCATCCGACGCTTCTGTTCCGGAAGGCCTGGCCGACCAGGAAGACGTCTTCGAGCAGAAGGCGGTGCGGCTCGCCAAGCGCGAGCGCCTGCAGGACGAGCGGACGGATGCCTCGGGTGGCGCCTATCCGGTGAGCGTTCCGGTGACCGACACGATCCCCGCGCTGCGCGAGAACTACGGCGACCTCGAAGCCGACACCGCGACGGGCGTGCGCGCGGCGATCGCCGGTCGCATCGTTTTCAGTCGCAACACCGGCAAGCTGTGCTTCGCGACCCTGCAGTCCGGCGACGGCAGCCGTATTCAGGCGATGGTCTCGCTCGCCGGGGTGGGCGAGGAATCCCTGCAGCGCTGGAAGGAGCTCGTCGACCTCGGCGACCACGTCTTCGTCGCGGGCGAGGTCATCTCGAGCCGCCGCGGCGAGCTGTCGATCATGGTCGACGAGTGGCAGATCGCGGCCAAGGCGATCCTGCCGCTGCCGAACATGTACTCCGAACTCAACGAGGAGAGCCGCGTGCGCGCTCGCTACCTCGATCTGATCGTGCGCGATCAGGCCCGCCAGACCGTGCGTGCCCGTGCCGCTGTCAACGCGAGCCTGCGCGAGACGTTCTCGGGGCACGGCTTCCTCGAGGTCGAGACTCCCATGCTGCAGGTGCAGCACGGCGGCGCCGCGGCCCGGCCGTTCGTCACGCACTCGAACGCGTTCGACACCGAGCTGTTCCTGCGCATCGCCCCCGAGCTGTTCCTCAAGCGCGCCGTCGTGGGTGGCCTCGACCGGGTGTTCGAGATCAACCGCAACTTCCGCAACGAGGGCGCCGACTCGACGCACAGCCCCGAGTTCGCGATGCTCGAGGCGTATCAGTCGTACACCGACTACGTCGGGATCGCCGACCTGACGCAGGAGCTCATCCAGAACGCCGCGCGCGCCGTCTCGGGCTCGACGACCGTGACCTGGGCCGATGGCACCGAGTACGACCTGGGCGGCGAGTGGGACCGCATCTCGATGTACGACTCGCTGTCGGCGGCGAGCGGCCACGAGATCACCCCCGAGACATCCGTCGACGAGCTGTTGGCGCTCGCCGCGGCATCCGGTGTCGTCGAGCCCGCGCACGTCACGCACGGCAAGCTCGTCGAGGAGTTGTGGGAGCACTTCGTCAAGGGCGGCCTCGAGCGCCCGACCTTCGTCATGGACTTCCCGGTGGACACGAGCCCGCTCGTGCGGGCCCACCGCTCGGTCGAGGGCGTCGTGGAGAAGTGGGACCTGTATGTCCGTGGGTTCGAGCTGGCCACGGGATACTCCGAGCTCGTCGACCCCGTGATCCAGCGCGAGCGTTTCGTCGAGCAGGCCGTGCTCGCGGCGCGCGGCGACGTCGAGGCCATGCGCATCGACGAGGACTTCCTGCGTGCGCTCGAGCACGGTATGCCGCCTTCGGGGGGCATGGGCATGGGCATCGACCGCCTGTTGATGGCGATCACCGGGCTCGGCATCCGCGAAACCATCCTCTTCCCGCTCGTCAAGTAACGCCCCCTCGCGGGCGAACGCCCCTGTGCTCACTCGCGGGCGAACGCCCACTCTGGCAAGTGCGAGGCCGCGCACATGCTCAGAACGATCTGCGACAGGCCGTGCGCCGGGTCGATCTCGAGGGCCTGCTCGGCGTACCAACCCGCGTGCGTCGATCCGCCGAGGGCCCAGCTGAGCCAGGCCGCCGCCGCCAGGGGACCCGGCCGTGCCGCCCGCGGGGACGCGGCCGCGATGCGACGGACCAGATCGCGGGCGCGGTGCAAGCGGGCAGGATCGGGCCGCGGCCCCGCGCCGCAGAATCGCGCGCCGAGCTCTTCCGGATAGTCCTGCCCGGCCTCCCAACGCAGCTGCGCGAAGAGGGCGAGCTCGCCCGCGTGGATGTCACCGGCCCACTGCTGTAGAGCGACATCGCGCAGCGCCGGGCGACGCAGGCACCAGAGCAGCGCGGCGCCCGAGAACGCTTCCAGATCGTCGGGGTCCCAGAGCAGCGCATCTTCCAGCAGCTCGGGAAGATCATCGAGCGCCTGGGTCGCCGCGAGCGCCCGCGGGTCCAACCGCGCCAGCGAGGGTACATCCGCCACCTCGACGTTCGGCGGTGCGGCCAACAGAGCCTCGGCGACATCGTCGATCGTCAGGAGTGCACGCGCGATGCGCTCCTTCTCGGCCAGATCGACCTCGGGCAGGAATGCGCCCGCGCCCTGATCTCCCGACGGCACGGGTAGCGGCAGGCCGACCTCGCGCTCGTGCACCTCCGCGATCGGGCGGGCCTCGCCCTCCTCGTACGAACCCCAGGCATCGTCGGCGACGCACAGCGCCTCCACGACCCGCAGGCCGCAGAGGTGCGCTCGCTTCTCGAGAGCGGCGACCAGCTCGTGCCACACGATCGGTGCCGACGAATCGTCGCGGAGAGGAGCATCCGTGTAGACCACGATGGCGACGCCGTCGATCCGGTCCACCTTGCAGGCGAGCCCGATCGTGGTCGAGGCCATCGCCTCGACAGCATCGGGTTCGGGCAGGTCGTAGCGCATGACACCAGCCGTCCGGTTACCGCGGAACAGCACGAGCGCGAGGCTCTGGCGGGGGCGATACCCGGCCAGGGCGGGAACGAGGGCGAGGAAGTCTGCGGCATCGGAGGCCTTGATGATGGTGGGCATGTGGCCAGCGTGGTGTTCGGGCGGCCCGCGTGGTGCCCGATGCCGTCGATTCGGGGACGACCGGTCCGCGGGCTGCGGTGGGGAGGAGACATCCGATCGTCCCTGACGCTCCAGCCGACGTATCCTGGAGGGGTGGAAGGCTACTGGGCGGCACTGATCTGGTCGATTCTGCCGACCCTCGTCGTCTCGGCGGTCTTCTTCTTCGTGCTCCGCGGCATCATCCGCATGGACCGCACCGAACGCCGTGTCTACGCGCGGATCGAGGCCGAAGAGCGCGCCAAGCGCGGCATGGCTCCCGCGCCGGAAGAGCCGCGTCCCGCCGCACGCTGACCCATCCCGCTACGCTGAGCACGAGCCAGCGGAGGGAAACGGGTGCTCGTCCTCAATTTCGACATCACGTGGTGGCTGGTCGCCGTCCTCATTTTCGACCTCAGCATCCGCGTGTGGGCGATCATCGTCATCCCGCGAAACCGCCGCCCCACGGCCGCGACCGCCTGGTTGCTGGCCATCTACTTCATCCCGTTCATCGGACTGCTGCTGTTCTTCCTGATCGGCAACCCGCGGCTGCCGCGCGTTCGCCGTCGTAAGCAGCGCCGGATCAACCAGTACATCCACGACGCGACCGAGAACCTCGAGTTCGGGTCGCTGCGGCCGGATGCTCCGGCGTGGTTCACATCGCTCGTCACGATGAACCGCAACCTCGGCGCCATGCCCCTCGCGGGCGACAACACCGTGACCCTGATCGCCGAATACCAGGAGAGCCTGGACGCGATGGCCGGGGCCGTGCGCGGGGCGCAGCACTACGCGCACATCGAGTTCTACATCCTGCAGTCCGATGCCGCGACCGACAATCTGTTCCGAGCCATGGAAGAGGCGTGCGCCCGGGGGGTGACCGTCCGCGTGCTCCTGGATCACTGGGCCAACCGAGGCAAGCCGTTCTACAAGGCGACGCTCCGCCGTCTCGACGCGATGGGTGCGCAGTGGCACCTGATGCTGCCCGTGCAGCCGCTCAAGGGCAAGTACCAGCGCCCCGACCTGCGCAACCACCGCAAGCTGCTGGTCGTCGACGGCGAAGTGGCCTTCATGGGCTCCCAGAACGTGACCGACTCGACCTACAACCTGCCGAAGAACATCCGTCGGGGTCTGCACTGGGTCGACCTGATGGTCCGACTGCAGGGACCGATCGTCGCGAGCGTCAACGCCGTGTTCCTTTCCGACTGGTACAGCGAGACTGACGAAGAGCTCTCCGCCGAGTTCGACGTCGAGAACCTCGACACCGGACCGGGCGATCTCGATGCGCAGGTCGTGCCATCCGGTCCCGGGTTCGACTCCGAGAACAACCTGCGCCTGTTCCTCGGACTGCTCTATGCGGCCGAGCGCAAGGTCATCATCGTGAGCCCGTACTTCGTGCCGGACGAGTCGTTGCTGCTGGCCGTGACCACCGCGTGCCATCGGGGTGTTCACGTCGAACTCTTCGTCAGCGAAGAGGGCGACCAGGCGATCGTGTATCACGCACAGCGCAGCTACTACGAGGCGCTGTTGCGCGCGGGCGTGAAGATCTGGATGTACCGGAGGCCCTACATCCTGCACTCGAAGAGCCTGACGATCGACGACGAGACCGCCGTGATCGGGTCGAGCAACATGGACATGCGATCGTTCGGTCTGAACATGGAGATCTCGCTACTGGTGCGGGGGAGCGAGTTCGCCGATCAGATGCGCGCCGTCGAAGACCGGTACCGCTCGCTCAGCCGCGAACTGACGCTGGAGGAGTGGAACAAGCAGCCGCTCCGCTCGACCGTTCTCGACAACCTCGCCCGCTTGACCTCGGCCCTGCAGTAGCGGCGCGGCGCTTTCCGTGATGCCGCGGTTGCGCGGTGGGCTCAGCGTTATCGAGTTGAGCGTCGATCGTTATCACGCTGTCACCGTCCACGGATGATGCGCTCAGCGCCATCGGTCAGGATGGATGAGCGGTCGGCAGCACGTCCGCAGGGTACGGGACGAGGCATCCCGCCCGGAGGGGTTTCATCGTGGCAGTACGCAACGCGCTCACCGCACTCGGCGCCGGAGCCGTGATGCTCCTCGCGCTCGCGGGTTGCACGACCGCGCCCGCATCACCCGGGAGCAGCAGCTCGGTGCCGACCGGCGGCGAGGTGTCCGAGGTCGAGGTCGACGCGACCTGGCTCGACGACGGCCGGATGATCGGCATCATCACGTACGGCTCGTCGACGTGCATCCCGGTGGTCGAGGACGCCGCGTTGCAAGACAACGGGACGTTCGCCGTGATTCTCGCCGACCCCGACGAAGACACCGTGTGTACGGCGGACATGGTTCCGCGCGTGGCGCTCGTCGAGGCGCTGCCCGACATGGACCCCGCGGTCGACCTCGAGATCACGGTCGCGGGCGACGGATACACGGGCGACACCGAACTCGATGCCGTGCAGGGTCTCGACCCCTCGAACACGGCCTCGGAGTACGCGCCGAGCGCCGGATGGATCGACACGGACGACTCGTTCGTGATCGTGACCTGGGGCAGCTCGACGTGTGTTCCCGTCGTCGAATCGACCGCCGTGTCCGGCGCCGCCGAGGTGACCGTCACGTTCGTCGATCCGCCCGCCGACCAGGTCTGCACGATGGACATGGTGCCGCGCGCGCTGATCACGTCGGTCTCGGGCCTCGGCGATGACAGCGACGGTGACAGCGGCATCACGGCCGTTCTGGTCGGCGACGATTTCGACAACGTTCGCGTGCCGATCTACGGCTCGAACTAGACCGCGCGCGGGGGAAGCGGCAACGGCGCCGTCCCCGCGCGTCTTGCCCGGTTGATCCGGCCGCGGCTTGCACCATGGGCGGGTCAGTCGGCGATGACGAGCAGGTCGCCGACCTCGCACTCGAGCGCGCGGCAGATCGCCGCGAGCGTCGAGTAGCGGATGGCGCGGGCCCGGTCGTTCTTCAGCACCGAGAGGTTGACGATCGAGACGCCGACCAGCTCCGATAGCCGGGTCAGCGTCATGCCGCGCTCCGCGAGGAGTTCGTCGAGTCGGCAGTGGATCCCGCTCGGCCCCTCGTCGTCGGCGGGACTCACACCAACCCCTCGGTCTCGCGCTGCAGATGCTCGCCACGGCGGAACACGATCACGAGCACCCCCACGGCGATGGCGGCCAGGAACCAGGGGAAAAGGACGGACAACGCACCCCATTGCCCGTCGTACTCGCCGCCGAGGGTCGCGAAGAGGCCGTTCAGTCCCATGTTGCGGAAGAAGGAGCCCGCGAGAGGAGCGAACAGCAGAAGCATCGAGATCGCAAAGAGGGCCCGCGTGTTCTGCCTGCTGAAAACGGCTCCTCGGAGCATCCGGAGGCAGACCAGCGAGCCGAGCGCCGTCGCAACGATCAATCCTCCGGACGAGAGGACCACGGCGATTACGAAGCAGGCGGTGGCGACGGGCGATACGCCGGGCACCGACACCTGAGCGGACGTCACGGTGCCCGCGATGCCCGCGCCGACCGAGAGCGGAAACGTCTGCGGGTCGACGGGGATGGTCGCGGTCAGAGAACCGGGCACGCTGAACATCTCGACGATGGCGCGGACGGCGACCGCGGCGATCCCGATCGCGACCACGGCTCCGACGATGATCGCCGTCCACAGATCGCCGCGGTCACGCCGCGCCTGGAGTTCGGGGGTGCGTGTCATCGAAGCATTCCTCTCGCTCGCACATATCGATAAACGTTATTAACGAAAAACGATAAGTCCGATCCCCGGCGGAGTCAACCCCCGCCGGGCGTCACGCCCACGGCGAACACAGGCGTGAGGCATCCGTCCGCTGGTTACCCTCGATGTAACACGCGAGCCGTAGGGACGCGTGCGGCCGATGCCGAGGAGCCTGCAATGTTCGAGAGATTTACCGACCGTGCCCGTCGTGTGGTTGTGCTCGCCCAAGAAGAGGCGAAGATGCTCAACCACAACTACATCGGTACCGAGCACATCCTGCTCGGGCTGATCCACGAGGGCGAGGGGGTCGCCGCCAAGGCGCTCGAGTCCCTCGGCATCTCGCTCGATGCCGTCCGCGAGCAGGTGCAGGACATCATCGGCCAGGGCCAGCAGCAGCCGACGGGCCACATCCCGTTCACGCCGCGCGCCAAGAAGGTGCTCGAGCTCTCGCTGCGTGAGGCCCTGCAGCTCGGCCACAACTACATCGGTACCGAGCACATCCTGCTCGGCCTCATCCGCGAGGGCGAGGGCGTTGCCGCCCAGGTGCTCGTCAAGCTCGGCGCGGATCTCAACAAGGTGCGGCAGCAGGTCATCCAGCTGCTCTCCGGATACCAGGGCAAGGAGCCCGCGGCCGTCAGCGGCGCGGCCAACGAGTCGGGCCAGGCAGCGCAAGGAGGTTCCGCCGTGCTCGACCAGTTCGGCCGCAACCTGACCCAGGCGGCCCGCGACAACAAGCTCGACCCGGTCATCGGGCGCGAGAAGGAGATCGAGCGGGTCATGCAGATCCTCTCGCGTCGCTCCAAGAACAACCCCGTGCTGATCGGCGAGCCCGGCGTCGGCAAGACCGCGGTCGTCGAGGGCCTCGCCCAGGCGATCGTCAAGGGCGACGTGCCCGAGACGCTGAAGGACAAGCAGGTCTACTCGCTCGACCTCGGCTCGCTCATCGCCGGATCCCGCTACCGCGGTGACTTCGAAGAGCGCCTCAAGAAGGTCACGAAGGAGATCCGCACGCGCGGCGACATCATCGTCTTCATCGACGAGATCCACACCCTCGTGGGTGCGGGTGCCGCCGAGGGTGCGATCGACGCCGCATCGATCCTCAAGCCGCTCCTCGCCCGCGGAGAGCTGCAGACGATCGGTGCGACCACCCTCGATGAGTACCGCAAGCACTTCGAGAAGGATGCCGCGCTCGAGCGCCGCTTCCAGCCGATCCAGGTTGCGGAGCCGTCGCTGCCCCACGCGATCAACATCCTCAAGGGTCTGCGCGACCGGTACGAGGCGCACCACAAGGTGCAGATCACGGATGGCGCGATCGTCGCCGCCGCGAACCTCGCCGACCGCTACATCAGCGACCGCTTCCTGCCCGACAAGGCGATCGACCTGATCGACGAGGCCGGCGCCCGCCTGCGCCTGTCGATCCTGTCGTCGCCCCCCGAGCTGCGGGAGTTCGACGAGAAGATCGCCGCCGTTCGTCAGCAGAAGGAGCAGGCGTCGGAGGAGCAGGACTTCGAGAAGGCCGCCGGGCTGCGGGACGAGGAGAAGTCCCTGCTCGCCGAACGCCTGCGTCTCGAGAAGCAGTGGCGCTCGGGGGATGTCGCATCCCACGCGGTCGTCGACGAGGGCCTGATCGCCGAGGTTCTGGCGCAGGCCACCGGCATCCCCGTCTTCAAGCTGACGGAGGAGGAGACCAGCCGCCTCGTCTTCATGGAGAAGGCGCTGCACCAGCGCGTCATCGGCCAGGAAGAGGCCATCGCCGCTCTGTCGAAGACGATCCGTCGTCAGCGCGCGGGCCTCAAGGACCCGAAGCGCCCCTCGGGTTCGTTCATCTTCGCCGGCCCCACGGGTGTCGGAAAGACCGAGCTCGCCAAGGCGCTCGCCGAGTTCCTCTTCGACGACGAGGGCGCGCTGATCTCGCTCGACATGAGCGAGTTCGGCGAGAAGCACACCGTCTCGCGGCTGTTCGGTGCCCCTCCCGGATTCGTCGGGTTCGAAGAAGGAGGGCAGCTCACCGAGAAGGTGCGCCGCAAGCCGTTCTCGGTCGTCCTGTTCGATGAGATCGAGAAGGCCCACCCCGACATCTTCAACTCGCTGCTGCAGATCCTCGAGGAGGGCCGTCTGACCGACGGTCAGGGTCGTGTCGTCGACTTCAAGAACACGGTCATCATCATGACGACGAACCTCGGATCCTCGGCGATCGCCGGTGGACCCGTCGGGTTCCAGGTCGAGGGCGACGCGCAGACGAGCTACGACCGGATGAAGGGCAAGGTCGACGAGGAGCTGAAGCGCCACTTCAAGCCCGAGTTCCTCAACCGTCTCGACGACGTCATCGTGTTCCCGCAGCTGTCGAAGCCGGAGCTGGTGCAGATCGTCGATCTGTTCACCAAGCGCCTGGCTGAGCGTCTGCTCGACCGCGACATGACGATCGCCCTGTCGCAGTCGGCCAAGGAGCGCCTGATCGAGATCGGCTTCGACCCGACGCTCGGCGCCCGGCCGCTGCGCCGCGCGATGCAGCACGAGGTCGAGGACCGGCTGAGCGAGCGCATCCTGCACGGTGAGCTGAACCCGGGAGACCACATCACGGTCGACGTCGAGAACGGCGAGTTCGTGTTCGAGACCAAGCCGCGCGGCGAGAAGGTTGCCGTGGGTGTAGCGTCCTCGGGCGAGATCTCGTCGACGCCCGACCTCGCGATCACGAGCGACTGAATCTGCCGGGTTTCGACTCGGACACACGAAGAGCGGATGCCTCAGGCATCCGCTCTTCGTCGTTTCGGGGCGGAGGCGCGAGCGGACAATACTCCGGAGAAGCAGGCCGATTCTGGGCCGAGGACACCGCTGGCGCCCCGCGAAGCGGGATTGTTCCGGAGTATTGTCCGAGACCGCGCTCCGTCGGCGACAGGAGGTGCGGGGATAGGCTGAACGGATGGGCGAATTCACGGTGCGGGCGGCGCGGACGAGCGATGTCGTCGGCATCCGCGACATGCTCGAGCCCTTCGTGCAGCGCCGCATCCTGCTCGGCAAAGACCTGGTCGTGTTGTATGAGTCGGTGCAGCAGTTCGTCGTCGCCGAGGTCGATGGGCACCTCGTCGGATGTGGCGCCCTGCACGTCATGTGGGAGGACCTCGGCGAGGTACGCACCCTCATCGTGACGGATGAGTGGCTGCACCGCGGCGTCGGACGAGCGATCGTCGACGCGCTCGAGCGCAACGCCCAGGAACTGGGACTGACGCGCCTGTTCTGCCTGACCTTCGAGGTCGAATTCTTCACGGGCCGCGGCTTCACGCCGATCGGCGAGCAGGTCGTGCCGCCGGATGTGTACTCGCAGCTGTTGCGCAGCCCCGATGAGGGCGTGGCCGAGTTCCTCGACCTGGCTCATGTCAAGCCCAACACCCTGGGCAACACCCGGATGCTCAAGACGCTCTCGTCAGGCCATGGGCCGTGAGGCTAGGGATCAGATTTCCGTATCCGCAAGTTTCGAAGAACTTACTCCTTTGCTGAACGTCACAATGCCCGCGCGTCGAAGGCCAGTCGGCATGCTCGTATTGAACCGACTTATTGAGAGGCCCCCGTGTCACAGATTGGCATCGTTGCCGAAGGCCCCCGCGAGAAGCGGGTGGCTGCGACCCCTGCAACCATCACGAAGCTGATCGCTCTCGGCTACGACGTCGTCGTCGAAGCAGGAGCAGGAGCGGCGTCATCGTTCCCGGACGCCGCGTATGCGGCATCCGGCGCCACCGTCGTCTCGGCCTCGGAGGCGTGGGCGTCCATGATCGTGCTGAAGGTCGACGCGCCGACGCCCGAGGAGGTCGCCCGGCTGGCGGACGGTGCGACGTTGATCGCCCTGCTGAGCCCGGCACTGCGGTCCGACCTCGTGGAGTCGCTGGCTACGCGGGAGATCACGGCGATCGCGTTGGATGCGGTGCCCCGGATCTCTCGGGCGCAGTCGATGGATGTGCTCAGCTCGATGGCGAACATCTCCGGGTATCGCGCGGTGATCGAGGCGGCGAACGAGTTCGGGCGTTTCTTCACGGGTCAGGTGACCGCGGCCGGGAAGGTTCCGCCTGCCAAGGTCCTCGTCGCCGGCGCGGGTGTGGCGGGTCTGGCCGCGATCGGCGCCGCATCGAGCCTCGGGGCGATCGTGCGGGCGACCGATCCCCGTCCGGAGGTCGCTGATCAGGTCGCGTCGATCGGCGGGGAGTACCTCGAGGTCGTCGTGCCCGATGAGGCCAAGGAGGTCTCGACCGACGGGTATGCCAAGGCGACCACTGCGGCGTATGACCGGCGGGCGGCGGAGATCTACTCCGAGCAGGCGGCGGATGTCGACATCATCATCACGACCGCGCTGATCCCGGGTCGCGCGGCGCCGCGCTTGATCACGGCGGCCGACGTCGCGAGGATGAAGCCCGGCAGTGTCATCGTCGACATGGCCGCTGCGCAGGGCGGAAATGTGGAGGGGTCGGTCGAGGGCGAGCGGGTCGTGACCGACAACGGCGTGGTGATCCTCGGCTTCACCGATCTGCCCGGTCGGCTGCCGCAGCAGGCCTCGCAGCTGTTCGCAACGAACCTCGTGAATCTGATCAAGCTCCTCACCCCCGGCAAAGACGGGCAGCTGCACCTGGACTTCGACGATGTCGTGCAGCGTACCGTCACGGTCGTCCGCAGGGGCGAGGTCACGTGGCCGCCGCCGCCCGTGCAGGTTTCGGCCGCGCCGCAGAAGACTGTGGCCGCGCCGTCCGTTGCCGCGGAACTGAAGAAGCCCATGTCGTCGCGTGCGCGCGGGTGGCTGGTCGCGGCGGGCATCGCGGTTCTGTTCGCCGTTTGCGCGTTCGCTCCGCCGCCGTTGCCGCAGCACTTCCTCGTGCTGACGCTGTCGGTCGTCGTCGGCTTCTACGTCATCGGCCATGTCGCCCACGCACTGCACACACCGCTCATGAGCGTGACGAACGCGATCTCGGGCATCATCATCGTCGGTGCCATGGTGCAGATCATGGCGCCCGATCTCACCGTGCAGATCCTGGCCGCGGTAGGCGTGCTGCTGGCGAGCATCAACATCTTCGGCGGGTTCGCGGTCACGCGGAGAATGCTCGCGATGTTCCAGAAGGGCCAGAATCGATGATCGCCCCCGAGACGGCCACCGCGGTCGCGAGCGCGGCCTATATCGTCGCGGCGCTGCTGTTCATCCTGAGCCTCGCCGGGCTCCGTAAGCACGAGACCAGCCGACGCGGGGTGGCATTCGGGATCGTGGGCATGGCGATCGCGCTCGCCGCGACGGTGTGGGTCACGGTCGCGGGCGCGTGGACCCAACCGCAGGCCGCGTTCGGCCTGACCCTCCTCGTCGTCGCGGTACTCGTCGGCGGAGCGATCGGCTTGTGGCGGGCGCGCGTGGTGGAGATGACGGGCATGCCGGAGCTCATCGCCCTGCTGCACTCATTCGTCGGCCTCGCCGCCGTGATCGTCGGCTGGAACGGAGCGCTCTACGACATCGGGCTCGAGGGAACTCTGGCCGACATCCACCACGCCGAAGTATTCATCGGCGTGTTCATCGGCGGCGTGACCTTCACCGGCTCGATCGTGGCATTCCTCAAGCTCTCCGGACGTATCTCATCCAAGCCGCTCGTCCTCTTCGGGAAGAATGTCCTCAATCTCGGCGCCCTGGTCTTGTTCGTCGCTCTCACCGTCTGGTACGTGATCACGCCCGAGCTGTGGCTGCTCGTGCTGGTGACGGTGCTCGCGTTCGCGCTCGGCTGGCACCTGGTCGCCTCGATCGGGGGCGGCGACATGCCGGTGGTCGTCTCAATGCTCAACAGCTACTCGGGCTGGGCTGCGGCCGCGGCCGGCTTCCTGCTGAACAACGACCTGCTGATCGTCACCGGTGCGCTCGTGGGCTCGTCCGGCGCCTACCTCAGCTACATCATGTGCAAGGCGATGAACCGCTCGTTCCTGTCGGTGATCGCGGGCGGGTTCGGCATCGAGGCGCCGACCACCGGCGACGAGGACTATGGCGACAACCGTGAAATCGATGCGGAGTCCGCGGCAGACATGCTCGTCTCGGCGTCCAGCGTCGTGATCACCCCCGGATACGGCATGGCTGTCGCGCAGGCCCAGCACGGCGTCGCCGATCTCGTTCAGAAGCTCCGCGAACGCGGCGTGGATGTGCGGTTCGGCATCCATCCGGTCGCGGGCCGCCTTCCCGGTCACATGAACGTGCTGCTGGCCGAAGCGAAGGTGCCATACGACATCGTGCTCGAGATGGACGAGATCAACGACGACCTGGCGACGACTGACGTCGTGCTCGTGATCGGGGCGAACGACACCGTCAATCCCGCTGCGGCGGAGGACCCGAGTAGCCCGATCGCCGGCATGCCGGTGCTGCGGGTTTGGGAGGCGCACAACGTGATCGTCTTCAAGCGGTCGATGGCATCCGGCTACGCCGGCGTGCCGAACCCGCTGTTCTATCGCGAAAACGCCCAGATGCTCTTCGGCGACGCCAAGGAAAGAGTCGACGACATTCTCCGGTACCTCTGATCGAGGAACTCGCGGAGGCCGAAGCATGACCGCACCGAGATCAAGGCGCCACCGAACTCAGTGATCAGAAGGTATGCATGCCCTGATCGATGCTGAGGTGCTCGGACGTGATCAGGCGAGCGTCATCGGACACCAGGAAAGCCACGGCGTTGGCGATGTCCTCGGGCTCGGCGGCCCACACGGGGAGGAAGGGGGTTCCCATGCCGTTGAGCGACGGCGACGTCTCGCCCGCCGCCGTCAGTGCCTCGACCATGGTCCCCGAACCCATGGGCGTGTTCACACCACCCGGGTGGATGCTGTTGACACGGATGTTATGGCGCCCGAGTTCTGCGGCGAAGGCGCGGGCCATTCCCGTGACGGCGTGCTTGCTGGCGGTGTAGTGCACCATGAACGGCTGCATCTTCTTGCCCGCGTACGAGCTGGTCAGGACGATCGCGCCGCCGCGGCCGCCCGCGATGATGTGCGGAGCTCCCGCGACGACGCTGTTGAACACTCCGTCGACGTTGGTCTCCATCGTGAAGCGGAACGTCTCGGGTGTGATGGCGTCCCAGGCTTCCGGGATGCAGATGCCGGCATTGGCGACGACGATGTCGAGGCCGCCCAGGGCGGCGACACCTTCGTCCACGGCCGTCCGTAGCGCGGCGCCGTCACGCACGTCGGCAATGGTGGCGACGATCCGTCGGTCTTCCGCCTCGACCAGTCGCACGGTTTCGGCGAGGTCCTCGGGAGTGGGGGAGTCGTAGGGCACGTAGTCGATGTGACCGGCGAGGTCGACGGCGATGATGTCCGCGCCCTCGCGCGCCAGCTTGACGGCGTGCGCCCGGCCCTGCCCTCGAGCCGCGCCGGTGATGAATGCCACTTTTCCCTGCAGTCGACCAGTCATGGTTGTGACCTCCCTGTCAGATTTCGAAGGCTCGTCATCGGGCCGTCCCTCGGATTATGGCACCAGGTGCAGAAAGAAGCTACGAGCGAAAGATCCGCCCGATCGCGGGCGCCACATCGCGATGATCGTGGATGACGCGACAGAGGCCGTGCCCCCGTTTGGCGAGCTCTCGGCCGAGTTCGACGTCCTTCTCACCGGTCGCGTCGAGCAGCACGTCGAGCCGGGGGAGCCGCGCCGCGAGGGGACGCGGATCCGGACCCGCGTTGTGCACGCAGTCCGAGAGCAGGATGACCCGCGCATCCCGTGCCGGAACGCGCGCGAGGTCGCGAGCCGCGAGCTCGAGGGGGAAGCCGATGTTCGTCAGCCCGCGGGCAGGCAGGCGGAGGATGGCGTCGACGAGTTCGCCCGGTCGGACCGGCGCGCCCAGCCTCAGCAGAACGGCCGCGTCGGACCAGAACGCGATGACACCGAGGTCGTCATGGGACAGTTCCGCCGACAACGCACCCACGGTCGCCGCGGCCGTCTTGATCCTCTCCCCGCGCATGGACCCCGAGACGTCGACGAGGAGTACGACCGAGCGGCGTGCGCGCACCCGTTCGCGGACGACGATGTCCTCGTCTTCCGGCACGGGGCGTTCGGCGAGCACCTCGATGGTTCGGTCCAGATCGATGTCGTCGGAGGCGCCGCGGTAGGGCAGGCTCGCCAGGTCGCCGACCCCGCGGTGCGCGGTCGCGTCACGGCGCGCGCGCGGCACGGCGAGCCGCGCCGCGATCTCGCGTGCACGCGCACGCACCGACGGATCGACCTCGCTCGGCTCGTCGGGAAGCGGGACCAGTGCGCCGACCTCGTCCGTCTCCCCTCGGGCGGTGCCACCCGGACGCGACGCGCCGGCGCTGCGGGGTGGCCCGGCCCCGCGCAGGACCATTCCGCCCGCGCCCGTCGACGCGTCGAAGAGCGTGGGCGGCTCGTCCAGGAGCTTCGGTTTCCGGCGCAGGGGAGCCCCGCGCGTCGACGTCTCGCGTCGTCCACCCCGGATGGGTGTGTCGGCCGCGACCTCTCTTCAGCCGGGATCGGCGCGGTGCGGCGCGAGGACGAAGTGGTCCTCCCAGATCTCGCGCAGCACGCGTTCGGGGGTGGCGTCCACCGCCTCGTCGAGGTGGATACGGCCGGAGAGGGCGACGATCATCGCGTCGTAGACGAGCTCGGGGTAGCCGGGTGAGTCCGGGTCATCGAGGTCACGCAACGCGGCGAGACGGAGGGCCACGAGCACGGTGTCGATCGCGCCGCGAACACTGGAACCCTGCCGGATGTCCGGGTGATCGCGCGTCGCCCGCGTCACGGCGACCGCATCACGGACGAGGCGCGCACCGAGTTCGCCGTCGGCCTCGGTGCGCAGGATGACGATTCGCTCCTCGGCATCCGCGTCCTGGTAGTCCACCGCGAGGCGGTTGAGGCGGTCGTGCACGCTGGTCGAGAGCCGCGTCGTGCCGACGTTGTCGTACGGATTCATCGACGCGATGACACGGAATGTCGGTGCGGCCCGGATCCGGCCGACCCGCGGGATCGCGAGGGAACGATCGGCCATGGCGGTCAGGAGCGTATTGAGGGTGTCCTCCGGGGCGCGGTTGAACTCCTCGATGTAGAGGAAACCGCCGCGCTGCATCGCCTCGACCAGGGGGCCCGGGACGAAGTTGTCCGCCGAGTAGTCCTCGCGCAGTACCCTCGCCGGGTTGTGGTGCCCGACGAGTTTTGCGGGCGTTAGATCCGCGTTGCCCTCGACGAAGAGCAGCGGGATGCCCCACTCCTCGGTGATCGCACCGAGGATCGTCGTCTTGCTCGTGCCCGGCGGTCCTTCCAGCACGATGTCGCGCCCCGCGGCGACGGCCGCGAGCGTGAGCTCCAACTCACGCTCGCGGCCGACGAGGTGGCGAGCGATGCGCTCGCGGCTGCGCTGCAGTCCAGCGGGGTCCGTGGGCGCCGTCGCGACCTCGTTCGTCGTCACTTCTGCGTAGACCCGGCGTCGACGGGCAGCATGATGCCCGTCACGTAGCGCGACTCGTCCGAGGCGAGCCAGAGCACCGCGTTCGAGATGTCGACCGGCTCGACCCACGGGATGGGCAGCGCGTTGAGTGATTGGAACCGCCCGCCCAGCGTCTCGCGCGTGCGCTCCTCAACCGGAAGGTCGGGCGCGAAGAGCGCGTAGAGCGAGTCGTTCTGGATCATGTCGGTGTCGACGCTCGTGGGGTGGACGGAGTTGACCCGGATGAAGTCGGGCGCCAGCTCGAGTGCGAGCGTGCGCATGATTCCCACGACCCCGTGCTTCGCCGCGACGTAGTGCACGAAGTTCGGGAACCCCTTGATCCCCGCCGTCGAGCTCGTGAGGATCATCGACCCTCCGCCGGCTGCCCTCAGGTGGGGGATCGCCGCCTTGGCCGTGTGCCAGACGCCGGTGAGGTTGACGCCGATCATGTCGTCCCACGCGGTGTCGGTCAGCTCGTCCGCGGTCGCGCTGGAGAAGATCCCGGCATTCGCGCTGACGATGTCGAGTCGCCCGAGTTGCGCGACGCCCTCGTCCACGGCGGAGCTCAGCGCGTTGTAATCGCGCACGTCGGCCTCGCTCGCCACGATCCGTCGGTCGAGAGCTTCGACCTGGCGCACCGTCTCGGCGAGATCGTCGGCCGTCGCCATGCCGTACGGCACCGTTTCGATCTGGCGCGAGATATCGACCGCGATGATGTCGGCGCCCTCCTGAGCCATCCGGATCGCGTGCGAGCGACCCTGGCCCCGCGCAGCTCCCGTGATGAAGGCGACCTTGCCGTCCAGTCTTCCCATGATGTTTCCCTTTCTGTCGTTACTTCGCGTACGCGCCGGCGTCGACCGGCAGCGCGACACCCGTGACGTAACGGGCCTCGTCGGAGGCGAGCCACAGCACGGCGTTGGAGATGTCGACCGCCTCGACCCAGGGGATCGGCAGGGCGTTGATCATCGTGGCGGCCTCTTTGAAGTCCTCCACCCCCGGGTTGTCGAGGTCGGGCCGGAACAGCCGGAACGTCGCCTCGTTGTTCACCATGGGGGTGTCCACAACCGTCGGGTGGACGCTGTTGACGCGGATCATGTCCGGCGCCAACTCGAGGGCGAGGGTGCGCATCAGACCGACGACCCCGTGCTTCGCCGAGACGTAGTGCGCGATGTTCGGAAACGCGAACAGCCCCGCGTCCGAACTCGTCAGGATCATGGACCCGCCTCCCGCGGCCTTCAGGTGCGGGATCGCGGCCTTGCACGTGCGCCAGACGCCGCTGAGGTTGACGTCGATCATGTCGAGCCAGATCTCCTCGGGCAGGTCTTGCGCCGGGGCCATCGAGGTCGAGATCCCCGCGTTCGCGCAGACGATGTCGAGTCGGCCCAGTTCGGCGACGCCCGCGTCGAGCGCGGCCGTCAGTGCCGATTGGTCGCGCACGTCCGCTTTACGGGCGACGATGCGACGGTCCAGAGCCTCGACTTGTGCGACGGTTTCGGCGAGGTCTTCCTCGGTCGCCGGTCCGTACGGCGCTCCGGGGATCTCCTCGAGGACGTCGACCGCGATGATGTCGGCGCCCTCCTGTGCGAGACGAACCGCGTGCGAGCGTCCCTGCCCGCGTGCGGCTCCTGTGATGAAGGCAACCTTGCCTTCGACCCTTCCCATGGCGTACTCCTCTCTCTTCCCGCGCGTCGGCGGGTCTCTCTTCGGTTGTGGGTTCACGAGACCGAGGGCGGCGCGTCAGCGCGCCGCGGAGGGAGTCGGGGACGGATCAGACGGTGCGGGCGCCTCCGGATCCGTGGACCGGGCACTCGTTGCGTGCGCCGAGCGGAGCGAAGAGACGATCGGGAATCTCTGACGATGTCGTCTGCATATCCATCGGATGCTCCTTATGGGCGGACATCTGTGTCGGCACCCTGCGGGTGTAAAAGATGCTAATGACACTCGGTGCCGAATGGAAGGGGTGGGCGCGGAATCCTCCTACAGTCGTGCCGGGCGCGCCGCGGTGGGGACGCGCCGAGACGCGCTTAGCCTGGACATATGAGCAGCGAAGGCCCGCGTCGACGTCGCCCGTCGCCCGCGGTGTACCGACGGCGACGCGCTGTCGTGCTTGTGGGTCTGCT
Source organism: Microbacterium sp. BR1 (assembly GCF_002812725.1). Classification (GTDB taxonomy): domain Bacteria; phylum Actinomycetota; class Actinomycetes; order Actinomycetales; family Microbacteriaceae; genus Microbacterium. The sequence continues at coordinate 73,624 of NZ_NMUN01000009.1, read as the reverse complement.
CCTCGTCGTGGCGCTGATCGTCTGGTTGTTGATCGCACAGCCGTGGCGCGGGTCGGGCGACGCAGCGAATCCGCCGGCGCAGGCGTCGTCGTCCGCTTCGCCGAGCAGTACGACGCCGACTCTGCCGGACCCGGCTGCGACGGGCGGCTCCAATCCCGCGGACGCATTGCCCGAAGAAGCCGCGACGACGGATACGGCGGCCGGGCTCACCCCCGAGGCCTGCACGGCCGACAGCGTGCTGGTCGAGGCGCTCACCGACAAAGAGTCCTATGCGTCCGGCGAGCAGCCGCAGCTCAGCATGCGACTGACCAACACCAGCGCCACGCCGTGCACCATCAACGTGGGAACCACCCAGCAGAGCTTCACCATCACGAGCGGCAGCGATGTCTGGTGGCGCTCGACGGATTGCCAGGCGGCACCGAGCGACATGGTCGTGACGCTCGCGGCGGGACAGGTCGTGGAGAGTTCGGCACCGATCGCCTGGGACCGCACACGTTCGTCCGTCGATACCTGCGAGGGTGACCGTCCGCGAGCGACGGGCGGGGGAGCGTCCTACCACCTGGACGTCTCGATCGGTGGCATCCCCTCGCTGACCTCGCGGCAGATCCTGCTCTACTGACGCCCGGCTACCCTGGAAGGGTGGCACGGCAGAGCGGTGAGAGCGGCAAGCGGCGCACGTCCGACGGACGCGTGAAGAAGGCGGGTGCCGCGATGTTCCGATCCGAGGCGCTCGCGCAGGCGCTGGAGAAGCAGGATATGGCCGCGGTCGCGCTGGCACTCCGCAACGGCAACACGGTCGTGCCGCTGATGGCGCCGACGAACCGTGACAATCCGTTGGACGTCGGCGAGGTCTGGACGTACCGCGACCCGGACACGGGTGAGATCGCGCTCTTGCTCTTCAGCGATGCGGCCAACAAACCCGAGAACCTGCCTCCCGCGATCGGTCTGCAGTCGCCCGGCTGGCTGCTCGCCTTCCTCCGTACGCATCGCGATGCGATCACGACGGTGTTCCTCGATATCGCCGGACCGCACCCGATGCAGGCCTCGCCCGCTGATCTGATCGACGCGCTCGCCGACTGAAGCACGCAGCGGGGTGCGGGCTGCGTCTCCGGAGCCGGCTCAGAACTCCGGAACGTCGCGAGGTCCGCGGCCCTGACGGTCGAGCGGCCCGCGCCCGCCACGCGCCGCGCGGTCGGCATGCGCACGCACCGTCTCGAGCGCCGCCGGCAGGTGCTTCGACGCGGCATCCACGAAGTGGACGAACCCGAGACGGGATGCCTCGCCGCGGCGCTGCGACAGCTGAGCGACGGCTCGGATCTCGCCCGAGAGGCTCAGCTCGCCGACCGCCGCGACCTCGTGCGGGATCGCGAACTCGCCCAGGGCGCTCGCGATCGACAGTGCGATGGCGAGGTCGGCCGCGGGTTCGGTGAGGCGCACGCCCCCGACCGTCGAGACATAGACATCGAGGGCGCTCAGCTTGAGCCCCGCGCGCCGCTCGAGGACGGCGAGGATCATCGCGACGCGGGAGGAATCGACGCCGTTGACGACCCGTCGCGGGTTGGGGGTCGAGCTCGGATTGACCAGGGCCTGAACCTCGACGGGCAGGGCGCGACGACCCTCGAGTGCGACCGTCACGCACGAGCCGCTGACCGGGGTGCCGTGCCCGAGGAACAGACCGCTCGGGTCGGGAACCTCGGCGATGCCGTCGCCCGTCATCTCGAAGCATCCGACCTCGTCCGTCGGTCCGAACCGATTCTTGAGGGCGCGCACGAACCTCAGGGCGGTCTGGCGGTCACCCTCGAAGTGGCAGACGACATCGACGAGGTGCTCGAGCAGGCGCGGGCCCGCGATCGAGCCGTCCTTCGTGACGTGCCCGACGATCAACACCGGCAGGTCGCGCTCTTTGGCGATGCGCACGAGCGTTGCCGCGACCTCGCGGACCTGGCTCGGATGCCCCGCAAGGCCCTCGCTGAGCGAGGATGACACGGTCTGCACCGAGTCGACGATCAGCAGCGTCGGGACGACCTGGTCGATCTGCCCGACGAGGGTCGCCAGGTCGGTCTCGCTCGCGATGAAGAGTTCGTCGTGCAGGGCGCCCGTGCGCTCGGCACGCAACCGCACCTGCGCCGTCGACTCCTCGGCGCTCACGTACAGCACGCGTCGGCCGGAACGGGCGGCGCGCGCGGCGACCTCGAGCAGCAGGGTCGACTTGCCGACGCCCGGCTCGCCCGAGATCAGGATGGTCGCGCCCGCGACGAGCCCGCCGCCGAGCACGCGGTCGAATTCCCCCACGCCCGTCGGGCGACGCGGTGCCTCGATCGTCGCGACATCCGTGATCGGACGCGCGACGCGATCGGCGGTCGGCGCGTGCGGGGTGAATCCGCGCAGGATGCCGGTCTGTTCCGCGACCTCGGTGACCGTGCCCCACTGCTGGCATTCGCCGCAGCGCCCCACCCACTTGACGCTCGTCCACCCGCATTCCGTGCAGCGGTAGGCCGTGCTGGGTTTGCGGGTTGCCATGGCCTCAGCGTACGTGCGGGCCCGGACATCCGCCGTCGAAGGACGCGTGCGTCGTGGGTTCGACGCGGAGGCCGATGTGGGCGAGTGTGCGTCGACGGAAGCACGGTGCACGTTAGTGCAGAGAGCTTGCGCATTTGTTCCGCACCGGCCAGCCTGGACGAGGAGAAAGGAAGCCCATGACCGTGCGCCCGGAAGTGCGAGAGGTTTTCGAACGTCCCGACTATGACGTGGTGATCATCGGCGGAGGAATCAACGGTCTCGCCACCTTCCGCGACCTCGCCCTGCAGGGCGTCCGGGTGCTGCTCGTCGAGCGCAACGACTTCGCCTCGGGCGCGAGCGCGGCGTCGAGTCACATGATCCACGGGGGCATCCGCTATCTCGAGAACGGTGAGTTCCGTCTCGTGCGCGAGTCGGTCCGCGAGCGCAACGGTCTGCTGCGCATCGCCCCGCATCACGTCGTTCCCCTGGCGACCACGATCCCGATCCAGGGCGTGTTGTCGGGGATCCTCGCGGCACCGCTGCGCTTCCTGACGCACAAGCAACGCACGCCGAAGGCCCGTGGCGCTGTGCTCATCAAGATCGGCCTGACGATATACGATCTCTTCTCGCGCGACGGCGGCTCCGTTCCGCGCCACCGCTTCCGTGGGCGTCGCGCGTCGCGTCGCGAGCTACCCGAACTCGCCCCGGACTTCCGCTTCACCGCGACCTACTACGACGCATCGCTGCGTGACCCCGAGCGCCTGGCCCTCGACGTCGCGCTCGATGGTGAAGCCGCGGGCGATGCCACGGCACTCAACTACGTCGAGGCCGTCGGGGGCGACCAGAACGGCGTCATGGTGCGCGACGTCCTGACCGGCAGGGAGCAGATCATCACGGCACGCGTGATCGTGAACGCGTCCGGGCCGTGGACCGACCTCACGGCCCGTGCCCTCGGGCAGCCGAGCACGTTGATGGGTGGCACCAAGGGATCACACATCGTTCTCGACAACCCCGAGCTGCTCGCCGCGACGGGCGGGCGCGAGATCTTCTTCGAGCACCAGGACGGCCGAATCGTGCTGGTGTACCCGCTCAAGGGACGCGTGCTCGTCGGAACGACCGACCTCGACGCGGACCCGGGCGAACCCGCTGTCTGCACCGAGGAAGAGGTGGACTACTTCTTCGAACTCGTCGCTCAGGTGTTCCCCGACGTGACCGTCGACCGCTCGCAGATCGTGTACCGGTTCTCGGGCATCCGTCCCCTGCCCCGTCACGACGACATGGTGCCGGGCTTCGTCTCGCGTGACTACCGCGTCGTCGACACGCAGGGTCCCGGGGCGCCGATGCTCAACCTGGTCGGTGGCAAGTGGACCACGTTCCGGGCGCTCGGCGAGCAGCTGACCGACCGCGTGCTCGCGCTGCTGCAGAGCGAGCGCCGCGTGTCGACCGAGGACCTCCCCATCGGCGGGGGTCGTGATTATCCGCGGCCGGATGCGAAGGATGCCTGGATCCGTTCCGAGCTGGGTGGCGTGTCGCGCGAGCGAGGGCGCGTTCTGTTGGAGCGTTACGGGACCAAGGCCCGGGATGTCGTGAACTTCCTCGCCCTGGCACACGACGAGCCGATCCTCGGCGACCGCCTGTCCTCGCGCGAAGTGGCCTATTTCGTTGACCAGGAGAAGGCCACGCGCTTGAACGACGTCCTTCTGCGGCGCACCGACGTGACCTACACAGGCGACCTCACCGACGACGTCTTCGAACACACGCTCGCCGCGTTCGCGGACGCTGCCGGATGGGATGCCGCGCGCATCGAGGAAGAGCGCTCCCGCTCGCTCGCCGAGCTCCGGGTCGCTCACGGCGTCGCGCCGCGCGCGGTGGCGGAGCGAGCCGGGCAGCGACGGCGCGCCTCGCGCTGAGCGGCGAGGACTATTCCTGGGGCCAGTCGAGCGTTCGTGCGACCGCGTTCTGCCAGCGCTCCAGCATCCGGGTCCGCTCCGCCTCCGACGACCGCGGCTCCCAACGGCGATCCTCCTGCCACAGTTCGGACAGCTCGGGCAGGCCCGACCAGAAGCCGACCGCCAGCCCGGCAGCGAACGCGGCTCCGAGCGCCGTCGTCTCGGAGATCGCGGGGCGAACGACGGGGATGCCGAGCGCATCGGACTGCATCTGCATGAGGGTGTCGTTCGCGACCATGCCGCCGTCGACGCGCAGCTCGGTGATCGGAGCGTCGGTGTCCGTGGCGGCCGCATCGACGACCTCGCGCGTCTGCATGGCAACGGACTCGAGCGCGGCACGAGCGATGTGACGGCGGTCGGAGAAGCGGGTGAGGCCCATGATCGCGCCGCGGGCATCCGGGCGCCAGTGGGGCGCGAAGAGGCCCGAGAACGCCGGGACGATGATGACGCCGCCCGCGTCGTCGACGGCCAGTGCGAGGTCTTCCACCTCGCTCGCCGACGAGATGATGCCCAGGTTGTCGCGTAGCCACTGCACGAGGGACCCGGTCACCGCGATGGAGCCCTCGAGCGCGTAGGCGGTCTCGCCGGATCCGAGCCGGTAGGCCACGGTCGTGAGAAGCCCGTTGCGGGAGATGACGGGGGTGTCTCCCGTGTTGATCACCAGGAAGTTGCCCGTGCCGTAGGTGTTCTTGCTGTCGCCGCGAGCGAAGGCGGCCTGCCCGAACGTCGCCGCCTGCTGGTCGCCCATGATTCCGGCGATGGGTACCTCGCGCAGCAGGCTGGACGATTCGACGGTGCCGTAGATCTCCGACGACGAGCGCACCTCGGGCAGGATCGACGCGGGGATGTCGAAGGCGCTGAGCAGCTCGGGGTGCCAGTCGAGCGTCTCCAGGTCGAGCAGCAGGGTACGGCTCGCATTCGTGACATCGGTGGCGTGCACGCCGCCCTCGGGACCACCCGTGAGGTTCCACAGCAGCCAGGTGTCGGGGGTGCCGAACGCGAGGTGCCCCTCGTGCGCGAGCTCACGCGCGTCGGGGACGTTCTCGAGCACCCAGGCGATCTTCGTCGCGGAGAAGTACGCGGCGAGGGGCAAGCCCGTCCGAGCCCGGAATCGGTCGACGCCCCCGTCCGCGGCCAGCCGATCGACGATCTCCTGCGTGCGGGTGTCCTGCCAGACGATGGCGTTGTGGACGGGTGTGCCGGTGCGCCGATCCCAGAGGATGGCGGTCTCGCGCTGGTTGGTGATGCCGACGGCGGCGATGTCGTGGCGGGTGATGTCGGCGCGGGCGAGCGCGACGCCGATCACCTCTTGGGTGTTGTGCCAGATCTCCAGGGCGTCGTGTTCGACCCATCCGGCCCGGGGGAAGATCTGCCGGTGTTCCAGCTGGCCGACCGACACACGGCCGCCCGCGTGGTCGAAGACGATCGCGCGGGTGCTCGTCGTGCCCTGGTCCAGGGCGAGGATGTATGTCATCGACGTGTACTCCTTCGTCGTCGGAACCCGTCAGTGGGCCGGGACCAGATTACGGAGGCGTGCACGCCTTCTGCCAGCCGATGCACGAACGTGCGCCGAGGTGCGATCACGATGCCGCGAGCTTGCGGGCGGCAGCCTCGTCGATCACGAGATCGGTGATGAGGCGGGCGGCCAGCGCGCCCCGCAGGCTCGGCACCTTCTGCTCACCCGCGACGACGCACATGCGGCGGGCGACGCGCCGCAGCTCGTCGAAGGCCGGGCCCGTAGCTCGGCGGTTGAGCGCGACATCCGTCCAGCTCCCGTCGGCGCGGTAGAAGACGGTCGCGACATCGCCGACGATCTCGTCTTCGGTCAGGCTCGCGAAGTCGGCCTCGTCCAGGTACCCGCCGATGTATACCTGGCTCGGAACTCCCGCGAAGGGTGAGCCGAGACCGAACAACGCCAGGTCCATTCGGGACTGGATGTCGAGGACGCGACGGGTGCTGCGCTCGCGCCAGAGCGCCGACCGGGTCTCGGGGTCGTCGAAGAACGCGGGAACGGGGAACTGCTGAACCTTCGCGCCATAAGCATCACCGAAACGGCGCAGGATCTCGCTCGTGTAGTCGATCCCGGTCGTGAGGTAGCTTCCGGCACCGTTCATCTGGACGACGGTGACATTGTGCGTGTCCTTGGGGACCAGGTGCCTGCTGATCGCGCTGACGGTGGAGCCCCACGCGACCCCCAACGTCATGTTCGAGTCGACGAATCGGGCCAGTAGGCGTGCCGCGGTGAGAGCGACGCGGTCGAGTCGGTCGACGTCGCTGATGTTCTGGGGACAGGGGACGACGTGGACGGCGATCCCGTAGCGCGCCTCGAGATCGCGCTCGAGCTCGGTCGCGGCGTCGAAGGGCGAGCGGATCTGGATGTCGACGAGTCCGCTGGAGCGCGCATGGCTGAGCAACCGCGACACGGTCGAGCGCGAGGTGTGCAGGTCGCTGGCGATCGCCTCCATCGTGAGGTCCTGCACGTAGTACATCTGAGCGGCGCGCAGAGCCGCGCGAGCGCGTTCGTCGTCACGATCTCCATCGACCATGCCTGATCCCTCCCGCCGTGAGTTGCGTCCCATCCTGGCATTCGGGGCGGCGCGACGTACTGGCTCCCCTGCCGGGGAAGAAGCCCGATGTGCATCTGTGCGATATCGAAGGCGAATCGTGCAGGGCGTGCTCTGTTCGTTTCAGGTCCGAAGCGAATCCGCGACCGTGCGCAGGGCGCTCGCCGAGCTGCGGAGCAGACCGAGCTCGCTGTCCGAGAAGACCGTCTCGCGGATCGGAACCGCGCCGTGGGAGCTCACGATCGAGGGCACGGAGAGGGCGACCCCGTCGATGCCGTGGAAGTCATGGAGCACCGTGCTGACCGGCATGACGGCATGCTCATCCCGGAGGATCGCCTCGACGATCCGCGCGCTGGAGAGCCCGATCGCGTAGTTGGTCGCGCCCTTTCCGAGGATGACCTTGTATGCGGCATCCCGCACATCCACGGCGATCGCGTCGAGCTCGTCCTGAGACATCCGCGGGTGTCCGGGCGCGACCCAGTCGAGGATCGGCACCGCACCGATCGTGGCCTTGGACCAGAGGGGGAACTCCGTGTCACCGTGCTCGCCGACGATGTACGCGTGCACGCTCGACGTCGAGACCCCGGCGCGCTCGGCGAGCTTCCAGCGCAGACGCGACGTGTCGAGCACGGTTCCCGAGGCGAAGATGCGCTCGGGCGGCAGCGCCGTAGCCTCTTGTGCGAGGACCGTCAGGACGTCGCACGGGTTGGTCACGATCACGTAGATGGCATCGGGAGCAACCGCGAGCAGGTCCGGCATCATCGAGCGGAGGATGCCCGCATTGACCTCGGCAAGCTCGATGCGCGACTGCCCGGGCTTCTGTTTGGCGCCGGCTGTGATCACCACGACGTGCGATCCCGCGGCGACCGAGATGTCACTGCCGCCCGTGATGTCGCTCGCGCCCGTGAATTGCGTGCCGTGGGCGAGATCGAGCACCTCGGCCTCGACTTTCGTGGCGGCGATGTCGTACAGGGCGACGTGCCGTGCGGATCCCCGGATCAGTGCCGCGTAGGCGACGCTGGCACCGACACTTCCGGCGCCCACCACGGTGAGTTTCGCGTTCTCGATTGCGCTCATGCGGCCAGTCTCGCAGGGGGCCGACCGGAAGGGCAGAGAGCGGCGCCAGAACTAACGATCGTTCTCGCTCGCCGACCGCGGTTCGGCCTTCGCCATCGCGGCGCGCGGCGGATTGCGGATGCCGGCGAAAGAGACGAGCCCGCCGACCGCCATGAGGGCCGCCGTGACGATCGCGGCGCGGTGGAAGCCGTCGAGGTCGAGCGATCCGCCGACGATCGTCGCGAGCAGAGCGATCACGATCAACCCGGCGACGCGCGAGACGGCGTTGTTGACGGCGGAGGCGATGCCCGAGCGTTCCGTGTCGATCGACCCGAGGATCGCGGATGTCAGAGGCGCCACGGTGAGCGAGATGCCGAGGCCGAATACCAGGATGCCCGGCAGAACCTGCGTCCAGTACGAGAAGTCGTCGCGGACGGTCAGCAGCAGGAGCGCCCCCGCCGCCATCACGAGCGGCCCGGCGGTCATGAACAACCGCGGGCCGAAACGTCCCGAGAGAGCGCCGACGCGCGAGCTGAGCAGGATGAGCAGGACCGTGCCGGGCAGACTCGCGAGCCCCGCGAGCGTCGCGCTCAGGCCGGCGCCCTGCTGCAGGTACACCCCGACGACGAAGCCGTTGAGGCTCAGTGCGCCGTAGACGAAGGCGGTCGCGACGTTGCCCGTCCAGAAGTTGCGGACGCGGAAGAGGCCGAGGGGGAGGATCGGCGTGGTCGCCGTGCGCTGACGGAACAGGAACGCGACGAACATGGCGAGCCCGGCGATGCCGGGGATGAGGATGATGGGCGAGCCCCAGCCCAGGTTCGGTTGTTCGATGAGTGCGAAGACGAAACCGCCGAGCCCGAGCGTGCAGAGCGCCGCGCCGAGCCAATCGATCGAGGCATCCGGTCGTCGCACGTCGCGGTGCGTCAGGCGTGTCAGCAGCCACAGCGTGACCGCGATCGGCAGGACGTTGATCAGGAACACCAGGCGCCAGGAAAGCAGGTCGACGAAGAGGCCGCCGATGACGGGTCCGGCGAGCATCGCGCAAGTGGTGAGGGCGGTCCAGATACCGATCGCCCGGCCCTGTGCGGCGTCGCGGAAGGTCGAGGTGATCAGGGCCAGAGAGCTGGGCACGAGGAACGCCCCGGCCGCGCCCTGGATCGCGCGGGCGACGATCAGTACGACCGGGTCGGGTGCGAGGGCGATCGCGACCGAGGCGACGCCGAAGCCGATCAGCCCGATCCGCAGCACGAGGATGCGCCCGAACGCGTCGCTCACCGACCCCGCGAGCAGGATGAGCGCGCCGAGTGTGATGAGGTACGCGTCGACGACCCACTGCTGTGTGGTGAGGCCACCCCCCAGTTCGCGGTCGATCGCGGGTAGTGCGACCGTGACGACGGTTCCGTCGAGGAACGCCACGAACGACGCGAGCACCGCGACCGCCAGGACCAGGCGCTGCTGTGTCGTCATCGTGGGGGCCATGGGGCCAACCTAGCCCGCGACCAGGGGGTGCGGGTCCGCATTGAGCCGCGATGCGTGACGGGACCAACGACCCTGTGTGGCCGCGCGGATTGCCGCTGGACTGACCTCGAGAAGAGGAGACATCATGACCAACAGCACGGCACGCTTCGAGGGTCGCACCGTCATCGTCACGGGGGGAGGAGCCGGAATCGGCCGCGCTACGGTCGAGAGGCTCGCACGCGAGGGCGGGCGGGTCGTCGCGGTGGACATCTCGCCCGACCGCCTGGAATTGCTGACCGCCGAGGTCGGCGGAGACGTCGTCACCGTCGCGGGCGACCTGACGGACGAAGAGACGGTGCGCCGAGTGGTGGAGGTGGCGGGCGACCGCATCGACGGGCTCGCGAACGTCGCGGGGATCATGGACGGATTCGAGCCGACCGCGGAGATCGCGGACGAGACCTGGGAGCGGGTCATGGCCGTAAACGTGACCGCGATGATGCGCCTGACCCGTGCGGTGCTGCCGAGGATGCTCGAGGCAAGTGCGGGCAGTATCGTCAACGTCGGATCCGAGGCTGGCCAGCGGGGTTCGGCCGCGGGAACGCCCTATACGACGTCGAAGCATGCGGTGAACGGCTTCTCCCAGAGCACCGCGTTCTACTACTCCCCGAAGGGAATCCGCTGCAACGTCGTCGCCCCCGGACCCGTCGCGACGAGCATCGAGGCCCCGTTCCGCTCCGAGTGGGCAGCACAGCGAATCGGGCCGTTGCTGCAGACGAACATACCCGCAGTCGCGCAGCCCGAGCAGTTGGCCGCGGCGATCACCTGGCTGCTCAGCGACGACGCTTCCAACGTCTCCGGCGCCATCCTCGCGGTCGACGGCGGTTGGGCGGCGGTGTGACACGCGCACGTAGCCGGGAACGACGGTCCTCGTCGTTTGCGATTGGCGGCGCGACACGTGGGCACGTAAGCTATTCCGCGGTGACGTGTCCGAGCGGCCGAAGGTGCAACTCTCGAAAAGTTGTGTAGGGTAACCCCCTACCGTGGGTTCAAATCCCACCGTCACCGCCATCGTCGAAGCCCCGCGAACCCTTGGAAACACTGGGATCGCGGGGCTTCTGTCTTTCACGAATTCGGCTTGTGGGAAAGATTTGGGAAAGAACGTGCTTCCCAGCGGCCTATTCGGAGCGTTCCGGGCGCCCGGAACGACGCGCGAGAACAGCTCGAGGTGTCGTTTAGCGGGCAGGGTTGTAGCTGCCTGGAGCGATTCCGGGCGGGATGTACGGGCCTGTTGCGTGCGGGTCGCTCGGCGAGGTTCTCGGCGACTCATGAAGAGTGACAGTGCGTGCGTCGCGTGCGCGGCTGAGTGCGTGTGCGACGAGGTCGAGGTCGTCGTCGAAGAGGTCGGCGTAGGTGTCGAGGGTCATCGCGGCGGAGGCGTGTCCGAGCATGCGCTGGACGGCTTTCACGTTCGCTCCGGCGCTGATAGCAAGGCTGGCTGCGGTGTGGCGCAGGTCGTGCGGTGTGACATGAGGGAAGGTGGGGTCGATCGCACCAGCGCGGCGGACCGCCCCAGCGAACCATCCGTCCTGCGAGTTCGGCAACAGCATGTGGGATGCGCCATCGCCGAGCAGGAGATCGCTTTGAGACTTGCCGATCATCTTGGCGTGAAGCATTGGCTCGATGAACTCGGGGTAGGGCACTGATCGGGTGACGTGTGATTTGGGAGTACCTGTATGGATCGTGCCATTGACCATCACGGCATTCTCTTGCACCTGCACGCGGCCACGGCTGATGTCGACATCTCTTACCCGCAGACCCGTCGCTTCTCCCCACCGCAGGCCGGTATAGGCGAGGAAGTAGATGACCTCCGGGTACAACGACTGGCGGGCGAGAAGGTCCACCTGCGTGTGAGTCAGGTAAACCCGCCGCTTCGCGCGCTTCTTCGGTAACCGGATGCCGCGCGCGGGGTTCTCGGGAATGCGCCGATCGCGCACGGCGATGTCGAGGATCGAGGAGAGGATGCCGTACGCCCTGATGACGGTGGTCGCGCCCCGCTTGCCGGCGAGCGTGGTGACCCACGACCGCACATCGCTGTAGCGCACGGCACCGATCTGCACCCGGCCCCAGCGCGGTTGCACGTGGACCCGCCACACGGACTGGAGTGGGTGGTAGGAGGAAGGCTTCAGTACCGCGGCCTGGTCCTGCAGCCAGGTTGTGCCGAGCTCGTCGATCGTGATCTTGCCGTCGACCGGATCGATAAATTGGCTGCTTGAGATCGATACGGTGACAGTTGCGAGGAACTCTTCGGCGTCGAACTTGGTACGGAAGCCGCGCTTGTTGCCTTGGCGGCCATCGGGCTTCTTGAAGCGGACGAGATACCGCTTGCCTTCTTTCGTCTTGTAAGGGTGGACGCTACCCATCCGCCTGTCGGCCGGGCGTGTAGCTCATTCCTTCGAGGCGTCCTGCGGCGCGGGCTTTGTAGATCCAGTCCGCGGCGGTGCGGTGGGGGACGCCGAGTTCGACTTGGACGGCTTTGACGGGGGGTAGTCCGGCGAGGGCTGCGGTGCCGTAGAGGATTTCGATGACGTCCAGGCGTTCGGCTTTCATGCCGCGCTTGACGACTGCTTCGGCCATCCATTCTGGGATGACTCGTCCGTCGCTTGCGGTGAGATCCGCGACGGTGATCCACGCCCCATCATCCGAATCGGACAGTTGCAGGGCGATGCAGTGCGGGATCGCGGCTTGCAGGATTGCCTGCGTTACCACGCGGCGTAGTGCGGTTTCGTCGAAGTCGTCTCCGACGGCCCGGTTGACGACGGTGGTCATCACGTATCGGCCGGCGTCGGGGACGTATTTCGCTTCGATCGCGGTTTCGATTCCGGTGTCCTGGTTCACGGCTGTGGCGATGAATTGGGGGGCTATGCGCAGCGCGGACCCGACGGGCAGTGTCGCTGCCAGGGCGGTCATGGTGTCGCCGTTGGGTGTCTTCACGTCGACCTTCACCTCCTTAGTTTGCCTTACCGCGCTACGGATTCACGAGAACCCCTTGACTAAGTGAATATCTAAGTACAACACTCTTGTCAATCCCACTGTTGGAAATGCAGGAGAGGTTGAGAGATGGCAATGACAGCGGACCGGCCCACGATCGGGCTTCCCGAGGTGTACCTCACGCCCGCGCAGGTCGCAGAGCAGCTCCCCGGTGTGACGGAGAACGCGCTCGCGATCTGGCGGCACCGACGGCAGGGTCCACCGTTCTGCCGTCTCGGCCGCACTGTCGTCTACCCGCTGGAGCCGCTGACGTCGTGGGTGGCCAGCCACACATTCCCCGGAGGCTCTCGTGGACGCTAACCAGTCCCTGCGCATCGTTGCGGTCGTGAACCAGAAGGGCGGGGTGGGGAAGTCGACTATCGCCATTCAACTCGCGGCGACCCTGTCCCGGCGGTGTCGGGTGTTGGTGGTGGATGTGGACCCGCAGCAGTCCAGCGTCTGGTGGGCAGGCAATGCCCGCGCCGGGCTGCCGTTCGATTTCGCGGGCAGGCAGCATCCGAACGTCCTCGTTCGGCTGCGTGAGCTGCACGCGACGTACGGCGTCGTCTTGGTCGACACCCCCAGGATGCTGGAGGACACCAAGCCGGTGGAGACGGTCCTGGATGCGGCAGACTTCGCCATCGTCCCGCTCACGCCGGAGCCGCTCGCGGTCGAACCGACCATTCGGACGATCACGACGCTGATCGAACCGCGGCATGTTCGGCACGCCGTGGTGTTGAACCGGATCGATCCGCGCATCCCCACCCAACTGTCCACATGGCAGGCTCTCCTGGACTTCACGTGGGGCATCCCCCGTTTCGACACCCACCTGCGGCAATACAAAACCCACGCCGACGCACCCGTACTCGGACAGGTCGTGACAACGCTTCGCGACAACCGGTCCACCGCGGGCGTCATCGCGGACGTCACCCGACTCGGCCACGAACTGTCCGGGATGCTCGAGCCCGCACCCGTGGGGAGCTGGTGAGTGCCATGCCGCGCATCGACCTCGCCGCGACCCTCACCGACACCCGAACCTGGGCACACGCGGAGGACACGGATCCGTCGGTGCCGATGTTCGCGCGGCTGACCCGCAAGGAAGCACGCGTGCGGGAAGACCAGTACGCCGCGCTCTCCGCCCTCGCGCGAACGCTGATGCGCCGCCGGACAGTGCGGGCAGAACGGATCACGGAGAACACCCTCATCCGTGTCGCGATCGATTTGCTCCTCACCCACCAGCACCTCCTGACCGGGTCCACTGAGGAAGCTCTCCGACGCTCCGTTACCACCGGACTCACGGACTCCAGCACATCCGCACACCGCGCGGGCGGGGGAGCGATAGGGGAGGTGTCGTGATGGTCACCGTCGCCGTCTACACGACGGGGCCGGCGTGCGTGCAGTGCCGGCTCACTCGCCGACGCCTCGACGAAGCGGGTATCCGCTACACGGAGATCGATCTCACCCTCGACGCCAACGCCGCGGCCCGTGACTACGTCACCGACGAACTCGGCTACAGCCAAGCACCCGTGGTCATTGTCGACGGTGAGCCCGAACATCACTGGTCCGGCTTCCGCCCCGACCGCATCGACCACCTCGCATCCCTCAACCAGCTGACGCGGAATGCACCACATGGTCCCGGCGTTGCGCTGGCCTCCGTCACCGCAGGGATGGGCATGTCATGACCGACGACGAACGACCGCGCGTACCCCGGCGGGTCCGGAGCAAGGAATCGCCTGAGTTGCAGGAGTGGAAGGACCAGCGTGAACGCGACGGCCTGCCCATCCACGGCCCCGAGTATCAGCGCGAGAAGGGCAAGTGGTATCGGGAACTCACCCGGGACAGGCGGCGGGAGTTGCAGGCGGCGTATAAGGAGCGGAACCGGGAACACGTCCGCACCTACAACCGCGAATACATGCGCGCCCAGGCGCAGCGGAGACGCGCGGAGGAGGAGAAGCATGCGAGGCGTGCGGAGCAGTCCCGGCAGTACTACGCGGCGAATAAGGACAAGTGGGTCGGATACTCCCGCGCATACGTCGCTCGACAACGGGCGGAGGACCCGGACGGGTTTCGCGAGCGGCGCCGCGCGAATAACGCGGCGGACTATCAGCGGCACCGCGAGGAACGACTTGCCGCGAAACGCGACGCACACCGTGACAACCCCGACGCCCGCCGAGCTGCCGCACGGGACTACTACGAACGGCACAAAGATGAGGTGAAAGCGAAAAGCCGCGATCGCTACCAGGCGAACAAGGAACGAGCGAAAACGGCGGCGGCGGCGTGGCGTCGGCGGGAGAAGAACCGCCAACAGGGCGGGCTGCCCACTGAGCGACTGCACGGGACCAGCAGTGCGGAACGCGCGGAGAACCGCGCCTCCGCGACCGCGTTCTTCACCACCCCGCGCACTCCGGAACAGATCGCGCGACTAAAGGAAGAATGTGCGGTCAGCACGGCGATGATCGCGGCCTGGGAACGGGACTGCCAACGGGCTCGCGCTGACGTCTACCTGGCCGGTCAACCGACGATCGGACACAAATTCGTGGACCCGACGGATAAGGAGGTGTTTCGACGGATCGCTCGTGAACGCGAGCAGGCCCGCAGGGACGCCGCACAGGCTGCGGAGGATGCCCGGCTGGATGAGATCGCTCGCAACGTCAACGACACTCTCCGCCACACACCGCGCCTCCCCAATCGCCGACCCGACGCGCTAGGCCCCCACGCCGGACCCGCAACACCGGGGAGAGGCCTCGGGCTGTGACACTGAAGACAACCAGGAAGGCATACCACCATGCTTGACCGCGCAGACGCAGAAGCCGTCATCTACCGCACCGCCGTGGCGGCATTCTCCTGGTACCCCACCAAACACCAGGAAGAACCCGGCTACAGCATCCAAGAAGACATCGACTGGTGCGTCGAGCCCCTCGGCGACCAGTTCCTCCCACACCGCCGTGGCCTGAGCGACCGGATCCGCCAACTTATCACCGACCCCACCGCCGATCGCCGCAGCTTCGTTCGAGATCTCATGGCCCTCACGACCGACTGACCGGCACGAGGAGATTCTCGCGTTCGAACGCGGCGGCCGCACGTCGAACACAACCGCCACGAACAATTCACCCACCTCCGCGAAGGAGGCGAGTGGTTCACTGCCAGCCCCGAACTCCTCGCACACACCACCGAGGTCGCCGCCAGCCGGGACCCGTGGAACACCTATCTCCGCTGGATCAGCGACGCCCCTCCACGCACTCACGTGATCGCGAACGCCGACTGGGCTTCCTGGGCGGCGAGATTGTAGCGGGCCGGGCGGTGCTCCGTTCCGGGCTTTCGCGGCATATGCTCCCTCACTGCCGCTCGGTCCGCTATTCCACGACCCGGCACTACGCACCACCCGACCCGCTAACCGCAGCCGACTATCCCAGGACACCCGCAGACCGAAGCAACCATCCGCAAACTATCGGACTCCCGAAGTTCGCAACTCCGGACCTCCCAGAGTCACTGACGGCCGAAGCGCTGGAGTTCCGAAGTCACCGGCACCTGCAGCTCCCGGCTCATCGAGACACGCCCCCGCGGTCAGGGCTGGCAGGACCGACGACCGGACCCGTCGCGTCGACTGTCTCCGTCGGCGCCAACGTCCGGCGCAGCTCGACCAGTCGGGTAGCGATGCTCCGCTCCTGGACGGAGAGCACATCGGAGCCCTCGAAGGACGGCAGCTGCGGGTTCACCTCCCGCAATGCAAGATCGTGCAACTCGACTAGAGCCTCGAGCACCTCTCGGTCCGGTCGGCGCAGCGACTGCACGAACTCAGTCACCCGGCGAAGCTCACCCAACCACTCCACCATGTCCATCGTCGAGGGCGGCGCGGACTGCGCCTCGACGAGCGCTTCAACACCGCTGCCGCCCTGGTCAGGTACCCTCGTCTCGCTGTCGAAGACAGCGCGACCGCGACGGTCGAGCACCACGAGCCCACTCTTGGAGGCGTCGGTCTCGACTGCAGCGACGAGCGCCCGTGTCGAATCGAAGCCTGCCTGGTGGTCACGCGCGTCAGTGAACTGCGACGAACGGCCAGCCCGGATACGTGAGACGTGCGTCGACGCCAACGTCAGCAGACTCTCGCGCGCTGGCACGCCGACCATGATCACGCGCGTCCGAAACCCCTGCTCCGCGAACAACCGCAGAGTCCCTGTGACGGCCTCCGGGTTCTCAAACGACCCCTCCAGTAGCACCGACCGTCGATGATCCCGCGCATACGCGATGCAGGCGCCCACCCACTGGGCCGCCGCGTCCGACAACTCAACCTCACCGTCGACAGTGCCGACGAGCTCGGTGTACCGCGGATGGAAGGCACGCAACTCATCGCCGCTCACTACGGCGAGACGATGCTGCGCTGCGGACTGGATGCGCAGAATCGCCTGCGCGCGACCTGACCCGTGCTGCCCCGACAGGATCACGAGCTCAGGCGCGATGTCCTCGAGGTCGGCGAAAACGAGCGGGCGGATGTCGCGGTCGAAGATCCGGTCGATCTCATCGGAGAGCATCAGTCACGTGCCCCGCCGTGCTTCATCGAGCTCTGACTGCAACTCGGCAATCGCGCCAGCAATCGCCTCCGCTTCGTAGCCGTCAATGGCCTGGACGAGCGAGCGCAACTCACGAACTCGTGCGGCAGCTTCTTCCGCGGGCATGCGGCCGGTCCGAGATTGCGCAAGGAGTGTCGCGATCGACTGATGGGCGACTTCGTTGAGCGCTTCGAAAGCGGGGGCATCCCGGAAACGCCACGGCGAGAAATCAACGCGCATCTGCCCTCCTTCCGGAAGGTTATCGGTTGGGCGACGGGGTTCGAAGTCAGTCACCTGCCGATGTTGCACATCCGTCGCGCTGCGTGTGGCGCTTTCGCGCGTGGCCTCGGGCCTCGCCGCACTCCAGTCCTGCGGTACTCCTCGGTCTCCATACTCCGCGTGGCGGAGGTGCTGGGAGAAGCCGGGAGCGCCGGGGGTGAGAAGAACTGAGGTGCACGCGGGGGATCCTTCAACGGGCAGTGCCGAGTGGCGTGATGCCCCGCTGGAGTCGCATCATTAAGCTCGCGGCCAGGAGCCACCCCTCTGCAGTCCCTTCGACCAGGAAATGCGCAGGCCGATGAACGACAGTCCCCCGTCCGCAGGAGAGCGCGCGGCGATCGCAGGTTACTCTGCGCAGTACGGGATAGCTGCAGAGATCGTGCGGCGCCATCTTCGCGACCTTCAATGGATTCGACTTGCAGACCCGACGGCAGGTGTGGCGGACGACTTCCAGTTCGGAACCAGCAACGCTCGCCACGCCATCCAGGTGAAGTGGGCTCTGTACCCTGACTCGTTCTCTTGGTCAGATCTCTTTGGAACTCCCAACTCCGAAACCTCCCTGTTCGGGGACCTTGCAACTGCCTGGCGACGGCTTAGGGATGAGAGGGATGGTGTCCTTCGAATCCATCTGTGCTCCAACAGATACGCATCGAGCGCAACACCGCAGGCAGGCAGTCCTCTCCAGCAGGTCACGGCGACGGGGCCGCATCACCTCGCGGCTTTTCTTGCGCGGTCGTTCCAACCGGTCCAACACTTGATCGCTTGTGGTCTTGACGATTGGTCGACCATCGAGGACCACGACCTAGTTAGAGAGTGGAGATCGGCGTGGGACCGAGTCCAAGCCGCGAGTGGGCTCTCCGACGTGGACTTTGTGGCCTATCTCGCTGCGATCGAGGTCAGGCTGGGAATTTCCGCACCCCACGAGCTTCTTGCTGATAGCGAGCAGTCGTCTGATCAACACCACATTGCACAGACGATCCAACGTCTGGTAAGCGACGCCAGGCACATCGTGCACCTAACGCGGGACGAACTACTCACGGAGCTTGGATGGTGGAACCGGCTCGCCTACCGTCATCCACACCGATTCCCGGTGCCCGAGGTTTACACCCCGAATGCTGCAGCCGTAGCGTCTCTCAGCGAAGCGCTCAAGGATCATGAGTCTGGCTATCTCGCGTTGGTGGGCGCGGCCGGAACTGGCAAGTCAACGCTTCTCGAGAGCTTCCGGGCGGACGCGGCCGTCGTCCGCTACTACGCGTTCGTGCCTGATTCCACCGGACCCATAAGCGCTCGAGGTGAGGCCCAGGCCTTTCTTCATGATCTGAACTTGGCCCTCCAAGACACCGGTCTCTACTCGCGACACTTCGGGGCCGACTTGACGGGCCAAAGATCGGTTCTTGCTTCCCTCTTGGAAGACGCTCATCGTCGTTACGAGAGAGAGGGCCGCCCAACGATCGTCATTGTTGACGGGCTTGATCACATCTCTCGCGAGCAATCTCCGACTCGATCTCTAATTGACGAGTTGCCAGCGCCCGAACTTCTCCAGTCTGGTGTCTACTTTGCACTCGGCTCGCAGTCCGTCGCGATGCTCCCTTCCAACATTCGAGACACCCTCGCGGAATCCCGACATATTGAGCTTCCAGCGCTCGCGCGCGCCGAGGTGGATTCGATCATCGACAAGAGCGGCGTGGGGGCGTGGATCACGGAGTCAGTGCGAGAAGCCCTGCACAACGAGAGTGAGGGGCATCCCCTCGCTCTCACCTATCTCCTGCAAGATCTGGCCGATGTCGAATCATCTGTGGGTAATGCAAGCGACCGCAATCTCGAAGCAACAAGCCGTTTGCGGGAATTGACGGCCTTTAGGGGCGATGTCCTTCGCCGCTACAACGGTTACCTAGAGTCGGTCGGTGGAGACGCAGCACTGATGGAACTGCTCGCCGTTGTATCGAGGGTTCGCGCGCCCGTTCGAATTGACTGGCTGGCGAGCTGGACGAGTGCTGAGCTCGCCGAGAAGTTCACTAGCAGGACGTACCCCTTCTTCGCGCGAGCAGGAGACGAGTGGCATTTCATCCACAACAGCTTTCGACTCTTTCTCATCGAGAGGACATCTGCGGTCGCTGGAGTCTTCAGCGGCGAGCGGGACCGTAGCCAGTACGCCCGGACGGCTGATATATGCGCGACAAGCTCCTCCGTCGTCTACCGAGACGAGGAGCTGAGTCATCGATACCTTGCCGGTCAGCTTCACCGTGTCGTGGAGCTCGCCACACCAGCGGCTTTGAGATCGAGACTGGTTCAACTTCGCCCGACGCGGGTCGTTCGCTCGCACGCCAACATTGCGTTGCGGGCTGCGTCAGAGCTTGGTGATCTGGCCGCGATGGTGCCGTTGTTCCTGTTCGCTGCCGAACTTGTACAGCGCGACTACATTCTTAACCCATCGACGCTAGCTGAAGCGGCGGTGGAGGTCCTGCCCCCGGGGGAGGTACGTGAGCACTTACTTCAAAGCGGCCGACTTGTAGTTGAGGACGCCGCGGCCTTCCGGGCAGCCGCGCATCTCGCGAGCGCGGGCTCCTACCTGCTTGCCGATGAGCTGCTCCGCGCTGCCGACGATCCCAGGTCTTCCCTCGGGAGACGCAGTCGTAGCGAGGGAAGCCGGACGGATACGATCACGGCGTGGACGCGGGCTCACTATCTTCTCGGGGGATTTGACCGGGTGCTCGCCGCTCTGGACGCTGTCGAAGGTCCCCGGCACGTCGACCTAGACGATCAGGATCACGAGGACGCGATCGATTCGACTCGTGTCATACGTCAGCGCGCGCTTGCCTGTTGCAGTGAGCTGGCGGCGGAAGTACGAGACAACGAGGCTCTTGAGCGCATCTCGGCCGAAGTCTCTGCCATCGGCGATCCGAACTGGATCGCCCGCATGCACGTCGTTCGTGCTCGAACTGCCGCGGAGGATGGGCTCCTGGGGGAGGTGGCCCAACATGCTCAATCCGTCGTTTCACTCGACCGGCGCTCCGTGCAACCCCCGCCGGACCCTAACCTTGGTGAAGATTCGCACGCAGCGAGGGGGTCTCACCTCATCGTTGAAGCGCTGCGTCACGCCATGCTCGAGACTTTGCTGAGATCAGGACTCGGCGACCTGAGCGAGGCGTCGATCCTCGCGGAGCGACCACTTATGCGCCGCTGGCCGGACACCTCGCTTTCTGGTCAGGGTCTCGCACCTTTTCTGCCCTACCTCGCGACAACTCGGCTGGAGCTGGTCCTCCCACATCACGATGCAGTTGCGGCGACCCCTACGCACTCCGACTTGGATCCTCGCCATGCCGGGCGTCGCCGCTTCGAGGAGGCGCTACGCGTCCTGGCACAGATTGAGACGCTCGCTTGGCCTTCTCCAACCGTGGAACCTGGGACGACTCCACCAATTTCGTCCCTTGCGGATCCGATCGTGCGCTTGCTCGAGGTACCTAGTCGCCAGACTCACGACTGGTCCAGCTGGTATTCATTCCGGGACGCAGCGCCGGAGTTATGGGAGCGACTCCTTGCTTCCGCTCTCGCGTCACCCTACGACACCGTGGAGAGCGTGATCCGGCTCTTCCAGGACGCTTGGTCATCGAGTACCCGCAGGGTCTACTGGCACCCGTCCCTTCGAACGGGAATCGTCAAATGGGTCGCAGAGCACGTTCCCGGATTGACCGATTTGACGCAGGAAATCTTGACGAGCATCGATACGGAAATCGATGGCGCTGCCTGGGATGTCCATGACCGAGTCGACACCTGGCTAACGCAATCCCGTAGCTGGGCTGCTGCAGGATTCGAGAACCGGGCGAGGGTGGCACTTCAATCAGCAGTCGAGCAAGGGTGGGGGCCAAGCCAAAACGACGAAAACGAGCAGCTCGCGCACTATGCGGAGTGGCTCGAACTGGCCTTCGAAAGCGGCGCGATCGGGGTTAATCCATTCGTGGAGGACATCTTGGATTTCGCCAGCCGAGTGGAGCGCGCATCGGCAGACGCTTCAAGCCAGGCGAAAGCGGCCGCGGAAGCAATCACCATCGCCGCCTTCCGCGCGAGCCCCGCTCTCGCATGCCAGTTGGCTACGTTCTTCTGCGATCTGGGAGTGTTCGAGGAGAGTGCCGCCATCGGGTCGATCGTGCGCGGACTCGTCGCGTCTACGGACGGAGCTGAGGTCGGTTTGTCGATCTACTGCCACATGCTCGCCCCCACATCGCAATACATCGCTCCCGCTGTGCGGGCCGACGTCACCCGGGCGGCATCACAGTCGGCTTCGAAAGCAACCTTGGCCTGGGCCGAATCGCTTCGGATCGGTTCGGAGAACGGCGCCGGAACCAGCGAGACCGATGCTGAACAGCCACCCGGACCTGATGAGCCCCAGGCGGTTCCCCCGCCTATTCCTGGGAGCCCTTCCGCGCTGCTCCGACAGATGCGCGAAGCAGATGCAGCGGACGTCAGCGGTGCGACCCTGGCAGCCTGGGAAGCGGCGCTCGCCGAATCGACTCACCTTCCGTCGCGCCCGGTAGCCGAAGCGCTTGTTGATGAGGGCCGCAGGATGGGTCTCACAGGCCCATTCATGGGCTCGGTGATCGCAATCTGCGCGGCCGCTGGCGGCGGTAAGAAGGCTACGGATGCGCTTAGCGAAGCGCTCACACGCTTGCCCATAACTGGGTGGTGGCGCCGCTACGACGGCGGGACCCGGCTCGCCCTGGTAAAGGCGGCGCTGGGCGGAAATGATCCGGAGCTTCAGCGCATCAGTCTGAACGACTTTGCCGGAGCGATCACCTCGGGCGCCTTGTCGGCAGATATCCCGATCCATGACCTCCTCCATATTCTCGGCGTCCTCGTAGGTGACCGGGCGGTGGGCGATGCCTGGGTATCGGCACGACCGAGTCTCGACATCTTCGCACCAAGCGCTACCAGACCTGCATCACTCACGGCCCCCACCGATGCAATCAGCCCCGCTGAAGCGGGGGCGAAGTGGGTGTCTGGGTTCGTTGGACACCCCACCCGAGCCATAGACTTCGGCGCGCGCAACGTGCTTGAGGCGCTGATCAACGCACGCAGCGCGTCAGCAGAACTCGCTACAGTCGACTTGCTCGCCAGCGGTGGATGGCTAGCCGAAGGCGCGCTTGCCATCCTGCTTCGCGCAGCCGCTCACGGACACCGTCTCAGCGACGCCGCGCTTGGAGAAATCGCGGTTGCCGCGCGAAACGACGACCTCATCGTCCGTGCGCTCGCGCAAGAAGTCCTAGTCACGAGTGGGGTGGATCCCCCGACTCTGCCGGTCCGCGAGCTGCCGCCGGCAATCCGGCTGTCGTTTCCGCCGCTCTCCGGGTACAAGAGCTACCTCGTCGATGCTGAAGGGGTGCCCGTGGTCGACATGACCAACCCCCTCGAAGTCGTTGCCCCGTATGAGGACCTACTTCTGAAGATCGCGGATGTATCGGGGCTCGACGAGTCTGCGGTGCTTCACTACGCCAGCGAGATCGCGCGCACCCAAACCGACCTATGGCTCGCAGGCGGGCACAGGGCGCAGGCAGAACGGCTAAAGCGCCGCGGCCAGAAGCTGATCTATCGGCCTTGGGCGCTGATGGTTGGGCGAAGAGCCGTGGGGCACGTCGCCGCCCTGCTGCACGACAGCGGCAACCTTCGCTCAGCGGGCAATCTCGCAGTCGAAATGGGCCTTCTCGACAGCATTGACTCGCCTACTCCGCGGCCGTTGAATGCATCGACGCCTCTTCCTTGGCGCGACGAGTCTGTGCGCGGATATGACACCCGCACTTGGACTGAAGAGGCGACCGCTGCCGCTGAGGCGTATGCGAGCGCCCATCGTGATGCTGAGACCTTCGTCCTTGCCGAGGTGGGTGAATGGAAGTCACTCGTGTGGAACACTCCCAGCGAGCGTCGAACCCTCGTGCCGGTGGTTGGACTCCGGTCCAAAGGCCTGCGCCTGATACGGACTGCGTCGGTGACGAGCCTGGACCTCGAGTCCCGCGCCTATGAAGAGTTCGATTCGGGCGACAAGACTCTCGTGGTCCGTTCCGAGGAGTTTCTGTCCGACCCGGAGCGCCCTCAGTGGATCGCAATCAACCCGTCCTTCGCTCGCCGGCTCGGGTGGAGACCGTCGATGGACGTGCCGTTTGAGTGGCTGGGGGAGGACGGGACATGGAGGGCGAGAACTGTCTTTCGCGTGCGTGGGGATCTCGGCTTCGCCCCGCCCGAGGACGACTACGCGGGAAGTGTCTGGCAGGTCGAACTGAGCGAGGCTGGCGAGCGCGACTTGCGATCAGTCGAACCGACGTTCAGCAGACTGTTGCGGGTGAAGCGGCGCGTCAAGCGTGACGACGGCGAAGATTCAGCAACGGCGCAGGTGGAGCTCCCGGAAACCGGTCCAATCAGATGACGGCTGCCGTTACGTCAGTCCACGGGCACTGCGTTTCTGGACATGTCCGACCAGATCGCGCGCTGCATCTCACTGACCGCGGGCATCGGGCCCTCGCCGCAGCCCGTGAAAAGGGCGACGCATCAGAAGTTCGGCGACCGCGAGTTCAGCGGAACGGACGCCTCCTCTTGACCGTCACATGTGCGGGGGTGCGTCCGGCGAGAACGGGTCGTAATCCATCTGATGGATTGGCTCGAACCCGGTCCGCTCCCAATGGATCCCAGCGGTGTCACGGAACCTGAGCACGGGAACCCAGCGGAGGGCGACCAGTTCCGGATCGGTCTCCTGAAGGTTGGTGCCCGGGAGCAGGGGGACGACCACGAACACCTTCTGCTCCTTGGCGGGAAGGATGACTTCCGTCGGGACACCTACGGGCGTCTTCTCGCCCCTGTGAACGTCGGTCGCGAACAGCTGGACGGGTCCCACTATCTCGTCGCTGCTATTGTGCACGACGAACTCGAGCTGCAGCGCGTTCGCGGTGTACTGCCAGGCGCCCGCGGGCGGCTTCCCGCGGTACTCCGGTGCTGTGCTCGGCTCCCGAAGGTCCGAGCTGTAGATGATGTTGGTCTCCGACGGCGCCGGTTGCTTCGCGTACTGGTACCTCGGCACACCTGTGGTTGTGTACACCTTCCGCGCCTGGGCTTCGATGCGGACCTTCGCGTCCGACAGGAACGCATCGACAGCAATCTCGGCGGAGTCCTTCGCGCTCTGGGCGGCATCCCTCGTGCTCTTTGCGGAGCTGGCCGCGTAGAAACCCGCAACGACGGCAGCGGCGAGCGCCAGGGCAGCGATGAACGCGGTCACCCACTCCGCCCACGAGCCAGCGGTGACGTCTTTAGTCGCGTGACACCAGAGCGCGTAGATGAAACAGAAGCAATCCACCTGGTCAGCATGGCAGAGCCGCCCGCGCACGAAAGTACACAGAGGGCTCTGCGGCCTTGACAGATGACCCCTCAGCAGCGCTCACCCGCCGCAACTCGTTCCGGCCGTACGCGAAACAGGGTCGCCTTGCGCGCGGCGCAGCACGTCCGCGAGCACATACGCGCTCAATGCGGACTTTGCAACGGTCTCGGCGCTCAGTCCCCAATGCCTTACCGTGACTTCATGCTCCACTCGACCCGGCAAGGCTCCGGCAAGCCACTGCTGTTGGTCCATGGGCTCGGTTCCAGCATCGGCAACTGGGACCCGGTAGTCCCGGCCCTGGCCGCTGAACGCGAGGTGATTGCCGTCGACCTCCCCGGTTGCGGCGAATCTCCGCCGCTGGCCGGGGAAACGACGATCGCTACGCTGACCGGTGCCGTCGAAGCCTTCATCCGCGACGCGGAACTGGGCGACATCGATGTGGTCGGCAGCTCCATGGGCGCCCGTATCGCCATGGAGATGGCACGTCGAGGGCACGCCGGCACGACTGTCGCGCTGGACCCCGGTGGATTCTGGAACGACCGCCAGGCAGCGATTTTCGGCGCGAGTGTCAAGGCGTCGGTCGCGCTGGTGCGCCGCATCCAACCAGCGCTCCCCTTCCTCACCGGCAATCCTGTTGGCCGCACTGCCCTGCTGTTGCAGTTCTCTGCCCATCCCTGGAAGCTGCCGCAGGATCTGGTCCTGCACGAGCTCCGCGGCTTCAAGACCTCGACCAGCCTGGACCCGGCCCTCAAGGCGCTGGTTCACGGGCCTCGCCAAAAGGGAGCGCCGGCCGGTTCCCTCAAGGGCAAAATGGTCATCGGTTGGGGGCGGAAGGACAGGGTTACCGTTCCCAGCGAGGCAACGCGGGCAACGGAGCTGTTCCCAGATGCCACGCTGCACTGGTTCGAAAACTGCGGACACTTCCCGCACTGGGACCGGCCAACGGAAGCGACACGCCTGATCCTCAAAAGCACCGCTTGAACTGCCACTCCGCGTCGGGGCGAAGCCTGTTTGCGGCGGTCGTCACATTGCGTCTGCAGGATGATCGCCCTCCGCGGCTGTTCGAACCTATCGGCTGAAACAGGATCGGAGTCAGCGGCCCAACGCCCGGTGGGGCGAGCTGAGGGTTCAGTCGGCGCGATCGAGCGTCCTCGTGCGGCCTAACGAGCGAGTTGCGCGGCGGGATCTTCTAGCTGGCCGCGGCTGAGTCGGATTGGACATCCGACTCAGATGACCGCGGCCGAGGGGGCGTTAGAAGATGTGCGCTTCGCAGCCCGTGAGGAACTTCTCCCGGCGATGCTGAAGCTCGCGATAGACGGTGGCGCGCGAGACGCTGAACAGTTCCGCGATCTCGGTCTGGGTGTACTCGCCTCGGTCGTGCACCTCGAACAGCAACGCTCTCTGCGTCTTCGACAGCTTCGGCTGCTTGCCCTTCAGTCTTCCTTTGGCACGGGCGACCGCCATCCCTTCCCGCGTGCGCATGCTGATGAGATCTCGCTCGAACTCCGCAACCATGGCGAGCACGTTGAACAACAGTCGCCCGACGGGATCGGTCGGGTCGTAACGGCTCCCGCCGAGACTGAGCGCGACGCCCTTGCCCGTGAGTTCATCCGCAATCTCGCGAGCGTCCCGCAGCGACCGGGCGAGGCGGTCAAGCTTCGTCACGACGAGCGTGTCGCCGCTTCGCACCGCAGCGAGCGCCTCCCGCAAGCCCGGCCGGGCGCGATTCGCGCCGGTCATGCCGTGGTCGACGTAGATGTGCTCATCGTGAACGCCCAAACGCAGTAGTGCGTCGCGTTGAGCGGTGAGGTCTTGATCCGTAGTCGAGACCCTGGCGTATCCAATCTGTATTCCATCCATTGCCCAAGCGTCGCCCTCCGTGGTCCACGCCACACGATTCGGATCCTTCGCCGGGCACCTCGACCCCGTTACGGCGGTCGTAGTTCGTGTAGGGAGCCGAGGCGTGCAGCTGAACAGGGCTCTTGCCTGCAAGGTCACCGGTGTGCGACTCATCCGTAGCGCCTGCCGTTGCGGTGACGATATGTCGAGTGTCAAGTGAGCGCCGCCTCGGTCGCGTGAACGGTCGTCTTCCCAGCGTCAAACGACAGGCTGCCCGCGACCGGGTCACCGACGGCTACCGCGCGACCGGCAAAGCGGACCCTAGGGTAATCGCATGACGACGGACGGCTTCCACCGCTTCGCAGGCCTGGTGGGCACATACATTCAGCGTCACGGCGACGAGGTCTCTGAGCAGGAAGCGCAGCAGAAGCTCGGCGGCCTTCTCGAGGTGTGGCGAAGGTCGATGCACGACCGTGACGGCGTGATGTCCCGCGAGGACGGTTCCGACCTTCGCGGGGATGAGCTCAGGTTGCCGAAGCTCCCGGCGACCGAGCGGAGCGTCGCAACGAAGAACGATCCGCTGCTACACGTGACCCCCGCGCAGCAGGCGGACCACGCCATCCTCACGTTCCACAACCTGATGCGCGGATTCGACAGCATGGTGGTCAACGACAACCGCGACGAGTTGCGCCTGCACCTATCCGCGGAGTTTGTGATGATACGCGCCCTCTACGAGACCGCGGCCGCCGCGCTGTGGGTGCTCGGTCCGGACAGCAGCGATGAGCGAATCACCCACTCCCTTCGCTTACGGTTTGGGGAACTGACCCACTCCCGCAAGCTCACTATCAAGTACGCCGAGCTCGCCGACGACGACACGGGCCTGCAGGCGCAGGAAGACTTCGTCGCCGGCCAGCTCGAGGATCTCACCCAAATGGCGTCACAGGCTGGGCTCGATGCGCGCACTGTCCGCAAAGCCATCACCCCGGGGAATCTGGTGATCGAGGCGGGTCAATATGTGGACGAGCTGTCTCCCGCGCTGACTTACTGGTATTGGTCGACGGCGAGCTCTATCGCGCACGCCGAACCGTCCACTATAAACCTGCTGGCCGACATGCAATTTATCGGCGTGGACGTTCGGGACCAACCCATCGCGCACGTCGAACCTAGCGCCGTCGCCATCTGGAATCACCTCGACGTCGCCCACAAGATGATCTCCCAGGCGCACGAACTGTGGAATCGCCGAGCGGCTCCACCTTCGAACGCACCCGCGTGAGCGCCCTGCGGTGAAAGTCCTGGAACCTCAGCTCAGGTCGAGTACCCGCGGGTTCCACAGGACGACCGGCACTGTCGAGAGCCCGTACGTCTGATCACCGCTCATGCCGATGCGGAAGCGCAAGTCGTACTCTTCGGCGGTGCTTCGGACCTCAGCCTGGAGCTTGTCGTAGTCCCAAGACGAGTAGGGAGCGAAGGTGACGACGGCGAGTCGAGAGCGCCCTCCAGCTGGCCTGACGTTGTAGGCCCGGCCGTGATCCCTCACGTGGGTGGGCTCTCGGAACAGACATGCCCGTGACTCGTACTTGTGGAAGCGGCCGACGAGGCCGCTGTCGCTCGCGAGCATGTGGAAGCACGAGTCACGCGTGCCCACACTGAGCCCGTGGTCCGCAGCCCACGCGCGTTCGCGTTCCTCACGTCCGGGCAGAGCCAGTGTCGGGTCCGCATACAACGGGCGTCCGGAGGTCGCGTCGAACTGACGGAACGCGGTGGTGTAGCTGATGGAGTTCAGGTCCGCGAACGCGCGAACCTGCGCCTTGCGGCTGTGGTGGGTAGTCACGATCTCAACCTTTCGTCGATGTGCTCCGCGCAGCAATCGACGAGGGAAATCGAAGACAACTGAGAATTGGATACAGCGCGATCCCGTGGACCTTGTCGTCGTCTGTGTCGGTGCGCGGACCGAGACATCGGAGTAGGGCGTGCGCCACGCCCATTATGTGCAACGCATGGGCGCCGGAGCCTATTCCCGAGCCGCCCGTGAGGCCGGCGTAAATCCCTCTTGGCAAGGCCTTCCGGATCGGTCCGATCGGGACGTGAAGGACCCACATGCCGCCGCC
Organism: Microbacterium sp. BR1; assembly: GCF_002812725.1. Classification (GTDB taxonomy): domain Bacteria; phylum Actinomycetota; class Actinomycetes; order Actinomycetales; family Microbacteriaceae; genus Microbacterium. The sequence continues at coordinate 44,944 of NZ_NMUN01000009.1, read as the reverse complement.
ACGGCGAGGCCAACCCTGCGCTCGCACCGAACCCTTGGGCACGAATCGTCGGTCCGTGTTCCGCCGCCCGCGCGCTCATGCGCGAGCTTGGACTAACCTCACGAGAGCTCGATGAGGCGGGTTGACACGCTTCTCGGATCCCGCGTGATGTTCGGTGCAAGCAGCCAGCCGCCGGCACGAAGATCGCCAGCACCGCCGTGCCAGAACTCTACGTCCCGAAGCTGATCCCGCTGCTGACGGCGCTGCTTCTTGGCCTGCTTCGCTCTCCCCAATGCCTGCGCCGGCCTACTGACCGCGGTCAGAGAAGTGGGCGCAGGTGAGGGCGCCGGTCGCCATTGCCAAGAAGCCGCTCAACAGTGGACTCCCGCCAGCCAAGTTCATGCGCGAGATCCGTCACGGTGACACCTTCGGACCGCGCGTAGTCGAAGGCCCGTTTGAGCAGAACAGGCGTCTCACCTTCGTACCTCGCTGTCGGCGAGGACTTCACAAGACCCGCGCTCTTCATCATCTCCAGCCGCTGGTATGCACGCCGCGCGGAGGCGTCGGAGAGCAAGCCGAGCTGGCGGGAGCGGTACACAATCGCTTTCATCTCGACTCCCCATTTCTGACTCAGGTGCGCGACGTAGTCCCATTCGATTTTCGGCCTCAACGCTGCGCGCATCGCGCGCTCAGGAAGAAGCAACTCGCCGGCAAACGCGTCGGCTTCCCGTTCGATCTCGATCTCCCCGTGCACCTCGTCCTGGTGGAGAGCGAAATGACCGAGCTCATGCGCCAGGTTGAAGCGGTGGCGGTAGACGTCATCAATGCGGTCCGGGGGCGTGACGACAAGCGGCCGGGAAAGCTTGCTTGTGGAAAACGCGCTTATTCGTTTGACCTCGGCGTCATCGGCGAAGGAGGCGAAGACGATGACGATGCCGTTGGCTTCTGCAGTACGAGTCAAGTGCGGAAACGGCTCTTCTAGACGGATCCCCCATTGCTCACGCAAGCCCTCTGCCGCTTCACGCAACGCGGCCCGGCCAAGAGGCCCGTCAACAGATCGGGGGGTGGGGAGATTGATGTCAGGGAACTGCACCCAGCGTTCGAGCGCGTGAGTCAACTCCCATACCTGCTCCGTGTAGGCGAGTGCCTTACTTCGCTGCCCCACCGTCGTAGCACGTAGAGACTTGAAGTGCGCGTCGGAGCTGTCGAGAACAGCGCGTGGCCGACCTGTCGCGAAAAACGGGACCGGAACATCGAGAACGCGTGCTACGGCTTCCAGCACATTCGGACGGGGAGCATTCACTCCCGCTTCCCACTGGCCAACCGCAGCGGCCGAGACCCCCACTTGAGATGCCAGGGCCTGCTTCGTCATCACCGCGAGCCGCCGCGCTTGACGGAGCCTGCCTGCGTCGAACAGTGCCGCGACGTCGGCGGTACGAGGTTCGGTGGGACTAGTCATTAGAGACAACTTTCGCGGCTTCCCGCGCACTCGCGATCTCGTTCTCATCTACCGGGGAAATCGCCTTTCGACGCCGCGGAGACATGGAAGGCACTGGGATCATGCCGGTGTCGAAGCGAGGTTCTGCGTCGACTTCGCGGAGGCGCTGCGGTGCCGCCCGGTAAAGATCGAGGTCCAGAGGAACGAAATGGACCCATTCCACGAACCCGTCTGCGCGGAGTCGGCCCTGGCCGAGGCCTGCCCCGAGGACCCCCGAGTCGGCGTTCGCGACGAAGGGAACGAGGAGTGCGCGACGCGGCCACACCGGCGCGGAGGTTCCCCAGCCCTCTTCTTCACCGGCACCGAACTCGAGTACCTGAGCGCGAGGCATCCGATTCGACAGCGCAACCAATGCATCACGGATCCGGCGGGGTTCCATTGCCGCGCTGTCCAGGCTCTCCTTGACCCGGGAGTCCTGGCGATATGCATAGATGGCTGTGTCATTGACGACCGGGATGTCGTACGACGCGCCCTCGGGGCGGTATGCCGCGAACTCTCCCGCCGCGGCTGCAGCCGCGACCATCTCTTCGTGAACGGTGAGCCACAACGAGTTGCCATACGGGTTCAGTTGACGAAGCCGGCTGGCGGTCTGTGCGTCCTTCGCCCGCTCGTTGGCGGTGTGCAGACCATCCGGAATTCGGGCCACGACATCGACCGTGCGAGGCCCCAGCAGCTCGGTAAGCCAATCCGGATGTGTAGCCACGCGAGACCCCCTTGGTTGCGCCGACGCCCTGCCGACATCAAAAAAGCTACACCTCGGCTAGCAACTTTGGCGATGGCGACACGCCAAAACTTCAGTTCTCTCCACCAATTGCGCATGCATGCGCTATGCTCGGCTCGTCTCAACCGAGACAAACGAAACGACCCCGCAGCGGTCGTGCCGCCACAGGGTCGAGAGTTCCGGAAGAACACCAACGATTCTATGGGGCGCGGTTGATCGAGGTCACCAGTAAGGAGCCAGCACCATGCCCGATCCGAAGAACCACAACAAGCCCTGGACCGCCGCCGACAACGCACAACTGCGCCGCGAGGCTGCGGGGAACACTCCCACGCGCGTCATCGGCCTTCACCTCGGTCGCACGCCGGATGCCGTTCAGTCCCACGCGTCTGATCTCGGCGTTTCGCTGAAGCCGACCAACCAGAGCCCGTACGGCACCCGCAAGAAGTAGGAGTCACGCGCACCTGGCGTGCGCGTGACTCACGGTCCCCTTCGGTGCCGTCGGCCTCGGTGGGACCGAAGGGGGTTACAGGCGGATACCAGCCCCCCGAGACCATGCTGTTCCTCGGATCCAATTTCAGCAGATGCGACCGCAACTCGTCGCGCTAGGAATCCGAACGGCCGATGTCCGCACAAGCATTCGTGCGCGGGCTCAAACTGGCAACTAGCTCTTGACGGGCGGAAGCGCTGACCTCATCGCAAGACGGTCGCTGACCGCGCGGCGGCCCGGCGTCCTGCGCAACTCTGCTCGGCGAGCCAGCCAAATGTAATCAGTACGCGTTGAAGAATGCGGTGGCGGCTGCCTGTGCAAGCTCGTCTGCGACGCCCTCGTCAATCAGCAGTCGGCCGACAAGGAACACGGCTAGGAAAGTGGCAAGACGGTGCGCTTCGAGGTCAGGGTCGGCGACCGGCGGCTGTCCGGTCGGTCCGATCCGTCCGTGCTGGGGGTTCGCGTACGCGGCAGCGAGGGCGCCCGATGCATGCGAATACTGAGACTCCTCTCGCCAGGCATAGAACAGGCCGACGCTCTGTCCTTGGGTGGACTTCGCCGCCGCGAGGAACTGGCGGGCCTGATTCTTGACCTCACCCTGCGCGGCATCGGTCACCATCTCATCCATCTCCGACAGGTCGACTGAGCTGTCGTAGCCCATCTCACGTATATGGTCGAATGCCTTCTTCGTCAGCTCGACCTCGTGGTCAAGCATCGCGTCGATAGCCTTCACACGCTCCTCTTTCGGCATGTCGTGAAGCCACTGGAGGCGGACTATCGTTTCGGCGAACGAGCGCCGGTTCGAAGCCGCGGTGTGCGACAACCCCGCCTCAGCAAGTACGGCGATGGTGCGCGACTGCTCGAAAATGTTCCGAAGCCATCCGACGATGAAGATGGTCGCTCGCGTGGCGGGTACGGCCGACATGTCTGCTGTCAGCACTCGCTGAGCGCTCGCCTTCGCGAATGCTGCGTTGACCAGAACCGCGGGGCGCTCGCGAAGTGCCCGCCGCTTCTCTTTCGTCTTCTTGCCGCTCACGACTTTGACAGTAGCGGGGCGGTCTCTCTATGTGCCTCAGCGGGTCGAGTCGTGAGCTTCGCGAGATACGTCTCGACGGATCTACTCGACTGCAATCCGAGGTGACATTGACTCGAAGGCGCGACGGGAGGACGACGACTGCTTCATGAGTCCGTCCCTGAGCGCACGGTCGGCGGTGCGTGGGTGCCGGGGTCACTGGCATCGGCGTTACTAACGCCGATGAGGGCCTGCGCGTACACGCGGCCGATGAGCAGGACAAACGCGGTTCAGGGTCAGTCGAACGTCGGCGTATCCGTAACCGCGCAGGCGAGCACCGATGACGCAAGCATGATCGCGATGACTGCGTTGATGCGGTTGTACTGTCGGCGGGTCGCGGCATGAGCCGTGACGTTGCGATGGAATGCGGTGCCGCGATGATCAACCCCGTATTTCCCGGTCATCGTCGCGTGAGCCGGGAGGAGCGAGAACGCGTAACGCCACCCGTGAGCGGCCAACTTCTTCTTCTGATCCGGGTTCAGGATCGCGCCCTTGTCGAGGTTCAGTTTGGGCACCCGGAACTGCGAGATCACGGTGTCGAGCACGTTCGTAGCCAATGCTTGCGCCGCCTCAGTGTGCTGGTCGCGCAATGCTGCGATCGCCCGCCGGATCATGTCGGCGAGGAACAGCGCTCGACGTGACGGGAGCGCGCTGGCGACGTCCTCGCAGTCGTTGAGGATGCCACGCCAGTTGTTGCTGATCACCCGGCGGCGGGCCGGACCATCCGCGGCCTGCAGCAGCTTGTCGATGACGGTTGCGCCGGGCACCCAGCCGAGCGGGATGCCATCCGCGAGCACGGCGTGGATCTGAGCTTCGATCGCATCAGGGTCGGCAGCGACGTCCAACCAGTTGGGGGTGACGCGCCGCAGCTTCAGTGCGTTAGCGAACCCGCTGAAGTCGAAGTCGAAGATGAACGGCGGAAGTTGGATAAGGGATCCCAGGTCCGGCAGTTTGAACGCCGGCATCATCGCCTCGAGCTGAGAGTCCGTGAACAGGCCACGTATGGGCGAACCCACGCCGGTCAGTCCGGGGACGTTCGTGTTGAAGCCACGCATGGCGGAACCTGTGCCGGCGAGTCCGGGGACGTCTTTCATCCACTCGGTCGCGTTCATCGCCGACGTCAGCATTCGCGTGCTGGCCTCACTCAGTCCGGGCGGGATGAACGAATGCTGCGCAAGGCCTGCCGCGTTTATCCACTCCATGTTGAAGAGGCCCGTGGAGAAGGCCTGGTCGATGAGCTTGGACGCCGAGTCGCCCAGCCGCAGTCCCTCAAAGTGCGGGGCGATCGCAGAGCTGATTGTCCGCATGAAGTCGTCGGAGAAGATGCGGCCCGTGGGCATGGTCGGGAACGCGTCATTCAGGCCCGTCAGCTCTTTCGATCCCGGCGGCTGGCCGTCGTCGTCGAGGATCGTCAAGACGGTACGCGTCCTCCGTGGAGGATCGCCCGACTCGTCGTCGGACTGCTTGTCACCGAGTTCGTGAGAAGAATCCTCTTGAGCGTCGTCCGCGGCCGCGCTGGTCGGCTCGTCAGGACTCGTCTCCGACTGGTCCGAGTCGCTCGAAGGGTGCGGTTCAGCAGGCACCTGACCAGCGAACCACACCCGCCCCGCGTTCATGCGGAAAGTTGCGCTCCGCCTCCGCGACGCGGTCGACTTCACGCCCGCAGGCCGGTCCTTCACCGAGCGGGGCTTCAAAAGAGACGCGGCGCGCCGTGCCCGGCCGCGCGCGTGCGATGTCTAGTCGCATCGATACCATTCAGACAATGGTCGACACAAAGCAGACGAAGACGATCGGCGAGCATCATGTTGCCTCCGAGCTCGCTCGCCGCGGCTGGGCACCCGCGCTCACACGCGATGGACTCGAACGCACCGACATCCTTGCAGTGCTCGCGGAAGGCGCGGAACGACGCCTCGTTGAGATTCAGGTGAAGACCGCTCGCGGCGCCCGCATGGATTCGATCAGCTGGCCATTGGGTTCGAAATCTCAGGAGCCGAGCCTTCACGACCGCGAGTACTTCGTCATGGTCGCCATTCCTCATGACCTACGCGAGCGCCCGCGCAACTTTGTTGTGCCGCGCATCCATGTTGCGGCCGCGGCATGGATCGAGCACATGAATTGGCTCACGCATCCCGACGCGCCGCCAGGAAAGCGCAACGCGCCGGTGGAGCGTTCCCGCGTTCTGCTGCGAACCTTTGCTGCCTACGAGGATCGATGGGATCTGCTTGAAGCTGATCAGAGCCGTTGCCCGGTTCTTCTGCCTGCGAACTACCATGACCTCGCGATCGCGCAACGGGTCGGACTGCCACCTGACCACGAATGGAACGCTGGCATTCCCGAGTCGTGGGTGAGAGCGGAACACGGCTCCTAGACCCCGTCAGCGACTCGGTCCCTCAGTGACTGCGGCGCGTCCGTCTACGCCATGTTGATCGGCGGACGCCACGCCGAGAGAAGACGTGCTTCGAGCAAAGCTCCCTCCTCTTTCGTAGTGGTGGTGACCCATGAGAGGTCGCAGCCTTGGATCCACTCGGTGAGAACGGCAACCTGCTCGGGCGTCATGACGGTCGGGCGCCGACGTGTGTACTCGCGCGTGAGCCCGAGTTCCCGGACCGCGACCCAGGAGCGCAGCGTGCTCCGACTCAGGTCCAGAGATGTGGCGAGGTGCGAGCGGAGGCGCGACCGCAGGCTCGAGTGTCGGCGACGGTTGAAAACGAGGCCATAGCGACGGGCGAAAACGAGGCCACCCAGACAGATTGGGTGGGTGATCTCGGTGGAGGATTGGGCATTGATTCGGCGGCTCGTCGCGGATGGAGTTCCGCAGCGTCAGGTCGCGAGGCAACTGGGTATCGGCAGGTCAACGGTCGATAGAGCATTGGCGTCGGATCGGCCGCCGAAGTATGAGCGGCCGGCGCAGGAGACGTCGTTCACGCCGTTCGAGGCGCAAGTGCGAGCGTTGCTGGCGGAGCATCCGGAGATGCCGGCGACGGTGATCGCGGAGCGGGTCGAATGGTCGGGGTCGATCACCTGGTTCCGGGAGAACGTGCGTCGGTTGCGGCCGGAGCATCGCCCGGTTGACCCCGCTGACCGGCTCAGCTGGGCTGCTGGTGATGCGGCCCAATGCGATCTCTGGTTCCCACCGGCGAAGATCCCGCTCGAGGACGGCACGAGCGTGCTGCTGCCCGTGTTGGTGATCGTCGCCGCGCACTCACGCTTCGTGACGGCGAAGATGATCCCAACGCGCAAGACGGAAGATCTGCTGCTCGGGTCGTGGGAGCTGATCCAGCAACTCGGCCGTGTCCCGCGCAGGCTGATCTGGGACAACGAGCCCGGCATCGGGCAGAAGGGTCGGCTCGCACAAGGCGTCGCCGCGTTCGCCGGCACCCTCGCCACCAAGGTCGTCCAGCTGCGCCCCTACGATCCGGAGTCGAAGGGGATCGTCGAGCGCCGCAACGGCTGGTTCGAGACCTCGTTCATGCCCGGCCGCACGTTCACTTCACCGGCGGACTTCAACGCTCAACTCGCAGACTGGCTCGAGAGAGCGAACAGCAGGGTCGTGCGGACGATCAAGGCCCGCCCGGTCGATCTGATCGAGCACGACCGGTCCCGGATGCTGCCGTTGCCCCCGATCCCGTTGCAACTCGGTTGGCGAGAGCGAGTAAGGCTGGGGCGCGACTACTACGTCCGCCTCGACGCGTCCGATTACTCCGTCGACCCGCAAGTCATCGGACGGCTCGTCGACGTCACCGCCGATCTCGACCGGGTTCGGGTTCGGCTCGACGGGCGGATCGTCGCTGACCACGCCCGCGTCTGGGCGCGCGGGAGCACCGTCACCGACCCCACGCATGTCGAGACGGCGAAACGGTTGCGGCAGCAGTTCCAGCAGCCGCGACCGACCGCCGTCGGCGATGACCTCACGAGGGATCTCGCGGACTACGACCGGGCGTTCGGGATCGAAGGAGTCGCCTGATGGTCACCGCGAAGCCGACCGAGTCGGTCAAGCAGATCACCTACCTCGCCGGCGCGCTGAAAGCTCCCCGGATCACCGAAGCCGCCAGTCGGATGGCTGACCAAGCTCGTGATGCGGGCTGGTCGTTCGAGGATTACCTCGCTGCCGTCCTCGAACGCGAAGTGAGCGCCCGCAACGCGTCGGGCGCGGAGTTGCGGATCAAAGCGGCCGGGTTTCCCGCGCGGAAAACGCTCGAGGACTTCGACTGGGACGTCCAACCCGCGACCCGGCAGCAGATCGCCGGGCTCGCATCGGGAGGCTTCCTCCTCGAAGCGCAGAACGTGGTGCTCCTCGGCCCGCCCGGAACCGGGAAGACGCACCTCGCGACCGCGCTCGGGATCGTCGCCGCCCGGCACGGTCACCGGGTGCTGTTCGCAACGGCGACGGACTGGGTCACCCGCCTCACTGACGCCCACCGGCAAGGGAACCTGCCTCGCGAGCTCGCACGGCTGCGACGTTACGGGCTGATCATCGTCGACGAAGTCGGCTACCTCCCGTTCGAGCAAGACGCCGCGAACCTGTTCTTCCAACTCGTCTCGAGCCGCTACGAACACGCCTCGCTCATCCTCACCAGCAACCTGCCGTTCTCGGGCTGGGGCGGCGTCTTCGGAGACCAAGCAGTCGCCGCCGCGATGATCGACCGCATCGTCCACCACGCCGACGTCCTCACCCTCAAGGGCGCCAGCTACCGGCTCCGCGGACGCGGGATCAACAGCCTTCCGAGCATCAGAACCCAAGATCCGGCAGACTGACCGAACGACAACCAGGTGGCCTCGTTTTCACACGTCGCAATGGCCTACTTTTCGAGCGTCGTCGACACTCGAGGCTTTACCCAGATATACGCACTCGTCGTCTCGGAACCACGCGTAGACACCGGGAAGCTCCGGAACGACTGATCGGGCCAATGAGCCCGCTCGTGTCCGAGGCTGCGAAAGCACAATGCTCCACTCTGATGTGACAGCGTTTGTCATCTCCTCAAGCTACAGAGAATGCTCGACATCACTCGGGCTTGGCGCCCGCCAGCCGGTCGCGGAGCGTGCCGGAGTGGCGGCGAGCGACGCGGGATACTCGGGTGTCGCCACCGAAGGTCCTTACCCGCCGAGCAGGCAATGAGCGCGGGATGAGGTGAGTGACATCCGTTTTTGCCGGGCTGGCTATTGATAGCGAAAGCAGACGCGCTGGATCCATGCCCCGATAGTCTCGGCGCATGACATCGACGCCCCGGAGGTTCGTCTTTCGGCCGCTCGTAGTCGTCGCCGGCGCGTTGGCAACGGTCCTGACGATCATCTTCGGGATTCTGCAGATCGGCAGTTGGATCAACGAGAACGCCGTCTGGTCTCTGTGGGCAGCGATTGTGGTTCTCATTGTCGCCATTGTGTTGCTAATCGCGCGCCTCGCAGCTGTGACTGAGGTCGCCAAGGTCGCTGAGCAAACGGCGGCTATTGAAGCCCAGAATGCCGAAGCGGCAACTAATGCGGCGGAACAGGCGAGGGGTGCACTGAGAGATCTAGAATCAGCGGGCCCACCGACTCCTCGCGCAGCGCTCAGTGAGATCGACAGGTCCGTCGCCGAACAGCTATTTCGCTATGCGTCGGATCCGGAACTATTGACCACATTGGGCTCGTTCTTCCCGTACCAGATCCCGCGAGGACCGGTTCGGTTGATTGATGAACTCTCCGAACTGCCCATGACGCGAACGGTGCATGACCCGCAACTGGAGCGGCACCTCGGCAATCTAGCGGAGACCGCGCAAGCGTGGCGCACGAAGTTCTTGCGGGTGGCTTCAGCTGACGGCGATCACTACAGCACGAGGCTTGCCCATTTCGTGTCTCAGGACGCGTACAAGCATCACACAGCGATGACGGACGAGCTCGGCGATGCCGGGTTTGAGTTGCACTCGAAGCTTCTTGCGTACCAGAAGTACTACGCCTCGTTGTAGTGCAAGGTGGACGGGCAGCCCCGGAACCTAAGCACGGGGCTCACGAAGGTCTCCAAACGGCGAAGCGTGTGAGTTCGTAAGCCGGTCGTCTAGCGAGGCAGTTCGCGACGCCCAAGGGGATGACGCGGGAGGAGCTCGCGAATGCGGCAGGTCATGGGTTCGAGATGACGTAGACGCTTTCGCTAAGTTTCGTCCGCTCTTCGCCACCGACCCTATCCTCCGGGAACTTGTAGGTGCCCACTTCGATCAGGGTGCCGCTATCGAGCTCGGCGCCGAAACCCCCGCCAGCTCCGCAGCCCATCTGCTCCCATTCCTGGTCGCGGATGTGGACCAAGCATGTCTTTCCTTCCCCGCGAGCAAGGTACAGCTCTGCGCCCTCGACTTCGCCCACATAGCGAGTGCTGTCGGGGTTAATCTCCGGCGCCCAAGTCGATGCATCGGCGATCAAGTCGCGGTTGGTCTGCTCGGCCTCGAACTCCGGGAGTGTGGAAGCCCCACAACCGGCCAAAAGCAACACCGAGGAAAGCACGAGCAGAATTTTTGGTGGACGCTCTCATCCCGGCAACCTAGCAGGGTTGACTCGACCCCAGCGCCGCACGATGAGCATAGGAGCAGCCATGCCACGACCGCACCGGATGGACCCGCTCATCGACGACTTCGCTCCGCTCGCAGAGAAGTTCGGCCGAACCACCGCCTGTGTCGCACACCGTTCCAGATAGACGCCGTCACGGTTGCGTCTGCCGGCACGCGGGCGCAAGGAATGAACTGGTGACAGGTTAAGTTGTCGCCGATTCGTTCCTCACGCCCATCTGACACACAGCGAAGCCTCATGTGGAAACAATGAATGCCGGACGTGGCGGCGCGGTGTCAAGACCTATGGCCTCAGCCCTCGATTATGAGCCGCTCGCACCTGATCTGGGCGGTCGTGGAAGATCTGTGCCCATCCATCGGATGATTGCCGTAGTCGGCGAACTTATTCCGCAGTGGTTTCTTGCCCGATGTAGGAACCGGTCAGAGTGTATCTGGACAAGGCGGACGTTGCGCCGATACTGCATATAGACACGCACGCCGCCCCCGTAGGGGCGGATGGCCGTGATCAGCAATCAGACCGGGAGGTCGCTAGCCCAAACCGGGGCCCAAGGTGCACTCCACGACATCTATGTCCGCAGCCTGTACCTGCTCCCAGACTGTCTCGACATCCTTACCCGGCTCTACGCCAAGATCCGTGAGGCATTCCCGCAGGCTCACGTAGGTCGGGGAATCGTAGGAGTTCGCCACCTGCCATCGGAAGTCCACTGGGGCGAAGTCCACGTAGCACCGGTCATGGGCCGATTTGTCGCCTTCCCAGTAGGAGTACTCGTGAACGACACCCACGGTGCGCTCCGAAAAAAGGGAAGCGCCTGCGTCCTTCATGCAGTCGCGAAAAGTCGCATATGCCGCGTCGTACGACTCTTGAGTAACCGGTTCTGCGGGTGCGTTTGCCTCAGGGTTGGAGGCGGGGTTGAAAGCACCACCGTATGCGGCGGCGCCACCAACGGCGATCACCCCGGCGACACCCGCCGCTGATGCGAGGACGATCAATCGCTTCTTCACATGCTTTCCTCCCTGCGAGAACGTAGATCCGACCTGGTAGCCGCCGTTGGTCCTTGCGATGTGATAACCGTTCCATGTCGCCGCTTGCGTCTTGGACACCGTTCCGGCGCATTCTGAGTCACCCAGGTTCACGCTGGCCTGCATGGTCGCGCAAGTTGCTTACGATTCGCTGACAGGTGGGGACAGGAGCACGGCGCGGGCAGATAACAAGAAATTCGGAACTGCCCAACTGATGGCGGTGCTGGGGCTGCGACCGTGCCGAAGGCGCTGTATCGGCACGGGATTCAGCTTGTGCCAACGTAACTGTGGGGGCCTATCCTCGGGCGCGGACGGCCTCGGGGGGAGCCTGCTCATCACCGCTGACGTGCGACCTTTCGCGTGTGGAGTAGTTGCAATCTCACTCGTCCGAGAACGGTCGCCGAGCGCGCTCGTTTCGGCTGACGGGCGCCACTTAGCGCCTCGACGGCGCCACGCGGCAGGAGGTTGTCTAGAGGGCGCTGGATTGGCCGCTCTGCTCGTCCTTGATGGCAGCACGCTGGCGACGGGTGTCCCGCTCGATGAAGAGGAAGGCGGCCACGGCGATGACTCCCAGCGCGAGACTTGAGAGGTTGCTACCCCCGGGCTCCAGCGCCGCATGGCCTGGCCATAACAGGATCACGAACGCTGACCCAACGACCAGCGACACGATGACCGTCCGCTTCCGCCTACGCTCTTGCTTGAAGAGCGGATCCAGGCGGGCGTTCAATTCCGAGCCAGCGTCGGTCACTCTCTTTGCGAACTCATCTTGCATCGAGCCCGCCGGAAGGTTGGGATAGATCGCGGCCAACCGTTCGAGCCGTAGGAGCAGACGCGACTCCTTACTGAATCGGCGCGCCAACCAGGTGATGGCTGCTGCGACAGCTGGCACCGACAAGATGGCAATCGTCATCTGCAGGAAGTCAGGTCCGCTCGGCATGCCAGCAAAGTAGACGGAGGCTACGACACGCTCGACACGCGAGAGCTGCGACAGGTGGCGTCCGGCAAGGTGGTGTACGGATCGGGTGACCGTGTCGCTGCGGACGTAGCGACGGTCACCGCGTGATCCTTCGAGAGAACTCTTCACATCCATCTCGAAAGGACCCCGACGATGACCGTCTCACCCCACGATATCGACCCTGCCCGCTTCCTCGAAGACCACCTCGCGCAGGCGTCTCCCGATCTGCTGCGGGAGATGCTCGGCACGTTCATCAACCAGCTGCTATCCGCGGACGCGGACCAGATCTGCGGCGCCGCTTACGGCACGATCAGCGACGACAGGGTGAACCGTCGCAACGGTTACCGCCACCGCGACTTCGACACCCGCGCCGGGACCATCGACGTGAAGATCCCCAAGCTCCGGCAGGGCACCTACTTCCCGGAGTGGCTGCTGGAACGCCGCCGCCGCGCGGAGGCCGCACTGACCACCGTGGTCGCGACCAGCTACCTCCTCGGCGTGTCCACCCGTCGGATGGATGACCTGGTGAAGACCCTCGGGATCACCGGGCTGTCGAAGTCGCAGGTGTCGGAGATGGCGCGCGACCTTGACGAGCAGGTGACCGCGTTCCGCACCCGGCCGTTGGACGCCGGCCCGTACTCGTTCGTCGCCGCCGACGCGCTCACCATGAAGGTCCGCGAGGGCGGCCGGGTCGTGAAGGTCGCGGTGCTGGTCGCGACCGGCGTGAACGCCGACGGCTACCGCGAGATCCTCGGTCTGCAAGTCAACTCGACCGAAGACGGCGCCGGCTGGCTGACGTTCTGGCGCGACCTCGTCGCGAGAGGCCTGACCGGCGTGAAGCTCGTCACGTCCGACGCACACGCAGGTCTGGTCGCAGCGATCGGCGCGACCGTCGGCGGGTCCTGGCAGAGGTGCAGAACCCACTACGCGGCGAACCTGATGAGCGTGACCCCAAAGTCCTCGTGGCCATGGGTGAAGACCCTGCTGGGCACGGTTTTCGACCAGCCCGACGCGGAGTCCGTGCACGCCCAGTTCGACCGCGTCCTGGACGCGCTCGAGCACAAGCTCCCCAGGTCGTTCGAGCACCTCGAGGCCGCACGTGAGGAGATCCTCGCGTTCACCGCGTTCCCGAAGAGCATCTGGCGGCAGATCTGGTCCAACAATCCGAACGAACGCCTCAACCGGGAGATCCGCCGCCGCACCGACGTCGTGGGCATCTTCCCGAACCGCGACGCGATCATCCGGCTCGTCGGCGCCGTCCTCGCCGAGCAACACGACGAGTGGGCCGAGCAACGCCGCTACCTCGGCCTCGACGCCCTCGCCGCCGCACGCCGCGTCGGCGAACCCACCACAGAGGAGGTGATCGAACCCGACCTTCGGGCCCTCACAGCCTGACCTCGACACGAGGGATCACACGATCACCGATACACCACGTCCCAGGACTTGACCCTGCGACATTGTGGACGACCGTGCGAATGCCGGTCCTGCCTCGGGCGATGCGCGGGGCCATGCTGGGGAATCGACGAGGCCCGCGGAGTGTGGACTTTGCCGCTCTCTGGCAGTGTTTTTTGATCGCTCGTTGGCGGGTGCGTCGGGCTCGGTAACTGGCTGAAAGCAGAGGGTTGTTGACTCTCTGCTTTGCTCGGTTAAAGCAGGGAGCCGAGGTCGGAGCCGAGGGAGGGGTAGGTGGCGGTGGTGGATTTGAGTTGCCGGGTGGTGAGGCCGAGCTTGATGGCGATACCGAAGGTGTTGATCAGTTCGGAGTAGCCGGGGCCGAGGAGGTGTGCGCCGAGGATCTGGTCGGTGTCGGTATCGATGATGATCTTGGCGGCGGCGGTGGTCTCGGCGACCCGGTAGGTGGAGTACCAGTTGCTGGTGTCGGTAAAGCGGACGGCAGTGTTGTGGCCTTCGGCAGCTTCTTCTTCGAGGAGACCGACCCGGTTCAGTTCCGGGATGGTGAATACGGTCGTGGGAACTCCGGTGTAGTCGGGCGCTGTCGTGGTGCCTTTCAGCATGTTCGAGGCCGCGACTTTACCCTCAAACACGGCGACCGGCGTCAGGGGCCGTCCCGCGGTGTTAGCGGCGTCTCCTGCCGCGTAGACGGCGGGATTGGTGGTGCTTTGCAGGTGTCCGGTGACGGTTACTCCGTGTGAGCTGCTCGCGATGCCGGCAGCGTCCAGGTGGAGGCTTTCGAGGTTCGGGACGCGGCCAGCACCGTGGACGACGAGGTCCGCGTCAAGGCGGGTGGTCGTGCCTTTGGTGTCGACGTTGAGCTGGAATCCGGAGGGGGTTGCCTCGATGGCGGTGACGCTGGTGTTTCGGTGGACGCGGATACCGGCTTGTTCGGTGCGTGAGGTCAGCAGCTCCACCAGGTCGGGGTCGAATTCGCGCAGGGGCCGCGGGCCGCGGTCGATGATCGTGCAGTGCGCGCCGGCTCGGGCGGCGATGTGGGCAAATTCGAACGAGATGAACCCGCCGCCGATGAACACGATCCGCTGCGGTAGGGCATCGAGGTCGAGGAACTGGGTGCTGTCGATGAGGTGCTCCGCGCCCGGGAATGTCAAAAGCCTCGGGGTGGCCCCGGAGGCGATGAGGAACCGCTCCGCCTCGTGGGTGGTGCCATCGATGGTGATGGTGTTCGGGCCGGTGAACTCGGCGTGACCGTGGAAGGTGGTGGCACCGTTGCCGGTGAGTTCGTCTTCCATGCCTTTTGGTACCCCGTTGGTGAAGCCGCGCTTGCGCTGCATGAGTGCCGGCCAATCGACACGGAGGCCAGCTTCTGTGATGCCGGTGTCGTTCATCAGCCGGGCGGCATCGACGATTTCGGCGCCGCGGCGAAGGATCTTTTTCGGGTCGCATCCCCGGAGAGCGCAGGTGCCGCCGTAGGGGAGCGCGTCGACGATCCCGACCCGCCAGCCTTGTGCGGCGCACTTGTTCGCAGCGGACGTGCCAGCCATGCCGGCACCGATGACCAGCAGGTCCAACGCGTCACTCACCGGGTGCCCGCTTCGACGTTCACGATGGCGTCGCGGATCTGCTCTGTCGTGGGGGACCCGGCAAGACCTGCTGGTGTCAGATACACCCGGCACGACAGGCCAGGCGGAGCCTCCGGCACGGGAAACAACGGCACACCGTCGGCCAGGAGAGTCGGGGAGCCGCGGAAGTCGACCGTTTCCGCTTCCGCTTGTGTCTCGATGAGCTGCCGGCTCACCGTGATGTCGGATCGTTCCGCCGTGATCACGGCGAGGCGCTCCTCGGTCGTCTGCCAGTTCGGGCACCCATCGAAGTACTGCAACGTGATCTCCATCCAACGACCGTAAACGTTGCAGCCCGGTACAAGGTCAAGTGGTGTGATGGTCACATGCGCATTGGAGACCTCGCCGCGGCCACGGGCGTCAGCACTCAAACCCTTCGCTTCTACGAACGCGAGGGCCTCCTGCCGGCCCCGAGCCGACAAAGCAACGGATACCGGGTCTATGACGACGGGGTCGCTTCCCGGGTCGGGTTCATTCGCGCCGCTCAAACCGCCGGACTAACGCTGTCCGATATCGCCGGGGTTCTCGCCCTCCGGGAGGATGGGCAGGCCCCGTGCTCACACGTGCATTCACTACTCACTGGCAAACTCGGTGAAGTCAGAGCCCGCCAACAAGAACTCGCCCGCCTCGAGAGAGAGCTCGTGGGCATGCTGACGACCAGCTCGGCCCTGGATCCAGCGACGTGCTCGGAGCGCAGCATCTGCCACGTCATCCCACAGCCGCTCCCGTAAGCCCGTCGTTGTCCGCACCAGCGGTCCGCCTCGAAAAGCTAAAGTTTTCCGAGGCACGCGAAACCCCTTCCGAGCAGCCGAGGGAAGTGGCGGATTTCCGGGACGCCATTTGTCTTGGAAACATGTCTTACCGCAAACTGTCTTTCCTTCGCCGCTTCTAGCAGTTATTGAGGCACAATGGTCGGGTGAGGCATCTCGGGTACACGCGGGTCAGTACGAGAAGCCAAGACGCGAAGTTGCAGGTCGACGCCTTGGTCAAATCCGGCGTGCAGGAGCGCGACATCTTCGCCGACGTCACCTCAGGTAGCCGAACCGCGATCTCCCGGCCCGGAATGAAGAAACTCCTCGACTACGCCAAGCCCGGCGACACGGTCGTCGTCTGGCGAGTCGACCGCCTCGGACGGTCCCTGATCGATGTTCTCAACACCGTGAAGCTCCTTCGGGAGCGAAACGTCCAGGTGCAGAGCATCTCTGATGGCATCGACCCGTCGACGACCTCGGGCCGGCTGATGCTGAACATGCTTGCCACTTTGGCTGAGTACGAGCGCGAGCTGATCACGGAACGGGTGAATGCCGGGATCACTGCTGCTCGGCAAGGCGGCACGAAGTTCGGCCGGCCCTTGTCGGATCCTGTCGTCGTCGCTGACAAACTCAAGCTCGTCACCGAGGCCAGGGCCAAGGGCCGGACCGCGGCAGATGCCGCGAAACTCGTCGGCTGGAGCCGAGCCACCCTCTACCGCCACCAGCAGGCCTTCGCGGCCCGCGAGAGCACCACCGTGTAAGTGACTCATGGACGCGGCCGAACGGTGGCGTGTTCTTCGGCTTCATGTCGAAGACCAGATCCCGCTCGCCGTCCTCGCCCGGGAGACCGGGATCTCCGCCCGCACCCTCCAACGCTGGCACCAGCTCTACCGCGCAGGCGGCATCGCAGCCCTCGAACCTCATGACCGCAACGACAAGGGGGGCCGCCGAACATCAGCGGAGACTGTCGCGTTCATCGAACGATTGGCGCTGACCCGGCCACGCCCAAGCATCGCCACCTTGCACCGGCTCGCCTCCGCGGAGGCGGAAGCTCACGAACTGCCGGTGCCGAGTTACGCGACCGTCCGCCAGATCGTCCAGGCACTCGATCCGGCCCTTGTCACGCTGGCACTTGAGGGACCGGTCTCGTACCGGGACAAGCACGAGCTCGTCTTTCGGCGCCGGGCGGAACACCCCAACCAGACGTGGCAGTCCGACCACACCGAGCTCGACATCCTCATCGTCGGCGCGGACGGGAAACCCGACCGGCCCTGGCTCACCACGGTCATGGACGACTACTCCCGCGCCATCTGCGGATACATGGTCTTCACCGGCGCACCCTCAGTCATCAACACCGCCCTCGCTCTCCGACAGGCGATCTGGCGGAAGACCGACCCGGCGTGGGCAATGTGCGGCATCCCCGAAATCCTCCACGTCGACCACGGCTCCGACTTCATCAGCCATCACCTCGAGCAGACCGCACTCGCCCTGCACATCAGGATCGTCCACTCCGCCGTCGGGCGACCCCAAGGCCGCGGGAAGATCGAACGGTTCTTCGGAACCATCAACACCGAACTCCTAGCCACGCTCCCCGGCCACCTCGGACCCGGCAGCCGAACACCAATGCCTATGCTCGACCTCGCAGGCCTCGACCGTGCCATCGGCGACTTCATCGGCACCTACAACGACCGGCCCCACAGCGAGCTGGGGATCTCACCCCGGGATGCGTGGGTCGCGGACGGCTGGCTTCCGCGGATGCCCGAGAGCCTTCAAGAGCTCGACGGGCTGCTCCTTACTGTTCCGAAGAACCGGGTCGTGCAACGCGACGGCATCCACTTCCAAGGCCAGCGCTACCTCGCCCCAACCCTGGCGCCGTTCGTCGGTCACACCATCACGATCCGGTACGACCCCCGGGACATCTCCGAGATCCGCGTCTACGACCGCGACACGTTCATCTGCACCGCCATCGACGAGGCCCACCCCAACCTCCGCCTCAGCCTCCGCGACATCGAAACCGCCCGCCGCGCCCGCCGCAAGCAGCTGCGTCGTGCAATCCACGATCGCATTCCGACCGTTGCCACCCGCCAGGAACCTCGCACCCCCGAACCGATCAAGCGGCGGCCACGGCTTCGCACCTACGAAGAGGACGAGTGATGAACCAGGCATTCATCGTCACCAAAGAACACCGACGCTTCACCGAGTTCGCCAACGCCGTCCGAAAGGAGAAAACCATCGGGATCTGCCACGGCGCCGCCGGCGTCGGGAAAACCAACTCCGCCCGCCGCTACGCGAACTGGGACGCCCTCGAGCCCTACATCAACGCGTGGGGACCGAGAGGCGATCACGACGCAAAGCACTATGCCCTGGCGAACCGATCCCGCACCGTCTTCTACACACCCGAAGTCCTCTGCCGGCCCAAGGACCTCATGCACGACATCGACCACTGGCAGATCAAAGTCGGACTCTGCGCCGACGAGCACCTCCGCTCCCTCATGCCCGACGGTGAAGTGGTCAGGCAGAACGACGTCACCCGCCTGGTCGAGCTCCTCATCATCGACGAAGCCGAACGGCTCACCCCGACCGCCTTGGAGCTTCTCCGCGACCGTCACGACCGCACGCATCTCGCGATGATCCTGATCGGCATGCCCGGTATCGACGAACGCTTCCGTCACTACCCCCAGCTCTACAGCCGCCTCGGCTTCTCACACCACTACCGCGCCCTTGGCCGGGAAGAGCTCCTCTTCGTTCTCGACCGCCACTGGAAGCGACTCGGCAGGACTCTCGACCCTGACGACTTCACCGACGCTCAAGCCATCGCCGCCATCGAACGCATCACCCGCGGCAACTTCCGCCTGCTCGAACGGCTCTTCCCCCAGATCAATCGCGTGCTGAAGATCAACCAGCTCGACACCATTACCGACGACGTCATTGAAGCCGCCGCGAGCATTCTCGTCATCGGCAACTAGCGACACGAAGCGATCACAGAACACCGCCAAAGAGCGGCAAACTCCACAGCCCGCGGAGTGAGGAGTGGGCCGATTCTCGTAAGTCCCGCCCGCGAAGGTGCCCGATGAAGGTCGCTCATGCGAACACGTCGAGACACCTCGGGACGATCGACGGAACGCGATCGCCGACGATACGAGCCACGACGCCAAGAGCGACCAGAGTGACGAAACGACGATGCACGCAGGCACTTTCTGTGAATCACGCTGCGTGATACGCAGACTCGGCGTACGCTCGGAGCGTGCGGGGTGGGTTGCAGAGGTGGAAGCGCGGCGTTCGGTCACAGGGCGTCCGGCAGGCGATGGCGTACGCGTTCCAGGGTGTGTGCGATTCGCACTTGCTCACTGCGGCCGGGGTTGACGCGCTCGCCGCATACAGCGAGTCCAGTGCGCAGGGGATGACTCGGCTCGTTGTCGCGGACGGCATCATCACTCGCGACACGCTCACGGCCGAGCAACTTCGGCAGTGGGTGGATGGTCGAGACCCGAAATCGGGGGAGCAGCGCGGTCGGGATCTTTCTGGACCGACCGCGGATCTGATCCTGGATGGCACGATCAACGCGCCGAAGTCGTACAGCATCGCTGCGCTCATACATCCGGAGTTGGCGACCGAGTTTGAGGCGCTTCAGGACCGTCTCCGTGACCGGATCATTGGAGCCTGGCAGCAGGAGCTGAACGCGCGCCGAGGTGCGGGTGGCAGGTTCCGTGAGGCTCTTCATCGGGTTGAGGTGGTGGAGTTGCAGCATCGCCGGTCGCGGGCGCTGGATCCGCACATTCATCGGCACCTGTGGCTGAACGTGAAGGTGCAGGGCCAGGACGGCAAATGGTCGAATGTGGACTCGCGGGTCGCGATGAAGTTCCACACTGTTGTCAATGCCGAGGGTGAACTCGCAGCGCGAACGGACCCTGCGTGGATTGCCGCGCTCGCCCGCCACGGCTATACCGTCGACGCGAACGGGGAGATCGCTGAGTTGGCGCGGGCGGTACGGCCGTTGTCGCGCCGATCGAATCAGATCGAGGCAAACCGAGCGGTGCTAGTCACGCAGTGGCGCGCTGAGCATCCAGGGCAGGAGCCCTCGCATGATGTGCAGCAACAAATCGACCGGCTCGCGTGGGCGACCCGACGCCCGAACAAACCGACCCGGGTCGATGAGGATGAGTGGGAGCACCTCATTCGAGACGAGGTCGCCGCGATCGACCCGACCCTGCTCGAGCCTCGCGCGCCGGTAGTGAGCCCGGAGCGGCCTGCGGGTGTGGATCGTGAGGTGCTGGCAGCGAAGGCGGTGGTGGATGCGGATGCCCGGTCGGCTTCGAATGGTGGACGGTTCAGCACCTTTGACTTACGCGCAGGGGTGATTCGCGCTCTCGCAGGCGCGGGGCTGGTCGGTGACCGCGGCTCCTTCCAACCCTTGATCGATGATGTCGAGGCGTGTGCCCTCACGCTCACGGTCGATTTGCTCGCGGGGGAGGGTGCGCGGCCGGGGCACGTGAAGGGGTTCATGTCGGTCGCGACGGCGTCGCTCAAAGTGGATCTTGCCGCGCGCCTGGATGCTCTCGCCGTGCCCGGGAAACCGCTTGATGCAGACCTTGTCGAAGATGTCGCCCGCCAAGTTCTCACCGATTCTGTGGTGCTCGATACGGCGCAAGCGCAGGCGGCTGCATCGATTGCCGGCACGGATCGGCTGGTGAGTGTGACGGGGCCGGCGGGTGCGGGGAAGACAACGACGCTTCGTGTGGCGAGCGGGGCATTGGCGCGGCAGGGCCGGCGCATCGTGGTGGTCGCCCCGACGAAGAAGGCTGCGGCGGTAGCGTCGCGCGAGATCGGGGCGACAGCATCCAGCCTGCACGCCCTGCTCGCCGACCACGGCTGGCGATGGACCCACGACATAGCCGGCGCGCCGGTATGGTCCCGGTTGAGCGTCGGAGACATCGACCCGACGAGCGGAAACGTGTTCACCGGGCCGCGCCGCTACCCGCTGACGCCGGGCGATCGGGTGGTGGTCGATGAGGCCGGGATGGTCGATCTGCACACCGCGAACGCTCTGGCGGCGCTTGCGGCCGAGACGGGGGCCGGCGTCGCGATGGTTGGCGATCATCTGCAGGCGATGCCGGTCGGGCATTCGGGGGCGATGGCATGTCTGACCCGCCGTGCGACCGCGGTGGTGGAACTGACGGCGGTGCACCGTTTCCGTGACCCCGACTATGCGGCGCTGACGCTGCGGATGCGCGAACCTGCGTCGGAGGATGCCGCTCTCACCGTCGCAGCGGACCTTGATGACCGCGGGCTCATCCACCGCGTCGCCGACCATGCGGAAGCGCGCGAGGCAATGGTCGATGCCTACTTCCGGTGGATGGGTGCGGGGAAACGGGTGGCCTTGGTGACAAGTACGAACGACGAGGCCGATGCCATCAACAACGCCATCCAGCAGCAGCGGCTCGACCGCGGTGCGCTACACGTGGGCAGGGTTGCGGTGGGGCAGGGGGAGCAGCGGATCCTCGAAGGGGACATCGTCCAGACCCGCCGCAACGACACCACGACCGGAGTCGAGAACCGAGCGCTCTGGACCGTTCAGCTGATCGAACGCGGCGGGGTACGCCTTGGAAGCGTGCACGATGCGGGGGACGTGCGGGTGGTGTCGCACGATTACCTCGCCGAGCACGTGCACCTCGCGTACGCGTCGACGGTGCACGGCATCCAGGGTGAGACCACCGACGCGTCTATCGTGGGGCCGGGCGTCAATGCGTCGGGCCTCTATGTCGGAATGACCCGCGGCCGCGAGCACAACGTGGCCATCACGATCGCCCGCACCCCGGTCGCGGCACGCCAGGCGATTGCGGAGACGATGTTGCGCGGCACCGTGGAGGTCACGATCGAGGACGGTGCACGCGCCGCGCGGGTGGAGTTGGGGCGCGCGGCGCGAGAGCCAACCGGCGCGCCGGAGGGGATCGCGACCGATCGGATCCCTCCGCTGGATCATGCGAGTGCCCGACCGTGGGGGATGGCGCCTGATCTTGATCGTGTCGCGGAGGCGATCACCGCCACGCTGACCGCCAGGCAGAGTTCACAGGATGTTCTGGTTGCCTGGCTTGCCACCACGCGGCGCGCACTGCTGGAACGCGCAAGTGCCCTCGCGGCCGCTGAAAGCTCTCATCACGGGACTGGGCGCGGCCCCTCAGCGAACGACGGTTCCGACCCCGCCTGGGAGGCGGTCGCTGCGCTGATCAAGACGCGCACAGCGGAGAGCGACGTTCTGGAACACGAACGAGAGCATTTCCAAGCGCAACTCGATCAGGTCCACGTGGAACGTGGGCTCCGCGGCTCGATGAGTTCAGAGCACCGGGCCGCTGAAGATCGACTTCGACAGCATCCGCAGCTCGCGTCTTCGCCGCCAGCGATCCCGGGTCGCGGTCCGTCTCGGTGACGACGTCACGGTGCCCACAGCTCGAGGCGCTTCCAGCGCGGGTGGGCGCCCATCGTGTCGAGGGTGAAGCTGGGGATGCCCGGGAAGGTTCGCGCGAGATGAAGCACGCGTTCTGGCCATCCGGAGTCCCGGTCGATCGTGCGGAGTAGGTAGGCGGTGACAGCGAGGGCGTTGTAAACGCCGTATACCGCTTTCGCTCTGCTGTCGTCTCGAAGATGGTCCAGGAGCGGGACGTCTCCGACGGGTGGCCGGCTGGGGGCGACGACGAGCTTTCGGTTGAAGAGGCGAGCGTGGTGGGCGGCGACGTTCCGGACGTAGTTCAAGCTGGCGATCCAGCTCGCCATGACCCGCTTCGTCGGGGCCCCGTAGGAGTGTGCGATCGCGGTGGCGAGGGAGTTGTTCAGGCCGCTGTAGAGGCGGCTCAGGTGGCCGAGCTCGAGGATCTCGGTGAGGGCCCAGATCGGCATCTGGCCGTCGTACTTGTCGCGGAAGTGCGCGACGAACGCTTCATCGGATGCGTCCCGGCGGGCGTTGACCTTCGCGATCCATTGGAGGTGCTTGCTGGTCGGGAGTCCGGAGATCGGGTCGGTGTATTCAGTGGTGAACGGTGGCACGAATGTCGCCGAGTCCAGGTGTGCGAAGGGGGATTGTGCACCGAGGGTGTGGCCCAGTTGCATTCGCAGGGAGACTTCGACCCGTTCGATGCCGTCGAGCACGAGGA
This sequence comes from Microbacterium sp. BR1, assembly GCF_002812725.1. Classification (GTDB taxonomy): domain Bacteria; phylum Actinomycetota; class Actinomycetes; order Actinomycetales; family Microbacteriaceae; genus Microbacterium. The sequence continues at coordinate 21,747 of NZ_NMUN01000009.1, read as the reverse complement.
TTCTGAGCGCCCGGTCGAAGTCGATGATCTTCGCTGCATGCGCCATTGTTGTGCCGTCGCGGTATCTGCTTAGTACGCGCACTCGAGTGCGACCTTCGTCGTCGTAGCGCTCCGAACGGCGGAACGGGTACAGGTATCCGGTGAGACGGTAGTACCCGACTGCGCGCAGCAGCTTGGCGGCGTCTGCCTCATCACCGATCTCGACGCCACGGCTGGCGAGTTTGTCGATTTGTGCCTCGATGGGCAACCACGGTTTGTCGTATGCAACCATCACGTCTCCCGCAAAAAGAAAATCAGCCCGAGCCGTGAGGCGAGCGGGCTGATCGTGATGTGTTTACGGTAGCACGCGAGCGCACGGCGAGCCCGGAGAAATGAAAGTTCCCCACACGGGACGGTGACGTTACCGGTGCGAGCGGGAGTACCATGACTCCCGCTCGCACCTTTTCGAGGGTTTAGCGCGCGAATGCTGCACCGGTGGCCGCCGGTGCGGTTGTCGGCCCCGTAGCTTCGGCTGCGGGGCCGCTAATTCTTGGGCTGCGGGCGATGGTGACGCCGCCGTACTTCAGGGAGGCGCCCACGTTGTCCGCGACGATGTCGCGGGTTTCGCGGGTTTGTCCGGTGGTGGTGTCGGTATAGGTGCCGAACCGGAGGTCGCCAGCGACGAGCACGGCGTCGCCCTTGTGCAGCGAGTCGGCGACGTGCCGGGCTTGCTGGTTGAACACCACGACGCGGTGAAACACCGAGCCGGCGTCTTCCCACCGGCCGGTGGTGTCGTTGAGGCGGCGGTCGTTGACGGCGACGCTGAACCTCGCGTACTCGTTTCCGTTGTCGCTGGTGCCATGTTCGGGGTCGCCGGTGAGGTTGCCCTCGATGGTGACCGGGATCCTGGTTGTCATCTTGTCTTCCTTTCGGTCGGTGACACGGGCTGTGTCAGTGGGCGTGGGCCTCGTTGGTCCACTGTTCCCATTCCTGCTCGTCGGTCACGTTCGACCATGAGCGGGGTGTGAGGGGGCGGTGCCCGGTGTTGCAGCCGCCGCTGTATGCGCGGGTGAGGCGGGGGAGAGCGACGGTGAGCCGTTCGTGCCAGCCGATTGGCCCGTTCCCTGTGTCGGTGGGATCAAATGCTGCGGCGTGCGCGGTGCGGAGCGCCGTGAGCTCCTCGACGAGCGCTCCGTGCTGCCACCAGCAGGTCGGAACGGTGCTGATGGGCACGTTGTAGCGGATAGTGAACCATTCCACCCAGTCGCGGAGGTCTGCCCAGGCCATTGCGGCGGCGGACCCGGAGAGGGTGCGCCAGTTGATTACCGTCGCTCCCAATGGGGCGGAGGACCCGCCGCGGTTCGCCTTGCCGGTGACACGGGCGGCGTCAGCGGCGAGCAGCGCGACGGGGTCTACGGGTTCGGGGTGGCTGTTCATGAGGTCTCCGGGGCGAGTTTGGTGCGCAGCCGCTCGATTGCGGCGAGGGATGCGGTCCGCCTGTCTCGGTGCTTCGCGAGGACGGTGTCGCGCTCCAGTAGGCGGTGCAGCAGTTCGTGGCAGTACGGGTGCAGTGCGGCAAGGTCACCGTGTTCTTCGTGCGCCCGCCACCTGCCCGCCTCCAGGGTGACGCCGCTGTAGTCCAGGTGGTGCAGTTCGACTTCGTCACGCGTGGCTGGTTCCCCGCATCCCGCGCAGAAGAGTGCCCCTGCCCTTCGGGTCTCAGTGGTGAACCAGCTATCCCGGCGGGCGAACCATGCGGGGGAGCGGAGGAACCCGTACCGATAAAGGTTCTTCACGTCCCCGCGGCGTTGATTGTTCACGGCGCCCCCTCCTCAGCCGTGCGTGCGACCGGCGGGCGGGTGGGGGTGATGTAGGTGTCGGTGAATACGGATTGTTGTTCTTGCTCGGTGGCGGTCTTGCCGGCGGTGATGGTGCGGGCGTCGCGGCGTTCGTCCCATCCGGAGAGGTCGAGCAGTACGCCGCGGCGATTGCGGTAGGCGAGCAGTCCGGTGGTTTGGGGCATCCGCCGGATTTCGTCGACGGACATCAGCGGGCGGCGTTCGTGTTGCTCGCTGGTTTGGTGGCCGACGCGCTCGGTGGACCAGGACCGTTGGGTGCGGCGGGTGTCTCTCGCACCGAGGAGGGTCTCGATGTCGCGGAGGTGGTCGACGTGGCTGGCACCGCCGAGGAGTACTTTCGCGGTCGCGGCAGCCCAGATGGTGTCGGCTTCGGCTTTGGACCAGGCGGTTTCGGCTTGGGAGAGGGCTTGCAGGACGACGAAGGTGCAGATTCCCCGTCCGCCGCCGTCGGCCATAGTGCGGGGCAGGTTGCCCCAGCGGAACATATTCGCGATCTCGTCGAGGATGAGTCCGAGGGGGAGGTGTAGCCGTGAGCCGGGTGAGGAGAGGGCGCGGGTGCGGGCGGTTTCGACGATGTCGTCGAGCATCGCGCCGAGGAACCCGCCCATCGCGGCGGACCCGGAGGACGATCCGATCAGGTAGAGGGTGTTGGGGGCGGTGAGGAATTCGTTCGGGTCGAATGTCGGGTCGCCGGGGCGGGGGATGAGGGTGTCGCGGATTTGGGGGACGGCGAGGGGTGCGACGGCTCCTTGGACTCCGAACCAGATGCCGGAGACGAGTTTCTCGTCGCCGCTGATTGTGGCCTCGAGGGAGTCGCCCCATCCGGGGGTGCCGTCGGCGCGGAGGACGTCGACGGCGCGGCGGGCGAGGGTGGGGCTGGATCCCCATTCGTAGATGTCAGCCATGGTGAACCCGCCGACAGCGGCGGCGTGCAGCAACCGGCCAAGGACCACACCGGACGCGTGCGCCCACTCCGCGTTCGTGGTGGAAGAGCCCAGAGCGGTGCCGGTGATGATCGCCGTGCCGCGTTGCATCGCAACGAGCGGGTCTTCGCATCCGGCGATGGGGGAGATGCGTAACGGGTGACGGATGCCGGAGAGGCCTTGCGGGTCGAACACGTGCACGTTACCCCGGGTCTGCCGCATCCGCATTGTCGCGGTGAGGTTGTCGTTCGTCGTTGACGTGGTGATTAGTGGTCCGGTCCAGTCGAGGATCGCGGAGATCAGCACCCGGTATCCCTTCCCTGACCGGGGTGGTCCTTCGAGGGCGACGGAGTCTTCGATGGAGACATACACGTCCATCCCGCGGGATCTGCCGACCCGCCACCCGACGTCCGCGGGCGTCGGGCGGGTGAGGTCGGGGCGGAGTTGCCCCGCCCGCCGCAGGACGGCCCTGGCGGAGAGGTGGTCTTTGATTTCGGATGCGGGGGCGAATCCGGGGCGTTGGCGGAGGTCGGTGAGGAAGTACCGGTCGGAGTGCCGGTACCGCCGCCACGCCCCCAACCCCACCGCCGCTGCCGCGACGATCAGAACAACGACCGCGGCATCCGCGGCGCGGATCTGCCAGACCGGGAGCGCACATCCGTCAATCAGCATATACGCGTTGTGGTCGCCGGTGAGTGCGAGCCAGAGCCCGGAGAACGGGCTGGTCGGTGTGGGGCGTGTACCGCAGATCCAGGTGGTGAGCGTTTCGGTGAGGAACGAGAACGCGAGGGACAGCAGGATGCTGCAGGCGATCCCCACCGCGATGATCCGGCCGAGGAGTCCCTCATTCATACCGCTCACCACTGTGCTGTTCGAGGCCGTCAGCGATGGCGGCGGCGGCGGCGAGCCACGCGTGCCGGGTGCGGGGGTGGAGGGTGTCGAAGCGCAGTGGCCCGGATTTCAGGGCCCGGTCGTAAGGGATGGTGTGAACGGCCCGCACGTGACCTTCGAACCCTGCAGCGATTCGTGCCACATCCCGGCCCGCGGCCTCCGCTTGGGTGACGATCACCACGGCGTTGTCGGCGAGGTAGGCGGAGTGCTCGTCGCGGGTGCGGAGTGCGTCGAGGAGGAGCGCGGCGGATTCGGCGGATTCGGGGGCGGCGAGGGTGGGGATCACCAGTTGCCCGCTGGAGTCGATCATCCGCAGCCATCTGTCTGCCGATTCGTCGTTCCCGGAGTCGAACACCACAAGCCGGTAGTAGCGGGCGGCGACCCGCATCAGCAGATCGAACTGGTCGGCGTGGATGCGCTGGTCGGTGGCAAGAAGCTCGGGGTTGCTACGCAACACGTCGTACCGGTCCACACCTTGGTGATGCACGAACCGGGCGATGTCCGACACCCCAGCATCCGGGGCGAGAAGTTTCAATGCGGCGGGGAGGAGGTCGCGGACGGTGGTGTCGTAGAGCCCGGTGTCGGTGCGCCAGCCCAGGGTTCCGCGGGTGTCGTTGTTGTCCCACGCGAGCACATTCCCGCCGCCCCACCGGGCGTAGGCGGCGGCGAGCATCGCGGTGGTCATCGTCTTCCCCACCCCGCCTTTCCCGTTCGCGACCGCGATGCTCCGGCATCCCGCCCAATGCCGCGACACCGACCGCGCCCACCCCGCATGCTGCATCTGCCGCACTGACAGGGGTACCGGGAGTCCGAGTCGTGCCATGACGGCCCGCCACCCCGTGCCGGTCTCGGGGGTCTCGGTGCTGACGGCGATGAACGATGGCCGCGATGCCGTTGTCGGAGGATCTTCCTCCTCGGTTGGCGCGCTAGGTCCGGCCGGCGGAGCCTCCTCGTTCACCGCCCCGTGGTGCTGCACCGAGACGGCATCGAATAGCGGCGCCCCCGCCCGTCGCGCGTCCTCGGTGCGGATGTCGGCCCGGGTGTCGTCAGCCTTGTCGGTGAGCCCCGCGTTGGTTCCGGGATGCGTGGGGAGGGCGGTGGTGATACCGGCTGGGATGGCGGTGATGGAGCCGGTGGTGTCGATGAGGAGGTGATGGGTGCCGCGGTCGCCGGAGGTGACGAGCTCCAGCGGGGTGCCGGCGGTACGGGCGTCGGTGGCGGCGCGGCGGACGACGGCGTGACGGATGTCTTCGGCGCCGTCCGTCATGACGGGTTCGGTGTGCCCGTCGGGCGCGACGTAGGTCGCGGTGGGTCCGGTCACGGTCGCGTACGCGCGCGGCGGATGCAGAACACTCATTGCTGTCCTCCTTCAGAAGCCGCCGCAGTGGGGCGGTCGGGAACTTCGGTACTTCCGACATCCGGAGCGGGCGCCAACCACCCGTCCACGGCTTCGGAGTCACTCGTCATGAACGGCGCATCGGTGGGCCAGAACGCGTCGAGGTCGGTGTCGGTCAGGGCGGGCAGTGGGGTGTCGCGGTCGTTGGCGGTGACGGCGTCGTCGGTGTCGAACAGGGCCTGCTCCCAGGGGGTGGAGGTGGCGAAGCAGTCCACCAGGTACGAGTACTGGCCGACGTACGCGAGGAACTCGCCTTTCCGCAGCTGCCTGGCCATCGCGACGTGCGGGGCGGGAAGGTTGAGGCGTTCTTGGAGGGCTGATTGTTCTTGATGGTTGACGCGGAAGATGAACTTGTTCTCGATGTCACCCACGATCGAGTACGCCAGGGACCGTTCGAGGGAGTCAGCGTCGCCGACCGCGTCGAGGTCGCCCATCTTGTGGAGGATGACGATGTTGCTGATCCCGTAATGCCGGGACAGCTTCAACCACTGCTGAAACATCTGCAGACTCGCCAGCGACGTCATGTCCCGCCATCCCTCTTCCCGCACCACGTATCGGGTGCGGCGTGCGGCACGGTCGCTGATCACGGCCTGGATCCACGCGGTCGAGCACACTTGCGTCAGTTGCGCGGCGAGCTCCCCGCGGGCGAAGAGTTCGCTGGTGTCGGTGACGACCATGGGCGCGTCCTGATCGAACTCCACGGTCGATTCGTCTTCGAACAGTCCGGCGAGGTCGCCTTCGACGAACCGGCGGAGCACGAAGCGGGGTTGCACGGCGCCTTCGGCGGCGCGGAACGCGGTCGCGGTTTCTCCGGCGAGGTATCCGAGTTCCATATATATCCCGCGGAGGGTGGGGTGATCGCTGGTGCGCGCGACGCACCGGTCGAGGGCGTCGTGGATCGCGGCGTGCTCGACCGCGGTGAGACGCTGCTTGCCGAGCGCCATTTCGACCAGGGCGATGAGGGTGCCGATGCGGCGCTGCTTCACCATCTGCTCGTGCTGCTCATCGGACGCATCCGATCGTCGCGGGCCCCGGTCGAGCGGGTTCAGACGTGCACTCGTGCCGTTGCCGAGGCGGATGACCCGTCCGCCGGGCATCGCCTCAGCCACCGCGACCCATTCCCCTTTGGGGTCGGACGGCACGACCACCTGGTGACCGAATGCGATGGAACGGGTGACGAGGGTTTTCACGGTCGCCGATTTCCCGGACCGGTACGCACCGAGGACAAGGATGTTGGTGGAGAACGACCCACGGTCGGATTGATCGATGTACGCCTCCCACGGGGAGAAGTGCCATAACGCGTCCGCGTTCAGATCGACGCCGACGATCGGGCCCCGGTGACCAAGGCCCGCGTCGGCCACGAACGGGTAGATCCCAGCGATGTGCTGCGACGTCGCCTCATGCGGCGGGACGTGCAGACCCGCCAGATTCCAGTACCCGCCGGCGGCGAGACCGGGCCCGAACGGTCCCGGCACCGCCGGCTCCGGCAGGGCACGCTCTCGTCGGCTGGAGCGTGTGGGTTGTTCGGCGCGGAGCGCGGCGGCGATTTCGCGGCTCAGCTGGGCGCGGACTTTCCGGGACGCATCGCCCGGGGTGAAGGTGAGGATGCGGCGGGTCATTTCATCCCCAACCCCAGTGGGAGCGCATTGACGAGCAGCGCTTCGGCTTGTTGGCAGTAGAGGATCTGGGGTTCCATGCCGGCGCGGGAGAGTGCGTTGCGCATCCCCGCGACGGCGTGGTCGAGGCGCTCCTCGGTTCGCTCAGAGACCGTGAGGTAGGCGCCGTACCGGAACTTGCCATGCCCGTTCACGATCTCCTGTTCCTGCTTCTCCAGTGCGTCCCAGTCCGCTGCGTCCGCCGCCGACCCGTCGGCGCTGCGTTTTGCGCGGAGCCGTTCGTTGCCCCGCCACACCTTCTTCTCATCCCGGATCCGTTTCAGCGCTTTGGAGACAGGGACGGGCGTGAGGACGAGGGAAAGGATGTGCGTGACGGCATCCCCGCTGCCGGGGTGGCGGGCGAACACGATCGGCGCGACGAACCCGACCGCCGCATCGGACCGCGGCCACTCGTGAATCCACATCGTCGTGTGCACGGCCGAGTCCGTGTAGACGATCCCGTTCCGCCCTTTCGGTTCCTCCAAATACATCGGCCCGATCGCCACCGGATCCACCCCCGCCTGTGCGTCGGTGCGGTTCTGCACCGCGGGGGCGAACTCCGGGTCCACCGTCACCCGCGCGAGCGCCGCAATATCCCTCGGGGCGAGCCACGCGCGAACCTTGATGCGCGCGGTCTCGAGAGCATCGGCGAGATTTCCCGCCTCGAGGGCGGCGAGGGCTTGGATCGCGAGCTTCCCGCCGCCGAGGGATCGCAGCTGCGCGCCGAGAACGATCAGGTCCAGAGTGAAGGTCAGGTAGTTGCGGTGCGAAACCGCGAACCGCTCTGACTGGTCCATCACGTCCCGGTAGTTCTGCGCCACGGGGGATCCGGCGTCTACTCCGCGGCGGATCTGGACGGTGTCGAAGTGGTCGCGAGCAGCACGAATCGTCGTCGGGATCGTCCGCTCCTGCAGGGTCACCCGCTTGATCCCCGGGCGCTGCGTGAAAGAGGCCAACACGGTCGACCACTGCTGGGCGAGGTCGTACCGGTCCGGGGTGTCCTGCATCAGGAATCCCTGCACCTCGAGTTCCGCGGTGACGGATACGGTGCGGTGCTGCGGGTCGTAGACGCACCCGATGCCCTCGAACTCCCACAGCTGCACCGACGCCCGCGCTCCCGGCAGGTTCAACGTCCCCGCCACGCGCGGTGCCTCCGGGCGGAACGTGTCCTTCGTCCCACCCATGAGATGCCGGACCTGTTTCATCACCCACAGACCCCCCATCCGTGGGTTCAAATCCCACCGTCACCGCCAGCTCTGGCCCGGAATTCTGCGGAAATCCGGGCCAGAAGGCGGTTAAGGACTTGAACCGGTCACCACGTCGTCACCACATCCACTCCCTCGCCACCCACCCGCACCCGCTTGCCGATTCCGCACACGGAAGGCATCGGTGCCGCCTGGAGGAGGCGGGACGGCCGGGCGCACATGTTGGGTATGGATACTCAACAGGCTCACCCCGTCCAGCTGGAGCCGTTACTGTCCGTCCGGGAACTGTCGGACTATCTCGGCGTCCCCATCGCGACGATCTACGACTGGAGAGTGGACGGGAAGGGCCCGCCCGGGATCCGCGTCGGTCGGCGCGTCATGTTCTTCGTTGCCGACATCGACGAATGGATCCGATCCCGACGAGAGACGGGCGGTGAGCCCTGATGTCGAGTACCCGAACCCCCATTGGAACATTCGGAACGATCAGCTTCCGGACTGGCGCGAACGGCATAGTCAGAGCCAGGACTCGATACCGCGATGAGGACGGCGCGCTTCGGCAGGTCCAGGCCAGCGGGCGGAGTCGAAAGGCTGCCGAGCAGAGGCTCAAGGTTCTGCTCACGGAACGCAGCCGCCCGGCAGTCGCAGGAGAGTTGACGCCGGACACACCCTTCGCCGATCTCGCTGAGCTCTGGCTGGACGACCTCGATCTGGAGGGACGGATCGCGGTGAAGACGCGCGACCTCTATGAGTGGAACATGCGCAAGCTGGTGCTGCCGGCGTTCGGGCAGTTGCGGCTGAAGGAAGTGACCGTCAGTCGCGTCGATCGGTTCCTGAAGACGTGCGCGAAGACCAGCTACAGCCGCGCGAAGCAGGCCAAGAACGTGCTGAGCCTGGCATTGGGCTTGGCCGTGCGGTACGACGCGATCCCCCGGAATCCTGTCAGCGGCGCGGCGCGATTGCGCAAGCCGGTATCAGAGATCCTCGCCCTCACAGTCCCGCAGATCCAGGCGATCAGATCAGCGGTGAGTCGCTGGCGCACCGCTGAGGGTCTTCCGGGGCCGCGTCCTGATGGCCAGCTCGGAATCATCATCGAGGTGATGCTGGGGACTTCCGCCCGCATCGGCGAGGTGCTTGCGATCCGCCGCTGCGACGTGGATGTTACGGTGGTGCCGGCGACGGTGAAGATCACCGGCACGATCGTCTGCCCGAAGGGCCGACCCGCGTTCCGGCAGGATCATCCCAAGACGGCGAAGTCTCGACGTACAGTCGCGGTTCCCAGCTACACCGCGGCCGGGATACGGCAGCGACTGGCAGCGGTACCGGCCGACGGTGACACGCTGCTGTTCTGCAGCCGAAACGGCACTCCGCTGATCCCGAACAATATCCGTCGGCGGCTCCGGACGATCCTTGAGGCGGCCGGTATACACGGGGTGACACCGCATGCGTTCCGGCGTACGGTCGCGACGGTCCTGGATCGGGCGAGCGGGCTCGAGTTGGCGGCCGAGATGCTCGGCCACACCTCCACGGACATCACGCGGGCGCACTACGTCGAGCCTGACGACCACGTGGATCCGGTCACGGCAGACATCCTCGAGTCGCTCGGGCCGTCCTCGGGAGCGGAGGATGACTCGCGATGAGCACGAAGAACCAGATGATCGATCGCGAGAAGGTTGACGATGCGCTGCAGCGCATCGCGCTGGCCGCATTCATCTACTACCCCGAAGTGCGTCTCGACGAACCGGCCTACCAGGTCGACCAAGATGTCGAATGGTGCATGTACCCCCTCACTGACCTCTCTACTGATGCGCGAGCAACGCTCCGCGAGCTGATCCCCCTAGCGATCGTCGACCCGTCTGCGCACCGCCAGGAAGCGTTCGCCGCCCTGATCGCTCTCTCTGAGCCGCGCACGCACCGCTGACACGCCCTCGTCGTGTCTGACCTGCCCCACCTAAAGGGGTGAGGCCGGACATGACGAGGAGCAGGTATGACGGAGAGGTCTGGGGCAACCAGTGACGATCAGGATCGTCGCAGTCGACGTGTCTCCCCAGAGGAGCGCAAGGCACGGGACACCGCGGCGAGGAAGGCGTGGAACGAGGCCCACCCCGACTACTACCGTGACTATCGCGAGAGAAATCGGGAGAGCATCCGCGCGAAGGGCCGCGAACGCGAACGCGAGCGGCGTGTGCGAATGAAGGCCGAAGCCGAGCAACGACGTCAGAAGATGGCGGCGGAGGCCGAACGTCGACGTCGCGACGTCGAACGCGCACGCGAATGGGCGCAACGCAACCCCGATAAGAAGCGGGAACAACGGCGACTCTACGTCGAGAATAATCGGGAGCGCGTCCGCGCCCTGCAGCTGGCCTACTACTACCGCAATCGGGAGCAGATTCTGCAGAACGCCCGCGAGCGCAGGCTGGCCGATCCGGACAAGCGGCGACAACAGCAGCGGCGATGGCAGCAAGCCAATCCGGAGAAGGTCAGAGAGAACCAGCGGCGCTACCGCTCGAACCCGGAGACCGCCGAGAAGGCGCGTGCGTACAACCGGGAGTGGAAGCGCCGGGAGCGACGCCGCCAGCAAGCCGGGCTCCCCCCGCGTCGGCTGCATCCGGCCTCTGAGGAGGAACGGGCGGCGAATCTCGCCGCCGCGACCGAGTTCTTCACGCGCCGCCGTCTCGTCTCCGAACGGCGGCGGCTGATGCAGCACTTCGAAAGGACGCCCCGGCCGCTTCTCGAGGAGTGGATGCGGAAATCCGCTCTCGCCCGGCGCCGCCAGATCGTCCCCGACTACCTCGTCGAGCACGGCGAGCGACTGCGAGACGAGGTGACCCTGGACTCCCGCGCTCGGCAGGCGCGCGGCGCGGACCCGTACGACCTCGAGACCGAGGTGCGCCGGCGCGCCATCGCCGCCGTGCGGCGGGCACGTGCAGACCCGCAGGGGCGGCTGCGCGAGGACGCGTCAGCCCCCACGCACGGCACGGATGCGTACATCGACTCCTCGGCCGCACGCGTCAGGGTGCCGGTGAGGATCAGACCTTAGGACCCGGCGGCTGTGCGAGGAGCCGGGGCCGTCTGCCCATGGCATGGCCAGGCGCGCACACCGTGTCCAGGTGACGGTCTCGATGCGGGTGATGAGCGCGGGGCAGGGCTACCGCTACCTGCTGCGGACCGTCGCCGCCGGCGACGGCGACCGCGACGTCACCGAACCGCTGACCCGGTACTACCAGGAGAAGGGCACCCCGCCCGGTCAGTGGGCCGGCTCCGGAGTTGCTGGCCTCCCGTCCGCGACGACCCGCGTCGGCGACGAGGTGACCGAGGAACAGCTCAAGCGCTTCCTCGGGGCGGGGCAGGACCCGAACAGCGGCGCGCAGCTGGGACGGCCGTACCGTTCCTTCGCCGGCATGCGAGACCGGGTGCGGGCGCGTGGCAGGAAACTGCCCGCAACACTGTCGGAGGAGGACCGCGCGGCCGCGCTGGTCGCGATCGAGAATGAGGAGAACGCCCGGCAGACCCGCCGCGCCGTCGCCGGATTCGACTTCACGGCCTCCGTTCCCAAGAGCGTGAGCACGCTGTGGGCGGTTGCCGACGCGGGCACCCAGGCGCTGATCGCGCAGGCGCACCATGACGCGGTCGGCGACGTCCTTCGCCTCGTCGAGGCGCGCGTCGCGATGACCCGGGTCGGAGCGCGCGGCCCGCGCGGAGCGGTGGCGCAGGTCGAGGTGCGGGGGGTGATCGCCGTCGCGTTCGATCACTACGACTCGCGCTCCTCCGACCCGCAGCTGCACACCCATGTCGTCATCGGGAACCGCGCGCAGGCCGCCCACGACGGGAAGTGGCGCAGCCTGGACGGCAGGCCCCTGCACGCGTCGGTCGTGGCACTGTCGGAGACCTACAACGCGCTCCTCGCCGACAAGCTCACGGCCATCCTCGGGGTGGGATGGGAATCGCGAGACCGCGGCCGAGATCGCAATCCGGGGTGGGAGATCAGCGGGATCCCGGAGGATCTCATGCGAGATTTCAGCACCCGCAGCCTCGACATCGACGAGCGGCACGAGCAGCTCCGTGCGGAGTTCGTGGAGGCGCACGGCCGGCAGCCGGGCCGTGTGCAGATCATCAAGCTGCGGCAGCAGGCCACCCTGGAGACCCGCCCCCTGAAGAACTCGCACTCCCTGCAGGAACTCACCGCGAGATGGCGGGAACGCGCGACAAAGACGCTGGGTACCGACGCCACCGGGTGGGCACGGCAGCTGATCGCCGCCCAAGAAGCGACGAGACTCCTGCATCGCGACGACCTATCGTCGGCGGACCTGGATGCCGCCGGTATCGAGGTGCTCGCCGGCGTCGGCGATCGTCGCTCGACGTGGCGACGCTGGAACCTCTGGGCGGAGGCGGCTCGGGTGACTCTCCCGTTGCGCTTCGCCACCGCCCAAGACCGCACCGCGATCCTGGACGAGATCGTGGACCGTGCCGAAAGCCGTTCCCTGCGGCTGACACCCCCAGAGCTCGCATCCAGCCCCACCCCGTTCCGACGCCCGGACGGCGGCAGCGTCTTCCGGGAGAAGGCCGGCACGATCTACTCCTCCACGGCGCTGCTGGCCGCCGAGGACACACTGCGCGAATGGGCCAGCGAGATGACCGGCCCCGCTCTCCCCGCGGATGTCATCCAACGATCCGCGCAGGCCCGAGCCTCAGCGCCGCTCTCCCGGGAGCAGCATGGGGCGATCGCTGCGATCGCGGCGTCCGGCCGGGTCCTCGATGTGCTGGTCGGCCCGGCCGGCACCGGGAAGACGACCACCCTCGGCGGGCTCCGGCGCGCGTGGGAAGCGCATCAGGGCGAGGGCACGGTCGCCGGCGTCGCACCGTCCTCCGTCGCTGCGGACGTGCTCGCTGAAGACCTCGGAATCCCCACGGACAACACGGCGAAATGGCTGCACGAGCACCGGCAGACGCCTGCGCGGATCGCCGAACGAGACCGTCTCCTCGAGTGGGTCGGCGCACTCAGCGCGCGACCGTGGATGGCCCGGAGCTGGCGTGGTCGCATCGCGACGATGTCCCCGGTCCTTGCGGACACGCTGGAGGAACGGACCCGGTGGGACTCGCCCAACCTCGCCCCCCGGCTCACCGCGGCCGCCAGACGCAGAATAAGGGTGCTTGATGACGGGATCCAGGCGTGGACCCTGCGACAGGGCGACCTGATGATCGTCGATGAGGCATCGCTTGTAGGCACCATGGCTCTGGAGGCGATCACCCGGCACGCCCGCGAGGTGGGTGCGAAGGTGCTGCTGGCAGGGGACTGGGCGCAGCTCTCGGCGATCGAGTCCGGCGGCGCGTTCGGGATGCTCGTCCGTGACCGCGCCGCGCCACCGGAACTGACGACCGTGCACCGGTTCGCACACGTCTGGGAGAAGGATGCCTCCCTCGGTTTGCGGATGGGGGACGTGGAGGTCCTGCCCACCTACGCGGCGCACGACCGGATCCACGGGGGCGACCTCGAGGACATGCTGGAGGCCGCGTATCGCGCCTGGCACGCCGACCGGGTCGCCGGCGTCACAACAGCCCTCATCGCCGAGACCGGCGACACCGTCTCCGCACTCAACGAGCGCGCCCGCGCTGACCGGATCCTCGCGGACGAGGTCTCCGCCGACGGCGTCACCCTCGCCGGCGGAAGCCAAGCCGGCCGTGGGGACGAGATCCTCACCCGCCGAAACGACCGCCGACTGCGCACCGGCAGATCCGGGTGGGTCAAGAACGGCGACCGATGGGTCGTGATGCGGCACCGCCGCGACGGCTCCCTCACCGTTCGGCGCGTAGGACGCTCTCATGGCGGTATCGTCACGCTGCCCAGCGACTATGTCGCCGAACACGTTGAGCTGGCCTACGCGATCACCGGGCACCGCGCACAGGGCATCACCCTGGACACCGGGCACTGCGTGGTGCACTCCAGCGCAATGACCCGAGAGACCTTCTATGTTTCCATGAGTCGGGGCCGCCAGCGCAACACCTGCTACGTCGCAACCGACCAGCCCCACCTGGAGGAACACCAGAAGCAGCCGGAAGAGATGACCGCGCTCGATGTGCTGGCAAGCGTCGTTCGCCACGTGGGCGCGGAGCGCTCCGCGCACGAGACGATCATCGACGAACAGGAAGCCGCCGGGTCCATCGCCCAGATCGCCAGCGAATACGAGACGATCGCACAGCGCGCACAACACGACCGGTGGATCGAACTCCTGCACCGGTGCAGCATCCCGGCCCCGGCGATCGCGCAGATGATCGACTCAGAATCATTCGGCGTGCTCACCTCGATCCTGTGGCGCGCCGAGGCCGCCGGCCAGGACATCGACGTGTTGCTCGCCGCAGCCATCAGGAGTCGGCCGCTGACCGGCTCCGAGGACGCCGGGGCGGTGCTGACATCTCGGCTCCGAGACGCCCTGCAGGAATCGGGCAACCCACGGGCGCGTGGACGGGGGTGGATCGTCGGAATGGTTCCCCAGGCAGTTGCCGGGGCGGACGCGGAGATGCGCCTCGCACTGCAAGAGCGAGAGTCGCTGATGCGGCGGCGTGGCCGCGCGCTGGTCGACCGGGCGCTCCGCAACCAGGAACGATGGATCCACGAATTGGGCTCCCCGCCCTACGACGTCCACTCGCGCCGCGCGTGGTTCACGCTGGCGGGGACGGTCGCTGCCTATCGAGACCGATACGGGATCGACGCACCAGACGCAATCGACAGTGGCGGGAGCGGGGACTGGACGCGGCTGTCCGACCGCGACCACGCCCGCGACGCCCGCGACCGGGCGCAACTCCTGGCCCGCGGATCCTCATCCACACCGGAGCCGGCCGCACCCGCGACCCGCGAGTCACCCGGCAGCGTCTGGTCGTGACCGACCTACACGCCTGCCGCTCCGGCAGGCGTCGGAGCAGGGGGAGTATCCTGGTCGCAGTGCGAGCAACCTGGACGCTTTGGTCCGGGTCTGGACTTACGGTCCGCGATGATGAAAGCCCCGCGTGGGCGTGGCGCACCGAACGCAACCGTGAGGTTGTCCGGGAGTCCCCATGTTCGTCATCGTTCTGGCCGCGACGGCGGTCGCCGTGAGAATCGTCACCGCGGTCCACCGTTTCACACCGAGCAACCTTGTGATCCGACGCGTCCTCACCCGCACGGGCTACCGCTGGGCGTTGCCGGTCGGCGCGGCCGGAGTCCTCGCCTACGGTGCGATCGCGCTACTGGCAGGGACGCTTGCCGCACAGGGCGGACCGAGCGTGTGGCATCTCGTGCTGCTCGTGGCGCTGTACAACGCGGCGAGATTCGCCGTGCTGGTCCCGGTCGCCACCGCTCGCCTCCTCGCGGCCCGCTGGCGAGAGTGCCGCGTCTCCCGGACGGGCGGCGCCGAGTCGACTGGTGAACTCGGCCCGACGACGGAACGCACCGCGAGCCCGCTGTCCGCTGCATAGACTCGCGTGGCGGGGCTAATCCCCGGAGTTGCCGGCGACGTGGCTGCGTTGGGCGATGTCGTCCCGCACGTGGGCGCGGAAGCTCTCCGTCCGGTTCGCGATGACCTCGTCGATGATCTCCGGCAGGGGCGCTTCACCCGGCCAGCTGGTCTGCCGGGTGCGGCGGTGCCGGTCGAGCTTGCACCCCGCGGTGGTCGTCCATTCCCGCAGGCGGTCCCGCGCCTCGGCATACTGCCGATGCCATGTCAGCGGGCCGTCCGCGTTGTGCTGCGGGTCGTAGTTCGTCAGCCATGCCCGCTGCAGCGCGGACAGTTCCCAGAGGAGCTCGGGGTGAAGATGCCAGCACGGCGGGATGATCCCGGCGGGGAGGCCGTATTCGTGCCGAAGCCAGTCCACCCAGCTGTCGAGGTCCTCCCATGCCTCCGCTGCCTCCTCGCCGGTGAGAGTCAGCCAGTTCACGGGACGGAACGCGGACCCCAGCAGGTCGCTGAGATCGGCATCCAGGTCGTCGAACCCGTCCAGCGGTGGTTGCCCCTTCGGCGGCCCCGCGCTCATCCGCGCGTCACCGGGTCCACCGCTCGCACGGGGCCTTCCTGCGCGTCCGAGATCGCCGGGTCGCGGGTGGCAGCAGGACGGTGCAGGATGCGGATGTGCCGGTTCTGTCCGTTGGGTCCGATGCTGGCGGCGATGAACTGGGAGCGCCCGGTCTCCTCGTCGGTGCGCAGCCTTCCCTCCGCGGTGAATCGGTCGCCTTTCCGGAGGTGTTCGTATCCGGTCTCGGCCGCGTGGCCGAACAGCACCATGTCCCCGTACTCGTACTCGCGTTCGCCAGTCGGGCCGGCGCCGAGCCGCTCCTGCCCGAATCGGAAGTACAGCCGCGCCCGCTCCAGAGTGTGCGAGAGCACCGGGTCGGAGACGACGAATCCGCTGATTCCGGTCGATGTGCGCAGAGACATGATTCTCACGGTCCTTCCATCGGGTGCACAGAGGAGGTGTGCGAGCCGAATCGCGGGTCCGCCGCCTCCGGGGACCCGATGGCGGCCTCGGTGGCGGCGCGATCGTGGTGGAGTTGCTTCGCGTCCGGTCGGGACATCCAGGGGCGCAGTGTGGCGACGATTGCGGGGACGGTGCGCAGCAGCACGACCCCGACCCCGGTTGGCAGGGTGCGCAGCACGCTGGGTGGCAGAATCCTGACCCGCCGGGTGGACCAGCTCACCGATCGTCCGCCGTGCCGGTCGCTGCTGACCGAATCCGTCGTCTCGTCGTGTTCTCCGATCAGCGCGGACACGTCCTCGAGGTCTCGCGGTGAGGAGGCCCCGCCGAGCAGGATCTTCACGATCGCGGCGTCCCAGATCGCCGCGGCCTGGTGCTCACCCCATTTGCTGCGCGCCTGGGCGAGGGACTGCAGCACCGGCATCGTGGTGATGCCGGTGCCGCCGCCGTCCGCCATCAACGTCGGCAGTGACGGCAGCGGTGCGAGGTTTCCGATCTCATCCAGGGCCAGCAGCAGCGGCGGGTCCAGCCGCGCGCCCGGGGATGCGGCGGCCCGTTTCCGGGCGACCTCGACGAGGTCCTCGATGAACGCCGCGACCAGCGGCGCGGCCGTTCCGGCGCTCGCGCCGGCCGCGAGGATGTACAGCGTGCCCCGCTCGTCGAGGAACCGGGCGGGGTCGAATTCGTCGCCGGCGCTGGGTGTGACCGTGTTCAGTACCCGGGGGTCGGCCAGGGCGGCGAACGCGAGCGCTACTCCCTGCCAGATGGAGTCGCGGGTGCGGGGATCGGACTGCAGCATCGAGTCCAGGCCATCCGCCCATCCCTGGGCGGCGGACGGGTGGGCCTGCAGGATGCGCACCGCGTCCTGGGCGGCGGCGGGGCTGAGCGCCCACGATTGCAGGTGCGACGCATCGCGGCCGTCGAGTGCGGCGGCGTGCAGCAGGCTCTGGATCGCAACTCTCGCCTTGCCCTCCCAGAAGTCGCCGTTCTCGACCCCGCCGAACCCGGTGGACGCGGCGAGCCCGCGTGCCCGGGTCATCGCGGTGAGCGGGTCCTGGCAGCCCCGCACGGGGGACCAGCGCAGACCGGAGGGCAGTCCGGGCGCGATCTGCTGCGGGTCGAACACGGCGACCGGCCCCTGGTGTCGACGGGCACGGAGGGTGGTGGTGAGGTTGTCGGGCCGGGTGGAGGTCGTGATCACTGCGCCGGGCGCGTCCAGGATGGCGTTGACGACGATGTTGACCCCCTTCCCGGACCGGGGCGGTCCGAGCACGAGGATCGAGTCTTCGACGCTGGCCCACAGCGGCAGGCCGCGGGCGTATCCGATGAGGTATCCGACGTCCCGGGGGCGTGGGTGCGTGAGCGACGGGCGCAGCGTGCGGCTCCGTGTGCGCAGCGCCTGCGCCGATGCGGCACCGGTGATGTCGTGCCGTGTTGCTGTTCCGATCATGCGGCGGGGATCTGATCGGGAGGTTGAACGCAGTAGCCGCCACGCGAGGTAGCAGGCGCCGGTCGCCACTGCCACCATGACGGCGACGATGACCCAGTACAGGACAGGACTCAGCGCGGGCACTCCGACCGCGCCACCAGGATGCCAGGGGGTGCGGATGATCGCCGCGGACGCCTCTATCCCTGCCGGGGGGTTGGGGAGCTGTTGGATCCAGCAGCACACGATGACCGCGAGGCGCAGCATCCCCGCGCCAGCGACCACGACTGCCACGGCCCCCAACGCCACGTTGGTGAGGGTCTCCCCGCCGGGCGCACTCCCCCCTGAGACCATCAGATGCTCCCCGGGTCGCGGACGACCGTGCCGGAGATCGCACCGTACAGCAGACTGACCTCTCCGTAGTGGGCGCCCGCGCTGGCATGCCCGTCAGCGTCTGCGCGGGTCGCGGACACGAGGCGGAGCAGCTGCACTTCCTCGCCGGGCAGGAATCCGCCGCCGTGCAGGAGAGGATCTCCGGGCACGTCGGTGTCGAACGACGTATTGATGTCCCCTGTGGGCGGATGAAGGATGTCGGAGTGGCGTGTGCCGTCGGGTTCGATGATCACGACGGATGTCGGTGCGCCTTCGGCCGAGACCAGCTCCGATAGGCGAGCGGGCAGCTCCGCGCGAGTGATGTACCCGCCGGGCACGGTGATGTTGTTTCTGCGCAGTACCCCGAGATCCGCCCCGAGCATGAACACCTCGAGCTCCGTTGGGGCTGGCGGTGAGCTGGGAACCGGAACGTAGCTGCGGCGTCGGCGCTTCATGGAGACTCCTGAGTGTTCGATGATGTGAAGAGGTCGGTCTGCCTGTTAGGGGCCGGTCATCCTGTTCGAGGTGTTGAAGGCCCGCATCTCCTCGGGGTGGAGGTGATGTTCGATGACGCGGGCGTGCCCCTTTATCCGCCACAGCCCCTGGCCGACTCCGAGTGTGGGCAGCAGTTGCCGTTCGGTCCTGGTCAGTCCGAGGGCGAGCGTCGTGGGGCCTACTTGATCGGCTCCCTGCCGGTAGATGATCTGGGTCTCCGTATTGGCGAGCAGGCTGGCGGCGACGGCGCGCATAGCCGACCCGGCGTCGCCGACGGTGTCCAGATCGGAGAGCTTGTGGAACAGCAGGGCGTTGGCGATGCCGAAGTGCCGTGCCAGTCGCCACTGCGCGTCCATGCGGCGCAGCAGCGCCGGTTGCGACATCAGCCGCCACGCTTCGTCGTAGATGACCCACCGATGGCCGCCCGCTGGGTCGAGAAGCGCCGCTTCCATCCATGCGCTGGCGCAGGTCATCAGCACCGAAACCAGTGCGTCGCTGTTCGCCACGCGTGACAGGTCCAGGGAGAGCATTGGCAGCGCAGGATCGAAGGTCACGGTGGAGGGGCCGTCGAAGATGCCTTGCAAGTCCCCGGAGACTAGGCGGCGTAGCGCGTGACCGACCATGCGTCCGTCATCGGCGAGACGTGCGTCCTGCTCGGGGCCAGGCTCGAGGATGCGGTCGACGATCATGGGCAGGATCGGCGTCTCGGCCTGCGCGACCACTTGGTTGAGGGCGCGGTCGATGACAGTGTGTTCGATCGGGGTAAGGGGACGGGTGAGCATGGTCTCGGCGAGCGCTCCGACCAGGTCGAGGCGGCGCGCGCCGACCATCGCTTCCCATTCGGGCTCTGAGATCCCGGCGGGGCGTGGACCGGAGTCAAGCGGGTTCAGGCGGGTTCGCAGCCCGTGGCCGAGGATGATGGCCTTCCCGCCGACGGCTTCGGCGATCGCCGAGTGCTCGCCCTTCGGGTCCCCGGGGACGTACACCTTTCGCCCGAACGGGATGCTGCGGGTGTACAGGGACTTGATCAGGGCGGACTTGCCGGCCCCGACGATCCCGGCGATCACCAGGTTCGGTGCTGTGATGACTCCGGCGGCATAGAGCACCCACGGGTCGTACACGAACGCTCCGCCCGAGTACAGGTCCCGGCCGACGTACACCCCTGCCGTGGGCAGGTTGCCTTCGGCGAGAAAGGGGTAGACGCCCCGGACTCGCGCTGAGGTGTCCTGGTGGGCCGGTATCCGAAGCGGGCGCCACATCCGCAGCGACCGCGGTGCCGCTTGGCCGCCGCGCGGCGGGACGTCGTCCTGCAGGTCGGTGTCTGCGCGTTCCGCTCGGACACTGACGGGGGTGCGTGTGCTGGCGGGTGACTTCAATGTGTCGCCTTTCGTCGAGCGGAGTTGCTTGGTCGTGTCTTCGCTGTTCGCGCGGGGGTTGCTGGCTAGAGACCACGGCAGAAGGGCAGGGCGGCGGCAGTGAACGCCTGCGCCTGCTGTCCCGCAAGACGCCGCAGTTCGCAGGAGGACTGCAGCGCTGCTTGCTCGACCGCCGCGCAGGCGGCCTCGAGCTCTTCGCGGGAACCGCTGGAGACCGCGACCAGGCCGGTGTAGCGCAGGGCCCCATGCCCTTCGATGAGCTCCGCCTCCTGCTGCAGCGTGTCGGCGTACTCGGCAGTCGCGGCGGCGTCCTCGAGCTGTCCGATACGCGCGCGCTGCGCGGAGTCGGCCAAGTGACCGGTCTTGCGCTTGCGGATCTGCCGGGCAGCGACGTGCGCGGGGATCGGGTCGACCAGCAGAGTGAAGCTGCGCCGTACCCCGCTTGTCAGAATCAGCGGGCCGAGGAACCCGGGGTAGGTCTGGGCGCGAGGCCACTCGGAGATCCAGTACACCGCGTGATAGGCCGAGTCACTGCGGAAGTGGTCCCACTCCTCGTCGATCGCGAGCGGTCCGGCCGTGGCCAGGTCACGGCCTACAGGATGCTGATCCAGCACTACGGTCGCGGCGGGGTCGTACGCGGCCCGGATGATCTCGGCCACCTCGCCAGGGGTGCACCATCGCCCTGGCTGCAGGTCGGCGGCGCGCAGACCGGTGCTCAGCGCCGACATCTCCTGACGTAGCACCGTCGCTGCCCCCTTCAGTCCGCCGCCGGCGCCACGGACCGCCCGCGCGGCTGTGCGAAGGTCGATTGCCAGGGAGATCGTCGCGACGTGTCGTTCTCCGGTGGGGCCGGCGTCGGCCATCAGGTCGCGATACACGCCGGCGACCCAGGAGCCGTCGTCGACACCGTGCTCTGCCCACCACGCGGCAAGCCCTGACCCGGTGTCGGGCACCGTGCGCTCCAGGACCTGGAGGTGGGCGATCCTGGGGGATCGGCACAGGCCTGCGAGCACCCGTCCCCAGCCGCGGACCCGACGTTCCTGATCGGCAGGGTCCAGCAGCACGAAGCTCGGATACGAGATGGTCAGCGTCGCGGTCAGGGTCGACGCGTAAGGGTCGTGGATCATCGCGCACCCTGTTACCTGATCCTGAATGTGCCGGAGCCGTGCTCCGTCTCCGGGCAGCGACAGCTGGCCCAGTCGGCTCGGCCGGGTGATCTGTCGACGGAATCGGGTCTGACCGGCGGCGCGTCGAAGCGCCCAATGTGCGACGGTGGGCGCCCATTCGACGGCTGGGCGGCCCGCGATCGGCGCGTACGCCAGACCCAGCGCCAGTCCCCAGACCGGTGAGGTCCAGGCCACCCCGGCACCCCCGGCAACATACAGGGCAGCCAGCAAAACCACCCCGCCGGTCGCCAGCACCACCACCTGCCCGGCCGACAGCCCCAGGATCACGCTGCGCTTGCGCAACCGGGACATGCTCACGGGGGAGAGCACCGACGTCTGCTCGCTCACCGAAGCTCCTCCCGTGGCCTATACACCGCGCACGTCCGCGCGAGGTGGCGGCGGGACGGGAGCGGACGGACGATCGGCGGCATCCGCGTGCCCCGTCGCATCCGCTCCGACGTGGGCGCCGACGGAGCGGCCCGCATCTGCGGTCGCTCGCGCCACTCCGATCGCGGCCGCCGCGCCCGCCCCGATCGGACCCGCGGCTGCTCCCGCCCCGCCTGCG
>NZ_NMUN01000008.1 GCF_002812725.1 Microbacterium sp. BR1 | reverse complement strand
GCGGGCGCTGTGCCGGGCGCCGCCGAGCCGCCGCTCTGCGCCGCTCCCCCGCCGCGCGCCGGGGGAGTCCCCGCACCCCCGACGGGAGCCCCTTCCGTCGGCGCCGCTGGTCGCGGCGCCGGCGCCGGAGACTCACTCGACCCCCGCTGCGGCAGCGTCTGCGGCAGGTGCGGGATCGGGATCGGCCGGTTCACCGCCTGCTTTGCCTCCTGCTCCGTGGCTGTAGCCGTATACAGGTCAAAGCCGACGAAGGCGACCAACTTGTAGACCAGGTAGGGGGCGAACCCCGCAATGAGCATCAACACGATTCCCGAGACGGGTTCGGCCAGAGAGGCGAGATCGAGATCGATCGGGGCGCCCATCTGCCCGACCGCGACGAGGAAGACGACCGTCATGACCAGCTTGGAGAAGATCAGCGCGACGACGAACAGCGCCCATTTGGACACCCATCCGCGGGTGAACTCCCACGCGCCGCCCGCCAGCGCCAGCGGCGCCAGGACGATCGCAACCAGCAGCAGGCTCTTGCGGATCAGCAGCGAGAACCACACGATCCCTGCCGCTGCGATCGCCATGGCAGCCAGGAAGATCGTCACGATGATCGCCGCCCCGGGGGCGGGGATGCTGAGGGTGCCAAGCCCTGCCAACAGCAAAGCGATTCGCCCGCCCATCTCCTCGATGGTGTGGCCGCTGGCCTGGATGATCCCGATGCTGAGCTGGTCGACGATCTCCAGCAGCGTCGCCGTTACCGTTAGGACGAGGAAGCTGCCCAGCACGGACTTCGCCAAACCCAGCGCGGCGCGTGCCAGCGCGCCCGGTTCTCGTCGCACCAGCCCCGTGATGAGCTGGAAGAGGAAGAAGATGATCATCACCAGCACGGCGATACCGAACAGGATGTTGTAGATGCGGACATAGTGCGGTGCGGTGACGTCAACCAGAGTCGTCGTGTCGAACAGCGTCCAGACGGCCTCGAACATCCAGGCCGCCGCGGCGCCGGTGGCGGCGGCCACCCACGCGAACGTGCCCTCGATGACCGACCCGCCCACGGCTCCCGCCGCCGCTGTCGCCGCATCGCAGACGGCAGAGATGACGGGGGCATCACAGACAGACATCCGGCAGGTCCTCCGTCCACGCTCAGATCGCCTGGCCGACGTTCCAGGCGAACGTGACGAACGTCACCGAGGCGCCCGTCACCAGCGCGGCAATGCAGGCGACGAGCACGCCGGTCTTGCCCCGCGAGGCGAGGTGCGGATTCGAGCTGAACGAGCCGAGCCCCCACACGATCGCCGCGCAGATCAGCGCCAGCACCGACAGCACGAGCCCGATCGTCATAACCGCCCCGACGATCGTCCGCAGCTGAGCGATGCCCGGCAGGCCGCTGTCATTCGGGGTGACACCGATATCGGCAGGCACAGCCAGCAGGATCGGCAGGAGGAGATCAGGCAACACCATGCTCCCTCAGAGACGTCATGAAGGAACGCGAACGCGTCCCACCAGCCCAGTGGGAACGCCCATCCCTATCCGACGTGCGCCGAACGCAGGAGGAGGCACCCCGATTCGAGGCGTCCGCTGCATTGCGAGGCCTGGCGCACGCGACCCGCGACATCCTGCAGCCCGGCGAGACCTACGCCGTGACCGGGGATCTGCTGGGGCGGGTAGGGTCGCTGCAGCAGGTGCTTGATCAGCTCGTCGCAATCCACGCCCGCTTCCGCGCCACCGCTCATGACGACACGGGCGATCATCTCGCCGGGGCGCAGGCGGCGCTCGCCACCGCCGACGAGCTGCGACGGGCGGGAATCCTGCTGGGCGAGGTGCAATCCCGGCTGGATTCCGCATCTCAGCACTCTGTCCGCATCGCCTGGCACGAAGTCCCCGCAGATCCGACGCCTCCACCGGCGCGGCGCCTGGTCAGAGTGGTGTTCCTCGATGGCGGGAAGGCTGAGGAGGTCCTGGACCTGATCAGCCACGCGGGCACGGATGCAGCCATTGAAGAGTTTGCAGGGTATGACCGTGGCGCGCAGACCACCGAGGCGGCCTCGCTGAGGGGCACATCTACCGACGCGCCGCGTCGCGGACAACTCGAACGCTCCGCGACGAACGGCGCTTACACACTGACCTACAACCCCTTCCGTAGCCATGTCTCGCTCCTGCGCGAGCAGGACGACCCCGCCGGCCGCTCCCTGGCCGAGAGTGGCGCGCCCGAGGAACCGCAGCAGGGACCTGCGCGTGCCAAGAGTGGACTGAGATCCCGCCCCGGCAGGCAAGAGGTCGTGGGCATGGACCCGTTCACCGATCCGCTGCGCACACCGTTCGGGCCAGGGCGGGGGATGTCGTTCTGACCGTAGCGGGAGGCCAGCTGCGCACCAGAATGTCGGTCGGCGCGGATGGTGAACGGCCGGCACCGTCCCGGGCAGGCAGGAGCTGCGCCCGCCCAGCATCGCGCAGGCGCCCCCCTTTGTCGCGAGTCAGGGACGCGCCGCGATTGCCTGCGCAGTAACGCCGCGCAGGACACGATCGGACTCGACGACCGCGATCTCCACGACATCGCGCGATGGCGCGTCGCTTGCGAGCCACTCCGCGAGGAACGTCGCAGGAATCAGCAACGGCATGCGGTCGTGCACGCTCAAGAGCATGTCCGGTGCGGGACGCATCACGATGGAGTAGCAGGTGAACGCTGTGCCGTCTGCAGTGCGCCCCGGCTGCGTCACGGCGGCCATGGCGAGCAGCTCAAGGTCCGCGCCCTCGAATTGAAACCATTGCCGGCTTGGCTTCTGCATCTCGAACCAGGTGGTCGCCGGCACGACCGCACGCGCGGGAAGCGGTGCCGTTCGCTCCATGAGCCGCTCGGAGCGGGTGTTGATGGAGGGGAAATTCGCCGGCTGCCCCTTGACGAGGTATCCCCACCAGGCCAGTTCGACGGCGCGGTAGCCGTCGCGCTCCTGCACGATCGGATTCACGTTGCGCAGGTTCTTCCCGGTGGGAAGCAGCGTCTGCCCGCCATTGTGAACGGCCCAGGATCGCAGATTGTCGAGGAGCTCCACATCGCCGGCAAGGATGTCGTCGGCGTCCTTGAAGCGCGGGTCAAGCCCGTAGCTGGCGCACATGGTCCTAACCGTAGTTGCAGCCCGCCCACACCGCCGCAGCCGTCGACTGCTTCGCCGCTGTCCTCTTGTCGCGCGCTGCCGGAAGACTGTGCCGAGTTCATCCAACACACCGACAGAGGCATTTCTCATTGTATTTCATCCACCATTGCAATGGACATTTGTGCTGTCCTTTTCCCTGGTCGGGAGTAGGATCGGCACATGAGCACCACGACAGACTCGGACCAGCGGCCAGGCCTCCGCGCGTACGAAGACTCGATTCGGCTGCCGTTCGACCAGCTAGTGGCTCAGTTGCGCGAGATCCTCGGTGTGCGCCTGGTCGCGTACATCGGCGGCGTGAAGGCGGCGCGGTCGGTGTCGGCGTGGGCGGAGGGGCGTGGTGAGCCTAGCGAGCAGGACCGTGACCGGCTGCGCAGCGCGTATCACGCGGCCGCGTTGCTACGGGAGCGATTCGACGTGGTCACCGTGCAGTCGTGGTTCAAGGGAATGAACCCGATGCTGCGCGATGACGCCCCCGCGACGGTGCTGCGCGAGGGTGACGCGCTGGACGGCGCCCGCCGAGTGCTTGCCGCTGCGAAGCGGTTCGCCGTTCTCGGATGACCGCGCCGACACTGCAGATCACGCACGACCCAGGCATAGTGTGGCGTGTCGGATACGAACCCGATCCGTGGGAGTGGACCCCGTGGCGGTACGCCACCGCCCACGGTCTGTTCGACGGGCGCTGGGATGATCCGCGCGGGGAGTTCCGAAGCCTCTACACGACCGACAGCTTGCTGGGATGCTTTCTCGAGCTGCTCGCCCACTTCCGACCCCACGATGTGCTTCTGAGCGAGCTCGACGACATCGAAGATGACGGCACCATCTCCGCCTTCCCCGAGGCCGCGCCCGGCGAGGTCGGCTACGAGTGGCTCACCGGGCGAATCTACGGCTCCGCCCATCAGCGCGGCCGGTACTGCTTCATCACCCACTCACGCACTATTGCGACTCTCGCGCCGCAGTTCCCGTTCCCGGTCTACGGCATCGCGCCAGACCAGGTCGACGCCGCTCTGCTGAAGGACGCGAGTGCACGCGTCCTCACCCAGGCGATCGCTCGATGGATGTACGACCTGCCGGGAGAGGACCGCCGGGACCTCGTGGACGGCGTCGAGTTCCGCTCCCGGCACGGTGACGACATCCGCGTGTGGGCTGTCTTCGAACGTGCCGACGACGACGTCCACACCAGCCACCTGACATCCTTCAGCGACACCGAGCGTGTGGCGGCCGACACGCCCGATCTGCTCGACGCCTTCAGTCGACTCGGCCTGCGCTGGCACGATGTCTGACGCGACCTCGCCGCCTGCCCGTTTGGGTCTGCCGCACGGATAGGTGACGGGTTATAGTCACGCCGCGAGGGCGACGTCGGTGTTCATGATTGCTTCGTACTCGACCGGGGTCAAGCCGTGGAGCCGCTTCTGTCGGCGGCGTCGGTGGTAGGTGCGTTCGATCCAGGTGACGATGGCGATGCGGAGCTCGTCGCGGGTGGCCCAGGAGCGTCGGTTGAGGACGTTCTTCTGCAGCAGGCTGAAGAACGATTCCATCGCCGCGTTATCGCCCGCCGCGCCGACTCGGCCCATTGATCCGACCATCCCGTGATGGTGCAGAGCGCGGACCATCTTCCTCGCGCGAAACTGGGATCCTCTGTCCGTGTGGACCACGCAGCCGGCGACGTTTCCGCGCCGCGCGACGGCACTGTTGACAGCGTCGACCGCGAGACGAGCCTTCATCCGGTCGCTGATCGAGTACCCCACGATCCGGTTGCTGAACACGTCTTTGATGGCGCAGAGGTAGAGCTTGCCTTCACCGGTCTTGTGCTCTGTAATGTCGCTGAGCCAGAGCTGGTTCGGCGCGTCGGCGGTGAACTCCCGGCGCACGAGATCATCGTGGACCGGCGGGCCAGGACGCCGACTCTTCCCACGGCGACGCTTCCCGAACGCGGACCACCAACCGTTGTCACGGCAGATCCGCCATGCCGTCCGTTCCGCCATGACCTCGCCCGCGTCGCGGGCCTCGTCGAGGAGGAACCGGTAGCCGAACTCAGGGTCGTCGCGGTGCGCGCCGAACAACGCGTTTGCACGATACGCCGCAACGAGTTCAGCATCGGTGATGGGGGTTGCCAGCCATCGGTAGTACGGCTGGCGAGCGAGCTTGAGCACCCGGCACGTCACCGCGACGGGAATCCCGTCGACGGCGAGCTCGGTCACGAGCGGGTAGAGCCTTTTCCCGGCAGGTTCGCCTGCGACAAATACGCCGCCGCCCGCCGCAGCACCTCGACCTCTTGCTCCAGCAGCCGGATCCGCTTCCGCGCCTCCCGCAGCTCCGCACCCTCGGACCGGGTCACGCCCGGCTTTGTGCCCTCTTCGACCGCGGCACGCCGCAACCACTTCGTGAGGGTCATCGGGTGAACCCCGAAGTCAGTCGCGATCTGCTCGATCGTCACTCCGGGCTCGCGGCCCCGAGCGACGCGCACGACATCGTCACGGAACTCCGAGGGATAGGGCTTGGGCACGATGACATCCTTCCAGGGCACCCTCCCGGGCAACCCAACTCAGATGTCACCTACCGGTGCGGCAGACCCTTTGGCTGGCAGCGGGCAGGAGCTTGTTGCCGGCTCATCCTGAGACCATCGACATGCGGCCGTCAGAAGGAAGCGCCCACCGAGATCAGATAGCTCACCCAGGCGTTCATCGCGCCGGCCAGAGCCGCCGCACCCACGCTGACCAGCACACCGGTGCGTGCTCGCATCATGCCTCGAACGTTCCCTGCCGAGTGGGTCAGCCCCCACCCTGCTGCGCAGATGACCAGCATCAGGCAGGACAGCACCAGAACGATGGTCAGGAGTGCGCCGGCTACATCCAGCAGCGCCTCCCGTCCGGCGAGAGCCCCGAGGTCGGGGTAGACGTCCAGCGGGCGCGGCACGGCGGCGGTCACCAACCGCACCGCGCGGTGCTCGATGATGCCCCCGAGTGTGCTGCCGCACCGTGCGCGGCCAGCCACGTGAGGGGATCGACAGTGCCCGCGGTCCAGCCATCGGGATGGATTTCCAGGTGCAGGTGTGCGCCCTTGGCGCGTCCCTCCGCACCGACATCGGCGATGTGGTCCCCGGCGCGGACGCGGTCTCCTGCCCGCACATGGATGCCCCAGTCCCACATGTGCAGGTAAGCGCTGGCTACCCGTTCGCCTGCCACGGTGTGCTCGATGACGATGATGTTGTTCCATCCCGCCAGGTATCCCGCGTGGATGACGAGCCCATCGGCGATGGCGACGATCGGCGTCCCCTCTGCTGCGCCCATGTCCGTGCCGTAGTGAAACCGTCGTTCGCCCGTGAACGGGTCGATTCGCAGCCCGTATGGGCTGCTGTCGTTGTAGCTCCCCTCGGCCAGGGGCATCACCACCCGGGCGGTCTCGGGAATGTCCGCGCGGGGATCAGCTGAGCTGGAAGCCGGCCGCGCGGTCCATTCCAGGGCCCGGTCGGTGACCGTCGTGACGTAGGAGCGCACTCCCGCGCTGACGTCCGGCCACCATCGCAGCGCCCCCGGCCCGGCGTTGTGGGCGAGCGCAAGCGCCTCCAGCTCGGTGAGCTGGGTCGCCGCAGGCCACTCCGGGTTCGCTTCTCGGAGCCGCCGCACCTGAGCAAGAAGACCGCACAGGTACCGCGCTCCGACCTCGGCGTGGATCATCGGTTCCCGCACGTCCCAGATTCCGTTGCCGTTGCGGTCCGCGCTCCACGGCGCCCCGTACGTCGCCGTCCACACACCGTTGTTGATCTGGAACAGTCCCCATGTGCCGCCGTTGACGTCGTCCGCGTAAGCGTTCGGGTCGAAGCTCGACTCCTGGGCCATCACCGCGGCGAACCATGCCTCGGGGATGTCGCTGCACGTCGTGGCCGCCAGATGCACCCAGCGGCGGGCCTGCTCCGGAACCGGGGCGTCCGGGGAGAGTGCACCGGGTCCGGGACCCGGTGCGCAGCCGGCCAGGGACAGCGCGATGGCGGTGGCGATTCCCGTCACCGCGACCCCGGGCAGCACCAGCAGCGCGACGAGCAGGAGCCCAAGGATCTTCTTCATAGGGCCACTCAGGGCAGCGGATCGTTCAGCCGCGACACACGAAGGGCGACGCACGGTCCGCCTTCTGGCGGGCAGGCCATGAAGATCGTGAACGACACCGTGTGCTCCGACCGGACATCCGCGCCGAACGCGTAGCCGTCGCGAAGGCGGACACCCTCCACCGTGCGCGCGTCCACGCCGGAGGGGAGGCCTGTCTTGTCGACACCAGCCCATGTGGCGGGCGTGCGCACCCGCTGCACATGCAGTTCCTGCCGGGTATGGAACTCACGCAGCTGGTCCCACGCGTCTCCGGTGGGAAGGTAGCCTGCCAGGTCCGCCTCCAGCCCGGCGCGCTCATCGTCGGGAGGCCTTGCCTGGTCGAACACTCGCTGGACGGCCTGTTGTGGGCCGGCGTCGTGCATGCTGTCCCACCGGAAGAGTGCGTCGGCGACGCCGAGCGCCAACCGGTCAGCGGGTGACGTCGCAGCCGCCGGGCTCGCGGGTGTGTGGGAGGGATGCGGGGCGGTGGGCGCCGGCCCAGGCAGGCCCAGCCCGTACAAGCCGGCGGCGACGGCGGCGATCAGGCTCGCGGCCCCGACGGCGGCCACGATCAACACGAGGATGCGACGCCGCCGAATCGAGGCGCCGGACGTGGGCCGTGTGGTCATACGACCTAGGTGGGTCTGGGCATCCCGTTGCCCCGCGGACGCAAGAGCGTCGGCGTGGACTCGCCTCAGCTCGCCTCAGCTTCGTGTCGCGGTGCCGGCGGACTTGTGGGGGCGTGGGCGGTGCCCTCGAGGACGGTTGCGGTGAAGATGGTGACCAGGTCACGGAACGCGGTGAGCCGTTGGCGGTCCTCGACGGTGAGCACCGGTGAGAGCGATGCCGCATCGATCCGGTCGAGGTGAGAGCTGTGGTCCTCGATCATGGCGAGAAGGCGTTCGCGGGCGAACCGGGAACGCGACTGGGGGTCCACATCCGCCCATCCCGACCGCTGGCCTTCCTCCAGCCGGCGGATCGTCCTGCTCGCCTCCGAGAGCGCACTGGCACGGGGTGTCAGGGACCGCAGGGTGGCGTCGGCTTCCGCGCGCACCGGCGGCGGCGCTGTCGTGTCAGAGGCAAGCGCGCGCAGCGAGTGCGCTGCTTGCGCGGTGCGCACCTCGAGGTAGGGGCCGTGCACTTTGCTGTACCGGTCGATCTCCGCAAGCGCCTGCTCGGCTTGGGCACGCAGCCAGTCCGGGGTGGCCTTGCTTGTGGCCAGGGACTGCAGCTCGAGCACCTGCTCGTGCTGATGATAGGAGTTGCGGCCGGTGATCGTCCGCGAGGCCTTCTCGCGCGCCTTCCCCCGGCGCGGTGGTGGCGATTCGCCACCACCGCGGGACGCGGCTCGGGGCGCGCCGAAACGTGTCGCAGCTTGCCGGGCGCGCGCTTCAGCCGCCTCGAGCTCGCGCAACTCGGCGTACAGCGCAGCCTGTTCGGTGGGAGTGAGGTCCTTGCGCTGCTCGAACGATGCCTTCAGGGCGAGAACGTGGCTGAGCTTGTCGGAGACTCCGCGGGCGATCCAGCAGGGAACCGTGGCATGGCCCAGGGCTGTGGCGGCGGCCAGACGGCGGGCACCGAAGACGAGGACGAAGTCCGCGGTCACGGTCAGCGGCTCCAGGATCCCTCGTTCGCGGATCGACTCCTGCAGGCTGCTCAGATCGCCGAGATCGTGGCGTGCCTGGTATCCCCGCACGATGCGCGAGGGGGCGACGTCGGCGAAGCCGGTGTCGGTCACGGCTGGCTTCCGGGCAGGGTTTGCTGGGCGAGGCTACGTAGGCGCTCATCGCCGAGCAGTTCTGCGAGCGTCTCGCCGGACAGCACCCGGACCAGCAGACCCGGCCGGGCCGGGGATGCCGCGGTGGCCTTGGCCCCCACGAGCAGCCGTACCATGGCCGCCCACTCGGGTTTGGACAACTGAAGGAACTGCCGGAACGCATGATCGCGCCGTAGCACGTCGACGGCGGACTCCTGGGAGCCGAGATCGGAGATCCGCTGGCAGACATACTCTGCCGCCCCCACCGCCCCCAGCGCCGGCCACCCGGCGACAGCGAGGTACGCGGCCGCGCACTGCACGATCCCGTCGATCCGGTCGCTGACCTCCCCGCCGTCATCCTCCGTCCCCTCCATCAGCGTCTCGTCGTCCCCGGCGCGGACCGGCACCGTGTTGGGATGGTTCTTCAGGCGCCTAGCCCGCTCCGGGCTCTGCAGATGACGTTCCCCCTGCGTCTCGGCCATCAGGTTTCGAGCGACGGCTTTCCGCACGACTGCCCACGGGCTGTCCGCGTTGAGGATGCCCGGCTCCCGCATCGCGAGGAACGCGGCATATGCCGCATCCTCGGGGGGACGATGCCACGACCTCGCCAGACTGGCGAACCGCGCCTGTGCATAGGAGAGCAGCTCGGTGGCGATCGGAAGCGTGCGCCACCCAACGGGGCCGGCCGCGTGGATGGTCTGCAACGCCCCACGGACCGCGTCCGCGGACGCGAACGGCTCCTCCGCCCGATGCTCCCGCCCGGCCGCGCTCGGCTCGATCCTCGTCAGGCTCATTGTCCGACACCAGGCCGCTTGATGGTCATGCCCTCGGGGCGCTCAAGGTCGCCGGCTCCGTTCAGACGGGCGCGACGGTCGGCGAGTCGCTGACGCAGCCGGTCGGTCGCCTCGATCCGTCCCTGCATCAATGCCGCACGCAGGCGCCTGTCCAGGTCCACACCGTTGCGGGCGAGCATCCCGGCCATCCGCGTTCCCAGTTCCGTCGGGCGAACCCATTCCACCCACACGCCTTCCCGGGTCCGGGCGCCCCTTGCGGGGCGCCCGCCCGCCCGCCAGTCTCGCCGCCTGTCATGCCGCGGTCGCTCGATGTCCTCACCGATGGTCTCGGTCTCGCTCATCCGGTATCACGGTGGCGTCCGGCAAGGTGGTGTACGGATCGGGTGACCGTGTCGCTGCGGACGTAGCGACGGTCACCGCGTGATCCTTCGAGAGAACTCTTCACATCCATCTCGAAAGGACCCCGACGATGACCGTCTCACCCCACGATATCGACCCTGCCCGCTTCCTCGAAGACCACCTCGCGCAGGCGTCTCCCGATCTGCTGCGGGAGATGCTCGGCACGTTCATCAACCAGCTGCTATCCGCGGACGCGGACCAGATCTGCGGCGCCGCTTACGGCACGATCAGCGACGACAGGGTGAACCGTCGCAACGGTTACCGCCACCGCGACTTCGACACCCGCGCCGGGACCATCGACGTGAAGATCCCCAAGCTCCGGCAGGGCACCTACTTCCCGGAGTGGCTGCTGGAACGCCGCCGCCGCGCGGAGGCCGCACTGACCACCGTGGTCGCGACCAGCTACCTCCTCGGCGTGTCCACCCGTCGGATGGATGACCTGGTGAAGACCCTCGGGATCACCGGGCTGTCGAAGTCGCAGGTGTCGGAGATGGCGCGCGACCTTGACGAGCAGGTGACCGCGTTCCGCACCCGGCCGTTGGACGCCGGCCCGTACTCGTTCGTCGCCGCCGACGCGCTCACCATGAAGGTCCGCGAGGGCGGCCGGGTCGTGAAGGTCGCGGTGCTGGTCGCGACCGGCGTGAACGCCGACGGCTACCGCGAGATCCTCGGTCTGCAAGTCAACTCGACCGAAGACGGCGCCGGCTGGCTGACGTTCTGGCGCGACCTCGTCGCGAGAGGCCTGACCGGCGTGAAGCTCGTCACGTCCGACGCACACGCAGGTCTGGTCGCAGCGATCGGCGCGACCGTCGGCGGGTCCTGGCAGAGGTGCAGAACCCACTACGCGGCGAACCTGATGAGCGTGACCCCAAAGTCCTCGTGGCCATGGGTGAAGACCCTGCTGGGCACGGTTTTCGACCAGCCCGACGCGGAGTCCGTGCACGCCCAGTTCGACCGCGTCCTGGACGCGCTCGAGCACAAGCTCCCCAGGTCGTTCGAGCACCTCGAGGCCGCACGTGAGGAGATCCTCGCGTTCACCGCGTTCCCGAAGAGCATCTGGCGGCAGATCTGGTCCAACAATCCGAACGAACGCCTCAACCGGGAGATCCGCCGCCGCACCGACGTCGTGGGCATCTTCCCGAACCGCGACGCGATCATCCGGCTCGTCGGCGCCGTCCTCGCCGAGCAACACGACGAGTGGGCCGAGCAACGCCGCTACCTCGGCCTCGACGCCCTCGCCGCCGCACGCCGCGTCGGCGAACCCACCACAGAGGAGGTGATCGAACCCGACCTTCGGGCCCTCACAGCCTGACCTCGACACGAGGGATCACACGATCACCGATACACCACGTCCCAGGACTTGACCCGGTATCACCGTCCCTTCGCCCGCACCGTCCGCGCCGGGCCCGGCCGCTGCTGCCTCTACTAGGTACGGAATCGGCATCGATGGGGACCGCGGCTAAGCCAATTTCGCCGGGTTTCGCAGCAGCGCCTGAAGACGCTGCTGATCGGGGCTTTTCCACTCGGGTGAGACGGGGATTCCACCGCACCGCCCATAGCGAATCCACGAGGCGAGCCCTCAATTCCACACGCGCTTCTACCGTCCCCGAGCAGTCTCGAGACCACCTCAACGAGATGGGAGCTCGCATGTCACAAGTGCGACGCCGTATCACCCCTTTGACCGCCCAGCTGGACCGGGAATGGGAGCAGCACTACTCGCGCGAATGCATCGACCTCGGCGCTCTCGGCTCTGGCACCGGAGACGAGTGGATGACGCTGATGCGCGCCGGCTCGGCCGACCGGCAGGACGCAGTCCTGCGCGCTCTGCTCGAGCACGCCGCCCAGGGCAGTCCTGAAGCGGAGCGGGTGCTGTTGGCGATGATGATGCCGAAGGTCATCGCGTTCTCCCGCACCACTGTGCGCAGTGTTGCCGGCGCCGATGCCGTCGCGGTCGCGATCGGAGCCGCTTGGGAGGTGATCCGCACCTTCCGCGTCACACCCGGCATGCACCACGTCCGCGGTTCGCTCGTGCTGGCTATCCTGCGCACGATTCTCGCCGCTGAGCCACCGGCCCGGGAGATCCCCTTCGACCCGGCCCTGCTTCCGCATCCGCTCGAAAGCCCCACCCCTGAATGGATCGACCCGGGCGCACGGGTGGAGGCTGTGCTGGAGTGGGCAGTTGCAGCCGGAGTCCTGGACCCCGACCAAGCCCGCCTCATCGTGCGTATCGACGTGCTCGGGGAGGGGTACCGGGAGCTCGCCAGCGAGATGTCCGTCGACTACGACACCCTCCGCAAACGGGCATTCCGGGCCCGCCGCCGGCTTACCGCCGCCGCCTGCGGTGAGGGGTTGGGAATCAACATCGCGGCCGCTGACCTCGTACCTGGGTGGCACCAAGCCCGTGCAACAAACCGACACAACGTTGACTGAGCGCAGTCGGACACTAAGAATCGCCGCAGGCAGACGTTCCCCATGCGGGATATGCAGTCGCATTTCCCGCGACTGGCGTGAGCCTCTTGTTCCCGCCCTGCCGACGCGTCTAGCTGGACGGGTAAGCAGGAGGCACCAATGACACAGGCAACCGGCCTAACGGACCGAATTCCTCCACTTGCCCAACCGGACCGGTCCGCGCCGGCGCCGGTGCGGACCCGGCGCCGCGCGCCGGTGATCGCGGCCGGCGTCGTCCTTGTCGTGGTGGGCACGCTCACCTCCGTCGTGCTGCTGACCTCGGCGGGCAACTCCGTGACGGTCTTCATCACCGGAAGCGAGGTGCTCCGAGGGGAACCAATCGACTCGTCGATGCTCCGGGAGATGCAGATCGGCAGAGACCAGTCGCTGGATGTCTTCACGATCGACGACGCGTCCCGCGTCGTGGGACGGTACGCAAGCGTCGACCTGCCGGCGGGAAGCCTGCTGACCACCGCGAACACGGCGGAGGAGGTCGGCGTGCCCACGGGCCAGTCCCTGGTCGGCGTGCCGCTCGGTCCCGGACAGATGCCGGCGAGCCGCATCGTCGCCGGTGACCACGTCCGCCTTGTCGCCACGCAGCTGCTGGACGCGAGTGGCCGCCCGACCTCCGACGCCAACGCACTCCCGGTCGAGGCGATCGTTGCCGCCGTCGCCGCCGACGACACCGGCACTCTCACTATCGTCGACGTGCTGGTGCCTACCACGGCCGCGGCGTCCCTCGCCAGCCGCGCGGCGGCGGGAACGCTCGCGCTCGTCCTGGACCCGGTGGGGTGATGCATCGTGGCCATCGTCGGATTCGCGTCCATCGCCGGCTCTCCGGGGGTCACCACGTCCGCGGTCGCAACGGCCCTCCTGTGGCCGAGACCGGCGGTGTTTATCGAGGCCGACACCTCCAACATCAGCGCCGTGCTCCCCGGGCTGCTGCGCGGGCGACTGGACTACTCGCGGAGCCTCAGCCAGGCGATGCTGCTGCACACTGGCGGCGACCTCACCGCCGACGCCTTCCTCGACCCGACGCTGCCCTTGTCTGTGCCGATTCACGAGCTCCCCAAGGATCCGTATCTGCCCCACCCGTCTGTGCGCGACGGACATCGCCTCTGGGTGGTGGCGGGATTCGACAACCTCGATGCCGCCGACGGCACCAGCTCCCTGTGGACCGCGCTGACCGGGATCGGCGGCGAGCTGGAGGAGCTCGGCACCGACATGGTCGTCGATTTCGGCAGGCTGAACAGGGTCGAACCCCGGCAGGCACTGCTGGAGGCCTGTGACCGTCTCGTCATCGTCGCCCGGGCGAATCTGCCCGACCTGTTCCGGTCGATCGGGCGGATCTCCGAGCTCCGTGCCCGTTTGGCGCCCCTCGGCCGTGACTCGCACCTGAGGCTGCTGCTCATCGCCTCGCCCACCCGACACGGCACCGAGGCGCTGGACTTCGAGAAGCGTGTCGGAGTGGAGGTCATCAGCGTCCTGCCCTTCTCTCCCCGCGGCGCGGCGGGATACTCGGCCGGCATCTCCGAGCGGCATGCGAGAAGCTCGTACCAGCGCGCGGTCCGCCGGTTCGTTCAGGAACTGTCCCACCCGCTCACCACGCAACGCCGTCCGTGGCCCGCCGAGGCGGGAGCATCCCATGGCTGATCCTCGCGGCCGCGAACCGGCACCCGCCGACATCACCTCGCTGCCGCTGTTCCGCGACACCGCGACCCGTGAGCTGCCCCGTGCGGCGCGCCACCTTCTCGCCGCCGCTCAACCTGCACCCCTCCCCGGTCAGCCCGGTGTCCTCCCGGAGGCGAGCACAGTGTCGGCAGAGCTCATCGCCCCCGCCGCCATGGCTCCGTCGGCAGGGGTCGCTGTCCGCCCCCGACCGCGGACCACGAGCAGCACCGATCCCGACGGAGTCGTCGACTGGGATCTCGTCGAGTTGCTGCAGAAGACGGCCAGCGAGCTTCTCCCCCAAGCGGACGCCGTACGTCTGGG
Source organism: Microbacterium sp. BR1 (assembly GCF_002812725.1). Classification (GTDB taxonomy): domain Bacteria; phylum Actinomycetota; class Actinomycetes; order Actinomycetales; family Microbacteriaceae; genus Microbacterium. The sequence goes on along the minus strand of NZ_NMUN01000008.1, from coordinate 296,282 downwards.
AGAGACCGTCTACCTCGACACCGCCACCGCGTCACCGGAGCTGAGCGAACGGGACCTCGACAACCAGGACATCATCCTCCGCGTGGTCAACGACTACGTCACCCGTCATGTGCTGCTGCAGCGCGGGCAGGACGCCGACTGGTCAGCCGACCAGCGGCACCGCTACGTCGAGGCGGTGTTCAACGAGATCTTCCGGTGGGGGAGGCTGCAGCCGCTGATCACCGAACCGGGCGCGAAGAGCATCAACATCCTCGGCCATGACAGGGTGATCGTCCGATACCAGGACGGCAGCTACGCGCTGAAACCGCCGATCGCCCGCAACGACGCGGAGCTGATGCGGCTGCTGCAGAACATCGCGAAGAAGCGGCACCGTGAGTTCTCCGATGTGAAGGCGTCGGTCGGCATCGATCTCGACGGGGCGCGTCTGAACCTGCTCGCGTCCTCGGTCGCGACCCAGCCCTCCGCCGGGATCCGCATCCACAACCATGTCGACGTCGACCTCGATGACATGGTCCGCCTGGGCACTCTCACCGGTCCCGCCGCGCGCCTGCTCACCGCGGCCGTGGCTGCGGAACGCAACGTGCTCATCTCCGGCGAGCCCGGCGCCGGCAAGACCACGCTGCTGCGTGCCTGCGCCGCAGCGATCCCCCGAGATGAGCTCATCGCGACCGTCGAGACCGAATACGAGCTGTATCTGCACAAGCTGCCCCACCGGCACGTCGCCGTGCTGCCGTTGCAGATGCGCGAAGGCACCGGGGAGGGAACCCACGGGGAATACTCGCTGCGGCAGGCCATCAAAGACGCGCTGCGCCACAACCTCAAGCGGGTGCTGGTCGGTGAGGTCCGCGGCGCGGAGGTGAAAGCGATGATGGAGTCGATGCAGATCGGCGGGGGATCGCTGGCCACCATCCACGCCGAGAGTCCCTCCGACGCGATCTTCCGTCTCGCGAACCTCATCATCGAGGAAGGCAACCTCACCAACGACTACTATCCGCTGCGGTTGATCCAGCAGCACATCCGCCTGATCGTGCAGGTGCGGGAGGTCACCGCCCCGGGCACGGCTCCCCGGCACATCGTGACCGAGATCGCCGAGGTCACCGCCCCCACCACAGAGAAGGGCCCGCCGCTGGCCCAGGCGCTGATGCGCTACGACCCGGACGCGGGCGAGCTGTCCTTCACCGGCACGCAGCCGACCCCGACGCTGCGGACCCAGCTCGAGCGCGTGGGACTTCCCGACGGGTTCTTCCACACCGGGGGGAGACGATGACACACCTGCTCACTGTGCTCGCCATCTCTGTCGCCCTGTGCGGCGTCGCTTTCATCCTCTACGGGTCGCTGACCGCCCCTGCCCCGCGCAGCGACACCACGCCCGCGCGTATGCGGGTCGTCGACCGCGCACGGGGACTTGTCCGCGGGATGAGCCGGCAGCGGGGGCGTCTTGTCGCCGGGGTGGTCGTCGGGATCGCGACGTGGCTGATCTCGGGATGGCCGGTCGCCCTGGTCGCGGTGCCGGCCGGGTTCCTGTTCCTCCCCGAGGTGCTCGTCAAGCCCAGTACCCGCGGACTGACCTTGACGGAGGCTCTGGCGGCGTGGACGCGGAACATCGCCGCGCTCGTGCAGACCGGGACGCTCGGCGTGGAGGACGTCATCCAACTGTCGCTACCCGCGACCGCGGAGAACATCCGCCCTACCGTGGCCACCCTGGTGTCCCGATTCCGCGGCGGGTGGGACACCCAGGACGCCCTGCGCGCCTTCGCCGACGACCTCGCCGACCCCGCCGCGGACAAGGTCACCGCCCACCTCATCCAGGCGGCACGCAAACGCGCCGGCGACCTGCCACGAGCGCTCGACGCGCTCGCGGAGGAGATGGCCGCCGAGGCACGCGTGCGCCGTGCCATCGAGGCGGACCGCGCGAAGCCGCGGCAGAGCCTGCGCATCGTGACCCTCATCACCGTGGGCGTCGTCCTGGTCCTTCCCCTCTTCGGCCGCTCCGGCCAGTTCGCCGGCTACGCGACACCGATCGGGCAGGCGATGCTCGCGTTCTGGATCGCCTGCTACATCGGCCTGCTGCTGTGGGTGCGCGCGATCCTGCGGGAAAGCCCCCCGTCACGCCTGTTCGCGTCGAAGGAGCCGGACCGATGAGCTGGTGGATGCTCGCGTTGCCCGGCCTGTTGGTCGGATGCGGGGCGGCGGTGCTCGTCAGCGCGCTCGCCCCCCGTCACGTCCACGTCGCCTCGGCGCTGACCCGCCTGGGAACGACGACCCGCCCGGATGCGCCGTCGCGCCGGGATGCACCCAGCATCATCGGCGAGTGGGCGCACCGCCACCTCCCCGACGCGCCCGGCTTCCGGATCCCGGCCGCCGACCTCGTCCTGATCGGGATGCCACCTGCGGCATTCCTCTACCGCAAAGTCCTGGGCGCCGCTGTCGGCCTGCTGGTCCCGCTGCTGCTGGGCGCGCTCATCAACCTGGTCCTCCCAGTGCTGCCGCTGTGGATCTGGATGGCCATCTCCGTGGTCGCCGCGGTGGTCGGCTGGACAAGCCCGGACGCCGAGGTGCGCACCCGCGCGCGGCGTGCCCGGGCCGAATTCACCCGCGCGATGGCCGTATATGTCGGCCTCGTGGCCGTGGAGCTCAGCGACGGCGCGACCGGACCTGCCCGCGCGATGGCCAATGCCGCGAGCGTCGCCGACTCGTGGGTCTTCCGACGCATACGCGAAGAGCTCACTCTCGCCGAGTACACCGGACAGACCCAATGGGACGCGCTGGAACGACTCGCTGAGCAGATCCAGGTCCCCGCCTTGCAGGACGCCTCCCGGATCATGCGCCTCGCCGGCGACGGCGCACGCGTCACCGATTCCCTGCGCGGAGCCGGCGACGCGCTGCGCAACGCCATCGTCAGCCAGGCGCACGCAGAAGCCAACGCCCAGAGCGTGAAGATCGGCCCCCCGCTGGCGCTCACGGTCTTCGTCCTCGCAGGACTGTTCATGACCCCCGCGGTGATGGCGATCATCGCGAGATGACCCCGGTGCGGCATGACGCATCACCAATAGAAGAAGAGATGAGAGGAAGAGACCATGGATGAGATCCCCACCCGAGCAGTCCTGCTCGTCGGCGGCATCCTGCTGGCCGGTGTCGTCGTCGCGCTGATCACGGCGTTCGCCACCGGGACGCTGAACCCCGTCATCGGCTGAGACATGCGCGCACCGACACGCCCGCCGCCCAACTCCGCGTGGGCGCGGCTGCTGGGTCGCGGTCGGCGACAACGAGGAGTCGCGGAGGCCGCACTCCTGTATCCGTTCCTGCTGCTGCTCACCTTCACCGGCCTGCAGCTGGGGTTCTATTTCCACGCCGCCCAGGTCGCCCAGGCCGCGGCGACCGTCGCGTTCAACGGTGCGCACGGACTGGACGCATCCGCGTCCGACGGGGATGCGGCCGCGACCGCATTCCTCGACTCACGTCGTGGCGAGCTCCTCGCGGCCAGCGTCGACGTTCAGCTGACACCCACCGAGCTGACCGTCATTGTGACCGGCCAGGCTCCCGGGATCATCCCCGGCTGGGTCTGGCTGGATGTCAACGGCACCTACACGGGTCCGGTGGAACGGTGGACGGGATGACCGTTCGGCGCTTCTTCGGCTCGCACGTACGGCAGCGGGGGGAGATGGACATGTCCGCGGAAACCGCCGTCCTCGCGGTCGGCGTGATCATTCTGCTCGGCTTCACCATCTCGTTCGGATGGATCAATCAGACCGAGACGAGTCTGCACGCGGCAGCGGCCACCGCAGCGCGAGAGATCTCACTGCTGCGCGACCCCGACACCGCCGCCACTCAGGGTGACGATGCCGCCCGTAGAGCGATCGATGCCCACGGCGTGTCGTGCCAGACTCTCACCGTCGACGTCGACCCATCCGGACTACGTGCGCCGCTGGGGGAGATCGGAATCGTGAGCGTGACGATCACCTGCACCATCGCACTCGTCGATCTGCCTCTCGCTGACGCGCCCCTGACCACCTCCATGACCGCCACCGGTACCAACCCGGTCGATCGCTACCGTGAACGATCATGAAGGCCAGCAGCTACGTCGCCGCCGCGGTCCTCGCCCTCGTCGTGGTGATCGCCTGGGTCGTCGACGGAGGAGGGCAGATCCTCGCCCAGCAGCGCGCAATGACCCTCGCCCAGGACGCGGCACGGGTAGGCGCAAACGCCGTGTCTGGCCACGTCGTCGCCACCGGCGCTGTCGCGATCGATGTCACCGCAGCACGAGCCGCCGCGCTCGAATACATCGCCGCCGCCGGCGAGTCCGGGTCGGCGTCCGTGATCGCAAACACTGTCACGGTCACCGTAACCGCCAGCTACGACACGATCTTCGCGGTCTTCCCGGGCCTGGAGACACTACGTGCCGAGGCCACCGCCTCCGCACGACTGATCAGCGGCTAAGGAGCACCGATGACCATCCTTCGACCGACCACGCTCGCCGCGCTGGGCCTGAGCGTCGTCCTTCTCGCCGGCTGTGCACCGACGGTGCCGCCTACCCCCGACCCGTCGCCCTCCGTGAACACGCCGTCCCCTTCGCCATCCGCCACCCCGATAGCCACCCCCGACACGGTCGGTCCGCCCTCCACCGCCGACGACGCGATCGCGCACGCGGTCGACACGATCGGCCGGTACATGCAGCTGCGCTCCGCCGTGTACGCCGACCCGTCCGGACAGCACGACCTCGCCGCCCTGGTCGGCGGAGCCGCCGAGAGCCGGCTGCGCGACGAGGCCTCTCAGCTGGCAGCGCAGGGCATCCACGCCGAGGGGCAGTTCCGCTTCGAAACATCATCCGGACAGGCATCCGAAGCCGTCGTCGACGGCGCCTCCATCCCGTTCGGAACCGTCACCCTCGGTGGATGCTACGACTCCAGCCAAGTCGAGCTCCTGTACGCGGACGGCGGCCCTGTTCCGGTCGCTGATGTTCGCCGTGTGCGCTTCCAGCCCGTCCTGGTCTACCGGCCCACGACACAGTCCTGGATCGTGTTCGACACTCCATCTCCCGCTGAGCCAGAGCCATGCTGAGACGTCACCGCAACTGGATTGTCCTGCTGACCATGCTCACTCTGCTGGCGGCACTCGCACCGCTGCCGGCCCACGCGGACGTGCAGGAACCCCACTGCGACGCGATCGCCCTGGCCTGTACGATCCAGCTGGATCGGCCACCCACGGATCCGGCACCCGACCCGCACACGGGGGTGACGCCGGGGCCAGCGCAATGCCTGGCGGATGTCGGCAGCGGGTACGTGGAGGTGCCGTGCGTGTCCGAGCACGGGCACTGGAGCAACGCGAGCCAGTGCTACTGGGAGCTGCGCGATCCGGCCGTCCTCGGCGAGCACCCGCCACCACCTGGTGCTGACCCGACGGGAGCCTGGTATCTGTGCACGCCATACGCGCCAGGCGCCGGGTTCGTCGTCGCCACTGGTCACTGGCTCACACAGCCTCCACCAGGGTTGGAGCTCACGCCTGGCCAGGCCGCCGCGCGGATCGTCCAAACCATGACCTTCCACGGCATCGACATCGGCATGGCACCCGACGTGAACGCCGAGTGGGGGCACCGGCGCGGGCACGTCGGCATCCCGATCTGGCTGTGGGCACAGAACCGCACCGCGCAGAACTGGGGTCCCTACACCGTCACCGCCACCCTCGGAGGCCAAACGGTCACCGTCACGGCCCGTGTGACCGGCGTGGTGTGGGTCATGGGCGACGGTGCCACAGTCGCCTGCGCAGGACCGGGGACCCCCTATGACGAGGCGCGGGGCCTGGGCGCCTCCCCCGACTGCGGTCACTCCTATGCGCTCACGAGCAGACAGCAACCCGGCGGCTACTACTCCGTCGTTGCACGCAGCCAATGGGATGTCGATTGGGTCGGAGGCGGACAGAGTGGAACCATCCCGCTCACCGCGGAGAGCACGGTCCCCCTCGAGATCCAGGAACTCCAGTCCGTCAACGTTCCCAACCGTTGACAAGAATCCGAGAGAACGGCACGCGGAAATGAGACGCATCCTCGCAAGCATCGCCTCGGTACTGGCCGCGGCCGTCCTCATCATCGGCGCCCCCGCCGTCCTGCTGGCACTGGCCGGGAACCCCCTGCCCTCCTGGGAGACACTCAGCGAGGCGATGACCGTCCCCGACTTCGGCGGCCGCTTCTTCCTCGGCACGGTTCTTCCGCTGATCGGGTGGGGCGCCTGGGCGTTCTTCACCGTTCCCCTCTTCGCCGCCATCCCCACCGCGATCCACCACGCCCGCCGCGGCGCCACCCCGCGCCCCGCCCCGGCGGCCTTCCGGATGCAGCAAGCGGCCGCATCCGCGCTCGTCGCCGCCATCCTGGTCATCTTCGGCGCCACCGCCACGCCTGCCTCCGCGGCATCCACCGGACCGCCCGCGATGACCAGTGCTGTTCCGGCGGCCGACATCTCGCAGCCCACTGAGATACCCGCGGCATCCCGACCCGAACAGCCCGTCACCACGGAACATGAGTTCCTGGAGCGGACGATCGTGCCCGGCGACACGCTCTGGGACATCGCCGCCGAAGAGCTCGGTGCCGGCGAACGGTATCCGGAGATCTTCGAGGCATCCACCCACATCGAACAGCCCGGCGGAAGACGCCTGACCGACCCCGACCTGATTCTGCCCGCCTGGACCGTCCACATCCCGCAGCCCCGCAGCGCTCCCGTCGCCACGCCGGAGCCGGCAGCCCCGCCCGCGGATGACCACGCAACGCCCACCCCTCCTGAGCCCGACCGGCAGGCACTTCCGGGGCCGGGCATCGACCACCCCACGCCGACCGCGGATCCGGAAGTCGCTCAGGCTCCGCACACGGTCGCCGACACCGCCACCGACACGGACGGCGGCGACGAGGACAGCGACCTCGCCGCCGTGGTGCGCACCGCAGGAGGCATCTCCGGGCTGCTCGCCGCCGGGCTCTTGACCGTGCTTGTGGCGTTGCGGGTGCACCAGCGTCGACGTCGCCGGAGCGGGGAACGTCTCCGGCTCCCCGACGAGCAAACCCACCAGCTGGAACGCCAGCTGCGCGACGCCAGCGACGAAGCGGGCATCGCCGACGTCGATCGAGCCGCACGAGCCCTCGGCGCCTGGGCGGCCAGCACCGGCACGGCCCTGCCCGCCCTGTACGCGATCCGGCTCGACACCACCGGCCCCACATTCTTCCTGGCCGACCCGGTCCGACTGCCGGCACCCTTCGAATCCGCCAGCGACGACGACCTGGTCTGGACCTACCCCGCCGCCGCGGCCGATCTTGCGCCCGGCGCGGTGAACCCCTATCCGTCGCTGCTGCTGCTGGGCCAGGACCCCGTCGGCGCGCACATCCTGATCGACCTCGAGCACTGGCGGACCCTCCAGGTTCACGGCGACCCCGCCCAGGTCGCCGCCGCGCTCACGTCGATGACGCTGGAGCTTTCCACCGCGCAGTGGTCTGACGACCTGCGCGTCACGGTCGTGGGCGCGCACCACGGACTGGCCCGCGCTGTGGACACCGGACGAGTCCGGTATCTGAACGACGCCGAGTCGCTGCTGCCGGCCCTGCGCGCGCGCACCATGGACGTCCGCCGGGCGCTCGCCGACGCCGGTCACGCGTCGATCGCCGACGCCCGGATCAGCGACTCTCCCGACTCATGGTCCACCGAGGTCGTCATCATCCACACCACGCTCACCGACGCGCAAGCGGACGCGCTTGCCGACATCGTCTCGCACAGCGACCAGGCCGGCATCGCGGTGATTGCCGGGCAACCGCTCCTCGACGGCGCGCAGTTGCGTCTGCGCGACGACGAGCACGCGTCCCTGGAGCCCATCGGCCTTGAACTGCATCCTCAGCACGTGGGCGACGAGGTCCTCAGCCTCCTGACCCGCCTGATGAACGACGCCGCGGCGCCACCCCGCACCTCCGAACACGATGCGCCGGCGGCCGCCAGACGACCCGCACCCGTTGTCGACGACGATGACCCGTCCCACCCCACGGAGACACGTCCTCCTGACGATGAGGAGCCTCCGCCTCAGGCGAGCGCTCAGCCTAATGCCCCATACCTGCGGCTGCTCGGACCGGTGGGCATCGATCTTCCCGAACGCGAGGGGGAGCCGCGGGCGCCCGCCCCCGGCCGCGGGGTCGAGCTCGTCGCCTACCTGCACCTGCACCCGCACGCGACCACCGACCAACTCGCCCAGGCGTTCTGGCCCAACGCCGCCCCCCAGGCCGCGTCCATGTCGATGCGCAAGCTCACCAACCACACCAGGAACTGGCTCGGCGCCACCGATGCGGACGTCGACACGGGCACAGTGGAGAACTATCTTCCTCGCTACGACTCCACCCACGGGTACCGCCTTCACACCGGGATCCGCAGCGACTGGGGCGAGTTCGAGGACCTCGTCGGCACCGACATCACCGCGGCGAGCTCCGAGCGGCTGCGGGCGGCACTGCGCCTGGTCAAGGGGCAGCCGTTCGCGGGCATCAAGCAACGATTCTGGGCCTGGTGTCACCTCGACCTGGAGGAGATGATCGCGCGGATCAGCGACGTCGCGGACGAGCTGTTCCGGCGCGCCTACGCGGCCCGCGACCACGGCCGCGCCCAGTTCGCCGCCACCGTCGGCAACGTGGTGGACCCGGTCAACGAGACCGCCTGGCGCAATCTGATGCTCAGTGCCCTGGCCAAGGGCGACACCGACCGGTTCGAACGGATCGTCGGCGATCTGGAACGGTATCTGGACAGCTTCGACGAGGGCTACGAACCCGAGCCCGAGACTCAGTCCCTGATCGATGAGGGTCGCCGGGAACTGGTCACGGACCCATGACCCGCCCCGCACCACCCGCCGTCGCGCCCGCGGCGCCGCACCGCCTGATCCCGGCCGCCACGACCGGACTTGCGATCGCGGTCGGCGCCGTTGCCACCGGGATCGACCGGGCCCTCCCGCCCGCCGGAACGGCGGCGCTGCTGGGCGCGGGCGCCATCGTTCTCGTGGCGGTGAGCGTCGTCGACCTCCGCACACATCAGATCCCGGACCGGCTGCTGCTGCCCCTGACCGGTCTTGCGGTGGGGTGGCTGGCCGCCGGCGCGCTGCTGACCGGCGATCTGGCGCGCACACATCTCGGCGGTGCTGCGCTGGCAGCCGTGGTGCTCGCCGCCGTGTACTTCGTGCTGGGACTGCTGGGGGCGGTCGGGTTCGGCGACGTGAAGCTCGCCGGCGCCCTCGGGCTGTGGGTCGGCGGCCTCGGTGGGGTCGCGTGGATGCTCATCCCGGTCGTCGCCGTGGGGATCAGCGGGATGCATCAGCTCGTCGTGTACGTGCTGCATCGACCCGGCGCCGTGGCGCATGGCCCGGCACTCGCGGTGGCAGCCGCGGTGTGCACGGTGGCCGCGCTGTCCGCGTGAACGCGGCCACTCAGTCCCAGGACGACTTGCGGACGAAGCGCGCCGGGTCCTTCCACGCGGCGACCACCTTTTCCACCCGTTCGGCGAGGTCTGTGCTCGACTCGAGCGGGATGGGTGCGCCGGTTCCCGGGTGAACCGCGGTCGCCCGGTAGAAGGTCGAACTGGCGCTGCGAACGTTCCACTGTTCGATCCACCCGATGCGTGCACCGTCGAGCATCACGTCCCACTCCGGCGGAGCGTTGCGCGACCGATGAGACTTCGGCGGCAGGCGCCGCAGTCCGACACCGTCGGGAAGCTCGATCGGTACTTTCTCACTCGAAGACACGCAGCACCTCGAACCTGTCCGGCGCCGTCTCGCGCAGATCGAACACGTACGTCTCGGCGCGATCCTCCGCGCCGGCGATGAACCGCCACCCGCTGCCAATTCGCGGGGAGCCGCCGGTAGCCGGCGGGAAGAGGATGTCCTCCCGGACGTCCAGCCGCGTGGGGCGATCCAAGACTCTCCATCGTCTGTCCGTCCAGAACAGCCGCGTCGGGACACCGTCTTCGAACCAGACCGTCGCTGCACGGTGTGGTGACACTACTCTCATGATGCCGTCCGTTAATAGAAACTATATTCTAGATCGGATAGTACGCCTCCAAGGGGACATCAGTCATCCTCTTCGCACGCATGGTGCGGACACGCCATGTCCTCCGCCACCCTTCGGACCCGCGATCGGATCGCTCGGAACGGCCGGCAGAACGACACTCACAGGCCGAGCGGCGGAGGGGCTGGCCCGGGATCCAGATGCAGCGACCTCGTCGCCGAGACCGTGCGGTACGCGGAGCGGATCGTGGCCACGGCCTCCTCTTGCTTCAAACCGGTGCGCAGCGCCGCCATCCCCAGCGCGCCGTGCGCGTAGTCCTCCGGCAGATCCAGTTCCGCGACTCGGCACGCGGCCCAGAAGAGCGCGCGGTTGCGGTTGCCCTCGGACTGGCGTGCGACGAATCCGGCGATCCGCCGCACGATCGCGTCCGGCGAGCGATCCAGCGCCCGCGGCGGGGCGACGATGGGCGGCGGTGGCGGACGCAGGAAGTCTCGGACCCGGGCGGAGTCCAGCGGGCGGGCGGCGGGAGCTGTTTCCATGACTTCGTACCGCTTCGTTCCAGCCCCGAAGGAGGGCGGCACGATAACATACCCGCCTTCGCCGCGGAAGTCGATGTGGGACGCCGTCACCGCCCAGTTCCGTTGCGGCCAGGCCGGATCGGCCGGGAAGTACACGTGCATCCCCCCAGAGGGGGTGCGCACCTTCGCGGCCCACCCGTCGACAAGGCGGGCGTCCTCGAGCTCGGCGAACGCGCCGTACCCGTCGCCGCTGGCGTACACGTCGATGTCCAGGACGTCGATGCCGTCGCCACCAGTCGGGATCCCGATGCTCGCCCACGGCCAGGACCGCCACCAGGATTCCACCACACCGACCGACGTTGTCGCGTCTTTGAATCCGTTCTCCGTCATCGGCCGCTTGTGCTTGGGCACGCACGGGAACACCCTCAGACCATGCCGGGCATAGTGCACCGCGGCGGCGGGCAGAGCTGCCGTTGCAGCGGGGAACTCCAGCTCCGCCATGGTCACCGCCCCACCGAGGCGCGTGCGGCAGGTGAGCGTTCCGGCTGCGGTGATGTCGTGTTCGATCGCGCCTCGAGGGCTTCGCTCATCCCCGGCGGGTATCCATCTGAGACGGCGGGCTCGGGCAGGTTTTCCAGGATGCCGAGGGCGGTGCGGCGGGCCTTGTCGGCCGTGTCCTGCAGCACCTCCGCCACGGTCCGGTCGCTCACGCTATTCGCCCATCCAGCGACGTACGGGACGGTGTATCCGCTGGTGTCCAGCCCGTGGCTGGCGGCGACGAACATCGCCACCGATTCGGCTTCCACCTCCCCGATCCCGCGATGCTCCCCGCGTGCGGTGAGGGAGTCCGGGGCGTGCAGCTTCACGTGCGCCAGTTCGTGCAGCGTCGTCTTCAGCCGCGCAGCCTCGCCCATATCCGCACGGACACTCACCGTCCGCTCCGCGAAGCTGGTCATCCCGTTCGCACCATCCAGCGCGACAGCGGTGGCAGCATCCTGCAGCGTGTATCCCGAGGAGCGGATCTGCTCCTGCACAGCCGCCAGCAGCCCTGGGGGAGCGGCGCCCTCCAGCAGCTGGGGCTCAGGACGGTCCGGGATCGGCGTGCCGTCCGTCATCGACACGTCCCAGACCTTCGCGGGCTTGACCCCCACCATCCGCTGTTGCACCACCTCGCCCGGCTCGGGTCGCTGCCCGCGCGGCAGGCGGTGCCAGGAGCCTGGGTCCTGTGGGGTGGCGGAGGCCATCGCCACGAGCACGGGCTGCCGGATCACGAACCCCGGCTGTGTCGGCCACCGCCCCAGCGCTTTCCACGCCACCCTCCCGGCGACATAGGTCGGGTACGGGCTGGGCACCCGGCCGGCCTGGAACGCGTCGGCCTGCTGGCTGAACAGCAGCAGCGTGTTCAGCCATGACCGTGACCGGAACCGCGCGGCGAACCGGATCGACTCCAGCCAGTCCTGCCCGGTCACCAGCCGCTGCACGGACTCCTGCAGCCGCTGGGTGACCTCCTCCATCTTCTCCACCCGGTACGCGGCCACTTCCTCCCGCGTGTATCGACGCGTCATCATCCACCCGCCTTCGAGCCACCCGCGCGGTGGCGCTCCAGCGTGGTGTGCACGCCCATCCCTGCGCCGCGGTCACGCGCGCGGCCTCGGTCCTCCGCGTCGTGGGCGGTGGCGGCGCGTGTCGCCAACGCGGCACCGGTCGCCCGTCTCCGGCCCTGCGACGGTAGCTCCCGCCGCCGGCTGCGTTCCCTTGCTCGCTTTTTCCAGACTCCGCCCTCCGCACCGCTGCCGCGTCGCTGCGGGCTCCGCTTAGGAACCGCTCGCGGCGGGCACTGCGCCGGCTCTGGTCGCTTCCCCTCTGCGTGCCGGAACGGACCAACCGGACCGGCCAGGGACACGGCACCCGCCGCGATCCTTCCTCACACAGAAGGGCAATGCCATGACCACCACTACCCAGAGCCCGCCGGTCGGGATCCTGGAGTACGTCGACCCGGCACAGATCGTGCTGGAGACGAACGTGCGACCCAGCGCGCCGCTGACCGACGAGTTCATCGCCACCATCCGAGAGCACGGCGTGCTCCAGCCCGTCCGCGGCCGACGCGACGACACCGGATCGGTGATCGTCCGCGCCGGGCAGCGACGCGTCCTCGCCGCCCGCGAGGCGGGGCTGACCGCGATCCCCGTGTTCGTGGTCGACAGCACGGAGCACACCGTGGAACGGATCGTCGAGCAGATCGTTGAGAACGACCAGCGCGAAGCGCTCACTGACACCGAGCGCACCGCCGCGTGGCAGCAGCTCGCGCTGGAAGGGCTCACACCCGCGGTGATCGCCAAGCGCACCGGCACCAAGACCGCACGGGTCAAGACCGGGCTCAAGGTCGCCGGAAACGAACTGGCAGCCACCGCGATCGCCGCCCACCAGCTCACCCTCGACCAGGCCGCCGCCTTGGTGGAGTTCGAGGCCGACGAGGGCACCGTCGCCGAGCTGATCGCAATCGCCGTCGAAACGCCCGGGCAGTTCGATCACGCCGTACAGCGCGCCCGGGACGACCAGGCGCGCGCCCGCGCGCGGGAGGCTACCGAACAGGACCTCGCCGCGCAGGGCTACACGATCCTGGACCGCGAACCCGGCTACCAGGACACCACCCACACCCGGATCACGGAGTTGGTCGACAGCGACGGCAACCTCGTCACCGCCGAACAGATCGCCGGGCTCGACGGTGCCGCCGCGCTGGTGCGGGTGTACTACGGGGACGACGTGCACGTGACGTACTTCCTCGCCGACCCCAAGGCCCACGGGTTCGCGCCCCGCTTCGGCGGCGGTCAGTCCGGGCCGATGACCGATGAGGAGAAGGCCGAACGGCGCGAAGTCATCGCCAACAACAAGGCGTGGGATGCGGCGCAGACCGTCAGGCGGGAGTGGCTGACCCAGTTCTTCGGGCGCCGCACCCTCCCCAAGGACGCGCCACGGGTCATCGCCACCGCGCTCGCGGCGGACCGCACTGTGGTCGCGAAGGGTCTTGACGGCGGCAACAAGCTCGCCCACGACCTGCTTGGGGTCGCCCAGGACAGCGGATGGGGTGCGGACCGGCTGGCCGGGTTCGTGCACACCCACCCCGCCAAGGCGGCGCATGTGACGCTGGCGATCGTGCTGGGCGGCCTGGAAGGCTCCACCGGACGGCACTCCTGGCGAAACCCCGACCGCAGGACCGGCGGCTACCTCACCACGCTCGAGGCCTGGGGATACACCCTCTGCGACGTCGAGCAGATCGTCGTCGCACACACCCAGACCCACGAGGTCGACGGGGTCGAGGTCGACGACGAGACGGAGGTCGGCGAGGCTCCGGAGGAGTCCACCGCGGACGGGGTCGAGGTCGAGCCGGCCGTCTGATCCGCATAGGAGGGGCGCCCCAGCAGTGGCTGGGGCGCCCCTTCCTGCTTCTGCACTCCCGGCTACAACCGCCGCGAGGCCGTGGGGCGAGCCGGGGTCAACTCGTCCGCCGGGTCTGCTCGATTGATGTGTGCGGCACGGTCGCTCAGCGCCGCCGCCATGGCCGGGGGCGCGGCCGCAGGCCCGGGGAGTGGGCGGGGCAGGGCTGCTCGGGCGCGTTCGGCTCGGGCGAGGTCAGCGCTGACCTGGCGTGCCGCGTCGACGTCGCGGCCGGAGTCCTCGATGACCGCGACGGCCTGATCCAGGGTCCGGGCGAGGTGACCGGGCGCCAGGCCCGTTAGCGTCGCCGCGAGCTGATCGACGATCGCGCGGTCGGCGTCACCGACCCGGAACGCCGCCGAGGACTCGCCGGCGACACGATCCGCGACCGGACCGACGACCAGCCGATACCGCTGCCCGTCGTGCGTCCCGGTCGCGTCGTACACGCCTGGTGGGATCCAGTGCGCCGCGTCCCACGCCCACCCCGTCCACCGCTCACCGCCTGCGACGGCGTTCGGCGTCGCAACCGATACCTGCGGGTTGGTCCGCTCCAGCAGGCTGCGGGCGCGGTCCAGCTCGGCCGCGCTGTACGGCCAGGCGGCGGGGTTGCGCTCGGCCTGCGTCAGCGCCGACCGCAGCAGTGACACCGACAGCAGCTCGCCCGGTGTCCACAGCTGCACAGGGGCGGCACGGTCCGTGCCGGTCAGCACGACGATCGCGTCCAGCGCGCTCAACGCGCGCTCCAGCGCCTCCCCCTGCCAGTCGTCCCAGGCCTGAGCGAACCTCTCCTCGGACGCGAATTGCGATCTGCGCGGCTGCTCCGGGATCGGCACTGTGGCCGCATCGCGGATCGTCCGCAGCATCTCCTCCCCGGCACTGATCTCGGCCACGACGTCCGTCCCTTCTGAGCGGCACGGTGCCGCACGTATAGATGGTGTGTCGCCCCAGTCGCGCGCGATCGGTCGCTGCCTGATACGCGCCGCGGGGCGGGCATCGCCGGCGACGCAGGCTACGGGGCGGTGCGGACGGCGACGAACGCCGCGCCCGCCCGCAGGCGGTCGCCGCGTCGCCCGCCGCCGCTCCCGCACCGCCCCGTGACCGCCCGCCCTGCCGACACGCCCACCCGGGCGCGGCAGAAAGGACACGACCATGTCGATCGACACGCCGACCACCATCACCAACATCACCGAGCTCACCGCCGCCCCCTCACTCGTCTCGACCGCGCGTGAGCCGCTACCTCTGGTCGACCCCGCCAAGGCCGCCAAGCTGCGCGCGATCATCCAGGCCCGTGCCGACACCGAACGTGAGGCCGCCCGGCTGCGCGCCGAGAACGAGCAGCTGCGCACCGCGCCGGTGCCTGCGGACGACCCGCGGATGCGGCACATCTGGGTCGCCGCCGCGCTCGTCGCCGAACAGGAGGAGTACTGCGGCCAGTACGACGCGATCATCGACACCGTCGGTGGCCCCAGCCGCCAGGACCTGCGCGACGCCGGAGACCTGGACCGTTCCTTCCGAGTTCGCACACACATCACGCTCGAGGTGTGGCTTGAGATCAACGCGTACAGCGAAGACGACGCTATCCGCAGGGTCGACAGCCTGTACCTGGCAGACGTCCGAGAACACCTCGAAAGTCACAGCCTCGACGACGCCGACCTGGAGAGCTGGGACGCCAGGGAGGCCGAAGCCGACGATTGAGCCTCACTGAGTAGGCGGCCCTGGCCGCGCAGTCCAGGGTCGCCGTCGTGTCAATCGCGCTTCGGGGTCACCTCGCTGCCAACACAGGCAGCCGAGTGTCAGAAGCCCGCCAGCTTCGCGCTGCAGACGTCCAAGGCAACCGGCCGTCGCACCGCGAGCGACGCGAGCCCGCGCCGGCTGCCTCACCGGTTCGTGGGTGCCGTCCTCTGGCGCCGCGAGCGTACGGGACGACTCCTCCAGCACCAAGCGGCGACCTCGCTCCCTCCGCTCACGCTCCCCGACCTCGGTCGCCGCTTGGCGCTTCCCCCGTCGCCCCGTCATCTCGCTTCCCGCCAGGACGGCACCCACGAACCGACAGGAGGCAACCATGCTCACCGGGATCCGCATCACCCTCGATGGACAGCTCGAGACCGTCACCATCGACGACACCACCACCGCCCGCCTCGTCCACAACCTCCACCGCGCGATCGGATGCGACACCTTCGACGTGGTCGGGCTGCCCCTCGGGATCAGTCTCTACGTCGATGACGACGGCATCAGCCGCAGCACGCTGAATCCGATCCTCAGCTTCACGGCCGCCCACCTGGGCGCCCCCGCTGCGCTGTTCGGAGCCGGTGTCTTCCTCAGTTACGACGTCGACAGCGGCGAGTCCCGCAGCCTCACCCACGGCCACGCACGCGCGGTCGTTGCGGCCTACCTCACCGCCATCATCGACCTCGTCCGCGACAACCTCTGATAGCCAGTGGACGGATCGCCCGCGAGGCGGGTCGTGCCTGAACCCAGATCACGCAGGCACGGCTCCGCATCAGGCCGGCCAATGCCGCAACCCCGACACCAAGCTGGACCCACCCACCCTCGCTCACGTCCCGCAACAGCTCGCGCGCCCGAGAATTCCACACAACCCGGCCGCTGCGCGCGCTCACCATCCTCGTGTAGAACGACGTCGACACACTTCTTGCAATCAAGGTCCAGTTGACGATGACGAATCGCATCTGATGCGATCTCGTCATCGTCGTTGACCGCCGCCCCGACGACGCCGCCCTGGATGGTCGAGTCTTTGGTCTTCCATGAAGTGGCGGGCTCGACAATGACTCCCCGGCGATGATCGACGGGGGTGGGGTTGAGCTGAGCGTCCCCTACTCGGAGGCGCGCAGGTCGGTGAGGGGATCAGGCTCCTGGGCGTGCTCGACCACGGTCTCGGTGAAGATCTTGATGGTTCCCTCTTCGCCGTCCTTGCCGCCGGAAACAGTGTCGGTCATGGGATATCTCCTTCGATCTGGATGATGGTGGGCGGTGCGGGCTGAGGATTGACGATGCCGTAGATCGTTCCGGCGCCGGATGCGACCCAGGCGGCCATGAGGACGATGAAGCCGCCGATCAGCCAGTTGTGCCGGTGACGGAGTTGCGTGCGGGAGCGCTTCTGGGATGCCAGGCGACTGCCCACGAGCGACCGGCGCATCCATTCGCTTGCTTTGGCCGCGTACTCGGTGATGGTGCCGTCGAGGGCGGGTTGCTCGGTCAGGCGGGAACGCATCGCGAACAGTCCGCACACGGCCGCACCGAGATACAGTGCCAGGCTGATGCCGCTGATCCACGCGTTCCCCGAAGCGGTGACGAGCTCGGTGCCGCCCAGCGCGCCGCTGACACCGATGAGGACCGCGGCGCGGGTGCTCGTGTTCGACAAGCGGCTGGTCATTGCCGCCTCTTGGCGTTCGAGTTGCTTCTCGATGACATCGAGATGCTCGGCGTCCAGTTTGACGAGCCCCGCAGGTGGTTCGTATGCCGCGCCCGGCTTCTTCTGCCCCCAAGGCCATCTCACGAGCACACTGTACCGAGGGTCAAGTCCTGGGACGTGGTGTATCGGTGATCGTGTGATCCCTCGTGTCGAGGTCAGGCTGTGAGGGCCCGAAGGTCGGGTTCGATCACCTCCTCTGTGGTGGGTTCGCCGACGCGGCGTGCGGCGGCGAGGGCGTCGAGGCCGAGGTAGCGGCGTTGCTCGGCCCACTCGTCGTGTTGCTCGGCGAGGACGGCGCCGACGAGCCGGATGATCGCGTCGCGGTTCGGGAAGATGCCCACGACGTCGGTGCGGCGGCGGATCTCCCGGTTGAGGCGTTCGTTCGGATTGTTGGACCAGATCTGCCGCCAGATGCTCTTCGGGAACGCGGTGAACGCGAGG
The DNA here is from genome assembly GCF_002812725.1 of Microbacterium sp. BR1. Taxonomy (GTDB): domain Bacteria; phylum Actinomycetota; class Actinomycetes; order Actinomycetales; family Microbacteriaceae; genus Microbacterium. The sequence continues at coordinate 278,455 of NZ_NMUN01000008.1, read as the reverse complement.
ATCTCCTCACGTGCGGCCTCGAGGTGCTCGAACGACCTGGGGAGCTTGTGCTCGAGCGCGTCCAGGACGCGGTCGAACTGGGCGTGCACGGACTCCGCGTCGGGCTGGTCGAAAACCGTGCCCAGCAGGGTCTTCACCCATGGCCACGAGGACTTTGGGGTCACGCTCATCAGGTTCGCCGCGTAGTGGGTTCTGCACCTCTGCCAGGACCCGCCGACGGTCGCGCCGATCGCTGCGACCAGACCTGCGTGTGCGTCGGACGTGACGAGCTTCACGCCGGTCAGGCCTCTCGCGACGAGGTCGCGCCAGAACGTCAGCCAGCCGGCGCCGTCTTCGGTCGAGTTGACTTGCAGACCGAGGATCTCGCGGTAGCCGTCGGCGTTCACGCCGGTCGCGACCAGCACCGCGACCTTCACGACCCGGCCGCCCTCGCGGACCTTCATGGTGAGCGCGTCGGCGGCGACGAACGAGTACGGGCCGGCGTCCAACGGCCGGGTGCGGAACGCGGTCACCTGCTCGTCAAGGTCGCGCGCCATCTCCGACACCTGCGACTTCGACAGCCCGGTGATCCCGAGGGTCTTCACCAGGTCATCCATCCGACGGGTGGACACGCCGAGGAGGTAGCTGGTCGCGACCACGGTGGTCAGTGCGGCCTCCGCGCGGCGGCGGCGTTCCAGCAGCCACTCCGGGAAGTAGGTGCCCTGCCGGAGCTTGGGGATCTTCACGTCGATGGTCCCGGCGCGGGTGTCGAAGTCGCGGTGGCGGTAACCGTTGCGACGGTTCACCCTGTCGTCGCTGATCGTGCCGTAAGCGGCGCCGCAGATCTGGTCCGCGTCCGCGGATAGCAGCTGGTTGATGAACGTGCCGAGCATCTCCCGCAGCAGATCGGGAGACGCCTGCGCGAGGTGGTCTTCGAGGAAGCGGGCAGGGTCGATATCGTGGGGTGAGACGGTCATCGTCGGGGTCCTTTCGAGATGGATGTGAAGAGTTCTCTCGAAGGATCACGCGGTGACCGTCGCTACGTCCGCAGCGACACGGTCACCCGATCCGTACACCACCTTGCCGGACGCCACCGTACCGAGTAGGCGGGACTCGCGTACCTCACGCTCGATTGAGGTCAGGGGAAGCACCGGTGCACAGCTGGCAAATGCTGGAGGAGTTGTCGGGAATGGCGTCGTCGATCCGACGCTGAGCGAGGAGAGTTGCTCGTGGTGACAGTCGGGGCCGCGCTCACATTGAGGACCTTGGTGAATTGCATCTGATGCGGTCCCGTTGTCGCTCGTCATCGTCACCGGAGCTTTGACCACCGGGGACTGGGTGGCGCAGGCATGTTCACAGCGTCCGTAGGTACGTCGCCATGTCAAAGCTCTGCAGACTCGTGTCGTAGGGTGCGCGTGAAGGATGCCGAGGGTGATGTCTCTTCAGGGGGCTGCCGATCGACATCCAGCCGCAAGACCCTTGTTCCGCGATCTGCGCGATGCCGTCGAGCATCTCAGGGAGATAGGCTCGCTTCTCGATTAGCTCACCCCATGCTGCGAGCAGCGTGACGCTGCGGCCCCGTAGCAACTCAGCGATGTGCTTCTCGTTCTGGGCCTTCAGCTCCGGCAGGTACTGCGTGTGCATGCCGTCCGGATCCTTCGACCGCTGTGGATAGAGGTTCAGCATGATCCAGCTGTCGTAGTTGTTCTTCGCGGCTCTCCGGGCGATACGGGTCACCGTGCGATCCAGCTTCAGTGGCGTCGCAGTGCTCGGGTTGACGCCCACGCATATCAAAGGGTTCTCCCCGACTGTGCCAAGCACGAACCGCGCTGTGTTGTCGGGAGTGTTCTCGTACAGCCATCCTTCGGGCACTGTCACTGTGTCTGTCCGATTTCGAGGGCGCCGGACTCGAGCCGGGCCTGCCAGGTATCGAGTACGAACTCCGCGATAGTGACCGTCGCGTTCAGCGCCAGACGAGCGTGACGTGCAAGCGCCCCGCTGCGCCGGGACTGCCCGTGTCCGATCCCCAGCTCGTTGCGCAGCTCAGAGAGCGAGTTCACGGTCGTCACGAGCGTGCGCAAGATCCTCTGCGAGGTCTGACTCGCCCGCGCGGACTCTGGCACCGCCTCGGCACTAAGGGCGAGAAGGTCCGCGACCTTGCGATAGAGGTCAGGGATGTCGTCGCTGCGACTGTAGGCGACCTCGCTGCGGTCGAGGATGATCTTGAACAACGACTCGATGAGGTTCTTGCACGAGGAGATCGCCGCCGGTGGATCCGCGACTAGACCGGCGCGGATCCGGTTGAGGTGCTCCTGGAGAACGTCCGGATCCGTGAGAGGTCGCTCGCTCAGTCGTAGCTCCGGCGTTGTGCCGTGAAACGCGTCCAAGCGCCGCCAGCCGTAGATCGCATGACCGCTGATCCAGTCGGACGCATAAAGCTCGTAGCCGTCGCGCGCGAGGGCCTCGTTGAACGCCTTCAACAACAGCGCCGCCTCGGCCTCGTCAGTTCGCACGACCGGGTGCAGCATCTCGGCGAGGAACACGAGGACTACCTCATCGTCGCCATGCATGAGCCCGAACCTGCTGTCTGTGAAGACCCAATCGTCTTCCCAGTCGTAAGGGTTGTTCACCCGGTGCTGCCAGATGTCTCCGGACGCGTCTCGGTAGCGGGTATCCGTGCTCGGCAGCTCGCCCAGGTCGTAGATCCGGCCGAGGAAGTCCGGTTCCTCAAGACGTCCCGACCAGCTGAGGCCCGAGAGCGCGATGGAGTCGAACAGCTTGCGACGCGTGATCGCGGTGATGCGACTCGAGCTACTCGGCATGATCTGATCGTATTCACCCGAGCGACTTCCGCAGCCCTACGCACTGGGTGCCATTTCGCGAGGTCTGAGCGCCCGGTGCAATCGAAGGCAGCAACCGCGCAGCCTCGGTTCTCGGAGCTATTCGCTCCCGTTGAATACGCACCCTGCACCAGTCAGTTGTTATACCCATAAGAGGTGACAGACCCCCACCAGCTGCGATATCGGGATATGTCCCGCCTGTGTGGAAAGCGTACCCAGGGGCGCTTGTCGCGGAATGAACGTCTACGACCGGGGGATGTCGAGAAACCCGACGAGTATGGCGCGATCCTCTTCGATGATGAGTGCGGTGTCGATGAAGTGCCGTGAACCAGGGAATGTCCGCACGGTAACGGCAGGTTGTGAGGAGACCTCTAGCACGCCGTCATGATCGATCCATGACACGCGTTCCTGTCCTTCGACAAGAAAGCCGCCCGCCATAGCGTGCGTGGACACGGGAGCACCGCCGGCGGTCGCATCGTCAAGGCGGACGCCTAGCGCGGCAGCCCGGTCAAGCTTCACTCCGTCCAGGGTCCGCAACCGGGCCACACGCAAATCACCGTCAACGTCGTACAGCAGCCGCTGCTTAGAGTTTGCGAGCACTCGCACCCCGCCTTCTCGTACTCGCGACTCGTCGATACCGAGGCTCCGCGCAGACAGCATCGCAAGGTCGTCATCAGAGCGACGGTAGCCGGTGATCATGTGGCTGGGGAAGCGGGACCTCGGGCTCTGGAGACGTCGTTCAGAGGCCCCCAGGTAAAGATTGGGGATTCCTTCTTCTACGAAATTCAACAGGTCCTTGGACGCCATCGACACACCACTGGAGAAGTCGGCAAGTCGCTGCATTGAGTTCCCCTGGGAACGTCCCTCCTCGTGGCCAAAGTCGATCCGATCGAACCAAAGCCCCTCCTCGAAAGCGGATGCCGCGACAGCACCGTAATTCGTATCAAGGTCGTGGACGGCAAAGCTCAGCCGCGACTCGAGGTAGTGCTCTTGGCCCAAGTATTCAGGGTTCAGGTTCGTCTCGAACAGCCCGTCGCTGCTTGCGATGAAGGCGTGATTGCCGTAAATCGACACCGAGAGCAGGAAGCCGGGCACGGACTCGATGTCTACGGACTCCATCGGCGGATCAGCGAACTCCACCCGAGCGACCTTGCTCGCGGCGCTGACGGTGTCAGACAGCGCGTCGCGGATACGCGGCACACGAGTGAGCGCTTCGATCTGCATGCCCCCCTTCCAGTCATTGCGGAAGAGCGCGAACTGTGCGGCGAGAGCAACCTCCGGGCCGTGGGTGCCATGTAGTTGCGAAACGAGGCGAGCCACGGGCGTGTGAACGAGGTCGCCATCTGTAGTCCAGAGAAACAGATGGTCTTTATAGAGCCACCCCTCTGCCCACTCGCCGGGAAGGATCGCTTGGAACAGCGCGGCCCTTGTCATGCTCTGCGCTTCCAGAGCTTCTTGATGAGTCCTCGCGTCGTTGCCCCTTCTTGCTCCCAAGCGCGAAGCACTTCGGGCGGCACGGAAGTGCGCGCCACAGCGTCCGGAAGCGCGGAGACAGGGTAGCCGTGCCAAGGGATACCGACGTCAGACCGGGTGAACGTCGCTATGCGCTCCCGGCTCGCACCGATGACGCTGGCGTCCGGCATGACGAACCAGTGCTTCCCGCGCGAATCTATCCAGCCCCGATCCGACGCGTGGCAGAACGCATGACATTCATCGTCGCTGCTTAAGATCCAGCGAGACTTGCCCGGGAGCTTCGCGGCGGGACGGTGGTAGTAGAGCGACTGGTACTGAACCGGCGGAGCGCATGTCACGTAGACCGGGTCTTGAGCGCCAGGCGTCGCGGTCGCACATGTCCTTGCAGCGATCGCCATTCGAACCCCGTCCTGATCAACAGTGAGAGCCTAGCGAAGTGCTGTGCACTGCAGCAGACCCCGTTGAACCAGACCGTGGTAATCGGCTGGGTAGCTCCACGGCGTCGACGGTGACCTACCGCGCATGCCACGCATACCGCGCGGGAGTCGCGAGGTTGCGTCGACATACGGGCCGGCACTCGGCTCTGACAAGATGGCGACGGAGGGTTCTGGATGACCATCACTGTCGCGACGCAGAAGGTGCTGTGGGGCACATCGCACAACGTCTGCGCCTACACGTTGTGCGTTCAGCCGCTCACCATTGACGCTGGAGACGGGGACGGCAGCGTTGTCGTGGGTGAGCAGGCGCACATTCGTTCCGGCCGGCCGCGGGGGCCGCGTCACGACCCTCTGTACGAAGACGTCGACGGTCCCGACAATCTGATCCTCCTCTGTCCTACCCATCACACCCTCATCGACTCCGACGACGGCCGTCACTTCACCGTGGCGCAGCTCGAGCAGATGAAAGCTCAGCATGTGCGTCAGCAGGACAAGCGAGCGAAGTTCAGCCCCGCGATTCGCGCGTATATGGCCGACCGGTACGGGGCGGAGGACTTCGTCCAGTTCCAGCAGGCCGAGTTGAAAGCGCGCGTGGATGCGATGTTCGTGGACGTCCCGCTTGGTTGCCGGGCAGACAGTCGCGCTGCTGCATTGGTTGGCGAGATCTCTCGCGCGCACCCTGGCGACCCGTTGCCCGCGGACAGTCGGCGGAGCCTCCTCGTCGCCGGGGCTGCGCAGATGTTGCTGCACCCGGAGTGGAAGGAGAACGCGGTCTTGGTCGGCGGACCGGGGCAGGGCAAGTCGACCATTCTGCAATACCTGGCCCAGTACTACCGGGCGCGACGGCTGGACAAGAGCACTTACGACGCGCAGGATGTCAGCCTTGTGCGCAGCACAGGTTTGGCGCGAATCCCACTCCGCCTGGATCTGCGTCGCTATGCACAATGGAGACGCATCCAGAGGGAACGCGCCGTCCAAGAAGGAAAAGAAGCATCCGAAGCGCGCACCGACCTCGAACGGTATCTTCTTGGCGACATCACCCGGCACACCCGAACACACGAGTTCACAGCCGACGACTTCGAGATGATGCTGGCCACCGAGCCACTGCTTCTCGCATTGGACGGGCTGGACGAAATCCCGAACGTCCAGGATCGAGACGAGGTAACGACCGAGATCGCTCGAGCCCGCGACAGGCTCAATGCGTTGGCCGCGAACCTCGTCGTCCTCGTCAGCACCCGCCCGGGCAGCTCGCTGAGCGCGTTGACCGCTTCGGGCACGTTCACCGTTCTCCAAGTGCTACCGCTCACCCCAGGGCTGCGGAGGCAGTACCTCAACAGGTGGATCGAGGTCAACGCGCTCGAACCGGACTCTGCCGAACGGCTCGCGACAGCGTTCCACGACAACGAACACCTTCCTCACATCCAGGAGCTCGCCTCCTCGCCCATGCAGCTGGCCATCCTGCTGAACCTTCTCCACAGACGCCAACTCCTGCCCGAGCAGCGCACTGAGCTCTTTCGCAACTACCTCGAGTCTTCCCTCGATCGGGAACAGGCCGAGAACAAGGAACCGCTTCTCGCCCAGCACCGCAACGTGCTTGTCGACACACACGCCTACCTCGGCTGGTACCTACACTCGCAGACCGAGCTCGGCGCGCTCGAGGGTGGCATCGGTCAAGACGAACTGCGACGTGTCCTCCGCGTCCGACTCGAAGGACAACCAGACGCACAGAAGCTCGCAGACGCCATCTACTCCGCCATCACCTCGCGGGTGCTGTGCCTAGTAGAGCGCGAAGGGAAATTCGAGTTCGAAGTCCAATCGTTGCGCGAGTACTTCGCCGCCTGGCACCTGTTCGAGAACCTCACCTCCCGAGGTGTCGGCGACTCCCGTGACGACGGCGCGACCGCGCTGCTCTCCCGCGCCTACTGGACAAATGTGACGCGCTTCTTCGTGGGCATGTTCACGAAGGGCGAGGTCCGTTCCCTCCATGACAACTTCAGGTCGGCAGATAACGCTGTCAGCCCGCACCCACTGGTTCGCGCGACAGCGGCTCTGACGCTAGCGGACCGCGTCTATCAGGCGCAGTCGTCGACTGTGTTGGAAAAGGTCGTAGCGTTTGTTCTCGACGGATCGGGAGTCACTCTCGGGGAACTGGGCTTGCTCGACAGCACCCGCATCCCGCTGCAGTTCAGCGACCGCGCCGGACGCGCCGAAGCAGTCGCCTACCTACGTCAGCGCCTGGAGAACGGCAACGGTCCGGTCAGGTCGGTCGCTTCGAGCCTGTACCGCCACGCGACAGTGGACGACGACCTGGTCGCGTGGTGGTGGGAGCAATACAGGCCCAGCTCATCGTGGGTGGAGGTCGCGGCGACCCTACAAGCACTGGGCTCGCTAGATCCGGATGAAACTGCACGGCTGGTCGCGGCGCTCGAGGTCGCTGCCGACGAAGAGGTAGCGTTCGCCCACCTGCTCCTCGCTGGCGGTTACGACGGCGACGACGACCGTATCCTTCAACTCGTACTTCGCGAACAGAACCGGGGTGTGGTTGCCGAGGCTGCGCAGGCAACGCCGGTCGCGTTGCTGAGCCAGTTCGCGGCCGCGATCGTCACCAAGAACAGAGCGGGACTACCGCGGGCCCGTCGTAACGAACAAGATCCCCTGGGAGCGGCGCGCGCGGCTCATCTCTTCCTCGGCAAGAAGACAAGCGACGGGGTCGAATCGCTGGTCTCCATCGCCGGAGTATGGGGCGAGGGCTGGGTGCTTGGGCGCGCGGTTGCTTCCCTCCCGTCAGCAACCGACCTCGCCATAGTGACGTCAAACCCGCACCTGAACAGTGCCCTTCGTACCGAGCACTCGTTCCGCACCCACTCCGACGACGCGCAATGGTGGCAAGACGCGCTGCGGACCGCAGCTACCGATACCGAACGTGACCTCCGTGTCGTGGGGCTCCTCTCGCATGCCCGTCAGGACGTCCTCATCGAATCGATAGCGCATCTCGAACTCTCCGTCGGAGCCATGTCTCCGGCGCAGTACTCGACGGTGTGCGACGCCCTCGTCGCCGGTCATGGCATCTCACGGGGACGACGGCTTCCCTTGGACGAGGCGGTACGCGTCGGGACGATTCGGGCCACGGGGCGTGTTCTCTGGCTGATACGCGTGGTGAGCACCGAACCCACAGGATGGATCGACAAGCAGCTGGAGAAAGCACTCGAAGACGTCGCGGAGGCAGGAATAGAGCCCAGCGAGTTGTTCGCGGCGGTGCACCCACGTCGAACAGTCGGCATAGACATCGTCCGCGGCGCCACACTGGAGGAATTGCCACCGACGGTGAAGCTGGGGGCGTTGACTGCGTCCCGCGTGGCCGAGGTGATGTCGGCTCCCGAACTGTGGCCTGTACAGATCGTAGAGAGCGCCATCAACACGCTGGCGGCGAAGAAGGGGACCCAGCTGCCGCCGCTTACGCAGGTCGCGCAGGAGAACACGTGGGACGTCGGCTAACAGAAGTCGCAGAGCGAACGCCGGAAGTCATCTGAAGGAGGCTGCCAAGAGATATCTATGATGCCCGGAATCGCGCAGCCAAGTCGCCGGCGTGGCGAAGCGCGGACTCACAATTGCGGGTAGATCTCTCGTGCATACACCCTTACTCTTTGCTCGCACTCTTCACGACCTCTGCATGTAACGAGTAGTCGGAGATTCCTGGTTCTTCACGAGGGCGTGTACGCGGTGGTTGCGATGTCCTGGCAGAGTGCGATGAGGTCGGGGGTGATGGCGGGACCGGCTGCTCGTGCGCGGTCGAGGTAGGCGTCTGCGATGGCGAGCAAGCCGCTCGTGTCGAGATGGTCGGAGGCCCGCTCACGGTCGATCGCTGCGAGGATCGCCTGTGCGTCGTCGCGGCCAGGGCCGGCGGTGTGCATGACGGTGCCGTGCAGGTTGTGGACGGTCACCGTGTCGAATACGTCGGCGGAGAGGATGTCAGCGACCGAGCCGGGGAGAGCGTCGTAAGCGACCCGGTGTGCCGCGGGGAGGGTGTAGCGGCCGTGGCCGTCGCGATCGAGCTGGTCGAGGTAGCGTCCGAAGATTCGGAGACGGGAGACGACCTCGTGGATGGCGAGGACGTGCAGGTGCGTGTCGAATCCGGCGTCGTGGTAGCGGCGGGCGGTGTCGATGGTGACGGAGGCCCGGCGTAGCGTTCCTTCGACGATGACATGCGGGCGCACTGTGAGCGTATGCTCGATGGCTCGCTCGACCCACCGGGCGGTGTCGCGGTCGGTGTAGAACGCAGCGGTCTCGTCGCTCTCGGCCAGGAGCCGCGCATAGTCGGGATGGTAGGGCCTGTAGTCGTCCCCGATGATCGCGGCGACGGCATCCCAGCTGTCGCGGTGCGCCAGCTCGGTGATGACGGCGGCCTGGGCCACGGACTTGCCGGCCCCCGGTTGCGCGCCGAAGAAGTGCGCGCTCGGGCCTGAAGCGGCGTGCAGACCGGGGAACTCAAGCGGAAGCAGTCGTGTGCGGAAGATGTGTTCGTTGTCGGCGTCGGTGAGCTGGAACCGGGTCGGATCGGTCATCACGCGCGGGCGTGGGCGCGGTCGCTGTCCTGCACCTGCAGCAGCAGTTCGGCGATCAGCAGTTGCTCGTCGTCGTCGGAACGGAGGCGTTTGCGTACCTGGACGAGCGCGGCGATCGCGTCGGTCTGCCGTCGTCCCTCGGGGGTGTCGAGTCCGGCTGTGTGGGCGGCGGCATTGCGGCGGGCGATCTCACCAGTGATCGACTCACGCAGCCCCTCGAAGCGGATGCCGCGCTCGAAGTCAGCGCCCAACGTGACTGTCTCGGTCACACTGCACCTCCGTCGCCCGAAACCGCGCCCGGTGTGGCGGCGGCTGATTCCATGTTCCCACAGCCCCGTGGTGACGGGCCAGAGCACCCCAGACGCGTCATCTGACGACAAGGGGCGGCCCGCGCACCCCTCCGATGTGTTGTCGATGCGGCTGATGTCGGCGGGGTTCGGGTACGGGTACTTGCTGCGTTCGATCGTCATCGGTGACGGTGTCCGCGACATGACGTCTCCGCTTCTCCGGTACTACACGGAGAAGGGCGCCCCGCACAGCCGCTGACAACGTGGGCCGCCCCTGCCTCCCATGACCGGTGCGGCTGTAGCGCCCAACGCAACTCAGGACGAGCATTCATCCCAAGGTGAATATCGACCCTGCGCCAGTGGAGCGGGCGTCGGGAGCGCGGGACTCAATGGGTTCCGGGACGCGACCGGGCTCAGAGCCCCCGTCTACTCGTCCACTCGACTGGCGACGGAGCACCGTCGAAAAGCGGTCGGATACTGTGTGTCAGCGGGAGGGAAGCAAACCCGATCCGCGCACATATCTGGAGGGGGTCGTAGTGACGGATGGCCGCAGTGTCGCGGTTCTCGCAGGGAACGGACTGTCGATCGCTTTCAACCCCGAGTTGAACCTGCAGAGCATCACAGAAGAGGTTCTCCGCCGCATCGAGGAGGCGGACGGCGGTGACGTCGTGATCGCAATGAAAGAGCTCGCGGAGCGCGCTCTCCCAGACGGCGCCACCAGTGCCGCGGACTTCGAGGTGCTTGTGGGCGCCTTCGGCGCAGAATCCCGCACGCTGGATGTGCTGGACACTCTCGCTGAGTTAACCCAGCCCGCCGACGAGAAGCTCCGAAAGGCCATACAGCGAGTCTCGAGGTTCGCGGAACGGGTACGCGACACAGGGATATCCCACGTCCTAGAGGTCATAGCGGAACGTTCGCACGCCTACGTCGACGAGGCGCAGAGTTTGTACGACCTAGGTGCGCGGGTCAGAATCGGGTGGCGTGGCGCGCGGCGTTGACTCTGGCATCGCGCGCTGACGGTCGCGAACGGGAACGGGCGGGCCGTTGCGGTGTGAGAGCGTGCGGGATCGCACGGCGAGGGGCTCGTGGCGACTGTCGGTGCGTGCTGTGACGCCCAGGGACCCCTGGGGAGGCCTATGCGGGCGCCAGCCCGGCGGCTGTAGCGACGCGGAGCTTGCGGAGGTTGTGGCAGATCGTGTGGAGTAGCCATTCGCCTTGGGCGCCGGCGAGTCCGCGTAGCCGGAGCTGTCCGGCGTTTTGCCGGGTCTTCATCTGCCCGAACGCGGGTTCAACGATGGCTTTGCGGCGCGCGTAGTCGGTGCGGCCCTGCTCGGTGCGCAGCGCGTGCGCCATCCGCTCCCGCCGGCTCGCGTCCTCTGGGGCCGGGTCCGGGGCGCCGGCGGTAGGGAAGCTCTCGCCGTGACGTTGCCGTCCCGTCGCGATCAACACCTGTGCGTCCAGATCGTCGGCGGCTTCGAGGTTGGCTTCCGAGCAGTAGCCCGCGTCAGCGAGGACGACCTCTGGGGAACGCTCGATTCCTGCCGCGTCGAGGTTCCGTAGGGTCTGCTCGGCCATCGGGACGAACTGCTGGATATCGGTGGCCTGCTGGGTGACCTCGGCGCTCAACACGATCTGGTGGCCCTCATCGACAACGGCCTGCGCGTTGAACGCGTAATCGAAGCCGCGGACCGTCTTCATCATCCGCGCCTCAGGATCGGTGAAATTGCGTTGCGCTTTCGGCTTCGGCGCCGCCGTGTCCACCGCAGTCGCGACGGCCGCGTCGGCCTGCTCAGGGGGCTGACCGGCGGCGTCGGCCTTCTTCCGCGCCACGGCTGCCGCCTTCTCGGCGGCGTCGGCCTCGATCGCGTCCTTCGCGGCACGTAGTTTTGCCAGGCGCCCCTCACGGCGGGCCAGCTCCGGGGCGACCTCGTCCCCGCGCCGGTCCTGGCCGAACTGCTGATCCTCGGCCTCATCGACCGCCTCCGCCTCGGCGAGCAGCGCAGCGACCTCGGCTTGGAGCTGATCGATCTTCGGCACGATCCGGTCATAGCTCATCGCCTTATGCCGCGACGCGTTCGCAGCCAGCTTCGTGCCATCCAGCGCGACCCGCCCCAACCGCACCAGCCCCGCCTCCGCGCAGACCCGCAGCACCTGCAGGAACAACCCCGGCAGGGCATCCAGGTGACGCCGACGAAACCGGGCCAGCGACCGGTAGTCGGGCGCCTGGTTGCCCGACAGCCACCGGAAGGCGATATCGCGCTTGCAGCGCCGCTCCAACTCACGAGACGAGGTCACGCCCGTCGCGTACGCGAACAGCAGCAGCTTCAACATCATCCGCGGGTCATACGGAGGCGCACCCGAGGCGGACGCGTACGACGCGTAGACCGGCGTCAGATCCAAGAGCTCTTCGACGACCTCGGAGATGAACCGGGCCTCATCATCCTCGTCCAGCCAGTCATCCAGACTCGGCGGGAGCAGGAAACACTGCCCCTGGTCATACCCACGGAACGTCTTGCCCGCACCCGCCGGTGCAGCCGATCCCGGCGCCCGCGCCTCACCCGGCTCGACCTCGAACAGACCCTCCAGGCTGGCAGTCACCGTCATGAATCGATTCTCCCAGCACCCCGCGCTATCCACCGGATTCACCCCGGCGCGTTAACGGAAGGATCTGACCCACGCACCTAGTGACGGCGATAACCGGAGCGTTCGATGGCAAGGTCGTCATCGCAAATCTCAACTACGACACCCTCCTGCTTGCATCGCTCCTTACAGTGTGTCAGCCGGAGCTCGCCGATATGGGCCACGGCTACCGTCACGTGAAAGTCGTCGTCGACGACCAGGTTGAGCGCACCGTGCAGGCGCTCAGATCAAGTAGCGATGACTTCCCAAGAAGCAAACGAGTGCAGCTGCTGCACATCCACGGATCACTCACGTTCTGGGCGACGCGGGATGGGAAGATACACGCCAAGCTACCCAAGGAAATGCTGGACGACGGTGATCAATGGCGCGCGGTCCGAGAGAGGACAACCAACGTCAGGCCAGTAGTCGTTCTCGCGAATCGGAAAGACAAGGCCGAGCACGTCGCTCAGTTCCCCTTCGACCTTGCGTACACGATGTTCGCCGATGGATTGGCCGAGGCAGATCACTGGCTCATCATCGGCTACTCCTTCAAAGACGATCCAGTCAACGCCGCGCTAAGAGCCGAGTTCATCGACCGTGACCCGAAGCCGCGGGTCCTTGTCGTCACCTTCGGTGATGAGCCGCGCCGCCGAGACGTGGAGCGAGCACTCGGCTGGGGTGCCGAGGACGGTACATCCAAGAAATGGCTGACCATCAATCGAGATGGCGCCAGTGGCGTCGAAGCCAGCGATGACTGGCAGAGCTTCATCAAGTAGCACGTCAAGGGCGTTGTCTGCGAGCTGTACCTCCTCACACCGCCAATCCTCGACGCGCAGGAGCTCAGCCCGCGCTGAACGCCGTCGCCACAGAGAGCAACAGCCGCAGCCTGAAATCGTGGCCAGCCGCATGACGACGTCGCGGGCGGGTTCCCCCGCTTGCAGACTTGAGCGGCAACTCAGCTGCACCGGTCGCCCGTCGTCACGGCGTGTGTTCGCACCGCAGCTGGTGGTCACCGCGGCCCGCACGCCGTTCAGAAGTCATGACCGTCGGATCGAGCATCCAGAATCCATCGCCGCAGCGGGGGAATGATGTCCTTGGCTGCGCTGAGGACACGGATCTCCGCACACTTCCGGTAGTGCTGCTTCATGTACTCAGCGGCATCTTGGTACTCGATGGACTTATCGGTGTCCGAATGCCACACCATCGCGTTGAGGTAGGTGTTCGCGTAGTCGTAGTCCGTCGCAAGACCTTCGACCGGCACTCCGGACGGCGAAGCGCCCGGTGGTCCGATCTTGACCATCTGACGACGAACATCGCCAGATGCCATCGACGGTGGGGTTCCGCCGAGGTTCCCCGCATACACGAACGCATGCCGTTTCCAGGCCGCGAGACCGCTTCGAGCCGACCTCAACTGCCCCCGCAGCAGAACGTGCTCGCGTTCGATCTGGGTAGTCAGATTCTTAACGCTCACCGGATCGTTTTCAAGGAAAATGATCGGTCTCATCCGCACAGCCATCGTTAGCCAGTCGTCCTCGGGGAGGACCTGTGAATCGAAGCCAGTCGCACTCACCTCACGCGTTCTCAGGTCGAGTCGCATCTGCACACTGAACTGAGCATCTTGTCCGGCGAGCGGGTTGTTGGCGATCCGCGCAGCCCGTTCCAAGAAGTTGGCCACGTTTGCCTTGAGCCCTGGGCTACTCGACCCGCAGGCCTGCTCGTTGCAGCTACTAGGCATGAGGAGAGTCTACGAACTTCGCTGAGCCTGCAGAATGCACATTCCCTAGCGACGCGCGCGCTCCTGGCGTTCGTGTGAGACGGCTGCTATTCGCTCCACACGTGTACACACCCTGCACTGTTAGAAGATCCCCTAAGCCGGGCACAGCGGTGTGGGTGCGCTGAGGCGGGTTCTCGCTGATCCGCCGCCGCCTCGACAAGCCAGGCACGCCCTCGATCGTGAGCCGGGAGCATGCATGGCTCCTCCCCGGACGGTACCCCGCCGTCATCTCGTCCGAGAGAGCTTCAGCGGACACGTCGTCGCGGTCGGCGTCCGCCTAAGCCATTCCCGCCATCCCTCGCTGGCGAAGTCCTCGCGCCGGTTCTCGCTGAGTTGAGGGGTATTGCCGATAAGACTGCCGTCAAATGGGCCGCCTTCACTGGACACTACCGGGGGGTAACGGGGGATGCGTCAGCGTGCGCGTCCGTTGACCTGCTCAACGTTTCAATCTCCGTCGTTTCCCCGAGAGGGCGCTCTCCCGTTCGGATACCGAAGGGAAAGATACCCACGGCGAACGGCGATAGCGAAGTTGATCGCGGCAGTGGCCAGTCGGAGCACCACTATGGCTCCGGCAACCACGTGCACTACAACAGGCATGGACAAGAGGTGGAGTGCCGATTCAATCGTCATGATTGCTCCCGTGGGTCGTCGCGTGGTCTTGACGACGATCGTGTCCCGGGGGTTGTCCACCATGGTCCATGCTGGAAACTGGACACAAAATCAGCCTGGACTATGCGGGGGTGAAGCTAGCGTGAAGCCCGCTCGGCCCGCCTGGTGCGAAGTATTGGATGAGTTGAACCAGCTGGTCGGAAGTCCCGGACTGAATCGGCCTGACTTTCGTTCCGTTCTTCAAGCAAGGATGGAACACGATGAACAGGAAGTATTCGCCGGAGATGCGTGAGCGGGCGTTGCGGATGCTCGCGGAGACGCGGCCGTCGCACCCGACGATGATGAGCGCGGTTAGGCATGTGGCTGGGCTGCTGGGGATGAGCCCGGAGACGTTGCGACTGTGGCAGCGCCGGGCCGAGGTCGACGCCGGTGTCAAGCCCGGGCTGACGACGGACGCGGCGGTGGAGATCAAGCGGCTGCAGAAGGAGAACGCCGAACTGCGCAAGGCCAACGAGATCCTCAAGGCTGCGAGCGTGTTTTTCGCGAAGGAGCTCGACCGCCCCTGACCGAGATGGTCCGGTTCATCGATGAACACAGGGATCGTTTCGGGGTCGAGCTCATCTGCCGGGTCCTCAAACCGGCAGTCCAGGGCTTCCTCACCGCGCGCGGCTACCGCGCCGCTGTCAGCCGTGCGGCGTCAGCGAGGCAGCTGCGCGACGACCTGCTGGTGCCGGAGGTCGCTCGCCTACATGCGGAGAACTACGGCGTCTACGGACGCCGGAAGATGCACGCACTCATGCGGCGGCAAGGGTGGGAGATCGGTCGCGATCAGACCGAACGGCTCATGCGGCTCGCCGGGGTGGAGGGCGTGAAGCGGTCCAAGCGGATGTTCACGACGAAGTCCGACCCGGCAGCGGAGAAGCCGAAGGATCTCGTGCAACGCCGGTTCACTGCCCCCGGCCCGCGCCGCCTCTGGGTCGCTGACGTGACATACGTCGCAACATGGTCCGGGTTCGCGTATGTCGCGTTCGTCACCGATGTCTATTCGCGTCGCATCGTGGGCTGGAACGTCGCAGCCACGCTCAAGTCCGACATCCTGCCACTACGGGCGCTCGATATGGCCGCCTGGGACGCCGGCGGACGCCTCGACGGCCTGGTTCATCACGCCGATCACGGATCGAACTACCTCGCCGTGGTCTACACCGATCGGATCGAGGAACTCGGCGCGAAACCCTCCACCGGGACCGTCGGCGACTCGTTCGACAACGCCCTCGCGGAGGCGGTCAACGGTCTCTACAAGACCGAGCTGATCCGTCAGCGCGGCCCCTGGCGAACCGTCGAGCAGGTCGAGCTAGCAACCCTTGAGTACGTGTGGTGGTGGAACAATCAGCGCCTCCACGGCGAGCTCGACATGCGCACCCCGATCGAGGTCGAAGACGCGTACTACGCTGACCTGGAATCAGCCAATCCGGCACCTGCTGGACAAGGCTCCCGATAGGAACGAAAGTCAGGCCGATTCACACGACCGTCGTGAGCGACAGATGTTGGAGATGTGGCTGGAGGGTCGCGCCTCGCGCACATCTGTGCAACTAGTGCATGGTGACGGTGGCCAGGGTAAGAGTGGGTCTGCCGCACGGATAGGTGACGGGTTATAGTCACGCCGCGAGGGCGACGTCGGTGTTCATGATTGCTTCGTACTCGACCGGGGTCAAGCCGTGGAGCCGCTTCTGTCGGCGGCGTCGGTGGTAGGTGCGTTCGATCCAGGTGACGATGGCGATGCGGAGCTCGTCGCGGGTGGCCCAGGAGCGTCGGTTGAGGACGTTCTTCTGCAGCAGGCTGAAGAACGATTCCATCGCCGCGTTATCGCCCGCCGCGCCGACTCGGCCCATTGATCCGACCATCCCGTGATGGTGCAGAGCGCGGACCATCTTCCTCGCGCGAAACTGGGATCCTCTGTCCGTGTGGACCACGCAGCCGGCGACGTTTCCGCGCCGCGCGACGGCACTGTTGACAGCGTCGACCGCGAGACGAGCCTTCATCCGGTCGCTGATCGAGTACCCCACGATCCGGTTGCTGAACACGTCTTTGATGGCGCAGAGGTAGAGCTTGCCTTCACCGGTCTTGTGCTCTGTAATGTCGCTGAGCCAGAGCTGGTTCGGCGCGTCGGCGGTGAACTCCCGGCGCACGAGATCATCGTGGACCGGCGGGCCAGGACGCCGACTCTTCCCACGGCGACGCTTCCCGAACGCGGACCACCAACCGTTGTCACGGCAGATCCGCCATGCCGTCCGTTCCGCCATGACCTCGCCCGCGTCGCGGGCCTCGTCGAGGAGGAACCGGTAGCCGAACTCAGGGTCGTCGCGGTGCGCGCCGAACAACGCGTTTGCACGATACGCCGCAACGAGTTCAGCATCGGTGATGGGGGTTGCCAGCCATCGGTAGTACGGCTGGCGAGCGAGCTTGAGCACCCGGCACGTCACCGCGACGGGAATCCCGTCGACGGCGAGCTCGGTCACGAGCGGGTAGAGCCTTTTCCCGGCAGGTTCGCCTGCGACAAATACGCCGCCGCCCGCCGCAGCACCTCGACCTCTTGCTCCAGCAGCCGGATCCGCTTCCGCGCCTCCCGCAGCTCCGCACCCTCGGACCGGGTCACGCCCGGCTTTGTGCCCTCTTCGACCGCGGCACGCCGCAACCACTTCGTGAGGGTCATCGGGTGAACCCCGAAGTCAGTCGCGATCTGCTCGATCGTCACTCCGGGCTCGCGGCCCCGAGCGACGCGCACGACATCGTCACGGAACTCCGAGGGATAGGGCTTGGGCACGATGACATCCTTCCAGGGCACCCTCCCGGGCAACCCAACTCAGATGTCACCTACCGGTGCGGCAGACCCAGTCGGCTAGCGACGGAAGTCGCTCGGAGGGCGGCTGGGCGTGGATGGGACGTGGTCCAGGCAGTCGAAAAGGCGGGCGCCAACGCTCCCCGCGTTAGGTCTGGGCGGCTACTCGTTGTCGTCGACTATGCAGAGCGGTGGAACATAGAAGTCCTTGCGCGGATGATCCTGGACTTGGCGGAAGAAGCGGGGCCGGGATACTTGCGTGTACTGCTCCTCGCGCGAATGGACTATGGGCTGTGGGAGCTGATCGCCTCGACTCTGGATCGTCAGGTTGACGATCTCGCCGCTCCCATCCGTCTGGAACCCTTGTTCGCCAGTGGCACGCTTGAGTCCACTACCGCATTCGGCGAGGCAGTGGCCGCGTTCCAGTCCGCGATGAAACTCCCGCTGAAGAAGCTGGCGCCGCCGGCCAGCCCGAAGAGCACAGACAACTCGCTGCTCGGTCTGCACATGGCGGCACTTGCGACGGTTCTGGCGCAGAACAACCAGCAAACGATCCCGTCGGGCGCTGATCTGTCGGAGTTCCTTCTGACTCACGAGCGCAAGTACTGGTCGGTGGGCTTGGCTCCTGTTTTGCCGGCGGTGGTCGCCACGGCGGAGATTGACCGAGTGTCGAGGACAGTCTTGGCTGCCACCCTATTCGGCCCTCTTGGAAGTTCGGCTGATGCGAGGCAGCTCCTACGCACGGCGCGTCTCGCAGGCAACGATGCAGACGCTCAGTCCCTCATAGATCGGCATGCCCAGCTGTACCCTGCGGAGGAGGGTAGCGGGACTCATAACACCGCAGTCAGTCCGTACTTACGGCCGCTGTACCCCGATCGATTCGCTGAGGATTTCGTCGCCTGGTGCATGCGTCGTACCGCTGGTCGTGACTTTGTTCTCGACCTTCTGAAGGAGCTTGCATCTGGCCGCGTCACAGATCTCCAGAGCCGCGCGCTCGACTTCCTGTCGGCAACCGCCATTCGGCACCCCTTCGTCGACGAGGTAGTAGAGAAGCTCGTCGGTACGTCGGACGGGTATGTTCACCTCAACTCACGGGGAGTTCCGTACTACTTGCACCGAACTTCGGTTACCCTGCGCGGAGGGAGGCCTCAGACCATCTACTTCTTTGCCAAGGTCCGTAGAAACCGTCAGGGAGAACCAACGGCACTGCCGAGAGACCGGGTTGTCAAGGAGAATCCGAGGAACGGATTCCTGACGATCAGCAAGAAGAAGGATCATGCCGTGGCGACGGGAATGTGAGCCACCCAGAGTTTCGCTCCAGTCGGTGCCCTGATCTCGCAGTTGCTGTGGTGGGCTGATTCGAGCCAGCACGGCACGCGTTCTCGACCTCGGCGGGCGTGCGGAGGTCGAGCCCACCATGGAGGCGCTGGTCGTTCGCCCCCCAAGAACGCCGGTAGACCGGGTTCAAGGCTTACCATCGCGGGTTTCGGATCGCGCGTTCAACGAGGTTCTTGCGATTGCCGGCACTCCATGCCTCCATCGAGTCCGAGTCCGAGTCCGAGTCCGAGTCCGAGTCCGAGTCAAGGGACTCGTGTCCGGCTTGGCAAACGCGCATGGCGAGGCTCGGCAACTCGACGAACGCATCAGCTATTCGCTCCTCTCCAATACGCACCCTGCACCGCTAGAAGGGTGGGGAATCCGCTCAGAGTTGACATCCCGCCGCTGTGCTGGGGTGCGAATGCTCAAGCTGGAAATCCGGTCGACCGGATGTTTGGAGCAGAGCAAGCGACTGCGCCCGCTCCTAGATAGTCTGCGATCGGGTGGCGTCCGGCAAGGTGGTGTACGGATCGGGTGACCGTGTCGCTGCGGACGTAGCGACGGTCACCGCGTGATCCTTCGAGAGAACTCTTCACATCCATCTCGAAAGGACCCCGACGATGACCGTCTCACCCCACGATATCGACCCTGCCCGCTTCCTCGAAGACCACCTCGCGCAGGCGTCTCCCGATCTGCTGCGGGAGATGCTCGGCACGTTCATCAACCAGCTGCTATCCGCGGACGCGGACCAGATCTGCGGCGCCGCTTACGGCACGATCAGCGACGACAGGGTGAACCGTCGCAACGGTTACCGCCACCGCGACTTCGACACCCGCGCCGGGACCATCGACGTGAAGATCCCCAAGCTCCGGCAGGGCACCTACTTCCCGGAGTGGCTGCTGGAACGCCGCCGCCGCGCGGAGGCCGCACTGACCACCGTGGTCGCGACCAGCTACCTCCTCGGCGTGTCCACCCGTCGGATGGATGACCTGGTGAAGACCCTCGGGATCACCGGGCTGTCGAAGTCGCAGGTGTCGGAGATGGCGCGCGACCTTGACGAGCAGGTGACCGCGTTCCGCACCCGGCCGTTGGACGCCGGCCCGTACTCGTTCGTCGCCGCCGACGCGCTCACCATGAAGGTCCGCGAGGGCGGCCGGGTCGTGAAGGTCGCGGTGCTGGTCGCGACCGGCGTGAACGCCGACGGCTACCGCGAGATCCTCGGTCTGCAAGTCAACTCGACCGAAGACGGCGCCGGCTGGCTGACGTTCTGGCGCGACCTCGTCGCGAGAGGCCTGACCGGCGTGAAGCTCGTCACGTCCGACGCACACGCAGGTCTGGTCGCAGCGATCGGCGCGACCGTCGGCGGGTCCTGGCAGAGGTGCAGAACCCACTACGCGGCGAACCTGATGAGCGTGACCCCAAAGTCCTCGTGGCCATGGGTGAAGACCCTGCTGGGCACGGTTTTCGACCAGCCCGACGCGGAGTCCGTGCACGCCCAGTTCGACCGCGTCCTGGACGCGCTCGAGCACAAGCTCCCCAGGTCGTTCGAGCACCTCGAGGCCGCACGTGAGGAGATCCTCGCGTTCACCGCGTTCCCGAAGAGCATCTGGCGGCAGATCTGGTCCAACAATCCGAACGAACGCCTCAACCGGGAGATCCGCCGCCGCACCGACGTCGTGGGCATCTTCCCGAACCGCGACGCGATCATCCGGCTCGTCGGCGCCGTCCTCGCCGAGCAACACGACGAGTGGGCCGAGCAACGCCGCTACCTCGGCCTCGACGCCCTCGCCGCCGCACGCCGCGTCGGCGAACCCACCACAGAGGAGGTGATCGAACCCGACCTTCGGGCCCTCACAGCCTGACCTCGACACGAGGGATCACACGATCACCGATACACCACGTCCCAGGACTTGACCTGCGATCGTCCTGAATACTGAGCCGAAAGTGGGGCATTGAGGCGATGAGCCCACCAAGCTTGAAGGCGCGACGCACTGCCCGGGCAGCGAAAGTGACTGCTCGTAGCGCCCAGAGTTCCGGCATCGTCAAGTGCTACGTCGAGCGGTTCGAGAATGCCGCCGGCGCGCCCGACCTTCGCCTTCGCGAGAAGTCGACCAGACGGCTCGTGAGGGTTCTCATGGACGACCAGACGTTGAGGTCGTTTGCGCCGCTGTCGAACCTGTTGCAGGACTGCTACGCGCATGGAGGCGGCCTCGTTGAGCCGCGGAGTCGTGCGGAGCACATTGCCATCTCCGCGCCGATCGTGAAGCAAAGCGCTCAGGAAATCGCTGTCGCATTCGAGGGCTTCTCGGTGAAAGTCCACATCGCAACTGCGAACGTCGCATCTCCTCCGACATCCGTCTGGGCTTACATCGAGGAGTATCCCGTCGAGGACGGGGGCCTTGGCTTGCGTCTTCGGCAGAAGGTCACCGGCCGGAAGGTCGAGGTGTACGGCAAGAACGAGGACCACCTGCTCACATTCCTCAGCAGTCCGCAGCTCACAGGGTCCAGCACTCACATGGCCAACCTCTACCAGAAGGAGGGATTCGACGATTACGTGCTGGTCTCCGGAGGCACGGCCACAGATTCATACGACGTGGTGCTCTATAACGACGGCGCTGAGCTCACCTACTTGCTTGGCCCGACACCCGACACCGCATACCGGGATGCGTTCCGCGTGCTGACGGAGGAGTCGGCGCCCGCGGCACACACGCGGACCGCACAGACGCACTTCGACAGGGGCCGGTATCGCGAGGCGGTGCTCTCCGCGCGACTCGCTGTCGAGACGGCGTGCGGCGGACGTGCGCCCGATGTGAAGCGCCGACTTGCAGATGCTCCCGCTGACGTCGCGACTGCGGGTAAAGCCCTATACGGAAAGCGCCACGTAGCCGTCCATGAGGGCGACACGCGAGTCGAGAAGCCCGACGCCATACAGGCGATCCGCGCGATGCATCGCGTCCTCACCTACCTGGAGTCAACGACTCCTTGAGGGCCAGTCGCCGCTCCCGCGCTCGTGCGTAGGAGAAGACACTGCGCATCCAAGCAGGGCCGTGCGACGATCACGTGCTCAACGAAATCTGGCTCATCGCAATTAGCCGCATTCATTGGCCTGCAGAAGCACTGATGCTGTTCAGGAAGTGCTTGACTGCCACTTGTCGTTGAGCGTCATGGTCTTGCTGTTGGGTTCGTACCTGACAGCAAGGAGAGACACGCTGACCACTACAGGAACTTGGGCTGATACTCCGGAGAGGATGCGGGTTCCAGCGGGCATAGTCGGAAGGGACTCGAAAGGGACATTGTCGAGGTAAGACACGGCCTTCTGTATGGCATTGATGTCCAGTTTGTTCACGAGGCGGTCCAGGAAGTAGTTGTGGAGCTGGGAGACGATTGTGTCTGAGATGTCGTGGGGCGCTGACTCGCGAGCCTGTCAAGTTGTTTGTGTAAGCGGGCATCGGTGGGTGGTCAGAGGTAGGGGTTGATTCGGTCGGGGAACGCGATCGCGAGCTGCGAGAGCGCCTTCTTCCAGTTCGTGGTGACGGCGCCTTCGACCAGCCGCGGTGGGGCTTTGCGCTCGTTCGAGGGCTTGCCGCGTTCCTTCGCCCGCTCGAGGGCTCGCTTGTCTTCGATGTTGCAGATCGCGAGCCAGAGCAGTTTGACGACTGCCGCGTCGTTCGGGAAGTGACCCCGGTTCTTGGTCACTTTCCGCAGCTGGAAGTTCAGCGACTCGATCGCGTTCGTCGTATAGACCACCCGCCTGACATCGGGCGGGAACCCCAGGAACGGGGTGAACCGCTCCCACGCGTTCTCGAACGCGGCGACCGTGTGCGGATTGCCCTGACCCAGATCGGAGGCCGCGAACGCCTCCAGCGCTGCCCTCGCCGCGTCCGCGTCGGGGGCTTGATAGATCAGCTTCAACGCGGCGGCGACGGCTTTGCGTTGCCCGTAGGAGACGAACCGCATTGACGCTCGGATCAGATGAACGACGCAGGTCTGCACGAGCGATTCAGGCCAGGTCGCCTCGATCGCTTCTGGGAAGCCGGTGAGCCCATCGCAGCAGACGATGAGCACGTCGCGGACGCCGCGATTGGCGAGCTCGGCGCAGACGGAGGCCCAGAACTTCGCGCCCTCGGCTTGCTGCACCCAGATGCCCAGGACGTGCTTGACGCCTTCCATATCGACGCCGACCGCGATGTGAGCGGCCTTGTTGCGCACGTGTCCGCCGTCGCGGACTTTCACCACGATCGCGTCCAAGTAGATGACCGGGTAGAACGCTTCCAGCGGCCGAGACTGCCAGGCAAGGACCTCGTCGGAAATCTCGTCGACGATCTTGGAGATCGTCTCGCGACTGATCTCGGTGCCGATCGTCGACGCCAAGTGGTGTTCGATATCGCGCACCGTCATTCCGCCGGCATAGAGCGACACGATCATCTCGTCCAACCCGCCGAGGCGACGCTGACCGACCGGCACCAGCCTCGGGATGAACGTCCCGTTCCGGTCCCGCGGGATCGAGAGTTCGACATCGCCAGCGACCGTCGAGACCGTCTTCGGGAACGAACCATTGCGGGAGTTGTCATGCAGCGGCGCCTCGGGATCACCACGCTCGTAACCGACATGTTCGGTCAGCTCAGCGCCCAGACCACGCTCGAGGCCCGTCTTGATCAACTGCTGGATCAACCCGTCCCTGCCATCGAGCTGCACCTCGCCAGCATCAATCTTCGCGAACAGATCATCCAGCACCCCCGACTCACGCAGCCGTCTGGCGCCTTCCTCCTGCCGCCGCCGTCGCTCCGCTCGAGCTTCTTTGTCGATCATGGTCATCAGCGTCGTCCTTCCATAAGAAGCAGACACCCCTTACACAAACGATCTGACACCCTCTGACTCGCGATTGTGAGAAAACACTCCGAACTTGCGTCCTTCCTTCACAATTTCCTCGAAGGTCGCCCGCGAGATCCCCGCGCCAGTCCTCGCTGAGCTCATCGGCACGCCTCGAGCGGCTGCCATCTGGGCCGCGCGGTCCGCCCGCGACTGTTCCGCCCAAATCGCCTAACGCTGACCGCCTGCCGAGTATCGTCGCGGCGCAACTCGGCAGGTTTTTCCATCATGTTCGCGAACAGGTCGCAATATTGTGGTGGGCATGACACCGAAACCCGAGTTCGGCCCCGACGACTTCGAGAACCCCGACGCCCCCGAAGGCGAACGGCGGCTCCGCTCCGACCACTTCGAGGTCCGCGACCTGTCTTACGAGCGCAGCCGGATGCGCCAGCTGATCGACCTCTACAAGGGCGCCGTGTTCGACCCCGGCTGGGAGAAGCGCGACGACCTCGACCCCGAGGACGAGACCACCTGGCAGACCGAGCGGCTGGAGACCTACATCAAGGAACGCCCCCGCGGCAAAGGCTACGTCGCCGACTTCGTCTACAACAGCAAGGATCTGCCGGTTACCGTCTATGGCATCTTGATCAACCGCGGCCGCGGACTGGAGGTCACGGAACTCGAGCTGTTCCGCAGCAGCTGGGGCTACTTCGACGGATGGAGCACGTTCGTGGACCCCGACGACTCGGCCGACGTCGGTGAAACGGACGAGGACGATTCACCCGAGCCGGAGCAACTCATCACCAGCGACGTGCTCCGTCGCATCCCGATCGGGCGGATCATCGCGATGTCTCAGCAGTCGCTGGCGCAGGAAGAGTGGCGCACCGACGGCATCCAGGTCCTCATGGGTCGGGATCGCGGCCCCGACGAGCTCACCCACGCTGAGACGAACGCCCTCGAGTCAGCCGTCCTCGCCGCGAACCGGACCAAGCGAGGACGACCCCCCCTCCCGGACGAAACCCTCGCAGCCGTCGCGCACGCCTACCTCGAAGAAGCCCCCGCCGGCGTCGGCCTCCTCAAGCGACTCTCTCAGCGATTCAACCGGCCCGAGCCGACCGTCCGCGACTGGATCGCAACCGCCCGCCGAGAAGGCTTCCTCACCGCCGCAGTCCCCGGAAAGCGGGGAGCGGCCCCCGGACCACGACTTACCTCCGCCACAGCAGCAACGGCCGTCCGTCCGCGCTGAGCCCGGGCATTCAGCCGCTCCGAATACCTACCCTCCGCCCAATCTTCCATCCAGAGGTCGACATGCGGGTAGCGGTCGTCGTGATGAGTCGCAGTCTCATGAGTTGCTCGCCCACGCTCGTGCCACCGTCGGTGCGGCTTCGTCAGCCTGACGCGGCGCTGAGCCCAGGCGTTCGGCCTGAGCATCGTAACTCGCGGCCACGGTCCTACGATTTCCCCCATGACTATCTCCGTGCTCGAACTCGTCGGGCTGTTCCTCGTCGGGCTGCTCGCCGGTGAAGAGTTCGCGGTACGCTGGGGCGTCCAGCCGGCTCTGCGCCGACTGGAGGACCGCGCGCACATTGATGCGCGCATGTCACTGGTCCGTCGTCTCATGATCATCGTGCCAGCGCTGATGGTCCCGGCGGTGCTGGCCGGAGTGGCCGTGCTCATGTTCACGGGTAGCGGTGCGGGCTTCGCATTCCGGTGCGCCGGCGTGGCCACTCTTGCTGCGTTCCTGCTCCTATCATTTCTCGGCACCGTGCCGATCAACATCAAGGTCAACGACACCTGGTCGGCCGAGAGCCCGCCAGCGGACTGGCGGGACGTGGTAGCGCGCTGGGAGCGAATCGACACGTTCCGAGCGGGCGCGGCGATCCTCGCGTTCGCGCTGTTCCTGGTCGCCGCCGCGCTCGGCTGAACCGCCCCTCGAGCGGGCCAGGGCAGCCGGGCGGAGTCTCACATTCAGTTCACCTGAATACCTTCCTCCGCCAACCAAAGGCTCTGTCGATTTCACATCGCACAGCAGCCAACACCGCGAGAGTTGGAATACGAACACGTTCTCGAATGTTGTAGCGCCTATGCCGCGCGTGACTCCCACGAGTCTTCGAACCCACGAGCGCTGGGGTCCTTGCAGTTTGTGCGGGCTGGTGACGCTGCGTACGGCTACCCATGTGCCACCTCGGGCTGCTTTCAACGTCGGAAAGATGAGCCGTTCGGTAGTCACCGAGGACTGGATGCTCGTTCAGGATCGTTCCCGCGACGGCGGGATGCGCGTCTGGGGTCACTGTGAGGATTGCCGCTCTGCGACATCACCGTGGGATGACGAGTACATCCTGTGGGCGAAGGAGATCGGGCGTGCGTTGGTCAGATCGCCGAGGCGAGGCGAGCGTTCCGCGCTCACCGGCAGCTTCCCGACAGCGCGACCTGGTCGGTTTGTCCGGGCTGCGCTTGCGGGGATGACTGCCCTCGCGGAGGGGCTGGTCGAGACCCATCCTGAGCTCGTAGCCACGATTCGCACTGGGGCATTGCTCGCTGCTCGGCACGACGTGCGCTTCCTCGTCGGTGTAACCCCGGCGACGGAGCGTATCTACGTTGGCGGTGGCCATGCCGGTCTCGCCGTATCGATTACACTTCGTGGCCCGTCCAGTACGCAGGAGGATCGCGCACTTCCCGCCATTTCCGCGATCAGCCACTTTCCACCGCTCAGTCTTCTGCTCGTCGCTGGTCAGACCGCATCTCGGTACCCGCACACAGACTGCACGTCGTGGCTCGAGTACGGTGTGGATGATGTCGTGGAGTCGTTCCCGATCGCGCTACCCGCGGTGCGTCTCGACGATGGAGCGGTGATCGTCGCGACCCCGGCGGCGTTCACCCAGGTGAACATCTGATGGTGCTGCTGATGCTGGCATCGAACCTGCCCGGGCCAACGCCCACAGCCCCGTTCATCCTGCATGCATCCGTCACCGCAGTGTGCTCCATCGATCGCCGCGGGAGCAGACGCGATGTCCTCCCGTCCTGCAGTAGATCCCGATACCTACCCCGGCGGTGACCAGCACGACAGCGAATATCAGCCCTGCCTTCGTCGTCCGTGCCTTCGCGAGCGCAGCCTTGAGCTCTTCAGCTGCCTGACAGGCGAGTTCTGCCTGCTCGGCCTCCTCAGCCGCAAGCCGAAGCTCCTGGCGGCGCGCCGCCCCGGGCCAGACGGTCGGTGCGCGCCAGACCCCATGCGGCAGAGGGGCTCTCGGAAGAGAGGTCCTGGCAGCGCTACACCGCGTTGGGGGCGCCCACACGCCGAGCGTGTTAACGAGTAAGGAACTCGTCACTCGAGTTCTCGCCATGGCGAAGAGGCTCCCGGAAGCAGGCATCGCTGACGTCAGCTCTGGATGCGAGAACACGTGCACGTCTACTTCGTTTACAGCGGCATCTATCGGAGCAGAGGTCGCATCGCGCAGCTGCGCTGGGGGCGGAGTCGATTCCCGTGAAGGCTGCGACCGTCATGCGAGGAGTTGCTTAGATCTTGCGTCCCGAAGAAGCTGTGTGTTTAGATACACTACACACGACGTCTCGATGGTTCGAGGTGATTCGAGGTCCTGGTCAAGTCCTGGGACGTGGTGTATCGGTGATCGTGTGATCCCTCGTGTCGAGGTCAGGCTGTGAGGGCCCGAAGGTCGGGTTCGATCACCTCCTCTGTGGTGGGTTCGCCGACGCGGCGTGCGGCGGCGAGGGCGTCGAGGCCGAGGTAGCGGCGTTGCTCGGCCCACTCGTCGTGTTGCTCGGCGAGGACGGCGCCGACGAGCCGGATGATCGCGTCGCGGTTCGGGAAGATGCCCACGACGTCGGTGCGGCGGCGGATCTCCCGGTTGAGGCGTTCGTTCGGATTGTTGGACCAGATCTGCCGCCAGATGCTCTTCGGGAACGCGGTGAACGCGAGGATCTCCTCACGTGCGGCCTCGAGGTGCTCGAACGACCTGGGGAGCTTGTGCTCGAGCGCGTCCAGGACGCGGTCGAACTGGGCGTGCACGGACTCCGCGTCGGGCTGGTCGAAAACCGTGCCCAGCAGGGTCTTCACCCATGGCCACGAGGACTTTGGGGTCACGCTCATCAGGTTCGCCGCGTAGTGGGTTCTGCACCTCTGCCAGGACCCGCCGACGGTCGCGCCGATCGCTGCGACCAGACCTGCGTGTGCGTCGGACGTGACGAGCTTCACGCCGGTCAGGCCTCTCGCGACGAGGTCGCGCCAGAACGTCAGCCAGCCGGCGCCGTCTTCGGTCGAGTTGACTTGCAGACCGAGGATCTCGCGGTAGCCGTCGGCGTTCACGCCGGTCGCGACCAGCACCGCGACCTTCACGACCCGGCCGCCCTCGCGGACCTTCATGGTGAGCGCGTCGGCGGCGACGAACGAGTACGGGCCGGCGTCCAACGGCCGGGTGCGGAACGCGGTCACCTGCTCGTCAAGGTCGCGCGCCATCTCCGACACCTGCGACTTCGACAGCCCGGTGATCCCGAGGGTCTTCACCAGGTCATCCATCCGACGGGTGGACACGCCGAGGAGGTAGCTGGTCGCGACCACGGTGGTCAGTGCGGCCTCCGCGCGGCGGCGGCGTTCCAGCAGCCACTCCGGGAAGTAGGTGCCCTGCCGGAGCTTGGGGATCTTCACGTCGATGGTCCCGGCGCGGGTGTCGAAGTCGCGGTGGCGGTAACCGTTGCGACGGTTCACCCTGTCGTCGCTGATCGTGCCGTAAGCGGCGCCGCAGATCTGGTCCGCGTCCGCGGATAGCAGCTGGTTGATGAACGTGCCGAGCATCTCCCGCAGCAGATCGGGAGACGCCTGCGCGAGGTGGTCTTCGAGGAAGCGGGCAGGGTCGATATCGTGGGGTGAGACGGTCATCGTCGGGGTCCTTTCGAGATGGATGTGAAGAGTTCTCTCGAAGGATCACGCGGTGACCGTCGCTACGTCCGCAGCGACACGGTCACCCGATCCGTACACCACCTTGCCGGACGCCACCCGAGGTCCTCTCGGCGGAAGCTGAGTGACCACGCATTGCTGAGGAGAGCGCGCCGTGGTGCGAGTACTCAGGCCATTAGGCCGTCGAGCTACTCGATGCGATGAAGTGGATTCAGGGCCGATTCATACCGATCAGTCGTCGTTAGTGATTCAGCAGGATTGAACGACCGGATGTCGCATCCGAACAGCGAGACATCCACAACATGGCAAATTCAGAGAAAGGAAACCGTCACATGGTCGACAGCGCATTGCCGCCCGACATTCCCAGCCTGCTCGAGCGTATCGCCGAGCTGCGTCCTCTTCTGGAGAAGAACGCAGCGGCGGGCGAGGCGGATCGCCGCGTCTCCCAGGAATCGATCGACGCACTCGAAGCGATCGGAGCCTTCCGGGTCACGCAGCCCGCCGAGTACGGCGGATACCAAGGTAACTCGCGTGCGCAGGTGGATGTCGGTGCGGCTGTCGGCCGCGCCGACGGCGGTACTGGATGGGTAGTCGCCCTCACCAATATCGCGAACTGGCTCACCTCGCTCTACCCTCGTCAGGCGCAGGAAGACGTGTGGGGAGAGGACCGCAACGCGAAGGTCTCCGTGGTCCTGGCTACCAACGGAAAGACCACGCGTGTCGACGGTGGTTACCGTGTCAGTGGAGAGTGGAGCTACAACTCAGCCTCGTGGCACACTCAATGGGCGATCCTCGGAGCCGAATTGGTCGATGACAAGGGCCAGTTCGTCGACACGGCGCAGCTCCTCATTCCTCGAACCGATCTCGAGTTCAAAGACACCTGGTACGTCGCGGGCATGCGTTCCAGCGGCAGCAACACGCTCGTCGCGAAGGACATCTTCGTCCCGGACCACCGAGTACTCCCTGGCGAGCCTGCCCTCCTCGGGAAGTACCCTGGCACGACGGACGACACGCCTGGCGTATACCGCGCGGGCTGGATCCCGGTGCTGAACATCATCCTCGTCGGCCCACAGCTGGGCCTGGGCCGAGCGGTGCTGGATCGCGTCATTGCGAAGGCCGACAGCAAGGGCATCGCCTACACGAGCTTCGAGCGCCAAACCGACTCGGTGGCCTTTCAGCTCGACGTGGCGAAGGCAGCCTTGCTCCTGGAGGCGGCGGAGGGATTTGCGCACCGGGCAACGGACGAGATCGACGTCCCCGCCGAGCTCGGCGAATACCCCGACTACCTGACGCGCGCACGTAACCGTGCCTACGTCGGTTGGATCGTGGAGCACGTATCGCGAGCGATCGAGATCCTCCTCACCGCGCACGGTTCGGGAGCGTTCGCAGAGGTGAACCCGCTGCAGCGGCTCTGGCGTGACCAGGCGGTCGCGTCGCGGCACGCGTTCGTCCTGCCGGCGCTGGGATACGAGCTGTACGGCAAGGCGCTGCTCGGCCGCGACGACGGCGACTCTGTCACCCCGCTGGTCTGAGCTGGAACCGAACCTCACCTGTCACACCGCCCGCCCGAGGTCGCGTGATCTCGGGCGGGACCCACCCGAGAGGGTTTCAACACCGAAGTCAACCCCGCCGCCGATCGTGAATGGTCACGTGCGACGGCCTGCACCCGAGAGGAATACACATGAGCGACCTTTCTGTGGCTCGAGACATCCCCGATCTGCTCGAGAAGATCCGGCAGATTCACCCCATCATCCGCGAGCATGCGGCGGAGAGTGAAGCACAGCGGCATGTGGCGCAGGAGACGGTCGACGCGATGACGGCGATCGGCGTGTTCCGCACCGGTGTTCCGAAGCGCTTCGGCGGCTTCGGGTCCGATACGCGGGAACAGATCGACGTCGCGCGCGTTGTCGCACAGGCCGACGGCGGCACAGCATGGGTCACCGGACTTCTGAACTCCGGAGCGTATGTCGTGGGCTGGTTCCCGCGCCAGGCGCAGGAGGAAGTCTTCAGCACTGGTCCGGATACGCTCGTCTCGATCGTGCTGGCGCCTTCGTCGAACGCCACGAAGGTCGACGGCGGATATCGTGTGACCGGCGAGTGGCGATACAACTCCGGCTCGTGGCACTCTCAGTGGGCGATCCTCGGCGCGCCGTTGCACGACGATTCCGGCGCCTTCGAGGACAACGCGATCGTTCTCATCCCCCGCACGGATCTGCAGTACAAGGACACGTGGCACGTCGCTGGCTTGAAGTCGACCGCGAGCAACAGCTTCGTCGCCGAGGATGTCTTCGTTCCCGAGCACCGAGTGCTACGGGTGACCCCGGCGATCGAGGGCGACTACCCGGGTGTGGACGAAAGCAGCGAAGCACCGTACAAAGCCGCGTTCGTCCCCGTCCTGGAGGCGCAGCTACTGGGTGCACACCTCGGAATGGGGCAGGCCGTGCTCGCCGCGGTCCGAGCGGACGCCACCAAGAAGGGCATCGCCTACACTACCTATCAGCGACAGTCGGATTCCGTACCCTTCCAGCTCGCTC
Organism: Microbacterium sp. BR1; assembly: GCF_002812725.1. Taxonomy (GTDB): domain Bacteria; phylum Actinomycetota; class Actinomycetes; order Actinomycetales; family Microbacteriaceae; genus Microbacterium. The sequence continues at coordinate 247,467 of NZ_NMUN01000008.1, read as the reverse complement.
TTGCGCGAGCCGCACTGTTGCTTGAAGCTGCTGAGCTGTTCACTTACAACGCAGCGCGGGAGATCGACGGGGCCACGCAGGCGGGGACATATCTGGACTACGCGACACGCGCTCGACAGCGTGGGCAACAGGCCCAGGTGGTGGCGAACGTCAAGGACGCGATCGACCTCCTGATGACCGCGCATGGCTCGGCGGGTTTCGCCGAGTCCAACTCCTTGCAGCGGTTCTGGCGTGACCAGGCGATCGCGGCCAGGCACGGTCTGACCCTCCCTGACACCGGGCTCGAAGTCTACGGCCGATGGCTGGCCACGGGGGAGAACAGCAACCCCGCCACACCCTTCGTTTAGCAAGAGCTCTGCGCAGCCCGCCCTCCCGGCGCCACATGGAACCGAGAAGGCGGGCTGCGCACTTCCGAGATACGTGAGCCCTTCAGGCTCATGACCACGCGTACGCGCCGGATGCTCGCTGCGGTCGGCATCCGGCAAGAGAGAAGCGGTGCCGATGTCCCCCAGCAGTCTCCCCGCCAACGTCTCAGCTCTGATCGAGAAGATCGACGAACTGCGCCCGCTCCTGCTGCGTAACGGCGCATTCGGCGATCAGAACCGGCGTGTGGCGCAGGAGTCGATCGATGTGCTCGCGGAGATCGGCGCGTTCCAGGTGACCCAACCTGCCCGCTTCGGCGGGTTCCAGGGTAACTCCCGTGCCCAGATCGAGGTCTCTCGGGCCGTCGGCCGCGGCGACGGCGCGGCCGCGTGGGTGGTCGCGCTCACAAACATTGGGGGATGGCTAACCTCGCTGTTCCCCGCTCAGGCGCAACATGACGTGTGGGGAGAGGATCCCCGCACCCGCGTGTCGGGAGTGCTTGCGCCGAACGGCAAGGCTGTGCGTGTCGACGGCGGCTACCGCGTCACAGGACGATGGGCCTACGCATCCGGTTCATTGCACAGCGCTTGGTCGGTGTTGGGTGCCGAGCTTGTCGACCAGAACGGCGAGTTCGTCGACACGGCGCAGCTTCTGATTCCGCAGTCGGAGCTAGGGTTGGATGACACCTGGTACGTCGCAGGGATGCGCGGGAGCGGCAGCAATACGATCACTGCAACGGATGTCTTCGTGCCCGACTACCGAGTCATCCCGGGCACTCCCGCGCTGCGGGGCGAATACCCTGGCACCACTGAGGACACGCCGGGGGTGTACCGGGCCGGATGGATTCCGGTGCTGAACATCATCCTGGCCGGCCCTCAGATAGGCATCGGTCAAGCCGTGCTGGACGCGGTGGTCCAGAAGGCCGCCAGCAAGGGCATCGCCTACACCAGCTTCGAGAGGCAGTCAGACTCGGTGGCCTTCCAGCTCGAGGTCGCCAAGGCAGCGCTTCTGCTGGAGGCGGCAGAAGGCTTTGCACACCGGGCAACGGACGAGATCGACATCCCCGCTGAAGCCCACGAGTACCCGACCTATGTTTCACGGGCGCGTAACCGCGCATACGTCGGATGGATCGTTGAGCACGTCAGCGAAGCGATCAGCATCCTCCTGACCGCTCACGGCTCTGCCGCCTTCGCCGAGGCAAACCCCTTGCAGCGACTGTGGCGTGACCAGGCGGTCGCCGCGCGACACGCCTTCGTGCGTCCGGCACTGGGATACGAGCTGTACGGTAAGGCGCTTCTCGGCCGCGACGATGGCAGTTCTGTGACGCCGCTGGTGTAAGCGTCCCCGCAGATCGTCGGTGAAAGTCTGGGCCGATGCGGCAACCGCTGCGCCTGGAACGAGTTGGCGCCCGCGCAGAGGATGGTGGACTCCCTCGCCTCACAGTGTTCGTTCACGGGCAGCTCGACCTGAAGGAGGAAGGCCTGACTTCTCGAGCGCTCGCGCTCAAGCTTCCGCCGCGTCCGCGACCGCCGGTTCAGCACAAATCCGATCCCGTCGCGGTGAGAACGTTATCGGCGCGTGCCCGCCCTCACGTTCCTCCGGAACCTGATCGCTGACGCCCGTGCGGAGCGTGAGCGGAGCGGTGGACACCATCGTGAAGCGACGTCTGCTGCCCCACGGGGCCGGCTTTGGGGACTTCACCGTAGACGACATCGCCCTGCTCACGGGACGGCTCACCAACGGCGCTCTCGCTTCGTTCAAGGCAACCCGGTTTGCCACCCGGTCGCAAGAACGCTCTGACCATCGAGGTCTCGGGCGACGAGGGTGCCCTCGCATTGATCTGGAAGATCTGAACAGTCTGCAGTTCTACGACCGCACGGCACCACCCGACCGGCAAGGGTACACGAGGGTCCTCGTCACGGAGACTGGCCACCCGTACGTCGCCGGATGGTGGCCGGCCGGGCACGTGCTCGGTTACGAGCACGGCTTCTCCCGCCAAGCCGTCGACTTCATCGTCGCGATCGCAAACGTGGTCGACCCGCATCTAGGCTTCGATGACGGCCTCGCCGTGCAGCGCGTGCTGGAGGCGGTAGAGCGTAGCTCCGTCGCCAACGCGGCCTGGACGACCGTTCACCCCTTCAATGCAGACGCCTAGCACGCGGGCGCCAGCACCATCTGAGGCCGTCGACGGTGTCGAGCAGACCAGCCCACGTCGCCCGAGCTGTCCGGGTGGTCGCTCAGGACATCGGCGGCGGCTGTTCAGGCTCCGATCGCGGACAGCCAGGCGGTGATGGTGCGTGGGATGAGGCCGAGGCGCTGTTGTGCACTGGTCGTCGGGTCGATGACGTGGTCGGGTTGATGCCACAGCGCCTGGTAGAGGCCGGTGACCCCCGCGGCGGCGGGGCCGATCAGCGGGGTGATCAGGGTGCCGAACTCCTCGGGGGTGATCGATTCAAACTTCACGTCCCTTCTGAGGTGCTCAGCGAAGGAGGCGGCAAGGTCGGGACCGGTGATGGCGGGGAGCTGCCCGATCCCGACGATACCGGTGACGTCGCGGCGTTGAAGGAGCACGGCGGCGGCGGCGGCGATGTCCAGGTGGGAGGCCCACGAGACGGGGAAGTCTGCCCGGATTGGGTATCGCAGCACTCCGTCGGATCGGACGGTGTCGATGACCGGAGGTAACAGAAGGTTCTCCAGGAACAACCGCGGCGCGATCACAGCGAACGATACCCCCTGTTCTTCCAGCGACGACAGCAGTGTGGGGAGCGCGGCGTGGGCAGGCTGCTGTAGCGGGCTGCCTTCGGCGTCGATGGTCTTCCCGCTGGTGGAGACAACCACCCGGGCGGGGCGAGCCCGGGTGATCGCGGTCGCGATGTTGTCGGCGTATGGTGCGATCAGCTCTTCAGGACCGAGCGGGGAGGTGCACGAACACCCCGTCCGCATCACGATAGGCCTCGGTCAACTGCTCAGCGGACGCGTAGTCGGCGATCACTGTCTCGGCTCCCGGCACATCGGTGCCGGGAGTGCGGCTGATCGCGGTAACGGGACGGCCCGCGGCGATCAGTTCGGCTGCGACGGGGGACCCTTGAGCGCCGGTGGCGCCGTGCACGAGGTAGCTCATACCCACTATTAGTGCACACACAGCATCGGTTACTTCAACTGCACCAATGGGATAGTGTCGTCCTATGACCAGCACCGTTGCCACCGTCGCCACTTCCGGCTCCTTGGCGACGGCTGCGGGGCTGCTGCCGGAGTGTGGGGTGGCCAGGTTCTTGGTGTTGCTGGAGGGGCCGTGGGCGACGCTGATTGTGCGAGAGCTCCTGCCCGGTCCGCTGCGGTTCACGCAGTTGCGTGACGCCCTGCCGGGGATCAGTCCGCACACCCTCACCAGCCGGCTGCGCCGCTTCGAGGCGCACGGGATCGTCACCCGCACCGCCTACCCTGAGATCCCCCCGCGGGTCGAATATGAGCTGACCGCACTGGGTGAGCGGCTACGCCCGGTGCTGGAAGCGATGGCCGTGTGGGCGCTCACCGTCCCGCCGCCCGCCGATGAACACTGATCCAACGGTCGCATCGCCTGCTCAAGAGGCTCGATCGAACTACACGAATCCGGTCGACGAGCCGCCTGAGCATGCGATGGTTTACCGTGCCGCTGTGATCCTCAACGCCGTCATCGTCGCAGCAAAGACCTTGTCAGAAACGCCTTAGGCCACCCAGACCGTCTTGAGGTTGCAGAACTCGCGAATGCCTTCAACGGAGAGTTCACGACCGAAGCCCGATCGTTTGATGCCGCCGAAGGGCAGCTCTGGGTAGGAGATCGTCATCCCGTTGATGAAAACGGCGCCCGATTCGATCCCACGGATCGCGGCGTCGATCTCGGTTTGGTCTGTGCTCCAGAACGCCGAACCGAGCCCGAAGTCAAGCACATTGGCAACCTGCAGTGCTTGATCGAGCGACGAGACCTTGTACAGGGCGGCGACCGGACCGAACGCCTCCTCGGCGAACAGGCGCATCTTCGGGGTGATCGCGGCGACGACGGTGGGTGGGTAGAACCAGCCGTGACCGCTCCGGCGGTCGCCACCAGTGAGGATTTCTGCGCCCTTCGCGCGAGCATCCTCGACGAGCTCCTCGATATCACGCAACCCTGACTCGCTTGCGAGCGGTCCGATCTGCGTCGACTCCTCGGCAGGGTCACCCACCACGAGCGCTGCCATCTGTTCGACGAAAGCCACGGAGAATGCGTCGTAGACGTCCTTGTGCACGATGAAGCGCTTGGCATTGATACATGCCTGCCCGTTGTTGGACGTGCGAGCCGAGACCGCTGTCCGCACAGCCGTCTCGAGATCGGCCGAGGGCATCACCACGAACGGATCAGAGCCCCCGAGCTCCAGCACGACCTTCTTCAGCGAGTCGCCCGCCGCGCGCGCGACGGCACGTCCCGCGCCTTCGGAACCGGTCAGCGTCACTGCAGCGACGCGCGGATCGCGAACGATTCCCTCCACGCGTGACGAGCCGATCAGTAGCGTTGAGAACGATCCTTCCGGGAAGCCAGCGCGCCGGAATAGCTCGCCGAGATACAGCGCAGAGCGCGGGACGATGCTCGCGTGCTTGAGGAGCCCTGCATTCCCGGCCATCAGCGCGGGCGCGGCGAATCGCACGACCTGCCAGATCGGATAGTTCCAGGGCATGACAGCGAGCACGACCCCGAGCGGCTCGTAGCGGGCGCCTGCCGATGAAGCTCCCACCACCCCGGGGTCATCGAGCGACTGAGGGGCGAGGAAGGCCTCGGCGTGGTCGGCGTAGAACCGCATAGCTCGCGCAGACTTGGAGACTTCCTGGCGGGCCTGCACGATCGGCTTGCCCATCTCCGCCGTGACCGAGGCAGCGACCTCCTCGGTTTCCGCATCGAGCAAGTCGGCGGCGGCACGCATCCATGTTGCTCGCGCGTGCCAGCCGGCCTCCGCGAGCGCCGTGACCGCCAGGTCAGCGGCGGCGAGCTTGGACTCGACGTAGAGCTCGTCGTCCTCTTCGAATGTGCCCAGCTCGACGCCGGTGGCAGGGTTGATGGTGCGGATTGTGGCCACAGAAGGCTCCTGATGCGTGCGAGGGCGGTTGTTCAGATGAGGATGCTGAGCGGATTCTCAATGCGGCGCTGGAACGCGGCCAGCCACTGTGCGGCGATGGCGCCGTCGAGCACGCGGTGATCGGCCGACAGGGTCACGGTCATCACCGTTCCGACGGTCAGCTCACCGTCAGAACCCACGATTGGCACCGGGCGCGCGGCTCCTACCGCGAGGATGCCCGACTGCGGGGGGTTCAGGATCGCACTGAACTGCTCCGTCCCGTACATTCCTAGGTTCGAGACCGAGAAGCTTCCCCCCTCCAGCTCTTGCTGGCGGAGGCGACCGGCTCTGGCGCGCTCTGCGAGGTCGGCGACCGAGGCGCTCAGCTGCGATAGCGGAAGGCGCTCGACGGCTCGCACGACGGGCGTGAGCAAGCCGCCCTCGGTAGCGACGGCCACGGCGAGGTCGACACTAGAGAACCGCCGGATGCTGTCATCGTTCCAGATCGCGTTTGCGGCGGGCACGTCAACGAGCGCCGCGGCGACGGCCTTGAGCACGAAGTCGTTTACCGAGATCTTCCGGGGGGCGGTTTCGTTTATCGTGCGGCGAAGATCGAGAAGCGCATCCACGCGGCAATCCGCTACGAGGTAGAAGTGGGGGACAGTCGACTTGCTCTCCGTGAGCCGCCTCGCGATCGTGCGCCGCATTCGGTCGATCGGAACGTCCTCAAACGCCGCGACCGCCTCGGTGGGCGTGGCCGGTGCGCTCGGGGCAGGGGACCGCGGTGCGGCTTCCGCGATAGCCGGGGCCTCGGTAGGAGCCTTCGCCAGGTACCGGTCGAGGTCGCGACGCACGATCCGCCCACGTGGGCCGGTGCCGGCGATCTCATCGAGCGAAACTCCGTGCTGGGCTGCGATGCGACGCACCAGTGGGCTGGCGAACCGCCGCTCTCCTGCAGGAGCGGACTCGGTATCCGTGGTTGACGGGATCGGGGCAGGGCCGGGATCGCCTAGCGCACTTATCGAAGGAGACGCATCAGTTGTGTCGGCCGCACGCGAAGGCGATGAAACAGGTTCGGGATGAGATGCGGAGCCGGAGACTCCGGCTGTACGCAGCGCGTCGTCGATGGCGTCGCCGGATTCGCCTTCGGCGACGAGCACGAGGATCGCGTCGCCGACCGCGACGTTATCGCCTTCCGTCACCAGCAGGCGACCGATCGTTCCGCCCACCTCCGCGGACAGCTCCACGATCGCCTTGTCGGTCTCGATCTCGGCCAGGGACTGGTCGACGGCGACTGCGTCACCCTCCTGCACGAGCCACGTCTGGATGGCGGCTTCTGTGGCGCCTGCCATCACTTCAGGCATGCGGATGATCTGGGCCATGATCAGGCTCCGAATCCGGCCCGGACGGCCTCGAGGGCCAGGACCACTTCCTCGGTGCGGGCGATCGCGGCGCGTTCGAGGACGCGCGAGATGCTCGGAGAGGCCTCGCCGCCAGTCACTCGCGCGATCGGCTGGTCGAGCCAGTCGAAGTAGCGGCGCTGGATCTCGTCGGCGAGCCATCCACCGTATGAGGTGCCCTGTGCGCCCTGCTCGACGATGAGCACGGCGTTGGTCTTGCGGATGCTCTCGCCGATCGTGTCCCAGTCGATCGAGGCTCGGTCGAGCCAGCGCAGATCGATGAGCTCGGCATCCACACCGGTCTGCTCGATCGCCTCGGCGGCGTGGCCGACCATCGACAGATAGCTGATGACGGTGACCTCCGATCCCGGACGGACCACGGCGGCGCTGCCCGGCGGGATGATGTAGTCGAGATCCCCTTCGGGGAGGTGATCGGCCTTGGCGTAGAGATCGACGTGCTCGATGACGAGCACAGGATCCTCCAGCGCGAGGGCGGCGTTCATGAGACCGACGTAGTCGGTTGCGTTGGAGGCGGCAACGATGCGCCAGCCGGGGCTGGTCGCGAAAATGCCGGCGGGGTCCATGAGGTGCTGCGAGCCGTACCCGGAGCCGATCGCGACCTTCGTGCGCAGCACGAGCGGCACGGGGTTGTCGCCGCCGAACATGTGACGTGCCTTGCCGATCTGATTGAACACCTGGTCGGCGGCGACCCACATGAAGTCGGGGTACATGAACTCCACGACGGGGCGATAGCGGCCGTCCAAGGCGAGTCCGCCACCCAAGCCCACGAACGCGTTCTCGCTGATCGGGGTGCCCAAGACGCGGTCGGGCCCGTACTTCTTCGCCAGTCCTTTGGTGGCTCCGTTGGTGCCGCCGTTCAGCTTGTGGATGTCCTCGCCCATCACGACGATCCGGGGGTCCTGCTCCATGCGGCGGTCCATGACCGCCGCGACAGCGTCGACGAACTTCACGGTCCGGGTCGACTCTGGCGAATCCAGGTGGGGAAGGCCCGTGAGCTCACTGCCGTCACCCCGCACGCCGACGTTCACGAACGTGGTTTCGGGCCACAGTCCGGGTCGGATGCGGCGCTTGCCGGGTCGATCGGGATCGGCTTCGATCAAGGCGTCGACGGCAGTCGTCATGGCCTGCTGGACCCGCGAACGGAGCGCGGCCACACCCTCGTCGTCGATGAGCCCGCGGTCGCGCATGCGGTTCGCTGTGAGGTCGAGCGGGTCGCGAGCGCGCCACTCCGCCTCTTCCTCTTTGGTGCGGTAGCCGAAGGCGCTGCCGGGATAAGGGCCGTTCTGGTGGAAGAACCGGTACACCTGCGCCTCGATGACGGCAGGGCCCTCGCCCGACCGCATCCGCTCTGCGGCCTCCTCAGTGGCGAGGTACACCGCGAGAGGGTCCATGCCGTCCACCCGCCACGACGGGATGTGGAAGCCCTGACCGCGTACCGAGAAGCGGGTGTCAGCAGTGATCTCGTCGGCGCGGGTGGAGACGCCGTACATGTTGTTCTCGACGAAGAACGCCACCGGCAGATTCCAAGCCGCAGCGAGGTTCATCGACTCGAGCACCGAGCCGATCTGCGCCGCGCCGTCGCCGAAGTAGTTGATGGTGAGGTCGGTCGTACCGCTGTGCTTCTGTGCCCAGGCGTTGCCGGCGGCCATCGGAGCGCCGCCGCCGACGATGGCGTTGGTGCCGAGCGCGCCCGCTTCGAACCACTGCAGATGCATCGACCCGCCACGTCCGCGACAGTAGCCCTGCGCGAGCCCGAGGATCTCGGCAAGCGTGCGCTGTAGCACGGTCTGAATCCGCTCGTCGACAGGGTCGGCAGGGTCGATCGTGCCGCCGCTCACGTGCGTGAGTGCCTTCGCGAGGAACTGATGATGTCCGCGGTGCGACCCGTTCACCCCATCTGAGGAGCGCAGCCCCACAATGGAGCCGACGGCGCCGCCCTCCTGCCCGATGCTGGAGTGCGCCGGGCCATGGACGAGACCTTCGCCGGCGAGTTCGAGCACCGACTCCTCGAATGCACGAATCAGGTGCAGCTGGCTGAGCATCGTGCCCAGCAATGCGGGATCCGCCGCTTCCCAGTCCGCCTTCGTCGTCACCAGTTCGATCCAGTCGACACCGGTGGAGAGCTTCTTGCGTTTTGGCATCGTCGCCGCTTCCCATCCGCGGCCATGCTGTCGGCCCGCTGGATGCCAGTGTAGAGTAGGATTTGATCCAATACAAGCCAAGGTTGCCAAGGAATCTCGCTAATGGGTGAACCACGCTGACTTGAATGGATACGATATTAGTGACACTTGACAAGGGGGTTGAGCAATGAAGAACAATAGGCGCGCTGGTATACCGGGGCTGCAGGGATCGGACCACATCGGGATTACGGTCCCAGACCTTGATGAGGCGCACACCTTCTTCGTCGATGTCCTCGGCGCCGAGCACGTTTACACACTCGGCGAGAAACGTGCCGACGACGACTGGATGCAGGTCCAGATCGGAGTGCATCCGCGCACGGTGATCCGTGAAATCCGCTTCTACCGACTCCAAACGGGCGTGAATCTCGAGGTCTTCCTATACGACGCCGCTGACGGGCAGAATCCGCAGCCGCGCAACAGCGACATCGGCGGGTATCATCTGGCTCTGTACGTGGATGACATCGACGTCGCAGTTGAGTATCTTCGCGCTGCCGGGGTCGAAGTGATGGGCGAACCCGTTGCGAGCCAGCAGGCCGCACTCGGACAGCGGTGGGTGTACTTCCGTAGTCCCTGGGGACTCCAGTTCGAACTCGTGAGCTATCCAGAAGGCAAGGCGTACGAAGCGGACGCGACGCGTCTGCTGTGGAAGCCCACCGACCCGTCCGCATGAAAGGACCCATGATGGACGCTCCGCGTGTAGGCGGGCACGGCGCCACCGGCGCCCGTGTCGCCGAGACGTTGCGGCTCGCCATCCTGGACGGCGAGTACACGCCGGGTGAGAGAATTCGGCAGGATGAGCTCGCCGAGCGTCACGGCGCAAGTCGGCTACCAGTGCGCGAGGCCCTCCGGATGCTGGAGGCCGAAGGACTGGTCACCCTCGTGGCGAACACCGGCGCGTGGGTCTCGACGCTGAGCGCTGAAGAATGCCAGGAACTGTATCTCGTTCGGGAGCGCCTCGAGCCGCTTCTGCTGGGAATGAATGTGCCCTTCGTGACCGACCAGGAGATCCAGCGCCTGCAAGTTCTCGCTGACCGGATGAACGACTCCGCCGATGTGGAGGAGTTCCTCATGCTGGACCGCGAGTTCCACCTCACGGGTATCGACCATGCCAACACGAGCGTGCTCACCGATCTGGTCAAGAGCTTGTGGAACCGCACCCAGCACTACCGGCGCGCCGCCACACGCCTGTTCTGGAACGAGGGCGACAGCAGCGTGCACCACGACCATCAGCTGCTGGTCGGTGCGCTTCGTCGGCGTGACGCCGACGACGCGGAGTTGCTGCTCGCGCGGCACATCCGTCGCAGCCGCCTCGAACTCTCGAGACATCCCGAGGTCTTCGACGTTCGCGCCGCCTGAGCCTCGAGAGGCCCCTTCTGGCTCCGTGGAAGGCGTGCCGCAACTTCACTCACCGCACTGAGCGCACGGCATCCAAGAGGTCGTCCTGCACGACCTCGGGCGACGGGTATGCCTTCTTGCTGTGGCTGACGCCGGTGAGCACGAGTAGCTCGGCGAACTTCTCCGCCACCACGCCCGGGTTGAGTACCGGCACCTCGAGCACCGTGCGCAGGTGCTCGTAGCTCTGATGCATCGTGGTCGACCCGAGTATGATCACGTCGGCGCCGTCCTCGTCGATCGCCGCACGGGCCTGGCGCTCGAGCAGTTCGAAGACGACCTCCTCCTTGCCCGCGAGCAGCTCGGCGGCATCCGGTCGCACCCCGATGTCGCGGATTGACGCGACCCGATGGGCGAGCCCCTGCTCGGCGATCGTCTTCTCATAGAGCGAGTGCCAGCGCGGCCACATGGTGATGATCGAGAACTTCTTGCCGAGCAGGCACGCCAGCAGGATCGAGGCGCTCGCCGGCGCGACGACGGGGATCTCCAGCCGCGACCGGAGCGCCGACAGAGCGGAGTCGCTCATCGAGTTGATCGCGACGGCGTCGTAGCCCTGTTCCTGGGCGCGGGCGCCGGCCTCCAACACGAATGTCTCCGCGAGAAGCTGCTCGTACGGGCTGTCGATCACCCTGGCTCCTGCCCGCGCGGCCACGAAGTCGTTCTCGAAGTCCGGGTGCACCACCTCATCCGACAACTGGGCACGGAAGGCGTCGAGTGCGGCCGGCGGGACCGGGACAGGGACGATGTTCAGGATGCGTCTGGTCATGATGTCTATGACCTCAGCCGGCCACGGCGACGGCCGCCGGCCGACGGATGCCACGCTCTTCAAGGATGGGCAACACATTGTCACGGAAGTAGGGGAACTCCTCGACGTAGTCCACGAACGAGAGGGTCGTGCCGCCGAAGCCGGCCTCATGCAGAGCCGTGATGCCGTCGGCGACCTGCTCGGGCGTGCCGACGAGCTGGAAACCGCCGTGTCCGATCGCGAAGCTGTCGCGCAGCTGCTCCAGCAGATCATGCGGGAATGACTCGGCGTGGGCGATCTGCAGCCGCACCGTGTTGTCGAGCGCCTCGCGGTCGACGTTGTCGCGCGCGGTGTACTGCAGCCAGTCCTGAGCCTCCTTCTCAGTGGGCCGGCAGATCACGTGCGAGAAGGTCAGCACGTCGACCGATCGTCCCGCCTGCGCGGCCTGCTCCTTGAGAGCGGCGTTCTCGTCCTTGGAGCGTGACAGGTCGAGCGCGCTGGTGAAGAGGAAGTCCGCATTGCGCACGGCGAACTCGCGCCCGATCTGCGATCCCGCCGCGTTGAAGATCGGCAGCGGCCGCTGCGGCTTCGGATCGCCGTGCACGTTCTTCAAATGGAAGTACTTCCCCTCCCAGTCGAAGCGACCGTCGCGCTCCCACAAGGCGCGGATGACGTCGAACCACTCCTGCGCGTACGCATAGCGGGTTTCGTGGTCGTCGGGTAGGTCGAGCCCGAATGCCTCATACTCCGGCTTGTTCCACCCCGCGACGATGTTGAGACCGATGCGGCTGTCGCTGATGTGGTCGATAGTGGCGAGCTGCTTCGCGACGACGATCGGATGGCTCATCGCGGTGTGCACTGTGGCGAACACGAAGAGATTCTCGGTCTGCGCGAGCAGCCCCGTCGCCCAGGTGATCGTCTCCAGCACGCTGCCGTGGAAGTTCGTCTCGCCACCGTTGCCGACCCAGCGGGCGACGGGGAGCATGAAGTCGATACCGGCATCGTCGAGCAGCCTCGCGAGCTTCAGGTTCTTCGCCCACGAGGCATCCCATCGCTCTGGGACGGTCGTGATCGTCATGCCGCTGGAGCAGTTCGAGGTGAACGTGCCCAGCAGGAAGGTGTCCTTCTCCAGGAATGATGGTGTCGACATGGTATGCGTCTCCTAACGCGGGTGGGTGGGTGGATGGAGGGAGCGGCCGTCAGGCGGCGACCAGTGAGCGGATGCCGCGATCGTCGAGGATGGGCAGGACGGTGTCGCGGAAGTAGGGGAACTCGTCGATGTAGTTGACGAATGACAGGGCGGCGCCGCTGAACCCGGCATCCTGCAGCGCCTGGATCCCGTCGGCCACCCGCTCGGGAGTGCCGACGAGTTGGTATCCGCCGTGGCCGGCGGCGAAGCGGTCACGCAACCTCTCCAGCACGTCGTGTGGGAACGACTCCGAGTGCGCGATCTGCAGCCGGAGCGTGTTGTCCAGGGCTTCGCGGTCGACGTTGTCGCGAGCCGTGTACTGCAGGTAGTCCTGAGCCTCGCGCTCGGTCGGTCGGCAGATCACGTGGGCGAAGGTGAGCACGTCGATCTCGCGGCCGCTGGCGGCGGCATCCGACCGCAGTCTCGCGTTGTCGTCGCGCGCGCGCTCAAGATCCAGGGCCGAGGCGAAAAGGTAGTCCGCATTGCGGACGGCGAACTCCCGCCCGGCCTGCGACCCGCCCGCGTTGACGATCGGCAGGGCCCGCCGTGGTTTCGGATCGCCGTGTACCTGCTCGAGATGGAAATGCTCGCCCTCCCAATCGAACCGGCCGTCATGGGTCCAGAGCCGTTGGACGACGTCGAACCACTCCTGCGCATACGCGTAGCGGGTCTCGTGGTCGGAAGGTAGGGTCAGGCCCATCGCGCGATACTCTGGCTCGTTCCAGCCGGCCACGATGTTGAGGCCGATTCGGCTGTCGCTGATCTGGTCCACCGTCGCCAGTTGCTTGGCGACCACGACCGGGTGGTTCATCGCCGCATGGATCGTGGCGAATACGAACAGCTTCTGCGTGTGGGCGAGAAGGCCGGTCGCCCACGTCACCGATTCCAGCGCGTTGCCATGGAAATTCGTCGCGCCGCCGTTTCCGACCCAGCGCGCGACCGGGAACATGAAGTCGATGCTCGCCTCGTCGAGCAGCTTCGCCAGCGCGAGGTTGTTGTCCCACGACGAGTCCCATCGCTCGGAAACGGTGGTGATCGTCATCCCACTGGAGCAGTTCGACGTGAACGTCCCGAGCACGAAGTGTTCCTTCGCGGTGAAAGGGGTCGTCGACGGCACTCGTATCTCCCTTGACAGATCGCCGGCGGAGGACACGCTTCGCCGTTCATGCTGACTGTACGAGCCGGATTCTCCTGATCACAACGGGGAGAGACTAGATTTCTTCTGTGGAGAAGAAAGCGGCGCCGCACGCGGCGGTCGACCGCGCGCTGAGACTCCTGATTCTGCTGCGCGAAACGGAATCGCTCAGTGTGACCGAAGTCGCCGGACACTTGGAGGTCTCGGCCTCTGCCGCGCATCGGCTGCTGAGCGCCTTCCGGGCGCGTGACTTCGCGACGCAGGACGCCGCCCGCCGCTACCGAGCGGGTCCCGCGCTTCGGGCAGGAGAGCGCCAGCGCACTATCGACGACGCGCGCATCGCCCTGCGGCCGAGCATCGCCGCTGTGCAGACCGAGCTCGACGAGACCGTCAACCTCTGGGTGCTCGAAGGGGTGCTGGTGCGCAATATCGACGGCATCGAGTCGACTCAGGCCCTGGGAATACGCCTCAACGCGTGGGAACGTGTGCCCGCGTACTGCTCCGCCGTGGGAAAGGCCCTGCTGGCACGGTTCAGCGACGCCGAGGTCGAACGCATGCACCGAGGTGGACTGCCTCGCTGGCCCTCGTCGCGGATGACGTCGATGGCGCAGTTGATCGAGCATCTGCAACAGGTGCGGGAGCGAGGGTACGCCACCAACCTCGAGGAGGCCGTCGCAGGCGTTTGCGGCGTCGGAGTGGCGATCCGCTCCTCGCTCGGAGGAGTGATCGCCGGAGTCAGCTGTGCGGTGCCGACGGTTCGCTTCTCCGGCCTGCGCAGTCGCCAAGTCGCACGGACGCTCCGCCATGCGGCAGAAGAGATGGAAGACGTGCTGATCGGTGCGGGATCGGGCCGCTGACACCTCGGAGTCGGATGTCGGTCGCAGCGCGCACGGCGGAGGGGTGGCATCCGATCGGCAATTCTTTGCGTGCACCTTCACAAACGAGCGCTTGACGTTCATTAATAGCTAACAGATAATGTCACCCGTCAGAAGAGCATCGGCGCTCTCGACCCGGGCCGGTGTCTCACATCACGCCGCGCGCGCGAGGAGCGACCATGGTCCAGGTCTTCGACAGTCGGCTGGTGACACGCGAGGATCGCCTGGATTACTGGCGTGAGCTCGTCTCGAGTCACATCCTGCTGGTCGATCTGGATCCGCGCCACGATGAACGCCCCGAGGCGGCCATCCTATGCAAGCGGATCGGCGGCCTGCAGATACACGAGGTGGGCGGCGGAGGCGACCACGTCTACAGCCGCGATGAACGTCAGGTGCGCCGCGCCGACCCCGACAGTGTGCACCTGGGCGTTCCCACCCGGGGAAGCTCGCTGCTCACGCAGGACGGTCGGGAGGCGATCCTCGGCCCGGGCGACATGGTCTTCTGGGACAGCTCGCGTCCCTACAGCCTCGTGATGGCCGAGCAGTTCCACTGGCATGTCTTCCAGCTGCCGAAGGAGAAGCTCCGCCAGCCGGACACCGAGATCTCTTCGCTGACCGCGACCACGATCGCGACCGACTCGGGAATCGCCAGGGTCGTGATCCGTCATCTGCTGGAGCTCTCACGGCATGCCGAGGAGATCGAGGAGGAGACCTCGGCGGAGACGCTCGCCGAGAGTGCGCTCGACCTGGTCGCGGCGCTGGTCCAGTCGAGGTTCGGCTCGCCGTGGGCGGTGGGGCACCCCACGGACGTGCTCCGAGCCCGGGTGCGAGCGTACCTCGCAGACCACCACGCCGATCCCGACCTAGATCCCGTCACGATCGCGCGCGCCCACAGCATCTCGGTACGAACTTTGCACAATCTCTTCGCCCAGGAGGAAGCGAGCGTGATGGACCGTCTGCGATCCATCCGGCTCACCGCGATCCGGCGGGAGCTGACCGATCCGCGCATGGCGGGAGAGCCCATCGGCGTGATCGCCAGGCGCCACGGCCTGCCCAATTCGACGACGTTTGCTCGCGCCTACAGGGCCGAGTTCGGGCTGAGCCCTAGCGAGTTCCGCGCAGCCCGTCTCCCATGACCGTGGTTTCCGCCGCGCGGTTCGATCGACAGCCGAGAACACTTCCCGCAACCGCGAGCGCGTCGACTGCCCGGTGAGCCGCCGGCGCGGCGCGCACCGACCTGCAACGCACCGACTGCGACGCAGGGCGCAAACCTCACGCCGCAGCATTGGCGTGCCATCGGGTGGCTGCCTAGCGTGACGGCAGGTCGTCGCGATGCAGCGCGACGGCAGCGACAGATCGAAGAGGATCACGCCGACATGCACGACGCCACCAACACTCGTCGCACGACGACCTCGTGGCGACCCGGCGATGGCATGCGTCGCCAACCGCACCTACGGGCGCATGGCCCCTCCGAACACGGACCGTCCCCGCGTGGGCTCGGGCGTCTCCGTCCTCAGTCCTGACTATCGCCAGTAATACGACAAGGAGCCTCTCGCGTGTCAGATCACATCCGTCCTGAGATCGCCGCCGTAATCGAGCGCATCGACGAGCTGCGGCCAGAGCTGTCCGCAGCGGGCAGGGAAGGCGAGGAGCTGCGCCGCATCCCGGTCGCGGCGTTCGACGCCCTAGCTGAGACCGGCGCGTTCACCATCTCGGTGCCGACCCGGTTCGGCGGCCTCGCGGCGAACACCGGTGAAGCACACGCTGTCGCGCGTGCCATCGCCCTCGGCGACGGCAGTGCGGCATGGGTGCACGGAATCCTCGACTCCGGCGCCTGGGTGCTCGCCCTCATGGACGACCGTGCGCAGCAGGACGTCTGGGGCGGTGGTGCCGGGACCTCCTTCATCTCCATCGTGCTCGCACCGAGCTCGCGGGCCGACCGCGTCGACGGCGGCTATCGCGTCACCGGTCGGTGGGGTTACGGAACGGGCAGCTGAGCGGCCAATCGGATGGGTCGCCATGCGCCAGATGCGAATGTGCTGCGGGATGGTGCACGAGCGTGTTGAACGAGGCGGCCGCCCGATTCGCGCGGACGGCGACGGAGTGGAACTCGTTTATCGGTCGTTCCGACGGCGCATCGGGGCGCAGACCGCGGAGGCGATCATCGGTCTGTTCGAGTCGGTTCGATCGACCTAGAAGGAAGTGATTCGATGAGTGACCCCAAAGTCCCACTGACGATCCTGGGCAACGCTGACGCGGACGGTATCTGTGGGTCGGATGGATGTCTCCTCCCGATCGGCAGCTCCTCGAACGTGTCTCCTGATGAAGAGAGCCTCAGCTCGCAGCTTGACACCGGGCATGACTGATCAGAATGCAGCTGTTCCTGCTCGCCGCGAGGTCTTGGAGGCTCTGCTGACGGCCGAGCCGCTGAGGCTACGCCGGCGGAGCATCTCGCTCGGTGTGCATCCCGACGACGCCGACGACGTGGCCCAGACGATCGCGTTGCGTGCGTGGCGGTCGGTGGATACAGTCGCCTCTTCCGAACCGAAGTCACTGTGCGCGTGGATCGACGTGATCGCGCGTACAACGGCGGCCGACCTGTTTCGCCTGCGTTCTCGCCGGCCCGAGGAGCAACTCTCCGTCAGTCTCTCCGCTGCGCACGATGTCCTCAGCGCGGTCGACGATCGTGTGCGTCTCCGCCAGGCCGTGGATGCGATCCACGATCTGCCTGACACGTTGCGCGACCCATTCGTGCTCTCAGTAATGGAAGGCCGCAGCGCCGCCGAGACCGCCGCGATGCTCGGTATCAACCCATCAGCGGTGCGTCAGCGATTGACGCGTGCGCGCTCCATGCTGCGAGCCGAACTTCGGACCGAGGGAGGCGAGTCGGGCGTGTGAACGGTGGGCAGGAGGTTGAGCGGACTCCACCCCCTGCCCAGCGGCCGGGCTCAGGCCGTTCCGAACGGATTGTCGATGGTGTATCGCCAGCCCTTCGCTTCGTCAAGGGTCGCGACATCGGCGGTGCTGCCCGACAGCGACACCGCCGCGCCGTCAGGCCCCGTGCCTTCTATCTTCCAATCGGCGACGGCGAGGCCGGTCGCTCCGGCGACGAACGTGTGACGCACGGTCAGCGAGATCGGCAAGTCGATCCCGAGAAAGCTCTCAAGTGCAGCCCGCACTTGATCTGCGCCCTGCACCGGCTGCCCTGGAGCAGGCACAAAGACCGTCTCAGGCGTGGTGAGAGCAACGAGGCCGTCCAAGTCACGGGCATTGAAGCGATCGGCGAACGCCCGCGGCAGCTCAGCGAGGTCGAAGATGGCAGTTGTCATGACGGATCTCTTTCGTGTCATGGCCACGCCGACTTGCGCGGCCTCACAGAGAAAGACGTCCAGGCTCCGGATTTGTGACATGGTCGTCGACTCGCGCCGCTGAGGGAAGGGGCGGGAGCAGAACGAGTCGTTCCTGGGAATGCGGAGCGTCCTGCCGAATGGGAAACACCGGGCAGCAGGCCATGAACGCATCCGCGAGTCGAGACTACTTCGAACCCATCGTCCCTTTGCTCGGTCGATCGCGTTGCGGATCCAGGCGGGGAACCCTGCCGGAGTCGACCAACGATCCCGGAGATGCTGGACCTGCGGCTCCGCTCGCGGATACACCCTCAGCCGTGCAGGGCCGTCCCAGCCATAGGCTTCGCCCTGCTGCAGATCCCTGTCGAGCGAACTACGGTGGACGAAGCGGGATAATTAGCCATGCTGCACGAATGCATCGTAAGCTGGTACGAAGTGCATTCACACTTAACACAACGTTCGTAACGGGAGAGGGCGCTTCAATCCAAGGTGCGCCTGAGGAGAGAGACGTGTCCGCAGCCACCTACGATGCGCATCGTGATGCCTGGATCGCCCGCGAAGAACAGGCGGAGCAGCTTATACCGCGGATCGGCCGCCTGTACCGTGACCACGGGGTGGTGACGTCGATTCACGGGCATCGGCTCATCAATCTGTCCGCTGCCGGCGTCATTTCGGTGCACGAGCGCGCACGTGAACTCGGCCACGAGGAACTCCCCCTTGCCGAGACATCGGTCGTGATCGATGCGCTACTCAAGATCTCACCTAGCCCCGCGTCGATCGACGTGGCGCGGCTAGCGGCGTCGTTGCGCGACGCGGCAGCGTCGGACGTCGTGGATCACGTGCGCAGCATTCTCGCAGCAGCGCCGCGCGAGGCGCCCCCCGTCGCTGGCACGGACGTGGTGCTCTACGGATTCGGCCGAATTGGTCGGCTGCTTGCTCGAATCCTCGTCGCCCACGCGGGAAACGGTCGCGGGCTGCGGTTGCGCGCGATCGTGGTGCGTCGCGGGTCGGAGAATGATCTCGTCAAGCGGGCAAGTCTGCTCGCTCGCGACTCGGTCCACGGGCCATTCGCTGGCTCGGTGACGGTAGACGCCGCACACGACGTGCTGATTGCTAACGGCACCCGAATCCAAGTCATCTACTCCGATGACCCGGCTGGGATCGACTACACGGCGTACGGAATCCACGACGCGATCGTCGTTGATAACACGGGCCGCTGGCGTGATGAGTCTGGCCTGGCTCAGCATCTGCGAAGTTCGGGTGTGGCACGGGTGCTGCTGACCGCGCCTGGGAAGAAGCCGCTAAAGAACATCGTGCACGGCATCAACGATGAGACGATCACAGCAGCCGACCGGATGCTGTCGGCTGCGTCATGCACAACGAACGCGATCACTCCAGTGCTCAAGGCGATCGACGAGGCCTACGGGGTCGCTCGCGGCCACGTCGAGACCGTGCACTCATTCACGAATGACCAGAACCTCACCGACAACTTCCACAAAGGCGACCGGCGGGGAAGGTCCGCGGTGCTGAACATGGTCATCACCGAGACAGGGGCAGCAGAAGCGGTCGCAAAGGCGCTGCCGAAACTTGCCGGGAAGCTCACCGGCTCGGCCATTCGTGTACCAACCCCGGACGTTTCGCTCGCGATCCTCAATCTGACGCTCGACCGTCCGGCGACGAAGGACGACGTCAACGACTACCTCCGTCGCGTATCGCTGCATTCGCAACTGCGGCAGCAGATTGACTACGTCGAATCACCTGAGGTTGTCTCTACTGACTTCGTCGGTTCGCATCGCGCGGGGATCGTCGATGGGCTCGCCACGATTGTCGACGGTGTGAATCTTGTCCTCTATGTCTGGTACGACAACGAGTACGGCTATTCATGTCAAGTGATTCGCGTGCTCGAGCGGATGGCCGGTACACACCCGATTGTCATTCCGACGCGCCGTGACGTCCGCCTCGAGGCGGCGGCCATCTGATGGTTCTAGCCCATCCCTCGACGGCTCGTCGACGGAGGTGAGCCAGTGTCGGGGAAGAGTCGGCCCTCGGGGGACCCGTGCGATCATTGACGGCGACCCCGGTCGCTCCGGAGACTGCACTCCTTGCTGGGCCTCTCGTGGCAGGTTGTGAAGATCGCGGCGGGCCCGCTGTGCTACTTCAGTCCCACCGGACGCCTTCGCTGTTACGGGCGCCGTAGGGACCGTCTCCGATCGCAGTCTCGATCGCGGCGAAGTCATCGGCAGTAAGGCTCAGCCTAGCTGCCGCGAGGTTCTCTTCGACCCGCCTCGGGCTGCGGCTTCCTGGAATCGGCACGATGAAGTCACCCCGCGCGAGGAGCCAGGCAAGCGCGAGCTGTGAGACCGTCGCGGCCTTGCCCACAGCGATCGCTGTCAGCCTCTGGACGATCTCGTAGTTCTTGTCGAAGTTTTCCGGCTGCCACCACGGAAGGCCTGCGCCGGAGTTGCGACTGTCTGTGCCGTCGTAGTCCGCGGTCGACTTCTTCAGGCTGCCGGTGAGGAAACCGCGCGCCAGCGGCGAGTACGGAACGAACCCGATGCCCAGTTCGTTGAGAACGGGGAACAGTGTCTCGACTTCTCGCGTGAAGAGTGAATATTCACTCTGCACGACGGATACCGGCTGTACGGCATGTGCGCGGCGGATCGTGTTCGGTCCCGCTTCGCTCAGACCGAAGTACTTGACCTTGCCGGAATCGATGAACTCCTTTACGACTCCGGCGACGTCCTCGATGGGAACGTTCGGGTCCACTCTGTGCTGGTATATGACGTCGATGTAGTCGACGCCGAGGTACCCCAGGCTGTTGTCGATGACTTCACGGACGTGCTCCGGGCGGCTGTCGTAACCGAACTCGCGGGTGAAGCCGAACTTCGTCGCGATGGCGATCTCGTCACGGAAGTGCTTCACGGCGCGGCCGAGGAACTTCTCGCCCTCTCCCCACCCGTACAGCTCGGCGGTGTCGAAGAGAGTAACGCCCAGCTCGTGTGCCTTCTTGATCGCGGCCGTGGCCTCAGTCTCATCCGTCGGCCCGTAGGCCATGACGAGTCCCATTGAGCCGTAGCCCAGCTCCGAGACGGTCAGTCCCTGCTGACCGAGTGTGCGCTTCTTCATCACGTTGTCCTTCCTGGAGACTTACAACACCCTACGTCAAAACTGACACAGCATGACACAAACGGCGCGGTATGCTCGGAACATGAACCGTCCCCCGGCCCCGGCTAGCGGGTTGCGTGCGATAACTCGCGAAGCAGTGCGCGAACGCATCGCCGAGCACGCGCTCATCCTCTTCGATGAGAAGGGGTTCGAGCAGACCACCATCGAAGACATCGTGACCGCGGTCGGTATCTCGGTTCGCAGCTACTTCCGCTACTACGCCAGCAAAGAAGACGCCGTGATCGGCGACCTTGTCATCGCAGGCACCCAGCTCCGGGACAACGTCGCCCGGCGACTGGCAGACCAGACGCCCTGGCGGGCACTGCACCTCGGCATGCGCGATGGCGCGGAGCAAATCGACGCGCAGCCCGACAAGTGGCTTCGAACCATGCGTGTGATCTACAGTGCAGCATCACTCCGCGCACGAAACCTCGAAAAGCACCTCGCCTGGTCCGCCCTGCTCACACCTCTAATCAGGGAACGCCTCGAGGACGACCCTCTCTTCGTTGACCTCGAGGCTCGCACACTAGTCGGCAGCGCCTTCGCCTGCCTAGACGCAGCCCTTGCCTCGTGGACCGAGACCAACGCCGCCGTGCCGTTCGGTGACGCCCTAGATGCAGCATTCACCGTCCGCTACTAGGGGCCGCGTCTCCTGGTTGGGTGCGCAGGTGAGCGCTGCGTGGAAGGATGACTCCGGCGCTGCTGGCCCTGCTACGCTGACCGCCCTGACTGCAGCTAGGCTGTGGACATCTAGCACGCACGACGATCCGCCGTCATGAGTTTCGATCGGTCACCACCGTGTCATCACATGACTCCCGGAATCCTCCATGCTGATCCGATATACTTCGAGTTGTGCACAAAGCACATTCCTTGAGTATCCAACGATCTCCAGGAGTTCCAGACCTGTACTGCGCAGTGCGGGGAGCTATCGGATGCCTCCCCCCCATCCGTGGGGCAGAAATCCCATGGATAGTCGCGAGAGCGGTGCCGCCGAGGATCAGAAATATGGGGGCGGAGTAGAGGAGGCCGACGGGCCCGAACCTGTTCACCGCGATCAAGATCACCAGCGCTGCGGTGGCGAGGAACCCGACTTGCCAGCCATCCATGCCGAGCACGATGCCCTGCCGTGAACGGCGCGGCAGCCGCACCGGCCGCCCCGTGTCGCCTGTCACCGTCATGACGGCCTCCTCTCACTCGCCGGGGTCGACGCCATTGACGGGGGCCTCGGTCCCGAAGTAGTCACTTGTGTTCCCGCGGGCATCGTCGGCGTCGGTGCGGGCGGGGACGTTGCACCCGCCGGGGCGGGGACGCTTTGGCGGGCGGGGCTTGCGGGGCTCGTGCTCGCTGGTGTGCCTGCGCCTTTGGGGAGGGTTGGCGCGCCGACGGCTGGTGCTGACGGCGGTCGGACGTTCGCGCCGCCGCGGGATCCGGTCGGGACGCCGGCTGGGGATCCGCCGAGGCGAGTGGGGATGCTCGCGACCGACCGTGCTGCGTTTCCGCTGGCACGGCGGGCGCCTGATCCCAGGGCTGAGCCCAGGGAGTCCGCGGCGACTCCGCCGACGAAGGAGAACAGCCCGAAGATCGCGAACGGCGCGAAGGCGACCAAAACAAGACCGATCAGCAGCGGCCAGGACTGCGGGTCCCAGATCGTTCGCACATCGGCGAGCCCATTGATGATCAATGTCACGAACCCGACTGTCAAGGGGCCCGTAAGCAGCAGTACGACGACAGCGGACACGTACCGGATCACCCACTGCGGCCCGGTGCCTCGGACGGGGAAAAGCATCCACGCGACCGGACCGACCGCGATCAACGCGGCGAGGACGATGTTGCGAAACGCAAACACCAACATGAGCAGCAGCATCCCGACCATCAGGAGCCCGTGGATGATGACGGCGAAGAAATAGTTCGCCTGCCCACCGGCCCACATCACCGACTGCAGAGTCGAGAACAACGCGATCGGCCCGTCCCGGTTCATCACATACCAGGTCATCTCATCGATCGTGTTCAATAGATGCCCCGTCAACCACAAGGTGAGCGGCACCGCGGGGATCGCGATGAACGAACGCACGATCGCGCCGACGAGTTGCTCCCGATCACCGGAGACGATGGCGGCGGTGACAGCCCAGATCATCGCGCCGAACAAGATGATGAGAATCGCCCACTGCCAGAACGACCACTCGCCTACTGCCGCGGTCCACAGCAACGACGACGTGTCGAACTGCATGTTCAGCGCGACCACGTACATCATCCCCGTCGTCGCAATCGCCATGCCCCGCCCGAAGTTCTCGAACGACGCACACAACACATCGCCGAAACTGCATCCGTATGCCACCACGACCGGCTTACCCCCGGCGCCCTGGATTGCTGCTGCATGTCCCTCATAGGTCGTGCAGACAGTGGCGCGGGCACCGTTCACGGCGACACCGAGAAAACACTGTTGCGCCCGAACGTCGGCCGCAAGGGTAGGAGTGCAGGCGATCTGTCCGTTCGCCTCTTCACAGTCCACCGGGTAGGCCGGCGAGCTCCACGGTTCACCTTCGACCACGGCGGCAGAGACCACGGATACCGTCGTCCACTCGCCAGACGCCTGCAGTGCTGCGGCGGCTGGGGCGAGCGCCCCGATCCCGAGGGCCGCTCCGAGGACGATGCCCAGGGTGAGTGGGCGGGCGAGGCGCATTAGAAGCCGAAGTCAAAGTTCACGAACCACTGGAACAGGCCGCTCGCTGCCCCCAAGACGGCGGCGGCGATGAAGATCCAGAGGATGTTCTCCCCGGCCCAAGTCCGCACCCGGTCAGACGCGATCCCGCGAAAGGCGAGGGCGGCACCAGCGATGATCAGCATGATCAGGACCACCATCATCGCGCCCGCAAGAATGTAGGAGGCGATCACTTGGAATCCTTGGAAGAACGGGGCGGAGAAGTCGGGATTCACGTCGGGCACTTCGACGTCGAACGGGACCAGCGTGGTGGGTGTCATGATCGCTCCTTGCATCGCGTGAGATGGTGCGTGGTCAAATCAGAGGGAGACCTAGGGCGGCCATGAATGGGGCCGGGTCGATGCGAGCGCCGTTCTGCCGCACCTCGAAATGCAGATGACAGCCGTAGGACAGACCCGTCTGCCCTTCCCCGCCGACCCGCGTCCCGGCGGTCACTTGCTGGCCTTTGGCCACAGTGATCGATCCGTCGGCGAGGTGCGCGTAAAGGGTGACGGTGCCAGCGCCGTGGTCGATGATCACGCTGTTGCCGAACTGCCCGAACCGCCCAGCGAGGGTCACCGTGCCGGGGCCGGCGGCGAAGATGTCCGCCCCGCACCCTTGTGCCATGTCGTACCCGAAGTGAGCGGCGGGGCAGTATGCGCATCCCTTCACCGGGTGCCACCCGTAGCCGCGGCCCGTGGTGTGACTGCCCGCGTAGGGGTATCCCCATTCGCCGACGACTATCGGGGCGCCGTTGGCGCCCTCGTTCGAGACCGTCGTCGAGGACTGCGCCGCGACTGTCAGGGGCAGCACGATCAGGGGCGCGAAGACGGCCGCGGCGACGCACGCCAGGACGCCGGCGAAGAGGCCGATCAGGCGGCGGGCGCCGCGCGTCCTGATGACGGCGGCGGCGACTGCAACGGGGGCTCCCATGTCACGGCTCCATCGGCTCCGAGAAGAACCGCACGACTTTGCAATCCCCTGGCGTCTGCGCCGACCCGGGTGTCGGTATCGAATCCGGGCCGCAGAGCACCTGGACGCTCACTCGAACGGTCTCGTCGAAAGATGACTCTCCATCTGCGCCGGTCATCGTGAACGACAACGTCACATTCGCCGTGCCAATCGCCACATCGCCAGAGGCATCCTCAGGCACGGGCATTAATGTCATCTCGCCGGTTGTCTGCGCGACGACACGGCCGCTCTTGGCCGCCATCGAATCCCACTGCGCCTGCGGCAACACCACACCCTGACGCAACTCCAGCTGAGCGGCAACGAGCTCCGCGGCCTGGTCTGCGCCTGATGCGTAGCGAGTGTCGGGGGTGAACCAGGTGTCGAGGTAAGTTAGCCACTCTTCACGGCTCGCGAGGGTGGTGTCGAAGGTCGACGCGGCAGCGAGAGCGGTACGCGCATACAGCTCCGGGTCGGTCGTGATCGGCTCCGCCACCCAACCGCGTCCCGTGACCTCGGTGTCGACCGCCGCGTCCTCGGATGGAGCATTGGGAGACGCCGTCACGCCGTCGGGTCCCTGTGAGGTTCCCTCCGACCGGCTCGGGGCCGGATCGGCAGGTCGAGGCAGGATGGACGCGACGATGATGGCGATGATCCCCGCGACCAGCACCGCGGCGCCGATCAACGCCCACATCCCCCCGCGTCCCCGCATTGTGGCTGCACTCACGGCAGCACCGCCTTCGCTTGATTGGCAGCGACCTCGTACCCCCAGAGCACCCCAGTAGGTCGCAGTGGAGGAATACTAAGCAGACGGTGCACAGTTGCAAAAGGAACGATTTGGTCACGGACCTGGGGCAAAGAGCGGCGGCGAGGGTATCGTCCACCGTCCGAGCGGGAATGCGAAGCGCGACGACATGGGCCGCTCGGGGTGAGCTGGCTCGCGGTTGGCCGCGCCACCATAGCGTTCTCGGCCGCGCCGAATGCTTGATCTGGGACCCATCTGCTTGAGCTCATGCGTGGATCGTATAGTGATTCAGATGTGATGTGAAGCATTTATTTATTCAGGATGCTTCCGCTGGCACCAAAATCGCGGAACAATACGTTCATGCCAAAGCTCGTCAAGCCAGCTAACAGCGACCGCGCGGCTGCGGCAGTGACAATCCTCGGCAACTTGGGAAAAGCCAGTCTGATTGCCTACTTACGTCGAAACCCCAACGCGGGCCGCAAAGCCATTTCCGAAGCAATCGAAGTGCCCGCGCCCACCCTGGTTCGATACCTCCGCGAACTCGAAGAAGCCGACGTTCTCATCGCGAATCCACCCAAATCGAACCGAAAGCAGGGGGAGTGGCCGGTGTACCGCGTGAATAACGCCGCAGTGACCGATCTCTACCTTCGGCTAGGTCAGGAACTGGGGGAGATCTAGCCCGCACGGCCCGTGACCCAATCTGGATCCTCTGCTCAGGGACTGGCCGACCTCGACGCGAGGGCCTGTGGCCTGTACTGAGGTGGGCGCGCGATGCTCCAAGTCCTGGTTGGAGCTGTGAGAATCAGGGTCTGCTGACTGAACTCAACTCCAGGCCGTGAGTTCGGAAATATCGGGGACCGCGGCTCGGGGGGACTGCTGCACGCATAGGTGACAGGGCTGTGAGGATGGGGCTGCCTACCGTAAGCACGCTGCGCCCGCCTGCCGTCAAGCGGCGAGTGAGTGTGTGGGTGCGGCGCGCTCCCGCTGAACGTCTTACTCCCGGAGCGCGACGCGGTGGAGTATGCCCGGACGAGCTTCTCCGGCGCGACAGGGCGCAACTTCGTGCCCGTGTTGATTGAGAAAGAGACAAAGGCGCGACTGAAAGGAAGGCGCTAAGCCTCGATCCACCGATGGGCTGGGGTGGGGCGGGCTGGTGTGATCGACGCGCGGTGACGTGGCGCGGGTAGGGGTGAGTTCCGGGCATCGCATCCCGGTCGTCCACGCGGTCCTCGGTCATGCCGCGGTTGCGGCGGTGGTCGGTTGGCCGCGACCGGTGGCGGCGCGTGCGTCGCGATGAAGAGCCGGTCGAACGCGGTCTGCCAGGGCCAGGCCTCGGACAGGTGCAGTGTGATGCGGCGCGCGGAGCGCGCCAGCCGCGCCGGGACGTGGATGAGGGTGCGGCGGATCGTCGCTGTCGTGGCCCTCGCGAGCCGACCGGCTTTGTCGGCGATCACGCCTGCTGCGCGGGTGAGGTTGAACGCGATCACGGCGAGCACGAGCCAGGCGCTGTTCGCGGTGAACACCCCCGACGGCAGGTGCGCGAGCGGCCCTGCTTTGAGGTCGGCGTGGACTTGCTCGATGATCGCGTGAGCACGGTGGGTCTTGTCCGCGTCGACGGTGTCCATGTCGTCCTGGTCTGTGGTGGTGAAGAACGCGTGGTGCCGGTAGACGTCGAACAGCGTCGGCTGCTCGACCTGTCTCGGTTCAGGTCGGGGATGCGGCGGACCACCAGCCGCCCGGTGATCTGCTCGGCCTTCTGTCGGGACCGGAACGCGGTGAACGGAACTTCGGCGACTTCGGCTTTGGAGATCAGTTGCCCGGTGGTCTCGTCACGGAGCGAGTCGGTGTACTCGATCATCTCCCACGCATCATCCGGGATGGTCGCGATCGCGGCCTTCACCGCCGGGTCCATCCGAACAGTCACCGACACGTCCGCGCCGGGCTTTAATCGCGGTGCCGATGGTCGCGTGACCGTAGAACGCGGAGTCCGCGCGCAGCAACGGGCGGGCGCCCGTCGATACGCCGGTGCGGCGCAGAGTAGCGAGCGCGTCACCGACGATCCGCGCGGCGCCCTTCGGGGATCCGGTCTTTCCCTGCCGCAGCCGCTGGCCGAGGATCACCGGCGCCGACGAGGAGGTCGATGCGGTCGCGATCAGCGCGTTCAAGCCGCGGACGCTGGAGTACCCGAACGAGGCGCCCTGCTTCTGGTATCCGTGGACCTCGATGATCGTATCGTCCAGATCGACCATCACTCGCTCCCCGGCCCGCGACTGAAGCAGTGACGCGTCCGCGGTGAGGTTCCCCAGAACGCGGGAGGCGACGGCGTCGAGTTGGCGGACGTGACCGAACCGGAACTCGCGCAGGAACGAGCCCAGCGTCGACGGCGCGTAGGTCCGATCGAACAGGCGGCCCATCCCGCCGTGGCGGAGCAGGTTCATGTCGTCGATCGAGTCTGCCCCGGCAAGCATCCCCGCGACCAACGCCATCACCTTCGCGCCCGCGTTGGAGCCCTTGTCCGTCGGGACGCTCAGCCGGGACTGCGAGAGCCGATCCACGCCCGCGGAACGCGCGAGTCGCAGCATCGGGACCAGTCCCGCGGCCGACACGAGATTCGGATCATCGAACACCGCGGACACCGCAGCAGGAGCATGCTTGAATTGCATCTACGAGGTAGGGCTCATCCATGAGGATGACGTCGGGCTTCACCGCGATCGTGCGGGCTGATCCGAGAGGCATTTCCATGTCATGACGCCCGCTCAGCACCCAACCCCATCGGTGGATCGAGGCTGAGCCTGCTGGACGGCGCAATGAGTACGACGCGTAGTCGCACTGTAATCGGGGGATCAGCACTCGCAGCAGTAACGCTCAGCCTTGTGGCTTGTTCGGGTGCTTCACCTAGAGGTAGCGCGCGACTTGGCCTTGTTCGGTGATGCTGAAGCGCCCGTGCGCTCTTATTACCCATCCCAGGTTCTCCAAGCGCCACAGCGTCTGGCTGGTCATCCGGGGCAATGCCGCCGTGTGGCGCGCCGAGAGCCCTGGCCTGCGTTCGGCCCATCTCGTGACGATCTGATCGGCGGTGATCGAGGGCTCGTCCGCAATGATCGCGAGCACGAGTCGTCGCACGTCGGTCAGATGACGACGTGCCGCTGCTGGATCGACAGGTTCGGTAGGACTCATGTGGCTCCGGGTCGCGCACGGCTATCGTGGGTCGTTTGTTCGCGCCCTCGCATTCCAAGTCGGGCGACGGCGATGCGGCCTTTCACCATAGATCAAGTAGTGGCGGTCCCCAGCAAAGATGGTTCGCTGTCGGCAAATCCTTCCGCGGCGGTTCGATCTGGGCGCCACTGACGGCCGCGCGCAGGACAGCACGCCGCTGCTCTTCGTTCACCTTGCGTTCAGATAGACATACTTCTATCTGACTCGGATAGAAGATCATCTATCCGACTCGCCGGCACCGGCGGTCAAGTTGTGGCCGAGACGGCCCCTCAACGGAAGTGCACACGTGAACACCACCACAGCAAAGTTCGCGGCTATCGCCACCCTGGCGGCTGCCGCACTCGCCCTGAGCGCCTGCGGCGGCCAGACGTCCGGCGGCTCCACCGACGAAGACGGCGGCCTGAGCGGCTCCGTCACGACCGACGGCTCATCGACCGTCGCCCCCCTCACCGAAGCAGCCGCCGACCTCTACCGCGAAGAAGAGCCCAACGTCAACGTCTCGGTCGCCACGTCCGGCACAGGTGGCGGCTTCAAGGCGTTCTGCGCCGGCGAAACCGATATCTCGAACGCGTCGCGCGAGATCAAGGAAGAAGAAGCTGCCGAGTGCGAGGCGAACGGCATCGAGTACACCGAAATCGTCGCCGCAAACGACGGCCTGTCCGTCATCCTCAACCCCGAGAACGACTGGGCGACCGACCTGACGGTCGAGCAGCTCGCCACGATCTGGTCCCCCGAATCCGAGGGCGTCGTGATGAGCTGGGCCGATGTCGACCCGAGCTTCCCCGACGTGCCCCTCGCTCTGTTCGGCGCCGGTACCGACTCGGGCACGTTCGACTACTTCACTGACGCCGTCAACGGCGAAGAGGGTGCCATCCGCACGGACTACAGCCCCTCCGAGGACGACAACATCACCATTCAGGGTGTCGCTGGCGCCGAGGGTGGCATCGGCTTCCTCGGCCTGAGCTACGTCGAAGAGAACGAGGGCGTCATCATCGCCGCCGAGATCGACGGGGTCTACCCGACGACCGAGACGGTTCAGGACGGCACATACACGCCGCTCAGCCGCCCGCTGTTCATCTACGTGAACAACGCCTCCTACGTCGACAACGATGCCGTGAAGTCGTTCGTTGACTTCTACGTCGCGAACTCCCTCGAGATCGCCGACCTCGCCCTGTTCGTACCCCTCACCGAGGAGCAGGTCACCCTCGCACAGGAGGAGCTCGCTTCGCTCGGCTGAGCAAGCGCGCTTTCTCTCACGGAGATCATTCGATGACATCTGTCAGCGAGAAGACCGGGGGCCCGAGCTTCGTCTCGGGCCCCCGGGTCTCGACCCAGTTCGCGGGTAGGCCCCGCCCGGGCGAGGCCATCATCAGGATGGTGCTCCGACTTGCCGCGGGTCTGACCGTCGTCACGACCATCGGCATTCTGATCGCGCTGTTGGTCCCCTCGCTCAGTTTCTTTGCCGAGGTCCCCGTCTGGGAGTTCCTGTTCGGCACACGCTGGGCACCCCGATTCGCGGACGCATCGTTCGGCGTCATCCCGCTTGTTTCCGCAACGCTGTGGACAACGGGCATCGCGCTGCTGGTCGCCGTGCCGTTCGGGCTCGGAGCCGCGATCCTGCTGGCGGAGTACGCCAAGCCGCGGGTACGCAAGATCCTGAAGCCGTTGCTCGAGATTCTCGCGGGCGTGCCCACGGTCGTTTACGGATTCTTCGCTCTGCAGTTCGTTCAGAACGTCGTCTTGCGCGATTGGCTTCAGCTGCCGACCGGTGCATTCAGTGTTCTAGCAGCAGGTCTGGTCATGGGCGTCATGATCATCCCGACCGTCGCCTCAATCGCCGAAGACGCAATGTCGGCCGTGCCGAACGCACTGCGGCAAGGCAGCGCCGCGCTCGGCGCCAACCGCATGCAGACAACCCTCCGCGTCGTCTTCCCCGCCGCACTTTCCGGCATCGTGGCCGCCGTCGTACTCGGCATATCGCGTGCGGTCGGCGAAACCATGATCGTGGCGATCGCGGCCGGCAACCAGGCTCGCATCGTCACCAACCCACTCGAGCAGGGTCAGACGATGACCGGCTTCATCGCGAACGCAGCGCTGGGCGACTCACGGGTCGGCAGCCTCGAATACAACACGCTCTTCGCCGTCGGGCTGCTGCTCTTCATCATCACTCTGCTGATCAACTTCATCAGCATCCGCTTCGTGCGCCGGTTCCGGGAGGCCTACTGATGTCCACCCTCGTAAAAGATCGGCCGACCGTGCCGAGTTCCCGTCCCCTCAAGACCGGGACGGATGGCGAGCGCAAGCTGGGTCCGATGATCTTCCTCATCCTGCTGTGGCTGTCGTTGCTCGTTGCGTTCGCCGTGCTGGCGACACTTCTGGTCACGATCCTGTTGGACGGATGGCCGAAGCTCACGATGAACCTGTTCACGAACTATCCTTCGGCCACGCCGGAGACGGCGGGCGCACGGCCGGCGATTCTTGGGTCCGCGTGGGTCATCGGTGTGACCGCCGTCATGACGCTGCCACTCGGGATCGCGGCCGCTGTGCACCTCGAAGAGTTCGCCGACAAGCGCAAGTGGTTCAACAAGTTAATCGAACTGAACGTGCAGAACCTCGCCGCGGTTCCCTCGATCGTCTACGGCCTGCTCGCGCTCGCATTCCTCTCGCTCCTGCAGGTGCAGAACAAGAACATCGTCATCGGTGGCGCGCTCGCGCTCTCGCTGTTGATCCTGCCCGTTATCATCATCTCGACGCGTGAAGGTCTCCGGGCCGTGCCCAACGAGATCCGGGATGGCTCGTTGGCCCTCGGAGCGACGAAGTGGCAGACCGTGTGGCGCCAGATCCTGCCCGCATCGGTACCGAGCATCGCGACGGGATCGATCCTGGCGCTGTCTCGCGCGCTCGGCGAGGCCGCACCGCTTCTCGTCCTGGGCGCCCTCGTCTACATCACCTTCGACCCAAACGGCCTGATGAGCGGCTTCACGACGCTGCCCATCCAGATCTTCAACTGGACGGGCCGTCCGCAAGAGGGGTTCCACGAACTCGCCGCTGCCACCAGTGTGCTGCTCATGGGTGTGCTTTTGCTCATGAACGCATTGGCCATCTTCATCCGCAACAAGTATCAGAAACGGTGGTAGCCATGAGCGACCCGACAATGACCCTCCCGGAAGACTCCCCACATCCCCAGTTCCATTCCGGATCCAGCGGGAGCAACCTGCCCGACGTGCCGAGCGGCCTCATCGAGTGCAAAAGCGTCGACGTCTACTACGGCGCATTTCGCGCCGTGACGGGAGTTGACCTGAAGTTCGGTAAGAACGAGATCGCAGCCCTGATCGGCCCATCCGGCTGCGGCAAATCAACGCTGCTTCGTTCACTCAACCGGATGAACGATCTGGTGGATGGCGCGCGCGTCGAGGGCGAGGTGCTTTTCCAGGACGACGACATCTACGGCAAGGGTGTCGACCCGATCGAAGTGCGCCGTCGGATCGGCATGGTGTTCCAGAAGCCGAACCCGTTCCCGAAGTCGATCTACGACAACGTCGCCTACGGCCCCCGTGTGACAGGCATGAAGCTGTCGTCCATGGACGATCTCGTCGAGGAAGCGCTCACCAAGGCCGCGTTGTGGGATGAGGTCAAGGACAAGCTGAAGCAGTCCGCTTTCGGTCTCTCGGGTGGACAGCAGCAGCGGCTCTGCATCGCCCGCACGATCGCGGTGAAGCCCGACGTCATTTTGATGGACGAGCCGTGCTCGGCGCTCGACCCGATCGCCACCATGCGCATCGAAGATCTCATGCATGAACTCAAGCGCGAGTACACGATCATCATCGTCACGCACAACATGCAGCAGGCCGCGCGGGTCGCGGATCGGACGGCGTTCTTCACGGCCCTGGCCGATGACACGACCGGTGACCGCACGGGCGTGCTCGTGGAATACGGCCGGACGTCGCAGATCTTCGAGCAGCCCCGCGACCAGCGTACGGAGGACTACATCAGCGGACGGTTCGGATGAGCATCAGCGTCGAACCGCTGCAGGGGTCCGCTCGGTTCGTTGTCCTCACGGAGGATCCCCGGGTGGTCCGCGGTGCGCCGGTCGAATACCGGCACCGCGGCATCGCGGTCGTTATCCGGCAGGATGTCGTCAGTGCGCTGACCGAGGTTGTGCGTGACGCCGATTCGATTCTCATCGTCTCGAGCAGTGTCGCACCCGAGAATCTCGCCCCCATTCTGGAGCTCGCTCGTGAGGTCTGCGCATCACCCGTGGTACTCGGCCTAGATCCGCTGACGGACGCCGAGACTGTGCGTTCAGCTTTCGCCCTGGGCGTGCAAACGAGTGTGGCCCTCCCCTTGACCCCGGACCGCCTCGAGCGTCTCCTCCGAGCGTCGCCCCGCGCGGCGGTTCCGATCGAGTGCGTTCAGGCAGGGGATCTGATGGTTGACCCCGGTCGTCACGTCGTCGAATGGCAGGGAAGCCGCATCGATGTGACGCCGCGCGAGTTCGACGTCCTGCTGTGTCTGGCGCGGGCGCACCCGTACATGGTCACGCTCGATGATCTTGCTCGGCAGCATTTCGAAGCGGTCGCAGACCCGCACGCGTCGGTCCGGGTCCTGATCAAACGCATCCGCGCACGCCTCGGCGAGAGCGCAGAACCACCGATCGAAACCGTTCGCGGACTGGGTTATCGCCTCGCGGGCTGACGGTGCAGACCCATCTCCTCGAGTAGCCGTTCGACTCGCTCGCGGACGGCATCTCGGATCTCTCTCAAGCCTTCATCGTCGTGGTCGAGCGGATCATCCAGGTCCCACTCCATGTAGCGGCGTCCCGGGTAGACGGGGCACGCGTCGCCACAACCCATCGTGATCACGTAGTCGGCGGCCTGCACGACCTCATCGGTGAGGGGCTTCGGATACGCATCGGTGAGGGGAACTCCGACTTCGGCAAGCGCGGCGGTGATCCGGGGGTTGATCTCGCTTGCGGGTGCCGAGCCGGCCGTTCGCACGTGCACGGCCGAGCCAGCGAGGTGCGACACGTACGCCGCTGCCATCTGGGAGCGGCCCGCGTTCTGAACACATACGAAGAGCACTTCCGGCGTGCCTCGGAGCACCAGGCCTTTGGCGGATGCCAGAGCGTCGAGCCGATCAGCTGCGTAGCGGGCGGTCAGCGCCGACAGGTGGCCGGAGACCCGTGCTCGCTGGCCCAGAAGAAGGTAGCTCTCGGCGACGTATCGGGATACCGTCTCGCCACTGAAGGTCGATGCGAACCGGTAAACGAGGTCTCTTGCGACTGTTTCTATCGCGGGCGGCAGTGCGCCGAGAGCGGGCGCGTTCGACTCGGATCGTGGTTTGCCCGTTTCGACGAGCAGGCGGCCGAATCGCACCCATGCGTCCGCGGTCAACACGTCTGCGCCGACAACGTCTCGCCGGATGATGTCGGCGGAAGAAAGCGCGATCAGGGAAGCGGCGATTCGGGCGTCATCCACATAGAGGATCTCGGAGAGCTCGGCCGCGGGCGCGCCCGCGGCCAGCGCGCTGAGTACTCGAAGGTTGAGGGCATCGCCGAGGACTGCGGCCTGCGACGCACGCAGCCGTGCCGACTCGGGATCGAGCGGCTTCCCGACTCGATGACGAGCGCCGTCGGCGCTCATCGAAGAAGGTCCTGGATTGCAGGTAGCCGGTCAGATGCCACAGAGAGCCACACGAATTTCCCATCGGGTTCGCGCTGAAGCAAACCGTCGTCGACCAATATTCGGACATGATGCGTCACGGTCGGTTGCCGTAGTTCGAGAGCATCGGCAAGCTGACCCACCGTGGCGCGACCGTCTGATGAGTCGAGGACGACGCTGAGAATCTGCAATCGAGTCGGGTCGGCCACTGCTCGAAGTGTGCGGGCGAGTTCCTCGGCGAGACTCCTCGCGAGCGGGGCGCCAGACTCGTTCGAGGACGGCCGGGACGAGGGCTGCGCCATTCCAGCAGTGTAGCGATGCGTAGCTGACGTTCAGCCCTGCCGATCCGCGGGGCGAATGGGAGGACTTCAGTGACGGGCCGCGGCGGGCGGTCGTGGTCGACGAGCAGATGCGCACCGGCCTCCCGCATGTCTTCGCTGCTGGCGACGGGGTCACCACCCCCCACCGCCTCCTCGGCATCACCTACCTGCCGCTCGGGACCACTGCGCACAAGCAGGGTCGCGTTGCCAGGGAGAACGCGCTCGGCGGGACAGCCCGGCTCGCCGGATCGATGGGCACTCAGGTCGTGAAAGTCTTCGACCTGGTCGCCGCCCGCACCGGGCTCCGCGAACACGAAGCCCTCGCGGCCGGCTACCACCCCGCCACGACGCAGACCGCGGCCGATGATCACAAGCGTTACTACCCGGGCGCGCAACCGATCAGCATCCGCATCACCGGTGACACCGAGTCCGGGCTGCTGCTCGGCGCGCAGCTGGTCGGTCGGCTCGGACCGAAACCGCGAAACGCGTCGATACCTACTCCACCGCATTGTTTGCCGGGCTCACCGTCGAGCAGATCTCGGACCTCGACCTGTCTTACACGCCGCCGCTCGGATCCTCGTGGGATGCCGTCCAGGTCGCCACCCAGGCCTGGTCCCGCACCTACGCCCCTGCAGGAGTTTTCGCGTGAGCGCCCCACCCACCGTGCTGTTCATCTGCCAGCACAACGCGGGCCGATCCCAACTCGGCGCGCACCTCCTCGAGCACATCGCTCCGGGGCGGGCGAACGCGACCAGCGGCGGCATCGCACCCGCGGAACACATCAACCCCGTGATCGCCGAGGCCCTGAACGAGCTGGGCATCGCCACGAGCGCAGCCGTCCCACGTCCCGTCACCGCCGCAGACCTGGCCGCGGCGGACATCGCCGTCACCATGAAACCCGGACTCGCCCTGCCCGGACCGGTCACAGGACGGCTCGTCGAATGGGAGTTTCTCTACCCGAACAGCTGGGGCATCGACGGGGTCGGGGACCGCCGTGATCGCGTACTCGAGCAGGTTCGCGCACTGGCACTGGATGCGTGAGACCCACACCGACGGCGCCGGGCGCTACTGCGGGTCCGTTCGCAACCGCAACGCCACGTAAAGCCCGCATCGACGACAAATGTACGCGCCCGAATCGCCCAACGCGTGCAGCTTGCTCCGCGCGTAACCGCGTCTGCAGCACGAACAATGCACCCCGGCCACCGCAACATCAGACGCCCCGCGGTCCGGCTCCATAGGGCAGATGCTACCCGGACGCGAACGCAGCGCCTCCTGCCAGTCGCAGCAGCCGGAGTGAAGTCCGAGGCGCCAACTAGGGTCAGCCCATGACCGACGAGCAGGTCGCGAATCCGATTATGATCTCATTCGCCCACTTCGATGGCGAGGACGAGGCAGAAGCCCGTGGCGCGCTGACCCGGCTCCTGCAAGAGTTCGGGCTGGCGCAGGTCCTGGTCGCGGGCATCCTCAAGCTGGTCCCGGACTCGTCGCTCTGGCGGCTCACGATCAGCGGCGACATGGTTCAGACCGTCAACGAATTCACCAAACGCGGCGAAGATGACCCCTACACAACAGACCGCGGAGCCGGACACGTCGGCGCGATCACCCTCCCGCACGAGGACGGCACCTTCGACATCGTGATCTCCGGACTCGCCCTCGTCGAAACCCGCGACGAGCTCGACAGCGTCGAGGAGTTCGTGCAACACATCATGACCGCCGGCGAACATCTCTCACGCCACGAAGCGGGCCACGCCGCGCTGCGCATCCGCGGCGAAGATACCGATGCCTTCAATGACCCGCAGGGACTCGCCCCCACCCAGGCGGTCTGGCGCAAACACCTTGCTGCGCACATCGACGATCACCGCATCGAGCGATACACCGCCGTGCACGCGCCTTCACCATTCCTGCACGTCGACCACCTTGCCGAGGCGATCGCGCACCTCCGCGACGAACTCAACGAGTCGAAACGCACATGGCAGGACGACATCGGCCACGCCCTCTTCCGCACGATGACGGCCGCAAACGGGCTGATCCGCGTGATCGCCTACCTCTCAGCCGAACTCGGTCTCGACGAACACGGCCGGCCCCACCGCCCCGACCCGTGGCCAGCGGGCTGGGACGACTACGTCGAGGACTCGTGGGACGCCTGGAGCCTCACCTTTAACCGCCTGCGACCCGTCGATGAACCCATGACGGTCGTCGAACTTCAGTCGATTCTCGTCAGCCTCTGCAGGCTCGCATCAACCTGGCTGGGCACTGTCGGCATCCACTACGGCATCACCGACGACGACCGCGAGTTCATCTTCTGGGAACGCGCCGTCTACTAGTCGTGCGGCGGAGGCCGCCTTTCATCGAAACTTCTGAAGACGCTTGAGAGTCTCCCGATGCGTAGTTAAAGCCTCATCGCTCACCCATGCTGCTCATGACCGTCTCCCGCCCCGGCCTATGTCCCGTCGCCCGCCAGCCCATACCGTAGGGGGGTATAGTATCGTGCTGTGAACGGATACGCGGGGAATAAGGATGATCTGCTCAAGCGGCTGAGCCGCGCGGAGGGTCAGGTGCGTGGAATCGCACGGATGGTCGAGAACGACAAGTACTGCATCGACATCCTCACCCAGGTGTCGGCAGCGACGAGCGCGCTGGAGACGGTCGCGTTGTCGCTGCTGGCGGATCATCTGTCCCACTGCGTCGCCGAGGCTGCAGCTGAAAGCGGTCCGGTAGCCGAAGAGAAGATCCGAGAAGCGAACGAGGCGATCGCTCGCCTTGTCCGCTCCTGACCCCTACCCCTGAACCGAAAGGACACACATCATGACCACGAACGAGCGCACCGACCTGGGCCTGACCGACTCCTCCGCCGGATGCAGCTGCTGCGCCACGGCATCCGTCTCTGACACGCAGCCCGCCACATCCACAGTTGCGGAAGAGGTGCTGGTTGAAGGGATGACCTGCTCGCACTGCGTGATGAGCGTGACCGAGGAGATCTCCGCGATCGACGGTGTCGACAACGTCTCGGTCGACCTGAAGGCCGGCGGAACGTCGCGCGTCACGATCCACAGCGCCGCGCCGATCGATGCCCCACGCGTGCGGGCCGCGGTGGAGCAGGCGGGGTACGCCCTCGCCGGCACACCCGCATGAGCACCGTCGATGTGGACCTCGATATCTCGGGGATGACCTGCGCATCCTGCGCGACCCGGATCGAGCGGAAGCTCAACAAGATCCCGGGTGTAGAGGCGACGGTCAATTACGCGACCGAGAAGGCGCGCGTGCACGCCGACGGGGTGGAGACGGCGCAGCTGATCGCGGCGGTCGAATCCGCCGGCTACTCCGCGGCGCTTCCCGCACCGGTCATCGATGAGCCCACTTCGGCCGCAGTACCTGCCGACGACGTCGAGCTGGTGTCCCTACGACGCCGGCTGCTGATCAGCACGGCCCTGGCCGTGCCGGTCGCGCTGATGTCGATGATCCCGGTGCTGCAGTTCACGAACTGGCAGTGGCTCGCGCTGACCCTGACTGCACCGGTCGCGGTCTGGGGCGCCTGGCCGTTCCACCGTGCAGCGTTCGTGAATGCCCGCCACGGCGCCGCGACCATGGACACGCTGATCAGCGTGGGGGTGATCGCCGCATTCGGGTGGTCGCTGTACGCACTGTTCTTCGGGATGGCGGGGATGCCGGGCATGCACATGACCTTCACCCTGTTCGGCAGCCCGGAAGCGGGAAGCGGGGAGATCTACCTGGAAGTGGCCGCCCTCGTCACGGTGTTCATCCTGGCCGGCCGGTACGCCGAGGCCCGGGCGAAGAAGTCCTCCTCCGAGGCGTTGCGCGCCCTGCTCGAGCTCGGTGCCAAGGACGCCACGCGCCTCGTCGGCGGGGTGGAGCAGCGGGTCCCGGTAGCGCAGCTTGCCGTCGGGGACCGGGTGCTGGTGCGCCCCGGCGAGAAGATCCCCTCGGACGGGCTCGTCGTCGACGGCGCCTCGGCGATCGACGCGAGCATGCTCACCGGCGAGTCCGTTCCGGTCGAGGTCACCGTCGGATCCCGGGTCGTGGGCGCCACCGTGAACGTGGGCGGACGCCTCATCGTCGAGATCACCAGGGTCGGGGCGGACACCGAGCTGGCGCGGATGCAGCGGCTGATGGACGAAGCCCAGACCGGCAAGGCGCGCGTGCAGCGTCTCGCCGACCGGGTCTCCGCGGTGTTCGTTCCGGTCGTGATTCTCCCGGCGATCGTCGCGTTCGTCGGCTGGATGCTGGTCGGTGGCTCCGTCGAGGTCGCCTTCACTGCTGCGGTGGCGACGCTGATCATCGCTTGCCCGTGCGCGTTGGGTCTGGCCACGCCGACCGCGCTGCTGGTCGGCACCGGACGCGGGTCACAGCTGGGCATCCTCATTCGTGGCCCGCAGGTGCTCGAGCAGACGCGTGAGGTCGACACGATCGTGCTGGACAAGACCGGCACCGTCACGCAGGGCGCGATGACCGTGACCACCGTCTCGGCGGCGCCCGGCGTCACCGACCAGGAGCTGCTGCGGATCGCCGCTGGTGCGGAGTGGGGATCCGA
Organism: Microbacterium sp. BR1; assembly: GCF_002812725.1. Classification (GTDB taxonomy): domain Bacteria; phylum Actinomycetota; class Actinomycetes; order Actinomycetales; family Microbacteriaceae; genus Microbacterium. Next base: position 208,456 of record NZ_NMUN01000008.1, on the reverse strand, counting down.
ACACCCCGTGGCGCGGGCCATCGTGACCGCTCATGATGGCGCGGCGCCGGTGGCGGAGACGTTCGCGTCGCACGCCGGTTTCGGCGTCCAGGCTGTGCTCGACGGGTCGCTGGTCGTGGCTGGACGCCCGCAGTGGGTTGAGGACCAGTGGTCCGTTCATCTGCCGATCCGTTTCCGCGGTGAGGCGGAGGTGCTGGAGGCTGCCGGGGGCACGGTGATCGCGGTCGCCCGCGACGGGGAATTCCTCGGTATCGTCGCGGTCTCCGACACCGTCAAGCCGACCAGTGCGGGCGCGATCACCCGATTCCGCGCCCTGGGCCTGCGTCCCGTGCTGCTCACCGGCGACAACGCCGGCGCCGCCGAACACATTGCAGGTCTGGTCGGGATCGACGAGGTTCGGGCTGGGGTCACCCCCGCCAGAAAGCTCGACACCATCCGGCAACTGCAATCCTCGGGGCGTGTCGTGGCGATGGTCGGTGACGGTGTGAACGATGCCGCAGCCCTCGCCGCGGCCGACCTCGGCATCGCGATGGGGGGCGGGACGGACGCCGCCATCGCCGCCAGTGACGTGACCATCGCCTCCGGCGACCTCCTGGTCGTCGCGGATGCGATCCGGCTGTCGCACCGGACCCTGGGCACCATCAAGGGCAACCTGTTCTGGGCGTTCGCCTACAACATCGCCGCGATCCCGATCGCAATGCTCGGCCTGCTCAACCCCCTGGTCGCCGCCGCAGCGATGGCCCTGTCATCCGTGTTCGTCGTGACCAACAGCCTCCGCCTGCGACGATTCCGCCCAGCGCCGGCGCCGACGGTGTCCACCGCACCCGCGACGCGGGTCCCGCAGCCCGCCTGAGACCTGATGGCCGGGCGGTTCAACGCCGGCGACCAGTGACGATTACCCTGAAGGGGAGGAGGTGAGATCTCGATGATCGCTCTCGCGCAGCACTTGCGCCGCAGCCCGTCCGGGCTGGGCCGTTCTGTGCTGCTGGTCATCGCCCTCACCGCCGCTCTCATCGTCGGGCTGCTCGCCATGCACGCGCTGACCGCCCCGACCGCGCACGCGGAGCCTGCCACCGCCGTGTCCGTACAGGAAGCCAGCGCCGCCCACGGCCACGACGCGCCACCCACCGACGACGGCTGCCTGGACTGCGGGGGGCATGAAGCCATGCTCGCCATGGCGTGCGTCCTTGCCCTCCTGGTCGTATCGCTGCTGTTCCTCCTGCCCCGCGCCGGCGTCAGCTGGGGTGTCGTGTTCGGCCGGGCCGGACCCCTCGTGGTCACCGGCCGGGCCGCGCTGTCCCGCCCACCCTCTCTTCTCGTTCTCTGCATCAGTCGTACGTGATGACAGCTCGCTGACCCGTCAGGGGCAGCCGAGCTCTCACGCGCGATCACACCGATCGTGCGCGCCACACAGACGACTGAGGAGAACCAATGAAGAACCGTGCCGCGGCGACCGCCGCGATCACCCTGACCGCCCTGCTCGCCCTCGCCGGCTGCGCCGGCACCACCGGCAGCGGCGGGACGGACAACATGTCCGGAATGGGCTCATCGGCATCCGTAGCCCCCGCGGCCGATGTGAACGACGCGGACATGCAGTTCACGATGATGATGATCCCGCACCACGAACAGGCCGTCGAAATGGCCGACATGATCCTTGGCAAGGACGGCATCGACGGGCAGGTCGTCACCCTGGCCGAACAGATCAAGGCTGCCCAGGGCCCGGAGATCGAGCTGATGGAATCCTGGCTCGATGACTGGGACACCCCGATGGGTGACATGGACGGAATGGACCACGGAGGGATGATGTCGGACACCGACATGCAAGCCCTCGAAGTCGCCACCGGGGCGGAGGCATCCCGCCTCTTCCTGGAGCAGATGATCGTCCACCATGAAGGCGCGATCAAGATGGCCCAGACCGAGGTCGACAACGGGCAGAACACCGACGTAATCGCCATCGCCGAAGCCATCATCGCCTCGCAGACCACCGAGATCGACACGATGGAGGACATTCTCGCGACCTTCTGACCGTCAGGCGCCGGCCACACCCGACACAGCCCACCTCGACCTAGGGAGACCACCATTATGAAGAAACCTGCACGCACCCTCGCCGCCATCGGCCTCGCCACATTGCTCACCTTCACCGCCGCCGCATGCAATGCGGCCCCCGATGGTGAACCCGACCTCAAACTCATCCCGCACGTCCACGACGTCGCTTTCGACCAGGACAGCGCCCTCCTGGTCGGTGCCCATACCGGTGCGTACCGGATCGACCTCACTACTGACGAGGTATCACTGGTCGGCGGGACGAGCTTCGACGCGATGGGCCTCACCGTCCAAGCGGACACCCTCCTCGCCTCCGGCCACCCCGCCCCCGACAACCAGGACGACACATTCACCGCACCGAACATCGGCCTCGTCCGACATACCGAGACAGGCTGGGAGCAAGTGTCCCTCGCGGGGATCACGGACTTCCACATGCTCGCCGCCACCCCCGCGGCCCCCGACTTTCTCCTCGGACTCCCGTCCGACCGGGCTGTCCTAGCCGCAAGCAGCGATGCCGGACAGACCTGGACGGACATTAGCCCGCTGATCGCGCGAGACATCAGCATCGACACGGTGAAGGCCGATCTGGTCACCGCCACCACACCGGACGGTCTGACGATCAGCCGCGACGGCGGCATCACCTTCACACCCCTCGCCAACGCCCCTGCCCTCCTGGTCATCACCGCCGACCCCACTGTGGAGGAGGGCATCATCGGGGTCGATGCGGACGGCACGATCTGGACCGGCAGCAGCATCGAGGGTGCAGTGTGGGAGACCGCCGGGAACGCCACCGGAGCCGCCTCAGCGATCGCAGCCAGCCTCGACGGCGCTGTTGCGATCGCGGACGAGGGTGGCGTGCGTGTCACCACTGACGCCGGAAACACCTGGCGCAATGTCATCAGGACGGACGCTTCGCAATGAACCTTGGCGGCGGTGATGTCGACACATCAACTCCCGTCGGATCGATGCTGCTCACTATCATGGCAGCGCTGGCGCAGATGGAACACGACATCAAACGTGAGCGGATCGTCGATTCGATCAGCAAGCGTCGAGAGGCCGGCAAGATCTCGGCGGGCGCCCGCGCCGAGTCACCGACAGCCAGATCCGAAACGCCATCCGTCTCGTTGAGGGTGGTGAACCAGCAGCTCAAGTCGCCCGCGACCTCGGCATGTCGCGAGCCACGTTCTACCGGAGATCTCGCGCGCTCACCGACTAGGGCTGCGACACGGAGCGATCACAGAACACCGCCGCAGAGCGACGAACTCCACCCACCTGTGCAATGCGGAGGTCAAGTCCCTTGCCGCGTGAACAACTTCGTGAATACCGTCAGAGCATGCCCAAGGACAGGAGATCTGCGCTTCCCGTTCTTCCCGTCGATCGAACGCTCGAGTTCCTCGTGCGCGGGTACGCGTTCGGGCAGCACGGGTTCGATGCGGTGGGACGCGATGCGTTCACGACTCGCCTGATGGGGCGACGTGTGACTTTCGCCCGCGGCAGCGGCTGGGTGCGCTTCTTCTACGAGGGTGACCGATTTACTCGGGATCGGGCGATGCCTCGCTCGGTGAAGCACTCGTTGCAGGATGAGGGAAGCGTGCAGACCCTCGCCGGGGATGAGCACCGGAATCGTAAGGCACTTTTCATTGACGTGCTCGATGCGTCGGCTCGCATCGATCTGGATCGCCATGTCACGGAGGCGTGGCAGAAGGAATGGGCCGCGGCGTCCGGAAACCGCGTATCTCTGCTGAAGTTGGCTGGGCGCGCTCTGACCGCTGGGGTGTGCACTTGGGCGGGAATTCCGCTCAGCGACGGCGACCTTGATCGAAGAGCGTCCGAGTTTGCAGGGATGATCGATGGTGCAGGCTCCTTCGGGCCACGAAACCTGCGAGGACGGGCGCTCCGATTGCGTACGGAAGCATGGGCGCGACAGGTGCTCCGCGACGCGCCGCCAGAGACCATCGCGGCCAGAGTGGCAGGTCATCGGGCCGCAGATGGTCAGTCGCTCGACGAGCGTACGGCAGCCGTGGAATTCCTGAACCTGCTTCGACCCACCGTTGCGATTGCGCGCTTCATCGTGTTCGCGGCTCTCGCGTTGCATCTTCATCCCGAATGGCGTTCGCGTGTCGCCGAGGACGAGGAGACCCGTCTCGCCTTCGCTCAGGAAGTGCGCCGCACTACGCCGTTTTTCCCCGTGGTCGGCGGGACCGCCGCGCGCGATATGGAATGGGACGGTGTCCGTTTTACGCGCGGCGATTGGGTGATCCTTGATCTTTTCGCCACCAATCGTGATCCTCAGCTCTGGTCAGATCCGTGCACCTTTGATCCCACCCGGTTCATGTCGAGTGAGCCGCATCACAACGCGCTTGTGCCGCAAGGCGGTGGCTTTTACGAGGACGGCCACCGTTGCCCGGGCGAACCGGCGACGGTGGACCTCCTCGCTTCCGCTGTGGGACGGCTGGCCACTGCGCAGTACGCAGTCCCGGGCCAGGACTTTCGAGTCGACCTGCGGCGATTCCCGGCGCAACCCGAGGACGGGTTTGTGCTCATTCCCGCCTAACCACTGCGCGTGAACGCTAATGATCGGAACGTAGGTCCCGGCTCAGCCTGCTTCTTTTTGGTGCTCAGAGTCCGAATGCCCCGCCACTGATCAGGATGAAGACACCAAGGCCGATCAGAACGATCGGGAACAGGATGTGCTCCCATCGTTCCAGGATTTCTGCGATCGGACGTCGGGTAGCGATGAACTTGGCAACCATCACGAGGACCGCGACGAGCGCGAGGAACACAACACAGTAGGCGACCACGGCGGCGGGTCCGACACTCAGGAAGACCGGCACGTAGACCCCGATGTTGTCCCCACCGTTTGCGAAGGTGACACCCGCTACGGCCCAGACCGCGACCTTTTTACCCTCGATCTTGAATCGGCCTGACTTTCGTTCCGTTCTTCAAGCAAGGATGGAACACGATGAACAGGAAGTATTCGCCGGAGATGCGTGAGCGGGCGTTGCGGATGCTCGCGGAGACGCGGCCGTCGCACCCGACGATGATGAGCGCGGTTAGGCATGTGGCTGGGCTGCTGGGGATGAGCCCGGAGACGTTGCGACTGTGGCAGCGCCGGGCCGAGGTCGACGCCGGTGTCAAGCCCGGGCTGACGACGGACGCGGCGGTGGAGATCAAGCGGCTGCAGAAGGAGAACGCCGAACTGCGCAAGGCCAACGAGATCCTCAAGGCTGCGAGCGTGTTTTTCGCGAAGGAGCTCGACCGCCCCTGACCGAGATGGTCCGGTTCATCGATGAACACAGGGATCGTTTCGGGGTCGAGCTCATCTGCCGGGTCCTCAAACCGGCAGTCCAGGGCTTCCTCACCGCGCGCGGCTACCGCGCCGCTGTCAGCCGTGCGGCGTCAGCGAGGCAGCTGCGCGACGACCTGCTGGTGCCGGAGGTCGCTCGCCTACATGCGGAGAACTACGGCGTCTACGGACGCCGGAAGATGCACGCACTCATGCGGCGGCAAGGGTGGGAGATCGGTCGCGATCAGACCGAACGGCTCATGCGGCTCGCCGGGGTGGAGGGCGTGAAGCGGTCCAAGCGGATGTTCACGACGAAGTCCGACCCGGCAGCGGAGAAGCCGAAGGATCTCGTGCAACGCCGGTTCACTGCCCCCGGCCCGCGCCGCCTCTGGGTCGCTGACGTGACATACGTCGCAACATGGTCCGGGTTCGCGTATGTCGCGTTCGTCACCGATGTCTATTCGCGTCGCATCGTGGGCTGGAACGTCGCAGCCACGCTCAAGTCCGACATCCTGCCACTACGGGCGCTCGATATGGCCGCCTGGGACGCCGGCGGACGCCTCGACGGCCTGGTTCATCACGCCGATCACGGATCGAACTACCTCGCCGTGGTCTACACCGATCGGATCGAGGAACTCGGCGCGAAACCCTCCACCGGGACCGTCGGCGACTCGTTCGACAACGCCCTCGCGGAGGCGGTCAACGGTCTCTACAAGACCGAGCTGATCCGTCAGCGCGGCCCCTGGCGAACCGTCGAGCAGGTCGAGCTAGCAACCCTTGAGTACGTGTGGTGGTGGAACAATCAGCGCCTCCACGGCGAGCTCGACATGCGCACCCCGATCGAGGTCGAAGACGCGTACTACGCTGACCTGGAATCAGCCAATCCGGCACCTGCTGGACAAGGCTCCCGATAGGAACGAAAGTCAGGCCGATTCATCTTGCCCTCATCGTCATCGTCATCGTCATCGTCGTGACGTCGACGCCATGCCTGCCAGGCCGCCCATAGACCCAATCCCAACGGGATCAGGCCGAAGTAGGGGATGACTTCGGGAGGCAGGAATGCTCCGGCGCCGAGAGCTACGAGTACGGCCGCGCCGAGAATGCCTGCGAAGCCCAGATACTGCCCGACCAGGATTCGAGCGGTCGTGCCCCGTTGTCCCGCGCCGCGGGCGAAGAACAGCGAGAGCACGATGATGTCGTCGATGTTCGTGACAAGGAACAGGCCGATCGCTTGCAGGATGGAGAGGAAGATCATGCGGTCGCCTCCGCCGTGCAGCATTCCGGGGCCGCGCAGGAGGGATCGATGCACCCGGCTGCATGGTCCACGGCCAAGGTCGTGTCCAGCAGAGCGGTAAGCGCCCGGGTGAGACGGGGATCTGCGACCTCGTACCGAGTTCGGCGTCCCTCGGGTTCGGCGACAACGATGCCGCAGTCACGGAGGCAGGTCAGGTGGTTGGAGACGTTGGACGGGCTGAGGTCCAGCTCGCGGGCGAGTGCCGCAGGATAGATCGGGCCGTCAAGCAGGGTCATGAGAATGCGTGAGCGTGTCGGGTCGGCCATTGCTCGGCCGAGTCGGTTCATCACGTCCAGACGATCGGTTATAGTCAGCACGCGATGAACATACACGGTTCACTGTACGATTGCTAACCGTTCCATACAAATCTCGCGATGGGTGAAAGTTGTCACAGTTCGTGCGCCGTGAATTCTTCTTCGGCTTGTTCCTCATACTGTCTGGCGTCATCGGATTGACGGCAGCGATGGCGCTGTCCGTCGAGAAGATCGAAAAGCTGACCAACCCCGACGCGGGCCTCAGCTGCGACTTCTCCGTATTGGTGCAATGCTCCGCGAACCTCGACAGCGCTCAGGGATCCGCCTTCGGGGTTCCCAATCCTTTCCTCGGACTGGTCGGGTTCGCGCTCGTGGTGTGTGTCGGCGTCGCGGTGTGGGCGGTCCCGCACTTCGCGCGCTGGTTCTGGATGCTGTTCAACATCGGTGTCGCGGGTGCGTTTGCGTTCGTGGTCTGGCTGATCGGGCAGAGCATCTATGTGCTGGGGACCCTCTGTCCTTGGTGTCTTGTGGTGTGGCTGACCACGCTCCCCCTGTTCTTCTTCGTGACAGCTCGGAACCTGCGTGAGGGCGTCTTCGGTCGCAGAGTAAGACGAGTCGGTGCGGTGTTGTGGCCGTGGATGACGCTCGCGACGGTCGCTGCTTACCTGGTTGTCGCGGTGCTCGCTCAGCTCCGCCTGAATGTCCTGGCGAGCATCATCTAGCGCGAATGATCCATATTCGGGCCGAAATTACTTCTCGTGGGTGGGAGTCGCCGCCGGGTGTTCGCTGCGCGGCTGCGATCGGTGGCTGCGGAGCATTTGGAGGATACCGAGTCCGACGCCGACCCCGATGGCGATGTCGGCGATGTTTCCGATGAAGAGGTTGCCGTAGGCGAGGAAGTCGGTGACGTGTCCGCGGCCGAACCCTGGAGGCGCGAAGAGGCGGTCGATGAGGTTGCCGATCGCTCCACCCCAGACGAATCCGATGGCGACCGCCCACATCGTGGATGGCGCCCGCCAGGCGGCGTAGAACAACGCGATCACTGCCACGATTCCGATCACCGTGAACACCCAGGTGCTGCTCGAGCCGAGAGACATGACGGTGCCGGGGTTGAATGCGAGCTGCAGCCCTAGCAGGTCGCCGATCAGCGGAATGCGTTCTTGCTCGCTCAGCTGTGCGAGCGTGATAGCCTTCGTGCCCTGGTCCACGACAGCCATGGCGAGTGCGACCAGGCACGCGACGGCCAGTCTGAAACTTCGACCGCCCCTCACCGTGCGCTCCGCACGTCGGAGACCGAGGACACGCCGTCACGAGGGCGGGCGTGCGTCGCCGACGGCGGACGTGGAGACCAATCGGGATCGAGCAATGGTGTGGGCACTGAGGAATGAGTCCTTGATAGTGGAGCGGCGTTGGTCATCAGCTGAGGCCGGAGTAGGCGTGCAGGCCCTTGAAGAACATGTTGACGATGGTGAAGTTGAACAGGACGGCAGTGAAGCCGATGATCGATAGCCACGCGGAGCGGGTGCCGCGCCAGCCGCGGGTCGCGCGAGCGTGGATATAGCCGGCGTACAGCACCCAGATCACAAAAGTCCACACTTCCTTGGTGTCAAAGCCCCAGTATCGTCCCCAGGAATCGTTGGCCCAGATTGAGCCGGCGATCAGGGTGAAGGTCCAGAAGATGAACCCGACGATCGCGAACCGGTACGCCAGTGACTCCAGCGCCTCCGCGGTCGGCAGCGTGCGCAGGTATCCCAGACCGAGGCCCTTCGTGGTTTCATTCTTGCCCGCCGCCCGTCGTTCGCGTCGGGCTTGCATGAGTTGAGTGGCGGAAAGGCCGCAGGAAATAGCAAATAGGGCGGTGCCGAGGGAGGCGACGAAGACGTGGATGACAAGCCAGACGCTCTTGAGCGGGTCCATCAGCGGGGTGACTTCGACGTAGAACGCGAGGGTCGCACCGCCGAGGAGCAACGCGACCATACCGATGAGGAACGAGCCCAGGAAGCGGAGGTCGTATCGGCGAAGCACGGCCAGATAGACCGCGACGATCAGCAGTGTCCCGGTGAGCGCGAACTCGTACATGTTCGCCCACGGGACTCGTTCTGCGGCGAGTCCTCGCCCGATGGTGCCGGCGAGATGAAAGACGAACGCGAACCCGGTGAGCACGGTGCCGATGCGCGCCCAGAGCAGACGCTGACGCTGACCTGGCCGGGTGCGGACCTCATTCAGCTCGGAGCGTTCGTCGCTGGCGCTCTGCGTGTCTGCGCCGCCCCCGGCGGTCACGAGCGCGGGCATCCGCTGAGGTTCGTCGCGGCGTACTGAGCGTTGCGCAAGGTCGACCGCGTAGGCGACGAACGCGAGCAGGTACACGGCTATCGCGGTCCACACCAACAGCAGGGAGATGCTGTCCAGGGTCAGGGATTCGGGGTCAGGCATCGGTTGCTCCTCGTGCGGTTTGGGGTCGGTGGTGGTGGCGTCGGTGTCCGATTCCGGCGATGGTGAGACCGGTGATCGCGCCGAGGGCGATCAGGGCGGTGAGGGCACCGCCGAGCACGACGGCGGGGGTGAGTCCTTCGCGTAGCGGGACCCGGGTAATCGCCGCGGCCGCTTTGTCGACGCCGGCGCCGTCAATGATCTGTCCGTCCGGGGCGATGACTTGGCTGGTGCCGACAGTGGAGACGTTCACCACGGCTCGTCCGGTCTCGATCGCACGCATCCGGGCGAACGTGAGCTGTTGAAGGTTCTCGTCAGTGCCGCGGAAGTCGGCGTTGTTGGTCTGGAACACGTAGACCTGGGCGCCCTGGCGGGCGCCGTCCCAGATGACGGAGTCGTAGATGACGTCGAAGCAGATCGCCAGCCCGACCTTCACCCCGTCGACCGTGACGAACGGCGGGTTCTGGCCGGGGGTGTACTCGCGTTGGATCAAGCCGATGAGGTCGGGCACGATCCGCTCGTAGAACCAGCGGTCTGGGACGTACTCACCGAACGGGACGGGGTTGACCTTGTCATGCAGCTGCGGAGTGCCCTGCCCGTCCCACAGCATCGAGGTGTTGAACACGTCACTACCCCGTGCGGTGGCGGCGTTGGCCAGCAGCGGTGCGCCAGCCTGTGCGGCGAGATCGGTGAGGCGGCGGGCGGTGGCAGGGTCGGTGAGGGGGTCGCTGTCGACGGCCCCTTCGGGCCACACCAGCAGGTCCATATCCTCCCCGAGCAGGGGGGCCGTCGCTGTTGTCTGCGCGGCCAGCACATCCCCGGGGGTGCGGTCATCGAAGTACCCGGAGGGCCCGTTGCCCTGTACCCAGCCGATGTCCAGCCGGCCGGCGTCGCCGGTCGGGAACTGCGGAACGACCAGCAGGGCGGTCACGATCACCGCGGCAGGCAGGAGGCCTGCCATGCGTCGGAGTCCACCGGCTCGCCACCACTGCACGAGGCTCGCGCAGGCGGCGACAATGAGGAAGCTCAGCCCGGTCACCCCGACCCAGGATGCCGCCTCTGGTAGCGGTCCGTTCGCTTGGGTCATCCCAATCCGCGCCCATGGGAATCCGGAGTAGGGCCAGGACCCCATCACCAGTTCTCGTACGCTCCACAGCCCCGCCACCAGCAGCGGCACACCGACAAGCCAGAGGATGACATGTCCGCGGGCGCGGTCGGTCCACCGGTAGGCGAGGGCGAGTGGGATCGCCCCGACACCGAACAGCACCGCTTCCAAGCCGGCCAACGCCACCCAGGGGACGGGGCCGAGGTAGGTGCCAACCCACACCAGATGGATGAAGTAAAACGCGGCACCGAAGGCCGCGCCGACCAGGAACGCGCCGCCGCTGCTGCGGCGGATCATCGTGCACAACGCGAGGATGATGCTCACGAACGCGAGCGGCCACCACCCCACGGCGGGGAAGGATAGGTCCAGGAGTCCGCCGGCGATCGCGGCGAGGAGTATCGCCGCCCACAGCGGCACCCCTCGTCGCGCAGCGGCGGGGGCGACGAGGGGTGTCGGCGTGTCAGTCTGCGAGGGCGCGGTCGAGAGCATTGGTCAGATCGGTCAACTGGGTGAGCTCGAGTCGTTCGCCGTCGAGGAAGAACGTGGGTGTGCCCTGCACACCCATCTGCTGCCCTTCGGCGAAGTCCTCCTCGACCCGCTCACGGGTGGCGGGGTCCGCGACCGCCTCATCGTAGGCGGCCATATCCAGGCGGAGCTCCTCGGCGAAGCTGCGGAACAGGTCCGCTTCGGAGACCTGCTGCTCGCCCCACTCGGCCTGTGTCTCGAACATCCGGTGGTACATGTCCTCCACCCGGTCCTGCTGCGCGGCCGCTTCCACCGCGAGGGCGGCGTTCATCGAGTTGTAGTGGCTGGGAATCGGGTAGTACCGGAACACATAGTTGATCTGACCGTCGTACTGCTCACGGACCTGTTCCACGTACGGATAAAGCGCCCCGCATGCCTCGCATTCGAAGTCGAGAAACTCCACCAGGGTCGGCGCGTTCGGGCCGGCGCTGTCCAGGACGTGAGAGTTACTGCGCGCGCCCGGGAGCGCGTCCGCGGCGTTGTCGTCTGCGGGCGGTTGAGGGCGGGCGGCGACCGTGTAGATGATCGCGCCGATGACGAGCACGACCACGGCGGCGATCGCAATGAGGGTCACTTTCATGGGGGTCTTCATCGTGGGTTCCTTCGGCTGAATGTCTGTGAGCTGGGGTGTTCACGGGCGGCGAGGTGGGCGTTGCGGATGCTGGCGATCGCGTCGGGCAGTTGCGGGTCCTCTCCGCGCGCGAGACCGGCGTATTCCAGGCGCAGGGTGGGCTCGTCCGGGTCGCCGGTGACGGATGCTTTGACGAACACGCGGCGTCGGGGAACGAGAAGGCCGGTGATTAGACCGAGGGTGGCGAGGGTGGCGAAGGCGAGCACCCAAGGACCGCCGGTGTCGCGTTTGATGTCTAGCGACGCGAACCGTTTCACCGCCGCCAGGGGATTCGTGCTGCCGGAGGCGTCCTCGAAGGTGACGGTGCCCCACCCGTTGGGTAGGTCGGCGGTCTGCCCGGGAGTGAGCTGGATCGACTCGGCGCCGCTGCTGCCGCCGGTGAGTTGGGTCATCCCGGTGGTGTCGAGGGTGTACACCGACCGGGGCACGCCGTCATCGATGCCGAGGCTGCCGGAGAACACGTTGAACGTGACGACTGGGTTCACCAGGTCGGGATACACCGAGGTGAACGCTCCCGTGGCAAGAGCACCCTGGGTGGGGTAGAAGAACCCCACGAGCCCGACCTGCTCAGGGAGCCCGTCTGGAACCTTGATGATGCCGAGCGAGGTCATACTGCTGTCTTGCGGGAGGAAGGGCTGCGACTCGCTGTACACGACTGTGCCCTCGGGGTTTCGGACGGTGATGGTGGGTGCATAGCCGTTGCCGAGCAGGTAGACCCGGTCATTGCCGACCGTGATGGGATAGTTCACGCGGACGCTCTCAGTGTCCTCCGTCCCGGTGCGGGCGTCTCGGATGGTGAGGTTCGCGGCGAAGTCGCCGGCTTGACCGCCCCCGGGCACTCCCGGGGGCACGTAGCTGACCTCGAAGCTGTCGAGGGTCAGCGAGTACGGGTCCAATTGCGTGCCGTCCACGAACCTGCCCGGGGTGAACGAGGAGTAGTCGTTGAGGGTGTTGACGAACGTGGTTCCCTCGACGATGACCCGCTGCCCAGTGTAGGAGAACCCGCTGGCGGCGAGCACGGCGACCAGCACCCCCACGAGGGAGGCGTGGAAGATCAGGTTGCCGGTTTCGCGGATGTACCCACGCTCGGCCGACACCGACCAAGACCTGGCGGTGTCATACCGCTCGACACGGTATCCGCGTCGACGCAGATCAGCGGCAGCGGTGGTGATTGTGTCCGCCGCGTCCGCGTCGGGGTCCACGGCCTTTGCCGGGACGTCGACGACAAGGTGGGCGCTCAGCCGGCTGAGCCGTGCCGGGGTGCGTGGTGGCCGGGCACGAAGAGCTTTCCAGTGGTGCCGGGTGCGGGGAATGATGCACCCGATCAGCGAGATGAACAGCAGCAGGTAGATGCCGGAGAACCAGGCGGAGTTATACAGGTCGAACACTTGGAGCCCGTCGAGGATGGGCGCAAGGTCGGGATTGGTGCGGAAGTATTGGAGCACCCCGTTGGGGTCGGCGGTGCGCTGGGGAAAGATTGACCCGGGAACTGAGGCGATGGCCAACAGGAGCAGCAGCAGGATCGCGGTGCGCATGCTGGTGAGTTGCCGCCACCCCCACCGCAGCCACTCGACGGGTCCCAGCGTCGGGGAGGTGATGGCGTCCGGCTCGTCCTGATCGATGTGATCGGCGGGGCGGGAGGGGTCGGTGGACGCCTGGTCAGAGAGGGAGCGTGACACTGAGCATCACCCCCTGGAGAACCGACATCAACATGCCCCAGATGCCGGTGACCATCAGCACGCCGAGGGCGATCAGCAGGCTGCCGCCGATGATGTTGACTACCCGGATGTGACGACGGAGGAAGGTGACCGACCGGGTGGCCCAGCCCAGTCCGAGCGCGAGCAGGAAGAACGGAATGCCCAGGCCGAGGGAGTACGCCAGCCCCAGCAGCGCGGCACGGCCGGGGTCGCCGAGATTCCAGGACACCGACATGATCGCCGCCAACGTCGGACCGATGCAGGGGGTCCAGCCGATCCCGAGCGCAATACCCAGCAGCGGTGCGCCGAGCAGGCGCAGGTTGCCGCGGAAACGGGGTCGGAGTGTGCGTTGCGCGCGGGGGAACGCGCCAATGAACACCAGTCCCATGATGATGATGATCACCCCGAGCACCCGGGTGAGGATGTTCGCATATTCGAGGAAGAACAGTCCCGCCATCCCGCCGAGCACCGTGACGGTCATGAACACGAGCGTGAACCCGGCGACGAACAACGCCACCCCGCCGAGCAGCCGTCCACGGCCGGCGGCCTGGGTCTGTGCCGTGGAGGTGGACAGGGAGGACCCGAGGTAGCCGAAGTATCCGGGAACAAGCGGGAGCACGCATGGGGAGACGAAGGAGATCAGGCCCGCGAGCATGGCGATGAGTACGGCCACCCCCAGTGCGCCGTCGAAGATGAGCCCTTCGGCGCTCATTCGCTCTCCGCCAGCGCGTCCGCGACGAGGGTGGACAGGATCGACGCGGCCGGCAATTGCCCGATGATCCGCGCGGCGACCCTGCCCTGACGGTCCATGACCAGGGTCGTCGGGGTCGCCTGGATGGGGGTGACCGCGGCGAAGGCGAGCTTGGTCTTCCCGTCGACGATGTCGATCACGCTCGGGTAGGTGATCCCGTAGTCCTCCGCGAACGACAGCGCGGTGGCGGGTTGGTCGTAGATGTTCACCCCGATGAAGCCCACCCCTTCGGGCTGGTAGGTCTGCCACACCTCTTCCAGAAGGGGCGCCTCGACCCGGCACGGGCCACACGCGGCGTACCAGAAATTCACGACGTACACTTTGCCGGCGAAGTCGTCGTTGCTGACCGGGTTGCCGCGCTCATCACTGCCGGCGAACGCCACCGCTTCGCTGCGCTCCGTCTCGGGGATCTCGACGATGCGCTCGTCGACGCTGGTGGAACCGGTGCCGTTGTTCACCGTTGCGGCAAGCCCATCTTGGGATGTGCACCCTGCGACCGTGAGCACGGCAGTCACAGCGAGCATTGCGGCGGCCGCGCGGAACGTGCGCCAGGTCCTTTGATGGGCATCCGGGGGGACGGCGCGGGTGACGGAAGTCACCCAGAACGGGTTTACCACAACGTACTCCAATACCAGGACTCAACAGGCTTGCGGTCCGGCAGCGCCGGAGTCCGCACGCTCTCACGGGTGCGAGGGGGTTGAGTCGTGATTCAGGTTCGGGAAACGCACAGCTGGGTAAGGGTGAGCACGGGCCCCCGGGACGGCGGGACCGGGAACAGCTCACGTACCACCCCGGCGACACGTTCGAAACTGTACGTGCGGGACGGTGCCCGCCGGGCCAGGACAACGAGCGCCAACATGCACGCCACTCCGAGCAGGCACAGGGCGGCGTCGAGATCTCCGGCCTCGCTGGCGTACCCATCCGCTGTCAAACCTGCGAGAACGGCATCCGGCCAGTCAGCGTCGATCGACTCCGCGATCGGCGCGGCCGAGACGCCTCCAGTCTCCGAGTGCGTCGCCGCCCAGCACCCCATTAGGAGTGCCACGACCATTCCCAGCCCTACGAGCAGCCGCGCTACCGGCCAACCGGCGCGCGCAACGATAGCGCGGTCAGCCGGGGTGGAGCGGATCATTGCAGACGGTCCTACGCTCGGGGTGATTAGGAATCGAACAGTCGATCACCAAACACTATCAGGTGTATAGTCAGCGCATGCTGACCATTGCGTCTCGTGTTGATGTGATGAACCGTCTCGGCCGCGCGATGGCCGATCCGACCCGCTCCCGTATTCTGACAATTGCCGGGTCCAGGCGATGACGGCGTTGAGGATGACAGCGGCCCGGTAGGTGATCGCGAGTTTGTCGTAGCGGGTGGCGAGTCCTCGCCATTGCTTGATGTGGCAGTAGCGGCGCTCGATGACGTTGCGGCCCTTGTAGTCGGCGGCGTCGAGGCAGACGGGGCGTCCGCCGCGTGAGCCGCGGCGCTTGCGGTGGCCTTGCTGGTCGGACGGCTCGGGGATCACGGCCTTGATCCCGCGGGCGCGTAGATGCCCGCGGATCGCGCGGGATGAGTACGCCTTGTCACCCCGGACCGCGTCCGGACGAGTGCGGGGCCGGCCGACGGGACGGGCGACACGCAGGTGTCCCATCAGCGGCAGGAACATCGGCGAGTCCCCGGCCTGGCCTGCTGTCAGCAGCGCGACCAGCGGGAGCCCGTTGCCGTCGACGAGCTGGTGGATCTTCGTCGACAGGCCGCCTCGGGAGCGGCCGACCGCGTGATCAGGCGGCTCGCGCGTCGTTCCATCCGACTTGCCGGGATGCATCGGCGATCGGCAGGTCGGTTTCCTCGATCAGTCGCGTGAACTCCGTCAGGCGGGTCTCGATGAGGAACCGCATGGGGGCGACACCGACCTGCTGGGTGAAAACGCGTGTGAGATGGGCGCGGGAGACGGCCACCTCCGCGGCGAGCCTGCCGACCGTCCACGGCTCGGTCATGCGCGAGCGCAGCAGGACGACCGAGCGGCGCACGGGGCGAGCGATTGGCGGCTGCGCGAGCCGGCCGCGCACCGGGAGGACGAACCTCTCGGGCACGGCGCCGTCGTCGGCGAGCAGCGTCGGTAGGGCAATCTCGACGGCGCGGGAGAACAGAGAGATCAGTCGGGTGGTCGCGACCTCCGGTGGCGCGGTCTCGTTCACGAGGCTGATCTGGCGCCACAGCGGTTCGATGCGGTGCAGGATGTCCACGCCAGGCTGCAGCACGAGTGCCGAGCCGTCCCAGGCGTCAGGATGCACGCCCGGACGGACGCCTCAATGTGTGCGGCGCCCTCGAGGACGTGGACGATCTTGGCGTGCCCAAACACGGCGCGGTGGATGCGTTCGGCGCGCACGCTCTCCACCGCCGACAACGGCGGACCGGCCGGCCGGCCAATAACGTAGCCGCGGCCGGTATCGTCACGATCCCGCAGGGGTGGGACCGCATCCCGTCCGATCAATGGCGCCGTCACGCGTTCATCGACACGACCAGTTCCGTGGCCTCCGGAAGGTTGCGCCGTGGTCACGCCCGATAGCCGATGACAGTGGTCATGCCGGTTTC
Organism: Microbacterium sp. BR1; assembly: GCF_002812725.1. Classification (GTDB taxonomy): domain Bacteria; phylum Actinomycetota; class Actinomycetes; order Actinomycetales; family Microbacteriaceae; genus Microbacterium. Next base: position 191,851 of record NZ_NMUN01000008.1, on the reverse strand, counting down.
GGCGTGGTAGATGTTGTGGCAGTGGGCGACCCAGAGACCTGGGTTGTCAGCGTCGAAGTCGACGGTGAGGGTCTGCTTGGGCAGGATGATCGACGTGTCTTTCCGCGGGCCGCCACCTTCATGCTGGTAGGTGTGACCGTGTAGATGGAATGGGTGCCACATCTCGGTGTCATTAGTGATCGTGAACCGGACGCGTTCGCCTTCGCGGATCTCGTGCGCGCCGTCGAGGGGCTGATTCATATCGAACCGTCGCCCGTCGATGCCCCAGTCGTATTCGGCCATACCTCCGGTGAGAGTGATCGCCACGGTCCGATCAGGCTGCCGTGAGGACAGCGCAACGCTGCTATCTGACGTCAGCAGCTGTGCGGTCCCGATCCGGCTGCTAGTGAGCTCCGGGATGCTCACATCGGCCGTCGGTGCTGCCGCGGCGCTGCCGGTGCGGATGACGGCGAAGCCGCGGTCGCGCTTGCCTTCGGCTTGCGCGACGAGGGGAAACACGCCGTCGCCGAGGGTGAGGGTCGCGTCGTAGCGTTCGCCCATACCGATGAGGATGCTGTCGACTTCGACCGGTTCCACGGGGAATCCGTCGGTATGGGTGATGGTGAGCGTGTGACCGCCGATGGCGAGGCGGAACGCGGTGTCGCTGCCGGCGTTGATGATCCGCAGCCGCACCTTCTCGCCGGCCCGCCCGGTGAACTGGGTCGGGTCGGCGGGGGGCTTCCCGTTGACGAGGTAGAGGGGATAGTAGACGTCGCCGGCGTCGCCGCCGAGCAGGTCGGAGGTGGCGCCCATGAGGGTGTTGCCCATCCGCATGAACATGTCGCCCATCCCGCCCATGTCGCCCATCCCGGCGGACAGCTCGTCAAGGACGTCGTCGGGGGTGGCGGTGACGCCGTCGAGCCAGTCGTCGAGGATGATGACCCACTCGTCCTCGTACCCGCCGGGCTCGGCGGGGTCCTCGACGATCAGCGCCCCGTACAGGCCACGGTCCAGCTGCACCCCGACGTGGGGGTGGAACCAGTAGGTGCCGGGATCGGGCGCGATGAACTCGTAGTCGAAACTGGCCCCGGCCTTGATGGGCTGCTGGGTGACCGGCGGGACGCCGTCCATGTCGTTGCGCAGCGCGAGCCCGTGCCAGTGCACGGAGGTGTCCGCCTCGAGCTGGTTCCGGACGGTGGCCTTCAGAGTGTCTCCGGCGCCGAGACGGATCACGGGCGCCGGAACAGACCCGAACGCCCAGGTCGGCGCGGTCGCCCCGGCTAGGTCCAGCACGGTCGGGGCGGCGGTGAGGGTCGCGGTGGTGACCTTCCCGGTGCCGCCGCGGCGCCGCTCGGCGCCTTGGACCTGGGCGCCGTCGGGCTGCACCCAGTTCGCCGCCGGCGCGCAGGATGCCAGCGCGACCGTCGCGACGGCGCCAATGCTGACGCCGAGGAACCCTCGCCGAGTTAGGAGGAAGCGGGGGCGTGGGGCGGGCGACGGGTTCATCGTTGTTTCCTTTCCGGCCGGGAGCGCGGGCCGTGGTTTTCGTCAGGGAGGCCGTCCGGGTCGGACGTCGCATGATCGGCGGAGGCTCGTGGGGCACGATTGCCGGTTGCCGTGACGGCCGAGGGCTCTGAGCGCCTGGATCCGATGGCGAGCAACGCCATTGCGATCAGCACGATCACGGTCCCGATCCAGCCCCACAGGCCCGGGTCCTCGCGCAGGATCAGCAGCGACAGCAGGATCCCGAAGACCGGCACGAGCAGCGTCCACGCGGCGAGGAGGTCGAGCCGGGCACGTCCGATCTCGGTGAACCAGGCGACCGTGGTGGCGGCGGTGCCGACCAGTGATAGGAACAGCAGGGTGAGGATGAACCGGATGTTCCAGTCGATCGTGGGCGGCCCTTCTGTGACGGCTGCGGTGCCGGCGAGGATCGCACCTCCGATGAGCAGCTGAGCTGCCGCCACGATTCGGACGTCTGCGTGCACGATCCGGCCGATGAGGGTGCCGGCGGTGATCGCGGCGGCGGAGGTCAGTGAGAGCCACGCTCCGGTGCCGAGCCCGGAGGGAAGGACGATGATGAGTAGGCCGGTGAAGCCCAGGCCGATCGCGGCGATCGCGGCGGGGGTGGGACGCTCGCGGTAGAGCCACCACGCGGGCAGCAGGATCAGGATTGGCTGCGCGTTGGCGAGCACCGAGGCGATCCCGGTCGACAGTCCGGTCGCGGCGACGAACATCGTCGTGAATGCCAGGGCGATGTTCACCAGTCCGAGGCAGCCGATCAGTGCCCATGTCTTCGGGTCGCGGGGAAGAGGTGCCCGCTGGATGCCGGCGACGGTTGCGAGCGCGACCCCGGCGATGAGGGCTCTCAGTGCCGCGAGCCACAGCGGCGGGGCGTCTTGCAGGCCGACGGTGATCGCGACGAAGCACGACCCCCAGGCGAGCGTGACCCACAGCATCCGCAGCGGTCGGGGGTGCCCGTGCCGGCTGGCGTCCGCGAGGGGGCGGACGACGGTGTTCACGACGACTCTCGCGTGTCGGTCCCGCTGTCGCCCCCGTGGCGTCGATGATTCGAGTCGTGGGCGCCGGTGTGGTGGCGGTGGCCGAACAGGTGCATGGCGGCCATGCCGATGATCGCGACGTAGGGCAGCACTGCGACGACGTGGGGAAGGTGGTCGATGAACAGGTAGATCGCGATCCCGAGCACGGAGATCCCGATGATCAGCCACGCCGTCACAGGCATCCGTCGCCGCGGGTCGCCTTCGCCGGGACGTCGGCGGGCGGTTGGTGGTCACCGGTCATGGTCGGGCTCCTCCGCCGGTGTGAGGAAGTCCTGGCGCATGCCGAGGCTCTCGTCGGTGAGGCGGATCGAGGTCGCGGCGTCGGGGACGGTGCCCGTCAGCGCGCGGATCGCGTCGATCGTCTCGGGCACGACGATGGCCTCGTTGTAGACCTGGTAGGCGAGGTAGGCCTCGCTGCCGTTCACGGTGACCAGGTCCTCCCACACGGCGACCTCCCACATGTCTCCCCGGGGGCGGCCGAGATCGCGCATCAGCTCGACGGTGGAGTTGAGGGCGACCAGGCCATCGGACATCCGGATGAACGCGATGCGGGGCGCGGCGCGCAGGGCGTCCAGCACCTCGTCGCGGGTCGCCTCCCGGGTCAGTTGTAGCGTCCAGTAGTGGCTGTGGGTCTGCGTGTGGGCGCCTTTGGCGGCGATGGTGACGACATCGAGTCCGGGGAGCACGGTCTGTGCGTCGGGGCCCTGATGAGAGGGGATGGTCGGTTCTGGGACCATCGTGTTCATGATCCCGCCGAGGTGCGATTCCCACGGGTCGGTGGCGCGGCGGATGAGCACCCCACGGGCGCGCAGCAGGAGTCCGGCCGCATCCAGCGCGCCGAGGATCCGCACGATGCTGGTGGTGTTGCAGGAGACCACCCGGGTGCTGTCCCTGCCGATGGCGCTGGCGTAGTTGGCTTGGGCGACGAAGGAGTGGCCGGTGGTGGAGTGGGACTCGCCGCCTTGGAGCACTGCCTTGACGCCGAGGGCGCGGTAGCGCTCCAGGTTTCCCGCTGCCACATGCTTGGGGGTGGTGTCGACGACGACGTCGCACTGCGCGAGAAGGTCGTCGAGCACTCCCTGTGCGGGCACGTCGGCGCCCCGCATGGCCTGCTGCGCCTCGATGGTGGAGGCGAACACGGGCAGGCGGTTCGCTGCGGACTTGATCCGCCAGTCGGTGGCGATGTCCGCGACGCCGACCAGGTCCATGTCCGACTGCAGCAGGACCGCGTCGGCGACGCGCTTGCCGATGACGCCGTAGCCGTTGACGCCGACTCGAATGGTGTTCATGTGCGTGCCTTTCTGATGAGGGATGGGAGCCGCGGCGGTCATCGCCGTCGCCGCGTGGTCCAGAGCAGGTAGCCGCCGAGTGCGGTGACCACGCTCGCGCCGGCGCCGATCATGACGCCTTCCCGCGAGCGCCATCTCGTGTTCCCGCTGACGAGTTCGCCGATGCCGTTGATCAGGGCGGCGGTGATCATGCCGGCGATCAGGCGATTGCCGATCCGTTCAGCCCGTCCCACGAGCGGTTCCAGTTCGGCCGCGCGCAGGTGCACCTCGAGGCCGCCGTTCTCCAGCACCCGCCGGAGCTGCTTGAGTGTTCCGGGCAGCTCGAGCAGCAGTGCTCCGGCATCCGCGGATGCCTGTGCCCAGCGTTTCGCCAGGGCGGGGAGGGAGAACTGTCGCTGCACGATCCGCTCCGAGAAGGGGGTGAGCGCCTGCAGCATCTCGAACTCGGGGTCGAGCCGTGCCGCCAGTGCCTCGCCCATCATCAGGACCTTGAACAGCAGAGCGGTCTGCTGCGGCAGCTGGAGGTGGTGGTGTCGCAGCAGGGCGAGCAGCTCTCCGAGCAGGTGGCTGAGGTTAATGTCGGACAGGGGGCGTCCGAGATACCGCGACACGAAGACGTCCAGGGAGCGGCCGAGCTCGCCGCGGTCGGAGGTGTTCTTGGTGATCGAGAGCGCGAGCAGGGCGGTGGCGAGCGCGTTGGAGTCTCCGCGGGTGAAGGCGAGCAGCACGTCGGAGAGCTGCTCGGTGACCTCTTCGTCGAGTTGGCCGACCATGCCGAAGTCGATGAGGGCGATGGATCCGTCGGTTTGGATGAACAGGTTGCCCGGGTGCGGGTCGGCGTGGAAGAAGCGGTTCTCGAACACCATGGTGAGGATGAGGTCTGCGCCTCGCCTGGCCAGCTGGTTCCGGTCGATGCCGGCCGCGTCCAGGGCGGGCAGGTCGTCGACTCGGATGCCGTGCATCCGTTCCAGGGTCAGCACGCGTGACGTGGTCGTCTCCCAGAACACCTGAGGGACGGCGACGTCGGGTGAGTCGGCGAAGTCGGCGGCGAACCGCTCCGCGTTCCGGCCCTCCTGCAGATAGTCGAGCTCGGCGCGCAGCGTGCGGGAGAACTCCTCGACGATGCCCGGCAGGTTGTACTGGCGGGCGGCATCCCACCGCTTGTCGGCGCGCTCGGCGAGGTTCTGCAGGATCTCCAGGTCTTCGTGGATCTGGGCGACCGCGCCGGGTCGGCGGACCTTCACGACGACCTGGGTGCCGTCGTGAAGGGTCGCGGCGTATGCCTGCCCGATCGACGCGGCGGCCAGCGGTTGCGGGTCGAACTGTGCGAAGAGCTGTTCGGGGTCCGCGCCGAGCTCCTCGCGGATCACCGCCTTCATCGGCTCCCAGGCCTCGGGCGGCGCGGCGTCCTGAAGCTTGACCAACTCGGCGAGGTAAGCGGCGGGCAGCAGGTCGTTGCGGGTGGACAGCAGCTGGCCGAGTTTGATGAAGGTCGGTCCGAGCTCCTCGAGGGCGAGTCGGAGGTGTTCCGGACTGGTGTAGGGCTCGTCCCGGCGCGCATGCCCGAGAACGCCTTTGTTGAAGGGAATCCACTTCTCCAGTCCGAGCAGCCCGAGGCCGAGCCCGAGTCCGTGGTGCTCGAGGATGGTGGCGATGCGCCGATACCGGCTCCGATGCGTGCTCATCAGTCGAGGCCTCCTTCGCGGTTGGTCGCGTCGCGGGCCGAGGTGCCCGGGCCGATCGCGAACGTCTTGGTCTGTCCGGCCGAGAGCGGCACGGCGACCGCGCCGACGCGCACGTGGATCGCGGGTGCTGAGCCGGCGTGCACGCGAAGCTCCAGGCTGCGGTCACGGAGCATCACGTCGACGAGGTGGCCGCGGTATCGGATCTGGAACCCGACCCGGGTGAGGTTCGGCGGCAGTCGGGGGGCGAAGACGAGCTCGTCGTCACCGAGGGCCATGCCGGCGAAGGAGCGGACGGGCAGGTCGATGGTGCCGGCCATCGCGCCGAGGTGGATCCCTTCGCGGGTGGTGCCGCCCTGGGAGTCGTCGAGATCGGCGATCAGCGCCTCGCGGAACGCGATCCAGGAGCGGGACGGGTCGATGCCGGCCAGGACGGAGGCGTTCACGACTCGGCTGAGCGTCGACCCGTTGGCGGTGCGGGCGAGGTAGTACTCGACCGTGCGGGTCAGGTCCTGCTCGGAGAACGGGTAGCCGAGCGTGGCGAGTTGCGCCCGGAGCCCGTCGTGACCGAGCAGGTAGACCAGCATGACGACGTCGGGCTGCTTGGCGAGCTTGTACCGGTTGGTGCTGTCGTTCTCGGACTCGAGGATGAGATCGAGCCGGCCGATGTTCCCGTACTCCTCGCGGTAGTGGTCCCAGTCCAGCTCCTGCAGGCTCTCGTAGCCGTCGAACTGGGTGAGGATGCCGTCGCGGTGGAACCCCACCGCCAGTCGTGTGCTGAGCCGGGCCCACCCCGCGATCTCCTCGTCGGTGACGCGGAGCCGGTCGCGGAGGCCCTCGCCGCGGTGCCCGTGGAGCAGGGCGAGTGTCCGGGCCGCTCGCGTGGCGACCCACGAGGCGAGGACGTTGGTGTACGTGTTGTCGCGCAGGCCGCTGCCGGGAGCGTCCGGGGCGCCGTCGTGGAACTCGTCGGGTCCCATCACCCCGGCGATGTGGAAGCGGTCGGTGGCAGTGTCGTGCTCGGCGAGCGAGGCGAACAGGCGGGCGACCTCGATGATGAGCTCGCCGCCGCGTTCGGCGAGCCACTCGAGGTCGCCGGTGGCCTGGTAGTGCTGCCAGGCGTTGTAGGCGATGGCGAGGCCGACGTGGCGTTGACGGTGGGAGTTGTCCGGCATCCACCGACCGGAGCGCGGGTTGTAGAGCGCCTCGGGCGTCTCCTCGCGACCGTCGCTGCCGCTCTGCCAGGGGAAGAGGGCTCCGCGGAGTCCGGCGGCGGTCGCCGCGGCGCGGGCGGCGTCCAGTCGCCGCCAGCGGTAGTCGATCAGCGCCCGGCTGATCTCGGGCGTGCGCAGAGCGATCACGGGCAGGACGAACACCTCGTCCCAGAAGACGTGCCCCCGATACCCCTCGCCGTGCAGGCCGCGGGCGGGCACCCCGGCGTCGAGCTCGACGGTGTGCGGCGAGAGGGTCTGGAGCAGGTGGAAGACGTGCAGGTTCAGGATGAGTCGGCTGTGCGTGTCGGCGTCCAGGGTGACCGCGAAGCGTTCCCAGAGTCGCCGCCACGCCGCCGCGTGGCGTTCCCGCAGCGCCTCGACGTCGCCACCGCGTTCGATGAGCAGGGTCAGGGCGGCACCACCCGGCTCGCTGATGGCCCGATCGTGGGAGGTGTAGATCGCGGCCGTCTTGGTGAGGGTGACCGGTCGACCCTGCTCCAGAGGGATGCGCAGCTCCCGGGTGGGCTGCGATGGCGTGTCGATGCGGTGATCGGTCGCGCTGTCGGTTCCGGTGAGGGTCGTGCGGACGGCGGTGGCGATGTGGACCCGGCTCTGTCGGGTCCGCACCTCGCAGAGGGTGGTGTCGCCGACCTGGCGGAACGTCGGCTGCGTGAGGTGGGTGGCGTCCGATCCGAGGTACGCGGCCACGTTGCTGTTGCGCACGCCGGCGTCGATCCCGGCGCGAAGGGTGACCGTGCCGCTCCAGTCGGGGGCGGTGAGCGTGGTTTCCAGCACGGCAAGGTGAGGTTCGTCCAGGGAGGTGAACGTCGTCTGCACGAAGTCGAGTCGATCCCCGTTCGGAGCGGTGAGGACCGCGCGGCGGACGACCAGGCCGCGGCGCAGGTCGAGCTCGCGTCGTTCGCTGTGCGCGACGACCTGGCCGGTGGACAGCCACGGCCCGCCTCCGATGCGGAGGTCCACCGGAAGCCAGTTGGGCGTGTTGACGAGATGCTCCTCCTCGAGCTCGCGCCCGTGGATGGTGCTCGCCAGTCGGTTGTACACGCCGGCGAGGTAGGTGCCGGGATAGTGGATGCCGTCGTCGTGGTGCTCGGGCCGGGCGCCACGGGTGGCCAGGTAGCCGTTCCCCAGCGCGGTGAGCGCCTCCCGGTGCCCTTCGTGCGCGGGGTCGAAGCCGTCGTAGACCAGCTGCCACGGATCCGTGGTGGAGACGCCCAGGTCGAGCTCGGCGACATCGGCCAGGACGAGGTCGGCGCCCGCGGCCTCGAGCTGCTCCCGCGCTCCGGCGCGGTCGATGCCGACGACGAAGCCGAAGCCTCCGCGCCTCGCGGCCGCTACGCCGGCGACCGAGTCCTCGACGACCGCGGTGCGGGCCGCGGCGACACCCAGTCGCCGGGCCGCCTCCACGAACATGGCGGGATCCGGCTTGCCTTTCAGGTGATGCGTGAGCGCGATCCGGCCGTCCACCACGGTGTCGAAGCAGCCGGCCAGTCCTGCGGCGGCGAGCATCTGCTGCGCGTTCCGGCTCGCGGTGACCAGCCCGACCGGCACGGCCGCGTCCCGCAGGCGATGCAGCAGCGCCGCGGTGCCCGGATAGACGCGCAGCCCACGGGTGCCCAGCTCCGCCAGGAACAGCTCGTTCTTGCGCGCCGCGAGCCCCGCGATCGTCCACGCCGTTGGTGGGTCGTCGGGATCTCCGGCGTCCAGGGCGATCCCACGGGTCGTCAGGTACGCCGATACCCCGTCCTCGCGGGTTCGCCCGTCCACATAGCGGCGGTAGTCGGCGACCGGGTCGAAGGTCGTCTCGGGGTCGTCCACCTGCACACGCGGGTCTCGCAGCACCTCGTCGAACAGCTGCTTCCACGCGGCGGCATGGATCGCGGCGGTGTTCGTGACCACGCCGTCCATGTCGAACAGCACCGCGTCGTAGACGGCATCGAGGTGGTGAGTCCCGTGCTCTGCCGACCGCGGAGTCATCGCGGCGCCTCGCGTCCGGTCATGAGGCGCCGCCGGGCGTCGACGCCGGGGCGAGGCTGCTCGCCTCTGCCGGGGCCGCGGGGGCCTGCTGGGCGGGCAGCCGGAGCCGCTTGAGCAGGAGCGCGTTGACGGCGACGATCACGCTGGAGCCGGACATGCTGATGGCGGCGATCTCGGGGGTGAGCATGATCCCGAACGCGGGGTAGAACACGCCGGCGGCGATGGGCAGCGCGATGGCGTTGTAGCCGATGGCCCAGCCGAGGTTCTGCCGCATCTTCCGCAGCGTGCCCTTCCCGATCTTCAGCGCGATCGCGACATCGAGCGGGTCGGAGCGCATCAGGACGACGTCTGCGGTCTCGATGGCGACGTCGGTGCCGGCGCCGATCGCGATGCCGAGGTCCGCCTGGGCGAGGGCGGGGGCGTCGTTGACGCCGTCGCCGACCATCGCGACCTTCTTGCCGGATGCCTGGAGCTCGGCGATCTTGGCGGACTTGTCCTCGGGGAGCACGTCGGCGATCACGGTGTCGATGCCCAGCAGCGAGGCGATGCGCTCGGCGGTGGGCTTGTTGTCGCCGGTGAGCATCGCCACCTCGATGCCCTGCTCGTGGAGTGCGTCGATCGCGGCTTTCGCGGTGTCGCGGGGGGCGTCGGCGAGGGCGATCACGCCGGCGATCTGCCCGTCGACGGCGAACATGATCGCGGTGCGGCCGCCGTCCGCGAGGGCCTGCTGCTGCGAGACGACCGGGCCGGTGTCGATGCCCTGCGCGGCCATCAGCCGGGCGTTGCCGAGCACCACGTGCTTCCCGTCCACGGTGGCGATCGCGCCCTGCCCGGTGACGTTGCGGAACGCGGACGCGGTGCGGCGCGGGATGTTCCGGCTCTCGGCGTAGGTGACGATCGCCTTGGCCAGCGGGTGCTCCGACTCCCGCTCGAGCGCCGCGGCGAGGGCGAGCAGCTCCAGGTCGTCCATGCCGATGGGGATGTAGTCGGTGACCTCCGGCTCGCCCTTGGTGAGCGTGCCGGTCTTGTCCAGCACGACGGTGTCGATGTGCGCGGCGGTCTCGATGCCGGTGGCGTTCTTGAACAGGACACCACGCTTGGCGCCCAGGCCGGTGCCGACCATGATCGCGGTCGGCGTGGCGAGCCCGAGGGCGTCGGGGCAGGTGATGACGACGACGGTGATCGCGAACAGGATCGCCATCGGCAGCTCCGCCCCGGCGAGGAACCACACCAGGAAGGTCAGGGTGCCGCCGACGAGGGCGAGCAGAACGAGCCAGAACGCGGCCCGGTCGGCGAGGCGCTGGCCGGGGGCCTTGGAGTTCTGCGCCTCCTGCACCAGCTTCACGATCTGCGCCAGCGCGGTGTCCGCGCCGACCTTCGTGGCACGCACCCGGAGCGTGCCGACGGTGTTCACGGTCGCCCCGATCACCTCCGAGCCGGGCGCCTTCTCGACCGGCATGGACTCGCCGGTGACCATCGACTCGTCGATCTCGGACTCGCCGTCCTCGACGACGCCGTCGGTGGGGACCTTCGCGCCGGGGCGGATGAGCATGAGGTCGCCGGGGACGACCTCGGAGGTGGGGATTTCGACCTCCTCGCCGTCGCGGAGGACGACCGCGCGGGCGGGCGCGAGCTCCAGCAGCCGGCGGATGGCGTCGTTCGCACCTCCCCGGGCGCGCATCTCGACCCAGTGGCCGAGCAGCACGAAGGTGGCCAGCACGGTCGCCGCCTCGTAGAAGACCTCGCCGCCGCCGGTGAGGGTGATGACCAGGCTGTAGATCCAGCCGGCGCCGACACCGACCGCGACCAGCACCATCATGTCCAGGGTGCGGGCCCGCAGAGCCCGGTAGGCGCCGTCGAAGAAGATCCAGGCCGAGTAGAAGATCACCGGCAGCGACACGATCAGCATGAACACGTCGTCGCGCAGCCCGAACGGGGCCGGCACCTCGAAGCCGAGCACCTCCCGGCCGATCGGGGACCACAAGGTGATCGGGATCGACAGGATCAACGCGACCAGGAACCGGTTGCGCATGTCCCGGATCATCGCGTCCATCGACATGCCGCCGTGATGCCCGCCGTGGCCCATCACATCCTGCGCGCTGCGGCCGGCCGGCTGAGCCCCGTGATCGTGTCCGCCCTCGGTGGCCGGAGCGTGACCGGCATGCGCGCCGGCGTCCATGGCGGAGTGGTCCGCGTGGTCCGCTGCCGGGTGCGGGTGCTCGTGCCCCGCCGGGGTGTCATGACCGGTGGAGACCGCGCGTCCCTCGTGCTCGGCGTGCTCCTGATAGCCGTCGTGCGCGTCATGCTCGGCGTGGGCATCGTGCTCGGCGTGGTCGTGGTGCTCGGCGTGCTCGTGAGGTTCGTGGGCGGGGTCGCAGATGTGGTCCGGGACGGACTGCCCGGCGCAGTGGTAGCCGCATTCGATCACCCACTGCTGCAGGTGCGCGACCGAGGTGGTCTGCGGGTCGTAGGTGACGGTCGCGGTCTGGGAGACCGGGTTCGCGTCGACGGACAGGACGCCCGGCTGGCGGGCGAGGTGGGCTTCGGTGACGTTCTTGGAGGTCGCGCGGATCATGCCGCTGACCTGCAGGGTCACGGTCTTGGTGTCGGTCATCGGATTTCCTTCGCGGTGGAGGGGCGGTTCAGGTCGGTGTCGGGGTGGGGCCAGCGCCAGTCGGCGACGGCGGGGATGTCGGTGCCGTGCTCGCGGGTGTGGGCGCGGGCGCGCAGGCGGGCGTCGACGAGTTCCTGCCGCAGCTGCGCGTGGGTCGCGGCAAGGCCCGGGACGTGGTCGAGGACGTCGATCGCGAGCCGGTAGCGGTCGAGGTCGTTGAGCATGACCATGTCGAACGGGGTCGTGGTGGTGCCCTTCTCCACGAAGCCGTGGACGTGCAGGTTCTGGTGCCCGGCGCGCTTGTAGGTGAGACGGTGGATCAGCCACGGGTAGCCGTGGTAGGCGAAGATCACCGGCTTGTCGGGGGTGAAGATCGCGTCGAACTCCCGGTCCGGCAGGCCGTGCGGGTGCTGGTCCTCGGATTGCAGACGGGTCAGGTCGACCACGTTCACGACCCGCACGGACAGGTCAGGGATGTGCTCGCGCAGCAACGCGGCCGCGGCGAGCACCTCGAGGGTGGGCACGTCGCCGGCGGCGGCGAGCACCACGTCCGGCTCGGCGCCCTCGGTCTCGGTGCCGGCCCAGGGCAGGATGCCCAGGCCCCGGGTGCAGTGCTCGATCGCCTCGTCCATGGTGAGCCACTGCGGGGCGGGCTGCTTTCCGGCGACGACGACGTTGATGTAGCCGGTGGAGCGCAGGCAGTGGTCGTAGGTGGACAGCAGCGTGTTCGCGTCGAACGGGAGGTAGACGCGGACGATGTCGGGGCTCTTGTTCAGGGCGAGGTCGATGAACCCGGGGTCCTGGTGGCTGAACCCGTTGTGGTCCTGCCGCCAGACGTGGCTGGAGAGCAGGTAGTTGAAGCTCGGCACCGGTTCCCGCCAGGGCACCTCGCTGGCGGCTTCGAGCCATTTGGCGTGCTGGTTGAACATCGAGTCGACGATGTGCGTGAACGCCTCGTAGCAGTTGAACAGGCCGTGCCGGCCGGTGAGGACGTACCCTTCGAGCCAGCCCTGGCACTGGTGCTCGCTGAGCACCTCCATCACCCGCCCGGTCGGCGCCAGATGCTCGTCCACCGGCAGCACGGTCGCGTTCCACTGCTTGCCGGTGGCCTCGAACACGGGCGGGGCGAGCCGGTTGGAGGCGGTCTCGTCGGGGCCGAAGATGCGGAAGTTGTCCGGGTTGTGCCGGATCACGTCGGCGAGCCATTCGCCGAGCATCCGGGTCGCCTCCGCCGTTCCCGTGCCTCGCGCCTCGGGGTCGACCGGGTGGGCGTGGTCGCGGAAGTCGCCCAGGCGCAGCGGGACGGTCAGCTGCCCGCCGTTCGCGACCGGGTTAGCGCTCATCCGCCGCGCTCCGGCCGGGGCGGCGGCGACCGTGGCGGGGAACGGGGCGCCGTCGGCGTCGAAGAGCTCGTCGGGCCGGTAGGAGGCCAGCCAGTCCTGGAGGATCTGCAGGTGCTCGGGGGTGTCGCGGACCTCGGCGAGCGGCACCTGGTGGGACCGCCAGGTGCCCTCCACGGGGAGCCCGTCGATCACCGGCGGGCAGGTCCAGCCTTTCGGGCTGCGCAGCACGATCGCTGGCCACGCCGGCCGGCCTTCCAGGGTGCCGGCCGCCGCGGCGGTCTTGATGTCCGCGATCCGGTCCAGCACCTCGTCCAGCACGCCGGCGAACCGGGCGTGGGACTCCCGCGGGTCCTCGCCGTCGAAGCCGACGGTGACCACGAACGGCTCGTGGCCGTAGCCGCGCAGCAGCGCGACCAGCTCGTCCTCGGGGATGCGGGACAGCACCGTCGGGTTGGCGATCTTGTACCCGTTCAGGTGCAGGATCGGTAGCACCACCCCGTCCGCGGCGGGGTTGAGGAACTTGTTGCCGTGCCACGCGGTCGCCAGCGGCCCGGTCTCGGCCTCCCCGTCGCCGATCACGCACGCGACCAGCAGGTCCGGGTTGTCGAACGCGGCGCCGTAGGCGTGGACGAGGGAATAGCCGAGCTCGCCGCCCTCGTTGATCGACCCGGGCGTGTCCGGGGACGCGTGCGAGGGGATGCCGCCGGGGAAGGAGAACTGCCGGAACAGCGCCTTGAGCCCCTCCTCGGTGCGGTCGATCCGCGGGTACAGCTCCGTGTAGGTGCCGTCCAGGTAGGCGTTGGCGACCATGCCCGGCCCGCCGTGCCCCGGCCCGGTCACGTACAGGGTGTTCAGATCCCGGTCGGTGATCGCCCGGTTGAGGTGGGCGTACAGGAAGTTCAGGCCCGGGGTGGTGCCCCAGTGCCCCAGTAGTCGAGGCTTGATGTGCTCCGCGGTGAGCGGGTCGCGCAGCAGCGGGTTGTCGAGCAGGTAGATCTGCCCGATGCTCAGGTAGTTCGCCGCCCGCCACCACGCATCCACCTCCTCCAGTCGTTCCGGGGTGACGGCGGTGGTGCGGTATGCCCAGCGGGCCGGTGCGGTGCTCATGGTCGGTCTCCTCGAGGTTCGCGGCCGAGGCCGCCGAATGTGGTCATGGTGATAGTGGTCATTGTGCGGTCCCTGCCGGGAGGACGACGGTGGTCTCGGTGCCGTGGATCCAGACGATGCCGCGGTCGTCGACGAGCACGACCGCCCCATCTGCGTTCCCGAGCGCCTGGACGGTGCCCGTGGCGGCACCGACGCTGTCCCAGGATCCGGTGCCGGTGACTCGCCAGAGGGTGCCGTCGGTGTCGACGCCGACCAGCCCGCCCGTGGAGTCCGCCTCCACCAGGTAGAGCGGCGGCGCATCCGCGACGAGGTCGAAGGTGGCGCCCGCATCCCGGCTCTCCTGCAGGCCCTGCCGCGTCGCGGCGTAGAGGGTGCCGTCGGTGGTGACGGTCAGGTCGGCGGCGGGGAGCTCGGCGCCGTCGATCCAGGTGGTCCCGCCGTCGGTGCTGGTGCGGATGGTGATCGAGCTGGACCCGATCCCGTGGATCGCACCGTCTCCGGCGGTGAGGACGTGGAAGTCCTCCTGCCCGGTAAACGCGACCGGCTCCCAGGTGGTCCCGGCGTCGGTGCTTCGGATGAGTCCCAGGTTGTGCTCGCCGAGCTCCGCCGGGGTGTTCGGTCCCGGGTGCCCGGAGGCGTAGAGGACGTCGCCGTCGGCGGTCAGGCCCATCGCGTCGAAGTCCGCGCCTCCCAGGGGGCCGGAGATGTCGCCGGTGTCGGTGAGGGTGTAGAGGCCTGCGTGGGCGCCCAGCAGCACGGTGCTCCCGCCGAGGTCGACGATGCCGTGCACATGACCGAGACCGGTATCCGGGGCGGGTGCCGAGGTGGCGGTCGGCGTGGAGGTGCAGCCGGTCAGCAGCAGGCCCGCAGCAGCGGCGACGGCAGCGGCCGTGATCGTGGTGGCGTTGCTGCTCATGCGATCGCCTGGATGAAGAGAATGGTCGCCGCGGACAGGATGATCAGGGCGAGGATGATGCCCACGAAGCACGCGGCCAGAGTCCGGGAAGTCATGATGGGCCTTTCGACGGGCCGGCGCTGTCGGTCAGGACGGATGCGCCGGGCCTCGGGCGGGGCCAGGTCAGGGGTGGTCGGCCCCGCCCGAGGGGTTCGGGTCAGAGGGTGGCGAGGATGTCCTGCATGGTGGTGATCTCGGCGGTCTGTCCGTCGATGATCTGCTGGGCGAGCGCGGCCACGTCCGGGTTCTCGCCGTTGTTCAGCACCATCTGGGCCATGGTGACGGCGCCCTGGTGGTGGCCGACCATGCCCTCGAGGAACAGCCGGGTCGCCTCGACCCCGGTGGCGGCGTCCAGGGCGGCCATGTCGTCGTCGGACATCATCCCGTCGCCGTGGTCCATGCCGCCCATCCCGCCCATCCCGCCCATGTCGGACATGGAGTCGTCGTAGGGGATTCCCCAGTCCTCGAGCCAGCCCTTCATGGTCTGGATCTCGGGGCCTTGGGCGGCTTTGATCTGCTCGGCGAGGGTCACGACCCGCTCGTCGATGCCGTCCTTGGCCAGGATCTGATCGGCCATCTCGATGGCCTGTTCGTGGTGCGGGATCATCATCGTGACGAACATCTCGTCAGCGGAGTTGAACGATGCCTGCTCGGAGGGGGCGGGGGTGCCGCTGGTCATGCCGCCGGGGCCGTGGTCCATGCCGGGCATGGATCCGTCGGTGGGCGCGCAGCCGGCGAGCACGAGCGCAGCGGCGAGCGCGGCGGTGCTCAGCGCGAGAATGCGGAAACGCATGGGTGGGTGTCCTTGTCTAGTCAGTCGAATGGTGAGTTGATTCCCGAGCCGTATGCGGGCACGGCGCAGCATCTCCCGGCACAGCGGCGACGGGAGGGCGGGGAATCAGGTTCGACTGATCGACAGGACGATGAGGGAAGGTGGTCGGGGGTGCGGTAACGCGGTGAGCACATTCCGCCCGTGCAGGCGTAGCAGGGCGAGGACGGTGCCCAGGCGGGCCAGCAGCGCCGGGGCGAGCAGCACGATGGTGGCGGCCAGCAGCGCCAGCACGCACGCCATCATCAGCATCGAATGGTCCGGCATTCCGCCCGAGCTGTCGCAGTCGCCCTCGCAGTGCCCGCCCGAAGCCTCGGTGCCTGTCCCGATGGTGTTCTCGAGCATGCTCCCGGTCGCGACGGTGCCGCCCAGGTCAGAGTCGGGCGCGGCATGGGCGGCTTCGGAGGCCGCTGCGGGGGTGTCGGCGTGCCCGCTGGTGAGCATGCCGGTGAGGGTGTGCATGGCCAGCAGGCCGGCGATCAGCAGGAGCGCGGTCGCGAAGGTCAGCAGCAGCCGGTGCAGCCCGGATGGGGCGTGCACCAGGGTTCGGATGTGGTTCACCGCCGACCTCCTTCCCGCGTCCAGCGTACCCCGGTGTGCCTGGATCCCCGCCGGCGCCGATCGGGCGCACGGCGGTCCTGCCCAGCCTGGTCGCCCGACCGATGCCTGGCCAGGGGCGATGGTCCCGGATGGGGACCGGTGCGCGGCAACCGGCTCATCGGCGGCCCGTTCCGGCACGGTGGGCCTTCTCCATCAGAGCCAGCAGCCCGAGGGTGTCGTCCTTGATCTGGGTGCGACCGACGACGGCCCAGTTGCGGGCGAGGTGATCGCGGAGATAGTCGAGGATGTGCTCGAGGGGGACGGTGTGCCAGGAGCCGGACCGATGGGGGCGGGCGGTGTTGCCGAACGCGACCGTGCGGATCAGGTGGCCCTCCGGGGCGAGGACCTGCCCGGCCGTCAGCAGCTCCTGGACGAGGGCGGGCGCGTCGGCGGGGGTGCAGCAGCCGAACCGGGCGAACGCGGCCTCCAGCACCGCGGGGTCGCGCATCGCGGGGTTCAGCTTCGGGGCGCCCTCCTTGACCTCGCCGACGATCATGTCCGGCGCCCCGGGGCGGGCGCCGAGGGCCGGGTCGGGGTCGTCGCCGGGGATGTGGTGCAGTCGGATCGCGAGGATGTCCAGGTCGGTGACGGTGCGCGGCCCGTCCGGACCGGTCGCGTCCAGCACCGGGTACTCGGCGACGGTGAAGTACCCGTTCACCCGCAGGTAGGCCTGCACCAGACCGACCGCTGTATCCATCCCGCGCCCCCTTTCCCTGCCGTCGTGGGTCAGGCGGCGTTGGCGTAGCGGGCGGGGTCGCCGTCGAACAGCGGCCCGCACTCGGGGCAGCAGAACCAGTACCGCGCGCCTTCGTAGTCACGGAACAGGCCGCGCTTCTCTGCCCACGCCGGGTCGACCTGATTGCCGGGCATGACCGGGCAGGTGACGAGGTTGGTCGCCCCGGCCGGGGGCTCATGGTGATGGTGCTCGTGGGATCCGTGATCGTGCGCGGCGTGCTCGTGGCCGGTGTGGTGCTCGTGGTCGTGCGTCATGGCGGTCTCCTTGCGTGGGTGTCAGGCGTGGACGGGGGTGGTGTCGCGGCTGGGCGTCAGGACGGTGGGCGTCGGGGCGGGCAGGAGGCGGAAACGGCGCAGTCGGAGGCTGTTGGTGACGACGAACACGCTGCTGAACGCCATCGCGGCGGCGGCGAGGATGGGGTTGAGCAGGGCGAGCATCGCGACCGGGATCGCGGCGACGTTGTACGCGAACGCCCAGAACAGGTTGCCCTTGATGGTGCCCAGGGTGCGGCGGGCGAGCCGGATCGCGTCCGGGACCAGGAGCAGGTCGCCGGAGACGATGGTCAGGTCCGCGGCGGTGATGGCCGCGTCGGTGCCGGTGCCCATTGCGATGCCGAGGTCCGCTTGGGCGAGGGCGGCGGCGTCGTTCACGCCGTCGCCGACCATCGCGACCACCCGTCCGGATGCCTGCAGCTCGCGGATGGTGTCGAGTTTGCCCTGCGGGGTGACTCCGGCGCGGACGTCCTCGATGCCGGCGTCGTCGGCGATGGTGCGGGCGGCGCCGGGGTTGTCGCCGGTGAGCAGGATCGGGGTCAGCCCGAGCCCGCGCAGTCGGGCGATGGCCTCACGGCTGGTGGGCTTGATGGTGTCGGCGACGCTGATCGCGCCGCGCGCCTGCCCGTCCCACGCCACGACGGTCACGGTGGCGCCCGCGGCCTCGTCGGCCGTGATCGTCGCGGCGAGCTCGTCGGGGATCGCGATCGCCCATTGCCCGGTGATCCAGGTGGCGCGGCCGGCGGCGACCATGCGGCCGTCGACGATGCCCTGCACGCCTTGACCGGCCTCGGCGGCGAATGACTCCACGGCATCCGTCGGGCCGTCGGCTGCGGCGGTGATGGCGCGGCCGATGGGGTGCTCGGAGCCGTGCTCGAGCGCCGCGGCGAACCGGATCAGCTCCGCCTCATCGGTGCCGGGAGCGGGGTGGATGCCGGTGACGGTCATGGTGCCGGCGGTGATGGTGCCGGTCTTGTCGAGCACGACGGTGTCGATGCGGCGGGTCTGCTCGAGCACCTGGGGTCCGCGGATGAGGATGCCCAGCTGGGCGCCGCGGCCGGTGCCGACCAGCAGAGCGGTCGGCGTCGCCAGCCCCAGCGCGCACGGGCAGGCGATGATCAGGGTGGTCACCGCGGCGGTGAAGGCGACCTCCAAGGGCGCCCCCGCGATCAGCCACCCGGCGAACGCGGCCAGGGCGAGGACAATGACGATGGGGACGAAGACGGCCGACACCCGGTCGGCGAGGCGCTGCACCTGGGCCTTGCCGGTCTGCGCCTCCTCGACCAGCCGCGCCATCCGGGCCAGCTCGGTGTCGGCGCCGACGCGGGTGATCTGCACGAGCAGGCGCCCGCCGGTGTTCACAGTCGCGCCGACCACGCGGGAGCCGGGGGCGACTTCGACCGGCACGGACTCGCCGGTCAGCATCGACTCGTCCACCGCGGACATTCCCTCGGTGACGAGGCCGTCGGCGGGGATCTTCTCACCCGGCCGCACCACCACGACATCACCCGGAACGAGCTGTGCGACGGGGACGCGCTGCTCAGTGCCTTCGCGGAGGATCACTGCGTCCTTGGCGCCGAGCTCCAGCAGGGCGCGCAGGGCCTCGCCGGACTGCCGCTTGGCACGAACCTCGAGGTAGCGGCCGAGGAGGATGAACACGGTCACCAGCGCGGCGACCTCCAGGTACACCTCGTGGCCACCGGCCTGCGGGGTGCCGACGAAGGTGACGCTCATCCGCATTCCCGGCATCCCCGCACCGCCGAAGAACAGCGCGTACAGCGACCAGCCGAACGCGGCCAGCACCCCGACGCTGATCAGAGTGTCCATCGTCGCCGCCCCGTGCCGGGCATTGATCGCCGCGGCGCGGTGGAACGGCCACGCCCCCCACACCACCACCGGCGCGGCCAGGGTGAGCGTGAGCCACTGCCAGTAGGTGAACTGCAGGGCGGGGATCATCGACAGCACCGCGACCGGCACCGCCAGCACCGCCGAGACGATCAGCCGCTGCCGCAGCGACGCCAGCTCATCGTCCCGCGGGATGGTCTGCTCAGCCGTGTCGGGCACAGGCGGGGCTGGGAGGCTCGCTCCGTACCCCGCCTGCTCGACCGCCGCGATCAGCTCCTCCACCGGCACCGGGGCCTCCGAGTGCACGCGGGCCTTCTCGGTGGCGAAGTTGACCGTCGCCTCCACCCCGGGCAGCTTGTTCAGCTTCCGCTCGACCCGCGTCGCGCACGACGCGCAGGTCATCCCGGTGATGTCGAGATCGACGTCCAGCGTGCTCATGAGGCTGCGGCGAGGCTGTACCCGGCCTCCTCGACCGCCTCCCGCACCCGCTCCGCGTCCACCGGGGCGGTGCTGGACACGGTCACCGTGGACACGCCGCCGGCGTGCAGGTCGACCTCGACGCCGGAGACCCCGTCGATCGCGGAGACCTCCTCGGTGACGCTCCGCAAGCAGTGCGAGCACGTCATCCCCTCCACCAGGAACTGCGCCGACACCTCGCCCGATGCCGGTTGCGCCGTCGCGGAGGCGGTGGTGTTGGCCGTGGCGGCGTGGGAGGTGGGGGCGCAACAGGCGCAGCCACCGCCGTTCGTCGCCTGCAGGCCGAGGTCCTGGAATCCTTGTCCGGTCATGTTGTGCTCCTTTCGTGAGCGTGTCGATGCGTGTGGTGTGAACGTTCTAGGAGCGGACCAGCCGCGCGATCGCGGCGTTCGCCTCGCGGAGCTTCTCCTCCGCGATCGGGCCGCCCTGCGCGGTCGCCTGCGCGACGCAATGCCCGAGATGGTCCTCCAGCAGCGTCAGCGCGACCGACTCCAGCGCCTTCGTCGCCGCCGAGACCTGGGTCAGGATGTCGATGCAGTACACGTCCTCGTCGACCATCCGCGCGATCCCGCGCACCTGCCCCTCCGCTCGACGCAACCGCGCCAGCAGCGCCTGCTTGTCATCCACGTATCCGTGTGCCATCTCAGCCACCTCCGACGTCGATCGTATACCCTATAGCGGTATAAGGTACTTCGTGAAGAGGATATTCCCGGAGCGGGCAGAGCGAAAGGGCGAACGTGACCAACTGGTACGTCATCACCGGCGGGCCCAGCTCGGGCAAGACCACCACCGTGAACCTGCTGCGGGACCGCGGCTACACCACCACCATCGAGCATGCCCGGCACTATCTCGACCTGCAGCGCATCGCCGGCCGCACCGTCGAGGAGGTCCGGGCGAAGCAGCGGCAGTTCCAGCGCGGCGTCCTGGACATGCAGCTCGCGGAGGAAGCTGCCCTCGACCCGGACGCCACCGTGTTCCTCGACCGGGCCGTCCCCGACTCCCTCGCCTACTACCGCTTCCTCGATCTCGAGCCCGACCCCGCCCTGCTCACCGCGCTCGAGCACGTCGACTACCGCACGACGTTCATCCTCGACCTGCTGCCCCTGGCCGCCGACTACGCCCGCACCGAGGACACCGCCGCCCAGCAGCGCATCCACGAACTGCTGACCCAGGTGTACGAAGCGCTGCCCTTGCCGGTCGTGCGGGTTCCGGTCCTCAGCGCCGACGAGCGGGTGCAGTTCATCCTGGACCGGCTCTGACCGCTCTCGCCCGATCGGGATGTCCTGTGCAACGCTTGGGGCCCAGGGCACATCTCACCGGCACAGGTCCAGGCGAGAACGCGCCCCACGGTCGAACAGGACGGATGTCTCGGATGCCCACTCAGGAACGTCTCCGGAAGGACCTGCTAGGCGGCGCTCTCACGACCGCGCTCGGCGTCTTCACCCTCGGGATCGGGGTCTACTTCCTGTTCCTTCGACCCTCCCTCCTGCCAGAAGACATCCGGCATACGGGTATCGACGCCGCCACGCTGCCAGTGGCATTCGTGGACTGGCTCGGGATCGTCTTCTCGACCTGGGGCGGCTTCATCGCGGGGTTCGGGATCGTGCTGCTGGGCATCGGCGCGTCCCTGCTGTCCCGCCGCACGCTGTGGCTCTACCTCGGCACGGCGGCCGGGGTGCTCGTCGCCTTCGGACGCTTCGTCATCAGCAACATCCTGATCGGCTCGGACTTCCTGTGGTTCATCGCGACCATGTTCGTGCTGGCACTGGTGCTCGCAACCGTCCTCGTCTTGAACGTCATCCGACGGCATCGGACGAACGAGACCGCCTCCTCCGACGTCGACCGAACCGCTAGACGCTGACCGCTGCGAGCGACTGCCGGGCGATCTCGAGCTCCTCGTCCGTGGGAACGATCAGCACGGCGACCGGTGAGCTCGGGTCCGAGATCGCTCGCGCCCCGTCGGCCCTCGCCTCGTTGCGTGCCGGGTCGATCAGGATGCCCAGGCCCGCCATGCCGGAGACCACCGCCGCGCGCGTCGCGGCGGCGTTCTCGCCGACGCCGCCGGTGAAGACGATCGCGTCCGCTCCGCCGAGCTGGGCGAGGTAGGCGCCGAGATAGTGGCGCAGCCGGGGATGGTAGACGTCGAGCGCAGCGGCGGCGCTCGCATCCCCAGCGGCGGCCGCGGCATGGATGTCGCGCATGTCCTCGGTGCCGGCCAGCGCCCGCAGGCCGCTCTCGCGCGTGAGCAGCGCCTCCAGCCGATCCCATGCTACGCCGGCGCGGCCGAGCGCGAGGAGCACCCCCGGATCCAGGTCCCCGGCGCGAGTGCCCATCACGAGCCCCTCCAGCGGCACCTCTGCGTCGAGTGCCGCCGGCCCGTCGCGATCCAACAGCTGCTCGCCGACGATGCGGGAGAGATCCGTGAGGATCTCCACCCGCTTGCTGACTATCTGCTCACGCACCATGGCAAAGCGGCGTCGCTCGAACGCTGGCTGCACAAGAGCAAGTGCGCGATGGTGCTCCGCGAGCTCGCGGACGGGACCCTGCCGCTCACCGCCGAGGCGATCATCACCCGAGCCCGGTCGGGACAGTCGGTCGCGTTCCTCCTCTCACTGCTGGTCCGTTCCGGCGTGCTGCCGGAGCTCGACGTCGAGGGCACGCGCTTCGACCACTGGCTCAACGACTGGCTCGGTGGCATCGACCATCCCGAGGACCGGCTGATCCTGCGCCGCTACTGCACCTGGGAGCTCCTCCGATCCACTCGGACACTGCGCAGCGCGTCCAGCCCTGCTTCCGGCTTCCAGAGGCAGAGGGCTGCACTGAAGTACTGCGCCGCGTTCCTCGGGGAGATCCGGGCGCAGCAGGAGACGCTGGCGACGTTCCCGCAGCGCCTACTCGACGCGTATCTGACCGATTCGCCTAGCCAACGCGACGCGCTGGCACCGTTCACTCGTTGGCTGCGAAAACACCGGCTGAGCACCCTTCGGGTCGAGTTTCGAGCCCATCGCCTCGAGGGGCGAGACTACGCCTCTGATCACCGATGGCAGATGGCCCGCAGGTTCCTGTCCGATGCCGACATGGACCCGAAGACCCGGGCCGCGGGTCTCCTCGTGCTGCTCTACGGGATCCAGCTGACCCGCATCGTCACGATCACCCGGGCACAGGTCGACACGAGCTCGCGGCCCGTGACGCTCACCGTCGGGGCCGAGCCGATCGAGGTCCCCGCGATCCTCGGCGACGCCATCGTCGAGCTCGTCGATGCCACAAAGGGCCATCCTGAAGGGTGGTTGTTCCCCGGCCGGAACCCGGGCCGTCACCTCACCCCGGGGCCGCTCAGCCGTCGCCTTCGCGCCGAAGGCCTGCTTGCCGGGAGCGCCCGCACGACAGCGCTCATCGAGCTCACCCGGCAACTGCATCCCCGGATCGTCTCGGATCTCCTCGGCATCACGACGGCATCCGCTGCCTCATGGTCGCGTCTCGCCGGTGGCGAGTGGTCCGATTACCCGGCTCTCCGCTCCACCCACCCCTGATCAAGCATCACCCGTCAGAGCCGGGCCGGAAATCGCTTCGCGCAGTTGCTCGACGGTCGGAGAGCCTCCCAGCCCGGCAGGGGTACGGAACACCCGGCAGGCGAGCCCGACCGGCGTGTGCTCGTCGGCGAAGGGATCGACGCCGTCGACGAGGACGGTCGGTGACCCGTGGAATCCGAGGCGCTCGGCGTGCTCGGCGGTCTCGACCAACTGTCGTGTGACGCGGATATCTGATCGACCGTCGAGCAGCTCAGCAAGCCGGCGGTCGAGTACTTCCCAGTTCGGGCAGCCGTCGAAGTACTGCAGGGTGATCTCCATGGTTGGCCCTCTCAGTTCTCGGTGCCGCGGAGCATCAGGAGCGCTCCGGCAATCGTAGCGGTGACGATCACGATGTCGGCGAGGTTCCCGATGAACCAGTTGCCGTAGGCGAGGAAGTCGACGACGTGCCCCCGGGCGAATCCTGGTTGGCGGAAAAGCCGGTCGCCGGCGTGCGAAGCAGCGGCCCCGCCGAGCGCACCGATCACGATCGCCCACCCGGGGCGTCGGACCCGGAACGCGAACACGATCGCGGTGGCCGTGGCCGCGACGGCGATGAGAGCGAACACCCAGGTGAAGCTCTCCCCGAAGGAGAACGCCGCGCCGGGGTTGTACGCGAGCTGCAGGCCCAACAGGTCGCCGATCAGCGGGATGCGCTCGTGCTCCGACAGGGTGGCCTCGGCCCACACTTTCGTTCCCTGATCGATCACGACGACGACCACGGCGATCAGAAGCGCCCAGGCAGTGAGCCGCCAGCGTCCTCTCTGCGGACGCTCTCCCGACGCCGATGCCGACTCAACGTCGGTATTCGTGTCCGGGGTCATGCGAGGGCCTCGAAGAGACGGACGATAACGCCGGATTCAATGAGGATGAACAGGCCCAGGCCGATGAACACGACGGGGACGAGCCAGTGCTCGACACGTTCGAGCGTTTCGGTGACGGCCTTGTGGGTGCCGATCAGTCGCCCGGCAGCGCACCAGACGGCGACGAGGATCAGGAACACGACGATCATGACCGCGACGTCGCCGGGCGAGCTGGTGCGGAAGATCGGCGTGTAGAGGGAGATGTTGTCGGCCCCGTTGGCGATCGTGATCCCGGCGACCCCCCATAGTCCGACCGCGGTGATCTTGGAGTCGTCATCATCGTCGTCGCCGTTACGGCGCAGGCCGCGAATGAGCGTCCAGATGCCGATGCCGAGCGGGATCAGACCCAGGAAGCCGACCCATTCGTCCGGGACGATCGTGAGACCGAGCGCGGCGATCACGCTGATCACGACGAGTGTGATGAACCCGAGGTACTGGCCTGCGACGATCTGCCACGGTCGCGGCTTTCCCCGGCTGGAGGCGAGGAACAGCACGGTGAGCACGACGATGTCGTCGATGTTGGTCGCCGCGAACAGGCCGATCGCCGACCCGATGGTTGCGAGCATCAGCTTTCCATTCGTGGTGTGCGGGTGCGTGCGGCGCGCAGGCCGTTGAGGATCACGATGACCTCCGCGACCTCGTGGACCAGGACGACAGCCGCGAGCCCCAGGACCCCGAAGAGCGCGAGCGGGAGCAGTGCGGTGATGATCAGCAGGGACAGGATGATGTTCTGGTTGATGATCCGCCGGCCCCGCCGCGCGTGATCGAACGCCCGCGGGATGAGCCGCAGATCATGACCCGTGAAGGCCACGTCCGCAGACTCGATCGCCGCATCGGAGCCGGTCGCTCCCATCGCGATGCCGATGTCCGCGGACGCCAGGGCCGGGGCGTCGTTGATGCCGTCACCGATCATCGCGACCGATCCCGCCTTCGACAACTCGCCGATCGCGGTCGCCTTGTCCTCAGGGCGCAGCTCCGCGCGCACATCAGCGATCCCGGCCTGCGCAGCCAGCGCACGAGCGGTGCGGGCGTTGTCCCCGGTGAGCATCGTCATGCCGACGCCCTGATCCGCAAGCGTGCGGACCACCTCGGGGACTTCCGGACGCAGCTCGTCGCGGACGCCGATCGCCGCGACCGGTGCCTCGTCGCGGTGCACGATCACGACAGTCATGCCCTGCTCCTCAAGCCCTGCAACCCGGTCGCCGAGCTCGCCGGCGTCGAGCCAGCGGGGGCTGCCGACCGTGATACGAGCGCCATCGACGGTGCCGTCGATGCCGTGCCCGGCCTGCTCGGTCACATCCGCGGCCACGGGAACACCCGGGGCTGCAGCGGTGATCGCCGCCGCAAGGGGATGCGTGCTGTGCTGCTCCAGAGCCGCCGCCCAAGCCAGCGCCTGCTCCTCGGCAATGCCGTTCGCAGTGAGGACCGCGGTGACCGCGGGCTCGTTACGGGTCAGGGTGCCGGTCTTGTCGACCGCGACGTGCCGGACCGTGCCGAAGCGCTCGAAGACCGCGCCGGACTTGATGATCACGCCGAACTTGCTCGCCGCGCCGATCGCGGCAACGACCGTCAACGGCACCGAGATCGCCAGCGCGCACGGAGAGGCCGCTACCAGCACGACGAGCGCACGAGTGATCCATACCTCCGGGTCGCCCAGCAGTGACCCAATGATCGCGACGAGCGCTGCGAGAATCAGCACACCGGGTACGAGCGGGCGGGCGATCCGGTCCGCGAGACGCGCACGCTCGCCCTTCTCCGTCTGCGCTTTCTCGACCAACTCCACGATCGTCGTAAGCGAGTTATCGGTACCGGCCGCGGTCGCCTCGACCTCCAGCACGCCGGAGCTGTTAACCGCGCCGGCCGACACCGCGTCCCCGGGCTCGACCTCGACGGGGATCGACTCCCCGGTGATCGCCGAGGTGTCCAGGCTTGAGCGGCCAGAGCGGACGATCCCGTCGGTTGCGATCCGTTCGCCCGGGCGGACCACCATGACCTGGCCGACCGTCAACTCCCTCGCCGGCACCTGCGCAGAGACGCCGCTCTGCAGCACGGTCGCCGTCTCCGGCACGAGCTTCAGCAGCGCCCGCAGGCCGCCACGGGCACGGTCCATCGCCTTGTCCTCAAGCGCCTCAGCAATCGAGTACAAGAACGCCAGAGCAGCGGCCTCCTCCACATAGCCGAGGATGACCGCGCCGATCGCGCTGATCGTCATCAGCAGCCCGATCCCGAGCTTGCCCTTGAACAGCTTCCGAATCGCGCCAGGAGTGAACGTCGACGCGCCCAGCAGCAGGCCGATCCAGAACAGTACGAGCGCCGGGATCTTGAGCCCGGACCATTCAAGGATCAGACCAGCCAGGAACGCGACACCGGAGAAGACCGGCACCATGATCCCAGGGTCCCTCCACCAGGGCCGCTCCACCTCTTCGGTCTCATCCTCCGCCGCAGTGGCAGGCTCGTGCTCGCAGCTACACGCCGCGCTCACGCGTCCGCCCCTGTACCGCAGCAGCCCGGCACCGTGCACGACGAGTCCACACACGGCGCGTGCTCATCGACCGCCAGCGTCACATCCACGAGCGCGACGAGCGCAGCCGCAAGATGCGGGTCAGCGATCTCGTAGCGCGTCTGGCGACCCTCAGGCTCGGCGACCACGATCCCGCAGTCACGCAGGCACGTCAGGTGGTTCGAGACGTTCGAGCGGGTCAGCTCCAGCTCGCGCGAGAGCACGGCCGGATAGCTCGGTGCGTTCAGCAGAGTCATCAAGATCCGGGAGCGCGTCGGGTCCGCCATGGCCCGGCCGAGCCGGTTCATGACGTCGAGGCGCGAAGCAATAGTCAGCATGTACTGAACTATACAGCAAGCGCTGATCAATCATTGGTGATCAGTGCCCCACCATTCATTGGGAGAAGAGTCGGAAGCCGCTGAATACGCAACTCAGCAACAATCGGCGCTACCAGTATGAGGAGGTCCGCCCTGCCTGGTGGCGCGATCGTGCGCTGCTGCCCTCCGTGCTTTCTGGGGTGTTCCTGCTCGTCGGGTACATCTTCAAGTGGTCTGGGCTCGACATCCTCGCGTTGGCGTTGCAGTCGGCCGCGTTGGTGGCGGGCGCGTACACGTTCGTTCCCGGCGCTGTTCGGCGGCTTCTCCGCGGACGTCTCGGGGTGGGACTGCTGATGACGATCGCCGCGATCGGGGCTGTGCTGCTCGGCCACGTGGGCGAGGCAGCCACGCTTGCGTTCTTGTTCTCCCTCGCCGAAGCCCTTGAGGACCGTGCGATGGACCGCGCAAAGGAGGGCCTGCGCGCGCTACTATCCCTGATTCCAGAGACGGCGCGCGTCTCGCGCCTTGACAGCGATCTCACGATCCCCGCCTCGGAGGTGCGCGAACTCGACATCCTGGTTGTGGGTGCCGGCGAACGTGTCGCGACGGACGGTGTGGTCGTGGAGGGTCGCTCGAGTCTGGACACGTCTGCAGTGACGGGCGAGTCCATCCCGGTAGATGTCGCGCCTGGCGCGACGGTCGCCGCGGGTTCGGTGAATGGGGCGGCCACGCTCCGCATCGAGGCGACTGCGAATGGACGGGATAACTCGCTGACGCAGATCGTTGCTTTGGTGGAGCAAGCTCATGCCCGGAAAGGAGATCGGGCTCGGCTCGCAGATCGCATCGCGCGCCCCCTAGTGCCTGTAGTGCTGGTTGCCGCTGCCGCGATCGTCGTTTTCGGGTTCATCGTGGGGGATCCCGGGACGTGGGTCGAGCGCGCCCTGGTCGTCCTCGTCGCCGCGTCGCCCTGCGCTTTGGCGATCGCGGTTCCGGTGACGGTGATCAGCGCGATCGGCGCCGCATCAAAGTTCGGTGTGGTGATCAAGTCCGGCGAGGCGTTCGAGCAACTCGGCACCATTCGTACCGTGGCACTAGATAAGACGGGAACACTCACCCGCAACAGACCGATTGTCGCGGACGTGCGACCCGCCCCGGGCGTTACCCGCGAGGAGCTGTTGGACTGGGCTGCAGCGGTCGAGGCCACCAGCACACACCCACTGGCTGCGGCGATCAACCAAGCCGGAACGGGAGGCGCCTCCGCGACGAACGTGGTGGAGGACGCCGGCCACGGTGTCACCGGCCAGGTGGGCGACCGGGTCGTGCACGTCGGCAACGCCTGCTGGCTGGACCCCGGGGGGCTCCGCGTCGCCGCGGAAGAGATTGCAGCTCACGGCATGACCGTTGTTGTCGTCGAAGCAGACAGTCAGCTCGCCGGTCTGATTGGGGTGCGTGACGAGCTGCGGCCCGAGTCGGCAGAGACCGTTCGGATGCTGCACGCGCAGGGCATCGACACGATCATGCTCACCGGTGACAGCGATCGCACCGCGCGCGCGATCGCTGAGGAAGCCGGGATTACCGAAGTCCGGGCGGAGCAGCTGCCGAAAGATAAGGCCGACGCGATCGTGGAGCTCGTGGCGACGCATCCGACCGCGATGGTCGGTGACGGCATCAACGACGCCCCGGCGCTGGCTACCGCAACGGTTGGGATCGCCATGGGAGTGCGCGGTTCCGCGGCGGCGATCGAATCTGCTGACGTCGCCTTCACGGGCCACGATCTTCGCCTTATCCCTATTGCCTTGGCGCACGCGAGACGCGGTCGGCGGATCATGACGGCCAACATCGGCCTTGCGCTGGCGATTGTCGTTGTGCTTTTCCCCCTCGCGCTATTCGGGGTGATGGGGCTCGCTGGGGTCGTCCTGGTTCACGAGATAGCCGAGCTGATCGTCATCGCGAACGGCGTTCGCGCTGCGCGTCGCCCGGCTCTCGTTCGCAGCATGACTGAGTCAGCCGCCTCGCAGCCCGCACTCGCCTCGACGTCCTGAACCTGCCGATCAACTGAGGCCCGAGTATGAGTGCAGGCCCTTGAAGAAGATGTTGACGATGGTGAAGTTGAACAGCACGGTCATGAAACCGATGATGGACAGCCAGGCGGAACGCTTGCCCCGCCATCCGCGGGTCGCCCGGGCGTGGATGTAACCGGCGTAGAGCACCCAGATGACGAAAGTCCACACCTCTTTGGTGTCGAAGCCCCAATAGCGGCCCCACGAGTCGTTTGCCCAGATGGCGCCGGCGATGAGCGTGAATGTCCAGAACATGAAACCGACGATCGCAAACCGGTAGGACAGCGATTCCAGGGCGTCGGAACTGGGGAGTGCGCGCAGAAGTCCAGAGCGGGGAATGTCGGCATCGTCGGACGTAGCCAAGTCTCGCGTCTCGCGGCGCGCTTGCAGCAACTGCGTGACCGATATTCCGCATGCAATCGCGAAGAGTGCTGTGGCGAGGGACGCGACGAACACGTGGATCACCAGCCAGATGCTCTTGAGCGGGTCCATCAGCGGGACGACCTCCACGTAGAACGCGACCGCCGCCCCACCGAGAAGGAGCACGACCATTCCGAGGAGAAATGCACCCAGGAAACGCAGGTCGTACAACCGGAGGACGAGGAGGAAGACCGCCACGATCAGCAACGTCCCGGTGAGGGCGAATTCGTACATGTTCGCCCACGGAACCCGCTCGGCCGCGATGCCGCGTGAGACGGTGCCCGCCGCGTGGAAGAGAAACCCGAGGACGGTGAGCGCGGTGCCGATGCGCGCCCACAGCAGTCGGGGGCGCAGTCTTGGCGGCACCCGCAGGGCATCGATGACTGCTGGTTTCGCGGCGGCAGTGTTGGCGAAGTCTGCCACGCCGGAGTGGGGGGCGTTTGTGCCCACAGCGACGAGCGCGGGTAGGTGCTCCTGGAGGTGCGCTGTATCGGCGCGCGAGGCACGTTGCGCCAGGTCGATGGTGAAGGCGATGAAGGCTAGGGAGTAGGTGGCGATTGCCGTCCACACCAGCAGCAGTGAGATCCCATCGAGGGAAAGTGGGTCTGTTCCGGGCATTGAGTTGTTTCCAATCGTGAGGGCGAGGTCGGTTGCGAAGACGGTGAGTGAATCCGAAAAGGATCAATCCGGCTCCGGCGCTGATCGGCAGGAGGGTGGTGAGCCAGGCATCGACGATCGAGGCCGGAGTGAGCCGGGTTCGGGGCGGGACAGCGGTGACCCTGCCGTCGCCGGTGTCGGCGTCGCGTCGGGTGAGAGGCGAAGGTGAGCGAGAGCATTCGTCAGGTGTCCCTCTTGCGGAGCGTTTCGAGGTAGGCGTTGTAGGCGTCGAGATCGGGGTCGCCGTGTGTGTCGGCGTATCGTGCGGCGGCTGCGTCGCGGGTGGTGTCGTCGCGGTACCAGCGATGCATGACGAAGAGGAGCATCAGCAGGGTGGGTGCTTCTCCGTACGACCAGGCCAGCCCTCCCGCGATTCTCTGGTCTACGAGGGGGTCAACGCCGAGGGCGAGGCTGGATGCGGCGAAGTTGTCGATAAGAAGGCTTGCCGCGATCATCAGGAACACCCCGAAGAATGCGTGCAGCGCGGCTTCCGCGAAGACGTCGAGTGCTCGTCCCGCGTGATTGAGGTGCACGGGCAACGGGTCTGAGGAAAGCACGGGGATGGTGAACAGGATCCCCGCGATGAGGAAGCCGACCTCGAGGCCGAGATGACCTCCGGGCAAAGCGAGGATGAGGTCGGCGAAGTCGGCCAGGTAGAGACCGTAGAACGCGAAGAGATAGAGCGGCAGCGCGATCCAGGGGCTGAGGAGCCACCGCGCGAACCGGCTGCGAAGCCCCGCGTGAGCTATCTGGAGGACAATGCGGCCGGCGCCGTGGTGAGGGGTGGCGCGCAAGAGCAGCGTGCCCGGCGAGCCGAGGACCAACAGCGGTGGGATCGCCATCATGAGCGTGAGTTGCTGGAACATGAACACCGAGAACAGCGCGTACCCGTAGGCCTCGACTCCCAGCCCGGTGATGGCGGCGAGGCTGACGCAGCCCAGCAGGAAGCTGACTGTTCGCCAGATCGGCCAGCGCCTGCCCCGCGTCCACATCCGGATCGCGCCTACGAGGTAGACGACCGCAAGAGCTGCCGCGATAAGCGGCAACAGCGGGAACGGCAGCGGGACAGGGGAAAGGAACCCCATCAACGTGGGCGGTGCGTCCGAGATCCATTCCGTCATGGGCGTGGGGCTGCGTTCGGCAGGTCGGTGTAAGCGGTGGAGTGTCGCGATGCGAAGTCGCTGACGGCGCGGGAAAGGGCCGGGTCCTCTCCCCGCGCGAGACCGGCATATTCGACGTGAACCCCGTCCGGCATCAGACGAGCTTTGACCCAGAGGCGTCGGCGCGGGACGAACAGTCCGGCGAACAGCCCCAGGAGGGCGAGGATCGAGAAGACGAGCACCCAGACGCCACTGGGATCCCTCTGGATCTGTAGGGACGCGAACCGTTTCACCGGCTCGCCGACCTGTTCCGTGTCGTCCTCCCAGGTGATGGTGCCCCACCCGTTCGGCAAATCAGCGGTGCCTCCAGGGGTGAGCTCGAGGGAGTCCAGGCCGGAGTCAGCGCCGGTGAGCTGGGTGAGCCCGCCGACATCCAGTGTGTAGACCGACCGGGGTATCCCGTCATCGATGCCGAGATCGCCGCTGAACACATTGAGGGTGAGGACCGGATTCGCGACATCGGGGTAGATCGAGGTGAACGCGCCTGAGGGAAGTACGCCTTGCGTGGGGTAGAAGAAGCCGACGAGGCCGACCTGCTCCGGCAGACCGTCCGGGATCTTGATGATCCCCAAAGAGGTCATCGCAGAGTCCTGCGGAAGGAACGGCTGCGACTCGCTGTAGACCAGCTCGCCGTCGGAGTTGCGGATGGAGAGGGTGGGAGCATAGCCGTTGCCGAGAAGGTAGACCCGATCGCCATCAACGGTGATCGGGTAGTTCACGAGCACGCTCTCGGCGCGGTCGTCGTCTCCCGGTGTGCGGACGGTGACGTCCGCAGAGAAGTCCCCCGCCTGCCCGGCCCCAGGCGCGCCGGGGAGTCGGTACGAGACCTGGAAATCGTCGAGGGTGAGTGAGTACGGTGCGAGCACGGTCCCGTCGACGAACCGGCCGGGATTGAACGAGGAATAGTCGCTGAGCGCGTTGACGAACGTGGTGCCTTCCACCACGACCCGCTGTCCGGTATAGGCGAACCCGGTGCCCACGGCGACCGAGGTGAGCACTCCAACCAGGGCGACGTGGAAAACCAGATTGCCGGTCTCACGCACATAGCCCCGTTCGGCCGACACCGACGCCCAGCCCGCACCTTCGTAGCGGTGCACGCGATAGCCGGCCCGACGCATCTGACGTTCCGCGAGGTCAACTGCGAGCCCCATGGCGTCTGTGTTTCCGCCGACGACAGGCAGGGTTGTTTCCTGATAGGCCGGGAGTCGGGCAAGCCGAGCAGGGGTCCGAGGCGGCTGGGCCCGCAGTGCGGTGTAATGGTGCTTCGCGCGCGGGATCACGCAGCCGATGAGGGAGGCGAACAGCAGAAGGTAGATCGCGGAGAAC
The DNA here is from genome assembly GCF_002812725.1 of Microbacterium sp. BR1. Classification (GTDB taxonomy): domain Bacteria; phylum Actinomycetota; class Actinomycetes; order Actinomycetales; family Microbacteriaceae; genus Microbacterium. The sequence continues at coordinate 159,484 of NZ_NMUN01000008.1, read as the reverse complement.
CACGGCGACGAGTACACATCGAACAAGCCGACTGCGTCGGCCAGGGGGAAGACGTCGGGGTTGTTGCGCTCCCACTGGATGACCCCGTTCGGGTCTGCGCTGCGTTGCGGAAACAGCGATCCCGGAACGGCGGCGATCGCGAGGAAGAGCAACAGGACGAGGGCGGTGCGCATACTGGTCAGCTGACGCCACGCCCATCGCATCCACCCGACCAGCCCGAGAGAGGGGGCGACGATGTCGGCCCGATCGGTGTCGGCGTGATCGGGCGGCCGCAGCGGATCGACCGCACTATCGGTGTCAGAGCGGGGCGGGGACATTGATCACCACCTGCTGCAGTGTGGACATCAGCGCGGTCCACAGTCCGGTCACCATCAGCAGCCCCAAGACAACCAGCAGCGCCCCGCCGACGATGTTCAGGACGCGGATGTGGCGGCGGAGGATCGACACCGAGCGTGACGCCCACCCCCACCCGAGCGCGAGGAGAAGGAAGGGAATGCCGAGCCCCATTGAGTATGCAAGCCCGAGGAGACCCGCGCGGGCGGGGTCGCCGAGGTTCCACGACATAGACAGGATCGCTGCCAGCGTGGGGCCAATGCAGGGAGTCCACCCGACACCGAGTGCGAACCCAAGTAGGGGTGCACCGATTAATCCGGCCCGGCCTTGGACGCGGGGCCGCAGGGTGCGTTGTGCGATCCCGAAGAAGCCGATGAACACCAGCCCCAGCGCGATCACCACCACGCCGAAAATGCGGGTCAGGACGTTCGCGTATTGCAGCAGCAGGTAACCGAATGTGCCGCCGAGGATCGTCACGGACACGAACACCACGGTGAACCCTGCAATGAACAAACCCACTCCCACGATCATGCGGGCACGGTCCGCAGTGGCCGTGCGCTGATTAGTATCAGCAGCTCCCCCATCACCTACCGAGGTGCCACCGAGGTAGCCGAGGTAGCCAGGCACGAGAGGTAGCACGCACGGCGAGACGAACGAGACGAGACCGGCGAGGACGGCGATGGGGATCGCTACCCACAGGGCGCCATCGAAGACCAGCTGACCGGGATTCACGGAGAGTCCTCCGCGAGAGCGTCATCGACGAGGGTGGACAGGATGGATGCGGTTGCCAACTGCCCGATTATCCGGGCGGCGACCCGCCCGTCCCGATCTAGGACGAGTGTGGTTGGGGTGGCCTGGATGGGAGTGACCTGCGCGAACGCAAGCTTGACGGTTCCATCGTTCACGTCGATGACGCTCGGGTAGGTGACGTTGTTGTCCCGGGCGAAGGACAGAGCGGTGGCAGGCTGATCGTAGGTGTTGACCCCGAGGAAGGCGACGCCCTCGCTCTGGTAGTTCTGCCATACCTCCTCGAGGAGCGGCGCTTCGACGATGCATGGGCCGCATGCCGCATACCAGAAGTTCACGACCAGAACGTCCCCCCTGTAGTCGCTGCTGGAGACCGGTTCTCCGGTCTCGATGACTCCTTCGAAATCGACCGGATCGCCGCGCTCGCCCTCCGGGATCTCCACGACCTGAAAGTCGCCGGAGATGTAGCCCTTCTCACTCCCGTCCCGGTACTGCTCCGCGAGAGCGTCGTTGGCGGCGCATCCCGAGAGCACTATGGCGATGGCGAGCACCGTGGAGGGCCAGCCGATTCGCTCGCGCAGGCTCATGTGCGCGGCACCTTGATCAGCACACCCGCGACGAGGAACGCCACCGCCGCGAAGAACTGAGCGCCCGCCCAAACGGGACCGGCGAACGGCAGCGGGAACACGGGATTCCAGATTACGGCGACAGCGAGGAATACAGGCGTCCACCACCATTGGCGGGCTTGGATCGAGAACCATCCCACGATGGCAGCCAGGATGGCGGTGACGAACAGCACCAGGGTGAACCAGTCGTCTCCCACGAGGACGGGGGCAACGAACAGCACAGCCGCAGCTACGAGCCCGGGGGCGAACGCGTTCCGTTGAAAGGATGAAGCAACACGGGCTTTGTCGCTCACGGAACCACCTGCATGTTCGACTCGTCAGCAGCTGTGCTCGCGGGACGGCCTTCGCGAGTGCGCCGGGAGCGATTCAAGAGCGTCACGGCGAGAACGAGCGCGCCGGCGCCGAGGGCGATGTCGGCGAGATTGCCGATGAAAAGGTTCCCGTACGCGAGAAAGTCGGTTACCTCGCCGCGTGCGAATCCGGGGGGCGAGAACAATCGGTCGATAAGGTTTCCGAGCGCGCCCCCGAGGATCAGTCCGATTCCTGCCGCCCACCCGGCGCTGCGAGCACGCGTTGCGGCGACGACAAGGAACGCCATGGCGCTCGCGCCAAGCAGGGTGAGCAGCCAAGTTGCTTCGGAGCCGAGGGAGAGGATCGCCCCGGGGTTGAACGCCAGCTGCAGCCCGAGCAAGTCACCCAGGATGGGTATCCGCTCCGTCTCGCTCAGCCCGCCGATGGCAGCCGCCTTCGTTGCCTGATCGACCACCACTACGGCTGCGGCGACAATGCATGCCGTCGCGAACAATCGCACCTGGTTACTTTTCATGGGACGCGTCCTTACTTGTGCGCTCGGAATCCTGCTGCTCCTGTCGGTCGACCGCTTCCTCGTTGCGGAGTCGACGTTCGCGGGTGACCTTGAACACCACGATGAACCCCGCTCCGAGGATGATGACCCCGGTGAGTACTGCGAGGATCGGCAGGAGTGCTACACCTCCAAAGGGCTCGCTACCGCCGGTGTTGGTGGTTGTCTCGGCGGAGGTGATGGACGGTTCGGGCGCTTGTTCCGTCGCACCCGCGCCCGGGGTGCTCGCGTCGCTCTGAATCGGTTCGACCGTGTAGGTGTACTCGCCGCTGATCGGGTGGCCGTCGCCGGAAACAACCCGCCACAGAACGGTGAAGGCGCCATCCGGGGGGTTGGGTTCTAGGTGTTGCGTGATCGTGGTGCCACTGACAGTCGGGGCGTCAGTAGCGATGTTCTCGCCGCCGGGCGCGGTCACCTCGATGACCGCTGATTGCATGTCAGAGATGAGTTCGCCGCTGAATGACAGGGTGATCTCATCCGGCGAGACAGCGACCGTGGAATCTGCATCCGGGAAGGAGCCCAGGAGGTCGTCGTGCGCCTGCGCCGGGCCTGCCGCCGCGAGCGTGATTCCAGACCCGAGAAGGACTGCAGCGATGACGGAAAAGAGGTAGCGGCGGGATTTACGCATGGGTGGTGTGCTCTCCGGGGTGTGATTGCGGTTCGATCTGGAAGGTGGCGTGCTCGATGCTGACTGGGAAGTGCTCGGCGACACATTCCTGGAGTGCTCGCAGGAGCCGGGCGGACTGCTCCGGGGTGAGGGTGTCGTCGACCACGACGTGTGCGGTTAGCGTCGGGAGGTCGGTGGAGACTTGGGAGGCGTGCAGGTCGTGCACGGCGACCACCTGCGGGAGTTCGAGGATGTGTCGGCGTACCTCCGCCAGGTCAAGGGCGGGCGGGGTGGATTCGAGCAGGACGCTGCCGGAGGCGCGAAGCAGGATGAAGGTGCGTGGGATGATCAGGAGGGCGATCAGGATGCCGGCGATGGCGTCTGCCTGGTACCAGCCGAGGGTGGCGATCAAGATGGCGCTGGCGATGACACCGCCCGAGCCGAGTGCGTCATTGAGGACCTCGAGGAACGCGGCGCGCATGTTCAGGTTGCGTGTGCGACCGCTCATCAGTACCAGCAGGGACGCGATGTTCGCGACCAGGCCGACGATCCCGAAGAACAACAGGCTGCCGGATGCGATCTCGGGCGGCTCGAATAGACGTCGGATTCCTTCGACGAGAGCGAAGATCCCCACGCCCAAGAGAAGGGCGGCCTGGGCGAGTGCACTGAGAACCTCGGCGCGCCGGAGCCCCCAGGTGTGCCGGTCGGACGGGGGACGGTTCATGAGGTTAGCGGCGGTAACCGCCATCGCGAGGCCGATCACGTCGGTGAGCATGTGCCCCGCATCGACCAGCAGCGCGAGGCTGCCGGTGATGATCGATCCGATCACTTCGACCACGAACACCGCCAGGGTGATCGAGAATGCGATGAGCAATTTATTGCGGGGGGTCGCTTCGCTCATGTCGTGGCTGTGTCCTGCGCCCACGGTTCGCTCCTTTCAGGGGCGGTCGATGATCTGACGGGCCATCGCGATCGCTTCATTCCTCGCCCGCGTCGAGACGTGAGGTCGGTGGCGAGCGTCTACGATTGCCTGCGGCTCGGCTCACGCCGATTTCAGTCGGACGCTCCGTTGACTGCTTGATCGATCGTGTCTTCGAGGTCATTCCACTGCTGCAGCTCCAGAAGTGCCCCGTCTACGAAGAATGTGGGGGTGCTGCTGACGCCGAGCGCGCGTCCGTCGTCGAAGTCCGACTGCACCCGAGCCAGCGTGGCTGGGTCTGCGACTGCCGCGTCGTAGACGGCGAGGTCGAGCCCCAGTCCCTCGGCAAAGCCTCTGAACATATCCGCGCGGGATTCCTGCGACTCGCCCCATTCGGCTTGAGTCTCGAACAGTCGCTGATACATCGCCTCGAACTGGTCCTGCTGCGCAGCCGCTTCGGCCGCGAGCGCGGCGTTCGTGGAGTTGGTGTGCCCGGGCAGCGGGAAGTAGCGGATGACGTAGGTGATCTCGCCGTCGAACTTTTCCCGTATTTCTTCCACGATCGGGTAGAACGCGCCACACGCCTCGCACTCGAAGTCCAGGAACTCCACGACAATGACCGCGCCATCACCTCCGTCGTCGACGACATGCGAGTCGGGGCGCACCACCGAGACAACCCCGGCGTCGCCTGTGAGGGCCGAGGGCTCGCTCTGGTTCACGAGGGCATAGATAATTCCGGCAAGTACCAGAACGACAGCGACAGCAATGGCGATCAATGTCGCCTTTACGGGGGTTTTCACGAAGCAACTCCACACACTCAACACGCGAACGGCATAGAAACGGATGCCTCCGGCGGACGGCCGGAGCGAGACGCCATCACCAAGACGGCGCAGCGAGTATCAGGTTCGAGAAATGCTCAATTGCGTAAGTGAAAGTGCTACCTTGCGAGGCAGGGGCGGCGCGAGGAGGAGTACGCGGGTCATCGCGAGCGCGACGTTGGCGTGGGTTGGGCGCCCCCGCGAATGGAACCAATTGGTCGCCATCAGCACGAGAAGAAGCCCGCACAGCACTCCAAATGCGCACACCGCTATTCCCCATAGGGAATCGGTGCCCGAGTATGTGCTAACGATCGTCTGAACGGCCGGAGCGGGCGCTTCGACGTGTGAATCGATCAGCGCGACGCCGACAGGAACCGGCGCAGCGGCCTCCTGCTCGGAGTGAGTCGACACCCACGCGCCGAGGATGAGAAAGAACGCGAGCGCCACGCTCGTAATGATCTTCGTTATCAACAGGCGTTCGGACAAGATTGACGAGGGTCGGGACGACACCGGGGCGATCATGTCCTCCTCACCCTATCAACGTTCAATGGTGCGCTAAAGGTGCTCCGGCTTAGGCGCGCATTCACGACGCGATCAGGGTCACCCATGACACACCGAAATCCTCCGACGCGAGCACTCCTCGATCATCGGCCGCGAGAAGCATTCCGAACTCGTCCAGATAGCTGAACGCCTGCGCCGTACCCGAGAGAGCGCCCCCGGAAACCCATTCCGCGGAAGGTCCGTCCTGGTAGCGAACCGTGCCAGCGAGGTCGACTCCGACGAGGCCTCCGTCGTTCCGGGCGGCGATGACATACATCACGGGCGCCTGGGGGTCGGTGACGAAGCTCTCGCCGCCGTCAGAACTCACCGCCAGCCCCGCTTCCGTTGTCGCGTTTAGCGTGCCTCCGCTGCCGGGGGACACGACAATGTCGCGGGCCTGCACGGGGGGAAGGTCGACCCACGTCTGGCCGCCGTCGTCGCTGCGGCGCAGCGCCTCGCCCTGCAGCCCGTATATGGTTTCGGATTCCTCAGACGCGGCACTCAGGTCGTGAAAATCCGCTACCCCGGCAAGCGACACGCTCCGCCAGGTGAGGGCGCCGTCGTCCGATTGAACCAAGCCCACGTTCGGACTGCCGAAACCCTCCGGTGTCGCGGGCCCAGGATGCCCGGAGGCGTAGAGAGTATCGGCTGTCGAGGTGATGCCCATTGCATCGAATTCCCATCCGCCGACAAGCTTGGTCAGTTCTCCATTTCCGTCTACGGAGTCGAGACCATAAATGCCGGCGTGGGTCGCGATCAAGATGCCGTCTCCGTCGGGATTGTCGACTATGCCATGGACGTGTTGGAGCTCGGCGATGCCTTCCGGTGTTGTTGCGTCGGGTGAGTTGCTGCAGCCGACGAGCGTCAGCGTGGCGATGACGACTGTGACAGCGAGGCGGAGTTGTTGACTCCCGCCTCGCTGAGAGCGATGTTTGGACGTGCGGGTCATGAGCGCTTTCTGGCGAAGAGGGGTAAGCGAGGGGTCGCCAGTTTCACGGCGACCCCTCGTAATGGCAGGTGGCTACGGGCACGAAGCGCTTAGAGCTGCGTGAGCAGCTGCTCCATCTCTGCGATCTCCGCTGTCTGATCGTTGATGATCTTCTGCGCAAGTTCCACGGCGTCCGGGTTCTGCCCATCCGTCAACTGCGCTTGCGCCATCTCGATGGCTCCCTCGTGGTGCACGATCATCTGCTCGAGGAACAGCGAAGATGCCGCCGGTCCCGAGGCGTCTTCGAGAGCGGTCATATCCTCTTCCGACATCATCCCGCCCATGCTGTCCATGGAGCCCATGGAACCCATTGTCTCCCGGCCCCAAGACGCGAGCCAACCGTTCATGGTGTCGATTTCGGGTTGCTGCGAGGCTTTGATGCGTTCGGCGAGAGAGATGACCTCGGGCGCGACGTCGTCTTTCGCGAGGAGAACGTCGGACATTTCTATCGCCTGCTGGTGGTGCATGATCATTTCCATCGCAAAGGAAACGTCGGCGTCGTTGAAATCGACGTCCGTCGCCTCCGCCGACATGCCTGTCGATGGCTCGTTGCCATTCATGCCGTCCATGCCGTCCATGCTCGTGCCGGTACAGCCGGCAAGAAAAAGTGCAGTGGCAACTGTTCCTGCTGCGAGCAGGGTGGATCGAGTGCGCATTTCTTGTCCTCAAAAGTTCGTCGTTTGTGTTGGGTGAAGCCGTGGTCAGAGCGGGCTGCGTGGTGGCAGCTACCCGTTCACGTTCGACTGATGGAGAGGACGTTCAGGTCAGGAGGCTCGGGTGGCGCACTATCTTCGACACGGCGGCTTATTCGAGGAGAAATGAGGTGCCGCGGGAGGACGCGCATGGCCTTCGGGCGGACGCCGACGAGGAGGGCGCCTACCATGAGGGCCACTACGCACGCGAGCATGGACATCATGTCCCCTGTCGGGCACATTGATGAGCAGTCTCCTGCGGTTTCTTCGAGATCCGTTGACGCGGGCTTGTCGTGCGTCAACGACTCCGAACCAACAGCGTGTGCCTGAGTAGAGGCGGGCACCGAATGTTCGGCGGTACCGCCCATCCCATGCATGGACAGTAGCCCAACGATGATGAGTGCGGCGCCCAGAGTCGCGAGAAGAAGGGGGCGGATATAGCCGACGCGGCGAGTGAGGGCGACGCGTAGATGCATCACGCTCATGTGCGAAACCTTTCGCCGAATCCGATTATCGGCGGTTATACCGCCACGGGGTATCTTACATTCCATTCCTGGTGAGTCGGCTGGTACCGCCGCCTCTAGCTGCCAGATCAGATAGAGATGCCGCGCTCGCTCATGAATGGTTCCGGGTTGATTCGTTGCCCGTTTCGCCACACTTCGAAGTGCAAATGGCAACCCCGCGACAATCCGGAGTTCCCTTCCCGCGCAACGGTCAAGTCCCGTGTTGTGGTGTCAATCCGGCTGCTTCCTTGATGGGTGAGGGTCAGGCGGTGAGGAACAGGTCGGGGCGCTCAGGCTCGGCGTGGTCTTGGAGTGTGTGGACGAGTTTGCGCATGGAGATGTCGGAGAGGTAGCGGCGTTCACCGTATTGCCATTCCTCGTGCTGCTCCTGCAGGACGGCGCCGATGAGGCGGGTGACGGAGTCGCGGTCGGGGAAGATCTGCACGACGTCGGCGCGGCGTTTGATCTCACGGTTGAGGCGCTCGATCGGGTTGTTGGACCAGACCTTCTGCCAATGCTCACGCGGGAGCGGCGCGAATCCGGTGAGGTCTGCTTCGGCAGCATTGAGCATGTCTGCGATCTCCGGGAACGACCCGCGGAGGGACGTGGAGACCTGGTGATACTGGGCGATCACGGCCTCGGGGGTGGTCTGCGCGAAGATCGTCGAGATCAGCGCGTTGACGGGCTTGGAGCGTGCCGATCCGAGCTTCTGGGTGACGTTACGAGCGAAGTGGACGCGGCATCTCTGCCAGCCCGATCCGGGGAGGATCGCTTTGACGGCGGCTTTGATGCCGGCGTGAGCGTCGGACGTGACGAGGGTCACGCCGAGCGGGTCTGTGTCGGTGGAGACTTTCAGACCGCGGTCGCGGAGGGAGCGGAGGAACTCGGTCCAGAAGTCCGTCGTCTCCGCGTCGCCGAGAGCCATCCCGAGGATCTCCCGACGGCCGTCGCCGCTGACCCCGGTCGCGACGATGAGGGCTTGGGAGAGAACCCGGCCACGGTGGCGCACGTCGAGGTAGGTGGCGTCCAGGAACAGGTACGGGAACCAGGTGTGATCGAGCCGGCGGTGCAGAAACTCGTGCACCACCTCATCGATCTCGGAGCAGATGCGGGAGACGGTGGACCGGCTGATGCCGGTGTCGTTGCCCAGCGCGCGGACGAGCTGGTCGACCTTGCGGGTGGAGACTCCGTCGATCCAGGCCTGGCAGATCACCGCGTAGAGCGCCTTGTCGACACGGCGGCGTGGGCTGAGCAGGCTCGGGAAGAACGACCCCTCCCGCAGCTTCGGAATCTGAATGTCGACCTCCCCCGCGGGCGTGGCGAGCGTCTTCGCGCGAGCACCGTTGCGACGCGTGGTGCGCTCCGCCGTGCGTTCGTAACGGGCCGCGCCGATCTTCGCGGTCGCTTCCGCGTCAACAAGGTCCTGCAGCCCCGCCTGCAGCATCCGACGGAACACGTCGGAATGGGCGAGGTCAGGATCGGCGAGGACTTCTGCGATCAGGGTCGTCAAGGCAGACTGATTCTGGGTCATCGTGGGATCTCTTCTTTGCTTCTTGGCGGAAACAACTGGTCATCCCACGATGGCCCTCCTACGTCAACGACGACGAGAACCCCGCAGGAATTGACACCAAGCTACGAGACGCACCCCGCGCAACCAACTGGCCCGCTGCGACCTGTTGCCCGTAGCTCACCAATATCCCGCCCTGCTGAAGGTGCGAGTATGCCGTCAATATGCCACCGCCATGATCGATGCGGACGTGCTGGCCGAACGCTCCATATGTCCCGGCGTATGCAACACGACCCGCACTCGCCGCAAAAACGCCAGCCCCGCAGCCCGTCGCCATGTCAGTGCCGTAGTGATAGCCGGTGCAATAACCGTTCTCGCAGATTGTCGCGCGCGCTCCGTAACGTGATGTCGGTCGCCCGCCGGACGGTCGCGCCCAACCCGACTGCCCGATCTGTCCTGCCATGCCGCCGCCGCTGCCGCCCCCGCCAGCCGCAGCCGCTGCCTCGGCTGCACGCCGTGCCGCTTCCTCAGCGCGTCGTCTCGCTTCCTCCTCGGCGCGCCGTCGAGCTTCCACGCCGGCCTGGTAATCCGCCACGGTGCGTGCCGTGGAATCCTGTAGTGCCGCGAGCTGAGCCTCTAGGTGCGCGGGTCAGAATCGGGTGGCGTGGCGCGCGGCGTTGACTCTGGCATCGCGCGCTGACGGTCGCGAACGGGAACGGGCGGGCCGTTGCGGTGTGAGAGCGTGCGGGATCGCACGGCGAGGGGCTCGTGGCGACTGTCGGTGCGTGCTGTGACGCCCAGGGACCCCTGGGGAGGCCTATGCGGGCGCCAGCCCGGCGGCTGTAGCGACGCGGAGCTTGCGGAGGTTGTGGCAGATCGTGTGGAGTAGCCATTCGCCTTGGGCGCCGGCGAGTCCGCGTAGCCGGAGCTGTCCGGCGTTTTGCCGGGTCTTCATCTGCCCGAACGCGGGTTCAACGATGGCTTTGCGGCGCGCGTAGTCGGTGCGGCCCTGCTCGGTGCGCAGCGCGTGCGCCATCCGCTCCCGCCGGCTCGCGTCCTCTGGGGCCGGGTCCGGGGCGCCGGCGGTAGGGAAGCTCTCGCCGTGACGTTGCCGTCCCGTCGCGATCAACACCTGTGCGTCCAGATCGTCGGCGGCTTCGAGGTTGGCTTCCGAGCAGTAGCCCGCGTCAGCGAGGACGACCTCTGGGGAACGCTCGATTCCTGCCGCGTCGAGGTTCCGTAGGGTCTGCTCGGCCATCGGGACGAACTGCTGGATATCGGTGGCCTGCTGGGTGACCTCGGCGCTCAACACGATCTGGTGGCCCTCATCGACAACGGCCTGCGCGTTGAACGCGTAATCGAAGCCGCGGACCGTCTTCATCATCCGCGCCTCAGGATCGGTGAAATTGCGTTGCGCTTTCGGCTTCGGCGCCGCCGTGTCCACCGCAGTCGCGACGGCCGCGTCGGCCTGCTCAGGGGGCTGACCGGCGGCGTCGGCCTTCTTCCGCGCCACGGCTGCCGCCTTCTCGGCGGCGTCGGCCTCGATCGCGTCCTTCGCGGCACGTAGTTTTGCCAGGCGCCCCTCACGGCGGGCCAGCTCCGGGGCGACCTCGTCCCCGCGCCGGTCCTGGCCGAACTGCTGATCCTCGGCCTCATCGACCGCCTCCGCCTCGGCGAGCAGCGCAGCGACCTCGGCTTGGAGCTGATCGATCTTCGGCACGATCCGGTCATAGCTCATCGCCTTATGCCGCGACGCGTTCGCAGCCAGCTTCGTGCCATCCAGCGCGACCCGCCCCAACCGCACCAGCCCCGCCTCCGCGCAGACCCGCAGCACCTGCAGGAACAACCCCGGCAGGGCATCCAGGTGACGCCGACGAAACCGGGCCAGCGACCGGTAGTCGGGCGCCTGGTTGCCCGACAGCCACCGGAAGGCGATATCGCGCTTGCAGCGCCGCTCCAACTCACGAGACGAGGTCACGCCCGTCGCGTACGCGAACAGCAGCAGCTTCAACATCATCCGCGGGTCATACGGAGGCGCACCCGAGGCGGACGCGTACGACGCGTAGACCGGCGTCAGATCCAAGAGCTCTTCGACGACCTCGGAGATGAACCGGGCCTCATCATCCTCGTCCAGCCAGTCATCCAGACTCGGCGGGAGCAGGAAACACTGCCCCTGGTCATACCCACGGAACGTCTTGCCCGCACCCGCCGGTGCAGCCGATCCCGGCGCCCGCGCCTCACCCGGCTCGACCTCGAACAGACCCTCCAGGCTGGCAGTCACCGTCATGAATCGATTCTCCCAGCACCCCGCGCTATCCACCGGATTCACCCCGGCGCGTTAACGGAAGGATCTGACCCACGCACCTAGCCGCTACGCGCCCGGATCGTCAGCCGCACTCTGGCATGATTTTGTCAACCTGATTTGGCCCCGGGGTGACGGCTAGAACTGGCCCCGGGTGTGTGCTGCTGTTTGCTGTTAGGCGCAGCAGGAGGTGGGGAGTTCGTTGCGGAAGAGGTTCGCGGTGAGTCGGATGCCTTCGGCCATGGTGAGGTACGGGGCCCAGGTGTCGGCGAGTTGGGTGACGGTGAATCCGGCTTTGATCGCGTAGGTCGCGGCGAGCATCATCTCGCCGGCGGTGTCGGCGAGGGCGTGGACGCCGAGGACTTTGCCCGTGTCGGCGTCGGCGACGATCTTGATGCCGCCGCGGGTGTTGTGGTTGGCGATGGCTCTGGGCACGTCGGACAGTCGGAGGTAGCGGCAGGCGCATCGGTAGCCGGCGGCGAGGGCTTCGGCTTCGGTGATCCCGGCCGAGGCGAGTTGGGGTGAGGTGAACAGGACGGAGGGCAACCCGGTGTAGTCGACCTGCTCAGAGTGACCGAGGGCGTTGTGTGCGGCGATCTTCCCGGTCCTCGCGGCGACGTACACGTACTGAGGCACATCGGTGACGTCGCCGGCGGCGAACACCGCCGGGTTCGTGGTCCGCTGTTGTTCGTCGACAATGATGAAGCCGCGGGTGTCGGTCGCGATGCCCGCAGTGGCGAGGCCGAGCCCGTCGGTGCGGGGGGTGCGGCCGGTGGCGACGAGGACGCGTTCACCGGTAGCTACTTTCCCGGTGCGGGTGAGGACTCGGACCAGGTCGTCGTGTGGGGTGATCGTTGCGGCGCGGTCGCCTATGACGGTGATTCCGTCGGTCAGGAAGGCTTTGCGGAGCTCGGAGGAGAGTTCTGGTTCGGCGTGCGGGGCGAGCCGGCCGATGATGGTGACCTCGACCCCGAGCCGGGCGAACAGCTGGGCCTGTTCGAGGCCGACGAATCCGCCGCCGATCACCACGAGCGAAGCGGGCAGCTCGGTGAGTTCCATCGCCGTGGTCGACGTGAGGTAATCGATCTGCTCGAGGCCGGGGATCGTTGGGATGGTCGGTTCGGCGCCGGTGGCGATGAGATACGACTTGGCGCGAACCGGTCGTCCATCGACGAGCAGTGTTGAGGGATCGGTGAATGTTGCGGTGCCGGGGAGGATGTCGAACCCGTAGGCGGCGGCGATGTCGGCGTACTTGGTCTGGCGGAGCATGCCGACCAGCTCATCCTTCTGCTGCACGAGCGCGCCGAGGTCGACGGCCCCAGCGGAGGTGGCGGCGCCGGGGAACGGGTTCGTGAGCGCGGCGTGGCGGGTGTGCGCGGCCGCGAGGAGGGTCTTGGAGGGCACGCAACCCACGTTCACGCAGGTGCCACCGAGCGTGCCCGATTCGATGGCGACCACGCTCGCCCCCTCGAGTCGGGCGTGGATCGCCGCGGACATCGCCGCGCCGCCCGTCCCGACCACCGCAAGATCGAACTCGTTGTGCTGAGTCATGATGCCTCCTCGGGTGGACCGGGCCGCACGTGCGGCCCTATGCGACAGAATGGACCTTCAAGCATGCTTGAAGGTCAAACTGACGGTGGAGGTGTCACGATGCGGATCGGAGAACTCGCGGAGAAGGCGAGGACGAGACCGTCGACGCTGCGGTACTACGAGGAGCGCGGGCTGCTGCAACCGCCGGAGCGCACCCCGGCCGGGTACCGCAGCTATGGTGACGAGACGGTGCAGCGGCTCGAGTTCATCGATCGGGCTCGCGCGGCGGGGCTCACCCTTGCGCAGACCGCGGAGATCCTCGATGTTCGCGACACGGGTGGTTCGCCGTGCGCTCACGTGCTGGATCTCCTTGACCGCCGGCTCGTGGAGATTGATGAGCAGCTCGAGCAGCTGCGCGCCCTACGAGGGAGCATCGTCGAGCTTCGGGCGCACGCGACGGCAACGGCGTCCGAAGCCTGCACGCCGGAGTCCATCTGCCGCTACCTCTGATGACTTTCGGATCGCTACTGCCGCTGACGGGTGTGGTTGAGGCGGTACGAGGTGGTGCCGGTTTCGATGATGGTGCCGTTGAACGTGAGCCGGTCGACGATTGCCGCACACAGGCGCGGGTCAGTGAAGGTCTTCGTCCACCCGCTGAACGACTCGTTGGATGCGATCGCGACGGAGTTCTTCTCTTCCCGCTCTGTGAGGACCTGGAACAGGAGTTCGGCGCCGCGTCGGTCGAGTTCCATGTAGCCGAGCTCGTCGATCAGGAGCAGGTCAACGCGTCCGTACCGGTTGATGGTGCGGGTGAGTTGTTTCTCGTCGGCGGCTTCAACGAGCTCGTTCACGAGCTTCGTCGCCAGGGTGTACCGGACGCGGAAGCCCTTCTCTGCAGCGGCGGTGCCGAGGCCGATGAGGAGATGCGACTTCCCGGTGCCGGAGTCCCCGATCAGACACAGCGGATCGCCGCGGCGGATCCAGTCCCCGTTCGCGAGCGTATGGATCGTTGCAGGGTTGACGTTCGGATTCGCGTCGAAATCGAAGTCCCCGAGCCACTTGTTCCTCGGGAACCCGGCTGCCGACACGCGGCGGACAACGGACCGGCGGTCCCGGTCGTCGCACTCGGCGAGGAGGAGCTCGGCAAGGAACCCTTGGTAGGTCAGCTGCTCACGTTCCGCGGCCGTGATCGCTTCGTGCATCACCGCCCGCATGGTGGGTAAACGGAGCCTGCGGCAGGCTTGGTCAACTGCGGCCGCGGCGGCTTCTTCGGTCAGCCCGCGCTGCCGACGCAGGGTCGTGGTGACATTCGTGGGGTTGCTCATGATCCGGCGATTCCTTCTCTCTCATCGGTGACCGGCGGTTCTGGTTCGGAACGTCGGTTAAGGAGTTCGTCGTAGTGCGCGACGGATGGCAGTGGCCGCCGGTCGGCTGGGAGTCCGGCGATCACCGCGGCCGGATCCATGAGGCGACGCTGGGTCAGGCTGACAACTCGTTGCACGTCACGTCGTGGTTGTTCAACGCGATGACGGTCTGACTCGGGCCCGGCGGCGTGCAGTCGGGCTTCGACCGCGACGACGTCGGCGGACACCGCCCCGACCGTGAGGGCGGCACGGATCCCCGCGATCACGTCGACGGTTCGCATGGTCCTGTGGAGCAGGAGCACATCGATCAGAGCCCTTGTGCCGGCGCTGTCGCCATCGACCTTCCGCGCTTGCTGCCAGAACGCGTCATGCGCTGTCGTGAACACGCCGGCTTCGCGTGCACGGGCCAGCGCGGTGGACCCGGGCAACGCGCCGGGCTTGCGCCTGAGGACCTCGAGGTAGTGGTCAAGGTTGATCGACTCCCCGCCGCGGGCCACGACCCGCTCGTGCCGAGCGACCTCGGCGTGGCCGTCGAACACCACGAGTTCAGACGCCCGCAACGAGACCCGCACCTTCCGCCCGATCAGACGGGCGGGCACGGAGTACCTCGCCATCCGCACGGTGATCAGGCTCGAGCGGTCTACCCGCGGGTAGAGCACCAGGCCAGGATCGAACCGCTCGCCTGGCAATGGCGTAAGGCGGGCTTGTTCGTCGATGAAGTCTTGCCCGACAGTGCGGATCCGGGTGTTGATGCGTCGCTCGTTGTCGCGGGCGTCCCACCGGCGGATCTGCTCGTTCAACTCGGCGAGCGAGTCGATGACCGGCATCGGCGACAGCCAGGTGCGGCGAAACCGACCAACTTCGCCTTCGACGCCACCCTTCTCGTGGGCGCCGTCGATTCCGGGCTGGCAATAGAACGAGTCGAACCCGTAGTGCGAGCGGAACAGTACCCATCGGTCGTTCTCTACTCGGCTACGGCCCTTCCCATACAGCACCGTCTGTACCGCGGCAGTGAGATTGTCGTACCGGATGTGCCGGGTCGGGATCCCACCTATCTCGTCGAACGCGTCGATATGTCCTTCCAGGAACGCTTCCTGCGATTGCGTCGAGTACACCCGGTGCACCGCCTTCCCCGAGTGCGAGAGCCGGAACGTGAACATGTGGCACTTCGTTTTCACCCCGCCAAGGATCACCCAGACCTCGCCGAAATCGACTTCGGCTTCCTCACCAGGTGCGTGTTCCTGTGGGACGAACACCTCGACGCGGCGCCCGGCTGCGGCATCGATCTGGGCACGACGTACGCGCACGTAGTCGCGGACCGTCGAGTACGACAGTCCCGCCGCTTCGTGCTCGTCGACCAGCCGCGCGAGAACCCTTGTCGCCGTGTGCCGCTGCTTACGAGGCGCGTCCAGATCCTGAGTGAGCATCGCGTCGATCACCGCCTTGTACGGCCCCAGCCGTGGAGACATCCGTGACGGTATCTTCCGCGGCGGCGGAATTGGCGACGCCAAGGCCTGCCGCACCGTGCGACGGTGGACCCCGAACCTGTCTGCCAACGCGCGCACCGATAGCCCGTCGACGCGCGAGGCACGGCGGATATCCGCGAACAATTCCACTTTCGACCCCTGCCGGGCCCGCTCATCCTGAAGCAACACGAAACACACGCTCAGGTGGGGCCAGATCAAACCGTCAGAACCGCCCCGGCAAGTCAGAAAGTGGGGCCACTCCTAGGTACTCGTCGCCGTCCTCGGTGCCGACGGTCCATTCGAGGGCGTCCTCGTCCCAGCGCGCCGACTGCACGTTCGTCTGCAGGCGCACGCCGTCACGCAGTCCGTACCGCTCGGCGACGTGGTGGAGGTAGGCGAGGATCTCGGGCTGGCCGGCGTACTTCTCCGTCCAGACCCATTCCTGCTGCAGCTCCTCGTCGAACGAGAAGGAGTAGTCGAAGCTCTCCACGTCGCAGCGGGCGCCGGGATAGCGGTTCCAGTACCAGGTCCCGCCGATGTCGCTCCCGCGCTCGAGCACCACGGCGTCGAGCCCCTGCCTGCGCGCCCGGATCAGGGCGTAGAGCCCTCCCACTCCCGCGCCGACGATGACCAGCTCGTGTCTGAAGATGCCCATTCGCGGCTTCCCTTCCTCTGCTTCCTCGCAGAATCAGCCTCACACCTGCCGGGCCGTCGCGGTTGCGTCAGCGCGTACAAGAGTTGTGCCCGCAGTGCACGAGCGGATCGACCCGGTGCGCCGCCCCGCGACCCCTGGCAGACTGGATCGTGCAGGGCCGCGAGGCCCCCGGGATCCGCGCCCAGTGGGGGACGGATCCGCAGAACCGTTTCGACAGGGTCATTCGACGAGGAGAGATTCATCATGGGCTTTTTCGACGAGCAGACGTGGTCCGGCCGCATCTACAGCGGCGGCTGGCGAGCGGGCGGCGGCGGATCCGCCGATATCGTGGCCCCGGCGACGGGCCAGGCCATCGGCTCCTACGGAGTGGCGAACGTCGCCGACCTCGACGCGGCGGTCGAGCGCGGGGTGGCGGCGCAGCGCGAGTGGGCGGCGATGTCCTTCGAGGCGAAGGCCGCGATCTTCCGCAAGGCGGGCCGGCTGGTCGAGGAGAACGCCGGAGAGCTCATCTCCTGGCTGACCCGCGAGGCCGGATCGGGCGTCGGCAAGGCGGGCTTCGAGTCGCACCTCGTGGCCGCCGAGTTCTACTCGGCCGCCGCCCTCGTCGAGCAGCCCTACGGTGAGCTGCTGCGCTCGGGCAAGCCGCGCCTCTCCATGGCGCGCCGCGTCCCGGTGGGCGTCGTCGGCGTCATCTCGCCCTTCAACTTCCCCGGCATCCTCTCGGCCCGCTCCGTCGCCCCGGCCCTCGCCGCGGGCAACGCCGTGATCCTGAAGCCCGACCCCCGCACCGCGGTCTCCGGCGGCCTGTTCCTCGCCGCGATCGCGGAGGCGGCGGGCTTCCCCGACGGCCTGTTCCACGTGCTGCCGGGCGGCGCCGAGGTCGGCGCGGCACTCGTCGACCACGACCGGGTGCCCGTCATCTCGTTCACCGGCTCCACCGGCGCCGGCCGCGCGGTCGGCGCGGCGGGCGCGGCGAAGCTCAAGCGGGTGCACCTGGAACTCGGCGGCAACAACGCCCTCATCGTGCTCGACGACGTCGATGTGGCGGCAGCGGCCTCGGCCGGCGCCTGGGGCTCCTTCCTGCACCAGGGCCAGATCTGCATGACCACCGGCCGGCACATCGTCCACGAGTCGATCTACGACGAGTACGTGAGCCTGCTCACCGAGAAGGCGCTGAACATCCCCGTGGGCGACACGGGCGCCTCGGAGGTGCCGCTCGGTCCGATCATCGACGAGCGCCAGCGCGACAAGGTGCACGCGCTCGTCGAGGGCAGCCGCGCCGCGGGGGCCCGCATCACCGCGGGCGGCGAGTACGACGGCCTCTTCTACAAGCCGACCGTCATCGCCGACTCGCAGCCCGACCACCCGGCGTTCAAGGACGAGATCTTCGGCCCCGTCGCGCCCGTGCTGAAGTTCAGCACTATCGAGGAGGCCGTCGAGATCGCGCGGCAGAGCGAGTACGGCCTGTCGCTCGGCATCCTCACCCGCGACGTCATGCGCGGCCTCGCGATCGCCGAGATGATCCCGAGCGGCATCGTGCACATCAACGACCAGACCGTCGACGACGAGTCGGTCGCGCCCTTCGGCGGCGTCGGCGCCTCGGGCACCGGCTCCCGCTTCGGCGGCGCGGCGGCGAACCTCGACGCCTTCACGGAGACCCAGTGGGTCACCGTCCAGGGCGACATCGCGCGCTACCCCTTCTGAGCCCGGCGTCCTCGGCGCTCCCGTTCCCCTGACGAACCCTGGGAGCGGGAGCGCCGAAGCGCATAGACTGTGGTCACGGGACGGTTCGTCCGACTCCCAGGGAGGGGAGACGTATGCCTTCAACGGTAGATCTGCGCGATGCCGCGCTTCCGCCGTCGATCGACGGGGGATCCACCACCAGCATCGACGACTTCACCGAGATGGTCTCGCGCATCTATTCCCCGGTGCGCATCACGGCGGACGACCCCGCCCACTTCCGGGGAGGCATCCGCAGCCGCGTGCTCGGCGAGGTCTACGTCAACGAGGTGCGCAGCTCGCAGCACGAGATCGCCCGCGACGACGCGGAGGTGCGCCTCTTCACGAAGGACCACCGCTTCCTCAAGGTGAGCGTGCTCATGAGCGGCCACGCGAACTCGGTGCAGGGTACGAGCTCGACCGACTTCGAGCCGGGTCAGATGATCATCCACGACAGCGCCCGGCCCTACACCATGTACCTCGACGACGACTTCCACATGGTGTTCCTGCTGATCCCCCGCGACCGCTTCGACCTGCCCGACGCGGCGACCAACGACCTCATCGGCCAGCGCATCGAGGACGGGGCCGGGGTCTCGGGCACCGTGCTGCCCTTCTTCTCCACCCTCGCGAGGAACATCGCCGACCTGAACGGCCCGAGCGCCGTGCGCCTCATGAGCAACACCGTCGACCTCGTGGAGACCATGATGTTCAGCCTCGTGGGCCAGAGTCTCTCCGAGCCGCACCGCACCCGACGGCGCGAGCTGCTCATGCAGATCCAGGCGTTCATCGACTGCCATCTGGACGATCCCGAGCTCGATCCGCAGCAGATCGCCGCCGCGAACTTCATCTCGACCCGCTACCTGCATCGGCTCTTCAGCGACGAGGATCTCACGGTGGCCGGGTATATGCGTCAGGCCCGACTCGTGCGCTGCCGCCGCGACCTCAGCGACCCGCTGCTCGCGCACCTGCCGGTATCGACCATCGCGAGCCGCTGGGGCTTCCTCAACTCCTCTCACTTCTCCCGGCTCTTCCGCCAGGTGGTGGGCATCTCGCCCACCGAGTACCGCTTCAACGCGATGGTCTCCGCGGCCTGAGCCGAGGCCGATCCCGGTTCCGGCCGGGCTCGTCCGTCGGATCCGCCGGACCGCGCAAAAGGGGCCGCCGCGCATCAGCGCGACGACCCCTCCGCCGTGAGACGATCAGCCCATGTAGGCGTCGTGCAGCTTCGTCTCGTCGTCGAGCAGCACCTTCGGCTCACCGTGGTACGCGACCTTGCCGTTCGAGATCACGAGCGCGTCGCTCGAGATGCCGAGTGCCAGGTGGGCGAACTGCTCGACGAGCAGAATGCCCACGCCCGTCGCGGCGACCTGTTCGAGCACGGGCAGCAGGCGCATCAAGACCACCGGTGCGAGGCCCAGCGACATCTCGTCGATCAGCAGGTACTTCGGATCCGTCGCGAGCGCGCGACCGAGCACGACCATCTGCTGCTCGCCGCCGGAGAGCAGGGCCGTCTGCGCCGAGATGCGCTTCTCGAGCTCAGGGAAGTAGGTGAGGATCTGCGCGAACCGCTCCTTGTCCCGGCTGGCGAGCTCGATGTTCTCGCGCACCGTGAGGCTCGGGAAGATGGCTCGTCCCTGCTGCACGTGCACGATGCCGGCCCTCGAGCGCTGACGGCGGTTCATCCGGTGGATGTCCTTGCCGTCGACCTCGATCGAGCCGGTGTAGCTGCGCACCAGGCCCGAGATCGCCTCGAGCAGGCTCGTCTTGCCCGCGCCGTTGGGGCCCACGACCGTGGTGATCTGACCGGGCTGCAGCTCGAGGCTCACCCCGCTGACGACCGGGCCGATGCCGCGGTTGACCGTGACGTCTGAAAGAACGAGGCTCATCACTCCACCCTCTCTCCCATGTAGGCCTTGAGCACCTCGGGGTTGCGAAGCACCTCTTCCTGGTCGCCGGAGGCCAGGACGCCGCCGAAGTTGAGCACGACCAGCTTCGAGCAGACGCTGCGCACCAGATCGAGATCGTGCTCGATCAGCAGCACCGAGATCCCGTACTTCTGGGGGATCTTGCGCAGCTGGTTACCGAACACGATGTGCTCCTCGTGCGACAGGCCGGCAGCGGGCTCGTCGAGCAGCAGCACCAGCGGCTTCGACGCCACGTTCGCGGCGACCTCGACGATGCGGCGGGAGCCCACGTCGACCACCCGCAGAGGGGTGTGCGCCGGGGGGCAGCCGAAGTACTCGAGGATCTCGTCGATCTCGGCGTTCGTCGACTTGCCCTGCGACATGAGCCGCAGGTACTGGCCGACCGTCATCGAGGTCGGCACGCGATCCTGCTGGAAGGTGCGACGGATGCCGGCGTGCGCACGGCGGTCGGGGGCGAGCCCGTCGACCGGCTGGCCGTCGAGCACGATCGACCCCTCGTAGCCCGAGATGAAGCCCGTGATCGTGTCGATCATGGTCGACTTGCCGGCGCCGTTCGGACCGATGAGACCCACCACCTCGCGGTCGAAGACCGTCAGGCTCACGTGATCGAGCGCGCGCAACTCGCCGAAGACGACGCTGACGTCCTTCACTTCGAGCAGCGGCTTGCCCGTGGTCGTGAAGACCGCGCTGGTCTGTTCCAGATCGACCTCTTCGAGATGCGCGGAAACCGGTTCGACCTTCTCCCCGCGGCGTCTGAGCTTTCTGAGCCCCGATCTGATCTGGTCGCCCATCGTGGTGTTGGTGGTGAGCGCCTGCACACCCAGGATGCCGAAGATGATGTTCGCCCACTCCAGGGGAAGGCCGAACTGCTTCAGGATCTCGGGGATGAAGACGAACAGGCACGCGCCCACGAACGCCATGTCGATGTAGTGGGCGCCGACCACGATGCAGAGCACGTAGAGGCCGAGCGATCCGGCAGTGGCGAAGGAGATGTAGTTCACCTGGCCGATCTGCCCCACGGTGAGACCGCCGGCGAGACCGCCGATGAAGGCGCTCGCCGCGAAGGCGCTGAGCTTCGCGTTGCGCACCTTCGTGCCGGCCGCCGCGGTGCCGCGCTCGGAGAAGGCGACGAAGCGCCACATGGCGCCGAAGCGGCCCTTGCCCACCTGGAAGACGACCGCCGCGATGACGATGACCACGATCGCCGTGAAGAGGAAGTAGATCCGGTCGCCCTCCACCGTGTTCGAGATGCCGAAGGGGCGGGGCACCCGCTGGTTGACCCAGGCGTCGGGGAAGAAGACCTTCTGCAGCGTCATGTCCGCCGCCGCCGCGACGCCCAGGGTGATCACCGCGAGGTTCACGCCGCGCAGTCGGAGCGCCGGCAGGCCGACGATGAGGCCGACGATCGCGGCGGCGACCGCGCCGATCAGCATGCAGACGATGAACGAGACGCCCCCGAAGATCGTGCCGAGCGGGGTGCGGAAGATCAGCAGCTCCATCACCCAGGCGCCGATCGCGGCGAAGGTGAGCTGCGAGAGCGCGATCATGCCCGCGCTGCCGGTAACGATGCCGAGGCCCATCAGCGAGACCATGGTCACCAGCACCGTCGTTGAGATGAACACGAAGTAGCTGGGCAGGCCGAAGGTCACGGCGACCGCGACGACGACGGCCGCGGCGACCATGATCCAGAATCGTGTGCGCTGACGGCGCGCGATGGCGGTGCTAGCGAGCGACATCCCACACCTCCTTCCGTTCGGTCCAGAGCAGGAACACGACGATCACCAGGATCGGTACCCAGTCCTTGAGCAGCACGAGGGCGGGGAAGGCCGTGAGCAGCCCCTGCAGTGCACCGACGCCCAGGCCGCCGATGATCGCGAGGTCGAGACGCCTGAAGGCGCCGACCAGCGCGGCGGCCGCGCTGGGGATGAAGATGGTGATCATCGAGCTGGCGTCGGACGCCTGGATGTTCGCGACGACCGCGATGCCGAAGCCGGCGATGAGGCCGGTGACCGCCCAGACGCCGAGCTGCAGGCCCATCACGTTGATGCCCATGAGCTCGGCGGCATCCTGTCGGTCGGACACGGCGCGCAGGCGCGTGCCGACCATGGTGTAGCGGAGCACGAGCTTGGTGCCGACCGCGACGACGATCGCGGCGATGGTCGTGACGACCGCCAGCTGCGAGATGTTGATCCAGTCGGTCTGGATGAGCGGCCCCTTGAAGGGGGGCAGCACCGGCTGGGCCCGCGTGCCGAAGAGCAGGTTCGACAGCGAGTAGAGGCCGAGCAGGATGGCGACGGTGGCGGCCGAGCGGGCGCCCACCGAGGCATCGCCGAGCCACTTGGCGACGATGAAGCCGATCAGGACCGACAGCAGCATCGCCACGATCATGCCGACCACGAGCGAGCCCCAGGGCTGCATGTCCTTCGGCACGATGCGAATCGCCATGAACGCGGCGAAGACGCCGACCGCGACCTGCGAGAAGTTCACGACCTTGCCGAGCCGGGACATGATGGTGAGCAGGACCCCGAACAGCGCGAACGTGCCGCCTGCCGTGAGCCCCGCCGTCATTGCGAGCAGTGGGTTCATTGTGCTCCCTTGGAGGAATAGGACGAAGATTCCGGGTGCCGGGCGACCATGAAGGCCGCCCGGCACCCGGAACCTCTCAGCCGATCAGCTGCTAGGGACGGTGGTGTTCACCCAGCCGTTGTCGGTGCCGATGAACCACGGGCCGAGCGAGGTCCACTCGCCGCTGTTCGCCTCGATGACCAGCGGCCACGCGGCGGCGTTCGCCTGGTGCGAATCGCCGGGACCGAACATCCACTTGTCACCGGTCATGCCGCCGGTGTCGAAGCCCTCGGTCATGCCCTTGGCCGCCTCGGTGAACGCCTCGCGGGTGATCTCGGCGTCGGGGTCCATCTCGTTCTCCAGGATGTGGATGAACGCCTTGGCCGCCAGGTAGCCGCCCTGCGCGAAGGAGGTCAGACCGATGTTGTTCTTCTCCATCAGCGCACGCCAGTCGTCGTTCGAGGGATCCTCCGGATCGCTCCACGGCGAGAACATGGACGGCACGTGCACGTCGCCGGCGTAGACGAGCGTGTCGACGAACTCCTGGGAGTAGGTCGAGGTCAGCGCCAGCACGGGCAGGTCGATGCCCTGGTTGGTCGCCTCGGAGAGGAACTGGCTGGCCACCGCGTCCCCCCCGGTGATCAAGATGGAGTCGCACTTGTCCTTGTTGATCTGCGCGACGTTGCCGGCGAAGCTCGACTGGCCGCGAACGAGCGAGTCGTCCCACAGGGCCAGCTCCTTGCCGGTCTCGTCCGACCAGGCATCCCGAGCCTGCTCGGACGCGGCGCGGCCGGCGGCATCGTCCGAAACGGTGAAGAAGCAGATCTTCTCGAAGCCGAGCGTCTCGCTGCCGTTCCAGAGCGAGGCGAACATGTTGAAGTAGGGGCCCGTGTCCACCGGAGCGATGTTCGGCGTCGCGAAGCAGAACGGATCGACGCCCACGCCCTGGATGGAGACGATGTTGTTGTCGACCCAGGTCTTGTTGTTGACCGAGCAGTCGAGCATCGACGAGCTGCCGACGAGCGCGACGGCGCCGCTGTTGAGCGCGTCGCGCGCCGCGGTCGAGGAGGCGGCCGGATCGGCCTTGTCGTCGAAGGTGTCGAGCTCGATCGGACGGCCGTTGAAGCCGCCGTTCGCGTTGTACTCGTCGAACACGGCCTGCGCGGCCGGAGGCGCCTCGGGGAAGTACAGCATCGAGGCCAGTGCGGCGACCTTGATGGGCTCACCCGTGGCCGCGTCGCCACCGCCCGTGTCGCCACCGCCGCCGTTGCCTCCACCCGAGCAACCGGCGAGGACCAGGGCGGCAGCCGCGACCGGCACCACCAGAGCCTTCATGTGAAGCTTCTTCATCATGCTCCTTTCAACATCATTGTTTTCGGAGGCCACCGGCGCCACCGCGAGCTTGAGGCCGTGCGAAAGTGCCGGGGTGTTCCGCTTTCACGGTACAAGTATCGTAGCGCGCATCTTTGCTACACAGTGAAGACGTTGTTGACTGTCAGCGCACCAAGCGATCCGGGGCCTGAAAAAACGGCGTGTTTTCAATGATCTCGTGACCGTATCGTTAGCTTTCCGCGGCGTTCGGGGAGCAGCGAACAGGTCTCGGCGAGCGGCGAACGGCAGTGGGGCCCGGGTCGTCGCGACGACCCGGGCCCCACTGCGATCGCGAGCGATCAGTCGGCCCGGCTCCTGCGGCGGCGACTGATCACGAGACCGGCCCCGCCGAGGCCGAGCAGCACGATCGCCGCGATGACGATCCCCGCGATGCCGGCCCCGCCCGTCTTCTCGAGATCCTCCGGGGGGACTCCCTCGAAGACGTTGGAGACGAGCGCGTGCGCGCCTTCGGCGGTGATGACGATGCCGACTCGGCTCGCGCCCTCCGACTCCTCGCCGCCCACGGTGACGGTGGTCGACTCGGCGCCGCGCGTCGAGGTCTCGGTCAGGGTGCACTCGGCGCCCTCGGGCAGCTCGGTCTCCCGATGCTGCTCGCCGGCCCGCATCTCGAAGCCGCGGCGGATCTCGTCGTCCATTCCGTTCGCGAGGCACACGAGCTCGAACTCGAAGACCGCGCTCCGCTGCTCCTCGCGCACCGCGTGCTCGTTGCTGCTGAGCACCGCCTTCTCGACGATCAGCTCGCCGAGCGTGTAGGTGTTCCGCAGCTGGAGGTGAGCCGCTCCCCCGCCGCTCTCGCGGATGAGGATCTCGGCCGAGAGGCCGTCGGTCGCGGGCATCACGCCGGGAGCGGGCTCGATGGAGCGGCCGCTCTCGCCGTGGGCGCCGACCTCGCCGGACTCCCGGGCGATGCAGTCCGCACCGATCGGGATGCCCGAGATCCGAACCGCGGTGCCGTCGCCCGGCACCAGCACGGTCGAGGAGTCGCCCAGGTCGAGCGGCACGCGCTCGGGGTCGGCGACGCCGCTCGGCACGGTGCAGGCGAGCTCCACGGGGAAGAGCTCGGGCGCGTTGCCGGCCCCCTCTCCCAGGACCTCCTTCGAGATCTCCAGCGAGCCGGTCTTCACCGTCACGCCGGCGCGCTGGGGCGCGGCGGGCAGGTTGACGCGGTTGCCGACGGTGTCCCAGGCGATGACGCCGTTCTGGTTCCAGGCGAACTGGGGCGTGGCGAACTGCTCGAGGGTCGGCTGCAGGCCCTCGGGCGCGTTCTGCACGACGCGGTTCACCGTCTCGAACTCGACCACGACGTTGCCGGCCGGCTGCAGCGGCTCGCTCGACATGTCGACGTTGACGCGGAAGCCCGCGATGTCGGCGATGTCGCCCGTGTAGCCGGCGAGCGGCACCCACACGTTCGCCGGGTTGGCGACGGCGTCGGAGCACTCGGGATCGGACACCCAGAGCGAGCTGCCCGGGGTGGGTCCCACGCAGGCCTGCGGGTTGGTGGTGACGTCGATGGTGTACGTCGCTCCGGCGGGCAGGCCGGAGAGGGTGAAGACGTCCGCCGGCGAGGTGCCGGCGAGCACCGGTCGGAAGGTGGAGGTGCGCGGCGCGCCTCCGGCGAGCATCTGGTCGCCCGGGCCCGGCATCATGTCGACGATGGTCATCCTCGACAGGGCGTTGGTGCCCGAGTTGATGTGCTCCAGCTTCCAGGTGTCCGTCGCGCCGACAGCGGTGTACGAGGCGCATGGGTTGCGCGTGTAGTCGCTGCCGATGGGCAGGTAGTTGCCGGGGGCGCACTCGGCACCCGTGCGCACGTCGAGCGCGCCGCTGACGAGGTGCTCGCCGAGCGTCTCGGCTGGCTCGCCGTTCACCGTCTTCACGGCGCCGATCACGGTGCCGGCGCGGGGCTGCACGAAGTTGGTGTTCGAGCACTCGCCCTCCTCGCCGGGCTGCCGCGGATCCTGACCGAAATCGGTCGGCTGCGTGCAGGTGGCGAGCGGCACGCCCGTCTCGACGACGACCTCGTTGGTCGCGCGCTCGCCCGTGGGCAGCGGCTGCAGGATGAGGCCGAGACCGATCGTCATGGTCTCGCCGGGCTCCATGCGGGAGCCGGCCGGCCACTCGAAGACGAGGTCCCGCCCATCGGTCGAGATGCTCACCCCGATCTCGGCGGGGTCGGCGGTCAGCCCGCTGACGCCGCTCGCACCGGGCGTGCTCGTGAAGGTCGGCTGCTCGCCGTCCCAGTTCAGCGTCTCCGGCATCGCGTCGGTGACCCGCGTGATCGGCAGGTAGCTGGTGCCGGTGTTGGTGAACTCCAGGCTCCAGGGCAGGCTCACGAGCGGATCGACCTGGTGCGTGCCCGTGTCGTTCGGCGCGCGCTTCACGACGCGGATCGCGTTCGTGCCGTCGGAGAAGTCGACCTCGGCGTCGGCGGCGTCCTCGGCGAGCGGCAGGTTCGGATTGACCGCCTCCGCGCGGCCGGTGTTCTCCTCGCTGTCGTCTCCCCAGTCGACCGCGACATCGTCGCGCAGCTGCACCGTGAAGGGCAGCGTCGCGGTGCCCCAGGAGGCGCTCCACGAGGCGGCGCCCGCCGGGAAGAGCCCGTTGCCGGTCGTCCGCGAGAAGGTCACCGCCACGCCCTCGATGTCTGCGAGGTCGCCGATGTATCCCTCGAACGGCACCCAGTCGCCACCGACGAGGATCTCGAACGCCGCCGCGTCGGCATCCGTCGGATGGGTCGGGGAGCCGAAGGAGACGAACCGGAAGCGATCCCAGAAGCCCGCCGTGTCGTCCTCGATGCGCAGCGTGCTGAGCGGCGCGGTCGAGCCGTCCGGGTCGGCCGTCAGCCGCACGTTCACCGGGGCGTCGGGATCGGTCTCGGTGATCGTCCGATCGCTCGTGCCGCCGTGATCCACCGCGATCTGCTTCTGCAGGTTCACGGAGATCTGCGCGCTGGTGAGCTCGACCACGGCATCGCCGGTGTCGGTCGGCATGTTGTCCGGGTTCACCACCGCGTCCCAGCCGCGCGAGATCGCCTCGTTCGGCACGCTGACGGAGCTGCCCAGGGTGCCGCCCTCGACGGGGTCCCCGCTCAGACGCTCGGTCTGGCGCAGCTGCACGTCGAGATGCACGACGAGGTTGTCGCCGGTGACGATGCGGTTGCCGTTGCGCGCGGGGTCGGTGCCGGAGTAGGTCACGGCGACGCCGATCGCGTCCGGCAGCGCCGCGACGAACGCCGCATCGGCGTCCCTCGCCTGCTGCAGGGTGAAGACCTGGGTCGTGCCGGTCGCGGTGCCGTCGTAGAGCCACAGCTCCACCGTGCTCTCGGCGGCGTCGATGTAGGCCGGCAGCGCCTCGAAGGAGACTCCCGTCAGGTTGAAGCGGTCGAAGTGGTTGCCGTCGGGCCCCGCGACCTCGGCCGCGAAGTCACGGCCTTCGAAGGGACTGCGATCCATGTCGAAGTCCGGAGCGGGGCTCAGCTGGTGCGTCGAGGTGTCGGTCACCCGGATCTTGCCGAGCTTCATCGCGCCTCGGGAGCCGGCCGGCATCGTCGACGAGTTGTAGGTCGTCAGCGTGTAGCGGGCCCGCGGGTAGTCCTCCTGGGCGAGCTCGCCCGGATTCGGGGCGACCATCTCGATGCTGCCGGCGGCGGGCGCCGCCGCATCGAGCGGGAGCGGGCGCACCTGCTTCGTGAGCGCGACGTTGGCGATGCCGTCGAGCAGCTGGATCGTGTCGTTCGCGGTCTCCGTCGCCGGGGCGCCGTCCTCGGGGGTCGCGGTGATGCCGAAGACGTTGTCGATGCAGCCCGCGGTGCCGCAGTTGAAGGTCGTGCCGCTCTCCTTCACCCACTTCACGGGATCGCTCGCGGGCCGCGCGGTCTCGCGCAGCTGCCAGTCCAGCCGGAAGGAACGGGTCTCGGCGGAGGCGGCGATGCCGCTGCCCACCGCCGGGGCGGTCAGGTCGCCGGCGTCGGCCGCCGCCTGCCGGGCCGCGGTGTTCTCCGCGAGCACCAGGCGCACGCCCAGGGTGCTCTGCTGCTGCGTCGCCGTCAGCGCATGGCCCGCGAAGCCGTCAGCGTTCATCCAGCCGCCCGCGGGGGCGGTCACCGAGGTCCAGCTCGCGCCGTCCCAGAGCTGGACGTCGGTCACGACGTCCCAGCGCAGCATGGGATCGACCGTGTTGTTCGAGCCGCCGGCCGCGAAGCGGATCGGGCGGATCTGCGTCAGGTTGAAGGCCTCGAAGACGGTGCCCGCACCCGTCGCCGTCGGAACGGCGGGATCCTGCAGCTGCACGGTCGCGTAGCCGCTCCGGGTCACGGCCCACTCCTGGATGGTCCAGGAGGAGGCGCCCGACTGCGAGACGAGCGAGTTGTGCGCCCAGTCCTTGTGCACCCACAGGCCGCCCGGGCCGGGACCGGTGCCGCCTTCGGTGCCGCGGATCCCGACGCTCTCGCGGTCGTCGTCCTCGCCGGTGACGACGCGGTCGTCGAGCCGGCCCTCGGCCTCGGCCGTGGCGACGTTCTCGTAGCGCACGGGGGTGTCGAAGGTGCCGCCGGTGGGCGCGCCGTCGCTGCGCAGCGCGCTGCGCGCGGTGAAGGCGATGTTCGGCTTCACGTAGCTGATCTGGGAGAAGCCGGCCGCGTTGGTGTAGACGAAGCGCAGGCCGGTGGCGCCGGCCGGCACCGCGATCGGGGTGTTCTCGTCCGGGTTGTCCGCGAGCGTCGTCCAGGTGACGCCGTCGGCTCCGAGCACCTCGATGCGCAGATCGGCCTGGACGACGGGGTCGTCGCCGTTCACCGGGCGGCTGATCGGGGGCAGGATCTCGGCCGCGTCGAAGGCGTCCCAGAAGGTGCCGGCCCCGCCGAAGACGTCCTCCACCACGATCTCGGTCGGCTTCGTGCGCCCGCCCGAGGTCTGCACGCGGGTGTCGAGCTGCACGACCACGCCCTGGCCGGGCAGCACCGTTCCCGGCCCGACCCGCTTGTCGATCGCCACGTCGATGCTGGGGGCGACCAGCGAGAGGTTCGCTCCCGCATTGTCCGTGTCGTCGTCGAGCCCGGTCTTCTCACCGGTCACGTCGATCGTGTTGCGGAAGGGGCCCGCCGTGCCGCCCGCGGCGACGAAGTCCTCGTCGGAGCTCGTGGCCAGCAGGTACCGGACCTCGCTGAAGGCGCCCGGCTCGATCGCGCCGACGAAGGCGAGCTCGAAGCCGGTGACGTCCGCGGGCGCCGCCGGCAGCGGATCGCCGGCCGCCACCGTGACGACCGTCGGGCCTCCGGGGTGCTGCCAGGTGAGCTCGGCGCTCGTCGCACCCGCGGGCCAGATCGCGGCCGGATCGCCGGCTGCGAAGCCCGCGAAGGAGAGCTCGTCGCCGAAGAAGCGGCTGTCGGATCCGGCGCCGGGCTCGGCGATGACGAGGCGGTCGAGGGTGGTGCTCTGCGGCACGCCGGCGTTGATCGCGCGCAGCACGACGCCCACCGTGTCGCCGGCGGTCACCCCGGTGAGGTTCGTGGTCTCGGAGCCGTCCGGAAGGGTGTGGAAGCGCTTCTGCGCCGAGACGTCGATGCGCTGCGGCCCGACCGCGAAGGGCGCCTCGGCGTCCTTCGAGACGGACGGCTGATCCGGCACCTCGACGGTCGCGCGCACGTCGTTCGAGATCGTGTAGCCCGCGGAGATCCCGGCGCCGGTCGAGCGGTGGGTCGCCCGCTGCAGGGCCGCGAAGCCCTGCGAGACCGAGGCGCCCGGGGGGACCGAGCCGGTGTAGCCGAGGCGCACACCGGCGATGTCTGCGTTGTCGAGCCCGCTGTTCCAAGCGGTCCAGTTCCAGCTCGCGCCGTCGAAGTGGTAGACCTCGACCGAGGCCGCGGTCGCGCCCGCGGGAAGGTTCGTCGTCGGGTCGCCGGCGAAGCCCGCGAAGTCGACGTAGTTGAAGGGGTTGGCGTCCGCGAGCGAGGTCGCGCCGTCCGGCGCGAGAGCGGGGTCGGCCGGATCCTGCAGCCGCAGCGCGCTCGCGGGCACGTTCGAGGCCTGCGTGGCGCCGATGGTCAGATTCGAGACCGCGCCGGGCTGATAGCCCTGCGAGGCGGGGGTCCAGGTCTTCGTCGGCGTCACGTCCACCGCGACGGGGTTGTCGACCGAGATGATCGCGGTGTCGGAGACGCTGAGCGGAGTGAGGCCGGCCATCGCGGAGAAGGTCGCCCGGTTGACGAGGTCGGTGCGCAGGATCGGATCGTTCGGCGAGAGGTCGCTCGGAACGGTGAGCACGTACTCGAGCACGCCCGTGTGGCGAGTCGACATGCCGAGCCCGCTGTCGTTGCCGGTGCCCGCCTGAACGGGGAGCGCGACGCCGACCGTGATGGTGAGGTCCTCGGAGCCGGATCCCAGCGTGCCGGACGCCGGAACCGCGGTCGACGGCCCGGCGGCGATGCCGGGCAGATCGAGGGTGATGCCCGTCGGCGATCCGCCGACGACCGCGGTGAGCTCGCTGATCCGCCATCCGGCGAACGCGGCGGGGAGCTCGTCGACGACGCGCACGGGCGCGTCCGCGTCCTCGTCGTTCACCCGGAACTCGACGCGGTAGACGACGGAGTCGCCGGGCCGCAGGTCGCGCTTGGCCTCCTGGCCGTCGACGGTCTTCACGAGCAGCAGCGATGCGCCCTCCATCGCGGAGGCGGAGACGATCCCGCTTCCGCTCGCGATCATCGCGGTTCCGAAGAGCAGCGCGGCGAGCCCGCCTGCCACCCACTTGCCGAAACCGCGCGCGACGCGCGCCGAGCGGCTTCCGCCCCGGTCTCGAATCACTCCCGAACGCAGTGCCATTCCCCGTTTCCTCCCCAGGATGCGGGCCCGACCTCGCGAGATCGGACCCTGAAATCTGTACCCGACTCCCGCACCGGGGTACTCCTTGGGGGGACTCAGTGCAGGAGTCGGGCACGCATAACACGGGGAAACGCCCGAATCGTGACGCGCGTTTGCGGAGATTTCTCGAAAAAACTTCGAGAGCACGCCCGAACGGCCGCGAGACGGGCCCCGATGTGCGGCAATCGGGGAAGTAATCGATACTAGGTGCGCGGGTCAGAATCGGGTGGCGTGGCGCGCGGCGTTGACTCTGGCATCGCGCGCTGACGGTCGCGAACGGGAACGGGCGGGCCGTTGCGGTGTGAGAGCGTGCGGGATCGCACGGCGAGGGGCTCGTGGCGACTGTCGGTGCGTGCTGTGACGCCCAGGGACCCCTGGGGAGGCCTATGCGGGCGCCAGCCCGGCGGCTGTAGCGACGCGGAGCTTGCGGAGGTTGTGGCAGATCGTGTGGAGTAGCCATTCGCCTTGGGCGCCGGCGAGTCCGCGTAGCCGGAGCTGTCCGGCGTTTTGCCGGGTCTTCATCTGCCCGAACGCGGGTTCAACGATGGCTTTGCGGCGCGCGTAGTCGGTGCGGCCCTGCTCGGTGCGCAGCGCGTGCGCCATCCGCTCCCGCCGGCTCGCGTCCTCTGGGGCCGGGTCCGGGGCGCCGGCGGTAGGGAAGCTCTCGCCGTGACGTTGCCGTCCCGTCGCGATCAACACCTGTGCGTCCAGATCGTCGGCGGCTTCGAGGTTGGCTTCCGAGCAGTAGCCCGCGTCAGCGAGGACGACCTCTGGGGAACGCTCGATTCCTGCCGCGTCGAGGTTCCGTAGGGTCTGCTCGGCCATCGGGACGAACTGCTGGATATCGGTGGCCTGCTGGGTGACCTCGGCGCTCAACACGATCTGGTGGCCCTCATCGACAACGGCCTGCGCGTTGAACGCGTAATCGAAGCCGCGGACCGTCTTCATCATCCGCGCCTCAGGATCGGTGAAATTGCGTTGCGCTTTCGGCTTCGGCGCCGCCGTGTCCACCGCAGTCGCGACGGCCGCGTCGGCCTGCTCAGGGGGCTGACCGGCGGCGTCGGCCTTCTTCCGCGCCACGGCTGCCGCCTTCTCGGCGGCGTCGGCCTCGATCGCGTCCTTCGCGGCACGTAGTTTTGCCAGGCGCCCCTCACGGCGGGCCAGCTCCGGGGCGACCTCGTCCCCGCGCCGGTCCTGGCCGAACTGCTGATCCTCGGCCTCATCGACCGCCTCCGCCTCGGCGAGCAGCGCAGCGACCTCGGCTTGGAGCTGATCGATCTTCGGCACGATCCGGTCATAGCTCATCGCCTTATGCCGCGACGCGTTCGCAGCCAGCTTCGTGCCATCCAGCGCGACCCGCCCCAACCGCACCAGCCCCGCCTCCGCGCAGACCCGCAGCACCTGCAGGAACAACCCCGGCAGGGCATCCAGGTGACGCCGACGAAACCGGGCCAGCGACCGGTAGTCGGGCGCCTGGTTGCCCGACAGCCACCGGAAGGCGATATCGCGCTTGCAGCGCCGCTCCAACTCACGAGACGAGGTCACGCCCGTCGCGTACGCGAACAGCAGCAGCTTCAACATCATCCGCGGGTCATACGGAGGCGCACCCGAGGCGGACGCGTACGACGCGTAGACCGGCGTCAGATCCAAGAGCTCTTCGACGACCTCGGAGATGAACCGGGCCTCATCATCCTCGTCCAGCCAGTCATCCAGACTCGGCGGGAGCAGGAAACACTGCCCCTGGTCATACCCACGGAACGTCTTGCCCGCACCCGCCGGTGCAGCCGATCCCGGCGCCCGCGCCTCACCCGGCTCGACCTCGAACAGACCCTCCAGGCTGGCAGTCACCGTCATGAATCGATTCTCCCAGCACCCCGCGCTATCCACCGGATTCACCCCGGCGCGTTAACGGAAGGATCTGACCCACGCACCTAGGACGACCAAGTTGGTGGATTGTTCATCGAGAGCCTGCTGAGCCGCGTCGGCTGCTGCCTGCGACTCTTCCATTCGCTGCGAAGCGAGCTGCTTGAGTCGATCGCGTTCGTCTCGCGCGACCGCGGCTTGATCGCTGAGCGACTGTGCCGCCCCGCGCGCGACGGTGGCATCAGCGAACGCATCGCGGTTTCGCTGCAGAAGTTTGTCAGCCCTGCCCAACCTGCTCAGCAGCTGGTCGGCGTCACCGGCATCGGAAAAGAACAATCGCAACGACGTGTCGTCGC
Organism: Microbacterium sp. BR1; assembly: GCF_002812725.1. Taxonomy (GTDB): domain Bacteria; phylum Actinomycetota; class Actinomycetes; order Actinomycetales; family Microbacteriaceae; genus Microbacterium. Next base: position 126,351 of record NZ_NMUN01000008.1, on the reverse strand, counting down.
CACCCGATCGATACATCTCCGCTGCAACGCGGCCCGCTCGTTCCGAGGCAGTCGCTGCGACGGCGGCCTGGGCATCGGCCTGGGACTGGAACTCATCCGCCCGCGCAACAGCAGCAAAGTACTCCTCCTCCGCGACGAAGAATTCTTGAGACGCTTCCTCTGCTGCTGCCTGCGTCCGTATGACGTTGGCGTTCAGTGTTGCGATGAACCCTTGAATGCGCGAGATCTCGGTGGCTTTCGCGGCTTCATTGTCGCGGGCGCGCTGCACATCGTCCCAGGACGGATACGTGGCAGCGAAGGCCGGAGCAGCCACCCCGAGCGACGCCGCGGCGAGCAGCCCGAGCGCGCCGATGCGCACGAAGCCCCGCCGCCCCAATGTGTGTCTGACGCCCGCATCGCGTCGCGGTCCTTCAAGTTTGCGTAGTTCTTCTGCGGATGGTGCACACCCGCAGTCGACAGCGGGAAGCGCCACCGGCGGAAGGTAGCGGGACATTGGACTCCTCGTGCGACGGGTGACGATAGCGGGAAACGTTCGCTACCCTTACACCGATCATCCAGCGCGCTTGTCCAGACACGCCGAGCAACTGCAGTTGGCGATACCTACCAGGTGTGGTTCACAGGAAAGTCTCGGATGCAGATCTTGTACTCTGTCCTGACGTCATCACGATCACGTAACGAGCCCTGCGGCAGGAAGGCGCGAGTGAACATTCTTCGCGACGGCACACGCACGCAGGGCGCGACCCTCTGGCTCGTCACGCTCGTGTCGCTCTTCGTGCTCGCCCTTCTGGCGATGCATGCAGGGGGCGAGGGCGAGCACAACGTCGCAGGCTCGTCGGAAGTGTCCCTTTCGCAGAGCATTATGGAGAACCCGATATTGTCCTCCGCATCGGACGGTTCTTCTTCCGTTGCTGAACCCTGCGATTCAAATTGCTCATCCCACATGGGTGACCTGTTTGCGTGCATGGTTGTCGCGGTCTGCGCGTTCGTCGCTGCCTTAGGCCTCGGGCTCGCACGGGCGTCGCGGCGATTCTGGCTGTCGACACGTCTGGTTCCCCCTTTAGGGACGGGTTTCCGTGCGCGGGTACTCCTTCACAGCGCACCAGATCTTCACGTCCTCTCGATCAGTCGGACCTGAGCACACCCGTTTTCCTCACGGTGCTCGTTACCGCCCCACGCCGCGTATTTTTAGGCGGCGTGGCGGCGTGAGTCAAGACCGGTCTGCCTCATGATCCGCGACCGCGTCACGAGTGATCCGCTACCTGGATCCTCGCGCTTTTCTTCCGCGCCGGTGCGCGCGACATCGTCTCCTCCCGGAATGCACAATGCCCTCATCCTCAGACCCGTCCATGCCCGCTACCTCGCCGACCCGCCGAAGCATCAGGGAGAGCGGAAAGGAGCGCCTGACACTGCCACCATCGGCGCCACCCAACCCTGCGCTCGCCGTGACACGTCGTTCGTCGTTCCGGCGACAAATTGTGTCGGCGACCGCGATGTCGTCCGCGGTGGCGCTAGCGCTAAGTTTCGCTCTTCCCGCCAGCGGCGCCTCATTCCCGGCATCGGTGTCGAGCGACACGGTGGAGGCAAGTGGCTCCGACGGCGAGGCCCAATCGCTTGACCTCGACATCCAGGTGACAGGCGCACCCCTCGATCGGGGAACGTACGTCAGTGCGAGCGCGATCACGACGGGAGTGTATGCGCAGACAGCATCCACATTCGTCAACTACAGCGGCGCGATACAGTGGCCCTTTCTGACCGGAGTTCCGATCAGCAGCGGGTTCGGATGGCGCGAATCACCGTGCCCTGGTTGCCCGCAGGATCACAACGGGATCGATATGAACCCGGGCGCCGGCTCGGCGATCCAAGCGGTCGCCGATGGCGTCGTACGGGAAGCGTCAGCCAGCGACAGCAGCCAGTGGGGCGTGTACGCGATCATCGACCACGTCGTCGACGGGGAGAAAATCAGCAGCCTGTACGCACACATGGCAGTCGGGACGCTGGCTCTCCGGGCCGGTGATTCGGTCAGTGTCGGTGACCTCGTCGGCAAAGTCGGCGATACCGGACTGAGCGGAGGCCCCCACCTACACCTCGGTATGATGCGAGCCGACGGTACCTACATCGACCCCTACGCGTGGCTGTCGGCAAAGGTGAATCCTTGAACGGCAGCGGCCTGATGTTCACGGCGGGTATTCCCAGCCCCTCCATCAATTCTGTCTATCTCGGCGGCTTCGAACTTCGCTTCTATGCGCTATTCATCATTTTGGGGATTGCGATCGCCACGTGGCTGGCTTCTCGGCGCCTCGAACGGCGAGGTGGCGCCCGCGGCGTTGTCGTCGACATCGCGCTGTGGGCGGTCCCTTTCGGGATCGCCGGTGGACGTTCTTACCATGTGATCACCCATCCCAACGACTATTTTTACCCGGGCGCTGATCTGTGGCGCGTGCTCTATGTCTGGGAGGGGGGACTCGCCATTTTCGGCGCCGTCCTCGTCGGGGGCGCTGCCGCGATGATCGGATGCCGCATCGCGGGAATCCGGTTCCTGTCCTTCGCCGACGCACTCGCACCGGCCATGCTCATCGCGCAAGCAGTAGGTCGGCTGGGGAACTACTTCAATCAAGAGCTCTACGGCCTTCCGACCACTCTTCCGTGGGGGCTTCAAATCGACCCGCAGAGCGCCGCTTTCCCGGAGGGTTTGCCGTCGGGCACGATTTTTCACCCGCTCTTTCTGTACGAGATGTTGTGGAATCTCGCAGGCGCCGCGACGATCCTTCTTCTGGAGCGTCGTTATGACCTGAGGTGGGGCAGGGCGCTCGGCGTCTACCTGCTTATCTACGGCACGGGCAGGGCGTGGTTCGAATCCATTCGTATCGACCCCACCGAGCTCGAAATCTGGGGCGTCAAGATAAACGTGCTCACAGCGCTCGTCCTCGCGATTGCCGGCGTGGTTCTCGTCGTTGTCCAAGCGGCCCGGCACCCGGAGCCCGAACTAAGCGTTTACCGACAGGGCCGCTCCCCGAAAACCGCTTCAAGCGACCAGGAGAGTGGCCGCACTCTCGGGAGTGAGAGGCAATCCCACCGCTCAACCTTCGTAGCGTCCGACTCCGACCCCCGCGTGGCGGGCGATAACCCCCCGGGACCGTGACCATCCCGGTCCCGCTCGAGGCGGTTCGCCCCCGCCACACGAAGTCGGCGCGGCGACGGGCGCCCCGATACGCCTTCCTGCGGACTCTGGCTCTTGGCGCACTGGGGGGTTCTCTCACGACGCTCGCGTTTCCGCCAGTCGGGTCTTGGCCCTTCGCGCTCGTGGGCGTCGCGCTGCAGGTCTGCGTTCTGACGGCACCACGGATGACCCATGCGCTGGCGGGAGCTGCGGCGGGAGCGACATGTTTCTGGGGTATTCACATTGTCTGGTTGACAACCTATCTAGGTCCCGCACCCTGGGCAGCACTCGTCGCGTTGCAGGTGCTCATGTCGGTGGGCGCCGCCGCAATCATGATCGCCGGCTGGCGGACGATTGAGGAGTGGATTCCGGGAGACTTCACCCGGATGGTGGTGGTTCCCGTGCTGGTGGGAGCGGCGTGGGTAGGACGCGATTTCGTTGCTGGGAACTGGCCGTATGGTGGCTTCGCGTGGGGTCGACTCGCCTACAGCCAGGTCGACGGCCCATTGCGCGACCTACTGCCGTGGGTCGGGGTAGCCGGAACTACTTTCGCTGTCGTCGTGATGAGCACGATGCTCGTGCAGGTCGCACGCTCGCGCAGACTGGGGCACGCATCCGCTCCACTCGTTCTTCTGGCCGCTCTCGTGGCCGTGCCCACTTTTTCCTACAACGAAACAGGAACTATGCGAGTTGGTGCGGCGCAGGGCAACTCGGACGCCGGCATCTTCAACGCCAGCGCGCCGGGGAGAATTTTCGGCGATCATGTGCGTGCAACGCAATCGCTCTATGGCGAAGATCTCGATCTTCTGGTGTGGCCTGAGAATTCTGTTGATGTTGACGTCGCGCGAATCGCCGAAGTTCAAGCCTCGCTCGACGGGATCTCCGATCGGGTGAGCGCGCCTATCCTTTTCGGCACGCTCACGGTCGACGACGGTCAGGTCTTCAACAGCGCACTCGTCTGGCGCGCGGGCGTGGGAGTAGTCGAACAATATGACAAGAGGTACCCGGTCCCTTTCGCCGAATTCCTTCCAGACCGTGCACTTTGGTCAAGCCTCCTGCCGTTCGTTCCGTCACTGATTCCTGTCGATATGACCCCGGGCACGACAGCCGCCACCGTCCAGGTGAACGGCGTCCCGATCGGTCTGGCACTCTGCTTCGATATCGTCTCCGACCAACTCGTCCGGGAAACTATCGCTACGGGAGCCGAGATTCTGATCGTCCCGTCCAATAATGCTGACTTCGGAGATTCAGCTCAGGGTGAGCAGCAGCTCTCCATCGCGCGCGCCCGCGCGATGGAGACGGCTCGATCCGTGGCGAACGTGTCTACCGTGGGATCATCCGCGATCATCGGGCCCGACGGCGCAGAGATCGCCACGATGGCACCATTCACAAGCTCCGCCATGGTCGCCGAAGCGCCGCTATCCGACTCGGTCACTCCAGCGATGGCGGTAGCACCATGGTTCGACCGGCTCGGCGTGGGCGTCCTCGTTCTGCTATTCGCGGCGGGTGCGGTGGCTGGACTCTCGTCGAAGTCATCCCGCCGGAGCACGATTCCGCTGAGGCACTTATGATGCGTGACTCGCTACCACGATGCCTGCGCCGATTTGAAGGCGCCGTGAACGTGACGCACGTACCAAATGGCGAGGTCCGTACCGGCACGTGCGCCCGCGCTCGCCTAAAAGTGCGGTGTGCCCTGAACCGCCAGCGGCGCGGCCCGACTCGGTCGCACCAACTGTTCGTGTCGGCACATTTGATCGCCGAGGTGCAGCACTTGTCGCCGCAGCATGTTGGTGCTGCAAAACCCCCACAAGCGAGGAGGCCATATGGACACGCCGCGTAGAGAGCCCACCCAAGAAGAATTCCAGAAGCGTTTCCGCCGCCGCCGGATATATCTCCGCGCAGGTCAAGTGATCATGATCGGTGGAGCAGTGGTTGGCATCATCCACTGGCTTGCGCATTTGGAAGCTTTCGGGCCAGCTCAACCGGAAGGTTGGGTCGACCTCGCCGCAGGCTATCCTGCTGCCGCGCTGCTGGTGATCGTCGGGGCAATGGTGTCCAGCCGCAAACCGTCTTGAGGCCTCGGGCGCCGGGTCACTGTCCTTGCATCTGAAGGGTGCGCCTCACGCCTATGGGTGTCCATCCGCCGAACTCGCTTCGCGCGGCTCGCGGCTGAGCACACTGCGCCGCGTCTGCCGCGCGATACGCGGTTGGAGAGACGGAGGGGTGGGGCGATGTTGGCGCGCGGTGTCAGGCAGACCGCCGCCGTGCTTCCGCCTGGTGGGAATTCAGGACCGCACGAGTCGCGCGATGGCGTCGGTGGCTTCTTTGATCTTTATGTCTGCCTCGTCGCCGCCCGCGCGCGCGGCATTGAGGACGCAGTGCTTGAGATGATCGTCGAGAAGACCGACGGCGACGACCTGTAGCGCGCTGGTGAGAGCACTGATCTGCGTCAAGATGTCGATGCAGTACTTCTCGTCCTCGATCATCTTGTGCACACCCCGGGCTTGTCCCTCGATGCGCTTCAGCCGGTTGAGGTACTTGGACTTGTCGGTGATGTAGCCGTGCCCGGCGGGTTCGTGAGCGAATTCAGGCTCGTGAACGGGGTCTCGGGTGGTGTTCGACATGGCAGGGCCTCTCTAGCGGTTCAGGACGGCGCGGACGGATGCCTCGGGCTGCAGGTCGAGGCGCCGGAGGAGTTGGGCGTTGAGGGCGACGACGATCGTCGACAGCGACATCAGGATCGCGCCGACCGACATCGGCAGCACGAATCCGATCGGGGCGAGCACGCCGGCGGCGAGCGGGACCGAGAGCAGGTTGTAGCCAGCGGCCCACCAGAGATTCTGCTGCATCTTGCGGTAGCTCGCTCGCGACAGCTCAATGACCGATACCACCGAGCGCGGGTCGGAGCTGGCGAGGATGACTCCGGCGGAAGCGATCGCGACGTCGGTGCCGGCGCCGATGGCGACGCCGACGTCGGCCTGCGCTAGGGCGGGGGCATCGTTCACGCCATCGCCCACCATCGCGACCTTGCGTCCGCCGTGTTGCAGTTCGGCGACCTTGGCTGACTTGTCTTCGGGGCGGACGCCCGCGAAGTACCGGTCGATGCCGAGTTCGCCCGCGACCGTCCGCGCGACGGCATCTGCGTCACCGGTGATCATGACGACCTCGACCCCGAGGGCGTGCAGCGCCTCGACGGCTTCGCGCGATTCGGGGCGGATCTCGTCCGCGAGCCGCAGCCCGCCGATGACCGCGCCGTTCTGCATGACGTGCAGGATGATCGCGCCCTCATCTCGCCACGTGTCGGCGGCGGGGATTTCGGACGCCGCGGCCTCGGTGAGCAGTGCCGGCCCGCCGACCCGGATTTTGGTGCCCTCGACGGTCGCGGTGACGCCGACGGCGGGGGAGGAGTGGAAGCCGGATGCGCGCGGCACGGCGAGGCCCCGGTCCTGCGCGGCGCGGACGATCGCCTTCGCGAGCGGGTGCTCGCTGTCGGCCTCCGCCGCGGCCGCGAGGCGCAGAACGGTGTCGGGCTCGACATCCCCGACCGTCTGCACATCGGTGATAGTCGGCTCGCCCTTGGTGAGGGTGCCGGTCTTGTCGAAGAGCACGGCGTCAATCGTGCGCATGCTCTCGAGCGCCAGGCGGTCCTTGATGAGAACGCCCCCGCGCGCGGCGCGTTCGGTTGCGATCGAGACGACCAGGGGGATCGCGAGCCCGAGCGCGTGAGGGCACGCGATCACGAGCACCGTGATCGTGCGGACGACGGCAGCATCGGGGTTGCCGAGGAGGCTCCAGACGAGCGCGGTGATGACGGCGGAGCCGAGGGCGAACCAGAACAGCCATGCCGCGGCGCGGTCGGCGAGACGCTGTGCTCGCGATGACGAAGCCTGCGCCTCGGTGACGAGCCGTTGGATGCCGGCGAGGGTGGTGTCGTCACCCGTGGCGGTGATCTGCACGCGCAGCCCGGAATCGGTCGCGACGGTACCCGCCACGACCGGGTCGCCCACACCGCGCGACACAGTGCGGGATTCGCCCGTGACCATGGACTCGTCCATGTCGGCGCTGCCGTCGACGATGCGCCCGTCGGCGGGAACGCTGCCACCGGGGCGAACGATCACGACATCGTCAACCCTCAGGTCGGTGGGTGAGACGGTGATCACGTCGTCGCCCTCGACCCGTTCGGCCTCGTCGGGCAAGAGCGCTGCGAGCGAGTCGAGGGCCGAAGTGGTCTGGGCTAGCGACCGCATCTCGATCCAGTGCCCGAGGAGCATGATCACGATCAGCAGTGCCAGCTCCCACCAGAACTCGAGCTCGTGATCCAACAGTCCGAGGCTCGCGCCCCAGGAGGCGAGGAACGCGACAGTGATTGCGAGGGCGATCAGCAGCATCATGCCGGGTGTGCGGGCACGCAATTCGGCGACCGCACCGGTGAGGAACGGGCGCCCGCCCCACACATACATGACGGTACCCAGCGCGGGGGCGATGAATGCGGCGCCCGGGAAGTCGGGCAGCTGGTATCCGACGAGCATCGCAAACATGCTCGAGAACGCCACGACGGGTATGGCAATGATCAGGTTGATCCAGAACAGCCGACGAAATTGCGTTACGTGATCGGCGCCGTGGCCCGCATGTGCCCCGCTGTGTTCTGAGTGTGCGTCGTGCTCTGCCATCTGTCCGGTGTGCTGACCGTGCTCCCCGGGGTGCGTCCCCCCAGGGGCGTGGTCAGAGGTGTTTGAGGTCATGGGCCTTTCCTATCGACAACGTCGTCGCGATCATCGGGTGGAACAGAGTGAGCGAGCGATTCAGCGGGCTTCATCGAGCCCGCATGTCATATCCATACCCGAAACTCGTTCATCGACATGACAACTTCCCCTCCTGGGGGGTCGCCTTTGTTGGTATGGCGACAAGTTCACTGTATACCCCCATTGGGTATGGCGGCCGTGCGCGAGACGCTCTGGCTTGCTACGTACGTGTGACTTAGTACCGCAGCCCCCTACCGGTATGCAACCCCCTCCGTGGATGGGTATGCCCGTTGTAGCGTGCCGCTGGTCGGGCATCCGCCCGGCGGGAAAGGAGCAATGACGATGACCATTACGGGAGACATGCTGCGCACCCACCCGAAGGCCGATGCGAGCAATGCGCTGCTGACGTGTATCGAGGCGTGCGTGGAGTGCGCCCAGTCGTGTGCCGCGTGCGCTGACGCGTGCCTCAGCGAGGACATGGTCGCGGAGCTCACCGAATGCATCCGCAAGAACCTAGACTGCGCCGACGTCTGCGCCGCGACCGCTGCCGTACTGACCCGCCAGACGGGCAGCAACCCCGACACTATTCGTGCGGTCCTCGAGGCGTGCCGAGCCGCGTGCGCCGCTTGCGCGGAGGAGTGCGAGCAGCACGCCGAGATGCACGAGCACTGCAAGATCTGCGCAGAGGCGTGCCGCCACTGCGAGCAGGCCTGCGTCGAGATGCTCGCCGCCTGAGAGCGCGACCGATCGCGCCTCGACCGACGAGAGGCAATCGACGGTACGAATGAGTGAATGATTACGAATGAGTGAATGAGGAGATGATCCGTTTGTCGACGAATCAGAACAACGACCAACAGCGTGACCACAACGAGCACCAGACGGAGCAGAAGTCGCGGATGCAGATGCCGATGTATCTGCGATTCGCGGCGATGATCCTCACCGCGATGGTCGTCATGTATTGGGTGATGTTCGCCGGTTCGTGGGAGTGGGGCCACGTCCGCTTCAGCGAGAGTCGTGTGTTCATGGCGGTCACGATGGGCGGCACCATGGTGTTGGTCATGATCGCCTGGATGCTGAACATGTACAAGAACACGAAAGCGAACATCGCGATCGTCGCAGTCGGGGTTTTGCTGATCGGCGGCGGCATCGCTCTCGACCGCAGCCAGATCACGGTGGATGACACGGACTGGATGAGCGCAATGATCCCGCATCACTCGCTCGCCATCACCCGTTCCGAACGGGCGCAGATTCAGGATGTGCGCGTGTGCGAACTCGCGATCTCGATCAGCGAAGCTCAGCGAAACGAGATCCTCGAGATGGACTGGCTGATCAAGGACATCGAGGAGAACGGCATCGCCGCCACTGTCGCCGAGGCTGAGGCCCGCGAGGTACCCGAGTTCGATCGCGCCGCCGCGCGCCAGTGCCCCGCCGAGTAACTGGCGTAGGAGCCCGACGGGCATGTTACGCCGCATCGCCATCTGAGGCTGAAGCGGTGGTGCTTGCCTAGTCGGAGGAGAGAATGAAAGTCGAGGAACGACGCGATGCTGCCGGAGACTATGAACGTGCTGTCCGTCGTAGTCGGTGTCGCACTGATTCTCGTTGGCCTTCGTGACGTATTCCACACGCTGTTTCACCCCGCCGGCCGCGGAGGGGTGAGCACGTGGGTGATGCGCGGAACCTGGCGGGTATCCCGGTGGCCGAGGGGGAGCCCGTCACCGCTTGCCGGGCCGGTGGGAATCGTCCTGGTCATCGTCGTCTGGGCAGCGCTGCAGGTTTTCGGGTGGACACTGATCTATCTGCCTCAGATGCCGGACGGCTTCAGCTTTGCCCCGGGTATCAACCCGGACCGCTATCCCGATCTCTTCTCGTCGATCTACCTCTCCCTCGTCACGCTTGGGACCCTCGGCTACGGAGACGTCGTCGCGACCACCCCCGCGCTGCGAATACTTGCCCCGCTCCAAGCACTCACCGGCTTCATTCTCTTCACCGCCGCCGTATCGTGGATCATGCAGCTCTACCCCGCGCTGAACCGTCGCCGCACTACCACCTTGCGGACCCGGAGTCTCGTTGAAGGCGGGTTCGTGTCCCGCCTGGAACGCGACGAAGCGTACGAGACCGATGCGCTGGTGATGAACGAAATCGCCTCAGCCCTCGCGCAAACCCGCGTCGATCTCATGCAGAGCGCCGAAACCTACTACTTCGCCGAGAAGGATCGGTCCCTCGCGCTGCCCCAAGCGATGACCACCGGCTGGGGCATCGCGAAAACGGCCAAGAAGAGCCGCATCCCCATCGTGGTGGCCGCCGGAGAGGTGCTCACGGTCGCCGTTTCCGACCTCGCCACCCTGCTGCAGGACGAGTTCTTGCAGCAAGCCGGCGACGACATCCCCGCCATCATTGACGCAATAGCACGCGATCAAGGAGGAACCCGCTCCGCGGGCTGAAAGAAGGCACTTTCCTTGCCCCGCACGAGGCCCGAGCCCGTGGGAACGCCGTGAGAAAGATTGACGAAAGCTCAGGGCCTTCGCAGTACACGGCCGAAAGGTCAAGTCTCGCGGAATGACAGCGAAGCCGGCCTGTTGTGCACGTATGAAAGGTGTTCCTGGTTGGGTTCAAATCCCACCGTCACCGCCACTTTGAGGCCGGTTTCAGTCTGATTCGATCAGCTGGGGCCGGCCTCAGTTCTGTTCGTTGCGGTTCAGTTGTGGGCACGGCGTGGTCAGGGATTTTCTTCGTTGCGTGGGTCAGCGAATTGGATTTGAGCGAACCGCATTCAGCACGGCCGAGCGCGGTCGAGCAGTTCCTCGAAATCGTGCGTGCCCACGAGCTGCCCACAGAATCTCACGTGGGTGAAATGCCCACCGTCAGTGACTCGAGTCCTGATTACACGCATCGCATCTCCGGCTGGCTCGGTGTGGCTGATCTCACCAGCGGCCCCAATGGTTCTGCTAGCCATTGCTACTGGGGCGGGATCGCCAGGCATGAGGTCGCGCGGCCGGGTGCGTCTCGTAGCTTGGTGTCAATTCCTGCGGGGTTCTCGTCGTCGTTGACGTAGGAGGGCCATCGTGGGATGACCAGTTGTTTCCGCCAAGAAGCAAAGAAGAGATCCCACGATGACCCAGAATCAGTCTGCCTTGACGACCCTGATCGCAGAAGTCCTCGCCGATCCTGACCTCGCCCATTCCGACGTGTTCCGTCGGATGCTGCAGGCGGGGCTGCAGGACCTTGTTGACGCGGAAGCGACCGCGAAGATCGGCGCGGCCCGTTACGAACGCACGGCGGAGCGCACCACGCGTCGCAACGGTGCTCGCGCGAAGACGCTCGCCACGCCCGCGGGGGAGGTCGACATTCAGATTCCGAAGCTGCGGGAGGGGTCGTTCTTCCCGAGCCTGCTCAGCCCACGCCGCCGTGTCGACAAGGCGCTCTACGCGGTGATCTGCCAGGCCTGGATCGACGGAGTCTCCACCCGCAAGGTCGACCAGCTCGTCCGCGCGCTGGGCAACGACACCGGCATCAGCCGGTCCACCGTCTCCCGCATCTGCTCCGAGATCGATGAGGTGGTGCACGAGTTTCTGCACCGCCGGCTCGATCACACCTGGTTCCCGTACCTGTTCCTGGACGCCACCTACCTCGACGTGCGCCACCGTGGCCGGGTTCTCTCCCAAGCCCTCATCGTCGCGACCGGGGTCAGCGGCGACGGCCGTCGGGAGATCCTCGGGATGGCTCTCGGCGACGCGGAGACGACGGACTTCTGGACCGAGTTCCTCCGCTCCCTCCGCGACCGCGGTCTGAAAGTCTCCACCGACACAGACCCGCTCGGCGTGACCCTCGTCACGTCCGACGCTCACGCCGGCATCAAAGCCGCCGTCAAAGCGATCCTCCCCGGATCGGGCTGGCAGAGATGCCGCGTCCACTTCGCTCGTAACGTCACCCAGAAGCTCGGATCGGCACGCTCCAAGCCCGTCAACGCGCTGATCTCGACGATCTTCGCGCAGACCACCCCCGAGGCCGTGATCGCCCAGTATCACCAGGTCTCCACGTCCCTCCGCGGGTCGTTCCCGGAGATCGCAGACATGCTCAATGCTGCCGAAGCAGACCTCACCGGATTCGCGCCGCTCCCGCGTGAGCATTGGCAGAAGGTCTGGTCCAACAACCCGATCGAGCGCCTCAACCGTGAGATCAAACGCCGCGCCGACGTCGTGCAGATCTTCCCCGACCGCGACTCCGTCACCCGCCTCATCGGCGCCGTCCTGCAGGAGCAGCACGAGGAATGGCAATACGGTGAACGCCGCTACCTCTCCGACATCTCCATGCGCAAACTCGTCCACACACTCCAAGACCACGCCGAGCCTGAGCGCCCCGACCTGTTCCTCACCGCCTGACCCTCACCCATCAAGGAAGCAGCCGGATTGACACCACAACACGGGACTTGACCGCGCGGCCAGTCCGCGTCACGAGTGAGGTTCCTGTGCGTTGACCCTCACCTGAGCGGAACAGCATCGGCTTGGCTGGCAGCCCCGTATCGTTGACAGGACTTGCCACTGACCCACGAGAGAGAAACCCCGTGAGCCATCATCGTGCCTCCACCGACCAGGAGGGTCGATCACCGAGCCCCCTCATTCTTCGAGGGGGTGAATTTCGATGCTCGAGGCAGCGCTGACTCTGCTGGTGGGTGTGCTCGTCACGCTGGCGATCATCGCCGCCTGCGGATTCTTCGTCGCGCAGGAGTTCGCCTACATGTCGGTCGACCGCTCCCGCATGGCGGCGCTGGCAGAGAAGGGCGACGCGCAAGCGAAGCGCGTTCTCACCATCACCAAGCGCACGTCCTTCATGCTCTCGGGCGCCCAGCTCGGAATCACAGTGACGGGCCTGTTGATCGGTTACGTCGCCGAGCCGCTGATCGGCGTTTCGCTGGGCACCCTGCTGGGCGGGGTCGGCATCGACCCGACGGTATCGGTGCTGGTGGGCACGATCGGTGCCCTGCTGCTCGCGACGATCGTCACCATGATCTTCGGTGAGCTCTATCCCAAGAACCTCGCGATCGCGAATCCCGAACCCCTTGCCCGCGCGCTCGCCATGCCGACGCGCATCTATCTGCTGGCATTCGGATGGCTCATCACGGTGTTCGACGTCGCCGCGAACGCTCTGCTCCGCCTGCTGCGGATCGAGCCGCTCGAAGACGTAGACGAGAGCGCGACGGCACGCGACCTCGAGGCGATCATCGAGGAATCACGCGTCAGTGGGGACCTGCCGGACGATCTGTCGATGATCATCGACCGCATCCTCGACTTCCCGCAGCGCGACGTGGAGCACGCGATGGTCCCGCGTTCGCGCATCGACTCGATCTCTCCCGACACCACGATCGGCGAGGTCCGGGCGCTGATGGCGACCGGCCACACCCGCTACCCCGTGATCGGCGACGAAGACGATCCGGTGGGCGTCGTGGAACTCATCGATCTGCTCCGCAACAAGCACGACAACGACGCGCCGGTGTCGACCGTCATGCGCGACGCCGTCGTCATCCCCACGACGATGCAGTTGCCCGTCGCACTCGAACGGATGCGCCAGACCCGCAACGAACTCGCGTGCGTCGTCGACGAGTACGGCAACTTCGACGGCATCCTCACCATCGAGGACCTCACCGAAGAAGTCATCGGCGAGATCTCGGATGAGCACGACATGGATGTCCACGAAGTCGTCAATGTGGGAGACGACCACTGGACCCTGCCCGGCGACGTGCACCTGGACGAGGTCGAGCGACTGATCGGCCACGATCTGCCCCGCGGCGACGCCGAGACCATCGCGGGTCTGATCATCAGCGAATACGGCGACCTGGTGCCCGTGGGCGTGACCGTTCGGATCACCCTGCCCGAAAAGCCGGCCGAGACAGTGCAGGGCATGCACATCGAGCGATGGCTCGACGTCGAGGTCACCGAGGTCGACCGACACGTGCCCTCGCAGCTCGTCGTGAGACTTCGCGAGGTCGATCACGATGCCACCGAGACAGCTGGCGGGACACCTGGTAACGCTGCGCTCGTCCCGGCGGATGCCTCGAATGAGGAGGTGACCCGATGAGCTGGTGGGTGGTCACGATCATCACGACCGCACTCATCCTGGCGAGCGCGTTCTTCGTCATCGTCGAGTTCGCGCTGCTCGCCGCACGCCGACACCGACTCGAGCAAGAGGCCGACCACAGCGCGTCGGCGCGAGCGGCTCTCCGCGGGATGAACGAGCTGACCGTCATGCTCGCCTTCGCCCAGTTGGGCATCACCGCCTGCACCTTCCTGCTCGGCGCCATCACGAAGCCCGCTATCGACTACGCGCTCGCGCCCGTGCTCGAACAGTGGGGTCTGCCCGATGTTCTCTCGGGTGTCATCGCCTTCATGCTCGCCCTCATCGTCGTCACCTTCCTGCACCTGGTCATCGGTGAGATGGCCCCGAAGTCGTGGGCGATCGCGCATCCGGAAACGGCTGCGAAGGCGACCGGTATCGCGGCGCGGGCATTCACCTGGCCGCTGCGGACGTTCCTCCTGTGGATCAACCAGATCGCCAACCGCCTCGTCCGGGCGTGGGGTGTCGAGCCGGTCGAGAAAGCGGCCGCGGGCGGACAGGATGCGGACACCATCCGTGAACTCGTGGCCCATTCGCGTGCCGCCGGGACGCTGGACGTGCAGTTCTCGGCACCCATTGCGCGGGCGATCGCGCTCGGCACACTCGCCGTGGGCGACATCGTCCGCACCGACAGGGTGCCGACCTCGGTGCCGGCGACCGCGCCCGCGGCCGACATTCAGGAGGTAGCGGCTTCATCCGGCCACCTTCGCATCCTCGTCGGAACGGGCGCGGGATCCCGTGTGGCACACGTCCGTGACACTTTGGCGATCGACCTGGCAACACCTGCCGCCGATATCGCTCGGGACGCCCTCGTCACCACTCCCGATGCATCCGCGTACGACACGCTGGCGCGAATGAGGTACGGACGTGTGCAGCTCGCGACCGTGGTGGACGGCGGCACGCTCCTCGGCATCGTCACGATGGATGACCTGCTGCGCGAAGTGCTGCCGGGACCAGCGGAACTGTCCACCGTTTCATGACCATCCGAAGTTCACGGCCAACAGCGGGAGGTCGGCTGAATGAGCGCCGCTGCGAGCTCCGCGACTGATCACGGTTTCACCGGCCTGACCGGCTTCGCCGCGGATGTCTTAACAGCGTTCGGGGACTTCGGGGTCGGGGTGCTGGTCTTCATCGAGGTTCTCATCCCCCCGATCCCCAGCGAAGTCATCTTGCCGTTCGCTGGGTACCTCAGCCAGAGCGGCGACCTCAACCTGGGATGGCTCATCTTCTGGAGCACGCTCGCATCGTGGATCGGGGCACTGCTGCTGTACGGGGTCGGCTACGCCATCGGTATGGAACGCGCAGTCACCGTTCTCGCGGCGACGAAGCTCGTGAGTAGGTCAGACCTCGATCGCGGAGCGCACTGGTTCCTGCGCAGTGGCAGTTGGACGGTCCTCGTCGGCAGGCTGGTCCCGGGAGTTCGAAGCCTGATTTCACTCCCCGCGGGCGCATCTCACATGAACCTCGTCCGGTTCAGCATCTACACAATCGTCGGCAGCGGCGCATGGAACTCGCTGCTCATCGGGGTGGGTGCCGCGCTCGGGACCCAACACGAACGGCTCGAGGGCTACCTGTCATATCTTGACTACGTCGTCTACACCGCGCTCGCACTCGGGGTGGCAGTCCTCATCGTGCGGCGCATCCGAGAAGCGACCAGGCCCCGCAGCAGACGGGCTCGAGCCGATGCGGCCGCGATCGACGAGATGCCGGACGACTCCTTCTGACGTGATTCGCTCTGTGGCGTGGCGGCATGGACTACCCGCGCGGGACGCAGCGGGACGACGTCGTCCGGTTTGGCGACGAGGCCGAGGTTGACCCGGCTACCGTCGCGGTGGAAGGCCGACAACGGCCAAATCTTCGACAGCGTCGTGATGCTCACGTCGAAAGCGATTCACGCATCCCAGAAGCCAAGGCGCCGCTGCTACCAGGATCTTTCAGGTCAATGCGGACGAAGATCCGGTGAGTGCGAGGAGGGTGCCCTGGGTGTCGGTTAGCCGTGAACTACGCCGATTCCTTGACCGGACGGATCGGCGCGCCGCCACCCGTCGGGCGCGGCACGACGACCGATCGCCTTGATCGCCTCGATGACCAGGAAGACGGCGAGGCCGTAGGCGAACGCGGTCGTCCAGTGCGCGGCACCGAGGGGCACCGACCCGAACCACAGCTGGAAGGGAGGCAAGTAGGTGTACGCCGCCTGCAGGACGGCAAGCGAGGCGATAGAGATCCAGATCACGCGATTGCCGGTGAAAACGCGACGGGTGAAGCTCGAACCGTGTAGCAGACGGACGTTGAACAGAACCGCGACCTGACCGACGACCAGCACGGTCACCGCCGCGGTCCGTGCGATGTCCAGATCCCCGCTCCTGTTGAGCTCGGCGAAGAAGGCGGTTGTGGTCGCCGCGGCGACCACAACACCCATGCCTGCCAGAAGGAAGAGCTTGCGCGAGAGGATCGACTCGGCGGGCGGTCGTGGGCGGCGCGTCATCGTTCCCGGCTCGACGGGTTCATGGGCGAATGCGAGCGACAGGGTGATAGCGGTGACGAGGTTCACCCAGAGAATCTGCGTGGGCTGCAGGGGGTCCGCAAAGCCGATGACGACGGCGGTGAAGACGACGAGAGCCTGGCCGAGCGTCGTCGCGAGGATGAAGACGACCGACTTCTGCAGGTTGTCGTACACGCGCCGGCCCTCGCTGACGGCCCGCTCGATCGTGGCGAAGTTGTCGTCGGCGAGAACGACATCGGACGCATCCTTCGCCGCCTCGGTTCCCTTCATGCCCATCGCGACCCCGACATCGGCGCGGGTGAGCGCCGGGGCGTCGTTGACGCCGTCACCGGTCATCGCGACGACACCGCCGCGCGACTGGAGGGCTTCGACGATGCGGAGTTTGTGTTCGGGACTCGTGCGCGCGTAAACATCGACATCGGTGACGACATCCTCCAGCTGGGCGTCGTCGAGGCCATCTACGTCCGCGCCGGTCAGAACGCTCGCATCGGCGTCAGTCAGTCCCATCTCGGCCGCGATGGCGTGGGCTGTGAGCGCATGATCGCCCGTGATCATCTTCACGCGGATGCCGGCATCCTGGCACTTAGCGATTGCTGCGGTCGCCTCGGGGCGAGGCGGGTCGGCGATGGCGACGACGCCCAGCATGACGAGTTCGCGAAGGTCGCCGGGCTCGACGGTCACGGCATTCGTCGGCAGGTCGCGGCGCGCCGCAGCGAGGACGCGCATGCCCCGGGCGCTGTAGTCGTCGATGAGCGCTTGCCACGCATCGGGATCGAGTGGAGTCTGACCCCCGTCGCTGGCGCGCTGAAAGGCGCAGAGCGCGATCACTCGGTCGGGCGCACCCTTGACCGAGACGAACTGCTCGCCGGTAGCCGACCTGTCGAGGGTAGCCATGTACTTGACGTCGGCGTCGAAGGGGATCTCGTCGACACGCGTGAAGGACGTCAGCTCGACGTTCGCCTTGCGCCCGAAGCTCACCAGGGCGCCCTCGGTGGGATCGCCGACGACCCGCCACTCGCCCGTCTCGGCGCGATCGAGGCGAGCGTCATTGCAGAGCGCGAGAATCGTGGCCATCTCGGCGAGATCGTCCGAGTGCGGATGGTCCGGGCCCGACTCGTCGGCGGTGTCCTCCGCGAGCACTGTGCCCTCGGGGTCATAGCCTTCGCCCGTGACCGTGTAGCGGCGGTTCGGGGTCGCCGCTGCCCGCACGGTCATCTCGTTCTTCGTCAGGGTTCCCGTCTTGTCCGAACAAATGACGGTGACTGACCCCAGGGTTTCGACGGCAGCGAGTCGGCGTGTGATCGCGCGCTGAGCGGCCATCTGTCGCACGCCGAGCGCCAGCGTGATGGTGACGACGGCGGGCAGTCCTTCGGGGACGGCGGCCACGGCGAAGGCGATCGCAGAAGAGATGAGGGTGTCGAACGGGTCGCCGTGCAGGACGAACCCCAACACAACCATGATGACCATCAGCGCGAGCACGATCGCCGTGATCTGGCGTCCGAGCTGGTTGATCGAGCGGATGAGTGGAGTGTCGGTCTGCTCGACGTCGCGCACCAGCTGCTGAATGCGACCGAGCTCTGTGCGCGTGCCCGTGGCCGTCACGACCGCGACGGCCCGCCCGCCGACCACGACCGAGCCCGCGTGCAGCATGTTGTCGCGGTCGCCGACGGGGGCATCGCGCACGACCGGATCCGTGTGCTTGTCGGAGGGCACCGCCTCGCCGGTCAATGCCGCCTCGTCGGCGCGCACGTCGCGTGCTTCGACGAGCCTCGCATCGGCGGGTGAGCGGTCGCCGGCGCCCACCCTGATGATGTCGCCCGGCACGAGCGTGGCGGCTTCGACGTCGTGCCACCCGCCGTCCCGTCGTACCGTCGCCTGCGGCGAGAGCATGCGCCGGATGCCGAGCAACGCCTTCTCTGCCTGCCCCTCCTGAACGAAGCCGATGATGGCGTTGATGATCGCGACAGCGAGGATCACGGACGCGTCGATGTAGTCGCTGTAGGCGAGCTTGATGACGGCCGCCGCGAGGAGCACGTAGATGATGGCGTTGTTGAACTGTGCGAGGAAACGCACGATGGGGTGCGTTCGCGTTGGCTCGGGAAAGCTGTTCGGACCGAAGTGCGCGTGACGCCGATCAACGTCGCTCGACCGCAGCCCCGAGCGGCTCGTGTCGAGCCCCTCGAGGACATCGGTGGCGTGGTGCGCATGCGGCTTGCTCGGTGACCCCGACGAGGCGCCCGGGTGGTGCGTGAGGTCTTCCGGCGGGCGCCCGGATGGCAGGCCGGGCTGGAGAGATTCGCCGGAGTTCGCTGCAGTCATAACGCCCAATACCTGTCGTCTCTCAGAACTCGGCGAAGCAACACAAATCGCTCGCCGCTGTACTCCCACAGTGCGCCACCGCGAGCGAGACCGATAGGGCACATGGTCCCTCTGTGCCCGCCGAGGAGGGGGCGGGACCTATGTCCTGGCGCGCGCCCACCGTGATCGGGAATAGTCGGAGGTGGAAGCAGAGCGGCGACCGCCACAGCGTCGCCTCGAGCAGAGGAGTGCGAAGTGCGCGAAAGAGTAGTTGTCGGTGTGACGGATGCGGCCGCGTCGCGGAGGGCCGTCGACTGGGCCACCGATCGAGCCGCCGGACGGGGCGACGCGGTAGAACTCGTTTCCATTGTCGGAGGCGCTGTCGGGGTCGTCGGCGAGGATCGAGTGATCGACGAGGCGCTCAAGCTCACGCAGCACCTGCTCGATCGAGAAGCCGAGCGCGTTCGCGAGCGAGGAGTGCCCGTCGAGACGCGCGTGGGTCGGGGCAATCCCGTTGAACAGCTCATCGAGGCCTCGACGGGAGCGGCCCTTCTGGTCATCGGTAGTGACTACCGGGGCCCCGATTCGGGTCCTGCTCGCGGGCCGCACGGGATCCGCATCACCGCGGGCGCGCACTGCCCGGTCGTCGTCGTACCTGACCTCGATATGGCGGCACGCGAGGGCGTGGTCGTCGGAGCGGATGGATCGGCGGTATCGGAAGCTGCGATCGCGTTCGCGGCGGCCGAGGCGGAGCGTTCCGGTGAGCCGCTTATCGCGGTGAGCACCTGGTCGCCCGTCGCTATCCCGCTCGGGATGCGAACGTATCCCGATGAGTACCTGCGCAACATGCAGATCGTCACGGAGGAGTCGCTGGCGATATCGCTTGCCGGCCTTGCGCAGCTCTACCCCGATCTGGTCGTCCGCAGTGTCGTCGAGAGTAGCTACAGCCCGGATGCGGTGATCAACCGGCTCGCGATGACCGCGCGGCTCGCGGTCATCGGCTCACACGGCCGTGGTCCGATCGCCCGGTTCATCCTCGGATCCACCAGCCAGCAGGTTCTCAACCGGCTAGCGACCGCAACCGTCGTCGTGCGGTGACAGGTGTATCCGGGACTTGAGTGCCGGACGACGGCGCTCATCAAGCCCGGATTGCCCGACTAGTGCACACACGGCTCTCTCCGCTAGATTGCGGTCCTGGACGCTTGTTGTCTTCGCGCATGTCCTCGTGCACGCCATGCGCGCGCCCCGGCTTCGTGCCCATACGGTGCCCACATCTGAACGCGAACGAGACGGATCGAAAGGGGCCGAACACAGACCACATCAGGCTTGGAACCGCATGAATCCGCGGTTTTCTGATCGAACTGAACTGGGCTTCAGCGGGGCTTTTTGGGTTCAAATCCCACCGTCACCGCCACTTTGAGGCCGGTTTCAGTCTGATTCGATCAGCTGGGGCCGGCCTCAGTTTCGTTCGTTGCGGTTGAATTGTTGCCACGGTGGTCCGCTAGTTCTGCAGTCCATGACTCCGTTAGGCGCCGTCTAGTTCACGACCGTCCTCTCAAGAAGCGCCGGAGCTCGGCTGTTCCAGCGAAGACATGACCAGGGATCCCGATTGTTTCCGCTCCGAGGACATCGTCGATGAGGTTGTCTAATCCTCGACGATCGGGGGCAACCCTCTGAACGCGGTGCTGACTGAATGTTGCGCACACCGTCGGGTACTCAGTCGGTTTCTGGGCCGTTGCAGTAGGTCAAGTCCCGTGTTGTGGTGTCAATCCGGCTGCTTCCTTGATGGGTGAGGGTCAGGCGGTGAGGAACAGGTCGGGGCGCTCAGGCTCGGCGTGGTCTTGGAGTGTGTGGACGAGTTTGCGCATGGAGATGTCGGAGAGGTAGCGGCGTTCACCGTATTGCCATTCCTCGTGCTGCTCCTGCAGGACGGCGCCGATGAGGCGGGTGACGGAGTCGCGGTCGGGGAAGATCTGCACGACGTCGGCGCGGCGTTTGATCTCACGGTTGAGGCGCTCGATCGGGTTGTTGGACCAGACCTTCTGCCAATGCTCACGCGGGAGCGGCGCGAATCCGGTGAGGTCTGCTTCGGCAGCATTGAGCATGTCTGCGATCTCCGGGAACGACCCGCGGAGGGACGTGGAGACCTGGTGATACTGGGCGATCACGGCCTCGGGGGTGGTCTGCGCGAAGATCGTCGAGATCAGCGCGTTGACGGGCTTGGAGCGTGCCGATCCGAGCTTCTGGGTGACGTTACGAGCGAAGTGGACGCGGCATCTCTGCCAGCCCGATCCGGGGAGGATCGCTTTGACGGCGGCTTTGATGCCGGCGTGAGCGTCGGACGTGACGAGGGTCACGCCGAGCGGGTCTGTGTCGGTGGAGACTTTCAGACCGCGGTCGCGGAGGGAGCGGAGGAACTCGGTCCAGAAGTCCGTCGTCTCCGCGTCGCCGAGAGCCATCCCGAGGATCTCCCGACGGCCGTCGCCGCTGACCCCGGTCGCGACGATGAGGGCTTGGGAGAGAACCCGGCCACGGTGGCGCACGTCGAGGTAGGTGGCGTCCAGGAACAGGTACGGGAACCAGGTGTGATCGAGCCGGCGGTGCAGAAACTCGTGCACCACCTCATCGATCTCGGAGCAGATGCGGGAGACGGTGGACCGGCTGATGCCGGTGTCGTTGCCCAGCGCGCGGACGAGCTGGTCGACCTTGCGGGTGGAGACTCCGTCGATCCAGGCCTGGCAGATCACCGCGTAGAGCGCCTTGTCGACACGGCGGCGTGGGCTGAGCAGGCTCGGGAAGAACGACCCCTCCCGCAGCTTCGGAATCTGAATGTCGACCTCCCCCGCGGGCGTGGCGAGCGTCTTCGCGCGAGCACCGTTGCGACGCGTGGTGCGCTCCGCCGTGCGTTCGTAACGGGCCGCGCCGATCTTCGCGGTCGCTTCCGCGTCAACAAGGTCCTGCAGCCCCGCCTGCAGCATCCGACGGAACACGTCGGAATGGGCGAGGTCAGGATCGGCGAGGACTTCTGCGATCAGGGTCGTCAAGGCAGACTGATTCTGGGTCATCGTGGGATCTCTTCTTTGCTTCTTGGCGGAAACAACTGGTCATCCCACGATGGCCCTCCTACGTCAACGACGACGAGAACCCCGCAGGAATTGACACCAAGCTACGAGACGCACCCTTGCAGTATGGGCAGTAATCGGAGCAAGGGATGGGATCTGGCCCGTCCATCGGGTCGGACGGGCCAGTTCTAACTCCCGTAGTCAGACTCGGCCCTCTGCGCTCCAATGTGCACCTCCTACGCCTGCTTCCGCGAAGCGCGATGCAGGGTCGGGATCTCATACCGACGCGGCGTGCCGAAACGGTGGGCGGAGATCGAGACGGCTTGCTCGCGCAGGAACGTCAGCATCTCGACGTACCCGGCGGACAGGACCGGGCCGCCGTAGATTGCGACCGCGGGCGTGCCGCCGAGGTGTTCGGCCAGGCCGGCGACGTCGCCGCCGACCAGGCGGATACGACCACCTCGCGCTGCCAGTCCGGACGCGCGTGTCAGCCAGGCTTGCTCGGCCTCGACCCGCGATGTCACCCCGCTCGCGGACAGCCAGTCGCGCACGGCGGGGGCGAGCTCGCCCGCACTACTCACCGACATGTCAGACCCTGCGCGAAGTCCGGCCGCGACGACGCGGACGAGGTCGACCGTGCGCGCCTCCTCGACTCGGATAGTCACCGGCACTGCCTGGTAGCGCAGCGCGTTCTGCTCGGTTTCGAGTCCCGTCACGTCGCGGACCGCAGCGAACTCGTCGGCCCACGCCGATTCGTCCGTCGCGAGGGCGCCGCGCAGCCATTCGACATCCGCCGCCTCGACACCGCGCGCGGCATCCACGGCCGCTTCTGAGAGCGGATCTGCCGCGTTCGATGCCGTCCCGGGCGAGTCGATCCAGTCCGACAGGCCGATGAGATAGTTCGGGCCCCCGGCCTTCGCTCCTGTGCCGACGGACGCCTTCTTCCAGCCGCCGAACGGCTGACGCTGCACGATGGCGCCGGTGGTGCCTCGATTGACATACAGGTTTCCTGCCTCGACCGACGCCATCCACTGGGCGATCTCGTCCTCGTCGAGCGAGTGCAGTCCCGAGGTCAGTCCGTAGTCGATCGCATTGACGAGGTCCACGGCCTCGTCGAGCGATCGCGCGGTCATGATGCCCAGCACGGGACCGAAATACTCGGTGAGGTGCAAGGGGGATCCGGGCGCGACACCGTCACGGATGCCGGGACGCCAGAGGGCGCCCGCTTCGTCGAGCTTCTCGGGTGCAAGAGCCCAGCGCTCGCCGGGTTCCAGATGGGTAAGCGCGTGCAGCAGCTTGCCGTCGGCGGGGGCGATGAGCGGCCCTATGCGTGCTGTGCCGTCCCAGGGCATGCCGACGTCGAAGGCCCGTACGGCGTCGATGAGCTGGCGGCGGAAGCGCTGCGAAGAGGCGACCGAGCCGACCAGGATGACGAGGGAAGCGGCGGAGCATTTCTGGCCCGCGTGTCCAAACGCGGAGTACGCGACGTCCTTGGCGGCCAGATCCAGGTCCGCGCTGGGAGTGACGATGATCGCGTTCTTGCCGCTGGTCTCGGCGAGGAGCGGCAGGTCGGGGCGCACACTGCGGAACGATTCGGCGGTCTCGTACCCACCCGTGAGGATGACCCGTTCGACGGCCGGGTGACCGATCAGGTGGTCGCCGAGATCGCGCCCGTCGAGCTGCACGAAGCGCAAGACGTCCCGCGGCACGCCCGCTTCCCAGAGTGCCTCGACCATCACGGCACCGGAGCGCCGTGCCCGTCGGGCGGGCTTGATGACGACGGGCGATCCCGCGGCGAGAGCGGCGAGTGTCGATCCGGCGGGGATCGCGACGGGGAAGTTCCAGGGCGGCGTGACGACGGTGAGCCGCGCGGGCACCGGCACGGCTCCCGGGATGCGGGCGAGGTGCCGCCCGCGCTCGGCGTAGTAGTGCGCGAAGTCGATGGCCTCCGACACCTCGGGATCACCCTGCTCGATGACCTTGCCGCACTCGGCGCCCATCACCTCGAGAAGATCCGCGCGGCGCGCCTCGAGGATGTCGCCCGCCCGGTGGAGGATCCGGGCACGGGCATCGGGTCCGAGCGCGCGCCATTCCGATCCCGCCTCGACGGCCTCGGCGACGACCCTGTCGAGCGCTGCGACATCCGACAGTGTGTTCTCGATCACCGTGCGCTCGCCGAGCGACGAGTCCCGCATCCGGCTCCGGATGGCGTCCGCCCACATGCGGTTCGCGGCGAGGCTCGGGTCGGTGTCGGGGGTGTTGCGGAAGCCGTCGACGACGGCCGGTTCGGGCGCCTGTCGACGGTCCTGGTGCCGTCGAGGCCGGGGGACGTCGTGCGGCAGCGCCTTCGTCGATGCGATGAACCGATCGCGCTCGCGGGCGAAGAGAGCGGGGTCGCTGTCGAGCTCGAACACGGCCGACATGAAGTTGTCGCTCGAGGCGCCCTCTTCGAGACGTCGGATCAGGTAGGCGATGGCGACGTCGAACTCGGCCGGGTGGACCACCGGTGTGTACAGAAGGAGCGAGCCCACCGTCCGTCGGACGACGGTCGCCTGCGCGGATGCCATGCCCAGCAGCATCTCGAACTCGATGGCGTGAGTGACGCCCCGTCGCTTCGCCAGCAGCCAGGCGAGTGCGATGTCGAACAGGTTGTGCCCGGCGACTCCGACACGCACGGCGAGCGTGTTCTCGGGGCGAAGGGCGTACTCGAGTACGGCCTTGTACGACGAGTCGGATTCCTGTTTGGTGGACCACGTGGCGAGGGGCCAGTCGTGGATCTCGGCGTCGACGCGCTCCATCGGCAGATTGGCGCCCTTGACGACGCGGACCTTGATCGGCGCTCCGCCCTCCGAGACCCGCGCGCTCGCCCATTCCTGCAGGCGCATCATGGCGCCCAGCGCGTCCGGCAGGTAGGCCTGCAGGACGATGCCCGCCTCCAGCGTGTGGAATTCGGGGCGCTCGAGGATAGACGTGAAGACGGCGAGCGTCAGGTCGAGGTCCTTGTACTCCTCCATGTCGAGGTTGATGAACTTGCGACCCGACGGCGCATCTCGCGCGATGCGGAAGAGCGGGATGAGTGCGGCGGCGGCGTGTGCGACAGCGTCGTCGAAGGCCCACGGGCTGTGGGGCGCGACCGTGGATGAGACCTTGATCGAGACGTAGTCGACATCGTCCCGGCTGAGCAGGCGGCGTGTGCCGTCGAGGCGGCGCGCAGCCTCGTCCTCCCCGAGGATCGCCTCGCCCAGAAGGTTCACGTTGAGCCGGATGCCCTCGGCCGACCGGATGCGCCGGATGGCCGGACCGAGCCGCCGATCCGTTGCATCGACGATGAGGTGCCGGACCATCGAGCGCAGCACACGGCGACTGATCGGGACGACGATGCCCGGGATGATCGGGGCGAGAGTTCCCCCCAGCCTCACGAGCGCGCGGAGCGGAGCCGGAAGGAACCGGGGCGTGAGCGGCGCGAGAACACGGAGGTTCCGTGCCGCCACCCTCGTATCCTCCGGCCGCACGACGCCGTCGACGAACCCGACGGTGAATCCCAGTCCGTTCTCATCGCCGAGCACCCCGGCGAGGCGACGCGCGGCCTTGTCAACGGGCACCCCGCGCGCTTCTTCGAGCCAGGTGTGTACGAGCGCGACAGCATCGTCCGCGAGTCCGATGAGCTCGGCTGCGGCGTGGCTCCCGTCGACGGGATTCATCGAGGGGGAGAGCGACATGAGTTCCTCCAGTACGGCGTGGGCCCGTGTGCGGGACTTTCAGTGTGGTCCCGCCGTAGCATCATGAAAAGCGCATATTCGCGGGGTGTACTCTTCGATGAAATCGATGATTGGATGCCCGTGCTCGAACTTCGCCGCCTGCGCCTGCTGCACGAGCTCAGCCTCCGGGGCACGATCGCAGAGGTCGCCGGGGCGCTGGGCTACAGCTCTTCGACGGTCTCACAGCAGTTGGGTCAGCTCGAACGCGAGGCGGGAACGGCTCTGCTCGAGCCGGACGGCCGGCGAGTGCGCCTCACCCCCGCCGGAGTGCGGCTGGCCGGCCACGCCGCGCGCATGCTCGAGCTCGACGAAGCCGCACGCGCCGAGCTGCGGGACTCCGGGGGTGAAGCATCTCGGGTCCGCATCGCCGTGATGCCCACCGCCGCGCAGTCCCTCGTGCCCCCCGCGCTCGACCTGCTCGCCACCCGCGGTGCCCCCGTGCGCCTGGAGTATCGGGAGATGCCCCCCGAGGAAGCCCTGTTCGAACTCGCCGCCCGCACATTCGACCTGGTCGTCGCGGAGCAGTACCCCGGCCACACCCGCGAGCTGCGCGCGGGGGTGGACCGCACGGCGCTCGGTGCCGACCCGATCCGTCTCGCGTTGCCGAGGGACGATCCCGCTCGTCGGCTGGCCGACCTCGCGGACCGGGCATGGATCCTCGAGCCAGCGGGCACCGCCGTCCGCGACTGGGCCGTCCAGCAGTGTCGCGCCGCGGGCTTCGAACCCGACGTGCGGTACGAGGCGACGGACCTGACCGCCCACATCCGCCTCGTGGCCTCGGGTCACGCCGTCGCTATGCTGCCGGATCTCGTGTGGGCCGACGAGGCGGCGTCCGTGCGCCTGGTGGACCTGCCGGGCCCGCCCGAACGGGAGATCTTCGCGGCGACCCGATCCGCGTCGAGGCGGAGCCCCGCCATCGCGGCCGTTCGAGCGGCCCTGGCGGACGCGCTGAGGCTGCGTCGGGCCCGCTGACGACGATTTCGTCCGCGGACGATCCGGTTCACACAGGTCTTACAAGCCCGAAACACGCGCCGAGGTGCTGCCGAGATCGGCGTCAATTCGCGGATTCCGCCGAGGTCGTTTCACCTCGCCGTCTTCCGCACCGGCTCACACCGGGCAGAATGCCCTCTTGTGCGCCTCGGCACAAGGCGAACTGCACGGCTTTCGGTTTTGCGTCACTCATACGATTCACGCTAATCAGACCCAGCAGGAGGCATGCAGTGACCAGCTACAGGGTGTCGATGGACATCGGCGGAACCTTCACGGACATCGTGACATTCAATGAGTCGACGGGAGAGTTCCGAGCGACGAAGGCCTCGACGACCCCGGGACACCTCAGCACGGGCGTTCTCGGGGGGCTCGAGTCGATCATCGATGATCTGGCCGACATCGACTTCATCGTGCACGGGACGACTCAGGGACTGAACGCCTTCCTGGAACGGCGCGGGGTGCGGGTGCTCCTCCTCGCGACGGAGGGCGTGCAGGACGTCTACCACATCGCTCGGGGGCCCCGACTGCGCCTGTACGACGCGCAGTACCGCAAGCCCGAGCCCCTCGTCGAGCGCAAGGATGTGATCGGCATCGCCGGGCGCTTCCAGTACGACGGCAGCGAGCTGGTCCCTCTGGATGAGGACGCTGTGCGCGCCGCGGCGGCCCGGGCGAAGGCCGAGGGCTATGGCGCCGTCGCGGTGGGTTATCTCTTCAGCTACCGCAACCCGGCGCACGAGCTGCGCACCCGCGAGATCCTGCGCGAGGTGCTGGGCGAGGACTTCACCGTGTCGCTCTCGCACGAGGCTGCCAAGGAGTGGCGCGAGTACGAGCGCACCTCGTCAGCCGTGATCGAGGCGTACACGGGCCCGGTCGTGCGCAGCTATCTCGTCGATCTCGAGGAGAAGCTGACGGCGCGCGGAGTGGACGCACCGTTGCACATCATGCAGTCATCCGGGGGCGTACTCACGGCCAAGTCGGCGCGCGAGCGTCCCCTGCAGACCCTGTTGTCGGGGCCGGTCGGCGGCGCTATCGGTGGAGAAGCCCTGACGAAGATCGTCGGCAACGACAATCTCATCGGCGTCGATATGGGTGGTACGTCCTTCGATGTCTCCCTGGTCGTGAACGGCGTGCCGGATGTGTCGACTGAGGCGACCCTCGAGGGTCTGCCGATGCTCATGAGTATCGTGAACATCCACACGATCGGGGCCGGCGGCGGCTCTGTCGCGTGGGTCGAGGCGGGAGGCCTGCGGGTCGGGCCGCGTTCGGCGGGGGCGCAGCCGGGGCCGGCGTGCTACGGCCGCGGCGGCACCGAACCGACGGTCACCGACGCGAACTTCGTGCTCGGGCGCGTCGACGCCGAGAACTTCGCCGGCGGGCAGATGCGACTGGACCACGAGGCCGCGGTCAGCGCCCTCGAGTCCGTCGGAGCGAAGCTCGGGTTCGACGTGGTGCAGATGGCCGAGGGCATCTGCAATGTCGCCAACTCGCAGATGGCGCAGGCGATCCGGACGATCACCATCTCGCGCGGCATCGAGCCCCGCGATTTCTCCCTCGTCGCGTTCGGCGGCGCGGGTCCGATGCACGCCGTCTTCCTCGCCAAGGAGCTCGGCATCCGCGAGACGATCGTCCCGCGTTTCCCCGGTGCCTTCTCGGCCTGGGGCATGCTGCAGGGAGACATCCGGCGCGACTTCACCGAGCCGTACTACTTCCTCGACGAAGATATCGATGCGACCGACATGAGCCGGGTGCTCCGCGCCGTCGAGACCGAGGCGCTCGCCTCCCTCGAGAGCGAGGGGATCCCCGCCGCCGACCGGTACGCCGAGCACGCGGTGGATGTGCGCTACCTCGGTCAGGAGTACTTCCTGACCGTCCCGCTCGAAAACGCGGACGAACCGTTGCGGGACGACTTCCTCGAGGCCCTCGGCGCGCGCTTCGCAACCGCGTACGAGGCGCGGTACGGGCACTCCACGCTCGGCGCGCCGATCGAGATCGTGACGCTGCGCACCCGCGTGGTCGGCCGGCTGGAGTCGGCGAGCGCGTTCACGATCGCACCCGCCGAGAACGCTGAGTTCGACCACGAGATCCGCAAGGTCATCTTCGACGGACAGGAGCTCGACACCGTCGTCACGGAACGGGACGCACTCCGAGCGGGACACACGTTCTCCGGGCCCGCGATCGTCATCGAGGCGACGGCCACGACCGTCGTGCCGCCCGGCTTCTCCGTGGCCGTCGACGAGCACGGCTCGCTCATCATCACGAACCTCGAACTCGAAAGTGAGGCCTGAACCATGTCTTCGACCACCGTCGACACCACCGCCCTCGAGGGCGCGAGCGCTCCCGTCACCGTCGATCCCGTGACCGTCGAGATCCTGCGCAATGCGCTGACGAGCGCGGCGGAGGACATGAACGCCACGCTCATCCGGTCGGCGTACTCGATGATCATCTACGAGGGCGGCGACTGCGTCGTGGCGCTGCTCGACCAGAACCACCAGGTGCTGGGGCAGTCCGCCGGCCTGCCGCTGTTCCTCGGCAACATCGAGACCTGCTCGAAGGCCGTCGAGGAGAAGTACGGTCGCGACGTCTGGCGAGAGGACGACGTCTGGATCCTCAACGACGCGTACATCGGCGGGACCCACCTCAACGACGTGACGATCTTCGCACCGGTCTTCGTCGACGGTGTCCTGGTCGGATTCTCGGCGACGCGTGCCCACTGGATGGACATGGGCGGCAAGGACGTCGGGGCGTCCATGGATTCGACCGATATCTTCCAGGAGGGCTTCCGGATGGGTCCGGTCAAGCTCATCTCCCAGGGCGTCGAAACCGACGTCGTCGAACTGATCCAGACGAACACCCGCTTCCCGTACCAGACGGTCGGCGACATGCACGCGATGGTCGCCGCCCTGCGCATGGGATCGATCCGCATGCAGGAGCTCGTGCGCAAGTACGGCCTCGACGTCATCGAGGCGGCGCGCGACGAGATCTTCCGCCAGACCGAGGAGCTCGAACTCGAGCGCGTGCGCGAGATCCCGGACGGCGTGTACTCCGCTGAGGGCTTCCTCGACAACGACGGCATCAACCTCGACGTGCCGATCCCGATCAAGCTGACCGTGACGGTGTCGGGCAACCAGATCGAGTTCGACGTCACGGAGTCGGCCGACCAGACCCAGGGCCCCGTCAACTGCGGTGTCGCGCAGGCGATCTCGGCTCTGCGCGTCGGCTACAAGATCCTGGTGAGCCCCGAGACCAACTCCAATGGGGGGTCGTTCCGTCCATTGACGGTCAAGGTCCGCGAGGGGTCGGTCCTGGGCGCCGTCGCGCCGGCCGCATGCCAGTGGTACTTCTCGCACCTGGGCATGCTCATCGATATGGTGTCGCGCGCCCTGGCGCCGGCACTGCCCGACCGCGTCGCCGCCGCCAGCCACGGCGACTCGATGATCATCACGAGCGCCGGGTTCGATCCCCGGGTCGGCCGCAACTGGGTCTCGATGGAGGCCACGCTCGGCGGGTGGGGCGCGTGGAACGGCGAGGACGGCGAATCAGCACTGATCAACAACGTCAACGGGTCGCTCCAGGACTTCCCGATCGAGATGGTCGAGACCAAGTGGCCGTTCCGCATCCGTGAATACTCCATCCGCGCGGACTCCGGAGGAGCCGGCCGGTGGCGTGGCGGCAACGGGGTCGTCCGCGAGTACGAGTTCCTCGCGGACGGCGTCTTCGGCCTGTGGTTCGAGCGGTCGCAGACCCCCGCCTGGGGACTCTTCGACGGGAACGGCGCCGTGGGACCGGAGGTCGTCATCAATCCTGGCACCCCGGATGAGTTCCGCACCCTGAAGATCAACGCCCAACCCGCGTCGAAGGGCACCATCATCCGCCTCGCCGTCGGCGGCGGCGGCGGCTACGGCGCTCCCGCCGAGCGCGATCACGAGGCCGTCCGATACGACGTGGAGAACGGCTACGTATCGGCGGAGCGGGCGCGCGCGGACTACGGATACGTCCACCCCGAATGAGATCACAGTTCCACCCACACGAGAGGAAGCGGTACCTGCAATGAAGAGAAAGCACTTCGCAGTCCCCGGCCTGGCCCTAGCCACGGTCGCACTCCTGGCCGGTTGCGCCACGGGAGGAACAGAGCCCGGCTCGGGTTCCAGCGGCGGTGACGACCAGCTGAGCATCGGGTTCTTCGGGTTCGCCGCGGCGAACTCGTTCGCGCAAGGTGTGTACGACGGGGTCGAGGCCGCGGCGGAAGAGATGGGCGCCACATCCGAGTTCGTCGATTCCAACTTCGACGGGCAGCTCCAGGCGCAGCAGGTGACGGATGCCGTCACGTCGGGCCAGTACGACATCATCATCATCCAGGCCAACGACAATCTCGTCGTGCAGAAGCCGCTCGAAGACGCGGTCGCCGCCGGCATCACCGTGGTCGTCGAGTTCACGGCCGTCGGTCCCGACTTCGAGACCGTCGAGCCGCAGGTGGAGGGTGCGATCTCGATCGTGGACCCCGCCGTCGTCAACGGCGAGAAGCTCGGCGAGATGGGCCTGCTGGCCTGCGAAGAGGCGGGGGCGGACCCGTGCCAGGTCGCCTACATGGAGGGCTTCCGGGCGCTCCCGCTCGACAATGCTCGTACCCAAGCCGTGGTCGACACCCTCGAAGCCGGGGGAGCGGAGGTCGTCGCACAGGTCGAGGGCGGATACACTGCTCACGCCGGTCAGGCAGCCTTCCAGGACATCATCACCGCCAACCCGGACGTGAACGTCGTGATCGGCTCCTCGCAGGCCATCGGCGGGGCGCGTCTCGCCGCCGGGGCCGACAGCTCGGTCATGTTCGTCGGCAACGGCTCGTCTCGTCAGGCGGTCGAGGCAGTGCGCAGCGGTGAGTGGTTCGCGACGTACACGCTCGATCTCTACCTCAACGGCTACACGGCGGCGGAGCTCGGCATCAAGAAGCACCAGGGCGAGGACGTCGAGGTGGCCATCAACGAGGCCGACCTGACGCCGAGCAAGGGGATCGGCACCGCCGCGAACCTCGAGGGCTTCGAGGCGACGTACGACGACTGATCGCCCACCCGGGTGGGCCGCGGACACGCGACCCGCCCGGGGTCCGATCGCGAGATCGACAATCACGAAGGGAAGACGGTGGCAAAGCCGACCACGCTCACCAGCACACCGCTGATCGGTCTCGAGTCGGTCGGGAAGTCGTACAACGGCATCTCGGTCCTTCGCGACATCTCGTTCGAGATCGCACCCGGCGAGATCCATGGCCTGCTCGGCGAAAACGGGGCCGGCAAGTCGACTCTGCTGAAGATCCTCGGCGGGGCGATTCCCGCGGACGCGGGCCGCGTCCTGTTCGACGGGATCCCGACCCGCTTGTCGAGTCCGCGAGACTCGATCGCGCACGGGGTGTCGCTCATCTCGCAGGAGCTCGCCCTGGTCCCGCACCGGACGGTGCTCGAGAACGTCTTCCTCGGCGGATGGGCGAACGCGGGAGGGGTCGCGACTCCCGCGGTCGACCGCCGGCGTTTCGACGAGCTTTCCGCCGAGATCGGATTCGATCTCGACCCGCACGCCCAGGTCGCCTCGCTCCCCCTCGGCAAGGCGCAGCAGGTCGAGATCCTGAAGGCGCTCGCCCGCGGTTCGCGGGTGCTGTGCCTCGACGAACCGACGGCCGCGCTCGCCGAGGCGGAGACCGAGCAATTGCTAGCGGTGCTGCGCACCCTCGCCGCCCGCGGCACGACGATCGTCATCGTCTCGCACTTCCTCGAAGAGGTGCTCGGCATCGCGGATCGCGTCACGGTGCTCCGTGACGGGGCGCAGATCGCCACCGAGGACGCGTCGGGACAGACGGCCGACTCCCTCGTGCGCCTCATGGTCGGTCGCGAGATCGCCGCCCTGTCGCGCACGCCGGGCCCTCTGCCGGGATCCGCCGCCGTCGTGCTCCGCGCCGAGGGCATGACGAACGACCGCATCCGCGACGTCAGCCTGTCCGTGCGCGAGGGCGAGATCCTCGGATTGGCGGGCCTCGTCGGCAGCGGCCGGTCGGAGACGCTGAGGGCCATTTTCGGCGCCGACCGTCTGACGTCGGGCCGCGTGTCCGTCTCGGGTGCGCCTGTGCGGCGGGCGACGATCCGCCGCATGATCGATCGCGGCCTCGCGCTGGTGCCCGAGTCCCGAAAGGACGAAGGCCTGGTCCTCGGCCGCGACGCGACTGAGAACATCGCGCTCCCGTCGCTGGGCAGACGCCAGGTCGCAGGCGTCCTCCGCAGACGTTCCGAGCACGCGGCGGTGGACCGTGTCGTCACCATGGTCGACGTGCGGGGGAGCGTCCGGCATGTGCCCCTGGCCGCGCTGTCGGGGGGCAACCAGCAGAAGGCCCTGTTCGGCAAGTGGCTCATCACGCCGCCGAAGATCTTTCTCATCGACGAACCCACCCGGGGCGTCGATATCGGCGCAAAGGTCAACATCCACAACCTGATCCTCGACCTCGCCGCCGCCGGAACGGCCGTGATCGTCGTGAGCTCCGAGCTCGAGGAGGTGATGGCCCTCTCTCACCGCATCCTCGTCATGCGTCTCGGGAGGGTCGTCGCAGAATTCCCGAGCCCCGCCGACCGCGAGGACATCATGTCCGCCGCCTTCCTCTAGGAGACCTCCGTGACAACAGACATCGCCACCCGTCCGCGCCGCCGGGGCTTCGACTTCAAGGACTTCGGCATTCTCGGGGGACTCCTTGCGATCATCGTCTACCTGAGTCTTTCGACCACGACGTTCCTCAGCGGTCAGAACATCGTCAACCTGCTCGACCAGGCGGTCGTCATCGGTTTGCTGGCGGTCGGCGCGACGCTCTGCATCGTCTCGGGCGTGTTCGATCTCTCGTCGTCGGCGACCCTCGCCGTCTCGGCGATCGCCGGGGTCTTCCTCACGACGCAATTCGGCGTACCGATGGGATTCGTCCTGGCCCTCGGCGTCGGCGCGATCCTCGGCACGATCACGGGCACGATGATCGTGCTGACACGCGTCAACTCCTTCATCGGATCGCTCGCCATCAGCATCATCTACCGAGGGCTCGCCATCGTGCTGACCGGGGGGGCGATCCTGTCGGTTCCGAGCGACCAGCTCGAGGCATTCCGATTCTGGGCTCTCCCCGCCATAGGCGGTTTCTCCGGCGGCACGATACTGTTCGCCGTAGCGGCGCTGGTCCTCGGGTTCGTCCTCTGGGGAACGACGTTCGGTCGGCGTGTCTACGCGGTCGGCGGCAACGAAGAGGCCGCACGCCTGAGCGGCGTCCGCACCCCCCTCATCCACATCTCCGTGTTCGCGATCAACGGCATCTGCGCGGCCGCAGCGGGAATGGTGCTCGCGTCGCGCGCGGGTTCGGCTCAACCGTCGATGGGTACCGGGATGGAGCTCACCGCCATCGCCGCCGTCGTGATCGGCGGCACGAGCATCCTCGGCGGGGCCGGAGCCGTGTGGCGCACCGTCGTCGGAGTCATCATCCTGACCGTCATCGGGAACGGATTCAATCTGTTGCGCTGGGACACGACGTACCAGCAGGTCGTGACGGGCGTCCTCATCCTCGTGGCCGTCGCCGCGGACGCGTGGCTCTCGCGCAGATCCAGACGCTCGCGAGGGTGACGAGCGGGCCAGGATAGAGACACAACCTCAACGGCTCCCGGGCCGCGGAAGGATCTTATGCGAATCGGCGTGCGCGTCACGCGGCGCGAGATATCGGCCGTCGCCGTCCATGAGGACGGGCGGCTGACGCGCGCGCGGAGATCGTCACAGGGCGATCCGACGCGGCCTGTCGCCGAGATCCTCAGGCGCCTGTGCGGCGACGCCGGTGATGCGGTCTCGGCCGTTGTCTTCGACGTGAGCCAGGCGCTCGTCCGGGACGCCGACACCAAGGTCGTCTCGGTGCTCATCGAGCCGCGCAAGCCGCGCGAGCCACGGCGTCATCTGTGGCCCGCCGAACGAATCCCGGTCGATGTCGCGCACATCGGCGGGGGCCACAACGCCCTCGGTCACGAACTCGTGCCGCTGGACGAGGAGGCTTTGCGTGGTCTCGCCGGGCACATCGAGCCGGGGTCGCACCTCGTGGTCTCCGCCGCGGGCTCTCCGGTCAACCCGGAGCACGAACGTCGAGCGGCCGAGGTCCTTCGCTCGACCGTGTCGGTCGGCAGCGTCACGGAGTCGAGCGCGTTCTACAGCGACTCGCTCCTGGTGCGTGAGTTCACCGCCATCCTGAACGCCGTCATGCTCGCCAGCGCCGAACGTCTCGCGGCGTCTCTCGCGGACGCCGTCGCGCTTGGCGCCGGCGAGGGTGTCCGGGCGTTCGTGGCAACGAACGAGGGCGGATGTACCCCCCTGTCGCGGCTGCCGATCACGCCCGTCCATTCGATGCGCGCGGATGTCGCCGGCGAGATGCTCGGGGGTGCCGCCGTCGCGGGCCGCACCGACGGACGGATCATCGTCGCCCGGCCGGGCGCCGTGCGGATCGGGGAGTTCGTGGACGGTCTTCCGTCCGTCGTCAGCCGGACGTCCCTCCCCGGCGGAATGTCGCTCGCCTCGAGCTTCGCGCATGTCGTCCCGCTTACGGACCTGCTCCTCTCGGGGTCGGTGGAGCCGCCCGTGACGGTACTCGCCGAGGGCGCGGAACAGGACCTGGCCGTCTTCGGCCTGGCTCCCCTGATCGTCACCGATGAGGATCTGGTCGCGGTGGGCGCCGCGGTTGCGCCGGCCTCCTATTGGCACAATCGCGTCGCCCGGGTGCTGGGTGCGGAGGACATCGAACGGGCGCTCGCCGACGGCGAGGCGATCGCCCGCGCGAACCTCGTGGCGTGGGGGGCGCACCCCGCGCGCGTCCGTGTCACGGAATCCCGGGTGTTGGCGACGACATACGGCGAAGCCCAGATGATCCGCGTGCGCGTGCGCGGGGTTGCCGATACTCAGGGCTCCGGCATCCCCGCCGAGCGCGTCCTCGAGGGCGGGCGCGCATGACCCCTCGACGACTCACCGCGGTCGACGTCCGACACCTCTGCACGGGCGCGATGTTCGTGGCCTGCACGATCGATCACGAGAGCGCCAAGCAGTATCGAGATACGACGCTGTCGCTCATCGAACGCAGCGGCGAGGGACCCGTTCTGGTGTCGGCGGACGGCCTCGATCCCGGGGACATGACGACATCCATCGGATTCGTGAACCGAGGCCTGATGTTCTCGGAGATGATCCCCGTCGGTGACGAGTTCGAGACGGCGCTGAAGCTGCTGCAGGAACGGCTGGGTGTGCCGCTGCGCGGGATCTTCCCGCTCGCGGCGGCCAGCGTGAACGCCATGGTCCCGGTGAATGTGGCCGTGCAGACCGGGCTCCCCCTGGTCGACGCCGATCCCATGGGGCGCGTCTTCCCGCTGGTCAGCCAGACGACCCTCGCGCTAGCCGGCCTGAGCGCCGGGCCCATCGCGCTGACCGGCCCCACCGGTGAGACCGCGGTGGTCGATGTCGTCGCCCCGGCTCGAGCCGAACGGATCGTCCGCGCGCTCGCGTCCGAACTCGGCGGGTGGGCGGCGACCGCCTCCTACCCGGTGACCGCGACCCAGCTGCAGGCGCACGGGGTGATCGGCAGCATCAGCCGGCTCATCGAGATCGGCGAGATCCTCGATTCCGCACTGCACACGCAGGCCAAGTACGCACAACTCACGACGCTGCTCGGGATGCGAAAGGTCATCCGAGCCCGCGTCACCGATGTGGAGGGACTCTCGCGCCCATCCGTTCCCGGCCTGCCCGACCGGCCCTCCAGTGCGACCCTGGTCGACGAAGCCCAAGGGCGCATCGTGCGGCTCGAGATCCAGAACGAGATCCTCATGATGCTCGTCGACGGCGCCATCCAGGCCGTCGTACCGGACGTGATCACGATGGTGCGGCCCGAAGATGCCAGTGTCGCCAGCCTCGACGATCTCTGGGTCGGTAACAAGCTCGATCTCATCAGCTTCCCCGCCGCGGCCCAGTGGTACTCGCCCGAGGGTCGCGCGCTTGTCGAACCCATGGCGATGCACGTCGTGGGTCCCGCCCGGGCAGGACGGGTCCGATGAGCGCTATGCGACGCGGCGTGAGCCTGCGCGATCTTCTGTTGGCTCACGACAGCGTGGGGCTTACCGCTCACCATGTCCCGTCCTCTGCGCAGTCGGTGCGCGACATCGCCCTCGTCACGCACGTCGACCAGATCCTGGAGGTCGGTCCCGACAGCATCGTGCTGCTCGGCGAAGAACTGGCCCTGGGTGGCTGGGTGGTCTCCGTTGCTCTGCGCTATGCGTGGGAACGTCGTGCCGTGGCGCTGGTCGTGTCCGAGCAGTCCTTCTCGGAGTCGGTCATCGAGCTGGCTCGCAGATTCGGCGTCGCGCTCTTCACGACGGCGGTGGGTATCGACCGGACGGCTCTCACGCTGGCGCGCGAACTCGGAGCGCTCGAGGCGGGGATACTGTCCCGCCTCGACGCGCTTCACAGTCGTGTCTCCCGTGCCACGACGATCCCGGAGGTACTGAGGGAGATCTCGCAGGAGATCGGCGACGCGCACGTTCAGGTCCTCGTGGAAGGAATCGAGCTCGTCTCGCACGGCGAGCGGCCGCCTGAACCGGTGACGATCAGGTTGGTGCTGACAGGCGGCAGGCGGGGTCCGGAGCTGGTTGCGGCCGTCCCGCTTCCCCAGCAGGTGTTCGCCGAGCAGGCGCTCGCACGAGCCGGCATGACCCTGCGAGCGCTTCTGCTCGCGCAGGAACTCGACGACCTCGTCGACGCCGCGCCATTACTGTCGTTCGCCGCCCTCACCGGCCTGCACGAGGGCAGCGCCGTCGACGACGCTCGCCCGGACCAATCGACGCTTCGACGGTGGCCCGCGGGCACGCCGCTCGCGGCCGTCGTCCTCAGGGTGGTCGAGGGCGACATCGATCATCGGGCGGATCGCATCGCCCCTGTCGTGAACAGTCGTTGGCGCGAGGCGTTCCCTCGTGTGCCGCTCGCGCGGATGCATGCCGGGTGGTTCGCGTTGGTGCCGCTCGCACACCCGTCCGCCGAGGTCGACGGCGCGCTTCAGCAGCTCGCGGACTCGGGTCTCGGGCCCCTCGGCACGGCCGTCGGCGTCGCGCTTGACCCGGATGGCACGGAGCAAGTTTCGAACCTGCTCCGCCGAGCGGGACTGGCAGCGCGCCTCGCCGAACCGGGCGGCCCGATCATCGACTTCCGGCGCTTCGGTCTGCCCCTCGTGCGACGACTTCTTCCCGCCGAGGAAGCGATCGACCTGACACGGACCGCCTACCCCCGGCTGCTGGCGGACCCGAACGCCGCCGACATCATCGCCACGGTCGTCGCGTACCTGGACTCTGCGGGCTCCGTCACCGCCGCGGCGGAGCAGCTCGGTGTCCACCGCAACACTCTTCAGTTGCGCCTGCGGCGCGCGGCCGCTCTCGGGATCCACCTGGACCGCCCGGCGGAGTTGCTGTCAACGCACCTGCTGCTCGCAGCCCTCGACCTCACATCCCTCCCGCAGCCACCGTCCCCGTCCGTCGACCGCTGACCGCCCACGAACCGGAGCTTCACACATGTCCTCACTGTCCCTCTCCCAGACCGCCGAGTCCGCCGCCCGGCGACTCGGCAGCATCCTCGTCACGGTCACCGTGCTCACGCCGGACGGTGCCGAGATCTCGCGGGTGTACTCGACGCACCCCGAGGTGTACGCCGTGGGAGGCCGGAAGAGGCTGGACCCGACGCAGACGTCGCCGATCTGGCTCGATCAGGTCGTCGCGGGCCAGCGGCCGTTCCTCGGCGCGGACCGTGAGGCGGTGCGGGAGTTCTTCTTCGACTGGGCGACGATCGAGTCGCTCGGTTGCGGCGCGATCGTGAACACGCCCGTCGTGCACGCGGGCGAGACGATCGGCTCGATCAACTTCCTCGGACCCGAGGGAAGCCTCGATGACGAGTCGGTCGCCGTCGCGGTGGAACTCACGGCGGCGGCGACCGACGCCGTCGCCGCTGCTCGTGCCGAGATCTTTCCGGAGGTGTCCCGATGACGCACTTCCGCACCCGTGGCGGTTCCCTGCGCATCCGCAACGGCCTGCTGTTCGATGGATCGTCCGCAGCGCTGGTTGAGCGTGACCTCGTCATCCGCGATGGTGTCATGCTCGACGCCGACGATTCGGCGCTCGACGGTATCGCCGAGATCGACGCTCGCGGCGGGGTCGTCACCCCCGGTTTCATCGACGCCCACCTGCACGCGTACGCAGTGTCGCTCAACCTCCTGCACAACGAGACCCGTCACCTCAGCTATGTCGCCCTGCTCGCGCGCAAGCGCTTGGGCGCGGCTCTGCGACGCGGATTCACGACCGTTCGGGACGTCGCAGGCGGTGACGCAGGACTGCACACCGCGATCGAGCAGGGCCTGTTCACCTCGCCGCGCTACTTCTACTCCGGCGCGGCCCTGAGTCAGACCGGCGGGCACGGCGACCCGACCTCGCCCGACGACACGCTCTGCTTCCACGGCGGCCCGGGCCTCGAGATCGTCGACGGGGTGGACGCGTTGCGGATCGCCGTGCGGAGCCGCCTGCACGGGGGAGCGCACGCCATCAAGATCATGGCGTCGGGCGGTGTGACCTCACCGACCGATCCGCTGAAGATCCCGCAGTACTCACTGGCAGAGATCCGCGTCGTGTCCGAGGAGGCGGCCCGGCGCGGAAGCTACGTGGCGGCGCACGCTTACTCATCGGAAGCCATCCAGCACGCCCTGCGCGGCGGGGTCCGCTCGATCGAGCACGGGAACCTGCTCGACGAGGAGACGGCGCGCGCGATGGCGGATGCCGGTGCGTACCTCGTACCCACCCTGGTCACATACGACGCGATGTCCCGCCACGGCGGCGAGCTGGGCATGACCTCCATCGGGCTCGCCAAGAATGCCGAGGTGCTCGACCTTGGCAAGACCGCCATCGAGCGCGCGTCCGGCGCGGGCGTGCCCGTGGGCTTCGGATCCGACCTGATGGGAGGGCTCGAGAGCGAGCAACTGCACGGCCTCCGGCTGCAGAGCGAGGTCTCGGGCGTGCTCGAGCTGTTGCGGAGCGTCACGTCGGTGAATGCGGCGCTGCTGAGGAACGACCGCATCGGCAGGATCGGACCGGGCGCTTTCGGTGACGTGCTGATCTTCGACGGCAATCCCCTCGACGACCCCGCGATGCTCTGGAGCGACCGGCGTCCGAGGGTCGTGCTGGACGGGGTGCCGGTCGAACCTGGATTCGGGCCATGAGCACGGTCGTCGTCAGAGCGGTCTACGAGGACGACATCGACACCGACGTCTTCGACGCGCGCCGCGTGGACGGCTTCACCGGGCGCATCGGCCAGACGCGGATCGAGCAGTCGGGCGACCACATCGTCGGAGTCACCGGCGTCGGCGCTCGGGACGCGTCGTCGCCCGAGCGGTTGGCGCGCGCGGCCGCGGCCATCGCACGCCGGGTGTCCGCGGCGTTCGCGGTGTCCGAGGCATCCGACCCGATCACGCTCGAGGTCGACATCGACTCGTTCGCCGCGTCCCCCGACGACGAGGCGGTCGTCGCGATCGCCCGCGGAATCGCCTGGGGCGGCTACCGCTTCCGCATGACCGGCGAGACGACCTTCACATCGCGGTCGCTGCCCGCACGCGCGGGCGCATCCTCTCCGGATGCCTGGGAGCGAGGCGCGCGAATCGCCGCGGCCGTGCAGCACGCACGTGATCTCGTCAATCTGCCGCCCTCCGCGCTCACGCCCGC
The DNA here is from genome assembly GCF_002812725.1 of Microbacterium sp. BR1. Classification (GTDB taxonomy): domain Bacteria; phylum Actinomycetota; class Actinomycetes; order Actinomycetales; family Microbacteriaceae; genus Microbacterium. Next base: position 85,964 of record NZ_NMUN01000008.1, on the reverse strand, counting down.
GGAACTCGCCCGCCGGGCGCGCGAGCTGCTGGAGCCCCTGGGCGTTCATGTCGTCATCCGGGATGCGGCGGAACTGGAGGACGGAGGATACGGTGGCATCATCGCCATCGGGAAGGGATCCGCCCACCCGCCGCTGTTGCTGGAACTCGCCCTCGGTGAGGGGCCGCCCGAATACGCTTTCGTCGCGAAGGGCGTGACCTTCGACTCGGGCGGGATGTCCCTGAAATCCCCCGAAGCGCTCATGGACATGAAGTCCGACATGGCCGGCGCGGCGGCGGTCATCGCCGCATTCTCGCTGCTGCCGTCGCTTGCACCGGGTCGCTCCTTCTCGGCCGTCATCCCGATCGTCGAGAACATGCCCGGTGCGCACGCGGTCCGGCCGGGTGACGTCGTTCGCGTCCGGAACGGCGCGACTCTCGAGATCCTGGACACGGACTTCGAGGGTCGGGTCATCCTCGTCGATGCGTTCGCACGGGCCGTCGAGATGGGGCCGCGCACGATCGTGGACCTCGCGGCCCTCACCTACGCTGCACGGAACGCGCTCGGGGATGACTTCGCGGCGCTCGTCGCGACGGACGACGCCCTCGCGTCGCGCCTGCTCGCAGCGGGGGAGCGGACCGGGGATCGCGTGTGGCGGATGCCTCTCCAGGCCGACGTGAACGCACAGATCACATCAGATATCGCCGACTACAAGAACTTCCCCGGTGTACCTCGAGCGCGCGTCTCCACGGCTGCCCTCTTGCTGAGTCGATTCGTTGCGGAGGTCCCGTGGGCGCACGTCGACATGGCGGGACCGGCCTTTCGGCACACGGCTGACGCTTTGGGCGCCGCGGGCGGCACCGGCTACGGAGTCGCCCTCATCGCCGACCTCATCCGGCCGTCATGACCGGCAGGACTGCGGCGGGCTATGCCGCGCACATCTCAATCCACCACGACAGCCGTGGCCACGAACTCGACCCGATACCCCGGCGCGAGAGCAGAGCCATGGGTATAACGGGCGGGCCGGGGGGCACTCATCCGCTTCCGGTAGACCTCGTTCATCGCCGCGAAGTCGGACATATCGGCGAGGATGACCTCGATCCGCATCACGTGCGCGAGATCGCTCCCCGCCGCGGCGAGTACGGATTCCAGGTTGTCGAGGGCGAGTTCGACCTCGTCCGGGAACGACTCGGGTACGGTCCCGTTGGTTCTCTCGCCCACCTGCCCGGAGGTGAAGACCCAACCGCCGGCACGCATGGCCGGGCTGAAGGAACCCTCCTCAAGCGATTCGTGGTCGGGTGCGATGATGTCGATATCCATGTCATGAGCCCCTGTGTCCGTGCGGCGCTCGGTTGCCGCGCGCCGAGGCTAACAGTGGGGTCGCGCCGCACCCCGGGCATCCTGCACAGTGATCGCGCGGAGATTTCGCGTCAACGCACCATGGCGACCACGGGGGAGGGCGAATGACCGGTTCCGACGTGATCACGCTCGACGCCGCCGCCGTGTTCGCGCTCGTCCCGTGGCATGACGCGGTGAGTGCCCTGCGATCGGCGCTGCGGCGCGGCCTGGATCCGGCCGGACAGCCCGCCCGGACTGCCGTTCCCACTGAGCACGGGGAGCTTCTCCTGATGCCGGCGGAGCACGGCGGGATGGCGGGGGTCAAAGTCCTGTCGGTCGCTCCGGGGAACGACGCGCTTGGCCGTCCCCGCATCCAGGCGACGTACATCCTCATGGACTCCGAGACGCTCACCCCCCGGGCGCTGCTGGACGGCGCGGCGTTGACGTCGATCCGGACGCCGGCTTTGTCCGCCGTGGCTGTGGATGCGCTCGCCGCGCCCGCGGGACATCGAGTCGTCGTCTTCGGCGCGGGACCGCAGGCCGAGGGGCATGTGCACGCGTTGCTTGCCGTACGTCCTCTTGACGACATCAGGATCGTCTCGCGTTCGCACGAGAGCTCGGCGGCCCTCGTCGCCCGGCTCGGGGCGCACGGTATCCATGCCACGGTCGGGGTCGTCGGCGACGTGCCCCGGGCCGACATCATCGTGGCCGCGACGAGCGCGGCACGCCCGCTATTCGACGGGGCGTCGGTCCGCGACGACGCGATGATCGTCGCGGTGGGGTCTCACCACCCCGATCGCCGGGAGCTGGACGCGGTCTTGATGGGGCGCGCGCTGGTCGTCGTCGAGGATGTCCCTACCGCGCTGCGCGAGGCAGGCGATGTCGTCATGGCGATCGCAGATGGTGCCTTGAGTGCAGACGCGCTGGTTCCGCTGCGGGATTTGGTGACGTCGGGTGGCTCGGGACCTGCTTTTCGGCGCTCAGGAGTGCCGGTCTTCAAGTCGGTCGGGCAAGGGTGGCAGGACCTCGTGATTGCTCACTCCGCCTACCTCGCATACTGACGGAGTTCCCGTCTCAGCTCGTGCGGTACTGCGATGCGAGTGTCAGGAATACGCTCGCCGTCCAGGAGTAGGCACGGTCGCGCAGCCCTCGTCCTGAAAGTGCATCGAAGTTAGCCGGGGCGCTGCATCCTCCGTCGAGTTCGTGCCCCAGGCGCGTGTGAGGTGAGACTCGGACGATTATCGTGGTGCGAGCCGCGAACGTAGGCCGTCAAGTCACACGGTCTGTGCGATCAGGTCATCAACGGCCGATGCGCTGAGTCGTTCGGACAGAACCATCAGCCCCGCCCCGCGGATTCCGGCTGTGGCGCCTCCCTCCGCGGGCACGATGTTCAGGTGCTGCGTTGCCAGGGGGATCGATCGTTGATAAACGACCTCCCTGACTCCAGCGATGATCTCCTGCACATTCACCCCCAGTTGTCCACCGATCACTACGACGGAGGGGTTCAGGATGCTGACACACGCCGCCGTGACCTTGCCGATGACACGTCCAGCCTCCCGGGCTGCAGCGATCGCTGTTGGGTCACCGGTGCGGATACGGTCGATCACGTCACCGGTGGCCACCGTCGCACCGTCGCGACCAAGTTGGGCCGCTATCGCGGGAGCGCTCGCCATGGCCTCGAGGTCGCGATCGTCCGCGACGCCCGGCACCTGGACGTGGCCGATATCGCCGGCCGAACCGCGGGCGCCGCGCTGCAACGCACCTCCGAGGATTATTCCCGCGCCGATGCCGGTCGCGACCTTGATGAAGAGGAGATCGCTGACCGCCGGCCAGCGGGTAGCGCGTTCGCCGAGCGCCAAGAGGTTCACGTCGTTGTCGACGAGGACCGGTGCTTCAAGCCGTTGCTGCACGAACGAGGGAATGTCGAAGCCATCCCATCCCGGCATGATGGGCGGCCGGATCGGTCGTCCTGTCGAGTGCTCGACGGGACCGGGAACCCCCACCCCGATGCCCAGGAGTTGGCGCTTCTTCCGCCCGGTCGCGCGGAGGAGGCGCTCTGCGGTGTCGAGCGCCCAGGTCAGGATCTGCGCCGGTCCGTCCGCGATGTCGAGAACCCTGCTCTCCTCACGCAGCACCTCTCCAGACAGGTCCATGACGCCGACTGATCCGTGCGTTGCGCCCAAGTCGATCCCGATGCACACACGCGAGGTGCGATCGAAGACCAGCCGAGCAGCGGGTCGGCCTCCGGATGACGCCGCCGTCGATGTCAGCGCATCTGCCAATCACGCCTGACGAGATCATCGAAAACGCCCTCGGGGCGGCAGACGCGGGCGCGTCGATCCTGCATTTGCATGCCCGCAATCCCGAGACCGGCCAACCGGACCAGACACCGGAAGGCTTCATGCGATTCCTTCCGCAGATCAAGGATGCGACCGACGCGGTGATCAACCTCACGACGGGTGGAAGCCCCTTCATGAAGGTCGAAGAGCGCGTGAAGCCGGCGGAGATCCTCAAGCCTGAAGTGGCTTCGTTGAATATGGGCTCGATCAATTTCGCGCTGTTTCACCTGCTCGATCGGTACAAGGAGTTCAAGTTCGACTGGGAACCGGAATTTCTGGCGGCTACGAAGGACCTGGTCTTCCGCAACTCGTTCAAGGACATCGAGTACATCCTGGCGACCTGCTACGAGAACAACACTCGGTTCGAATTCGAGTGCTACGACATCGCGCACCTCTACAACCTCAAGCACTTCCTGGACCGCGGGCTGGTGAAGCCCCCGCTCTTCATCCAGTCCGTGTTCGGCATCCTCGGCGGCATCGGCACCCACCCCGAAGACGTCATGCACATGAAGCGCACGGCCGACCGGCTGTTCGGTGATGACTACCGCTGGTCGGTCCTCGGTGCGGGTGCTTCGCAGTTTCGGATTGCGGCGATGTCGGCCGCGATGGGCGGCAACGTGCGAGTCGGACTGGAGGATTCGCTCTGGCTGGGCCCCGGTGAGCTTGCCCCCGACAATGCCTCACAGGTGCGGAAGATGCGCCAGGTGCTCGAAGGGCTCGGTTTCGAAGTTGCGACTCCTGCCGAGGCACGCGAGATTCTCGAGCTCAAGGGACGCGAGAACGTGGCGTTCTAGTCCGCTTCGAGTCCCAACTCGCGGCCGCCTGGGGCCGGTCGCCTCTTCGCAGAACTCGGCGTACCGAGCTCCGAATAGGCATATCCCGGATCACACTCGGCCGTGTTTCTTGTGGGATCCCGTACATGGTTTACCGCTCTGGATTTTGGCACGCTTGGCCTTTCCAGCGCGAACGAGAAAAGAGACGGCGAATGTCAGTAGCGAGATTCACGGGGAAGACCGCGATTGTCACGGGCGCAGGCGGGACAATCGGGCGCGCGACTGCACTGCGGCTCGCGCGTGAGGGTGCCAAGGTGCTCTGCGTGGATCGAGACGAGGCTGCGCTGCAGCTCACCGTACGTGCGCTCAGCTCGGCGGGCTCAGAGGCCGTTGGACACGTCGCCGATGTCACGGACGAGCCGTCGGTGGCGGGCTACGTTGCCGCCGCGATGACGTTGGGAGACGGTCGCGTCGACGCGTTCTTCAATAACGCTGGCATCGTCGGGCCGATCAGCCCCGTCGAAGAATACGACGCCCTCCAGTTCGATCGGGTGATGGCAGTCAATGTGAAAGGTGTGTTCCTGGGACTGAAGCACGTCGCGGCGGTGATGCGCTCGGGGGCTTCGATCGTGAACACGGCGAGCGTCGCAGGTCTCGTTGGTTCCCCCGGAATAGCAGGCTATGTAGCTTCGAAGCACGCTGTGGTGGGTCTCACCCGTACTGCTGCACTCGAACTTGCAGCGAGAAATGTTCGGGTGAACGCAATCTGTCCTGGCCCGGTAGCGGGCCAGCTCATGGCATCCGTGGAAGATGAAGTCGGCCCAGGCGGTCACGAAGCGTTTCTTTCGGACGTCCCCCTCGGCCGCTACGCCGCGCCGGAGGAGATCGCGGCGACCGTGTGCTTTCTTCTGAGTGAGGAATCGACATTCACCAGCGGGTCGGCCGTGACGATCGACGCCGGACAGACCGCTCGCTGACATGTCGAATGCAGCAACAAGCTGCGGACGAGGTCACTCCGCCGAGCACGCTGCGTCACGCCGCGTTGTGCATCGCGTTGTGCACCGCGTTGTGCACCGCGGTGCAGAACACTGAAATACACGGATCGATAGAGGATGAGGATTTGCATCCCCACCCGAGGTGTGCGCAATGTATTGCATGCCGATTCCCGCTGGCCGCTCTGGCGTAGACCGCTCCTTGCTCCGCGATGACGTCTATCTGCGCCTCCGCGACGCGATCGTCGACGGCACCTTCGAACCGGGGGAGCAGCTGAGGGACGGTGATCTGGCAACCTGGCTCGGCGTCAGTCGCACGCCGGTGCGCGAAGCGCTGTTGCGCCTCGGGGCCAGTGGACTCGTGGTCGCCGTGCCCGGCCGATCGACGGCCGTGAGCACGATCGATCCGCGGGCGGTCCGCGATGCGCGCGACGTCATCGCCGCCATGCACGGGCTGGCGGTGCGCGAGACGACGGGCCGGTTGAGCGCCGACGACATCGGCCGCATGCGAGACGCCAATCGCCGCTTCGCCGACGCGCTCGTCGCGAACGACCTCGCCGCCGCGCTCGAAGCCGACGACGAATTGCACATGATCCCGGTCGCCGCGCTCGGCAACCGTGCCCTCGAGGCGGTTCTCGAACAGTTCGGTCCGCTGGTGCGCCGGGCCGAGCGACACCGGTTCACGGGTGATGGACGCGCGTCCGTCGCGAGGCACGAGCAGCTCATCGAGCTTCTCGCCGCCGGTGATGCGCGGGGTGCGGAATCGGTGTCCTTCGACATCTGGCACAGCCTGCCGGCGAGCGGAGACACGGATGACGGTGGCGCGGGGGCATCTGGAGAAGATTCCGCAGACGCGTGAGCATCCTGCGGGATAATCGCCCCGTGGGTGACCTCATGACCATCGGCGACTTCTCGCGCGCGGTCCGGATGAGCGCCAAAGCGCTCCGCTTCTACCACCAGAGCGGGGTGCTCGCTCCCGCCCACGTCGACGACCAGAACGGGTACCGACTGTACGCGGCAGAGCAGATCGCGGATGCTCAGATCGTCCGGACGCTGCGCGAACTCGATGTGCCCGTGGAATCCGTTCGCGACCTCATGGCTGCGCCGAGCATCGATGTGCGAGCGAGGCTGCTGAGCGAGCATCTGGAACGGATGGAGGCGAAGCTCAGCGCAACGCGCGCCGCGGTCGCGAATCTGCGCTCGATACTCGAGCCGGCGGCCCGCCCATCGAGATCGTCCACCGCAGCGTTCCCGAAACGCGCGTCGTGGCGATCAGCGAGGACATCCCGCTCGATTCGCTCGGCGCGTGGTTCCGCCGAGGGATCGCCACCCTGCAGAGCATCGCCGAGAACAACGACCCGTCATCCACGGGGGCATACGGCGGGGTCTGGCCCAACGAGCTGTTCACGGATGAGTACGGCGCCGCCACGGTGTATCTGACCGTGGGTCCAGGGTTCGACGACGGCACGATCGGCGATGACGCGGCCGTTCTCGACCTGCCCGCGGTCGAGCTGGCCGTGGCCACCCACCACGGTCCCGACGCGGCCGTCCCGCGCGCGTACGCGGCGCTCGGTGAATACGTGGCCCGTCATGAGCTCGCGATCGACGCGCCCGTGCGTGAGACGTACGTCACGGGGTTCCCCGGAGTGGATCGGATCGTCGTCATGGAGATCGGCTGGCCCGTCTTCCGCGTATCGCGCTGACCTCGGGGGCCGTCGACGCCGTTTGACCTTTCCCCGAGGGGAAGGCCCAGTCTGGGCTGTGCGACCCCGGTTGATCGCCCCGATGGAATCACCTTCGGGCCCCACGCAGAACGGAACCCCGACATGACGAACTCGAACCGCTTCGCTCCGTACGACGCCGACGCCCTCCCCGCCGCCATCGTCCGCTACCTCGCGGCGAAAGACGACATCCGCGGCCGGGAGTCGATCATCGACGTGTTCGCCGCGGATGCCAGCGTCACGGATGAGCGCATCCGGTACGACGGTCGTGATGCGATTCTGGGGTGGTTGGGTACCGTGGCCACCGAGTTCACCTACACGACGACGCTCATCGGTCAACGGCGTGAAGGTGACTCCGGCTGGGTCGTGCTCGCGCGCCTCGAGGGCGACTTTCCGGGTGGCATCGCCGAACTCGGCTTCCGCTTCACCGTTCAGGCAGACCACATCGCGGAGCTCGTGATCGCGCCGGTCTGAATCGGCCTGAACCGGCGAGCCGGACCTCGTCGGATGTCATCGGATGCAGGATCTGACGGAGGGAGCGCGCACTCGGGATCGTCGCGCGGCCACGGGCTGCTGCCCGTCCGGTTCGAGAGCAGACATCAGTAGGCCTGCTGGATGATCGCGGCGACGGCCCCGACGTCGTCGTTGGCCTCGAAGACTCCCTCGAGCGCGGGGAAGAACCCCTGGTTGACCATGATCGTGAAGGCGAGGTTCCGTCCCGTCGCGGCCTCCATCACACCGCCGAGCGTCTTCGTGGTCAGCCGCATCCGCCCGTTGAACGGGTCGCCGCCGATCAGGGTGCCGGTCTTCGCGAACACCTTGCCCGCGGCAGGGCTGTCCGCCTCGACCGCAGCCAGCGAGCCGTCGACGCCGAGAACCGGCATGGTCGCCTGCCAGCGCGCCGCGTCGGGTCGCGTCGCCATGAGCGTCTGGATCTGGAGGGCGTTCGCCGGGGTGACGTAGTTGCCCTCCAACCCTGAGCCGTCCACGAGGGATGCGCCGAGGATGTCGAGGCCCGCGGCATCCCAGATCTCCGCGGCGATCGGGATACCGTCATCGCAATCGGTCGAGCCGCGTTCGGCGGCGAGACGGCAGATCAAGGTCTGCGCCCCGCGGTTGTAGCTGATCTTCATCACGTAGGTCGCCTCTTGCTCGATCGAGAGCGACTCCAGTTCGGCGACCGAGGGCAGCGCGTCGACGGTTGCCCGGTCGGCGAGGTTCTCGTCGGGGTTGACGATGATCGGATCGGCCGCGACGCTCACTCCGGCACGTTCGAGCGCCTCGATGAAGGCCGTGCGGGCGAAGGTCGCGGGATCCGCGAACGCGTAGACCTTCAGCTGCGGGTCGCTGTCGGCCGCGATGGTGCCCGACACCAGGATCTCTCCGTCCCGGGTCGGTTTCGGGAGCGTGATGTTCGTGGGTCCGCCGGCCTCGACCGTCTCGACGGTGGACGTCACGACCCACGGTGAGACGACGGGGATCATGTCGACGGATGCCGGCTCGCCCGCCTTGCCGGGGTGGACCATGATGTCGATCAGGTTCTGGTTGATGACGATCGGCGTGACGGGCTGCCCCGCGAGCTCGCCGGCGAAGAGGCGGTCGTCGATCACGACGTCGCCCGCGACGGAGTCGATACCCGCGGCCTTGACCTGCTCAGCGAGTTCGTCGAGCCCCGTCAGCGGATCTTCCGGTGTGAGTGTCGATCCCGCGAGGAAGTTCGCGTCGTTGTGATCGAGGTCCGTGAAGTCGACGGTTCCGTCGGCTTTCGTGCGTCCGCCCATCGTGATGTCACCCATGCCGACCAGCACGAGGTCGCCGTCGAGCGCCCCGGCGGTGACCTCGCCACTGCGCTTGACCGGCGTCGTGATGGTGTGGTCGGGGCCCCACTCGAGCCAGGCCGCGCCGGCGCTGTACGTCTTCACGAACGACCCGGGTGCGGCCATCCTGTTCGCGTTGAGATCGATCAGCACATCGCCGGTGTCGATGTCTTGCACGGCGATGTACCAGGTTCCCTCCGCGTAGGGCGCCTTGTTCATGACCTCCAGCGCGGCCTCGGGCAGACCGTCGACGGCGTAGGGATCGGTCTGCTCCGCCGTGCACGCCGTGACGGCGAGTGCGACCCCGAGCACGGTGGCGATGGCCGCTGTGCGGCGTGTGAATGCGCGCATGATCAGGACTCGTTTCCGAGAGCTTCGGCGATTCGGCGGAAGGCCTGATCGGCGGGATGCGCCTTCGGTTCCACGTTCGATTCGTTCATGAAGACGACGATGCTCGCCCCGGATTCCGGCTGGTGGAAGACCGCAGCGGTGAAACCGAGGCCCTCGCCGTTGTGGCCCCACCATCCGTTGGTCTCTCCCATGCCCAGCGCGTAGATGTCGTAGGGCGGGCCGGCGTCGAGGGGTGCGCCCTGCTCGCGTTCGGCCTGTGTCTGCGCTCCGAGCAGCAGACCGCCGCCGAGCGCCTCGGCCCAGACTCGGGCGTCGTCGAGCGTGCTCACCATCGAGCCCGCCGGGCCGTAGATCGACAGGTTGTCGTTCTGCACCGTCTGCTCGCCGTCCTCGATCGCGTAGCCCAGCGGGTGGTCCACCCACTCGGTGGCATCGAGGAGGTATTCCGTGCCCGTTTGGCCGAGTGGCTCGAGGATGCGCTCCTCGAGCACCTCGGCGAAGTCTTGCCCGGTCACCTTCTCGACCACGGCACCGAGCAGGTTCGTGTTCGCGTTCGTGTAGACCTTCTCCGCGCCCGGCTCGAATTGCGCGGGTTCCCCGACGAGGAAGTCGTTCAGCTCGGCGAGCGAGAAGATGTGGGCCTCGTCGGCTCCGTACGCCTCGCCGAAGCCTGCCGCGGTCGTGTAGTCGGAGTTGCCGCTGGACATGTCGGCGAGCTGGCGGATCGTGATCCGATCGCCGTTCGTGATGCCGTCGACGTACTGGTCGAGGGTGTCGTCGAGACGGAGCTCGCCCTCGTCGACGAGCTGCAGGATGAGCGTCACGGTGTAGGACTTCGTGACGCTCCGCAGCGGCCAGGTCATCTCGCTCGACACGGGAGCGTCGGCCGCGATGTCGGCGAGGCCGGTGAACGACGTCCACGATCCTTCGCCGGGGATCCAGACCCCGACGGCGGATCCGGGCACTCCGTACTCGGTCATCGTCGCATCCACGATCCGCTGGAGCTCGGTCTGCAGGTCGTCCGGCAGCCCGCCCTCGGGCGCCGCCGGCCGGATCGCGGCTGGCTTCGATGCGCCCGGCGGCGTCGTGTCGGAAGCGGCGGTGGATGTGCAGCCCGTCACGACGACGAGCGCTGCGAGCGAGGCGAGTCCCGCGATGGCGAGCGAGATGCGCGGACGGCGGGCGTGCGGCGTCATGGAAGTTCCTCTGTCTGCTGTGCCGGTCGTGATGCGGATGCGGGGATCGGACCAGTCGGGAGCGGGGGCACCCCCCTTGACCCCACGCTCCCGGGTCCACCCTCCCGCTCCCGCACAGGTTATGGCAATGGACCTGGGTCCATGCTCCGCAGGCGGTAGGCGACCTGGGTCCATGGCCCCATCCGGTGTCGGACGCCAGGCTGGATCCGTCCCGGCGCTCTCGCACGGGCGAGAGGAGACGACGTGCGAATCATGCCGAGAATCCAGACGACCACCTTGCTCCGGGGCGCGCGCCGACGACGGATCGCGACCGCGGCCATCGTCGTGACAACTCTCGCGCTCGCGGGCTGCGCGGGCGGCACGACCGCGAACGGTGGTGCCACGGCGAGCTCGTCCGCGTCGGGCGGCGCGACCGTCGACTTCGACGCCGAGGCGCTCACCGCGGCCTTCGACGACTCGGCCGCCGCGATGCTCGTCCCGGGCGCCGTGATGATCGTGCGCACACCGGAGGGTGAGGTCGAGCACGCATACGGAGTCACCGAGTGGGCGGGGTCGACGCCCGTCACTCTGGACGATCACATCCGCATCGGCTCGAACACCAAGACCTGGACCGGCACCGTGATCCTGCAGCTCGTCGAAGAGGGCGAGATCGCGCTCGACGACCCGGTGTCGATGTACCGCCCCGACGTGCCGAACGGCGAGAACATCACGATCGAGCAGTTGCTGACGATGCGCAGCGGTCTGCATAACTACACGACCACCCTCGAGCTGAACACGGCGCTGGACGAGACGCCGGAGCGCGTCTGGGATCCGGAAGAGCTGGTGCGCATGGGCCTCGCCGAAGAGCCGTACTTCGCACCGGGCGAGGGATACGAATACTCGAACACCAATACCGTCCTGCTCGGACTCATCGCGCAGGACCTCGAGGGGAAGCCGATCGATCGGATCTTCCAGGAGCGACTCTTCGACCCGCTCGGGCTGTCCGAGACGTCCTACCCCTCCGCCACCGACACATCGATCCCGGAACCGTACGCGCACGGCTACATGTTCTCGAACAACGTGGACACGATGGAGGGCGAGTGGTTGTCGGACGACGAGCTCGCCGCGGCCGCGGCGGGTGAGTTGGTGCCGACCGATCACACGAACGACAACGCGTCGTGGACATCGGCCGCGGGCGCCGGAATCTCGACGGCATCCGATCTGGCGACGTGGGTGGAAGCTCTGGGAGGCGGGGGGCTGCTCAGCGACGACATGCAACAGCGACGGATCGAGAGCGTGCAACCCAACGAGGACGGCAGTTCGTACGGCTGGGGGATGGCCGGGATGGACTCGTTCTACGGTCATATCGGCTCGCTCCCGGGATACAACTCTTTCATGGGCTACGACCCCGCAACCGATGTCACGGTGGTCGTCTGGACGAACCTCGCGCCCGGCGCCGACGGCTTGCCGACCGCCGCGGTCCTGGCACGCCTGCTGATCGACACCCTGTACGGCAGTTGAGACGGAAGCCCGCGAGGGACTTCGCGCGGGGAACTCTCAGAGGGCAGGGGGCTGTGAGGACTGCAGGTAGCGGATCACGGCCAGCACCCGGCGATGGTCGTCGGCGTCGAGCGGCAGTCCCAGCGCGTCGTAGATGTTCGACGTGTGCTGCACGATCGCCTTTTCGCTCAGAACCAGCTGCGCGGCGATCGCGGCATTGCTGCGGCCCTCGGCCATGAGCCCGAGGACCTCGAGCTGACGCGGGGTCAGTCTGCCGACGGCGGAGGCGCCCCGGCTCGCCCGCGCGACCAGGACCGACACGACCTCGGGGTCGAGCGCGGTTCCGCCTCTCGCGACGCGCCGGATGTCAGACGTGAAGGTGCGCACGTCCGCGATCCGCTGCTTCAGCAGGTACCCGAATCCTCCGCCCCCGTCGAGCAGCTCGGTCGCATACCGCCGCTGCACGTGCTGCGACACCACGACGACCCCGATGCTCGGGTGGGCCTGTCGGATCCGCAGAGCGGCCTCGAGCCCCTCGTCCGTGTACGTGGGGGGCATCCGGATGTCCGTGACGACCAGATCGGGCACGTGCCGATTGACTTCGCGCTCGAGCTGCGCCGCGTCGCTCACGCTGGCGAGGACCTCGAACCCGTCGCTCGCCAGGATGTGCGCGACGCCTTCCCGGAGCAGGACCTCGTCTTCTCCGATTACAACGCGCACGGCAACTCCACTCTCACGTTCGTTCCTCGACTCCGCTCGGAGCGGATCTCGATCCTGCCGCCGAGCGCATCCACACGATCGGCCAGACCGCGCAGCCCCATCCCGGCGTTGATCCGAGCGCCGCCGATCCCGTCGTCCTCGATCTCGAGCGCGAGGCGGCCGTCGGTCTGCGTCATCGTCACCCGCACCGTCGTCGCGCGCGCGTGCTTGACGGTGTTGGAGAGCGCCTCGGCGACGATGAAGTAGGCGGTGTGCGCCGTCGGTCGTGCGACCGTCGGCTCGTCGACTTCGGCCCGGAACGTGGCAGCCACGGGCAGGCGGTCGACGAGATCCTCGACCGCCGCGACGAAGCCTTGCTCGAGGAGTGCGGCGGGCAGCACGTCGTGCACGAGGCGGCGTAGGTCGGCCGCGGCCGTGTCGATTCCCCGTCGGAGGGCCTCAGCCGGACCTGCAGCGTCCGAGCCCGAGGGCGCGTTCGCGATCGTCTGGGCCTCGATCGCCAGGAGGACGAGCTGCGTCTGCAGGCCGTCGTGCAGGTCGCGCGCGATCCGGAACCGTTCGCGGTCGCCCGCCTCGACGATGCGAGCACGCGAGAGCAGCAGGGCCTCGTTGCTCGTCAGCAACTGGACCGTGAGACGCTCGCGGTCGATGGCGATGGCGAGCACCTCGGCCGCCCGCCGCACGGGGGAGGGCTCTGCGATCATCCCCGCGTCGTAGTCGATGGCGCCGACCAGGTCGTCGTCCACGAGCACCTGCAGCCACCCCCGGCCGGCGTCGCCCGTTCTGTTGCGCACCTCGAGCCCTCGTTCGTCGACGAAGCGAGCGTGCGCCGCGTCCCAGTACACGACACGCAGGGTGCTGTCGCCGAGCGTCGTCGCGAGCGCCCGTGCGACGGCCGGCCGGCTCGCGCCGCGCAGCGCCAGCCACTCGCTCAGGGCCTCGAGCGGCGTCGTCCGGGTGAAACCCCCGCGCAGGACGCCGAGGAGAAAGGCGATCGGAAGCCCCGCGAGCAGGACACCCTGCATCCACGTGACGAGCTCCGGGTCGACGCCGAGCGGGAGCAGCACGTTCGGGATCATCGGCAGCGCGGGGATCGCAAGGATGCCGTAGGTGAAGAGGGGGAGCAGGATGCGCCGGTGAGCCGCATCCGCCGCTTTCAGACGCCGCACGAGCACCACGGCCGTCATGATCATGACCGTCACGCCGATCGTGCTCTGGACGAACGAAACGGGGGCGAATGCGGGCGTTCCGAACACGACCGCACGGATCAGGTCGAAGAAGAGCGATGTGATGTAGCCGAGGACGACCGTGATCAGCGACAGGCGGTCCCGGATCCGACCCGAGGGGAACGCCAGCAGCAGGTGCACGGCGACCGAGAGGGCGCTGCTCGAGAAGACCGCCCCGATGGCGTACAGCCCCGGAACGCCGAAGTATCCGGCGCTGCCCAGAATCAGCGCGAGGGAACCGACGAGCAGCAGCCCCCCGATTCCGTTCATCGGCCGTCGCCACCAGGCGCAGATCCCCGCCGCCACCCAGATCCAGAACAGCACGACGTACTGCACGATCGCGACCAGGTTGCCGGGCGGCTGCGCCGCGACCGCGATCGCGACGACCCCGATGACCAGCGCGAACACGGCGATGAAGAGCAGCGCGTATTCGAGCGAACCCACCCGCCCGCCCTGAAGGCGTCGGGGAGTGGGGTGCGCAATCGGCGATATAGCGGTCTGCGAGGACACGGGGTCCCTCTCGGGAAGAGGCGGGTGCGATCAGCTCTCACCTTGGCCGAACGCCGCACCCCCAGCAACCGACCTGGGTCGCCTCTTCCGATCACGCGACACGCGACCGTCCCGGCGATCAGTTGCCGGTGTGATGCAGAAAGCGCAGTGCTTCGTCCTCGCTGACGTGGGTGCGGCTCAGGCGGGGCGGTTCACCTCGGTTGAGTAGAGTCAGCGAAAGGGTGGCGAAGAACACCAGGCTGCTGAGGAGTGCACGATGTCAGGTGACAAGGTTGTCGACGAGAGCAAGGCGATCTCTGAAATCGTGGAGAGACTCCGAGAGCGGTTCCCGGATGCCACACCCGAGTCGGTCGCAGACGCTGTCGAGTACGCGCGCACGACGTTCTCCGATGCGAAGGTCCGTGACTTCGTGCCGGTGCTCATCGAGAAGGAAGCCAAGGCGCGCCTGAAGGGCAAACGCTGAGCGTTCGGCTGGCGTTCCCGACTCCCGCAGCTCATCACGCGTGCCGGTCGGGCTCCTCCTCGGCGGGCTGCACGGTCCAGGACGGCGCCTCATCGATGCCCGCCGCCTCTTCGCGCTCCGCATCTTCGCTCGTGGGCTGCACCGCGCCGAGCGCATGGTGCGACGGGGCGTAGATCGTGTAGAGGCGCAGAGGTGCTGTGCCGGTGTTGATGACGTCATGCCACGTGCCCGCGGGGACCTGAACGGACCATCCGTCCGAGACATCCTGCTCGAAATCCAGCTGATCCTTCGCGGGGCCCATGACTGCTCTGCCGCGACCAGCGTCGACACGCAGGAACTGGTCCGTCCCGGGGTGGGACTCCAGGCCGATGGACTCGCCCACGGGGATCGACATCAGCGTGACCTGAAGGAACTTCCCGGTCCAGGCGACGGTGCGATAGTTCTCGTTCTGTCGCGTGGCGGACTCGATGTCGAAGGCGTTCGGGTGGGGCCCGTTGTCGGTGATGGCCATGGCGTCAGTCTCCTTGCTCGATGTCGAGGATCGAAGCCTACGCCGCGGAGGAGACCGCGTCTGCCCCGTCGTCGTGACCATGAGAATGGGTGGAACGGGACCGTTCGCCGGGACTTCGGGGACAATTGGTACATGAGTTGCACCCACCCCGAGAGCGAGTTCGAGGCACTCGTGTATCTCGCGGAGCGTCTGCGACGGCGTTTTCCCGAATCGAGCGATGAAGCGGTGTTCGCCCTGATCGCCGAGGAGCTGGAGTCGTTCGACGGGGTGCGGCTGCGCCACTACGTTCCGGTCCTCGTCGAAAGGAACGTGGTCCGTCGTCTGCACGAGACCTACCGTCTGGCCGCCTGAGCCCGACCGGCGCGGGTCACGCGTCGAACTCTGTCACCGAATGTTCATTTCCGCGCCGTTTTCGGTGGGAAGACTGATGTCGTGACGTCTCTGCACGCGAGGATCCATCCCGCATCCCGTTCCGCCCGGCCGGTGCTGGCGCAGGTGGCGACGGCGCTGCGCGGGATCGAGCACGTCCGGATGTCCTCTGACGAGACGTTGACGGAGCTGCCGGGACTCGGCACGCTCGTCGTGACCGAGGCTCCGGGCGAGATCCTCCTGCACTTCTCGGGAGGCGCGGACGTCGACCCGGCGGCCGTCCGCCACGCGATCTCGGCCAGGATCCGCCAGGCGGCCGGCAGCCGCACGTCGGCCGCGCGACTCGTGATCACGTGGACGGACGCGACGCCGCGTCTGTCACCGCATGCGGTCTGATCCCGGCGAAGGTCCCCTCCTCTCCGGCTCGACCGCCGCGCGCATAGCCGCGATCTACCTCGCGTCGCGTCTCGTCACGACGACCTATCTGCTGCTCGCGGGCGCACTGTCGCCTCCCGGATCCCGATTCGGGCCGGGCGCCGACATCGCCACCTACGTGCACGCGTGGGACGCCCGCTGGTATCGGCGGATCGCCGTGGAGGGGTACCCATCTCAGCTGCCCCTGACGGATGCGGGCGAGGTGGCCCACAACGCGTGGGCGTTCATGCCGCTCTTCCCGTGGTTGTCCACGATCGTGGGTGCACCCCTCGGATCGTGGGGCGCCGGGGCGGTGGTGATCGCGCTGGTCAGCGGATACCTCTGCTGTCTCGTTCTGTACCGGATGCTGGTGGGCACGATCGGGCGCTCCGCGTCGATGTGGTCCGTGGTGTTCTTCGCGTCCGCTCCGCTCGCCGCGATGTTCCAGGTCGCCTATCCCGAGACGCTCTTCCTGCTCCTGACCTTGCTCGGCATCCTGAGTCTGCAGCGGCGGCGATACGGCTGGCTGTACGCCGTCGTCCTCGGGATGGCCTTTCTCCGTCCGGGGGTGCTCGCCTTCGCGCTGTTGCTGGGACTGTTCGGCGCCTGGCGATGGATGTCTCGCCGTCGCGAAGCCCTGCGGCCGGGCGAGATCGTCCACATCTCCGGGGCCGCCGCACTCGCGACGATGTGCGGTCTTTCGTGGCCGATCATCGTGGCGACCGTGACGGGCCGAGCAGACGCGTACCTTCAGACCGAGCTGTCGTGGCGTCGCCTCTGGATGGACGACGAGGGCGGTTTCGTGCCTTTCGAGGGCTGGTTCCAGGCGGCCGGCTACTGGTTCGAGACCTGGTCCCTGAACCCGGCGTGGGGGCCCGTCGCCGTCTTCGCGATCATCGTCGCGGTGGCGAGCATCCTCATCTTCGTCCCTCAGGTCCGGAGGCTGGGGATCGAGATCCGTCTTTGGGCCGCCAGCTACGCCCTCTACCTGCTGGCCGTGTTCCTGCCGCAGTCGAGCCTCCTCCGGCTTCTGTTTCCGCTCTCGCCCTTGTGGGGAGCGGTGGCCCAGCCGCGCAGTCTCGCCTGGAGGATCGGGGTCCTCGTCGCCTGTCTGGTCGGGCAGGGGTGGTGGATCTGGAACGTGTACGGGCTCGGCAGCGAGTTCTGGCACATCCCCTGATCGTCACGGGCGAACCGGCCAGCGGGGGATCGGGTGTCGCCCGCCCCCCGCTCGTCGGGGCCCGTCTCTCAGTCGCCCTTCACGTTGACGATCTGCCGCAGGACGTGCCGCACCGTGACCAGATCGTCGGCGTCCGCCATGACCTGGTCGATCGGCTTGTAGGCCTGCGGGATCTCGTCGAGGAAGGCATCCGTGTCCCGGTACTCGATGCCCGCCATCGCCTCACGCAGCTGCTCGTGCGTGAAGGTCTTGCGGGCCGAGGTGCGCGAGTGCTCCCGTCCGGCGCCGTGGGGCGACGAGTTGAGCGACAGGGGGTTGCCCCTGCCCTCCACGACGTACGACGCCGTGCCCATCGACCCCGGAATCAGCCCGGGGCGACCGGTATCGGCCATGATGGCGCCCTTTCGTGAGACCCACACCCTCTTGCCGAAGTGCATCTCGGACTCGGTGAAGTTGTGATGGCAGTTGATCCGCTCGAGCTCGTCGACGCCGGTGCCGCCGGGCCCCGTGCCGACGAAGCGGCCGAGCTGATTCGCGACGCGGTCCATCATCTCTTCACGGTTCAGCAGGGCGAATCGCTGAGCCCACCGCAACTCGCTGATGTATCGCGTGAACTCCGGCGTGCCCTCGACCAGGTAGGCGAGGTCGGGGTGCGGCAGCTCGATCCACCACTGCTTGGCCAGCCGCTGCGCGACCCTGATGTGGTGCTGGGCGATCTTGTTGCCGACGCCTCGTGACCCGGAGTGCAGGAACATCCACACCGCGTCGGTCTCGTCGACCGAGATCTCGATGAAGTGGTTTCCGCTGCCGAGCGATCCGAGCTGGTTGCGCCAGCGCCCCGCGTACGAGGCCGGATCGAAACCGGCCTTCGCGGCGAGGTCCTCAAGCTCGGCGACCCGCGGCTCCGCCGTCGCGACGATCTTGCGGTTGTCGCGTCCGGCCGACAGCGGGATGGCACGCTCGATCTGCTCGCGCAGCTCGACGAGGTCGCGTCCGGCGAGATCGCCGCGGGTGAACGCGGTCTTGACCGCGATCATGCCGCAGCCGATGTCGACGCCGACAGCCGCGGGCATGATGGCGCCGAGTGTCGGGATCACCGATCCGACCGTCGCCCCCAACCCGAGGTGCGCATCGGGCATGAGCGCCAGGTGCGGGTAGATGAACGGCATGCGTGAGGATGTGCGGGCCTGCTCGATGGTCTTCTCATCGATCAGGCTCGCCCACGACAGCAGGCGGTTCGTGAGCCTCTCCATGATTCCTTTCCTATGGTTGCGCGCAACTCCTGCATATGAGGACGCTGCGCGATGCGGAGGCGGGTCGTCCAGGTCGTACGGACGATCCGAATCCGCCACGCGGAGAAGGAAACGCCCCGGACCTGTGCGGTGCGGGGCGTGAGGGAAGCGGATGCTTCTACACGGCCGGCGCCGGAGGGTACGACTCGTAACGGAACTGGGGCTTGAGTCCCAGCACCGTCGAATTGCGAAGCTCCCGCAGCGGGTTCATCGCGTCGTCCTCTCGGCCTGCCTTGATCGCCGTGCCGTCGGCACAGCCTTGCAACGCTAGGCCACGGTCCGCGCTCGGGTCAAGCGCTACAGGGATGAACCTCGGTCGGGCGTCAACTCCTCGACCGACCGCTTGTCGCCCCGTGTCTTGATGAGGCTCGCGACCGTCGCCACCCCGATCGTCGCCGCGATGAAGACGAGCGAGAACCAGATCGGGATCTCGGGGGCCCACAGCATCGGCTCGCCGCCGTTGATGAACGACAGTTCGTTGACGTGCATGGCGTGCAGCACGAGCTTGACGCCGATGAAGGCGAGGATGACGGCGAGTCCCTGCGCGAGGTAGACGAGGCGCTCGAGCAGTCCGCCGACGAGGAAGAAGAGCTGCCGCAGCCCCATCAGCGCGAACGCGTTGGCCGTGAAGACGATGTAGGCCTCTTCCGTCAGGCCGTAGATCGCCGGGATCGAGTCCACCGCGAAGATCAGGTCGACGAATCCGATCGCGATGATCGTCAGCATCATCGGTGTCACCCAGCGCCGGCCGCCCTTTCGGACGGTCAGCTTGTCGCCGTGGTACTCGTCGGTCACGGGCAGGATGCGGCGGACGAAACGCATGAACCTTCCGTCGGCGGGGTTGGACTCGCCGTGCGCGAACGCCTGGCGGTAGGCCAGGAAGAGCAGCAGCGCGCCGAAGAGGTAGAAGATCCACGAGAAGTTCTCGATGAGGGTCGCGCCGACAGCGATGAAGATCCCGCGCAGGATGAGCGCGATCACGATGCCGATCATCAGCACCTTCTGCTGGTATATCTTCGGCACCGCGAACCCGGTCATCACGATCAGGAACACGAAGAGGTTGTCGATCGACAGGGCCTTCTCGGTCAGGTAGCCGGCGAAATACTCACCGCCGAAGGTCCAGTCGCTGAAGACGCCGATGCCGACGCCGAAGAGCAGTGCGAGGCCGATGTAGAACGCCGACCACCGGGCGGATTCGCCGATGGAGGGCTCGTGCGGTTTGCGGACGTGCGCGAAGAACTCGTAGACGAAGAACGCGATCGTGACGGCGATCGTGATGATCCAGATGAGCGGCGTGATGTTCAAGAGGGTTCCCAACCGTGGCGTGAATGAATCGACGCCAAGGTCTTCTCCATCCTCTGAACGAGGACCGGTGGCCCGGGATGCCGTGGCATCCGTAGTGACGAGCCGACCGTGTCGGAGTACTCCCCTTGGTGGTTCCACCCTATGGCGGTCCGCGCGGCGGTTCCTGGACGGATGCCGAGCGGTGTTGCGGGAGGAAAGATCCCGTACGACGATCAGCCGCGCGGGGGTGCATGTCCGAGTAACCTCGGCGCATGCACAGGCTGAACCGCGAAGAGGCGCGCCGTATCGCCGTGCGGGCGCAACTGCTGGACGCGGATCGCCCCGGGACCGGGCGGGTCAGCTCGTTGCTACGTCGATGAGCGCTTTGCCGACGAGCCCGCCTTCGACCGCGTCATGGGCAGGGGCGGTCTGGTCCAGGGCGAACCGCGTGATCGGCAGGCCGGCGTCTCGGCCGACGGGGAGCGCGCCGTCGCGGAGCGCGCCCGTCACATCATCGACAGCCGCGCCGATCGCATCCGTCCCCATCGTGTAGAGCAGCAAGAACTGGTACCGGATGTTGAGAGCGAAGTGCGTGCGGATGTCGATGCTCATCTGGGTTCCGCCGTCGGTCGCGTAGACGGCGACGGAGCCGTGGTTGGCCAGGACGGCGGCGTTCAGTTCGGCGTTGCGTGCGGGGGAGACTTCGACGACGATGTCCACCCCGTCGGGGGCCACCGCGCGGATCTCGGCGGCTGCGTCCTGCTCCCGATAGTTGACGACGTTGTGCGCCCCGGCCGCGGTGGCGAGAGCCGCTTTTGCGTCGGAAGAGACCGTTGTGACAACGGTCGCGCCGGCCCAGCGTGCGAGCTGGATGGCGGCGTGTCCGACCGCGCCCGCCCCACCCGCGACCAGCACGGTCCGGCCGGTGAGTGCTCCGGGGGCGAGCCGCGTCGGTCCTCCGTCGTGCACGGTGAGCGCTCGATGCGCCGTCAGCGCCGGCACGCCGAGCGAGGCGCCGACATCGAACGAGGCGTTGTCGGGCAGCCGCGCGACGAGAGTTGCCGGGAGGACGGTGTACTCCTGCGCCGTACCGGTGGGGCGGTCGAAGGCCGAGAGGAACATCCAGACGCGGTCCCCGGGCGAGTAGTCTTCGACACCGCTTCCGACGGCGTCGATGATGCCCGCACCATCCTGGTTCGGCGCCTGCTCCGGAAAGCGCGCCGGGGCGGGTGCGCCGCCCGCCCGGCTCTTCCAGTCCGTCGGATTGACGCCAGAAACGATCACGCGAACCCGGACCTCGCCGTTGCCGGGTTCGGGGATCGGCCTGTCGACCTCGTGGAGGACGTCGGAGTTTCCGGTCTGGGAGTAGACGATGGAGCGCATGATTCCGGCAACCCGTTCACGTTGTCGGGCATTCCCGTTGCGTGCTTCGGCCGCGGCGTTGGTTGTGTGAGCGGCCGGTTGGCGAAGATGTGGGAACTCTCATCTTTCGCGCTCTGATGTGGCGTGATTTCGGTGTTTTTCGGGCGTCGGATGTCGGTGGTCGTCCGTAGAGTTTCGAACATGCATTCGAACACACGTGTCGCGTCCGATGACGATGTCGATGTTGCCGCGCGTGATCTCGCGGTGCGGTTCGCCGAGGCGTCCCGGACGGTGGCGCGGGCGCAAGCCGCGCAGGCGCGGGTGTTGGCGGATGCGGCCGACCTCGGGATGCGGCGCGTTGCCGAGTTGGTGTCGGTCTCGTCGCGTGAGGCGGAGTTGCCGGTGCGGGCGTTGGCGGCGGAGTTGGGTGTCGCGGCGAACATGTCCGACCGGACGGTGCAACGCCGCATGAACGACGCCGCGGTGTTGGCCGAGGCGTTCCCGGCGACGTTCGACGCGTGGGATGCGGGCCGGGTCGGTGCGGGGCATGTTGCGGTGATCATGGAGCACGGGTTGCCGCTTGTGGATGCGGAGGCGCGGTCGGAGTTCGAGGCTGCGGCGTTGGTCCGGGCAGAGGGAACCACGCCCGGCTGTTTGGGGTCTGCGTTGGCGCGGCTCGCGGAATCCCTCCAACCCCGGTCGTTGGCGGAGCGCCACCGGGAAGCGCGTGCGTCGCGGGGTGCGTGTGTGCGGGACCTCGGGGACGGGATGGCGGAGTTCACCTCTGTGCAGCCCGCCGTCCTGGCGCATGCGATGCACGACCGGATCACGCAACAAGCGCGGGCGATCAAGAACGCCGACCCGGGTGATGTGAGGACGGTGGATCAGATTCGTGCGGACCTGGTCGCGGACATGCTGCTCACCACCACGCCGACCGTCGAAACCGGTGCCGGACTCTCTGACGGGTTCGGTGGGTTGGGTGCGATCCGGGCGATCGTGAACGTCACCGTCCCCGCCCTCGCTCTGGCCGGGGTCACGGATGAACCGGCCGAGCTCGCCGGGCGGTGCCCGATCGACCCCGCGACCGCCCGCGCTCTCGCCGGGCACGCGACGGGGTGGGAACGGGTCCTCGCCGACCCGATCACCGGGTGCGTTCTCGCCGTCGACCGATACACGCCGTCGGCGGACATGAAACGGTTCCTGCGCGTACGGGATCAGCGCTGCCGGTTCCCCGGGTGCCGGCAACCCGCACACCGATGCGACCGCGACCACACCCACGACTACGCCCTCGGCGGCGAAACCCGCACCTGCAACCTCGCGTGCCTCTGCAAGAGACACCACACCCTGAAAGGCGAAACAGGCTGGACCGTCCGACAACTCGGCGGCGGTGTCCTGGAATGGACGTCGCCGGGTGGGCACGTCTACATCGACAAACCACCCCCGGCAGTCCACTTCACCCCCAACACCGACCCACCACCCTTCTGATCGGCAGGTGGAGCCATGCCTTGCGGTCGCTGAGATCGATGGAGTGTCCCGTTGGGTTCACAACCCCTCAGGGAACCACCGCTAGAGCCCGTAGTCGGAGCGGAAGCTCTGCCAGAGCGCTGCGCTGCACGCCGCGACGACCTCGTCCCAGAGTTGCGTTGCGCCGTCTTGTGCGCGGTCCGAGACAGCCTTGATGATGCGCAGCGGCACCCCGAACTCCCCGGCGACATACGCGTAGGCGTACGCCTCCATGTCGACCAGCACGGCATCGAGCGCGCGGATGCGAACGACCGCCTCCGCGTCGTCGACGAAGATGTCGCCCGTGGCGATCGCGTGGCCCGGGTTCGACAGCTCTATGCGGGCCGGGAGCGAGACGTGCTGACCGACGATCCCGTCCAAATCGCTCACATCGTGCTGCAGGACGGCCCCGATCTCGTGAACGGCCGCCTCGACGTCGGGATCCAGCGCACCTGCGGTGCCGACGACCACGACCTCCGTGTAGTCACGAGCCGAGAGCGCACGCGTCAGGGCGACGGCGGCCTTCAGCTTGCCGGGCCCGGTCACCAGGCGGTCGAAGCCGTCGATCTGAGCGGGGAAGGCCACGAGTTCGGCATCCAGAGCCGCGACGAGAAGTCTCACGGTCACCCATTCTGTCCCGTCACGAGCGCGACACACGCATCCGGCAAGATGAGGCCATGGATATGGCCTATTTCTCCACCGGGTACTCGGTGAACCTTCCCGACTGGATCGCCGAAGAACTGCACGGCGTGCCGGATATCATCCCGGACCGTGCCGAACGGATGGCGCTCGTGCACCGTCTCGCCGATCGCAACTGGCGGGAGGGGAACGGCGGACCGTTCGCCGCGCTCGTCGCCGAGACCGACACGGGACGCATCGTGTCCGTCGGGGTCAACGTCGTCCTCGGCAGCGGCATCTCGTCGGCACACGCCGAGGTCACCGCGCTCGGCACGGCGCAGGCCCGTGTCGGATCCTGGGACCTCGGGGCCGAGGGACTGTCGCCCCACGAACTGGTCGTCAACTGGCGTCCGTGCGTGCAGTGCTACGGCGCCACCATGTGGTCGGGTGTGCGCACCCTCGTCGTCGCTGGTTCTGGTCCCGAGCTCGAAGAGATCAGCACCTTCGACGAGGGGCCGATGGTCGAGGACTGGGCTGAGCAGTTCGAGGCCCGCGGAATCGAGGTCGTGCAGGACGTGCTGCGCGACGAGGCCCTCGCGGTCTTCCGCGCCTACCGCGCGGCCGTCGACAGCGGCGGCATCGTCGTCTACAACGCCCGCTCCGGCGACTGAGGGTGGCGCGATCCACTGTTACGTGATCGGCCGGTGCGGGACATCCGCCCGCAACACGAGCGGACGTAGGCTGAGTCATGGCGCACTCAGACACCTCCCCTTTCGCGGGAGCCACCGGAACGATCGTCGCAATCGTCGGTTCTGAATCGGCGAGCGCGATCTCGACTCTCGAGGGCATCCCGGGAGTCGAGACCCTCTCGCTGCGGGATTCCGATCCCGCCACCGCCGCTCGCCGAATCTCGGCGTGCAGCACACCCTGGATCGTGCACGACGCCGATCCCCTCGAACACGTCGCGGCCGCGTGGGTCGAACTCTACGAGGAACGCGCGACGCTCGGCACGCTCGAGGTCGAGGTCGAGGCGGCGCTCGCCCACTTCGAGGAGGGCACGGCGCTGATGCCCGACTACTACATCGTGCTCGATCCGGACGCGGCCGACGACACGTGGCGGCACTGGTGGTGCGGCGCCCTCGGATTCCGGGCTCCGCGTCGGGTCCTTCCCGCGGCATCCCCGGCGACACCGGGTGACACCGCGTTCCGGCGGCTGCTTACGGCGCTGCCGACCTCGCGCCCGTGGCCCGAGCCCGTCACGTGGTTGCCCGGCCTGGCGTTCGAGATCCCCGACCGCGTGGGTCTGCGTGACCGGACGCCCGACGCGGACGCCGCGGCCTGAGTGCGCATCAGTCGGAGGCGAGCTCGGGCAGGGCCTGCCGTAGCTCGTCGAGCCAGGCCTGCGCGTTCCCATCCGAGGGTGCCCGCCAGTCGCCGCGCGGCGAGAGCGAGCCCGCGGCCGAGACCTTCGGTCCGTTCGGCAGCGCCGAACGCTTGAACTGCGCGAAAGCGAAATAGCGCTTCAGGAACACCTCGAGCCACCGCACGATCGTCGCCAGGTCGTAGGACAGCCGAGCGTCTTCGGGGAACCCCGGCGGCCAGCCCGCGGCATCCGGGTCCGCCCACGCCTCGTGCGCGAGGAAAGCGATCTTGGACGGCAGGAAGCCGTACCGCAACACGTGGAAGAGCGTGAAGTCGTGCAGCGCATACGGGCCGACGAGCGATTCGGTGGACTGCGTCGCGCCGTCCGCGTCGGCCGGCACGAGCTCGGGACTGATCTCGGTGTCGAGCACCGATTGCAGAACGGCGGCTTCCGCGGCGTCGACGCCCTCGCCCGCGGCGATGACCCAGCGGATGATGTGCTGGATGAGCGTCTTCGGAACTCCGGTGTTGACCGCGTAGTGGCTCATCTGGTCGCCGACGCCGTACGTCGCCCACCCCAGCGCGAGCTCCGACAGGTCGGACGTGCCGATCACGATCCCGCCGTTCTGGTTGGCGAGACGGAAGAGGTAGTCGGTGCGCAGGCCCGCCTGGACGTTCTCGAAGGTCACGTCGTAGACCGGTTCGCCGCCGCTGAAGGGATGCCCGATCTTCTCAAGCATCTCGTTGGCCGCGTCGCGGATGTCGATGGTCTCGATCGAGGCGCCGACGGCCTCGGCGAGGGCGATCGCGTTCGATTTCGTGTGGTCGCTCGTCGCGAAGCCGGGCATGGTGTACGCCAGGATGTCGGAGCGGGGACGACCCATCCGGTCCATCGCGCGCGCCACCACGAGCAGTGCGTGCGTCGAGTCGATGCCGCCGCTGACGCCGATGACCGGCTTCGGGCCGCCGATCGCCGTCAGGCGTTGGACGAGTCCCGTGACCTGGATGTTGAAGGCCTCGTAGCAGTCCTGGGCCAGGCGCGCGGGGTCGTCGGGCACGAACGGGAAACGATCGATCGGACGCCTGAGCCCCGTCTCGTGCGCGGGGACGCCGAGCGTGAACGGCACCGTCACGAATGCGCCGGTGCGTACCGCGTGCGTGCGGCGGTTGTCGTCGAACGTGCCCTGCCTGGCGCGATCCTGGCGGATCCGATCGAGGTCGACGTCCGCGACCGACCGGCGCGGGCCATCCGGGAAGCGCTCGGTCTCGGCGAGCAGCCCGCCGAGCTCGTAGATCATCGTCTGGCCGTCCCACGACAGGTCGTTGGTCGACTCGCCCTGACCGGCGGCGGCGTAGACGTAGGCCGAGAGGCAGCGGAACGACTGCGCTCGGCAGAGGATCGCGCGCTCGTCTGCCCGGCCGATCGTGATGGGGCTGCCCGACAGGTTGACCATCACGGTGGCACCGGCGAGCGCGGCCTCGGACGACGGTGGGATCGGAACCCACACGTCCTCGCAGACCTCCGCGTGCAGCACCAGACCCGGTAGGTCCTCGGCGGCGAAGAGCAGGTGGGGTCCGAACGGTGCCTCCGCGCCCGCAACCGAGATCCAGCGCGCCTCATCGCCGGTCAGTTCGTCGCCGGCCGCGTACCAGCGGCGCTCGTAGAACTCGCGATAGGTGGGCAGGTAGGACTTCGGCACGACGCCGAGCAGCTCGCCGCCGTGGATGACGACGGCGCAGTTGTAGAGCCGGTTGCGGTGCCTGAGCGGCGCGCCGACGACGAGCACGGTCATGAGATCGCGTGACGCCTCGATCAGACGCCCGATCGCGGCCTCGGTCGCATCCAGGAGGGCATCCTGCAGTACGAGGTCGTCGATGGCATACCCGGTCAGGCAGAGTTCGGGGAAGACCGCGACGGCCACGGCGTCGTCGTGGCATTCGCGGGCGGTCTCGAGAACAGCCCGGGCATTCGAGGCGGGGTCACCGATGCGCACCGGGATCGTGCACGCCGCAACGCGCGCAAAGCCGTGGCGGTAGGCGTTGCGGAACGGAAGGCCGTCGGTCATCACCCCAGTCTGGCACCCTAGGGTGGTCAGGATGAGTACGGCACCCCCGGAAGAGCCACCGCGCACGCGTGAGATCGCCCTCACCGAGCGGCATCGGTGGCGTGCCTACTGGGTCTGCGTCGGTGTCGCCGCCCTCACGATCCTCGACCTCAGCAAGGTCAACGTGGCCCTGCCCTCCATCGAGAAGGCGTTCGGCGCCGGATCGACCGAGCTGCAGCTCGTCGTGTCGGGCTACGTGCTGGCGTTCGGTCTGGCGCTCGTCCCGATGGGGCGACTCGGCGACCAGCGCTCGCGTCGCGCCTTGTTCATCGTCGGCCTCTCACTGTTCACGGTGACCAGCCTCGTCTGCGCTCTGGCGCAGGACGTCACCGTCCTGCTCGTCGCCCGGTTGATCCAGGGCGTTGCCGCCGGCATCCAGATGCCCCAGGTGCTGGGCCTGATCCAGCAGTTGTTCCGCGGGGCGGAGCGCGGCAAGGCGTTCGGTCTGTTCGGCGCGAGCATCGGGATTGCGACCGCCTTCGGGCCGACGCTCGGTGGGCTCGCCATCGCGATCGGTGGTCCGACCGACGGATGGCGCGGCATCTTCTGGATGAACGTTCCCCTGGCGCTGATCGCGATCGCCGCGGCGATCTGGCTGCTGCCGGCCACGCGGACGAAGTCGAGGCGCAAGCTCTCGCTCGACCCGGTCGGCATCCTGCTGTTCGGGCTCGCGGTCGTCTCGCTGCTCTGGCCCTTCCTCTTCACGACCGGCTCACCGACGGACGACCCGAACCGGTGGTGGCTGCTCGTTCCATCCGTGCTCTTCATCGGCACTTTCATCGTCTGGGAGCGGACATACCAGGCGCGGGGGCACCAGCCCCTCGTCCCGCTCGGGCTGTTCCGGGTCTCGTCGTACCGCAATGGCACGATCTTGGCGTCGGCCTACTTCGCCGCGCTTCCCGCGCTGTTCTTGCTGACCACGCTGTATCTGCAGGGAGGGGTCGGCCTCGAGCCGGTCTTCGCGGGCATGGTCACGATCGGATTCGCCCTCGCGAGCGCCCTGACCTCGTGGTTCGGCGGTCTGTGGGTCAACCGGATCGGTCGACCGCTCGTGGTGTGGGGGCTCGCGATCCTGCTGGCAGGCACGGCCGGGCTCGTTCTGGCGGCCCTCTTCGTGCCGTCGGGCGCCGTGATCTGGGTCATGGCGGCGATCATGGTCGCCGCCGGAGCGGGTGGCGGGCTCGTCGTCTCGCCCAACCAGACGCTCGCGCTCGCCGACATCCCGCCCAAACGCGGCGGCCTCGCGGGGTCGGTGAGTCAGCTCGGGCAGCGCATCGGAACATCCATCGGCACCGCCATCGCGCTCGCCTTCTTCTACGCGACGATCTACAGCGAAGGTGATTCCGTCCCCACGATCGTCGTCTATCACGACGCGTACGCGGTCGGGATGGTCACGGTCGGTGTCGGCATCTCTCTCGCATTCGTCGTCTCGCTGGTCGACCTGACGGCACGCACGAAGAAGTCCACGTAGTCCGATCGGCTGTCCGAGGCCGCGGGTAGGGTCGCAGACGGAGGGGACCCCGTGCGATACATCGAGAACGAAGGCCGACTGGTGACGAGCGCGAGCGACCTCAAAGCCGCGTCGGAATGCGAGTTCGCGTGGGTCCGTGCGATCGATGCGCGGCTGGGCCGCATCGAGCAGGTCGTCGAACCCGAAGATCTCACACTGGAGCGCGCGGCACGACTCGGCGATCGACACGAGCGGCGCGTGCTCGAGCGGTATCGGGAGGAGGATCCGGATGGCGTGGCCACCATCGCTCAGGTGTCGTCGGTCGATGCTCCGGCCCTGGCAGAAGCCGTCCGCCTCACGAACGCGGCGCTCGCGGACCCCTCCGTGCGCATCATCTATCAGGCGGCGTTCGCCACCGCCGACTTCGTCGGCTTCGCCGACTTCCTGATTCGGGACGAGAGCGGGCGCTGGCTGGTTCAAGACACCAAGCTCGCACGTCGTGCTCGCGTCACCGCGCTCATGCAGCTCGCGGCATACGTACAGCGGCTCGATGAACTCGGCGTGCCGCGGTCGGATCGCGTCGAGCTGTTGCTCGGCGATGGCACGACGAGCTCGCATCTCGTGGACGACATCCTGCCCGTCTATCACCTGCGCTACGCGCGCCTGGTCGAACTGATCGAGAGCCGTCACCTCGAGCGGGGTCCCGCCGATGCGCCCGCCGCCTGGGGTGACGACCGGTATTTCGCCTGCGGTCGATGTGCCACGTGCCAGATCGAGGTCGAGGCATCCCGCGACCTGCTGCTGGTGGCGGGCATGCGGCCGCTGCAGCGCACGAAACTCCGCGACGCCGGCATCCGCACCCTGGACGAACTCTCGGTCGCGCAGGCGCCGCCCGCGAAGATGAACGCGGACGTCTTCGGCCTGCTCCGCACGCAGGCGCAGTTGCAGCGTGCGTCCGAGATCGCCCTGGCGGACGCCCCCGATGACATGACTCCCGTGCCGGTGTACCGCGTGGTCGAGCCCGCGGCCCTGGCCGCGCTGCCGCCCGCGGATCCCGGCGACCTGTTCTTCGACTTCGAGGGCGATCCGCTCTACACCGAGGGTGTGGGCACGGAGTGGGGCATCGACTACCTGTTCGGCTGGGTCGACGAACGCGAGAACTTCTCACGCCTCTGGGCGCACTCGTTCGACGAGGAGCGTGTCGCCCTCTCACGCTTCCTCGACTTCGTCGACCTGCACCGCCTGGCACATCCCGGCATGCACATCTACCACTACGCCCCGTACGAGCCGACGCATCTGCTGGCGATGGCCGCACGGCACGGCACGGGCGAGGCGCAGGTCGATCGGCTGCTACGCGACGGTGTCTTCGTCGATCTGTACCCGATCGTTCGGCGTGCCCTTCGGGTCGGGTCGCGTTCGTACTCCATCAAGAAGCTCGAGCCGCTCTACATGGGCGACGAGACGCGGCAGAGCGATGTCCAGCGCGGCGACGAGTCGATCGTCCGGTACGTCGAGGCGCGGATGCTCCAGGACGCCGGCGACGACGCGGGCGCCGAAGCGATCCTCGACGACATCGCCGACTACAACCGTTACGACTGCGTCTCGACGCGGCGTCTGCGCAACTGGTTACGCGACCGCGCGGACGAGGTGGGCATCGTCTCGGCCGCCGACCCCGAGCCCGATGGCGCCGGGTACGAGCCGTCGCCGCGTGCCGTCGCGCTGACCGCGCTCGCCGAGGGGGCTGATGCGGAATCCACAGATCCAGATGCCCGGGCCCTGCGCCTCGGCGCGGCCGCGATCGACTATTACCCGCGCGAGGCGAAGAGCTTCTGGGCGACCCACTTCCTGCGGTTGCGTGAGCCCGTGTCGGTGTGGGAGCAGAGCCGCGATGTCGCGGTGCTGGACGCTTCGCGCTGCGAGGTCGTGGAGGACTGGCACCGGGCCGAGGGGCAACGGGTGGATCGACGCATCCTGCGCCTGCGCGGAGAACTCGCGCCGGGCACACGGCTGTCGGTGGGGAGCGAACCGTTCCTGCTGTACGAACTCCCGGCGCCTTTCGTCTTCGAGGCGTCGCCGCGGTGGCTGCATGCCGATCACCGCGGTCGCGTCCTCGAAGAACTCGAGGACGGTGCGCTCGTGGAAGAACGCGCCCGGGGCGGGTTCACCTGGGGCGAACTGCCGATCGCGATCACCCCCGCCGCGCCGCCGCGCGCCCTGTCGCAGCAGGTGGCGATCGACGAGTGGGCCGACAGCGTGATCGCGGCGAGCCCCGCTTTCCCCGCCGATCCGGCGACCGACCTGCTGCGGCGTCGTCCGCCGCGGCTGAGCGCGGGTCGGCCGGAACCAGCCGACGCGGCCGATCCCGTTCCGGCGATCGTCGCGACGCTCCGCGACCTCGACCGCAGCTACCTCGCGGTGCAGGGCCCCCCGGGAACGGGCAAGACGTATGTCGGATCACACGTGATCGAGCGTCTGGTGCGCGAACACAGCTGGAAGATCGGCGTCGTGGCCCAGTCGCACGCGGTCGTCGAGCACATGCTCGATCGGGTGATCGACGCCGGGGTGCCGGCCGCGCGGGTCGGCAAGGCGCCCAAGGACGACACCGCCGAGGTGCGGTTCACGCCGCTGCCCAAGAACGGCGTCGCGGCATTTGCGCACGAGCACGCCGTGTCGGGGTTCGTGGTCGGCGGGACCGCCTGGGACTTCAGCCACGACGGTCGTTTCCCGCGCGGATCGCTCGACCTGCTCGTGATCGACGAGGCCGGGCAGTTCTCGCTCGCCTCGACGATCGCGGTGTCGGTCGCCGCGCAGCGACTGCTCCTGCTGGGCGACCCGCAGCAGCTCCCGCAGGTGAGCCAGGGAACGCATCCGGAACCCGTCGACACGTCGGCGCTCGGCTGGATCATGGACGGCTCGGCGGTGTTGCCCGATGCTCTCGGGTACTTCCTGCCCGAGAGTCGCCGCATGCATCCGCGCGTCGCCCTGCCCGTGTCGAACCTGTCGTACGCCGGGCGTCTCGCCTCCCACCCTTCCGCCGCCCTGCGCTCGATCGATGGCGTCGAGCCGGGGTTGCACTGCGTTCCGATCCCCCATCACGGCAACGCGACGGCGTCGGTCGAAGAGGCGGCCTCGGTCGTCGAGCTGGTGAGCGGGCTGATCGGATCGACGTGGACGGACCTGAACCGCGACGGAGGGGAGGCGCGGGTCGCGCCTCCACGACCGCTCACGGCCGACGACATCATCATCGTCACGCCCTACAACGCGCAGGCGGCGACCGTCCTCGCGGCCCTCGCGGCGGCGCAGCTCCCGCCCGTGCGTGTCGGAACGGTCGACAAGTTCCAGGGGCAAGAGGCCGCGGTGTCGATCGTGTCGCTCGCCGCCTCGTCCGGGCGCGACGCGCCCCGGGGGCTCGAGTTCCTGCTGCTCGCCAACCGTCTGAACGTCGCGATCTCGCGCGCCGAGGTCGCGGCTTTCCTCGTCTACTCGCCGGGTTTGCTCGACGATCTGCCCCATACCCCCGAAGGGGTGGCGCGGCTCAGCGGTTTCGCTCGGCTGGTGTCGGATCCAGTCGCTGTGCCGCGGCCGTGACGAGATCGTCGACGGGCAGACTCGCATCGACCGCGAACCCGGCCTCGGTGGCCGCGAGGGGCTCGAGCGTCGCCAGCTGAGAGGCGAGCAGCGAGGTCGGCATGAAGTGGCCCTCGCGAGCGCCCGCGCGGATGGCGAGCACGTCCGCGGGCGCGTCGAGATGAACGAAGACGGCGTCGGGCGCGGCGGCCCGGATGGCATCGCGGTAGCGCCGCGCCAGCGCGGAGCAGGCGATGACGGCGCCGCCGGGCTGCGAGGCCAGGGCGTCGCCGACGCGGCCGAGCCACGGCATCCGGTCGGCGTCCGTCAGCGCGATGCCCGCCGACATCGACGCGACCGCGGCGGCATCGTGCAGATCATCGGCATCGAGGAACGGGATCCCCAGGCGCTCAGCGAGGGCCGCGCCCACGGTCGACTTGCCGACGGCCGAGACCCCCATGACGACGATGCGGTGGTTCATCCCCCCAACGCTAGCGCGGGCCCGCCACGCCGAAACGCAAGCCTGCTGCGCCGGAGGGCGCGGATCCGCCACACTGATCGCATGAAAACCCGCATCCTGGCTCTTGCCGCCGCCGCTGTCTTCGCTACGTTCGCCCTCGCGGGCTGCTCGTCCTCGGGCGACAACGAGGTGATAGCCCCCGTCATCATGTCCGCTGAGGAGCTTCAGGGTGCGAGCGTCGAGCTTCGCGTCGGGCAGGCCCTCGACATCACCACGGGCGACCTCGCCGAAGACAGCTACTCGGCCGAGATCGCCGACTCGTCGATCGTGAGCTTCTCGAAGGGTGGCGAGCGCGACGGCGCGACGTTCAACCCGGGCCTGATGGCCGAGGCCGTGGGCGAGACCGAGGTGACGCTGACCAACGAGCAGGGTGGTATCCAGCCCGTCGAATTCACCGTGACTGTGGTCGCGAAGGAGTAGGTCGCGAAGGACTAGACGGTTCCGTAGAGCCGATCGCCGGCGTCGCCGAGTCCCGGAACGATGTAGCCCTTCTCGTTGAGACGCTCATCGAGCGCACCCAGCACGAGGGTCACATCGCGTCCGGCGACCTGGCGCTCGATCGCCGCGACGCCCTCGGGGGCGCCGAGCAGGCAGATCGCCGTGACGTCCTGCGCGCCGCGCTGGAACAGGAACTCGATGGCCGCGCCGAGCGATCCGCCCGTTGCGAGCATCGGGTCGAGCACGAAGCACTGGCGGTCGCTGAGGTCGTCGGGCAGACGCTCGGCATAGGTCGAGGGCTCGAGCGTCTCTTCGTTGCGCACCATGCCCAGAAAGCCGACCTCGGCGGTGGGCAGCAGCGTGACCATGCCCTCGAGCATGCCGAGGCCCGCGCGCAGGATCGGCACGACGAGCGGACGCGGGTTGCCGATGCGGACACCCGTGGTCGTCGTGACCGGCGTCTGGATCTCGACCTCTTCGACCCGCACGGCGCGCGTCGCCTCGTAGGCGAGCAGCGTCACCAGCTCGGAGGTGAGTTGGCGGAACACGGGCGACGGGGTGCGCTCGTCGCGCAACACCGTCAGCTTGTGGGTGATGAGGGGATGATCGGCGACATGCACACGCATAAGCACAGGCTACCGAGTCGTATGCTCGGGGCGTGACCGTCGAATCCCGGGGCATCTCGCCGACCGATGTCTCCGCCGCCGACCGCGCGGCGATGGCGCGCGCACTCGCACTCGCCGGCGAGGCGGGCGCCGCGGGTGATGTCCCCGTCGGGGCCGTCGTGACGGATGCCTCGGGAGCGATCGTCGCCGAGGGCCGGAATGAACGCGCGCTGACCGGGGATCCGACCGCCCACGCCGAGGTGCTGGCGCTCCGGCGCGCGGCCGAGATCGCCGGATCGTGGAACCTCGAGGGTCACACGCTCGTCGTCACCCTGGAGCCGTGCGTGATGTGCGCGGGTGCGCTCCTGCAGGCCCGGATTTCGCGTCTCGTCTTCGGTTCCTGGGACGACAAGGCGGGAGCCGCGGGGTCTGTCTACGACGTCGTCCGCGATCGGCGGTTGCCCTACCGCGCGGAGGTCGTCGGGGGAGTGGAGGCCGAGGCATCCGCCGCGCTGCTGGGCGCGTTCTTCGAGACACGCAGGATGTCCGGCTCGAGGTAGACCACGCGCGCCGCGGGAACGGCCGCGCGGATGCGTTCTTCGATCTCGTCGATCGTGGCCGCAACCTCATCGAGCGTGTGATCGGCGGGGAAGCCGAGCTTCGCGGCGACCATCAGTTCGTCGGGGCCGAGGTAGAGCGTCTTCATGTGGATGAGGGTGACGGGCGAGGCGCCGGATTCGATCGCGCGCAGAATGGCCGAGTGGTCGCCCTCGTTCGCGCCCTCGCTGACCAGGAGACTCTTGGTCTCGATGCCGAGGGTGATCGCGACGACGATCAGGAGCGTGCCGATCATCAGGGTGCCGAGCGCGTCGAACAGCGGATTGCCCGTGATGGCGGTGAGGCCCACACCGAGGAGTGCGAACACGAGGCCGATGAGCGCCGCGACGTCCTCGAGCAGCACGACGGGCAGTTCGGGGGCCTTGGCGTGCCGGATGAACGCCACCCAGGACTCGCCCTTGGCTCGAACGAGGTTGCTCTCGCGCACCGCGGTGCGAAGCGAGAACGATTCGAGCCCGATCGCGACGACCAGCACCGCGAGCGGGATCCAGACGTTCGTCACCTCGTGCGGGTGCGTCAGCTTCTCGACGCCCTCGTAGATCGAGAACAGCCCGCCGACCGAGAACAGGATGATCGACACGACGAAGGCGTAGACGTAGCGTTCGCGTCCGTAGCCGAACGGATGCTCCTGATCGGCCTTCTTGCGAGCCTTCCGGCCGCCGAGCAGCAGCAGGATCTGATTGCCCGAATCGGCGAGGGAGTGGATGCCCTCCGCGAGCATGGACGCCGATCCCGAGAAGAACCACGCGACGAACTTCGCGAGGGCGATGCCGAGGTTCGCGAGGAACGCGGCGATGATCGCCTTTCCGCCACCAGATGCACTCACGCCGCGCCGCCGCTCAGTCCGCGGACTTCAGGATGATCGCCTCGGTGGGCGGGGCGGGATCGGCGGGCTGATCGACGTAGCCGATCACGCGCAGCAGGGCGCGACGCACGTCCGCCGGGCGCTCGAGGTGCGGGGTGTGGCCCACGCCCGCGAGCGCGATCTCGGTCACGCTGCCGCCGTTGTCGGCGTACCGGGCGAGCACGTCGCGGGTCTGCGAGACCATCTGCTGCGCGGGTGCGATATCGGCACCCGGCCAGTCCGCGATCACGCCGGCCTCGCCGAGATACCCCGCTTCGAAGAACGACGTGTCGGACACGATGGCGTCGTCTTCGCCACGGATCCACAGGATCGGGGGTTTCGGGTTCAGGTGGACGATTCCCGAGACGTCGAAGTACTTCGGGGCGACGGCATTCATGACCCCGATCGCGCCCGGGGCGAAGCCGGGCCAGTTCTCCGACGCGACGGTCTCGCCCGGGTAGTTGCCGGTGGCGGTCGAGGTCGAGAGCATCGCCTCGACCCAGATGTCTTCGTGTGCGGACGTGTAGCCCGGTGCGACGTACGCGGCGCGGAACACGCTGCGGGGTGAGGTCGGGGCATCCGTCGACGTGTCGCGGGCGATCAGCCGCTCGACGAAATCGGGGTTCGCGACCCCCGCGCCCGTTCCGGCGTCGTCGTCGGTCAGCCGGGTGCCGTCGCGCCGCGTTCCCCCGAACCCGAACGGCGAGAGGGGGGATTCGAGCGTCAGGCTGAGCACCGGATGGTCGAGGGCGTACTGCATCGCGACCGCTGCCCCGAGGGCCCAGCCGACCAGGTGCGCGGGCGTCGCCTCGAGCAGCGCCAGCGTGGCATGCAGGTCGTCGCTGAAGTCGCGCACGCCCCGCGTGGCATCGACGGGCGCATTCTCGGTCGCGCCGAATCCGCGCAGGTCGACCGCGATGACGCGCAGGTCGCGCGGCAGATCCTGCATCAACTCCTGCCAGATCAGGCTCGACGACACCTGTCCGTGGATGAGCACGAGGGTGCGCTCGGGCGCCGTCGCCGCGTCGTCCTTCGTACGCTCGAGCACGTTCACCGTGAGCCGCGGGGTCTCGATCTGACGTGCGGTCATCCCGTCCAGAATCGTCATGATGTCCCTCTCCTCGGAGCCCTGTACTCAGAGCGCTGACTCCGAGCCGATCCTAGCCCGGCGACTCGTAGGATGACCTGATGGTCGACCACGAAGCATCCGTCCGTCCGCTCCCTCCCGTGGCGATTCTCGGCGCGGGATCGATGGGCGGCGCGATCCTGTCGGGCCTGCTCGCCTCGGGCACGCCCGTGCGCGGCGGGATCACCGTCACGAACCGCTCGCGCGAGAAGGCCGCCGCGCTCGCGGACCTGGCCGGGGTGACCTCGATCGCCCTCGCCGACGATGCCGATGGCAACGTGCGCGCTGTACGGGATGCGGACATCGTGCTGATCGGCGTGAAGCCCGCGATGGTGCCCGCTCTGCTGACCGAGATCGCTCCGGCGCTCCGCCCGGATGCCGTCGTCGTCAGCCTGGCCGCCGGTGTCACGCTCGAGACCTTCGCCGGGGTGCTCGGAGCGGAGGTCGCCGTGATCCGCTCGATGCCGAACACCCCCGCGGTGGTGCGCAAGGCCGTCACGGGCATCGCATCGGGGACCGCGGTGACCGCCGAACAGGTCGACGCCGTCCGGCGCCTTTTCGAGACGGTCGGCGTGGTCGTCGAGGTGCCCGAAGAGCGGATCGATCCGCTGTCGACGATCTCGGGATCGGGCCCCGCCTACGTCTTCCTCCTCGTCGAGGAGTTCACCCGCGCGGCCCGCGACCAGGGGTTCGCCGAGGCCGAGGCGCGTGTGCTCGCCGAGCAGACGTTCATCGGCGCATCCGCTCTGCTCGCCGCATCCGGAGAGCTGCCCGCCGAGCTGCGTCGGCGCGTCACCAGCCCCGGGGGCACGACCGAGCGGGCGATCGCGGTTCTGCAGGAGGGCGAGCTCGGCGCCCTGTTCTCGCGCGCGGCCGACGCCGCCCTCGCCCGGGCCCGCGAGCTGGCCGCCGGGAGCTGAATGGCCCGTCAGCGGTCGAGTGACGCGAAGCGCTCGATGTCGCTGTTGGTGCCCGACACGATGATCAGGTCGTGGTTCGTCACGACCGTGTTGGCCTCGGCGTAGCGGAACGGCTTACCGGGGCTCTTCACGCCCACGACGGTCACGTTGTACTTCGTCCGCACGCCCGACTGGTTCAGGCCGACGCCACGGATGAACCGGGGCGGATACATCTTGGCGAGCACGAAGTCGTCGTCGAAGCGGATGAAGTCGAGCATCCGCCCGCTCACCAGGTGCGCGACGCGCTCGCCCGCCTCGCGCTCGGGGTAGATGACGTGGTTCGCGCCGACCCGCGCGAGGATCTTGCCGTGCGACTGCGAGACCGCCTTCGCCCAGATCTGGGGAACCTTCAGGTCGACGAGGTTCGCGGTGATGAGCACGGATGCCTCGATGCTCGAGCCGACGGCGACGACCGCGACCTGGAAGTCAGCCGCGCCGATCTGCGTGAGCGCGTCGATGTTGCGCGCGTCGGCCTGCACCGTGTGGGTGACCCGCTCGGACCACTTCTGCACGAGGTCGAGGCTCTCGTCGATCGCGAGTACCTCGCGGTCGAGCCGGTCGAGTTCGCCCGCGCAGGCGGCTCCGAATCGGCCGAGGCCGATGACCAGGACGGGCGCGTCGCCGCGGATCTGCTCAACCAACGATGGGCCTTTCCACGGGCAGCGAGTAGAGCTGCGAACGGGATGTCGCGGCCACGGCCGCGGCGAGAGTCACTGTACCAATGCGGCCCATGAAGATGGTGAGGGCCATCACGTAGGCCGCCGGATCGGGAAGGTCCGCCGTCAGTCCCGTCGACAGGCCGACGGTCGCGAATCCGGAGATGACGTCGAAGAGCACCTCGGCGATCGGAGCCTTCGTGATCTGGGCGATCGTGATGGTCGACACCGCGACGATCGTCGCCCCCCACGCGACGACCGACAGCGCAACCCGCTGGACGTCGCTCGGGATGCGTCGGCCGAACGCCTCGACCGAGACGCGCCCCTTCGCCTCGGACCAGACCGCGAGGGCGAGTACGGCGAGTGTCGTGACCTTGATGCCGCCGGCCGTGGACGCCGAGCCGCCGCCGACGAACATGAGCATCGAGCCCACCACGAGCGACGAGCCGTTGAGCTCGCCGATGTCGACGACCGAGAAGCCGCCCGATCGCGTCATCGCCGAGAGGAAGAAGGCCTGGAAGACCGTGTCCCCGGCGTCCATCGATCCGAACGTCTTGGCGTTGTTGTACTCGAGGCCGAGGAACACGAGAGCGCCCGCCACGAAGAGCAACATGGTCGTGATGAGCGTGAGCTTCACGTGCAGCGACCACTTCTTGACGTGCCAGAGGTGCTTCGAGAGGGCGTAGATGACGGGAAAGCCGATGCTGCCGAGGAAGACGCCCATCATCAGCACGGTGAGCACGAGGTAGTCGTCGGCGAACGGCGTGAGCCCGCCCGGGTTGGGGGTGAAGCCCGTGTTCGTGAACGCCATCGCGGCGTAGAAGGGCGCCTCCCACAGAGCATCGAGCGGGGGAACCTTCGCGAGCAGCAGCGAGGGATAGAGCAGGGCCGCGATGACGGCCTCGATGACGAGCGTCGAGATCGCGACGGTGATGAGCAGCTGACCGACCTCGCCGAGGCGGACCGTCTGGCCCTCGTTCACGGGGCCGCCGTGCGCGCGCATCGGGTTGGTGTCGCTCGCGGCGATCAGCTTGGCGCGCAGCCCGAGGCGCTTCGAGATGATCAGGCCGAGGATCGAGGCGAGCGTCAGGACGCCCATTCCGCCGATGTTGACGCCGAGGAAGATGATCCCCTTGCCGATCGGTGACCAGTACGTCGCGATGTCGACGACGGTGAGGCCCGTCACGCAGATCGTCGACACGGCGGTGAAGAGCGCGTCGACGAGGGGCGCCTGCCGGCCGCTGGCGGAGGCGGCGGGAAGCGACAGCAACGCGGTGAAGATCAGGATGAGGGACGCGAAGACGAGGATCGCGAACCGCGCGGGCGACGAGGTGGTGAAGTCGCGCAGCACCTGACCGATGGACGTCAGTGCCCGGGTGGTCGACTGTTTCGTCCACAAGGGCCGCATCCTCGCCATGCAGCCGCCCCCTTCGCGCAGAACCTCCATCATGGTACTCGGGCCCTCGCGCGGCTAACCTATGGGGATGGCGGACATCTTCGACGTGATCGCGGACGGCACACGGCGGGAGATCCTGCAGATCCTGCTCGCTCGTTCCTCTTCGGGGGACGGTGGAACCAGCGTCTCGCAGATCGTTCATGAGCTCGGCGTCAGTCAGCCGACCGTGTCGAAGCACTTGAAAGTGCTGCGCGAGGCGGACCTCGTCACCGTGCGCGAAGAGGGACAGCATCGCTACTACAGCCTGCAGAGCACCCCGCTCGAGACCGTCGACGACTGGCTCGTCCCGTTCTTCATGGACGAGACCGACACCGAGACCCTCGTCCGGATCGGCTCGGGAGGGCTCCCCGAGCCCGCGGCTCACGCGGCGGAGTTCGTCGGCCGGGCCGCTGCATCCGCGAAGCACGCCGTGACGTCGGCGTTCCGCCGCCGCACGTAATCAGCGGCGCGTGTGACGCATCCGACCCGCTCGTCACACCCGTCTCACGAGTCACACGGGTTTACACACGTCTCCCGCCCCCCTAGAGTGTGCTGAGCGTTCGCGTTTGGGGAGAGAGTGGGGCGGTCAGATGGCCGAATTGCCGGACATGCGGTTCTTGACCGTTGCCGAGGTCGCCGAGATCATGCGCGTCTCGAAGATGACGGTCTACCGTCTCGTGCACGCGGGAGAACTCCCCGCGGTGCGTTTCGGTCGTTCCTATCGGGTCCCGGAGCAGGCGGTCACCGAAGCGCTCAGCCGCCCTCTCGACCTGGGCCGTCCCATCGCCGACGTCGGCTGACTGGTAGGCTGTTCCGAAGGCTCTGTTCGCGGGGCCTGTTCCCGGGCCCTCCGCACGCATCGCGGACGGCGCCCACCCCTGACATAGTGAGGTCCTCCGTGGGTTCTGTCATCAAGAAGCGCCGCAAGCGCATGGCGAAGAAGAAGCACCGCAAGCTGCTTCGCAAGACTCGCCACCAGCGCCGCAACAAGAAGTAAGCGGCTCGGGGACTCCGGTCCCCACACGCCGAGCGCCTGTCCCCTGGACGGGCGCTTCGTGTTTGCGCCCCCGGCAGCAGTCATCCGTTCATCTCGAGGCGAAGGACAACCGGCCATGAAGTCGATCACCGTTCAGCAGCTGCACGAGCGCGGCGACGTGCCGCTCATCGATGTGCGCGAAGAAGACGAGTTCGCCGCGGGGCACGTCCCGGGCGCCGTCAACCTCCCCATGTCGAAGTTGGGTGATCTGCTCGACCAGCTGCCCGCCGAGCCGTTCGACGTGATCTGCCAGGCCGGCGGGCGGTCGGCGCGCGTCGTCGAGGCGCTCGAGGCCCGTGGTTACGAGCCGACGAATGTCGAGGGTGGCACGGGCGAGTGGATCGCGGCGGGCTATCCCACCGAGCGGTGAGCGTGTGCTGAGCAAGACCTGATCAAAAGCTGATCCGACGCTATCCACAGCGGCGCCGGGGCATGAGAATCCGTGCCTAGGATGATTTCGTGCCCACAATCACCGTGATCGGCAAGCCCGACTGCCATCTCTGCGACGTCGCAGAAGGGGTCGTCGAGCGCGTGCTCGCCGATCTTCCCGAACGCGTTGCCGATCGGGTGGAGGTCGTCGAGAAGTCGATCCTCGACGATCCGGCACTGTATGAGCAGTGGTGGGAGAAGATCCCCGTGGTGCTCATCGACGATCGCCTGCACGCGCACTGGCGCGTCGCTCCCGATCGGTTGCGTGAGGCACTGCTGGACGCCGACGACAAGAGAGTCGCCGGCGCCCACGCGAGTGCCGAGGAAGTCGCGCTCTAGCGATCGGACCCGATCAGACCGCTATCGGGCGCACCACGACGGGTTCGGGCGCGACCGTCAGGCGAACCGTGTCGTCATACGACAGGCGGTCGGCGGCGGAGTGCTGGACACGCACGAGCTCACCCTCGGATGTCCGCACGAGTGTCCGGCGGAAGCTGCCGAGGAACGTGCTCTCCTGCACGGTGCCCAGCGCGCCCGCGTCCCCGTCGTGGGCGAGGCGCACGTTCTCGGGCCGCAGGAACACGTCGACCGCGCCATCCACGGCCTCCCCCTGCGCCGGCAGTCGCTGACCCCAGAGCTCGACGACGCCACCCCGGACGTCCGCACGCACGGTGCTCGAGAGTCCGACGAACGCGGCGACGTACGGGGTCGCGGGGCGCAGATACAGGTCTTCCGGGGTTCCGACCTGTTCGATCCGTCCCGCGTTCATGACGGCGATCCGGTCGGAGACCGCGAGGGCCTCTTCCTGGTCGTGGGTGACGAAGACGGTCGTCGTACCGAGGCGCAGCTGGATGCGGCGGATCTCGTCGCGCAACTGCACGCGCACCTTCGCGTCGAGCGCCGAGAGCGGCTCGTCGAGCAGGAGCACGCGGGGTTCGGTGACGAGGGCCCGGGCGAGCGCCACGCGCTGCTGCTGACCCCCCGAGAGCTGGTGCGTGTAGCGGTCGCCGAGGTGTCCGAGGCCGACCAGGTCGAGCGCGTCCATCGCGCGGGTTTCTGCGGTGGCTCGGGCGACACCGCGGCGACGTAGCCCGAACGCGACGTTCTCGCGCATCCGCAGGTGCGGGAAGAGCGAGTACGCCTGGAACACCATGCCGATATCGCGCTTGTTGGTCGGGACGCGCGAGACATCCCGGTCTCCGAGCAGAACCGATCCCTCGGTCGCGTTCTCGAGGCCCGCCAGAACGCGCAGGGCCGTGGTCTTGCCGCAGCCGGAGGGCCCCAGCAGCGAGACGAATTCGCCGGGCTTGATGTCGAGGTCGACGCCGTGCAGCACGCGGGTGCTGCCGTAGTCCTTCACGACCCCGCGGAACTCGACGTGGGTTCCCTCGCCGGCGTCGGCCAGCAGCTGGTTGTCCGAGGTGCGGGGCAGGGGGCGGGGAGTGGTGTCGGTCACGATGAGGTCCTTCCCGTACGGGCTCTGCCCGCGCGGCCGATGAGGAGCAAGAGGAGGAAGGCGAACAGCAGCGCCAGCAGCGTGAAGATCGATGCGGCGTAGGCATCGATCCGGTTCACGACGACCAGCGCGGTCTGCAGCACCTGGCGGTTGAGCAGCGACGCGATGGTGTATTCGCCGAGCACGACGGCGACCGAGATGAGGGATGCGGCGAGCAAACCCTGCCGCAGGTTCGGGGCGAGGACGCGCAGCACGACGGTCGGCCACGAAGCACCGAGCGAACGTGCCGCCTCGGAGAGCGTCTTCATGTCGACGGCGTCGATCGAGGCCTGGATCGAACGATAGGCGAACGGCAGCACGGTGATTCCGTACGCGAAGGCGAGAGTCCAGGCGCCCGTGCCGAGCGTGCGTCCGATCTGCAGGTAGATCGGGGTCAGGCCGACGACGAGCACGATCGCGGGGATCGAGATCGGCAGGAGCACGCCGAACTCGAAGGCGGGCCGCAGTCGCGGAAAGCGGAGCGACACGAGGATCATCGTCGGGGCGAGCAACAGCAGCACGATGAGGACCGTGACGACGGCGAGCACGAGCGAATTGCCGAGGCCCGTCCAGATCGGTGCGTAGAGGCGCGCGTTCTCGGGATCGAAGAGAGCCGCCCAGTTGGTCAGCGACAGTCCGCCCGAGGCGTTGTCGCGCAGCGTGTAGAGGAATGTCGACACGAGCGGGATCACGGAGGCAACGCCGACGACGATGCCGATGATCCAGCGCGTCAGGCGCGAGGGCGCGAGGCCGTTCATCGTGCCGCTCATGCTTGCCACCGCGCGGCGCGACTCTGGACGACGGAGTAGGCCCACATCACGATCCCGACGATCACGATCATGCCGAGGGCGAGCGCCCCGGCGAGGTTCTCGCGGCCGAGCACGGTCTCGCTCGTGAGCGCGGTACGGATGCCGAGGGGCACGATCTGCGACCCCTGGCTGGCGAGGGCCGCGGCCGTCGCGTACGACGAGAACGCGTTGGCGAACAGCAGCAGCAGGCTCGCGAGGAACGAGGGGGCGAGCACGGGGATTCCGATCGTGGTCCAGAAGCTCAGGCGGGTGCCGCCGAGCGTGAGGTTGGCCTCGGCCCACTGCGGCTTGAGGGCCGACAGGGCGGGCATGAACGTGATGACCATGAGCGGCACCTGAAAGTAGACGTAGGGGAGGATCAGCCCGGGCAGGGCATACAGCCATCCGCCCTCGGCCAGGTTGATGCCCGTCGCGCCCAGCACGAATTGGGTGATGACGCCCTGCGTGCCGATCGTCGCGATGAAGGCGAAGGCGAGCATGACACCGCCGAACTGGGCGAGCACGCCGGATGCCGCATCCACCGTCGTACGCACGCCGCTGGTCTCGTTCAGACCGAGCATCGCATAGCAGACGAGGGCGCCGAGCACCGCGCCGATGACAGCCGTGAGGAGCGACAGCCAGGTCGAGTTCCAGAACGTCTGCAGGATCACCGGGTCCCCGAGGGCGGCCAGGTTGTCGAAGGTGAAGGCGCCGTCGGAGTCGAAGAGCCCCGATCCGATCGCGAGCACGGTCGGCAGGGCGAGAAAGACCAGGACGTAGACCGCGAACGGTGTCAGGCCGAGCCAGGCCCAGCTGCCGCGGGCGGCCCGCCGCCGGGCCGGAGCGAGAGGCTCCGACCCGGCGGCGGCGTCCGCCAACCCCGTTGCGGGGGCGATGGTCGCTTCGAGAGAGGTCACTGGACCGCCGCGGCCCACTTCTCGCCGAGCAGGGTGCCCGCCTTCGTGCTCTGCTCTTCGGTCGGGACGACCGTGTCGGCGGGTGCCTCGGGCAGCGCGTCGGCCAGCTTCTGGTCGATCGTGCCGGCCTCGATCATGGCCTCCATGCGCACCGGGCGAGCGCCGCCCTTCAGCCACAGGTTCTGCACCTCGTCGCTGTAGAGGAACTCCTGCCACAGGCGAGCTGCGGCCGGGTTGGGTGCGTCGACGTTGATGGCCTGGTTGTAGTAGCCCGCGTAGCCTGTTCCGGGGAAGATGACGACCTCCCAGGCGGGGTTGTCGGCCTTGTGCGAGGCGTTGAGGTAGTCCCAGTCGAAGACGACCGGGGTCTCGCCGCTCGCGATCGTGGCGGTGGTGACGTCGAGCTTGAGCATGTTGCCCGCTGCGTTCAGCTCGGAGAAGAAGTCGATGCCCGGCTGGAAGTCGTCCAGCGTGCCGTCGTTCTGCACCGTCGCGAGGCCCACGGCGGCGAATGCCGCGCCCGCCTGCGTCGGGTCACCGTTGATGGCGACCGAGCCCTTGTAGTCCGAGCCCAGCAGGTCACTGATCTGCTCGGGCGCGTCGAACTTGGACGAGTCGTAGCCGACCGACATGTATCCGCCGTAGTCGCCGACGAACAGGCCCGTCGACTCCTTGAGGGCGTCGGGGATGTCGTCCCACGTCTCGACCTTGTACGGGGCGAAGGCATCCGTGTTCTGGAGGGCGACGGTCAGGCCGATGTCGAACACATCGGGC
This sequence comes from Microbacterium sp. BR1, assembly GCF_002812725.1. Taxonomy (GTDB): domain Bacteria; phylum Actinomycetota; class Actinomycetes; order Actinomycetales; family Microbacteriaceae; genus Microbacterium. The sequence continues at coordinate 41,403 of NZ_NMUN01000008.1, read as the reverse complement.
GCGGTGTCGAGGCCCTTGTTGGTCTCGGCAGCCTGGATCTCTTCGGCACTCGAGACATCCGGCGACTGCTCGTTGATCGTGATCTCGGGGTACTTCTCGGCGAACAGGTCGAGGATCTCACCGTAGTTCGCCCAGTCGCGGGGAAGTGCGATGACGTTGAGCTGGCCCTCGGCGATGGCGGCCGCCTCGAGCTCCTCCATCGTGCCGAAGTCGGCCAGGCTCGTCGCCGTGGCCGCGTCGACGCCACCGGCGGACGAGTCGGTGCCGGAGCCGGATCCGCCGGCGCAGGACGACAGCAGCAGGGCGGCGCTGAGAGCCGCGGTTCCTGCGACGAGCACGCGGCGCATACGCCGCGGGGAGATTGATGACATGCGTGTGTATTCCTCTCGGTGTTCCCGGGCGCTCGGGTAGGGCGCCGAATCGGGGGGACGGGAGGAACGCTAGGAACCGCCGGTTACATAGGGAGCGGTTCCAGGTGAACGGCAGGTGAGGATTGGATGGCGGGGGGACGGTGGCTAACGCGCGCGCTGCAGGCAGATCAGTCGTGGGCGCGGGTCCCACGGTTCCACCCGCTCGAATCCACGCGACTCATACAGGCCGATCGCCGGTCGGCGCCAGTCCCAGACCGACAGGCGAACGGACTCCGGGCACGCGGCGATCGCCGCATCCAGGAGCGCAGCGCCGATGCCGAGGCCGCGCATCTCGGGGTCGGCCCACAGGCGCTTGATCTCGGCAGTCGGGGCGTCAGGCCGCACGACGGCCACTCCGCTTGCGGTCCCGTCGATCTCCGCCAGCAGCGCAAGGTATCCGTCATAGGCCCGAGCAGTTTCGGTGACCTCGGGGAGATAGGTATCGGGGAGGCCGAGGGTGCCGGGCATCTCGGCGAGTCCGCGCTCGGCCTTCTCCTGCTCCGTCTGCACCAGGTAGGCGCGCACGAGTCGACCGACGGTGAACGCGTCTTGCGTCGTCAGATCGGCCGCCCGGATCCGGACGCGGCTCGGTGGTCGGGTCACGAACCCTCCCGCGCTCCTACGGCGCGAGGCGCGTCGGGCCCCGGAAGAGGTACGTGACCTCGCGGATCGACGATTCGCCGAGCAGCAGCATCAGGACGCGGGCGAGGCCCATGCCGAAGCCGCCGTGCGGCGGGGCGCCGTAGCGGAAGAAGTCGAGGTAGAAGTCGAGGTGCTCGGGGTCGAGACCCTTCTCCTTCGCCTGTTCGATCAGGATGTCGACGCGGTGCTCGCGCTGTGCACCCGTCGTGATCTCGACGCCGTTGAACAGCAGGTCGTACGACTTGGTCAGCCCGGTCTCTTCGTCGCGCATGTGGTAGAAAGCGCGGATCTGCGGGTGGTAGTCGGTGACGAACACGAACTGGTGCCCGAAGGTGTCCTGCGCCCACGCGGCGATCTGGCGCTCGCCCTCGGGGTCGAGGTCGCCGTCGGTGCGCGGAACCTCGTAGCCGCGGGCCTTGACGATCTCGAGCGCCTCGGCGAGCGGGACGCGGGGGAACGGGATGGCCGGAACCTGCACCTCGACGCCGAAGAGCTCTTCGATCTCGGCGCCGTGCTTGTCTTTCACGGCCTGGAAGGCGAACTGCAGCAGCTCTTCCTGCATCCGTGCGACGTCTTCGTGCGAGTCGATCCAGCTGATCTCGGCGTCGATCGACGTGAACTCGGTCGCGTGGCGGCTCGTGAACGACGGGTCGGCGCGGAAGGCCGGGGCGATCTCGAAGATCTTGCCGAAGCCGGCGGACTGCGCCATCTGTTTGAAGAACTGGGGGCTCTGGGCGAGGTAGGCCGTCTTGTCTTCGAAGTAGTCGAGCGAGAACAGCTCGGCGTTCGACTCGGACGGGCTCGCCATGAGCTTGGGGGAGTGGATCTCGATGTAGTCGCGTTCGATCCAGTAGGTGCGCATCGCGTGCTCGAGGGTGGTCTGCACGCGGAAGATGAGGTTGTTGCGCCGCTGGCGCAGGTCGAGGAAGCGCCAGTCCATGCGCTTGTCGACGCTCGAGTCGGCCGCGATCGGGGTCTCGGGGTTGGCGGCCGCGGCGATGTCGAGGGTCGCGAGCTTGATCTCGACGCCGCCGAGCTTGACGCGCTCGTCGTGCTTGAGTTCGCCCGTGGCGGTCAGGAAGGTGCCCGTCGCGAGTCCCGAGATCGTCTCGGTGAGGGCGAGGGCAGCGGATGCCTCGGGTGCGGCGTCTTCGGCGAGCTCGCGCGTCGCCGGGTTCACGAGCTGCACGGCGCCGGTCTCGTCACGCAGGATGACGAACTGCACCTTCTTCTGGTCGCGGACGGTCTCGACCCATCCCGAGACCGAAACGGTGCCGTCGGGCAGACCCTGAAGCTGGTTGACCAGTACGCGTTGACTCACGAGGGTCCAGTCTACGGGGGTGTGACATGGTGGCCCGCGGTCACGACCTGGCCGTTACGTGGGAGGGCGCCATGAAAGGTCAGCGGCACGGCGCGGGCGCGGCGGACGTCTTACCGGCGAGTCCGATCCATCCCGCGTTGACCCGACGCCGCTGCGTCAGGGCATAGCCGAGAGAGGGCAGGCCGCGATGGGCCGCGTGGTCGGGCTCGGTCCGGTGTCGTCGACTGGCACGAAGTCGGTCGCGTAAGAACTGGCGAACAAGGGCGTGCCGTGACTGGGCACCCTCGTGGCAGGACTGTTCTGCACGATCCAACGACCCGCAAAGGGGAACGTCAGGTCGATGGGCTCGGTCACTGCATCATCATGTCTGCCGGACGATCCGATCGCGCAACCTTGTGGGGGAGCGGGTGACCGGGCGCCACAGCATCCGGGCATCGATCCAGGAAGGTGCGCGGACTTCGGGTACGCCCCGGTTCATGCGGATCGACCAGCCGTTTCGGTCGATGAATCTGTGGTGATACCAACAGAGCAGCACACCGTTGTCTGTATGAGTGGGACCGCCGAGCGCATGACCCGTCACGTGATGGATTTCGCACCACCCGGCGGGCACTCCGCAGCCGGGGATGATGCATCCGCCGTCCCGCAACGCGATCGCGCGGCGCTGGTAGCGGTTGAACACACGCTCTTCCGTGCCAAGGCGCAGGATGCGACCGTTGTCGCCGAGGGTTACGCGCTGCACCACGCCCGCGCACCCGACGTGCCGGGCCGCGGTGAGCGAGAGGGGCTCGACGGTGCCCTCGGTGTGTGCCCAGCCGTGGCCGGACTCGAGGTCTTCCGACCGGACCGAGACCACCAGGGTGGGGGCCGCGCCGCCGATCGTCGGCAGCTCGCCGCTCACGGCCGCGGCCGCGAGCGCACCGGCGAACGCGTCGTGTTGCTGCTGGGGTCGCCGCCGATCATCGTGAGGCGCGGGAGCATCCGAGGCATCCGCTTCGACGAACCGCACGCCATCGCCCGCGACCTTCGGCGACAGCGAGGCGTCGAAGATGCGCTGCAACTGCGCGGCGACCTCGGGCAGCAGTCGACCCTGGATCGGGACGAGCCCGTCGCGTGCCGGCCCCAGTGTCAGCGCACGCTTCAGCAGCGCCTGGCGTTCGCGCGGCTCGGCGCCGTCCTGGTCGAGCACGACCGCCCATACCCGCGCCTGCACCTTGAGCAGGTCGGCGCACAGGGGAGGGGCGCCATCGGGCCCCTCGCCGCGGGCCCCGGCGGCGAGCACCTGATCGGCCACCAGCAGCGCCTCGCGCGACACCCCTGACACCAGCGACGAGAGCGGTTCGGCCACGGCCAAGACTCCATCGAGCCCGACCTCGCCATCCAACAGCGCCTCGCGCATCGCGGGAAGAGCGGCGGGTTCGAGCTCACCCGAGAACACCGAGCGCCCCCGACGCGTGGCCCGCGCCGCGCGCTCCAGGCGACCAACGGTCTGCGGGCCCAGCCGCGTCGTGCGTTGCACGAACTCGCTCACGCTCCGGCACCCGAGTCGCGCAGTCAACCGCTCTTCGCGCACCACCGATTCGGAGCGCGTCGTGACCTCAGATACGACTTCGATCGCCACGGCATCGACACGGCGTCCGAGCCGCCCGAGCAGCTCGAGCGCGACGGCCTGATCGGCATCGGTTGCCGCGGCCACGAGCCCCTCGCGGTGCACCGCATCAACGACCTCGCCGACCTGCGCGACCAGTTCGCACAGCGTGTCGACGAGGCTTTTCATACCTCAATCCTGCCGAGGGCCACCGACATTGAGAGGGTGTTTTAGGCTGATCAGAAATGAAATAGTTCTCATGTTCGAGGAGTGATTTGGGGTCGTCGTTTCGACTCGCCTTCGACTCGCTCGACGACCGGAGTCTCGCTCACAGAATCCAGACATCCGCGGCCCATAACCTGGATATGACCCACCCCCGACCGAGCACGATCACCGAGCGCGAAGGCACCCGATGACCGCAATCACCGCCGCAGCAACGACCCCCGCAGCCCACGTCTCGGACGGCTCGTGGCTCACCGCCCTCGTCGACTGGTCGGTGTCGCTCATGGAGGTCATCGGTCCGATCGGCGCCGGCATCGCCATCGCCCTCGAGAACGTCTTTCCGCCGCTGCCGAGCGAGGTCATCCTCCCGATGGCGGGGCTGACCGCCAGCCGCGGCACGTTCACCCTCGCCGAGGCGCTGATCTGGACGACCCTCGGATCGATCGTCGGTGCATTCCTGCTCTACGGCATCGGAGCCGTGCTGGGCCTGCCGCGCCTGCGATGGATCGCCGCGAAGGTGCCCTTGCTGCACCCGGAAGACATCGACCGCACCGTCGAATGGTTCCGTCGACACGGCGGCAAGGCGGTTTTCTTCGGACGGATGATCCCGATCTTCCGGAGCCTGATCTCGATCCCCGCGGGGGTCACGCGCATGCCGCTCTGGAAGTTCGGCCTGCTCACCGCTGCGGGCAGCCTGATCTGGAACACGATCTTCGTTCTCGCCGGCTTCTATCTCGGCGAGGCGTGGCCGATCGTCGAGGAGTACACCGGCATCCTGCAATATGTGGTGATCGCCGCCGTCGGCATCGGCGTCGCCTGGTTCCTGTACGTCCGGATCCGGTCCCTCCGTGCCGCTCATAAGATCCGCACAGAGTCCGTACAGAACAGCCCCACGTAGACTGAACGGGTGCCCGCCGACCGCCTCCACCTCGTGCGTCACGGCGAGGTGCACAACCCCACGCGCGTGCTCTATGGGCGTCTTCCGGGGTTCGGGCTGAGCGCCGACGGTCGCCGGATGGCCGCTGATGCGGCGCGCTACGTCAAGGATCTCGACCGACCCCTGGCATCCCTCATCTGCTCACCATTGCAGCGTGCGCGGGAGTCGTCGATTCCGTTCACCGAGCTGTTCGGCTTCGACCCGCTCGTCGATGAGCGGGTGATCGAGCCCACCAACGTCTTCGAGGGGCGCCGCATGAAGCAGGCGCTCGCCAACCCCGCCAACTGGCGGTACCTGCGCCGGCCCGAGATTCCCAGCTGGGGCGAGCCCTACGTCGAAGTCGTCGAGCGGATGCGTTCAGCCATGGACGAGACGTGGGATGCCGTGGAAGGGGGCGACGTCGTGATCGTGTCGCACCAACTGCCGATCTGGGTCACGCACCTCTCGGTCGCGGGGCTGCCCCTGCGGCACGACCCGCGACGTCGGCGCTGCGCGCTGTCGAGCGTGACGAGCTTCGAACGAGTCGGCGATGTCTGGCGCGAGGTGGACTACGCCGAACCGGCCAACACCGCCGGTGCCGTGGATGTGGGAGCGGTATGAACGTGCGACGGATACTGGGCGGGGCTGCGGCGCTCGCGCTCGCGGTGACGCTGGCGGCGTGCACGGGCGGCGGTGACACCCTCGCCGACGAGTATCGCGAGGGCAGCGGCAAGGGCTACATCGCCGGAGACTACGACGTCGTCGAGATCCCCGCCGCCGAGCGTGGCGAGCCGGTCGAGTTCGCGGGCGTGACCGAGCTGGGCGATCCGGTCTCGAACAAGGATTCTGCGGGCGAGGTGCTGGTCGTCAACTTCTGGTACGCCGCGTGCGGCCCGTGCCGCGTCGAGGCGCCGCTGCTCGAGAACGTCTGGCAGGAGTACCAGGGCCAGGATGTCTCGTTCCTCGGCGTCAACACCTATGACCAGGCCGATACGGCCCTGGCGTTCGCCGACAACTATGGCGTCACGTATCCGAGCGTGATCGACATCAACGACAAGAACGTCGGCCTCGCGTTCGCCGATGCGACCCCGATCCAGGCGACCCCGACGACGCTCGTTCTCGACCGCGAGGGTCGCGTCGCGGCCCGCATCATCGGTCAGCTGGAGAGCGAATCGATCCTGTCGACGCTCGTGCGGGATCTGCTCGCGGAGTCGTCATGAATGCGGAGACCCCGTGAATCCCGGGGCCACGATCGTCGATGGCGCCCTGTGGCTCGCGATCCCCGTCGCCCTGGTGGCCGGGCTGGTCTCGTTCCTCTCGCCCTGCGTCCTGCCCCTCGTGCCCGGATACCTGGGCTTCATCGGGGGGTCCGTCGCACCGCGCGGTGCGGGTTCGAGCGGCGCACGGGCGGGCAGAGGCCGCTTGATCGGCGGTGTGCTGCTCTTCATCGCGGGGTTCACGGTCGTCTTCATGACCGTCACCATCCTCGGCGGCGCGGCCGGCCGATTCTTCATCCAGTACGGCGACCTCATCACCCGCATCATGGGTGTCGTCATCATCCTGCTCGGCCTCGTGTTCATCGGCATGTTCGGCGTCGCACAGCGCACGCTCCGTCCGCAGCTGCGCGGAAACGCCGGGCTGATCGGAGCGCCGCTGCTCGGCCTCGCGATGGGCATCGGCTGGACCCCGTGCATCGGCCCGACACTCACGGCCATCGTGTCGGTCTCGTGGAACCTCGGCGACCCGGGCCGCGCCGCCCTGCTCGGCCTGGCGTACTCGGCCGGGCTCGGCATCCCGTTCATCCTGATCGCGCTCGGCCTGGGATGGGCGACGCGGTCGGTCGACTTCCTGCGCCGGCACATCCGGGCCGTCAACATCATCGGGGGCATCATGCTCATCGCGCTCGGCGTACTCATGGTGACCGGCCTGTGGGGTCAGATCATGTCGAGACTCGGGGCGGTGATCAGCGGTGTCGAACTCCCTCTCTGAAACGGAAGCGACGGCATCCGACCCCCTCCGCCCGAGCGATCACGCTGACGGAGCGGCGGATGTCTCGGCCCCGCGCCTCGGTCCGATCGAATGGTTGCGGTGGGCGTGGCGCCAGGTCACGAGCATGCGCACGGCGCTGGTGCTGCTGCTGCTGCTCGCCGTCGCGGCGATCCCCGGGTCGCTCGTGCCGCAGCGCAGCGCAGACCCGAACGGTGTGACGCAGTACTACACCGACCAGCCCGATCTCGCGCCCATCCTCGATGGGCTCAGCCTCTTCGACGTCTACACGTCGCCCTGGTTCTCGGCCATCTACCTGCTGCTCTTCCTGTCGCTGATCGGCTGCGTCATTCCGCGCGCCAAGCATCACGCGAAGGCCCTCATGTCGCGCCCGCCGCGCACACCCGCGCGACTCTCGCGCCTCGCGGACTACGAGACCCGCACGGTCGAGGTCGCGGACGGAGCGGATGCCTCGGCCCAGGCATCCGACGCGATCGCGCTCGCCGCCAGCCAGCTGCGGCGCGGCGGCTATCGCGTCGAGCGAGACGATTCCCGGGGCACCTGGTCGGTCTCGGCGGAGCGTGGATATCTGCGCGAGACCGGAAACCTGGTCTTCCACATCGCCCTCGTCGGGGTGCTGATCGCGGTCGGTTTCGGCGGCGGCTTCGCCTACACGGCGCAGCGCGTGGTCGTCGAGGGGACGACGTTCGTGAACACGTTGACCGACTACTCGTCGTTCAACCCCGGCCGGTTCGTCGACGGCACCGGACTCGCCCCCTACGCGGTCACGCTCGACGAGTTCCAGGTGTCGTATCAGGGCTTCGGCACCAACGCCGTCGGTCAGGCTGGCAATTTCGCCGCGGTCATCACGACGCGCGAGCCCGGCGGCCAGACGAGCGAGGACGCCATCCGCGTCAACCACCCGGTCGATCTGGCGGGCGACAAGCTGTACCTGCTGGGCAACGGCTACGCCCCGACGATCACCGTGCGAGACGCCGAGGGTGTCGTGCGTTACCGCGACTCGCAGCCGTTCCTGCCCCAGGACACGAACATGACGTCGCTCGGCGTGGTGAAGGTCGCGGATGGCTTCCCCGAGCAGCTCGGCATGATCGGATTCTTCTACCCGACGCAGGACGAGCTCACCTCGGGGGCCTACACGTCGACTTTCCCCGACCTGATCAACCCGGTGCTCACCCTCAACGTCTTCCAGGGCGACCTCGGCATCAACGACGGCACACCGCGCTCGGTCTACACGCTCGATGTCGGCGACATGACCCAACTCACGGGCGGATCGACGGGCACCGACTCGATCGAACTGCGTCCGGGCGAGACGGCCGATCTGCCGAACGGACTCGGCACGGTCACGTTCGAGGACGAGTCCGCGACGAGCGCGTCGGATGCCCCGGTCAAGCGCTTCGCGTCGCTGCAGGTGCACCGCGATCCGTCGGCGGTGTGGGTCCTGGTGTTCGCCGTGCTGGCGCTGCTCGGTCTGCTCACGGCGCTGTTCGTGCCGCGTCGACGCGTATGGGTGAAAGCGGCCGTACGCGAGAGCGCCGACGGTCCGCTCATCGACCTCGAGTACGCGGGCCTCGCCCGCGGCGAAGATCCCGCGCTGCGGGGTGCCGTCACGCAGGTCGCGGATCGGCACATCGCGGCATTCGGTGTTCAGCCCCCGACGTAAACTGAGGCCATGCCCGCCGACGAAACGCTCTCACTGGACGCCGTCTCGGTGCTCCTGATCTGGACGGCCATCGCGATCTACGCTCTCGCGTTCATCGCCTATGCCCTCGACCTGGCCCGCCGCTCGGCGGCAGCGGTCGATGCACAGGGGGTGGCGGAATACGCGACGAAGCCCGAGCTGGTCGGTGCGGGCACGCGCCTCGGTTCCGGTGCGCCGGCCCGGCCGGCGGGCTCGGCCCCGACCGGATCGGTGACGGCGCCCCCGCGGAAGCCCCGCCAGATGTGGGCCCGGGTCGGCACGGCCCTGACCGTGCTGGCGTTCCTCTTCCACCTGGGTGCCACCATCACGCGCGGCATCGCGGCCGAGCGGGTGCCGTGGTCGAACATGTACGAGTTCTCGATGACGGGAACCCTGCTGATCGTGGCCGTGTACCTGCTCGTGCTGATCCGCTACGACCTGCGATTCCTCGGCACCTTCATCACGGGCCTGATCGTCATCCTGCTCGCGGGTGTGCTGCTCGGTGGCCTGTACACCGAGGTCGTGCCGTTGATGGACCCGCTGAAGAGCGTGTGGCTCGTCATCCACGTCTTCGTCGCGTCTCTCGGGACCGCCTTCTTCGCGCTCGCGTTCGCGCTGTCGGTCGTGCAGCTCATGCAGGCTCGTCGCGAGCGGCGAGCGGTCGAGGCGGCCCAGGTCGTCGCGGACGGCACCGTCGAGACATCCGCTCGTTCGCCGCGCTTCTTGCGGACCCTGCCGACCGCCGATGCCCTCGAGAGCCTCGCCTACCGCTTCGCGATCGTCGGCTTCATCTTCTGGACGTTCACCCTCATCGCCGGGTCGATCTGGGCGCAGGATGCCTGGGGCCGGTACTGGGGCTTCGACACGAAGGAAGTCTGGACCTTCGTGATCTGGGTCCTGTACGCCGGATACATCCACGCCCGCGCGACGCGCGGCTGGCGCGGCACGCGCTCGGCGTGGCTCGCGATCATCGGCTTCGCGGCCGTCATGTTCAACTTCACGATCGTGAACATGTTCTTCAAGGGACTGCACGCGTACAGCGGTCTGTCGTAGGTCGCCGCGCGCGCACTCGTCAGGCCGGCTGCGCCGCCAGCAGGGCTCGTGCCGACGTGGATCGACGGCGTGCCACGACGACCATGCTCGCGATCAGCGACAGCACGGCCCACGCGGCGAGGCCGACGCATCCGGCGGCCACACCTCCTGCGCTCGTGAGGGCACCGACCATCGCGTGGTACGCCGGGGCGGTCGGGAGCAGCCCTGCGATGGAGGCCAGCGGGCCGGGCACGGTCGAGACGATGCCGGTCGCGAGCGCCAGCACGCCGACGAGCGCCGCGACCCAGCGGCCCGCGCCCCCGAGAACCGCGACGAGCGCCTGGTTGACGGCGGCGAAGGCGATGCCCGCGATGACGGAGACCGCGGCGAACGTCCACCACTGACCCCCGTCGTACGAGGCGGCGAACTGCACCACGATCGCGACGAGCAGGCCCTGGGCGGCGCCGAGCAGGGCCGCGGGCAGGAACGCCCGCAGCGTCAGACGCAGCGAGGACTCGCGTGCGGCGAGGGCGCGGCCGGTCGCGGCGCGCAGGGCGACGAACGTCGCGAGACCGCCGAACCACAGCACCGCCATCGACAGCAGCGGGATCGCGGATGCGCCGAACAGCGACGTCCCCAGGCCTTCTGTGCCGACGGGGTTGCTCAGGACGGTCGCGAGGCTCTTCGCCTCGCTGTCGGTGTAGGTCGGCAGGGCCGCGGTCGCCTGGTCGAGACCGTCCGCGAGCGATGACGCTCCGGTCGCGAGGGAGCCGACGCCGTCGACGAGGGACTGGGCCCCCACGCCGAGCTGTTCGGCCCCGGTCGCGAGCTGGGCGGTTCCGTTCTGGAGCCCGCGCGCACCGTTCGCGCTCGAAGTCGTGCCGTCGGCGAGCTGGTTGAGTCCGGACGACAGGCTCGTCGCACCCGCGGCGGACTGGCGCAGTCCCTGGACGACGGGCGACGTCGGGCCGGTGATCTGACCGACCCCTGCCGCGGTGCCGGCGGCTGCGGGCACGAGTTGGTCGACATACGCGTCGGTCGTGCCCGAGCTCACGAGAGCCTGCTGCAGCGATGTGCAGAACGCCCCCGAGGCGCCAGACGTCCCGCAGTCCGCGACGAGCTGGCTGAGGGCGGCCGTCGTCGCGGCGCTCTGTCCATCGACCGCGGTGGCGAGCTGCGAGGCCCCGTTCGCGGCCTGCGACAGCTGCGTCCCCGCGAGGTTGTCGGCGATCTGCGTCACCCCCGAGCCGATGCCGGCGGCCCCGCCCGACGAGCTGCGGATGCCGCCGGTGATCGTGTCGAGGCCACCCGCGAGTTGCGCAGCACCCGTGGATGCCGAGCTGGCGCCCGAGGCGAGCTCGGTCGCGCCGCCGGGCAGAGCCGCGCCGCCCTGGGCCGCCTGGGTGGCGCCGTCGGCGAGCTGCCGGGCGCCGCTCGCCGCCTGTCCGATCTGGTCGGACAGCGTGGTGAAGCTCAGGAAGACGTTCTCGAGCGTCAGCGTCGAGATCTGCTCGCCCATGACGGTCGCGGCCGTCTGCGTGACCTGCGCGGTGATCGCGTCGTCGACCAGCAGCGACTCGGATGACGTCGCCACCTCGATCACGGCCTTCTCTGGCGTGGTGGCCGCGGGGTCGGCGAGCGCCTGACCGGACGAGGTCGCCGCGGCCGAGAACCCGGACGGGATCGTCACGACCGCGTCGTACGTCCCGTCGGCGAGGCCCTTCGCCGCATCCTCGTCGTTCGAGAGCACCCAGCTGAGGTTCGAGTCGAGGTCATCGGAACCCTCGACGAGTCCGGCCGACAGCTGGCGTCCGAGGGGCGTGTACTGGCCGTTGACGGTGACGGGTTCGTCGTCGTTCACGATGGCGGCGCTCATCTCGTTCAGCCGCTCGGTCGGGTTGTAGAGCGCGGTGACGAGGATGCCTCCCAGCACGGCCGGCAGCAGCAGCACCCCCAGCACGGTCAGCCAGGTCACGGGGCGTCGCGAGCGCGCGCGCTCGATGGGCAGGGTCATGCGTTCACCTCGTTCGAGCTCGTGCGAGCCTCGTTCGTCGTCAGGGTCAGTCCGGTCACGTCGGGGCGTCGCGCCTCGGCGAGGAGTGCGAGCGCGGCCGGTTCGCGCCGTGCGGAAACCACCAGCGTCAGACGTCCGTCGGGGGAGCGGTCGGCGGCGTCACGCAGGAGGGCGGATGCCTGGTCTCGTTCGGCATCGCCGATCACGGCATCGAGTCCGTCGATCACGACGAGGCGCGGCGATCCGGCCAGGGCTCGCCGCAGTTCGGCCAGCGGGTCATCCCTGTCGGTGAGGAGCGCGACGCCCACGTGCGAGCGCACCCAGGCACTCCGTCCGGGCAGGAGGTGCCCGCACACCTTGAGGAGCCCGTCGCTCGGCGCGAGGCGTCCGGCGATCGTGAGCAGCACGCTGCGCGCGGCGATCGGCTCGGTCGACGACACCACGAGGGTCTGGCCGGGCTCGAGGCGCAGGTCGACACCCGCGAACAGGACGCGGTCCTCCTCGACGAGCGAGAGGTCCTCGGCGACGGCGACGGCGGTCGTCTCGGGCTCGGGCCAGTCCGCGTAGGCGATCTCGCGACGCACGGCGTCGCCCTCGATGTCGATGTGCGGCAGAGCACGGTCGAGCCAGCGCGGAATCCACCAGGCCTTGTCGCCCAGCAGTGTCATGACGGCGGGGATCAGCGTCATGCGCACGAGGAACGCGTCGATCGCGATACCCGCGGCGAGCCCGAGCGCGATCGGCTTGATCGAGGTGTCACCCTCGGGCACGAACGCGGCGAAGACGGCGAACATGATCAGGCCGGCCGCGGTCACGACTCGTGCGGACGCGGTGAATCCCGAGCGGACGGCGGCGATCGCGGTCGCCCGGTCGGCGCGTCCACGCCGCTCGCGCGAGGCGTGCACGAAGTCTTCGCGCATGCGGGTCACGAGGAACACCTGGTAGTCCATCGCGAGCCCGAACAGCACGCCCATCAGCACGATGGGCATGAAGCTGATCACGGGTCCCGTGCGGGTGATGTGCAGCAGATCGGCGAACCAGCCCCACTCGAACACGGCCGCGACGATGCCGAAGGCGGCGGCGACCGAGAGCAGGTACCCGAGCGCCGCCGTGAGCGGCACGGCGATCGAGCGGAACACGAGCATCAGCAGGATGAACGAGAGCCCGACGACGAAGAGCGCGAAGGGGAGCAGCGCCGAACCGAGTCGATCCGAGATGTCGATCGCGACGGCGGTGAACCCGGTGACCTTGAGGTCGACACCGTACGTCTCCAGCAGGTGGTCGTGCTGTGCGCGCAGGTCGCGTACGAGCTGTGCGGTTGCCGGGTCATCCGGTGCCGTGGTCGGGATGATCTGGATGATGCCCGTATCGGCCGTTTGGTTGGGGGTCGCGAGCGCGATCGTGTCGACCCCGGGGATCTTCTCGATCTCGGCGGCGAGGTCCTTCATCAGGGCGACGGGGTCGGTCGAGGTGACGATCGTGCCCGTCATGATCAGCGGGCCGTTGAACCCCGGCCCGAACTCCTCGGCGATCAGGTCGTAGCTCTTGCGTGCCTCGGACGACTCCGGCAGCATCCCGGCGTTCGGGAGCGCGAGCGCGAGCTGCGTCGCGGGGATCGCGGTGATGCCGAGGCCCACGATCAGCGCTACGGTCGTGATGATCGGATGCCGCGTCACGCCGCCGACCCAACGCTGCGCGAATCCACGGGGCACGCGGGCCGGGCCCGACCGGCGTGCGCGCGGTGCGCGGACCCGGGGCATCCGTCCGCGCACACGACCCCGGACGAAGCCCAGCAGGGCGGGGGTCAGCGTCAGGGCGACGAGCACCGCGATGGCCACGGCGACGGCGGCCGCGATCCCCATCGTCGTGAGGAACGGAATGTTCGCGAACGACAGGCCGATCAGGGCGATGAGCACCGTGATGCCGGCGAAGACGACGGCAGAACCGGCCGTGCCCGTCGCGCGCGCCACCGATTCTTCGGGATCGATCCCCGACCGCACCTGGTCTTGATGTCGCGCGACGATGAAGAGCGCGTAGTCGATACCCACGGCGAGCCCGAGCATCAGGGCGAGGAGAGGGGTCGTCGACGAGATGGTCGTGAAGACCGTGGCGAACAGGATCAACGCCATCGACAGGGCCACGCCGATCAGGGCGGTGACGAGGGGAAGTCCGGCGACCAGGAATGACCGGAACGTCACGATCAGCACGAGCAGGGCGATCAGGATGCCGACGGCCTCGGTGATCGTCACCCCCGGCACGGAGGTCGAGAACAGGTCCCCGCCCAGTTCGGCCTCGGAGCCCGCGGGAAGTTCGTCGCGCAGATCGGCGACGACGTTGGTGAGTTCTTCGCGCGTTTGGGCCGAGACATCCGTCGCCTGACCGTTGAACTGCAGCCGCACGATCGCCGCCGACGCGTTCTCGGTGACGAGTCCCGAAACGGCCTCGTTGAAAGGATCGGTGACGGCGAGCACGCCGTCGACGTCTTCGAGCTGGGTGATGGAGGCCTTGATGTCGTCGAGATACGGGGCCTGGTCGACGCGGTCGCCGTCCGCCGCCACGACGATGAACTGCGCGCTCGTGCCGCTCGCCTGGGGGAACGTGCGGCTCAGTTGCGCGAGGCCCTCTTGCGCCTCGGTCCCGGGGATCGAGAAGGTGTTATCGGTGCCCTGGCCGAGCAGGATGGCCCCGGCGCCGCCGATGCCGAGCAGCAGAAGCCACGTGATCAGCACCCGCCAGCCGTGACGGTACGACCAGCGTCCCAGCGAATAGAGCAGAGTGGACACACGGCCTCCAGGGCGTTCGAACGGTCATATCGATACGCCGATGTATCCGATACATAGGTGTATCGTAATTGCTCTCGCGGATGCAAGGCTGTGGGGCGGGTGTGAGGATTCTCGAAGGGAGCGCGCATGGGTGATGCGGTGGCGACCACGCGCCGAAGAGAAGCGACCCGGCAGCGGCTGCTCGACGCGGCGGCGCAGGTGTTCGCCGAAGTGGGCCTGGACGCGGCATCCGTCGAGGCCGTCTGCGAACGCGCGGGCTACACCCGTGGCGCCTTCTACTCCAACTTCGAGTCCAAGGAGGAGCTCTTCCTCGAGCTCGCGGGACGCGTCGCGCGCGAGCGCGTCGCCGCGGTACGTGCGCGGGTGGGCGAGCTCGAGAGCGCGCACGCCCCGTCTGCGGTCTCCACGGACGCCTTCTCGATCATCCAGGGTGTGCTCGACGTCTCGAACGACGATCGGCTCGGTGTGCTGCTCATGAGTGAGATCCGCATCCACGCGCTCCGCAATCGCGCGCTCGCCGACGCCTACCTGGCCCAGGAGGCCGAGATGGTCGCGAGCGTCGCGCAGATCGTGGCCGACATCGTGCGTGCGCGTCGACTCGTGCTGCGGGTACCGGCGGACGAGGCGGCACGGCTCATGCTCATGGCGTGGGAGAGTGCCTCGGTGCGTTCCGTCATGACCGGTCTCGACTACGAGCGGTTGTGCCGACACACGAGTGCCGAGCTGGCCAAGGTGGCGCAACTCATCATCGCTCCCGACGAGTCCTGAGCGTCGCGAGGCACCGTTCGAGACGCTCGAGCCACCAGTCGCGCCGCTCGGGTGCCGCCGCCAGCCGCTCGAGCGCGTCGGCGTCGGGACGGATGCGCCCCACGGCGATCGCGCCATCGCGCATCGGGAGGGTCGCGACATCCGTCTCGAAGAGTGCGGACGTGCCCAGTCCACAGTCGTAATCGAGGTCGGGGAGGGCCGCAGCGAGGGCGACGCCCATGGACAGTCCGATCGCGGTGTCGAGCGCGCTCGACACGACGACCGGTAGCCCCGCTCGCTCGACGATGTCGAGGGCGCGACGGATGCCGCCGAGCGGCTGGGCCTTGATGACCAGGAGGTCGGCAGCTCCGGCGCGCGCGACCGCGACCGGATCCTCGGCCTTGCGCACACTCTCGTCCGCCGCGATCGGGATGTCGAGATAGCGGATGCGCTCGCGCAGTTGCACGAGCTCGTCGATCGAGGCGCACGGTTGCTCGATGTATTCGAGATCGAACTCGGCGAGGGAGTGCACGGCGTGTTCGGCCTCGTCGACGTTCCAGCCGCCGTTCGCGTCCACGCGGATGCGCCCCTCGGCACCGAGCTCGTGCCGCACGGCGCGCACCCGCTCGACGTCGTCGGCGAGCCGCTGCCCGGGTTCCGAGACCTTGATCTTGGCGGTGCGGATTCCCGGAAAGCGGGCGAGGACTTCGGGAACGGATGCCGCGGGCACGGCCGGGATCGTCGCGTTGACCAAGATCTCGGCCCGACGCGGGGCGGGCGGCTCGTTCCAGCCGTAGTCGAGCGCCGCCTCGAGCCAGGTCGCGGCCTCGTCGTCGTCGTACTCGGCGAAGGGCGAGAACTCCGCCCAGCCGGCGGTTCCCTCGATCAGCATCGCCTCGCGCACGTCCAGGCCACGGAAGCGGACGCGCAGGGGGAGTGCGACGACGACGGCGCGTTCGCGGAGGTCGTCGAACGAGGGGAGGGGCGATGCATCCGTCATGACCCCATCTTGCTCCTGTGGGTGCCTAGGCTGAGTCTCATGGTCTCGGAGATCTTCGATCCGGCTGAGTGGCGCCTCGCGCCCGGCGCGGACGCCTACACGGACATCACGGCGCACGTCTCGGTCGACGGACGCATCGCGCGGGTCGCGTTCAACCGGCCCGAGGTGCGCAACGCGTTCCGACCGCGCACGGTCGATGAGCTCTACCGTGCGCTCGACGCGGCACGCCAGGACCCGAAGATCGGCGTCGTGCTGCTGACGGGCAACGGACCGAGCCCGAAGGACGGCGGCTGGGCGTTCTGTTCGGGTGGCGACCAGCGCATCCGTGGCCGCGATGGGTACAAGTACTCGGAAGACGAGACATCCGTCACCGATCCGGCCCGCGTGGGACGCCTGCACATCCTCGAGGTGCAGCGACTCATCCGGTTCATGCCGAAGGTCGTCATCGCGGTCGTGCCCGGGTGGGCGGCCGGCGGCGGACACAGTCTGCACGTCATCTGCGACCTGACGATCGCGAGCGCCGAGCACGGAAAGTTCAAGCAGACCGACGCGGATGTCGGATCGTTCGACGCGGGCTACGGCAGCGCCTACTTCGCCAAGCAGGTCGGGCAGAAGGTCGCCCGCGAGGTCTTCTTCCTCGCCGAGGAGTACTCCGCCGAGCGGGGGCGCGAGATGGGCACGGTCAACAGGGTCGTGCCGCATGCCGACCTGGAGCGCGAGGCTCTCGCGATGGCCCGGACGATCCTCGGCAAGTCGCCGACGTCGATCCGCATGCTGAAGTTCGCGATGAACGCTGTCGATGACGGCCTGGTCGGGCAGCAGCTCTTCGCGGGCGAGGCGACGCGGCTCGCCTACGGAACGGACGAGGCCGTCGAGGGGCGCGATGCGTTCCTCGAGCGTCGCGAGCCCGACTGGGCTCCGTACCCCTGGCAGTTCTAGGCCCCGTGAGCGTGCAGTTACCGGGTTCATCGTGTGACGGAAGCGATCCGCGCGCCGTCGCCGAAGCGCTGCCCGCGGCGCTGAGCTCCGGCGACCCGATCCTGATCACGACGTCGGGATCCACGGGTGTGCCCAAGACCGTCGTGCTGAGCGCGGGCGCGCTGCGGGCTTCGGCCACGGCAACGGCCGCGCGCATCGGCGAGGGCGCCTGGCTGCTCGCGCTGCCCGCGACCTACGTCGCCGGGTTGCAGGTACTCATCCGCGCCCACCTCGCGGGGGCACGCCCGGTATACCTGGCCGGACCCTTCACCCCGGATGCCTTCGTCGCAGCCGCGCGCGAGATGCCCGTTTCGGCCGCGCGGTACACCTCGCTCGTCCCCGCACAGCTCGCAACGCTCGTCGCGGCTGCCGAGAGCGAGCACGGCCCCAGGGATGCCCTGCGCTCGTTCGAGGCGATCCTGATCGGGGGGCAGGCGCTCCCCGTGCCCCTGCGCGAGCGGGCCGAGGCGCTCGGGGCCCGCGTCGTCCGCACGTACGGCTCGACCGAGACGAGCGGCGGCTGCGTGTACGACGGCGTGCCGCTCGATGGCGTCGAGGCGCGCTCCGTCGACGGTGAGCTGCTGATCGCGGGCCCGACCCTGGCCGACGGATACCTCGGCGACGACGCGCTCACGGCCTCGGTCTTCCCGGTCGGTACCGACGGCATCCGCCGGTATCGCACGGGCGATGCCGGGACGGTCGAGGACGGCGTCGTGCGGGTCACCGGGCGTCGAGACAACGTCATCGTCTCGGGTGGCGTGAACGTCTCGCTCGACCGCGTCGAAACCGTCGTGCGCGGTGTGCCCGGGCTCGAGCTCTCCGTCGTGATCGGTGTGGCGGACGAGCGATGGGGCGAGGCATCCGTCATCGTCGTCGAGCCGCCCGCAACGACGGACGACGCGCGCCTGCTCGACGCCGCTCGCGCTGCCGTCGCCGGCGCGATCGGCCCCGCCGCCCGCCCGGCGCGCCTCGTGCGGCGGCCGGTGCCGCAGCTGCCGTCGGGCAAGCCCGACCGCGGGGCGCTCCGGCTCGCCCTGCGGGAATAGGATCGCGGCATGGTTCCGTGGCCCCAGCTCGTGGCGTTCTTCATCGCGTCGCTCGTGCTGATCGTCATGCCCGGGCCCTCGGTGCTCTTCATCATCGGTCGGTCCCTCGCGCTCGGTCGCCGGGGCGGCGTCCTCTCGGTCGTCGGCACGACCCTCGGCATGCTCGTCCTCGTGGTGCTGGTGGCGCTCGGCCTCGGCGTGATCGTCGCCCAGTCCGTGGTGCTGTTCACGATCGTGAAGTTCGCGGGCGCCGCATACCTGGTCTGGCTGGGCATCCAGGCGATCCGTCACCGCAAGGACGCCGCGGCCGCGGTCGCGGCGGGGGCCGCTGCCTCGTCGACCCGGCGCCTCGTGGCCGAGGGGTTCGTCGTCGGCGCCACGAACCCCAAGACGATCGCGTTCTTCGTCGCCGTCCTGCCGCAGTTCGTCGACTACGGCGCCGGCACGATCCCGTTGCAGATGCTCGAGCTCGGGATCGTCTTCGCGATCCTCGCGTGGGCGAGCGACTCGGTGTGGGCGCTCGCCGCGGGCTCCGCCCGCGATTGGTTCGCCCGCAGCCCGCGCCGCGTGGAGCGTCTTTCGGCGGCGGGTGGCGGGATGATGATCGGGCTCGGCGGGGTGCTCGCGCTGACCGGCTCGAAGCACTGATCGGTGGGTGCGTCGCCGCCCGGGGCTAGGGTGGAGGCGTGGATCTCGCGGACCTCGACTGGCGCCTGGGCGGCACCGGACGCTTGCGCATCGGCCCCCGAAACGCCATCACCGACGTGGACGGCATCCGGGTGGGGCATGCGAGCCGTGTCGGCGACGGGTGGCTCACGGGTTCCACCGTCGTCTTCGGCGGCGCCGCGGGTGTGACGGCGGCGGTCGATGCGCGTGGCGGCGGGACCGCGACGCGCGAGATCGCCGCGCTCGATCCCACCGGCGTCGTGGAGCGCATCCACGCCGTCTACCTCGGGGGCGGCAGCGCCTACGGACTGGACGCGGCGGGCGGCGTCATGGCGGGGCTCGCCGAGCGCGGACTCGGGTTCGTCGTCGGAAATGAGCCGACCCACGTCGTCCCGGTGGTGCCGGCCGCCTCGCTCTTCGACCTCGGGCGCGGGGGAGACTTCCTCGCCAGGCCGGACGCCGCTCTCGGCCGCGAGGCGTTCGAGTCCGCCTTCGCGAGCGATGACGGTGCGCCGGTCGCACAGGGCTCCGTCGGGGCGGGGACCGGGGCCGTCGCCGGCGAGATCCGCGGCGGCGTCGGCACGGCGAGCGTCGTCCTGCCCGGCGGCGGGGTCGTGGGCGCGCTGGTCGTCGTCAACTCCGCCGGCAGCACCGTCAACCAGCGGACGGGACTGCCCTGGGGTGAGCAGTTCGAGCTCTCCGACGACGCGGGAGTCCCGGAATTCGGGCTCGTCCCGCCGGACGACTCCGCGCGCCGTCGGTCGTTCGAGGCGCTGTCGGCGCTCGCCGGAGGCCGCCTTCCGATGAGGCCGCTCAATACGACGCTCGCCGTCGTGGCGACCGACATTCCGCTCTCCCGCGGGCAGCTCCTGCGTCTGGCGGGGTGCGCCCATGACGGGATGGCTCGGGCGATCCGTCCCATCCACACGCTCTCCGACGGCGACGTCGCCTTCGCGCTCTCCACCGGCAGGGGCCCCTGGCCGCCGCCCGAGGGTCCCCTCGAGTCGTTGCACGCCAGCGATCGGGTGAACCAGGTGCTGGCGGCGGGTGCCGACGTCATGGCCCGCGCGATCGCGCACGCCGTGCTGGCCGCCGAGCCGGTCACGACGCCGCTGGGCCATGTGCCCACGTACCGTGCGATGTACGCATGACCCGCGTGCTCGAGGTGGTGGTCGGCGTCACGGGAGGAATCGCGGCCTACAAGGCGGTTCAGGTGGTTCGCGATCTCGTGCTGGCGGGCCACAGCGTGCACGTGATCCCGACGGATGCGGCACTGCGCTTCGTCGGTGCGCCGACGTGGGAGGCGATCAGCCGCCACCCCGTCAGCACCTCCGTCTTCGACGATGTCTCGGCTGTGCGACACGTCGCCCTGGGGCAGCAGGCCGATGTCATCGTCGTCGCCCCCGCCACCGCCAACAGCCTGGCCAAGCTCGCGACCGGGCTGGCCGACGATCTGCTCGGCACGACCGTGCTCGCGAGTCGTGCGCCGCTCGTCGTGGCCCCCGCGATGCACACCGAGATGTGGCAGCATCCCGCGACGGTCCGCAACGTCCAGACTCTGCGGGCGCGCGGGGTGACCATCGTGGGGCCGGACTCGGGCCGCCTCACGGGCGCGGATGTCGGACCCGGGCGGATGAGCGAACCCGCCGACATCGTCGCGGCGACCCTGGCCGCGGCGGACGCGCGTGCGCGAGAGGATGCCCCGGCGCAGGACCTGGCCGGACTCCGCGTCCTGGTCACCGCCGGTGGCACCCGAGAGCCCATCGACCCGGTCAGATACCTCGGGAATCGTTCGAGCGGCAAGCAGGGCGTCGCGTTCGCACTCGCGGCCGCCGCCCGCGGCGCGGTCGTCACCGTGATCGCCGCGCACCTCGACCCGCAGCCGGCCGCCGCGCTCGCCGAGGCGCAGATCCACACGATCGAGGCGGGCACGGCGGCCGAGCTCGCCGACGCCGTGGCGCGTGAGGCCGTGAGCGCCGCCGTCGTCGTGATGGCCGCGGCCGTCGCCGACTTCACCCCCGCGGAGTTCGCCGAGCGCAAGATCAAGAAGGCCGTCAACGGCGAGCGGATGGACCTGCATCTCGTGCGCACCGTCGACGTGCTCGCCGCCCTCGTGTCGCGACCCGTCCCGGGGCGGATCCTCGTGGGGTTCGCCGCCGAGACGGTGGACGACCGCGAACAACTCGTGGAGCTCGCCCGCGAGAAGGTGGCCCGCAAACCCGCCGACCTGCTCGTCGCGAACGCCGTCGGCGCAGGCCGGGGCTTCGGAGCCGACGACAACGTTGCCGTCGTGCTCGCGTCATCGGGCGACATCGTCGCCGACGTCTCGGGCACCAAACGCGCCGTGGCTGACGCCGTCCTGGACCGCGTCGTCCGGCTGCTGCGCGGGGACGGGACGCCGTGACCGACCTCGTCGAGCACGCCGCGCTGCCCTCGACGATGTACCGCGAGTTCGGCCGAGCAGATTGGGCCCGGCTCGCGTCGGGCGAGGAGCAGCCGCTCACGCAGACCGAGATCGCGCAGATCCGGGGGCTCGGCGACCACCTCGACATGGACGAGATCCGCGAGGTGTACGTTCCGCTCAGTCGGCTGCTCAGCCTGTATGTCGAGTCGGCGAAAGACCTCGGGGCATCGACCAGCGCGTTCATGGGTGAATCCGACACCACGACCCCGTTCGTGATCGGGATAGCAGGATCGGTGGCCGTCGGAAAGTCCACGATCGCGCGCCTGCTGCGGGAACTGCTCACGCATTGGCCCGCCACCCCCCGCGTCGAACTCGTGACGACGGACGGGTTCCTCTACCCGAACGCGGAACTGCAGCGTCGCGGACTCATGCGCCGCAAGGGGTTTCCCGAGTCGTACGACCGCCGCACGCTGGTCGACTTCTTGACGAGCGTCAAGAGCGGCGCGGCGCGGGTGTCTGCGCCGATCTACTCTCACCTGCGCTATGACGTGATCCCCGACGCCCATGTCACGGTCGACAGGCCCGATGTCCTGATCGTCGAGGGGCTCAACGTGCTCCAGCCCGCCCCGCGCCCCGAAGACGTCTCGATCAGCGAGTTGTTCGACTTCTCGATCTATGTCGACGCCGAGGTCGACGACATCGCCGAGTGGTATCTCGGGCGATTCATGGCGCTCAAGCGCGGGGCGTTCAGCACGCCCGCCTCGTACTTCAACACCTACGCGGACCTCGACGACGAAGAGGCGGCGCGCGTCGCGCGCGGGTTCTGGAACGACATCAATCTGCCCAACCTGCTCGAGAATGTGCTGCCCACGAAGCATCGCGCGAAGCTGATCCTGCAGAAGGCCGCCGATCACACGGTGGACCGCGTCCTCCTGCGGAAGCTCTGAGCGCGGACCTAGGATGTTCCCTCGTGGCCCGTACTCCTCGTAAGCGCAGCTCCCCGAAGAACCGCGGCGGTGGCGATCCCCGCCGCAGCGGTCGGCCGAATGCCGTGAGGGTGGAGCCCGCGACGGCCCGTGACTGGATCGGCGCCGCGCGCCCGCGGACTCTACCGCTTGCGGTCGCGCCCGTCGTGGTGGGCACGGGTGCCGCGGTGCTCGCGACCGGCGTCTTCCACTGGGTCATCGCACTCGCCTGCCTGGCCGTGTCCGTCTGCCTGCAGGTCGGGGTCAACTACGCCAACGATTACAGCGACGGCATCCGCGGCACCGACAACCACCGCGTCGGCCCCGGGCGGCTGACGGGTGCCCGCCGCGCGAAGCCCCGCACCGTTCTCACCGTCGCCCTGACCTTCTTCGCGCTCGCCGCCATCGCGGGACTCGCCATCGTCATCCGGACCGAGCAGTGGTGGCTCATCGCGGTGGGCGCCGCGTGCATCGTCGCGGCGTGGTTCTACACGGGAGGTCGCCGACCCTACGGCTACTTCGGCCTGGGCGAGATCTTCGTGTTCGTCTTCTTCGGGCTCGTCGCCACCGTCGGCACGACCTGGGTGCAGGCACTCGCGGTGCCGCAGGAGGCCTGGTTCGGGGCCGTGGCGATCGGACTGCTCGCCTGCGCCGTGCTGCTGGCGAACAACCTGCGCGACATCGACCAGGACCGCAGCGCGGGCAAGCGCACGCTCACGGTTCTGATCGGCAAGCGCGCGACCCAGGTGCTGTTCACCCTGTTCCTGCTCGTGCCGTTCGGCATCGCGGGCTTCCTGGCGCTCGTCTACCCGATCGCCTGGCTCACACTGCTGGCGCTGCTGGCGGGCCTTCCCGCGATCCTGATCGTCTGGACCTACCGCGCGCCCCGTGAACTCGTGACGGCGCTGGCACTGACGTCGGTGACGTCACTCGGCTACGCCGCGCTCCTCGCGTGGGCGTTCGTCGGCTGACAGGTCGTCTTCGGCGTCCTCGTCGCGTATCTGCGTGCGCGCGTTGGTGCGACGCGTGGCGAGACCCTGGGCGACGGCGGCGCGGGGCTGACGCAGGAACAGCAGCGACAAGCTGAGCCCGATCAGAGCCGCGAAGACCACGGCGAGGAGCCAGTTCTGACGGAAGATCGGCAGCAGGAGCATGAGGCCGAGGGGGACCAGGAACGCCAACAGGCGCAGGACGCTGTAGACGAGGACTGGTGGAACCTTCACCCCCTCATCCTAGGTCGCGCCTAGGATGGTCCTTATGCCCCGCGTGCTCCTGATCGTGGCGGTGCTGGCATTGGCGTTCTACGTCGTGAGCATCGTTGACGTCGCCGTGCAGCCTCCGAGCCGCCACCGCGGGGTGTCGAAGACCACCTGGATCGCGATCGTCGTCCTGCTTCCCGTTCTGGGGGGCGCACTGTGGTTCGTCGTCGGCCGGTCGCGTCCCTCGCGCCTGAAGCTGGCGTCGGCGCCCGACGATGACGTGGAGTTCCTGGGAAGGATCGGGTCGGGCTCGTTCTCGGATCAGGACGAACGCATTCGCCGTCTCGAAGAAGAGCTCGCGATGCTGGATTCCGAGGCGGACGGGCCGAAACCCGTCGAACCGAAGAATCCAGACCAGGGCGCCGCAGACCAGGACACCGCAGACCCGGACTCCGACGGCCCACGTCGCGGCTCGATCGGCTGAGGTGTCTACCGTCGGCGGCGCGACGCCGCGGCTGTCACCGAGCCCCGCGATGGATGCGGCCGCCGCGCTGCTCGACGAGCTCGTGCATCTCGGCGTGCGCGACATCGTGCTCAGCCCGGGATCGCGGTCGCAGGCCCTCGCTCTCGCCGCGACCGCCCTGGAACGGTCGGGCCGGGTATCGCTGCACGTGCGGATCGATGAGCGCGTCGCCGGCTTC
Source organism: Microbacterium sp. BR1 (assembly GCF_002812725.1). Taxonomy (GTDB): domain Bacteria; phylum Actinomycetota; class Actinomycetes; order Actinomycetales; family Microbacteriaceae; genus Microbacterium. The sequence goes on along the minus strand of NZ_NMUN01000008.1, from coordinate 17,087 downwards.
ACGGCGCTGGGGCTCGCTCGGGAATCGCGACGACCCGTGCCCGTGATCTGCACGTCGGGTACCGCCGTCGCGAATTTGCTGCCCGCGGCGCTCGAGGCGCATCATGCGGGGGTTCCGCTGCTCCTGCTCACGGCGGATCGTCCGCCGGAGCTTCGCGGTGTCGGCGCGAATCAGACGACGCGCCAGCCGGGCTTGTTCGGCCCATCGACTCGCTTCGCGCTGGATGCGCCGGTGCCGGAAGAGGTCGACGACGCGGGCGAGTCGGCCCAGACCGCAACATTCCGGGCGATCGCCGCGGATGCCTTCGCCGCTGCATCCGGGGCGGCGTTCATGCCCGCCGGGCCCGCGCACCTCAACCTGCCGGTTCGAGAACCGCTCGCCGGCCCCGTTCCGGCCTGGTTCGCGACCGAACGTCTTCCCCCGGAAGCGGCGCCCGCGGGGCCTGTCGAGAACGCCACCGAGCCCGCGTCCGGCGCCCTGTATCAGGGTGGTGGCGGCATCGGGCTGGCCGACGTCCACGAAGCCGACCAGACGGTGCCGTTCGCCCTGGCCCGCGGCCCCCGAACGGTCATCGTCGCCGGTGCCGACGCGGGCCCCGAGGCCGAGCGGATCGCACACGAGGGCGGCTGGCCCCTGATCGCCGAGATCGTCAGCGGTGCGCGTTTCGGGCGCAACCTGGTGCACGGCTATCGGGCGCTGCTTCGTGACGAGTCCCTGGGCGGGGCCGTCCAGCGTGTCGTCGTGTTCGGGCGGCCGACGCTCAGCCGTGAGGTCGCCGCGTTGCTCTCGGATCCCGCCCTCGAGGTGATCGCGATCCGTGGACCGGGTGAACGGTTGAATCTCAACGGCCGCACCGAGGCGGTCGAGTCCGTGCGCGTGGACCCGGGCGAGACCGACCGCGAATGGCTGGGTGCCTGGTTGCGTGCTTCGCAGGCGCACGAGACCGACCTCGGTACGCCAGCGCCCGATCTCGAGGGCCTCTCGGCCGCGGATCCCGCGACGCGGCGTAAGGCTGTCGATGCAGAGCTCGCCGCCGTACGGGCTCCGCTCGACCGCACGGCCCTGGTCGACGCCCTGTGGCGCGCGACCTGGCCCCACGATCGCCTGGTGTTCGGGTCATCCCGACTCGTGCGCGTCGCCGACGGTGTGCTGGGGGGCAAGAAGGTGCCCGTGCACTCCAATCGCGGTGTCGCGGGAATCGACGGGACGATCGCGACCGCGACGGGCATCGCCCTCGCCAGCCAGGCGGGTGGCCACTCGGGCGTGACCCGGGTGCTGCTCGGTGACCTGGCATTCCTCCACGATGTCGGTGCGCTCCTGCTGCCCCCGAACGAGCACGAGCCGCGCCTGCAGGTCGTCGTCGGCAACGACGGCGGCGGCACGATCTTCGACGGGCTCGAGGTCGCGCAGGTGGCGTCGCCCGACGACATGGACCGGGTGCTCTTCACCCCGCAGAACGTGCGCCTCGAGCACCTGGCTCTCGCTTACGGCTGGGAGTACCACCGCCCGACGGCGCGGTCGGCGCTCGACCAGTTGCTCGTCTCGCCCGTCGGCGGTCGTCAGCTGATCGAGGTGCCGCTCGACCGCTGATCAGGCCAGGGCGTCGACGATCGGGCGGAACTTCATGCGCGTCTCGAGCAGTTCGGCCTCGGGGTCGCTGCCGAGCACGATGCCCGCACCCGCGTGGGCCGAGATACGACCACCCTCGCCGAACTGAGCGCTGCGCAGCGCGATCGCCCACTCGCCGTCGCCGGATGCGTCGATCCAGCCGACGGGTCCCGCGTACCGGCCACGGTCGAAGGGCTCGATGCGCCGGATGACCTCGAGCGCCGCGGCGGTCGGTGTGCCCGCGACGGCGGCCGTCGGGTGCAGCACCCCGACGAGGTCGAGGGCCGAGACGCCGTCCGCGACGATGCCCTCGACGTCCGTTGCCAGATGCCAGACGTTCGGCAGCTTGAGCGCGAAGGGCTGCTCGCTCGCGGTGAGCACGCTCGTGTGGGGGCGAAGAGTCCGCAGCACGCTCTCGACGGCGAAGCGGTGCTCGTCCTGATCCTTGCCACTGGCGGACAGGGCGACGGATGCCTCGGTGTCGCCGTCCGCGTCGGCACCGCGTGGTGCCGTACCGGCGAGTACCCGCGCCGTGATGGTTCCGCCCGAGACCGTGACGAGGGTCTCGGGGCTCGCGCCGATGATGCCGTCGACGGCATACGTCCAGACATCCGGATACCCCGTCGCGAGCGCACGCACGAGTCGCCGCAGATCCGCACCCGCGGGTACCGAGCCGATGAGATCTCGTGCAAGGACGACCTTGCTGACCTCGCCCGCGGCGATAGCCTCGAGGCCGGCGCGGACCGCGGCCTGGTAGCCGGGCGCATCGAGTTCGCCGGGCCCGACGGTTGCGGACCAGGCCGGTCCCCACTCACTCGGATCGGGAGCATTCGGCGCTTCGGCGTCGTCCGAAACGACCGTTGTGATCCACGACCGCCCGGCCCTCCGGCCGAAGACGAACTGCGGCACGACCAGGGTGCTGGCCGTCGCCGAGGCGGGGTCGAAGCTCAGCGCGCCGAACGCGATGAGCCCCGTTCCGGGCAGGCCGACCTCGTCGGTGATCATCGCCGCGGCGGCGGTCGCCCGCCACCCATCGGCCAGCGCGGCGGCCTGCGAACCCTGCGAGGGGCTGGCTCGATGCCCACCCACCTCGATGATCGCCGCGGAGCCGAAACCCACCATGCCCTCGCCGCGCCGCAGCCACGCGAGCGGATGCGCCGGGTCGGCATACGCGAGAAGGTCCTCGATCGGATCGATCTCGCGGGTGGTGACGACGAGTCGGCGCACGCGGGATGGGGCGGACTCGGTCACCTCTCCAGCCTAGACTCGCTGCGTGAGCCCAGATCCGAATGTGCCGGCCGCGGCATCCGATCGTCCCGCCGTCGGGACTCCCCCGATAGGGACGAAGCTCGAGTTCCGCTGGCGCAAGTGGGACGGATCGACCCACTGGGTGCACGAGTGCGTCTATCTCGGTGCGGACGAGTGGGGCGACTGGTTCGGTCAGCGCGGCGGGTGGCGCAGCGACCGACCGGGTCGCTCGGTCGTCGTGGTCGAGGACAACGTGATGCTGCTGCCCCCGTCGGGCGACCACGTTCTGACGATGAACGCGCGCCCGCATCCGACGCGCGTGTATATCGATATCGCCTGGGACGCACGCTGGTCCGACGGTGTGCCGACCGGGATCGACATGGACCTCGACGTCGTCGACCAGGAAGAGCGCGGCGTCTACATCGACGACGAGGACGAGTGGGAAGAGCATCGGGTTCGCTACGGCTACCCGCTCGATCTGGTCGAGAAGCTCGAAGCTGTCACGGCCGAACTCTTCGCCGCGGTCACCGCGCACCGGCCCCCGTACGATCCCGTGACGGCGGCCCGGTGGCTGGCGCGCCTCGTAGACTCGACGGGTGACCCCGCACCCGCCGACTGACGACCGCAGCGAGCCCACCTCCGCCGCTCACAACCGTGCCGATCTCGGCAAGGATCCGGCCCGCGTCAGCAGCATGTTCGACCAGGTCGCGGGTCGTTACGACCGCACCAACACCGCGCTGAGCCTCGGCAACGACCAGCTCTGGCGCATCGCGACGCGCCGAGCCATCGCGCCTCGCCCGGGCGAGCGGATCCTCGACCTCGCCGCCGGAACCGGGGCCTCGTCGGTCGCCCTCGCGCGCAGCGGCGCAGAGGTCGTCGCCGCGGACTTCTCACCCGGCATGATCGCCGAGGGTCGCCGCCGACACGGCACGGTGGCGGGGCTCTCGTTCGTGGAGGCGAACGCGACCGACCTGCCCTTCGCCGATGACGAGTTCGACGCCGTCACGATGTCGTTCGGCCTGCGCAACGTCGTCGAGCCCCGCAAGGCGCTCGCCGAACTGCTGCGGGTCACGAAGCCGGGCGGCCGCGTGGTGATCTGCGAGTTCTCGCATCCGCCCTCCCGCGCCTTCGCCGGACTGTACGGGTTCTACAACTCGCGGGTGCTCCCGCTCGTCGCACGGGCGCTGTCGTCGAACGCCGACGCGTACGACTATCTGAACGAGTCCATCCGCGATTGGCCGGACCAGCAGACCCTCGCCGGGTGGATCCGCGCGGCGGGATGGCAGGATGTCGCCTACCGGAACCTCTCGTTCGGGATCGTCGCTCTGCACCGCGGGCGGAAAACCCGCCGGTAGGCTGAAGGGGTGACTCCGGGCTCCTCTGCGCGCGGCTCGCGACTGACGAGCCGACTCGGCATGACCGAGCGCGTTTTCGCAGGCCCGCGCTCGCGCAAACTTCTCGCGCAGGTCGAGGCGGGTCTCGATCGGGTCGAGGCGAGCCTCGCCGAAGAACTGAAGATGACCGACGCGCTCGCCGATGCGACGAGCCGGTACCTGTACGAGGCCGGTGGCAAACGGATCCGTCCGATGCTCGCGCTGCTCTCCGCCCACCTGGGTGAGGGCATCACCCCGGCCGTGATCGAAGGTGCCACCGCCCTCGAGATGACGCACCTCGGTTCGCTGTACCACGACGACGTGATGGATGGTGCGGACGTGCGCCGCGGGGTGCCGAGCGCGCAGACCGTGTGGGGCAACAACGTCGCGATCCTGACGGGTGACCTGCTGTTCTCGCGCGCGAGCCAGATCATGGCGCGACAGGGCGAGCGGGCCATCCGGCTGCAGGCCGACACGTTCGAACGTCTCGTGCTCGGTCAGATGCACGAGACGGTCGGACCGCAAGAGGGCGACGATCCCGTTGCGTTCTATCTGCAGGTGCTCGCCGACAAGACCGGCTCGCTGATCGCCGCCGCCGCCGAGACGGGCGTCGTCTTCGCCGGTGCGCCCGAAGAGTACGGGATGCCGCTGCGCACGTTCGGCGAGAAGACCGGCGTCGCATTCCAGCTGCTCGACGACGTGCTCGATCTGAGTGCGGACCCCGACGAGACCGGCAAGGTTCCCGGCACCGACCTGCGCGCGGGTGTGCCGACGATGCCGTTCCTCCTGCTCGGTCAGGAGACGGATGCGGACTCGGTCGCCCTGAAGGTCCGCATCGACGGCGGTGTGGCCCGGATCGCCGACGGCGCCGATCCCGCCATCCTCGACGCCGCCCTCGCCGATCTGCGCGACCACGACGCCACCGCTCGCACGCTGCGCCTGGCCCACGTCTGGGCACGCGAAGCGGTCGAGGCGCTCGATCCGCTCCCCGCCGGTCCTGTCCGCGACGCGCTCACGCGCTTCTCGGAAGCCGTCGTCGACCGCAGCAGCTGAGCGCGCGCAGCGCTCCCCCCACTTCGCAACGCACCACCGGAAGGACCCCATGACCAAGCTCAGGCTGGCCATCGTCGGAGCGGGGCCCGCGGGCATCTATGCCGCGGACATCCTGCTCAAGACCGAGCGCAAGTTCGATGTCTCGATCGATCTCTTCGAGCAGCTTCCCGCGCCCTACGGGCTCGTGCGATACGGAGTCGCGCCCGATCACCCGCGCATCAAGGGCATCATCACGGCGCTCCGCGAGGTGCTCGACCGGGGCGACATCCGCCTGTTCGGCAACGTCCGCTACGGCGAGGACATCACGCTCGACGACCTCAAGCACCACTATCACGCCGTGATCTTCGCGACCGGCGCGATCCGCGACACCGATCTCGACATCCCGGGCATCGACGCAGAGGGCTCCTACGGCGCAGCCGATTTCGTCAGCTGGTTCGACGGTCACCCCGACGTGCCGCGCACCTGGCCCCTCGAGGCCGAGTCGGTCGCGGTGATCGGCAACGGCAACGTCGCGCTCGACATCGCACGAATGCTCGCGAAGCACGCCGAAGATCTGCTGCCCACCGAGGTCCCCGACAACGTCTACCGGGGGCTGAAGGCATCCCCCGTCACGGACGTGCACATCTTCGGTCGCAGGGGGCCTGCGCAGGTGAAGTTCACCCCGCTGGAGCTGCGCGAGCTGGGCGAGCTGCGCGACGTCGACATGGTCGTCTACGACGAGGACTTCGACTACGACGAGGCCTCGAAGACCGCGATCGCGAGCAACAAGCAGGTCATGGTCATCGACCGCGTGCTGCAGTCGTGGCGCAAGCGCCCGTCGGTGAACAATGCCGGTGGTGAGGCATCCCGTCGCCTGCACCTGCACTTCTGGGCGCGACCGGTGGAGGTCAAGAAGGATGCCTCGGGCCGGGCGACAGCGTTCGTGTACGAGCGCACCCGTCCCGACGCCGAGGGCGGCATCGTGGGTACCGGGGAGTTCCGCGAGGTCCCGATCCAGGCGATCTACCGCGCCGTCGGATACTTCGGATCGCCGTTGCCCGGGGTGCCCTTCGACGCCCGGCACGGCGTGATCCCCAACCACGAGGGCCAGGCGATCCACCAGGACTCGAACGAGCGCGTCTCGGGTGTTTACGCCACGGGGTGGATCAAGCGCGGGCCCGTCGGACTGATCGGGCACACCAAGTCCGACGCGATGGAGACCGTCCGGCACCTCATCAACGACCAGGCGTCGTGGTGGCAGCCCGAGGATCCCTCGGAAGGCGCGATTCCCGCGCTTCTCGCGGAGCGCGGTGTGCGCTGGACGGATCTCGAGGGCTGGCACCGACTGGACGAGCACGAGGTGGCGCTGGGCGCTCCCCACGAGCGTGCGCGCATCAAGGTCGTGCCGCGCGACGAGATGGTCGCGATCTCGCGCGGGGAGTGAGCCTGCCCAGGCGGCTGACGCCCGGTCTGCTCGCCGTCCTCGGTTATCTCGCCGCGGTCGGGCCGTTCGCGGTCGATCTGTACCTGCCGTCGTTCACCGACATCTCGAGCGACCTGAATGCGCCCGCCGCGACGGTCCAGCTGACGCTGACCGGATTCCTGATCGGCATCGCGGCGGGGCAGCTCGTCCTGGGCCCGGCGTCGGACCGGTTCGGCCGGCGTCGAGTGATGCTCGCCGCGCTCGCGGTCTTCGCCGTGGCATCCGTCGGCATCGCGCTCGCGCCGCACATCGCGGTGTTCATCGGATTGCGGATCGTGCAGGGCTTCGCGGGATCGGCCGGCATGGTCATCTCCCGCGCCATCGTGGTCGACCTGAGCGAGCGCGGGCAGGCCGTCCGGCCCCTGAGCCTGATGATGACGGTCGTCGGGCTCGGCCCCATCATCGCGCCGCCGATCGGCGGGCTGCTGGCGGCCGCGTGGGGGTGGCGCGGGGCGCTGGGGGCCGTCGCCGTGCTCGCCGTCGTGATGTTCGTGCTGGCCGCGGTGTTCGTGCCGGAGTCCCTCCCGCCGGAGCGGCGAGCGACGGGGGGCGCGGCATCCGTCGTCCGCACGTTCGGAAGGCTCCTGCGCGACCGTGCCTATCGGGGCTACCTCGTGGCCTTCGCGCTCGGGTTCGCCGCGATGCTGGCCTACGTCTCGGCGTCTCCTTTCGTCGCGCAGGTCGCGCTCGGCATGGACCCCGTGGGGTACTCGCTGATGTTCGCGATCGCGGGCGCGGCCCTCATCCTCGCCAACCTGGTCAACGCCTGGTTGGCGCCGCGCGTGCACCCGAGGCGCATGCTCGCGATCGGCCAAGGGCTGGCGCTCACGGCCGGCATCGCGCTCGTCGTGCTCACCCTCACCGGTTCGCTCGCCGTCTGGTCGTTCGTGGCGGGCGCTTTCGTGCTCTGCGCGGGTACGGGACTGACGATGTCGAACGGGACCGCGCTCGCACTCGCGCGCACCGAGAGCGCGCGCGGCGGAGCGTCCGCTCTGATCGGGGCGTCCCAGTTCGTCGCGGGCGCCGCCGTATCGCCGCTCGTCGGTCTCTGGGGTGAGCATACGGCGTTGCCGATGGCGCTGATCATCACGGCCTGCGTCGGGATCGGTGTGTTCGCGGCTGCGCGCGCGGGGCGTCCCGACTCCGGCGCGCTAACCTGATCGCGTGACGGCGGCGGACGCGGGCTGGCGGCCCGACGTGCTCGGGCCGGGCTTCGAGCAGCGCACGCTGCCGCTCGGTTCCGACGACGAGGGCGACGTCGTCGCGACGCTCGTCCGCCACCTGCCGGTCGAGTCGCTCGGTGAGCGTCTGTTCGGGGATCATCGGTCCCTGGCGGACGTCGACGTGCTGTACGTGCACGGCTGGTCGGACTACTTCTTCCAAACCCGCCTCGCTCGCTTCTTCGCGGACCGCGGGGCGCGCTTCTTCGCGCTCGACCTGCGCAAGTACGGCCGCAGTCTGCGGAAGGGTCAAACGCCCGGCTACATCACGGATTTCGACGACTACGACGAAGACATCGCCGCCGCGCTCACCGTCATGGATCGGGGCGAGCGACGGCTCGTGCTGCTCGGTCACTCGACGGGCGGCCTGACGCTGAGCCTGTGGGCGTCGCGGCATCCGGGTGTCGCATCCGCTGTCATCCTGAACAGCCCGTGGCTGGAGTTCCAGCTGAGCGGCCTCACGCGCGCAGCACTCGCGCCGGTCGTGAGTCTGCGCGCGCGGCTGCATCCTCTCGATGTCGCGCCCCAGGTCGACCTGGGCTTCTACACGCGGGCCCAGCGCGCGGTCGCGGACCCCGACGATCCCGTCGTCATCAATCCGGAGTGGCGACCGGATCAGACGATGGCGGTCTACGCCGGATGGTTCAACGCGGTGCTCAGGGGGCACGCGCGCATCGCCGCGGGCCTGGCGATCGACGTGCCGGTGTGCGTTCTGCTGTCCGCACGGTCGGCCGTGCCGACCCACTGGTCGGACGAGCTCACGCGGGTCGACAGTGTGCTGAACGTCGACGAGATCGCTCGAGCGGCCCTGGGCCTCGGATCATCCGTCACCGTCGAACGCATCGACGGCGCCATCCACGACGTCTTCCTCTCGCGCCACGAAGCCCGGGAAGAGGCTTACGCCCGCCTGGGTCGCTGGGTGCGCGGGTTCGTCGGCAGGTGAGGTCGCTGCCGGGCGGTCGCCCGTGAATCAGCCCGCTATGCCCGACGCCTCGACCGCGTAGAGGGTCGCGAACAATATGGCGGCACCGACCGCCATTCCCCCCATCAGCCACGCGAGCAGACGGTTCTTTCGACGGATGTCCGGGGTGCGTCGCGACGCGACGAACATCAACACCCACATCACGGTGACGAAGACGATCGAGACGATCGGGATCACCAGCTGGAGCTGAAGCGCCACGAGCGAGAGCACGACCACTACACCCGCGAGTACCGCCGAGGGGACGAGCCATCGGCTGGGCGCGCCGTGCTGGAGTGCCGTCTGATTCGTCAGATCGGTCGGGTCGGGTGGCGGCTGTTCGTCGGGCAGTCGCTCAGGACCATGCGGCTGGCCGCGGTTGTCACGCTCTGTCATCTCGGTCCTCGCAATCCGGGGGGCTGGGAGGGAATGAGTCTCGCCGACGGCCGAGCACAGACGTAGCCCGTTGTGCGCACGCGGCCGCCTTGCTATAGGGGCGGGTCTTCGTCTCTCAGGCGAGCACGCCGGCGGCGCGAGCGGGAGCCGCGTAGGCGGCGGCGAGCGAGGCGAGCGTCTCGTGCGCGTTGAGACCGCTGGGGTTCGGCAAGACCCACAACTCCGAGCCCGCGAGCGACTCGTCCTGCCGTCCCGCTCGCGCTCGCGGTCTAGCGAACCCTTGCCGGTATGCCGTGAGACCGAGGATCGCCACCGCGACAGGACGCCAGCGTGCGACATCCGTCTCCAGGCGAAGCGCGCCATCCCGCAGCTCCTGCGCGGTCAGTTCGTCGCCGCGGGCGGTGGCGCGGTGGACGATGCTCGTGATGCCGATGCCCGCGTCGAAGAACATGGCACGATCCTCTGCCGGCATCCCTTCGTCGGGGATGCGCGGCAGTCTCGGGATGATGCCCGCGGCGACGAGTGCCGGATAGAACCGGTTTCCGGGGCGTGCGAAGGGAGTCCCCGTGGCTGCGGTCCACAGGCCCGGATTGATGCCGACGAACAGCAGGCGTGGATGCGGCGGAACGAATTCCGGGATCTCGCGATCACGGAACGACTCGAGTTCGGCGCGTGAGAACCCCACCCGTGTGGCCGGGTTCGCTCAGCGGTAGTTGACGAATCGCACCCTGCGCGTTGCGGGGTGCTGGCGGGGACTGAATTCGTTGATTTCATGCGCCTTTCGGTGGTGGCCGGTGTTGGCAATTGTTGCGCCGCGTGGAAGATTCTGCGGACTTTCTGCGGACTAGCGCGGTTCGGCGGGAAGAGAGCGGAGCCATCTCGTCAGCTCCTCGGCGGTGAAGATCGGTTTGCTTCCAACGAAGGACGGGATCAAGCGGGAGGCCGCGACTTCGTTTCGTAGCGTGGCCGGGCTCACGCCGACCGCGACGGCTGCTTCTGCGTAGGTGTACGCGAGCTTCGGAGGCTGCTGCAGCGCGCGCGCGACGGCGTCCCGGATGATCACCTGGAGGGCAAGGCGGCCAGCTCCGAACAACTCGTCCGCGGCATCGCGGAACCGTTGTTCGGATTCGTCCAGGTCTGTCGGCTGTTCAGCCCGTCGGATCTGAGGGTGTGTTGCGAGGAAAGTCTCGACGTCCTCCCACTCGCAGGGGAGACGTTTTCGATCCACCCACATCTCGTCGAGGTTCGGGTCATCGAGACGCCGTATCCGGATGGCGTCCCCGTAGTAGGACGGCGGCACGACTATTCGCGCGGGAACGAGCGGTCCCGTCAGTGTCGTCGCGTACGCCCAAATGTCGCCCCGGTGCACTGCGGTAGATCGCGGCATCTGGAAACCCTTTCGGCTAGTGCGGGGACAAGCCGAACGTTAGCCGACCTCCTCCGCGTCGAGTTCCGAGAGGATCGCATCTATCAGAGTGATGCGATCGCGGGCATTTCGGAGCTCGGCCTGCAGCTGTGCCTCGCGGGGGCTGCCCGCCTTGTAGCTGCCTTCGACCTGTAGCCAGTGCTCGAGGGTGGGGATTCGCCCGTCGAGGCTGTTGCGTTCGGCGGTCAGCTCTACCCGTTGCGCTCGACGCCGCACATTTTCCGCCGCGAGGATCTTCTTGTCGGCGCGGTCTGCTCGGCGCTCCGCGCGAACCGCGACCCATAGCGACACGCCGACTGCAACGATCGTCGCGACAGCGGTGGTCAATTCTGCGACGGTCTGGAGCATGCCGCTCATTCTGCCCGGTCGACGGCGTTCGCCCACACCCATGTCCGATGCTGCTGGTCGCCGATGGTGAACTCGATGCCGACGGCCTTCTGCGTCCACCGCACCGCGCGAGCTCGTACCTGGACAGCGTGAGGCCCGAACCGCACCCACACAAGCACCTCGAGCGGATGCGGCGACGTCGTCAGTGGGTAGACGTCGAGGCGCAGTTCCTTCTCTGTCAGCGACTGCAGCGGCTGCTCGGTGGTGACCGTCTGCACAATGCGGTCGTCCATGCGTTTGTCGATCTGCGCGGCGTACCGCTTGTTCGTGCCCACCTGCCGGAACCCCTTCTCCGTGTCAGGCGCCGGCCCGCCAGATGACGATGCTAACCGCAGACGGGGACACATCACCACGCGTCGGCGGAGCTACCATATGCAGGTGGTGCGCCCATTCAAGTACCGAGACGCTCCGCCACTGGGCGAGCACGACTTCGTCGTGCGTGGCGGCCCATTGGACCGTCACGCGACGAATCAGAACTTTGCGCGGTGCGTGACAACTCACGGTGTTCCGGCGCTCTCTGTGGCTGCCGGCGCTGGCATGTCGTGTAGGGAGATCATCGCCGCGTCCTCCGTTCTCCGACGCTTATTCAGTGAGTTCTTGTGGTGCCACGTAAGTGATCTGACAGACGCAAAGTACTCATTGACAGCAACTGGACCGCACCCGCATTATTCATTAATCCTTCCCGGCGACCTCACGGACGAGACGTGGGAGGATCTATCGCAGAGGTTCCGGCCGCTCTAGGCTGACGCTCAAGGAGAAAAAAATGCGATTTGCTGCAGATTTTCAATCAATGGACGAGCAGGACGCGCTCACCGTGACGTTCGCCGACCTGCTGGACGCTCCCGCCGGGGCAGTCATGCTCGGCGGCCGAGTGCAGCTGGATGATCTCGAGGGACACCAGGCCGAAGGCACAGTAGTGTCTGTCGAAGACGATCTGATCGACGTGTCTGTGGACGTGACGACATGGCGAGAACAGAGCCTTCAGTGGTTGTCTGGTTGGTCTTCGTCGGGCGTGACGACCGGGTGGCGCGCCGGAACCGTCTCGGTCTAGTGCACGGATTTCTCATCCTCTGCGACTTCGCGGAGGCCATCAACGGGAAGCTCTATGTGCAAGGCGGAGGGTGGAGCCGAATTGGAGTACCCCCCGGTGCGCCGGTGAGTATTCATGTCGCTGGCCAAATTCTCGTGCCCTGGGACGACGCCAACCGACGGCGTCGACTCCTCGTCGAACTGTTCAATGAGGACGGTCAGAACGTTCGGCTTGGCGAGTCGTCCGATCCTGTCGAGATGCGCGGTGATTTTGAGGTGGGAAGACCGCCTGGGCTGGCCCCTGGAACTGAACTCGATTTCACCTTCGCGGTCCGGTTCGAGGGGATGCCCTTGCCGTCCGGGCGGTACAAGTTCGTGCTCACAGCAGGCGCTACGCAGATAGACGAAGTCAAGTTCGAAGTGCTCGAAGCTCAAATCCCCGGCCCCAACTAGACCGCGCGCTCGACACCTATCCACCCGCATCCACGGCATCGCACCGTGGGCCCGTCGTCAACCATCACGGTCGAGCCGTCTGGGCAGTGCGGTTGAGTCCTCAACTCATCCATGCGTGAACAGTACGCCGTGGACCCGACCGGTTGGCAAGGTCTGTCCACAGGTCGCGCACGCGAATCGCCGAGCTTTGACCGGGCCCGCCGCCGTCCGTTGCCCGTGGTCGCCGCCTCCCCAGGCGTTATCGCGATCCACGCGGTCGGACGGCTGGCGTCTGCACCGATTCGCGAACGGTGAGATACCCCAGGTTTCTCGCCCCGTTCGTGGTCTTGCTACTCGAGTCCTTGGCGTCCCCACGCCTCGTTCCCGTGCCTGTCGCGCTGCGTTGTGCCTGTGTTCTCGGCCCCGTTCGTTGCGACACAGATGACACTACGGAGCGTGCCTCAGGGCTGGCTCAGGCGACCCTCAAGGTCAGCTCAGACTTCCTCACCCCATTCCGGCAGGGTGCGCTGAGCGCGGGTGATCAGCGCAAGAAGAGGATCGATCCGGCCACACTGACCTGTCCGAGCGTGTAGGCCACGGGGAACGACGCTGACGCGCTGACCGAGACATCGTCCCCGGGAGCAAGGCCCTCGAGAACCTCGGTGCAAGAAGCGGAAACGGTGCCAGTTCTCGTTCCGTCGATGGAACCCCAGTTCGTGATCTGCACCACGCCCTGGATCCGTGGGGACAAGTTCAGATCTGCCCATGAGCCCGCGGACCCGCTGTTGCGAACCCGGACGGTCGCAGTGATCGACACGAGCGCCCGGGTGTATCCGTCTGGGACCGGCGTGGTCACCGTCGCGAACTCTGCCCCGATCGTTGCCGTGATCGCGGGCGCGTGGTCGACCTCGAAGACCTCGGCGGGCAGCACAGATTGGGCGACGAGTTCTTGAAACCGTGCGTACAGCTGCGCGTACTGCGCCCCGTCGACGCGGAGGGCGTCTTGGACGCCGCGCCGAAGCTGGTCGCGTTCTTCGTTCTGCCGGCCGAATGACTGTGTTCCTGGGACTCGTGAGCCCATGATTTCCAGCTTTCCTGTTTGGTGGTGCTGTTGAGGTGGGGCCGTCCCACCGTTGGTCGGGGACGGCCCCGGATCGGAGCACCACCGGGTGAGGGTGGGCAGGGGCTCCGGTCCCGTTCTCGTCAGCTGGCGAGAGACGTTGCGTACGCTTCCTGAGCGTCGAGGGACGTGTCGACGGGGTTCTGCGCGCCGACCTGGAACGCGGAGCGTGTGATGCCGATGGTGTACGACGTGGCGTTGCGGTAGTCAGCTTCGGCGGTCCACCGGGCCATGTTGCGGGTGTATTCGACTACGGCGGCGACGTCCTGAGCTTCACGGAGGATCTCGCGCGCCTCGGGCGGGGCGATGTCCACCGCTCGTCGTTCCGCCATCGCCCGAATCCCATCGACGACCGCGGGGACTTCGTGCTGGTGGAACCGGTCGCGAGCGTTCGATTCGTGGGCTGGTGCGAAGCGCTGTGCGGCGAGGACCCCATCCGCGTCGAGGGTGGGAATGATCTCGTCCCAACCCTTGCCGGCGTCGAGCATCGGCTTGATGTGGTTGTTCCACGCCTGGTCGGTGCGGATCAACTGCGACGTCGATTCGGGGTTCAGCTTGAGGCGGTGGGGTTCCGCGGCCTTGTTGGCTTCCTCGAGTGCGCGTTCCGCCTGGCGGATGAGTCCGAGCGGGCTCTCGAACGCATCCACCACCCGGGAGCGGAGGTTCGCCGTGACACCCGCACGGAGCTCCGGGGTCACATCGGGTGCGACCTCGGGGTGTTCGTAGCGGGCGGCGGTGCTGATGTTGGTGAGGTGTTGCTGTGCGGCCTTGAACGCCGCGTGAGCGACGGACTTGGCTCGCAAGCCGGGGCGGGACTGTGTGAGCGTGTCGGGGACGTGCAGGGGGAAGGTCTGCGCGGCACGGTTCACGAGGTACGGGTCGATGGGCATGGTTACTCCTCGAAGGTCGCGACGAGCGTGCGTGCGTCGTCGTGGGTGGTGATCGCGGCGGCTGCCGTGGTCGTGTCGATCAGTTGTGTGCGGATGGTGCGTTCGGGGCCAGTGGATGCCTCCTGCAGGGCGTTGCCGATGAGGTCACGTGCGGTGCTGAACGCGGGCCGGTACGAGTCGACGGTTGCCTGGACTCGTCCCGGGTGTTCGGACCGCTGTTGGTTGTACGTGTGCCGGTTGGGGCCTGGGTCGCGGAAGCTGGGTCCGGACGTCGTGGCGTTTGTGCGCCCGCGGTGTCGTGCGAGCTTGCCGAGGTCTGCTTCAAGATCTCGGACGACGTCTTGCAGTGCTGTTTTGAGGGCATCGGCCCGGTCGGTGTAGTCGGTCATGCTGTTCTCCTTGGGTTGGTCGGGGCGCTATGCGGTTCGGCGTTCGATTTCTTCGACAGCGGCCTTCGCGGCCTTGCGTGCGAGCTGGTCCTCGTTCATGCCCGGCGTCGGGTTGACGATGATCTGAAACAGCGGGCCGGAACGGCCGGCCGTGGTTACTGCTGCGCGTGAACCGCGCACACGGCCGTCTGCGAACCGTGAGGCGGTGGCGGGAACGATCGTGTATCCCATCGCTGCGGCTGTCTCGGCGAGGATCGGCACCGACCGGGCCCGCTTCGACGGGGCGAGGGGGATGTACGCCTCCCCACCCGTCTCCGGTTCGTTCCACACCCGCACCGCACCACCACGAGCCATCTGTGCGACATGGTTCTCCCGAATGCCGCCGCCCGCGTAATGCTCGATCCCGCCGTTCGCATACGCCGCGATGAGGTTGCCGTTCGCGGAACCGAACCCGAACTGTTGGGCGACTTGTCGATCCGACAGCGCCACACCGTTCGGGGTCGTGAGGTTGATCTTGACCGTCTTGTCTTTGAGGGAATCGATGGCCGACCGCAACCGGTCGATCCGCGATGCGGCTTCAGACGTTTCGACGATCGCCTTCACCTCAACGTCGGAAGGGATCCGGAAGATTTGATCCGCGAGCGCTTCGGCTTGCTCAGTGCTGTAACCGAACGCCTGGGCGTTGTCGATCAGAGTCTGACGACCGGTCCGCAGCCGCTCAAAGTAAGCGTCCGTGTTGTGATCGACCGCCAGTTGGGCATCAGCGGCATCCTGGGCCTTGGACGCCTGTTCAACCAGCATGTCCATGTTGTCTCGACCGGCCTGCGTGTTTTCATCGAGGGTGAGCGTGTAGTCGGCGACGCCGTCGGTGTTCTCGTCGAGACCTTCCTTGGCTTTCCGGATCACCTCATTCACGTCGGAGAGCGCGTCTTTGTAGTCGATGTTCGCGGTGATCGCGTCCTGCCCCACCCCGTTCGCTTCGTTCACTATCTCGATCAGCTCTTCCAGGGAGGAAGTGAGATCATCGGCGCTTGAGGCCGCGGCGACGTAAGCCTCGGTGGCGGTCTTCGTGACCTCTGTGCCCTCGTCGGTGACCTCCGACAGCTGCTCCTGGATCTCGATCGCGGCGTCGAGCGACGATGCTTCGCCGCGGACTGCCTCGTCGAGTGTGCCGGCTGACTGGGACAGATCGATGAGGCTGATGCCGAGCTCATCGGCCATCCGTTGCGCGTCCTGCCCGCCGCCCGTGGCGACGTCGAGCACAGACCTGAGCTCCTTCATCGCGGAGACGTTGCCGGTCGCGGCGTCCGTGACCAGGTCGAGGCTGATGCCGAGCTTCTGCGCGTTGTCGAAGGCGGAACCGAAGTTCGCCCAGAGGAGCGTCCGGTCGGTTGCGAGGTTAGCCTTGGCGAGGTCTCGGGTTGACTCGGTGATCTTGTTGTTGCCGTCTTCGAGCGTGTCAGCGTACGCCTGGGCCTTCGCGCGCGCTTCGGCTTGCTGCTGTGCGAGCAATGCGATGACGGTGATGACACCGGTCAGTGCGAGACCCGCTGCGCCCCCGAGGATCGCGGTTCGGTTGAAGCTGCCATTTGTCGTGTCGAGTGCAGTCTTCAACTCGAGATACTTCGCGCGAAGACCGACGGCGGCACCACCGAAGAGGAGTACGGCGGTCGTCGCGACCCCGATGACGAGCGCGGTCGTCTGCACCGGCTCGGGGAGTTCCCCGTATATGTCGACGAGCGCGGTCGCTGCCTGCACCATTGTGCGGAGCACTTCGTTCGCGCCGGACCCGGTCTTGATGAACGCGGTATCGAACGCACCACCGAGCTTCTCGACATCACCGGCCAGGTTGTCCTGACGGATCGCGGCCTGCTGAGCGGCGTAACCTGTGTCGTCGACTGCCTCAGTCCACTTATTGACTTTGCTCAGCGCCACCTTCGTACAACAGGGTGGCCGCGTTGAGCGACTCGTTGCCGAAGATCCGACCAAGGGCCGCGAGCCGTTTCCTGTTCGCTGAGGTTTGCCGAGGCGAGTGCGCAGCTGCTCGGCGAATTGCCAGCCATTTTGAAAAAAAGCATTGTTTTGCCGTTTGCCGT
>NZ_NMUN01000007.1 GCF_002812725.1 Microbacterium sp. BR1 | reverse complement strand
CGAAGCAACAAGAACCTGAAGCTCCTTTCAATCGCGGAAGACGTTTGCCGGTCGCGCGTCCGTGAACCAAGGTCGAAGGCTGAAATGCCGAAGCTTCTGCGCGTTTGTCGAAAGGCGGAAACCGAAAGTTTCGCCCAGAGGAGCGTCCGGTCGTTTGCGAGGTTTAGCCTTTGGCGAAGGTCTCGGGTTTGAACTCGGTGAATCTTTTGTTTGTTTTGCCGTCTTTTCGAAGCGTGTCAAGCGTACGCCTGGGCCTTTTCGCGCGCGCTTTCGGCTTTGCTGCTGTGCGAGCAAATGCGATGACGGTGATGACACCGGTCAGTGCGAGACCCGCTGCGCCCCCGAGGATCGCGGTTCGGTTGAAGCTGCCATTTGTCGTGTCGAGTGCAGTCTTCAACTCGAGATACTTCGCGCGAAGACCGACGGCGGCACCACCGAAGAGGAGTACGGCGGTCGTCGCGACCCCGATGACGAGCGCGGTCGTCTGCACCGGCTCGGGGAGTTCCCCGTATATGTCGACGAGCGCGGTCGCTGCCTGCACCATTGTGCGGAGCACTTCGTTCGCGCCGGACCCGGTCTTGATGAACGCGGTATCGAACGCACCACCGAGCTTCTCGACATCACCGGCCAGGTTGTCCTGACGGATCGCGGCCTGCTGAGCGGCGTAACCTGTGTCGTCGACTGCCTCAGTCCACTTATTGACTTGCTCAGCGCCACCTTCGTACAACAGGGTGGCCGCGTTGAGCGACTCGTTGCCGAAGATCCGACCAAGGGCCGCGAGCCGTTCCTGTTCGCTGAGGTTGCCGAGGCGAGTGCGCAGCTGCTCGGCGATGCCAGCCATTGAAAGCATGTTGCCGTTGCCGTCGAACATGCTGATGTTGTACTTTTTCATCTCCTTGTCCGCCGCAGCGGAGGGAGCCTGCAAAGAAGCAAGAACGCCCCGAAGGGACGTACCCGCCTTCTCGCCGATGATGCCCTGCGTCGCGAAGTACGCGATCGTGCCCGCCGTCTCGTTGAGGGAGAAGCCGACAGACCCCGCGAGCGGGCCAACGTATGACAGGGCGAGAGCGAGGTCGTCGACTGACCCTTGAGCCTTGCCGGCCCCGGCGGCGAGCACGTCCGAGACGTGCGCGGCTTGCTCGGCAGGTAGCCGGAACTGCGTCAGCGTGGTGGCCATGATCTCCGCGGACCGGGCGACTTCGAGTTGTCCGGCGGCGGCGAGAGCGAGCGCACCGTTCAGTGAACCGCCGACGATGTCCGCGACGTTGAGGCCCGCTTTCGCGAGCTCTTCCTGTGCACCTGCAGCCTCGGAGGCCGAGTAGGCGGTGTCCGCGCCAGCTTCGAGGGCCGCGTCGCCAAGGGCGCGCTGATCCTCCACCGTCGCCATAGTCGAAGCGCGAACGTTCGACATCGCCGAATCGAACTCGGCGTACTTCGTGACAGAGATGCCGACGAGCGCGCCGACAGCGACACCCGCAGCGAGCAGGCCCACGGAGAGGGACTTCGCCGCGTTGGCCTGCTGCTCGGTGACCTTCGCCTGTTCCTCTTGCGGGCGCTTCGACCGTTTCGACTCGTCGCCGACCCGTTTGGTCGCGTCAGCCTGCTCGTTCAGCGGGCCCTTCGCGGCCTTCGCCTTCTTGCCCGCGGTGTCCGTCGCGGTGCCGGCCTGGTCGAGGTCGTCTGCCGCGGTCTTCGCGGCCCGCCCGGTCTTCTCGAGCGCTTGGGATGCGTCGCCCTGCTCCTTCTTGAAGATCGCCGCGCCTACGGTCTGGATCTTGAAGAGGAGCGCTCCCGCGTCGAAGCCACCCATCACACACCCCCGAAGAACACAGCGCCGCCTGGTGTGTGAATCCCGAGCCCCCTGCACGCTGAGGCGACAGCCTGGAGGCGACGCAGCAGCCCCTCTTCGCCCGGGAGGGTGGATAGGTCCGCGGTGAGCGTCAGGTGGAGCGTGAGGCGGATGATTGCCCCCAGGATGACCCCGTGTGCGTAGTCCTCGTCATCGGGGAACCGGTCGAGCGTCTCCCGGATCTCCGCTGATGCCATCAACCAGTCGGGGGCGGTGATGATCGCCGTTGAGAGGCGGTCGACGTCGTTGAGGATCTGCTGCGGTTCGACTGCGGCGAGGTCGTCGAGTTGTGCCGCGAATGCCGCGACTTGATCGTCGATGTCGGTCATGAGCGTGCTCCGTTCTGGGCCTGTTTCCGCTGGGCGAGGAACGGGCATGTGGGGTCGTGCAGGACGGTCAGAACCCAGACGCCGGTGTCGAGTTGAGTGAGGTGCCCGTCGTTGAGGCAGTCGGGGCAGGTGTAGTGATTGGCGATCGCGGCAACCGGATTTCTCATGACGCACCCCCGTGGTTCCCGACGAGCGTTCCCCGTTCCCCGTCTATAGAGACGGGGAACACGGGAACACTCCACTCGTCACCCGTTCCCGGAACGTTCCCCGGTGTTCCGGGAACACCCTTGAACTCCTGAAAAGCCCTGGTCGCACGCGTTCCGCCCCACCTCATCCGCTCCTTCACATCACGCACAGAGGAGGGCGGGGGAACAAGCCGGTGCAGTTCGTCCAAATCGGACCGGGGAACATGCACTTGCATAGGAGCAGGGAACCTAGCGAGCAGCGCGTCGCCGCGCGAGTCGAGGGTGAAGTTGCAAACGATCGGTTCCCGTGAAGCCGTGGAGATCGCACGGAGTGCCCCGTGGCGGTCCTTCACGATCGAGAGTTGAGCTTCTCCACCACGCCCCGGAGTGAACGGGGAGACGTTCGTCACGCGGATCAGCGCACCGTCTACGGCCCGTTTCTTCGCCATGGTGCCGGTGGCTCCGTAGTTGCGTGAGTCGGTGCCCTTGGCCTCGTGGTCGATCGCGAGAACCCCTGTACCCGTCCGGGCGAGAGCGGTGAGGACGGCCCGGTGGACTCGGGTGTAGTCGTCGCTGTCGTTGCTCGAGGCCCCAAAGAGGGGGAGGAGCTCACCGATACTGTCGACTACCGCGAGAGTCGGGTTCCATGTCGTCGCGTCCTTCACGACAGCCATCACCGTTTCCGCGTCCTCCGGGATGGACAGCCGGAACCGGGAAGGGTCGATGAGCGTCTCGGCCGCGACTCCGTACTGGCGGAACCGGGTGAGGATCGCGGGTGCCCCGTTGTGGTCGAGGTCGACCCACAGCACCCGGCCCTCGGTGAAGAGTTCGTCTGCAGCCATCGCGCCGGCCACGAGCGTTTTC
Organism: Microbacterium sp. BR1; assembly: GCF_002812725.1. GTDB lineage: Bacteria > Actinomycetota > Actinomycetes > Actinomycetales > Microbacteriaceae > Microbacterium. Next base: position 177,865 of record NZ_NMUN01000007.1, on the reverse strand, counting down.
CCGGCTTCTGGGGCACCGAGCAGGACGTTCACAGCTGCGGCGTACAGCAGCGGTACACCGTCGCTCCTGCGCCCGCCGATCGATGTCTGTGGAGCCGTGAACGTCCCGTTGAGGATCGCCTCGACATCGACATAGCGATCCGGGCGGTCGGCTTCCTGTTCCTTGGTCACTCGGGCACCGCCTCGGTAGGCATCCCGGTCCGCCAGTACACGCGCCACCCTTCATCCATCGCCCGCAGTTGCATCTCGCGGATCTGTGTGGCGGAGTGGTTCGCGCGGAGGTACCAGTAGTCCGCCGCGGCTTCGGCCTGGTCGCGCTGTGCGCGCATCGCTGCCGCTCCCGCGTGAAACCCGTCACGCCAGAGGTCGTGTAGCTCGGCGGGGAGTTCGTGAGGGTCGCGCGACTGGGTGAGGATCTCGTCGACCGTGGCCGCACGTCGCCCTATGGGTGTGACGCGGGCCAGTCCTGGCGACGACGCAGCGATGCTCATGCCGCTTCGTTGATTTCGTTCAGCTGGGCAAGGAGACGTGCGTACCGGAGCCGCATGCGTCCACGTGGACGACTGGCTCCGGTCTCCCAGCGGCGGACGGTGTAGGGGTCGACTCGTAGCTCCATGGCAATCCAAGAGCCAGGCAGCTTGGCGCGCTCACGGATCTCCCGCGCCCGAGGCGGGTCGATCAGTCGCAAGGCGATTGCGTCTTCGGCGATGCTCACTGCTTGCTCCCTTCGTTTGTTCCTCCAGTGTCGCGCGACTGTGCTCTGAATGCGCTACGCTGAAAGTAGCGAGTTTGGAACGGAGCAATCATGAACACAGAGCCGAGCTGGCGCGAAGTCGCTGCGCTGATCACCGCGACCCCGGGATCCGCCGAACAGCGCCTACCGGAGCGCATCAAGTCCCTGCGCGAGTCGCACAGGGATGCTGCGGGCAACCCCAACCCCCTCACACACACCGAGCTCGCACGCCGGTTGCAGGACGTCGGATGGACCACGGATCGAACCACGCTGTGGAAGATCGAAAACTCGGCTGCAGGAAACGGACGCCGGAAGATCACAATCGATGAACTCCTCGCCTTCGCGAAGGTCTTCGGCGTGACCGTGGCAGAACTGCTCCTTCCGGAAGGCGGGGTCGCGCAACTCGAAACACATGCGGCGATGGTGGCCGCGATCGACGCCCTCGAGACCGCTCAGAAGGCTTGGATCGCATACGCGGTCGCGGTGGGTAACGCGCAGCAGTACCTCAACGACGCGACCAACCGGGAGCAACTCAGAGCACGATTCGAGGCGTGGCGAGATGACCTAGAGGAGAACCAGACCGCTCAAGAGGTGACGCTATGGAAACGTGACGTTGCGAAGCGCATCGAGCAGGGGAAGCGCCCCCCCGAAGCCTCGCTGCTGATGCACGCGAGCGATGAGGAGATCGTTGCATCGCCTGAGTTCCGCAGCTTCCGCCAGGGACTGGACGTCCAGCCCGTCTACGCGGCGTACGACGATGTTCTCGGCGGCAAGTTGATAGCGCGCGACGCGATCCAGCCTGGGCGCGCGCGGAAGATCGACGAGGTCGACTGATGGCCGGCCACAACCGTGCCCCCTTACAACTGTCATCATGGAAGTGTCGGAAGCAGGGCCGACTTCACCGCCGCACTAAACCGCGGCCGAACATAGGAGAAACATGGCCCTGACCAAGACCGAAGCCTCGGCACGCTCACGCGCATTTGTCGACGCCGACCAAGAACTCAGCGCATGGCTCGCATCCAAGCTCGCGGAGATCGACGTAGCGAGCGCCGAAGAGCACTTCACCGACGAAGAGACCGCCGCGTCTCGTCTCCTGATCTACAAGGATCTGGGGCGGAGGGCGAAGCGGACGCTCGCGCAGATCGTCCGGGAACACAAGTGACCGCCCTCGACCACGAGCGGGCCAAGTACCTGCACAGTCAAGGCTTCTCCTGCAGCGGCATCGCCCGCAGCCTCAACGTAGCCAAGTCGACCGTGTCCGAATGGGCAGCCAAAGAGGGCCTCAGCTTTGACCGCACCAAGACCGAGAACGCCACCCGGGCGTCGCAAGTCGACCGTGCCGCCCGGCGAAGCCAGATCATCGAACGCCTCTACGACCAGGTCGACACCGTCCTCGACCGCCTCGAACAGACCGAAGACACCCCAGCGCGGGACCAACGCGACTACTCCGTCGCACTCACCAACTACCTTGAACGCGTCACCCGCCTCGAACTCGTAGACGGCGAACCCGGTCTCGCGCAAGCCGAATCGATGCTCGGACGTCTCGCCGAAGGATTCGGGTTCACGATGAAAGGCGAACCCATCTGACACCGCGCTTCGCGCGCGCGCGAGGGCCGAACGTTCGCCCCGCCACGGAAGTTCTCATCGTCACCTGCGGTGCGGTGGGGGTCCTCGTGGGTGGGCGGTCGCCCGGCGAGGCCCATCGGGGTAATTCAGTCGGTGGATTGCGTGCCGGTGGTCGAGGTCGCTTCGGTTCGTGCTCGCGCGAACTCGTCGAGGTTCCACACGAGCCGGGACCACCAGACGGCTGCTCCCATCTCCGCTATGAATCGGCCTGACTTTCGTTCCTATCGGGAGCCTTGTCCAGCAGGTGCCGGATTGGCTGATTCCAGGTCAGCGTAGTACGCGTCTTCGACCTCGATCGGGGTGCGCATGTCGAGCTCGCCGTGGAGGCGCTGATTGTTCCACCACCACACGTACTCAAGGGTTGCTAGCTCGACCTGCTCGACGGTTCGCCAGGGGCCGCGCTGACGGATCAGCTCGGTCTTGTAGAGACCGTTGACCGCCTCCGCGAGGGCGTTGTCGAACGAGTCGCCGACGGTCCCGGTGGAGGGTTTCGCGCCGAGTTCCTCGATCCGATCGGTGTAGACCACGGCGAGGTAGTTCGATCCGTGATCGGCGTGATGAACCAGGCCGTCGAGGCGTCCGCCGGCGTCCCAGGCGGCCATATCGAGCGCCCGTAGTGGCAGGATGTCGGACTTGAGCGTGGCTGCGACGTTCCAGCCCACGATGCGACGCGAATAGACATCGGTGACGAACGCGACATACGCGAACCCGGACCATGTTGCGACGTATGTCACGTCAGCGACCCAGAGGCGGCGCGGGCCGGGGGCAGTGAACCGGCGTTGCACGAGATCCTTCGGCTTCTCCGCTGCCGGGTCGGACTTCGTCGTGAACATCCGCTTGGACCGCTTCACGCCCTCCACCCCGGCGAGCCGCATGAGCCGTTCGGTCTGATCGCGACCGATCTCCCACCCTTGCCGCCGCATGAGTGCGTGCATCTTCCGGCGTCCGTAGACGCCGTAGTTCTCCGCATGTAGGCGAGCGACCTCCGGCACCAGCAGGTCGTCGCGCAGCTGCCTCGCTGACGCCGCACGGCTGACAGCGGCGCGGTAGCCGCGCGCGGTGAGGAAGCCCTGGACTGCCGGTTTGAGGACCCGGCAGATGAGCTCGACCCCGAAACGATCCCTGTGTTCATCGATGAACCGGACCATCTCGGTCAGGGGCGGTCGAGCTCCTTCGCGAAAAACACGCTCGCAGCCTTGAGGATCTCGTTGGCCTTGCGCAGTTCGGCGTTCTCCTTCTGCAGCCGCTTGATCTCCACCGCCGCGTCCGTCGTCAGCCCGGGCTTGACACCGGCGTCGACCTCGGCCCGGCGCTGCCACAGTCGCAACGTCTCCGGGCTCATCCCCAGCAGCCCAGCCACATGCCTAACCGCGCTCATCATCGTCGGGTGCGACGGCCGCGTCTCCGCGAGCATCCGCAACGCCCGCTCACGCATCTCCGGCGAATACTTCCTGTTCATCGTGTTCCATCCTTGCTTGAAGAACGGAACGAAAGTCAGGCCGATTCACTAAGACCGCTGCGATCCCCGTGGCGATCACGGCGTACGACCACCATGTGTACGGCATGACGTGTGTCACGCCGACGCCGATGCTGATCCCGAGCATGATGCCGACGCAAAGCAGCCAGCGGCGATGAACGATCGCGGTCGATTCCACGAGACGCGATGTGGGGTCGGTGTGTTTGGATCCGTGGTTCCTGCTCATGGTCATGTCTCTCTTTCGTGTGTGACTTGTCATTGAAGGCGGGGGCGATGTCGGCACGATGGCCGAGATTTGGACGCGGGGCGGCTAGTGACCGCGGGTGTTTGTGAGGTCCATCGCGCGCGAAGATGGGCCGATGATGCCGACCTATCTTTCTCCCGCTCAGGTTTGCGAGTTATTGCCGGGTATGACCGAGGAGATCCTCGAATCTCGCCGTAAGCAGCGCCTTGATCCCCCGTATTTCAAGCCGACTGGCGAGCGCGGGAAGGTCGTCCTCTACGACCGCGCCGAGGTCCTTGCGTGGGTGCAGCGCAACCGTGTCCAGACCCGAGCAGGCGCGACGTGAGGGCACGCTGACTTGTCACGACGAACCGACTTCCCATAGGCGTTGCGCGAGATCGTCGGCGTACCGGTCGATCATCATCTCGAGTTCGAGCTGCACAACCGGATCGTCGAGGAACCTGCCCAGCGAAACCCGCCAGCAGTAGTGACCAGCCGGCGTTCGATACTTGAACCAACACTTAGGCCTGTAGCGCGCCCAGCGACCATCCGGCATAAGCGCCAGCACGCGCTCGGCGGACTCGCGCTCGGCGGGTGTGGATCCGGCCATGTGCCGCAGCACGAACTCTTTGCGGCTCGGGACCCGGTAGATGAAGTAGTGGAGGCGTGCTGCTGCGCCATCGACGGTGACGTAGTGCGCCGCGGTCGTTGCGTCGCGCGCAATGCGTGTGGTGTAGTCGCGGTATTTCTTGTCAAAGGAAGCCTCGCACGTGCTCATCGTCCCGCCTCCGAGGTTCCGTCGAAGATGTCGGCCATGGCAAGCAAGTCCCGCGCGATCGTTCTCAGGTCGTCACCGGACGAGACCTCGACCTCGTTCGGTAGGTAGAGGTTCGGCGTCTGCTCGCCAGAGATCCGTACGACCCCGTTTGTCAGGCGTCCACAGCCGTACAACTCGACCTCGCCCTGTCGAGTGAGGAAGCTGAAAATCGTGCCCTCGAGTTCGTCGTCGATGGCTTCGATGTCGATGGTCTCGGCCCACGTCGGCACCGAGGCCCGGATCTCCGGGTGTGCTGCGAGGTAGTCGGCTTCGACCTGATCCCACTGCTCGAGGTCCGTGGGGTGTGCGATAGTGGTGGTGTTCATTTGAGTACCTTTCGTGGGTGCTTGGGCCTCGTCGAGTTGCACCTCGGCGGGGCCATTTTTCTTGCGAGGGTCTGTCAGAAGAGACACTTCGTCTCCTTCGCCGCGATCGTGAGAGCCCACACAGTCGCGGGACGCCCGAAGTCCGAGCGGCCCTCTAGGCGAGTAGCGCTCACCGTGCCACTGCGGCACAGTTCCGAGCGACGGGAACGCAGGGAACTGGGCGAGGCCATGGGTGCGTCGTGCGTCCGCACGCGCACCTCGTACGCGGCACGGATCGCATCGTCGGTCATCGGGCCGTCACGCAAGATCGCGACGATGTGTTCCCGCACGGTCGTCGTGTGCGTTTCGGTTTGACTGAGTGCGGCCTCGAGCGACGTGCCCGTGTCGACTGCCATCGCGCGGGCGCGTGAGTTCATGACGCGGCCGAGAACTGGTCTTCGATCCACGCTTCAACATCCGCTTCGCGGAAGCAGATCCGACCGGAGATCTTCGCGTGCTTCGGGGCACGCTTCTGGTTGATCATCCAACGCACCTGGGCGGGGGAACGACGAAGCCGCTCGGCGACCTCGTCTATGAAAAGCAACTTCTCCATCGGGAGCATCCCTTTCGGCTATGTTTCCTAGTCGCCAGTCGACTATGAAGCACAGTAGACCATGAATTCCCGTTAGCGGTCAACTAGCAATTGAGGTACCGTTTGTTCAGTGCAGCCACTCGATACACACATCGGCGCGAACCTCTCTCAGCTTCGGGGTGCGATGACGCAAAAGGACCTTGCTGAACGGATGCGCCAGCTCGGACACAAGTGGTCCCAGGCGACCGTTTGGAGCGTTAGAAAGGTGAGCGACCGTTGCGGCTAACGGAGGCGCTCTCGCTGGTTGGGGTGTTGAATACGCAGATCTCGGTCCTTGTGGCGGATCCGAATGCGGTTGCGGTCAATCGGCGTGCTGAGCTCGAGAGGTTGCAGACAGAAATCGAGCGGCTGACTTTCGAGAGCGAGAAGAAGCGTTCGGCCTCCCAGGGCCTCGAGCATGAACTCGGTGTCTTGGCGGGGGAGGTATCCCAGATCGACATGAGGCTTGCTCGCCTCGTAACTCGCCGCAACTTACTGGCCCATCAGGAGAGTCCTCCAGATGGCTTCGATTAAGCAGAGGACTGACGGGAAGTGGCGTGCCCGGTACCGCGACGGGACAGCCGGGAGCACGCGCGACACTTCTCATTGAAGCGTGACGCGCAGCGTTGGATCGACGAGGTCACCGCAGCCGTAGTCACCGGCCAGTACGTCGACCCCAAAGCGGGACGATCGACGTGGCGGGAGTGGTGCACCGGTTGGATGGCGAGGCAGTCGTGGGCCCCGGGCACGACGGATGCGGCCCGTACATCTGTTGAATCTGTCCCGTGGGTCGATCATGCGATCGGGCGTGTGAAGCCGTCCCAGGTGCAAGCGTGGGTCGCGGCAGAGGTGAAGCGCGGACTCGCGCCATCCACCGTCAAGACTCGCTTGAACTACGTGCAGATGGCGTTTCGTGCCGCGGTGGTCGACAAGGTCATCTCGGAGTCGCCGGCTGCAGGGGTGAAGCCGCCACGGCAACGTCGCGCGGACGCGGCGATGAAGACGCTCACCGCTGAGCAACTGCGCAGGGTGCTCGAGGTCGCGGGCGACTTCCGTCCCTTCGTCGCGGTCTGCGTGTTCGCGGGTCTACGCCTCGGTGAAGCCGCCGGCCTTCAACTACGCGACATCAACTTTCTTGGCCGTTCGATCGCCGTATCGAGGCAGGTCCAGGTCTCGACAATCAAGACGGTCGAGCTCGTGCCACCCAAGGCGGGATCCGAGCGGACGGTATACGTTCCCGACGAACTTCTCCGGATCCTGTCGGCTCACATCGCCGGGGAGGGCATCGGAGCGCCGGACGAGATGCTTTTCCTCACTCCGTTGCAGCGTGTGTGGAACCGCAACAACGCGGCAGGGGAGTGGCGGCGCATCCGAGAGGCAGCGGGCCTCCCCGACGATGTCACGTTGCACGCGCTACGTCACACCTACGCGTCGAACCTGATCGCCGCGGGCTGTGACGTCGTGACGGTGCAGAGGTCGCTGGGGCATTCGCAGCCGTCGATCACGCTCAACGTGTACAGCCACCTGTGGCCGTCTGCAGAGGATCGCACGCGGTCCGCGACGGCGGACTTTATGGCTGGAATCCTGGATTCCGCGGACTCCCTGCGGACTGAACCAGGAAAACCCCAGGTCAGCTAGCCCACCTAGCGGTAGTTGACGAACTGCAGGTCGACGTCGAGGTCGGCGGCCTTCAGTACCCGGATGACCTCTTGCAGGTCGTCGCGGCTCTTCGACTGCACGCGCAGCTCGTCGCCCTGGATCTGCGACTTGACGCCCTTGGGGGCCTCGTCGCGGATGATCTTGCCGATCTTCTTCGCGTTCTCCTGCGAGATGCCGTCCTTGATCGTGGAGACGATGCGGAACTCCTTGCCGCTCGCGAACGGCTCACCCGACTCGAGGCTCTTCAGCGAGATGCCGCGCTTGATGAGCTTGGACTGGAAGACATCCAGAACCGCTTTCGCGCGCTCTTCGCTGTTCGCCTTGATCAGAACGGACTCGCCGCTCCACTCGACGGATGCACCGGTGCCCTTGAAGTCGTAGCGCTGCTCGATCTCTTTGCGCGCCTGGTTCAGGGCGTTCTCGGCCTCCTGGTGGTCGACTTTGCTGACGATGTCGAAGGATGAATCGGCCATCCATCCAGTCTATCCGGCGTCGTTCGTAGACTGGAGGGGCACGATGCATGGAGGTGGGATGCGACCGCTGACCGAGGACGAGGTTCGGGCGTCGTTCGTGAACGTCGTCGACGAAGAGATCAGGCAGCTGCAGTTGCCGCACGACTTCCTGTTGACCGACTGGGATCACCTGGACTTTCTGGCGTGGCGTGATCCCGAGGCGCGTGGACGCGGATACGTCGTCACGGAGCAGGACGGCAAGCCGCTCGGCGTTGCGTTGAGGGCCGCTTCGACGACCTCGCGGGCCCGCTCCGGGATGTGCGACATCTGCCACACGCTCCAGCCCGCCGATCAGGTCTCGCTGTTCACCGCCCGTAAGGCGGGCCCATCCGGTGCGCACGGCGACACTGTCGGCACCTATATCTGCGCCGATCTGTCGTGTCACGAGAACGTCAGGCTCGCGGCTCCGCTCGCCCCCTCCGAGGTGCGGGCGAGTGTCGACCGGCGGATCGACGGCGCCCGACGTCGCACGGAGCGGTTCGTCGAACGGGTGCTGGCGTAGTCTCGCGTCATGACGCAAGGACGGGTTGTGGTGGTCGGTGACGCGCTCATCGACGAGATGCGGGACGACCTCGGGGTGCGGGAGTTCGTCGGGGGAGCGGCCCTCAATGTCGCGGTCGGAGTGGCTCGTCTGGGCATTCCGACGACGCTCATCGCGATGGTCGGCGACGACGACGCCGGTGCCCGCATCCGCGCCTATCTCGCCGACTTCGACGTCGAGCTGCTCGCGACTCCATCGCCCCTCGGGACGTCGCGCGCCGTGAGCGAGCGAGCCGGGGGCGCCGAACCCGTCTACGTGTTCAACGCCGCGGCCCAGGCCCGACGCATCCGTTTCGGCGATGTCGAGCGGGCGGCGATAGCGGATGCGCCGATGACCGTCGTGAGCTGCTTCCCCTTCGATGACGCGGCGCAGGCGGCGGAGTTCGCCACGGCTGTTCACGGCTCGTCGACGCGCCTCGTGATCGATCCGAATCCGCGAACCGGCATGATGCGTGATCTGGCCGAGTTCGTGGCCGGGTTCGAGGATTTGGCGCCGCGCGCGTCGCTCGTGAAGATCGGTGACGACGACGCGCATCTGATGTTCGGGGAATCGCTGGATGACTCGGCCGAGCGGATGCGTGAGCTCGGTGTGCCCATCGTGTTGGGCACGCGCGGCGCGGACGGTGCGTTCGTTCGCGCCGTCGCGCTCGGTGACGATGAGCTCGTCGCACCCATCGCGGACCTGCCCGGGCGGGTCGTCGACACGATGGGTGCCGGTGACGCGACGCTTTCGGCGGTCGTCGCCCGCCTCGCGCAGGATGGTGAGCCCCGCGACGCGGAGGGGTGGCGCGGGGTTCTCGACGAGGCGATGCTCATCGCCGCCACCACCTGCCGGTTCGAGGGTGCGTTGCTGCGAACCCCGAGCGAACTGCGTGGTGTGGATCTCGACAGCCTCGGCACCTGACCCGCGTACTTCGGAGCGCCGCCGATTGGGTAATATGGGAGATCGCGCTTCCGGTCGTCTGAGAAAGTCGGACGGGCGCGCCCTGGCGAGTTACCCAAGCGGCCAAAGGGATCTGACTGTAAATCAGCCGGCGTAGCCTTCGGGGGTTCGAATCCCTCACTCGCCACAAAAACGAAGAACGCCCCCGTGCATGCGGGGGCGTTCTTCGTTCACCGGGTGCTGCGCGGTTCGAACAGCCGCGCGTCCCGCGCTTGGTCAGGGCTTGCCGTTGTCGACCCAGCCCCTGTGTGCCTTGAGCGCGTGGTAGACCGCAACCATTCGGCCAGCCTAGGGCGGGCATGCGCAACAACGACAGGTCAGTCGCGCCAGGAATGCTGGGGGTCGTATCCGAGCAGGCGCCGAGCTTTCGCGATCGAGAGCATCGTGTCGTTCACGCCGAGGTCGCCATGGACAGGCACGTCGGGGAAGACCTCGGCCACGAGTTCGACGTTCGGCCGGGTCGTGACGGTGTCGGCCGCCGCGATGATGAAGCGGTCGAAGCCCGGGGGAGCGACCTGCAGCGCCCGATCGATCGCCTGGGCGCCGTCGCGGGCATCGATGTACCCCCACAGGTTCCACTTGCGATCGCGCGGATCGGCGTCGTACGGGAACGCCGCGTAGTCCTCGGGCACCATGACGTTCGAGAAGCGCAGCGCCGTGATCGAGACATTCGGATGCCACCGCACGAGCTCGATCGCGAGCTGCTCCTCGAGGTGCTTGACCAGCGAATAGACCGACTCGGGGCGAGCGGGGTACTCCTCGTCGACCGGAATGTAGGGCGGCGGCACGTCGAACGGCAGGCCGAGCACGGTTTCGCTCGATGCGTAGACGATGCGCGTGATGCCGAGCCGGATCGCGGCCCAGAACACGTTGAACGTGCTGGGCATGTTGTTGTGGAACGTTGCGACATCCGGGGCGATACCGGGCGCCGGGATGGCGGCCAGGTGGACGACCGCATCGAACCCGTCGTGCTGATCGTTGACCGCGGTGAGGGCATCGACGACCTGGCCGTAGTCGGTGAGGTCCACGCGCACGAAGCCGGGGCCGCGCTCGCCGACGATGTCCATGCCGATGACGTCGTGGCCGGCCGCGCGCAGTTCGCGCAGGACGACAGAGCCGAGCTTGCCGGAAGAACCCGTGAGAGCGATGCGCATCCATCCAGGCTCGCACACAGGCGCGGTGCGAGGGCGGGCGGAGTGCGGTCGATCAGAACGGAGGTGGTGCAGAACTCACGTAACCGGTCGGCGTCTCGACCCTGACGGTGCCGTCGCGCCGCGTCATGAAGCGGAATCTGGTGCTGTGCCGATGCCGATGATCCGGAGGGCACAGGGGGCGCAGATTGTCTTGATCGGTGCGCCCGCCCAGAGCCCACGGCCTGTCGTGGTCGATGTCGGCGTCGAGCGCCAGCCGGTTGCATCCATCCCGCGCGCACTTTCCGTGGCGCAGGATCAGCCACGTGCGCTGCGCCTCGGTCGGGCGGTAGGTGCGACGGTCCATCTCGAGCACGATCCCGCGAACCGGATCGGTGATCACCCGGTGGAAAGCCTGGGCGTCGGTGAAGATCTGGGCGGCGGTGAGCGGATCGATCGGGCCATGGCCCACGAGTTGTGCATCTTCGCGGGGGAGGGCGGCGAGCCGGGCCGCGATGTCGGCCCGGCTGCCGTCGCCCGTCAGCAGAGAGACCGGCACCGTGACGAAGACCTTCGTCTTGACCGCCGTCGGGGTTCCCTCGCCCATCAGCCACGACGCGAACAGATCGGCGCGGATCTGATCGCGGGTGCGCGACTCGCGCGCGTCCTTCGACGTCGCCTTCGCGGTGGCGTCGAGGCGTCGACCCATGGCCACGGCGCTGACGGTCGGTACGAGAGCCGAGACCCACGACATCCCGTCGTCGATGTGCTCGATGACCACGCGACGGTCGCGCATCGCGGCTGCGTGCCGCACATCCTCGCGTCGCGCGTCGAGGCGTTCGAGGAGCCTCGTGAGGCGCGCACGGAACGCTGCGCGCGAGCACGACAGCACCCATTCCGAAGCAGCGGCGTCGAGTTCGGCGATGGCGGCTTCGGCCTCGGCGTGTTGCTCGGGCGACGCGTCGACCGGCGCCTGCAACCGTGCCACGCCCGCGACGACCGCGTCGACCAGCACGAGCGGCGCAAAGCCATCGAGCGCGCGGCGCCAGAGCCACGGCAGCGACTCGGCGGCGGTCGCGGCGGTGTGCGCGAGGGAGCGGAGAGTCTGCTCGGCGACGTTCAGACGCAACGCGAGATCGAACAGAACTCCGCGCACCGCCATCTCTTCGCCATCGGCTCCGACGATGTCCGTGTACACGTACGGGTGCCTGCGAGCGATCTCGATCGCTTCTGCAATGCCAGCCGCGCGACGCGCCTCGTGGCGGATCGCCGCGAACTGATCGCTCTGCAGGTCGTCGAACAAGAACCCCAGCGACTCTTCCATCGACACGCTCGTCGGCGTGGATTCGAGAAGTTCGAGGCGCTCGATCATGAATCCATATTAGTACAAAAATACGATTCCGACAATGATCTAAGGGAAAGTGATAGAACATAGCTTCTATCACTACGCTGATGCTCAGCCCAGGGGAGGAAGACGATGACGCAGCCCGCGCCCGCGCGTGCCGTCGGTGTGCGCGATGTCGCAGCGCATGCCGGGGTCTCGACGCAGACGGTTTCACGCGTGCTCAACGGGCATCCGCATATCCGTCCCGAAACGCGGCAGCGGGTGCTCGACGCGATCCAAGCGCTGGGGTATCGCATCAACAACGCGGCGAGGGCCCTGGGTACCAGCACGTCGCGCACCCTCGGCGTGCTGGCATCCGATGCCGCTCTCTACGGCCCGGCCGAGGGGGTTGCCGCCCTCGAGGCAGCGGCCCGAGCGGAGGGGCGCTGGATCGCCACGGCATACGCGGATGCGTCGGATGTCTCGGCGGTCGAGGCCGCGGTGGGGCACCTGCTCGCGCAGGGCGTCGACGGCATCGTGCTCGTCGGATCGCATGCCCTGACGCTCGAGACCGCGAAGACCGTGGCGGCCGGAGTCCCGATCGTCGCCCTCCACGGCGGCACGGGTACGGTGGCGCAGTCCGCCGGGGCGGCACTCGCGGTCACGCACCTGCTCGATCTCGGCCATCGGCGAATCGCCGAAGTCGCGGGTCCCGGGGATTGGCTCGAGGCGATCGCGCGCTCGAGAGGGGTGGCCGAGGCGCTCGACGCGGCCGGTCTCGCCGTCGCCGCACGGTGGGAGGGCGACTGGAGTGCGGCCGCGGGGTACGCGCTCGCGGGGGACATCGTCGAGGCGCTGGGGCGCCCCGACCCGCCGACCGCGCTCGCGGTGGCCAACGATCAGATGGCTCTCGGTCTGATGGCCGGACTGCACGCGCGCGGCGTCGAGGTTCCGACCGTGCTGTCGGTCGTCGGCTTCGACGACAACCCCGATTCGGCGTTCTACCTGCCCGCGCTGACGACCGTACGACTCGATCTCGCGTCCGAAGCTCGGCGGGTGGTCGCCGAGGTCGTTGGAGGGAGCAGCACGACGAACATCGAGACCCCTCGCCTCGTTGCGCGTCGCTCCACCGCCCCTCGATGAGTCGACGCGACAGTAGTGAAGATCGAATGATACCGGTAACATAGTCTCCGTCGCCGGTCGTACGGCGATCGCCGCGAGACCGATGGAGACTCCGTGAGCACAACCGAAGACCCGTATTCCGTCGAGGCGGCGATCTCGGCCACCCGCGATGACGTGTCCCGTCTGCACGCGGAGTTGGTGCGCAATGACCTGGTCGTCTGGACGGGCGGGAACGTGTCGGGCCGGGTGCCGGGTGCGGATCTGTTCGTGATCAAGCCGTCGGGTGTGTCCTATGACGATCTGGCTCCGGAGAACATGATCCTCTGCGACCTCGACGGGAAAGTCGTGCCGGGGACGCCGGGGAGCGATCGTTCTCCGTCGAGTGATACGGCGGCTCATGCGTATGTGTATCGGCATATGCCGGATGTCGGGGGTGTGGTGCACACGCACTCCACCTACGCGGTGGCGTGGGCGGCGCGCGGCGAAGAGATCCCGTGTGTGATCACGGGGATGGCGGATGAGTTCGGCGGCCCCATTCCGGTGGGTCCGTTCGCGGTGATCGGGGACGACTCGATCGGGCGGGGGATCGTGGAGACCTTGACGGGGCACCGGAGCCGCGCGGTTCTGATGCAGAATCATGGGCCGTTCACGATCGGGGTATCGGCGAAGGATGCGGTCAAGGCCGCGGTGATGTGTGAGGACGCGGCGCGCACGGTGCACATCGCGCGCGAGGCAGGGCCCCTGATCCCGATTCCGCAGGACAAGATCGACGCGCTCTACGGCCGCTACCAGAACGTTTACGGACAGAACGAGGACGATCGCCGATGACCGCCGCCGACGGCGGCAAGCCGGGAACGGCTGCCGAAACGATCCGGTCCGGACGCACGGCGCTCGGCGTCGAGTTCGGCTCGACCCGCATCAAGGCGTGCCTGGTCGACGCGGACGATCCCGCCGATGTGCTCGCCGTCGGCGGCTTCGCGTGGGAGAACGGCTTCGAAGGCGGTCGCTGGACACATCCCCTCGAGGATGTCTGGACGGGACTCGCCGCCGCGTACGCAGACCTGAGGACGGATGCCGAGCAGCGCCACGGTGTCAGCCCGGTCACGGTGGGCGCGATCGGGGTCTCGGCCATGATGCACGGCTACCTCGCCTTCGGCGACGACGATGACCTGCTCGTGCCCTTCCGTACCTGGCGCAACACGTCGACGGGTCGCGCCGCGGCGAAACTGACCGAAGTCTTCGGTGTGAACATCCCGTTGCGCTGGTCGATCGCCCATCTGCACCAGGCGGTGCTCGACGCGGAAGAGCACGTTCCCGACATCCGGTTCGTCACGACCCTTGCCGGGTACGTGCACTGGCGCCTGACCGGGCGCCGCGTGCTGGGCGTCGGCGATGCGTCCGGGATGTTCCCGATCGATCCGGCAACCGGGGATTACGACGCGACCATGGTCGCGGCCTACGATTCGCTGGCGGATGGGCGCCTTCCCGCGCCTCTCGCCGAGCTGCTGCCTGAGGTACTCACCGCGGGTGTCGGCGCGGGCGAGCTGACGTCCGAGGGCGCGGCGCTCCTCGACTCGTCCGGGACCCTCGCCCCCGGCATCCCGTTCTGTCCGCCCGAGGGTGATGCCGGTACCGGCATGGTCGCCACGAACTCGGTCTCGCCCCGCACGGGAAACGTCAGTGCGGGCACCAGCATCTTCGCCATGGTCGTGCTCGAGCGCCCGCTCGCGAACGTGCACCACGAGCTCGACGTCGTCACGACACCGGCCGGGGACCCGGTCGCGATGGTGCACTGCAACAACGGGGCGAGCGAACTGGCCGCCTGGGCCGGCATGTTCGCCCGTTTCGCCGAGGCCGCGGGAATCCCGCTCGGGGCGGACGCCGTCTACGAGGTCCTCTTCCGCGAGGCGCTCGAGGCCGAACCGGATGCCGGGGGTCTGTTGGCCTACAACCACCTCGCCGGCGAACCGATCGCCGGGCTCGACGCGGGCCGACCGCTCGTCGTCCGCACCCCCGACTCGCGCCCGACACTGGGCAACTTCGCCCGCGCGCAGCTCTACGCCGCGTTCGGCACGCTGAGCCTCGGAATGCGCGTGCTGCACGGCGAGCGCGTCACCGTCGACACGATGTACGCGCACGGCGGCATGTTCCGCACGGCCGGGGTCGCGCAGCGGTTCCTGGCCGCCGCGATCGAGGCCCCCGTCGCCGTCGCCGAAACCGCTTCCGAGGGTGGCGCGTGGGGTATCGCGGTTCTCGCCGCCTACCGGAAGGCGGCCGACGACCTCGCCCTCGATGCGTATCTGGCCGAGCGTGTCTTCGCCGCGGCCGGGTTCGCGATCGTCGCGCCCGATCCCATCGACCTGGCCGGATACGCCACCTATCTCACGCGCTACGAAGCCGGGCTCGCCATCGAGCACGCCGCCGTCGCCGCCCTCTGACGCCTCATCGAAAGCAGCACGACATGCCCCGCACCCCCCTCTCCACCTCGCTCGAGTCGTACGAGGTCTGGTTCGTCACCGGCAGCCAGAATCTCTACGGCGAAGAGACCCTCCGGCAGGTCGCCGATCAGTCGCAGGGCGTCGTCGCTCAGCTCGACGGCAACGTGCCCGTCACGGTCGTCTGGAAGCCCGTGCTGAAGGATGCCGACAGCATCCGTCGCCTCGCCCTCGAGGCCAACGCGGCGGACAACGTGATCGGCCTGATCGCGTGGATGCACACGTTCAGTCCCGCCAAGATGTGGATCGGCGGGCTCGACGCCCTGCAGAAGCCCCTCCTGCACCTGCACACGCAGGCGAACGTCGAGCTGCCGTGGGCGGACATCGACTTCGACTTCATGAACCTCAACCAGGCTGCGCACGGCGACCGCGAGTTCGGGTACATCCAGACCCGCCTCGGTGTCGCGCGCAAGACCGTCGTCGGGCACGCCTCCGATGCCCGCGTGCGCGGCGAGATCGCCTCGTGGCAGCGCGCGGCGGCGGGGTGGGCCGCGTCGCGCAGCTTGAAGCTCGCGCGCTTCGGCGACAACATGCGCTACGTCGCCGTCACCGAGGGCGACAAGACCGAGGCCGAGCTGCGGTTCGGCGTGCAGGTCAACACGTGGGGTGTCAACGAGTTGGCGGATGCGGTGGCCGATGCATCCGCATCCGACGTCGACGCGCTCGTCGCCCTGTATGAAGAGGAGTACGACGTCGTTCCCGAGCTGCGCTCCGGGGGAGAGCGCCACGAGTCGCTGCGCGACGGCGCGGCGATCGAACTCGGCCTGCGCTCGTTCCTCGAGGAGGGTGGCTTCGGCGCCTTCACGACGAGCTTCGAAGACCTCGGTGCGCTCAAGCAGCTGCCGGGTCTGGCCGTTCAGCGCCTCATGGCCGAGGGCTACGGCTTCGGCGCCGAGGGTGACTGGAAGACGGCCATCCTGGTGCGCGTCGCGAACGTGATGGGCGCGGGCCTGCCCGGCGGCGCGAGCCTCATGGAGGACTACACCTACGACCTCGTTCCCGGCAGCGAGCGCATCCTCGGGGCGCACATGCTCGAGGTGTCGCCGTCGCTGTCGTCGCAGAAGGCACGCCTCGAGATTCACCCGTTGGGTATCGGCGGCAAGGACGACCCCGTGCGCCTGGTGTTCACGGCCGACCCCGGGCCCGCCCTGGTCGTCGCGATGAGCGACATGCGCGACCGGTTCCGCCTCGTCGCGAACGTCGTCGAGAACGTCGAGGCGCCCGATCTGCCTAAGCTCCCGGTCGGGCGCACGATCTGGAAGCCGCAGCCCGACTTCGCCACGAGCGCCGCGGCGTGGCTGACCGCGGGCGCCGCGCACCACACCGTCATGACGACGGCCGTGGGCATCGAGGTCTTCCGCGACTTCGCCGAGATCGCGAAGACCGAGCTGCTCGTCATCGACGACACGACGACGGTTCGCGGATTCCAGCAGGAGGTGCGCTGGAACCAGGCCTACTACCGTCTGGCTCAGGGGCTCTAGCTCACCGGACCCCGAGGGCTCAGAGAGCCGCGAGCGCGCCCACCGGGTCGTCCAGCAACCGCGCGAAGGCCGCCTCTGCCGCACCCACCAGGAGGCGGTCTTCGCCGAGCGCCGCTGACCGGATGTCCACGTCCTCGCCCGCGGCCGGCATCGCGAGCGAGCGCACGTCATCGAGCAGCTCGCCGGTGCCTTCCTCGGCGATCGTCGCGAGAAACCCACCCAGCACGATCATCTGCGGGTTGAGGACGTTGACCGCGTTGGCGAGGGCCGTGGAGAGGATGCGTCGCTGCCGCGCGATCTCTTCGCGGGCGTCCGGCAGTTCGCTCGCGGCCAGGGCGGCGGCGAGAGTGGGCTCATCGGCGCTGACCAAACGCGCGACCGCGAGCAGACGGGCGCGGCTGACCTCGTCCTCGAGCACGCCGTCCCCGGCGAGCCGGTCGGCCGTCGAGGGGATGCCCGGCCGGTTCTGCCCGAACTCCCCGGCATAACCGGATGCGCCGGCCACGGGCATCCCGTGCACGATCAGGCCGCCACCGATTCCACTCGCGCCGCCGTTCAGGTACACGAGGTTGTCGATGCCGCGCCCCGCGCCGAACAGGTGCTCGGCGACAGCGCCGAGGGACGCGTCGTTGCCCACCACGATCGGGAGTCCGGTCGCTTCGGCGGCGAGCTCGTGCAGCGGCACATCGTGCCAGTCGAGGTGCGGGGCGTTTCGCACCATCCCGTCGACTCCGCGGACGAGGCCGGGAACGGCGAAGCCGAGGCCCACGAGCCGTGCGTCGCGCAGATCGTCCGTACGCCAGGACGCGATCGTCTCGGCCACCAGTCGGACGGTCTCGGCGGGCGTGAGCAGGTGGTCGACCTCTATGCGGCGGCGGGCGGCGACCGTCCCATCGAGTCGTACGGCAGCGATGGCGAGGGCATCGACCTCGGGATTCGCGGCGATCGCCATGATCGACGGATGCGTCACCACGACCGGAGACGGACGTCCCGCGCGCGTCGACGGAGCCGGCGGAAGCTCTTCTGCCAGGCCGATCGAGGCGAGTTCCGCAACCAGGTCGGCGATCGTCGAGCGGTTGAGTCCGGTTGTCGCCGTCAACTGCGCGCGCGACTGGGGGCCCGCCAGATGCAGGATCCGCACCAAACGCGCGAGGTTCGCTCGACGCACGGCTTCGAACGTCGTCGCGCGGTCGGTCATCGCACCAGCGTAGGGGGTCGCCGCGTCCGACGGAATGGTATAGGTTGTGTTCAACAACATTTCCGTTCAGCGAGGATCAGGATCACCCATGAGCACCCCTACGCCCACGCCCGCCGACAAGTTCTCCTTCGGCCTCTGGACCGTCGGCTACAACGGGACCGACCCGTTCGGTGGCCCGACGCGTCCGCCCCTCGACACCGTGCACGCCGTGGAGAAGCTCGCCGAACTCGGCGCGTATGGCCTGACCTTCCACGACGACGACCTCTTCGCCTTCGGTTCGACCGAAGCCGAGCGCGAGAAAGAGATCGACCGGCTGAAGGGCGCACTCGCCGACACCGGCATGATCGTGCCGATGGTCACGACCAACCTCTTCAGCGCCCCTGTCTTCAAGGACGGCGGCTTCACGTCGAACGACCGCGGCGTCCGTCGCTTCGCTCTCCGCAAGGTTTTCCGCCAGCTCGACCTGGGCGCCGAACTCGGCGCCAAGACGTTCGTCATGTGGGGCGGCCGCGAGGGTGCCGAGTACGACGCCGCGAAGGACATCCGCGCCGCGCTCGAGCGCTACCGTGAGGCCGTCAACCTGCTCGGCGACTACGTGATCGACAAGGGTTACGACATCCGCTTCGCCATCGAGCCCAAGCCCAACGAGCCGCGCGGCGACATCCTGCTGCCGACGCTGGGTCACGCCCTCGCGTTCATCGACTCGCTCGAGCGTCCCGAACTCGTCGGCCTCAACCCCGAGGTCGGGCACGAGCAGATGGCGGGCCTGAACTTCGCGGCCGGTATCGCCCAGGCGCTGTACCACGGCAAGCTCTTCCACATCGACCTGAACGGCCAGCGCGGCATCAAGTACGACCAGGACCTGGTGTTCGGACACGGCGACCTGCACAATGCGTTCGCGCTCGTCGACCTGCTCGAGAACGGTGGCCCCGGTGGCACGCCCGCGTACGAGGGCCCGCGCCACTTCGACTACAAGCCGAGCCGCACCGAGGACGAGACCGGAGTCTGGGACTCGGCCGCCGCCAACATGCGCACCTACCTGCTGCTCAAGGAGCGCGCCGCGGCCTTCCGCGCCGACCCCGAGGTGCAGGAGGCGCTCGAGGCTTCGCGCGTTCCCGAGCTCTCGGTTCCGACGCTGAACGAGGGCGAGTCGTACGACGACTTCCTCGCGGACCGCTCGGCGTACGAGGACTTCGACACTGCCTCCTACCTGGGTGGCAAGGGCTTCGGCTTCGTTCGCCTGCAGCAGCTCGCGACCGAGCACCTGCTCGGCGCCCGCGGCTGAGGAGAGCAAATGACGCTCGTCGCGGGGGTCGATTCGTCGACGCAGTCGTGCAAGGTCGTCATCGCGGATGCCTCGACCGGCCGGATCGTTCGCACCGGCCGGTCGGCGCATCCGGATGGCACCGAGGTCGACGCGGAGGCGTGGTGGAACGCTCTGCAGGCCGCGATCGTCGACGCCGGTGGGCTCGACGACGTGGCATCGGTGTCGATCGCGGGTCAGCAGCACGGCATGGTCGTGCTGGATGCGCAGGGCGCGGTCATCCGTCCCGCCCTGCTCTGGAACGACACGCGTTCGGCCGTGGCGGCACGCCAGCTCATCGCGGAGGTCGGGGCTGACACGTATGCGGAGCGGACGGGCGTCGTGCCCGTCGCCTCTTTCACCGCGACGAAGTTGCGCTGGCTGCGCGACGCCGAACCCGAGAACGCGGCCCGCGTCGCGGCAGTGGCGTTGCCGCACGACTGGCTGACGTGGCGCTTGCGCGGGTACGGCCCGGCGGGATCGCCCCTCGGCCCCGTGCTCGACGAGCTCGTGACGGATCGGTCGGATGCCAGTGGCACCGCCTATTGGGGCTCCGCCGGCTATCAGCCCGACCTGTTCGAACGCGCGCTGGGTCACGCGGCCGTGCTGCCACGTGTGCTGGGTCCGCTCGAGCGCGCGGGTACAACGCCGAGCGGGCTCGTCATCGGCCCCGGCGCGGGGGATAACGCAGGCGCGGCCCTGGGTCTCGGTGCCACGGGCGGCGACGGCGTCATCTCGATCGGTACATCGGGAACGGTTTTCGCCGTCACGGAGACTCCGATCGCGGATGCCTCGGGTACGGTCGCCGGCTTCGCCGACGCCACAGGACGGTTCTTGCCGCTCGTCGCAACGCTCAACGCGGCGCGCGTCCTGGATGCTTTCGGCGGGCTGCTCGGGGTCGATCACGATGAGCTCGGTCGCCTCGCGCTCGAGGCGGCACCGGGGCCGAAAAGTCCTGTGCTCGTGCCGTACTTCGAGGGTGAACGAACGCCGAATCTGCCGGATGCCACGGCATCCCTGTCGGGTCTGACGCTCGCCGGTACGACGAGGCCGGCGATCGCGCGCGCGGCGATAGAAGGCATGCTCTGCGGTCTGGCCGCGGGTCTCGACGCGATCCGCGAACAGGGGGTCGAGCTTCACCGTCTGCTGCTGATCGGCGGCGCGGCTCGAAATCCCGCGGTATCGGCGATCGCCGCGCAGGTTTTCGACCTGCCGATCGTCGTGCCTGCGCCGGGCGAGTACGTCGCGCTCGGTGCCGCACGCCAGGCCGCGGGGGTCCTGTCGGGCGTTCTTCCCGACTGGGTTGCCGCGGGGGAGCACGAGGTGCCGGTCGACACCCGGCCGGACATCCGCGCCCGCTATGTCGCCGCCGCGCTAGGGTTCCATCGGTGACTTCGCGAGAACGACGCCCGGCATCCGGCACCCAGCACCTGCTGCGATCTGGGGATTATCACGCCGTCGTCGCCAGCGTCGGGGCGTCCCTCCGGGTTCTGCGGCACCGCGGTCCCGCGGGCGAACGGGATCTGATCGTCCCGTTCGACGCCGACGAGGTCCGGCCCGCCTACCGCGGCGTCTCGCTCGCGCCGTGGCCCAATCGGATCGTCGACGGCCGTTACCGCTTCGGCGGCGTGGACCACGTCCTTCCGCTCACCGAACCCGAGCGCGGGCACGCGCTGCACGGCCTCGTGTCCTGGCTCGACTTCGACGCCGTCGACAAGGGTGCCGACCATGTCACGCTCGCAGCCGAGATCGAGCCGCAGACGGGGTATCCGTGGCGGTTGTGCGTGGAGTCGGCCTTCCGGCTCACGGCCGACGGACTCGAGCAGACCGTCACGGCGACGAACATGTCCGACACCGTGGCGCCGTTCGGAGCCAGCGGGCACCCGTATCTGGTGGCGGGTCCCGGCCGCGTCGACGACTGGACGCTCGAGTTGCCCGCGGACATCGTCCTCGCTGTCACGGACGATCGCCTGATCCCGACGACCGAGCAGGCGGTCGATGCGAGCGACCCGCAGCGCTTCGACTTTCGCCGGGCTCGCCGTATCGCGGATGCGCGCATCGATCACGCTTTCACGGGCCTTCGGCGTGCCGACGGGGTGGCCCGCGTGCGGTTGACGGATGCCTCGGGCTCGGGCGTATCGATGGCCTGGAACGAGGCGTGCCCCTGGGTTCAGATCCACACCGCGGACGTGCCCGGACGGGCGACGGATCGGATCGGATTGGCGGTCGAGCCGATGACCTGTCCACCCGACGCGTTCAATTCTGAGAACTCTCTCATATACCTTGACCCGGCCGCCCGCGCCGGGGGAAGCTGGACCATCGCCGCGATCTGAGCAAGATCGAACGGCACCGTTTTTCCCCTGGTACCACCTCCTTCCTCGGCGTTTGGATCGTCAGTCCGCCGAAAAGGGCGCAAATGAATCCGTTTTGTCCCCCAAAAAGGGGACATACGTGGTGTGCGCAGTGGGGTTATGCTCATTTCAGCTCCTTCTGAAGCATTCGAACCGTCGTCCCCAGCGTCGGGCGGACCGTTTCCCCAAGCGGTTCTGCGATCGGATGGGAAGGAAGCGGGGCCCCCTCGAGTCGCCCAGTCCCCAATGGGCCACCCGAGGGGGCCAATTCTTTGCTCCGGCCCTCCCCACGACTCTTGATCGTGATGACGTCCACAGGTCGCCGAAACTCCTCCGCGCACTCGCGCGGTCACCTGTCAGGATGGAAAAAGCCCGTTCCCTCGTGATCGAAGAGAGCCACCATGTCGCAGCCGCACGGCGCCTTGCCCGCAGAGACCGAAGAAGCGCGCAGTCCTTACTGGAAGTTCGCCGTCTGGATCGCGATCGGCGCCCTCATCGCCGCGGCCCTCGTCTGCGTGGTCGGGGTGCTGGTCGGTGACCAGAACGGGCTGATCGGGCGCGCGTTCCTGACGATCGTGCTGCTGGCCGCATTCGCCGGAGCCGCCCTGCTCGATGCGAGCGTCGCGCCGCGGCGGCCGCAATGGTACGTGCTGGTGAGCATGGTCGGGTGGGTGCTCGCGCTGCTCGCCGGCGCCATCAAGATCTGGGCTCCCATGGACTGGGGCTGGCCGTGGGGGTCGTCGCCCGTCGTCCGCTTCTTCGAATTCGTCGGTATCGTCATCGTCCTGCGCCTGGCGATCCTGCACATCCGTCTCTTCACGAAGACGCAGGGCGAACCGCGGAGCTCCTTCTCGCGCATCGTCGTGCCGATCACGGTGGCGCTGGTCGCTGTGCTCGCGATCCTGCTGATCCTGCCGTTGCTGCTCGCCCGCGCCGTCGAGTTCTCGGAGTTCTACTGGCGTGTCGTCGTCGCGATCACGATCCTCGCGGCCGTCGGCACCGCGCTCGTCCCCCTGGTCAAGGCGCTGAACGGTCCTCGGCGTGTGGCGCCGCCGGCACCGCCCGTGCCCGCACCCGTGTGGCCGACCTACGCCGACGGCGTCACGCCGCTCCCGCCGCTCCCGGATGGTTCGCCCGACTGGAACGCCTACTACACGGGCTACCCGACGCAGCAGACGGCGCCCCCGCTGCAGGCGGCGCCCGTCCCGCCGCCGGTTCCGCCCGTGCCTCCCGTGCCTCCCGCGCCCGAGGCGACGCCTCCCGCTTGAAGTCGCCGCGATGGGTAGCGTAGGTGTGTGGATTCAGACGCGCAGCTCCTGTCCTTGGCCGTCGAGATCGCGCGGGAGGCTGGTGAGCTCGCGCGCACCCGGCGTGACGAGGGAGTCGCTATCGCCGCGACCAAATCGGGCCTCGCCGACATCGTCACCGAGGCCGATCGCGAGGTCGAGCGCCTCATTCGGGACCGTATCGCCCAGGCGCGACCCGACGACGGATTCTTCGGCGAAGAGTCGGCGGCCGAAGAGGGTTCCTCGGGCCTGACCTGGGTGGTCGATCCGATCGACGGCACCGTCAACTACGCCTACGGAATCCCCGCATACGCCGTGTCCATCGGCGTCGTCGAGGGGCCGCCCGACCCGGCGACGTGGACAGCGGTCGCGGGCGTCGTCAACAATCCCGCCACCGGTGAGCTCTTTCGCGCGGCGCGCGGCGAAGGCGCGCATCTCGGTTCGCAGCGACTCGCGATCCGCGACGAACCGGATGCATCCGGCGCGCTCATCGCGACGGGGATGAGCTACGACGCCGAGCGCCGCACGCAGCAGTTCGAGATTCTGGGGCGAGTGCTCCCACTCGCTCGAGACATCCGTCGTATCGGCGCGGCGTCGCTCGATCTCGCGTTCGTCGCCGCCGGCAGGCTCGACGCGTACTACGAGTGGGGCCTCTGGCCGTGGGACATGGCAGCGGGTTCGCTGCTCGTCCGCGAGGCGGGCGGAATCGTCGGCGGCTTGGGGGGATTACCCGCGGGACGCGACCTGCTGATCGCGGCGGGCCCCGAATTCTACGGATCGCTGGAGGCCGTGCTCGCCCGTTGAGCAGTCTGCTCACACATGGCATTCTCAGTCCGGACGGGTTAGTGTTTACCTATTCGTTACCTCCGCCCGAACGGGAGTGACGAGAATCTCAGAAGCCCAATCCCGAAGCCAGACGTCCCGAAACCCGTCGCGTTTCACCGCGATCCCGATCCGAGAGCCCCACCCGCTTGCAGCCCGACGCCCCCGAGTCGGAGCCCGGCCTTACACGCCGTGCTCGCCGTGCCGACGCCTCTGCGTCTGCCCTGGACTCTGCCTCCGATTCTGCTGCGGCGCGTTCGTCCGTTGAATCCGAGACGCGTGCCGCTCGTCGGCGAGCAGCGATTCAGGATGCTCCGCAGAGCCGGCGCCAGGCCCGACTCAGTGGCACGCCGCCTGTCGTACCGGTGGCCGAGACGGCTTCGGATGCTCCGACCATCCCGTCACCGGCCGATCTGACGGCTCCGGTGAGCACGGTCGACAGCGACGCCGCAGACGCGTTCGAAGCCGCGGCTCGTCTGTTCAGCTTCACCGGTGAGAACCCCGTGATCGTGCCGACCTCGGACCCCGTGGCCGCGGACGAGTCGGAAGAGCCGGGGGCCCCGGCATCCGCTGCGCACCGTGTGCCGCGTCGCGCCCGTCGCTCGGGAGCCGCCGTCAGGCGCATCGCGGCGACCGGGTTCAGCATGGGTGTGATGGCGGCGGTCGGACTGCTCACGGTCGCGGTGACCGTGCCCGCTGAGGCCCTCGCCGCGGCGACTCAGGCCGACGCGGTCACCTCGATCGCCGTGGCTTCGAGCGACGAGGTCACTAAAGACAAAGAGATCCAGGCTTTCGTCGCACCCGAGGGTGCCGACACCGAACTCAACCGCGATGAGAAGTATTCGACGGCGACGTTCAGCGAGATCGCTGCGGCAACGGGCATCAGCCGCCACACCAACTTCTTCGTCAACGACCCGAGCGCGCCGATCCAGTGGCCCTTCGCGGTGGGCGTGCCGATCTCGGACGGATACGGTCCGCGCTGGGGCTCGTTCCACTACGGTCTCGACTTCACCCCGGGCGAGGGTGCCGAGATCCAGGCCGTCGCGGCCGGCACGGTTCGCGTGGCAAACGAAAGCGGCGGCGCCTTCGGCGTGCACGTGATCATCGACCACGAGATCAACGGCGAGGTCTTCGCGACGCACTACGCGCACATGCTGTACGGCTCGCTTCAGGTCAAGCCGGGCGATGTCGTGCAGGCCGGCACCGTTCTCGGCCATGTCGGAGACACGGGCCTGTCGTACGGAGCGCACCTGCACTTCGAGGTCTTCGTCAACGGCGCACGCATCGATCCGCTGCCCTGGCTGCGCGAGCACGCCGGCGGTTGATCCGAGGTCATCTCGGTTTCTGCTCGGCGCCTCGCCGATGGTATTCTCTTGTGGTTGCCCGCTTGCGGGTGCGCCCCGATAGCTCAGTGGCAGAGCACTTCCATGGTAAGGAAGGGGTCGTCAGTTCAATCCTGACTCGGGGCTCGCAGCATCCTGGACCGGGATGCGGTGTGGCGGGGTAGCTCAGTTGGTGAGAGCGCACGACTCATAATCGTGAGGTCGCGGGTTCAAGCCCCGCTCCCGCTACGAATGAAGCGCCCCCTCGTGGGGCGCTTCTTTCGTTGCTGGAGCGGTTGGTAGAGCTACCCGAGTTCGCCGGGGTGCGTCAGCCGCCACCATGCGCTCGGCTGCGCGATCCCGCCGTCGAGCGTCACATCGACGGTCGCGGTGTTCGGACCGGCGCTCCAGGTGATGGTGCCGACGGACTCGCCGTCCGCGTAGTTCTGCGGCGTCGACGTGTCCATGGTCACCTTGATCGGAGTGTCGGACCAGGTCCGGATCGATGCGCTTCCGGTGACGATCATCTGCCCCGCGGAGCCCCACGCGGTCGAATACGTGCCGACCCGGTCTCCCCGGCCGATGAGGGGCACACTGTGGAAGCCCGCGCGGATGCTGTCGAGCAGGTTGACGACCCCGTTGCTGACCGACTCGCGAGAGAATCCACCGAGCACGACGCCGGTCACGCTCAGCGGCAGATCGGTTCCGATATCGAGGATCGCCGTGTACAGCAGGGTGTAGTCGTTCTCGCCGAGCGTCCCGGTCTTGAGTCCGGTGATTCCGGATGTCCCCAGCAGGCCGTTCGTGTTGGACATCGTCCCCGGACCCGGAAGAGTCAGAGACGCCGTCGCCGCGATCTGGGCGATCACGGGGTTCGCCGCCGCGATCTTGCCGATCGCGATCATGTCGCTCGGCGTGCTCGTGTTGCGCGGGCTGAGGCCCGTGGGCTCGACGATCGTCGTGCCCGTCAGGCCGTTCGCCTCCAGCCACCGGCGTGCCGCGCTCACGAAAGCGCCCTGCGAGCCGAACGCCCAGGTCGAGACGGCCTCGGCATAGTTGCTCGCCGAGGGGATCAGTATCGTCGCGAGCGCGTCGTGCAGCGACATCGACGTGCCCCGGGGCATCTCGGCGACCGTCGCCCCGAGCACGTAGTACTCGTCGAACAGATCGCGATCGGTCTCGTCGAACGCGATCGTCGGTCCGGGGTCGTCCGGGCCCGCGAGAGGTTTCGCATCGAGGATGACGAGCGCCGTGATCAGCTTGCTGATGCTCGCCATCGGGCGCGGGTCGGCCGATCCGCTGGTCATCCAGATCCCGCTCGCCTCCGCCCCGAGGTAGTCGTCGGCGCCCGCGACGCTGATCGCGGCGGAACCCTCGACGGGCAGGGCGATCGTCGCGGCCGGCGGAACCGAGACATCCGGGGTCTGCCACTCCACGGTGGGTTCGGGCAGCGGGGCGTTCAGGGCCCACGCCGCGTAGCCACCGGCGGAGCCTAGGACGACCGCGACGACGATCGCCACGATGATCCAGGCCTTCCGGCGACGGCGCCGCCGGATCGCGGAATCGGCCCGGGTGCGGCGTGTGGGAAAGACCTGCTCGTCACGCATCAACTCGGTCAGACCGGGCAATCCGCTGGCGGAATCGTCCTGAATCGTGATGGCGGGCCCCCGTCCGTCGACCGAATCCCCATCATGCCCGGCCCGTGTTGCCCCGTCCAGCGCGCGCATCGCGGCTACAGTCGATCGCGAGCGCCATGACGAATCGATTCCCCCGTTCCCTGTACAGTCGCGGGTCTGAGCCGGACCCCCGGTTCAGCCTCGCCAACGAGCGCACCTTCCTCGCCTGGATTCGAACGTCGTTGGCACTGCTCGCCGCGGGCGTCGCGCTCGAGGCGCTGCAGATACCCGTGTCAGCCGGGTTCCGGCTCGCCGCCGCGGTCGTCTTCGTCGTGCTGGGGGTGGTCGCCGCGGGTCACGCATGGTTGTCCTGGCTCCGCACCGAGCGCGCCCTGCGCGAGAATCGGGCGCTTCCCTCCACCGGAGTGAGCCTCGTGATCGTGGCGGGCATCGTCGTAGCCGTCGTGCTGCTCACGGCGGGCTTCTTCTGGTGAGTGCGCCGAGCCACGCACCGTTCGATCCGGGTCTTCAACCCGAGCGGACACTGCTGGCTTGGCGGCGCACGTGTCTGGCTCTCGCGGTGGCGAGCGCGGTCGTGGTGCGCTTCTCGGCAGAGGTCATCGGACCCGCAGCGGCCGTCGCCCTCGGGTTGATCGGTGTCATCGCGGCCGGGGCCGGATATGTCCGCGCATCCGTCCGGTACCGGCGCGCTCATGATGGCCTCGTCGCCGACGGGGAACTGCCGATCGACGGGCTGGCTCTCGCCCTCGTCACCCTGACCTTGCTGGTGGTCGGCATCGCGGCTGCCTTGTTCGTCATCGGACGCGGGTTGGCACGCCTGGGCTGACGACCGCTGTCACGCGGACGTCACAAGACATGATCCCGCCCCGTTGTCAAGGGTGGATCAGCTGCGAGTGAGCCGCAGCACACTGGACGGATAGCGGTTGGAGAACCATGTCCAGCATCCACAACCCGCACTACGCGTTGCAGCCGACCACCACGATGATGTGGCTCGTGCTCGATCTCGGGCGTCCTCTCGGAGATCCGCGCCGCACGGTCGCGCGCGTCTACGAGGTCGAGGCGGACGAAGTCGAGGTCGAGTGGCTTCTCGATCTCCCGTTTCCCGCCCGATACAGCTCGCCGACCGCGGTCGTCCGGGACCTTCAGCGGCGAGAGGCGCGATCCCGATCCGAGCGCCCGGTGCCCATTCCCCATCGCGGTCCGCCCCGTTCGGCTCTGAGCTCGGCGGACTAGCTCCGCAGACGAGCGAATCCCTCGCACAGAAGGGCCCTCTCGCGTCGTCGTCTTCCCCAGCCGTCGACACGAGAGGGCTATCCTGATTCCCCTCGAACATTCGTCTCATCGCACGAAAAAACACGCGCCGTTTCGGGCGCGTATCAGATCGCACAGCGATAGGACACGGTGATCAGTCCCCACGTCACACCGTTGAGATCGGGTTCTCGTAACCTAGCAAAGCCGCTCACAAACTGTCCACCGAAAGGGGGACAGTTTCGAATAATTCGTCGGGGTGTTACGCATCGGTTGCGGGCGAGTTGCGCGGACGCGCGGTGGGCCATCCGCGAGAATGCGGACATGACCCCAGAACGGTGGCAGAAGCTGACCTATTGGCCGCTGATCGTGGCTTCGTTCGCGTTCATCGTCGCTTACTCGTGGCAGGTCATCGCAGAGCTGCGCGGGGGTCCCCGCATCATCACGGCGACGATCATCCTCGTCACCTGGGTCGTCTTCGCCGCCGACTATCTGGTGCAGCTCTCGATGGCGCCGAAGAAGGGCGTGTGGTTCCGCGCGCACCTCTTCGCCCTCGCGGTCGTCATCATCCCAGCGCTCAAGCCGCTCCGGCTCCTGCGCGTGCTGACGCTGTTCCATCCCTTCGGGCGGAGCGCGGGCGATGCCCTGCGCGCACGCCTGATGATCTACGGCGTCGCGTCCGCCCTGATGGTCATCTACATCGCGGCGCTGTCGGTGCTCGAAGCCGAGCGTGCGTCGCCCGACGCGAACATCACCAGCTTCGGCGATGCGATCTGGTGGGCGTTCGTCACGATCACCACGGTCGGCTACGGAGACTTTCACGCCGGTTGACCGTTTTGCGGGCCGCGTTCGTTCGCGGTTTTTCTTGCTTCATGTTTTCTTCGGGTTGTTCGCCGTGCTCGGCATCAGCACCGCAACCCTGGCCTCGTGGGTCGCCGAACGCGCGACCGCCGGTCACGAGGAGTACCAGCCGGCGACCCGAGCGGAGGTGAGCAGGCTCTCGGCGCAGCTCGCGGCTCTCGGTGCGCCGGCGGATCCTCCGGCACCACCCCGTTCTCCGGACGCCTGATGGCGGCGGGAGTGCCCTCCGCGCTGGACTAGGGTTTTGCTGGTGTGCCCGCGAGGGCGGAGAGGTCGGGTCATGCCAGGACGTGGTGCAACCGGGGGAGACGGCGGAGTCGTCGAGGGCTACCGATGGACGCCGGGACGGGTCATCCTGCACATCGCGGTCGGGCTGTTCGCCGGTCTCCTCTCCGGCATGTTCGGGGTCGGCGGCGGAATCGTCATCGTTCCGCTGCTCGTGCTGGTTCTCGCATACCCGCAGCGCCTGGCCTCGGGCACCTCACTCGCGGCGATCATCCCCGCGGCGAGCGTCGGCGTCGTCTCCTACGCCCTGAGCGGTGACGTCGCCTGGATCCCGGCGCTGATCCTGGCAGCGGGAGCGGTCATCGGTGCGCAGGTCGGCACGTGGCTGCTGCCGCGCGTGCCCGTCCGGGTGCTGCAGTTCGGGTTCGCCGCGTTCCTCATCGTCGTCATCGTGAGCCTCTTCCTGATCATCCCGAGCCGCGGCGAGCCGTTCGAGCTCAGTTTCCTCGTCGTGCTGGGCCTCATCGCGCTCGGGCTCGTCACGGGCGTGCTCTCGGGGCTGCTCGGAGTCGGCGGCGGAATCATCGTGGTTCCCGCGCTGATGCTGTTGTTCGGGACGAGCGACCTGATCGCCCGCGGCACCAGCCTTCTCATGATGATCCCGACGGCCCTGTCGGGAACGTTCGGCAACGTGCGCCGAAAGAACGTCAACCTGCTGGGCGCCGTGCTCGTCGGGGGTGCTGCGTGCACGACGACCGCTCTGGGTGCACTCATCACCAAGAGCGTCGATCCGCTCTCGGCCAACATCATCTTCGCGGTGTTCCTCTTCTTCATCGTCGTGCAGATGATCGTGCGGGCCATCCGCGGGCGATCCAAGTAGGGCCGGCACGCCGTCATAGGATGGCGGAGTGCCAGTGAATCCCGAGCTCGTCGGACGTACGTTCCCGGCGACCGAGCCCTACCTCGTCGGACGCGAAAAGGTGCGCGAGTTCGCCCGTGCCGTGTTCGCAACGGATCCCACCCACACCGATGTGGCAGCCGCGCAAGCGCTCGGATACACGGATGTCGTCGCACCGCCGACCTTCGCGATGGTGATCCAGGACCTCACGCTGCAGCAGCTGCTCGCCGAACCCGACTCGGGGGTCGTGCTCGAGCGCACGATCCACGCCGAACAGAAGTTCCGCTACACGCGCCCCATCGTCGCGGGCGACGAGCTGACCGGCCGCCTCGCGGTCACCGGTGTCCGCGCGATCGGAAAGGGCGCCATGGTCACGAGCGAAGCCGAGATCACGGATGCCTCGGGCGCTCACGTCGTGACCGCGACATCCATCCTGCTGATCGGTGGCGAAGAATGACCGACCTGGTTCCCACGGTCGGCGAGATCGTCGCCGACCGCACCGTGCATCTGTCCCGGGAATCCCTCGTGCGCTACGCCGGTGCGTCGGGCGACTTCAACCCCATCCACTACAGCGACGAGGTTGCGGCCCGCGTGGGCCTGCCGGGCGTTCTCGCCCACGGCATGCTGACGATGGGACTCGCGGGCTCGACGATCGTCCCGTGGCTCGGCGACGCCGGGCGCATAACCGATTACGGCGTGCGCTTCACGCGTCCCGTCGTCGTCGACGCCGAGGATGGCGCCGACGTCCGGGTCGTGGCCACGGTGGCCGAGGTCGACGAGGCCGCCGGCACCGCCCGCATCGATCTCGTCGTGTCGCACGCCGAGACGACGGTGCTCGGCAAGGCGCAGGTGCGCGTCCGGTTGGGCTGAGGCCCATGCCCGACATCGATCCGATCCCGCTTGCCGAGCTGACGACGCTGCGCACGGGGGGTCGTCCGACGCGCATGATCGCGGCGCGTACGCGTGATGAGCTGGTCGCCGCGCTCCGTGACGTGTGGTCGAGGGATGAACCGTGGCTGGTACTCGGAGGAGGCTCGAACCTCTTCGTCGGCGACGCCGCGTTCGACGGCACCGTCGTGCGCATCATGACGAAGGGGATCGAGCGCGTGCCTTCCCCGCGCCCCGGTTTCACCCGCCTGCGGATCGAGGCGGGCCACGACTGGGACGACCTCGTCGCGTATACCGTCGCCGAGGGCCTGGCCGGCATCGAGGGGATGTCGGGCATTCCCGGTACGGTCGGCGCGGCGCCCGTCCAGAACGTGGGGGCGTACGGGCAGGAGATCGAACAGACCCTGGTCGAGGTCGAGCTGATCGACGAGGCGACGGGGGACGTCGAGACCGTACCGGTCGACGAGCTCGGCCTCGGGTTCCGCACCTCGGTCTTCAAGGCCCACTACGGGTCGGTCGCCGAGCGACCGTCCGTGATCCTGTCGGTGACGCTCGAGCTCGAAGAGGTCGGTGCCGAGCCGCGGATCGTCCGCGGCGAGCAACTGCGGCGTGCCCTCGGATACGAGCCGGGGGCGTCCGCGACCCTGGGCGACGTGCGCCAGCGCGTCCTCGC
This sequence comes from Microbacterium sp. BR1, assembly GCF_002812725.1. Taxonomy (GTDB): domain Bacteria; phylum Actinomycetota; class Actinomycetes; order Actinomycetales; family Microbacteriaceae; genus Microbacterium. The sequence goes on along the minus strand of NZ_NMUN01000007.1, from coordinate 146,136 downwards.
GACGCGCCGCGCCAAGGGCATGGTGCTGGACGGTCTTCCTGACGACCGCGCCGACCCCGATACCCGTAGTGCCGGATCGTTCTTCCAGAATCCGATCGTCTCGGCCGCTTTCGCGCACACGCTTCCCCCCGAATGCCCCCGATGGCCGGTGCGACCCGACGTCGAGGTCGACAGGGTGATTCCCCTGGCGTCCTACGACGGGTATGTGCCCGTGGCATCCACGTCGGCGCCCGACGTGAAGATCAGCGCCGCCTGGCTGATCGAGCACGCGGGGTTGCGCAAGGGCTTCTCGTTGCCGCGCTCGCGCGCCGGACTCTCGACCAAGCATGCGCTCGCCCTGACCAATCGCGGGGGAGCGACGGCGGCCGAGATCGCCGAGCTCGCGCGGTTCATCCAACAGCGCGTCCAGGCCGAGTTCGGGTTGGTCCTGCAGCCGGAACCCGTCCTGATCGACGTGGAGCTGTAATCGGTCGGAATCAATTTCAGCCGAACTGATGACTTTGGTCGCCGGGTCGGCTAGAACAGAGGGGTTCCGAAGGAGGAATCCCATGTCGACGATGACATCCCATTCCGATCAGCGCCTGTTCACCGGCGGGGAGTGGCTCACGCCGCACTCGACCGCGCGCATCGAGGTGGAGAACCCCTACACGCGGACCCTGGTCGGTACCGCGCCGGACGCCGACGCGAGCGACGTCGACGCGGCGGTCCGTGCGGGGCGCGGGAGGCCTTCGACCACGGACCCTGGCCGCGCATGAGCCCCGACGAACGCGCCACCCTGCTGGAGCGGCTCGCGGACGAGCTCGAGCGACGCGGTGCCGAGATCTCCGACCTGGTGACGGACGAGATCGGCCAGCCCACGGGCCTGTCACGATTCGTCAACGGAATGATGCCGGCCGGTCAGCTGCGGTTCTTCGCGGGGCTCATCCGCGATTTCGCGTTCGAGGAGGAACGAGCCAACGTCGCGGGTCCGGGCGCCTCGCTCATCCGGTACGAACCGGTCGGTGTCGCGGGTCTGATCGTGCCGTGGAACTACCCCCAGTCGCTGCTGTCGGCCAAGCTCGCTCCCGCGCTCGCCGTGGGGTGCACCCTCGTCATCAAGCCCGCCGCCGAGACTCCGCTCGACGCGCTCGCGCTCGCCGCGGCCGTCGAGGCGGTCGGATTCCCGCCCGGGGTCGTGAATGTCGTGACGGGCGGTCGTGAGACGGGCGACGCCCTGGTGAAGCATCCGGGTGTCGACAAGATCGCCTTCACCGGATCCACCGCCGCGGGCCGCATCATCGCCCGCAACTGCGGTGAACGGCTCATCCCGGTCACGCTCGAACTCGGAGGAAAGTCCGCGGCGATCGTGCTGGACGACGCCGACATCGACGTCACGCTGGCCGGGCTGCGCGGGAACTCCTTCATGAACTCGGGACAGACCTGCTTCCTGCTCTCGCGCGTGCTCGTGCCGCGTTCGCGGCGGGACGAGGTCGTGGACGGTCTCGTCGACGTGGCGCGCTCGTTCCGGCTGGGTGACCCCCGGGATGCCACCACAGAGCTCGGCCCGCTGGTCTCGGAGCGCATCCGTTCGCGCGTCCGCGGGCTGGTCGACGGGGCGCGTGCGCGCGGGGCGCAGGTGCTCACGGGAGGACGTGATCTGCCCGGCGAATCCGGCTACTTCTACGAGCCGACCATCCTGACGGGGGTCTCGCCGGATGACGAGATCGCGCAGGAAGAGGTGTTCGGTCCCGTGGTCACCGTGCTGGAGTACACGGACCGTGAAGACGCCGTGCGCATCGCCAACGACTCGCATTACGGGCTGGGCGGAGCCGTCTTCTCGCGCGACATCGATGCCGCCCGAGACATCGCACGCGCGGTGCAGACCGGCACCATCGGGGTGAACGGGTACTCCCCGGACCTCGCGTCCCCCTTCGGCGGGTACAAGTCCTCGGGGCTCGGACGTGAGCAGGGTCACGAGGTCTTCTACAACTACCTCAACACCAAGTCGATCAACGTCGTGCTCGGAGCCGGATCATGAGGGCCGCGGTCGTGAACGCCTTCGGCGGCGGGTTCGACATCGAAGAGATCGACATCGACGAGCCGCGCGGACGCGAGGTGCTCGTCGATATCAAGGCATCGGGTCTGTGTCACTCGGACCTGCACTTCGCCGAGACGAACTTCGGGATGGAGCCGCCCATGGTGCTCGGCCACGAGATCGCGGGAGTCGTCGCCGCGGTCGGCCCGGATGTCACCGAGTTCGCGGTGGGCGACCACGTCGTGGGCTCGCTCGTTCAGTTCTGCGGAGCGTGCGTCGCCTGCCTGAGCGGCGAAACCGTGCGGTGCCTGCATCCCGAGGCGACCCTGCGTGCGCCCGGCGAACCCCCGCGTCTGAGCCGTGATGGCGAGCCCGTGCTGGCTGCGATGGGAACCGCTGGATTCGCCGAGCAGGCGCTTCTGCACGAGAACCAGGTGGTCGGAATCGACCCCGCGGTGCCCTTCGCCGAGGCATCCGTTCTCGGTTGCGGCACCATCACGGGTGCGGGTGCGGCGATCAATTCCGCGGGTGTACGCCCCGGCCAGACGGTTGCCGTGATCGGCCTCGGTGGCGTCGGCCTGAACGTCGTCAGCGGAGCGCGCCTGGCGGGTGCCGCCCGCGTGGTCGGCATCGATCTGAACGACGAGAAGCTCGAACTCGCTCGCTCGTTCGGGGCCACCGACGTGATCAACGGCCGGAACGTCGACGTCGTCGCGGCCGTGCAGGAAATGACGGGCGGGGGTGTCGACCACGCGTTCGAGGTGATCGGGCGGAAGGACACCGCGCTGCAGGCCATCGCGATGCTCGGCGTCGGGGGCACCGCCAGCCTGATCGGCATCCACGGCGCGGGCTCGACGATCGAGCTCGATCCGAACGACTTCCTGCGAGCGCAGAAGAAGGTGCAGGGCGTCTACATGGGACACGCGAACATCAAGCGCGACATCCCGTTCTACGCCTCGCTCTTCCTGCAGGGGAGGCTCAACCTGACCGACCTGATCTCTGCCGAGATCTCGCTCGGCGACATCGACGAGGCCTACGAAGAGCTGCGCACGGGACGCACGGCGCGCAGCGTGATCACGCGGTTCTGACGCGCGGCTGCGCGACGGCGTTCACGCGAACAGCTGCTGCAGGCGCCGGATGCCCTCGACGAGCTGGTCGTCGCCGAGCGCGTACGACAGGCGGAGGTATCCGCTCGGTCCGAACGCCTCACCGGGCACCACGGCGACCTCGGCCTCTTCGAGGATGAAGTCGGCGAGCTCGAGCGAGGAGTTCAGCGTGCGACCGCGCCATTCGCGCCCGAGCAGGCCGGTCACGTCGGGGTAGACGTAGAACGCGCCGAGCGGAACCGGCACGACCACGCCATCGATCTTCGACAGTTCATCGACGATCAGGCGGCGTCGGCGGTCGAAGGCGAGCCGGAATTTCTCGGCCTCGTCCTGCGGACCCGAGAGCGCGGCGAGCGCGGCGCGCTGCGCGATGTTGTTGACGTTGCTCGAGAGGTGCGACTGCAGGTTCGACGCGAGGGCGATCGCATCGCGCGGACCCACCATCCAGCCCACGCGCCAGCCGGTCATGGCGTAGGTCTTCGCGACGCCGTTGACGAGGATCGTCTGACCGGCGAGCTCGGGGACCGCCTCGACGATCGATACGGCATGCGCGCCCTCGTAGACGAGGTTCTGGTAGATCTCGTCCGAGATCACCCAGATGCCGTGCTCGAGCGCCCATTCGCCGATGGCCCGCGTCTCTTCGGGGGTGTACACCGAGCCCGTGGGGTTCGAGGGTGAGACGAAGACGAGCACCGTCGTGCGCCCGGTGCGCGCGGCCTCGAGTTGCTCGACCGTGACCTTGTAGTCCTGGTCGGCGCCGGCGAAGACCTCGACCGGAACACCATCGGCGAGGGCGATCGCCTCGGGATACGTCGTCCAGAACGGTGCGGGGAGCAGGACCTCGTCGCCCGGGTTCACGACGGCCTGGAACGCCTGGTAAACGGACTGCTTGCCGCCGTTGGTGACGACGATCTGGGCGGGGTCGACCTCGAGCCCGGAGTCGCGTAGCGTCTTGGCCGCGATCGCCTCGCGCAGCACGGGCAGTCCGGCGGCCGGGGTGTAGCGGAAGTTGGCGGGGTCGTGGAGCGCCTCGGCCGCGGCATCGACGATGAACTGCGGCGTTGCGAAATCGGGCTCGCCCGCAGCGTAGGAGATCACGGGGCGGCCCGCGGCCTTCAGTGCCTTCGCTTTGGCATCGACCTTGAGGGTCGCCGACTCGGCGATGGCGGACAGTTTGCGGGAGAGCGGTGCGCGTTCGGTCACGACTAGATCGTAGTCGCGCCTCCCGTGCGCCGCCCTCCCGCGCACCTCCCTAAATGCGCGCGCCGCCCCCGGAACGCAGGCGCGACAGGGCGTCGACCGTGGCGGCCAGGATCAGCACACCACCCGTCACCAGCAGGTTGATTCCGGCGGGCAACCCCAACAGGCCGAGACCATTCGTGATGACGGCGATCACGAGTGCGCCGATGGCGGCGTGCACGAGGCGTCCTTTTCCTCCGAAGAGGCTCACCCCACCGACGACCGCCGCGGCCACACCGCTGAGGACGATGTCACGACCGACCGTCGCATCGACCGAGCCCACGCGAGCGACGCTGAACAGCGCCGAGAGCACCGCGAGCGTCGAACAGATCACGAAGGCCCACCACATGATGAGCCGGACCTTGACGCCCGACCGGCGTGCCGCCTCTTTGTTGCCGCCGATGGCGTAGATGTAGCGCCCGAACTTGGTGCGGTCGAGGACGAAGGTGCCGATCCACAGTACGGCGAGGACGATCGGCACGATGACCGGCACGCCCTCGACGGCGACGACGGACTGCCCGCGGTTCTGGTTCAGCACGAAGACGACGACGCCGCCGATGACGGCGATGGCGGCGAGCTTGATCCAGAGAACGGTGATGGTGCGGTTGGGCACCCCCGCCCGAGTGCGGCGCCGGCGATCCCACCAGGACGTGCCGCCCGACACCGCGAGCATGATGATCAGCAGAGCCCAACCGGCCCAGACGGGCAGGTTGCTGTTCTGGATGGCGACGAGCTCGGGCACCTGCAGGCGGTAGAGGCCTCCGTCGCCGATGATCAGCAGCGCGAGACCCTGGTAGCCGAGGAACAGGCCCAGCGTCACGACGAAGGATGGTATGCCCACCCTGGCGACGAAGAAGCCGATCAAGGCCCCGGTGCCGAATCCCACGGCGAAGCCGATGAGCAGCGCAATGGGCCATGGCACACCGAACTGCGCGTTCAGGACGACGAAGAGCGCCATCGCGACGCCGCCCGTGACGCCGGCCGACAGGTCGATCTCTCCGAGCAGGAGGACGAAGACCAGCGCGATCGCGAGCATCACGAGGGTCGCGGCCTGATTCATCAGGTTCGCGAAGTTGCGCTCGGTGAGGAAGAACGGGCTCAGGAAGCTGAAGAGGGCGCCGAGCACGACGAGTCCGCCGATTGCGGGAAGGGCGCCCATGTCGCCCGAACGCACCCGCTGGACCCAGCCGCGGATCTGATCGCCGAGGCCGCCTTCGATGCCGGACCCGATCATGCCCTCGCCGGTGAGAGGCGGGGCGGCGTCCTTCGATGTGGTGGTCATTCTGCGCCTCCCGTGGCGATCGTGCTGGTCTCCTGGACGGTGAATCCGGGCGGGGTCTTCGTGCCGGTGATGTACCCGACGACGTCGTCGCGGGTCGTGTCGGAGATCTGCAGCTGCGCGACGAGCTGTCCGAGGTAGAGGACCGCGACGTCGTCGGCGACCTCGAACACGTCCGCGAGGTTGTGGCTGATGAGGACGACGGCGACGCCCTGCTCGGAGAGGCGCCGCACGAGGTTCAGCACCTGCTCGGTCTGCGCGACGCCGAGTGCGGCGGTCGGCTCGTCGAGGATGACGACGCGGGCCTTCTTCAGAACGGCGCGGGCTATCGCCACGGTCTGGCGCTGGCCACCGGAGAGCGAGGAGACGCGCTGCCGCACCGATTTCACGGTGCGCACGGACAGCGAACGCAGCGTGTCGGACGCTTCCTTCTCCATACGACCCTCGTCGAACGTGCCGAAGGCGGTCTCTTCCCGCCCGAGGAACATGTTCTGGACGATGTCGAGGTTGTCGCACAGCGCGAGGTCCTGGTACACGACCTCGATGCCCAGTGCCGAGGCCTCGCGGGGCGTCGCGAGGTCGCGGTGCACGCCGTCGATGCGCACCTCGCCCTGGTCATAGGGCTGCACGCCCGCGAGCCCCTTGATCAGAGTGGACTTTCCGGCGCCGTTGTCGCCGACGAGCGCGGTGACCTTGCCGGGGTAGACCTTCAGGTCGATTCCCTTCAGCACGGAGACGGGGCCGAATGACTTCTTCACTCCGACCAGTTCGATAATCGGGTCTGGCATCTTCGTTCCTTCGATGGTCAGTTACGAGGTCGTGGGTGGGGGCGTCGCATCATGCTGTTGATGCGACGCCCCCGGGGTGTTCGCGCTACGGTGCCGTGACGCCGAACTCCTCGCACTTGGCCATGACGTCCGGGGTGCAGACGTCGTCGTAGGCGGCGTCGCCGGCGGCGATGACGTCCTTGACCATGTCGGGCCCGACCAGGACCGGCGTGACCTGGACATACGGCGTGCCGTCGTCCAGCTTCGCGTCGGTGCTGACCGTCTCGCCCTTCAGGAGCGCGACTGCGGTCTCGACCGCGGCGTCGGCCTCGTCTTTGACGGGCTTGTAGACGGTGGCGGTCTGCCAGCCCAGCAGGATGTTCTGCAGGCCCGCGACGTTCGCGTCCTGTCCCGAGACGGCAACGCCGCTCAGGTTGTTGTCCTGCAGGACCTTGATGACGCCCGCCGCGTTCGTGTCGTTGGCGACCCACACGCCGTCGACCTTGCCGCCCAGACTCGTGAGGGCCTGCTCGAAGTTGGTCTGCGACTTGGCCTGATCCCAGACCCCCGGCGGCTCGGCGGCCGGCTTGATGCCCGCGGCTTCCATCACCTCGACGGCGCCCTTCTTGAACATCGCGGCATTGCCGTCCGTCGGGTCTCCACCCATGTAGACGACAACGGCGGTCGCGGGGTCCTTGCCAGCGGCCTGGAGGCCGTCGAGGACGGTCTGGCCCTCGAGTGCACCGACCTTGACGTTGTCGAACGAGACGTAGTAGTCCGCGCCTTCGAAGGGGCGGTCGTAGGCGATGACGGGGATGCCCTCGGCGGTGGCCTTGGCGGCGACCGCCTCGGCCGCACCCTGGTAGTCGACAAGAAGCATGACGCCGCAGCCCTGGGTCAGCTGCTGGTCGGCGATCGTGGAGTACTTGTTGACGTCGCCCTGTGCGTTCTGGATGTCGACCTCGAACCCGGCGCCCTCCAGGCCTTCCTGGAGGTACTTGCGGTCGAAGTTCTCCCAACGGGGCGATGACGCGGCGTCGGGGAGGATGACGCAGGCACGACCGGCGGCGTCGCCGCCGCCGTTGTCACCCGAGGACGAGGGGGTGCCCGAGCCGGAACAACCGGCCAGCAGCACCGCCGAAGCTCCGACGGCAGCGAGCGCCGGGAGCAGGAGAGACTTCTTCATCTTTCGCCTTTCCACCATGAATATGCGATTGCCGGAGCAGCAGTGCCCCGCAGATCGATCATGACGATGTGGCGATCTAACGTCAAGAGTTGAACGCAAGAACGCTCCCAGGGCAACCGAATCGATTCAGAGCCGTCGGCTACTCGGCAAGAGAGGTGGATATGCAGGCTAAACGGCCTGAATATTGTGCAGAATGATCAGTTGCCGCGTCATTCTCGCGGAACGCCACTCGGCAACGATTCAGTAACTGAATCCAAAACGGGACGCGTCGAGTCCTCGGGTTCAGTTCCGGCCGGATGCGGCGCGGTTCTTGCGAGACGTCGAGTCGATGATCACGGCAAGTACCAGGACGACGCCGGTGACGATGAAACGCACGGATGAATCCAGGTTGAGCAGGGTCAGACCGGACGAGATCGACTGGATGACGAGGATACCGAGCAGCGCCGCCCACGCCGTGCCCCGACCGCCGAACAGGCTCGCTCCGCCGATCACCGCGGCGGCTATCGCATTGAGGTTGGTGTCGGCCGCGCCGGAGCTCTGATTGACCGCGGCGAGACGTGCCGCGGCGAGGATTCCACCTGCCGCCGCGAGGGTCGAGCAGAGGACGAACGCCGAGACGTAGATGCGGTCCACACGGATCCCGGCCCGTCGTGCCGCCTCGACCGAGCCCCCGACGGCGTAGACGGCCCGGCCCCAGCGCGTCCGCGTCAGCGCGAAGTCGGCGACGACGACGAGCAGGACGAAGAGCAGGAAGGACAGCCCGACCCCGCGCGACAGATTCAGATACCAGGCCGCCGCAGAGAGCCCGACGAGTACGGCTGCAGCGCGTAGGAGGATCGCGCGGGTGCTCTGGAAGGTCAGGTTCGCCCGCTCACGTCGCCGGGCGGTGCGGAGGCGCCCCCAGGCGCTGCCGGCCACCGCAACCGCGATCACCGCGTACGAGGCCCAGGGCGGCAGGAACAGCTGCTGTGCGAACACGACGAGCCACGAGTCGAAGGGCAGGTTGATCGAACCCACCTCCCCGAGCACCCAGAGCTGCACTCCCAGGATGCCGAGGAGCCCGGCGAGGGTGATCACGAAGCTCGGTATGCCGAAGCGGGTGAAGAGGAATCCGTAGAGCAGCCCGACGACCGTGCCCGCGAGTACCCCCGCGACCATGGCGAGCACGAGCGGCCAGCGGGACTGGACCATCGCGACGGCCAGGACGGCGGCGGAGAGACCCGACACGGACCCGACCGAGAGATCGATCTCACCGACGAGCAGCACGATGACGACCCCGAGGGTGATGGTGCCGATCGCCGCGGACTGCAGCGTCAGGTTGACCAGGTTCGTGCTGGAGAGGAACACCGGATTGAGGATCTGGAAGACCGTCCAGATCACGGCGAGCCCGAGGATCACCGGCAGGGCGCCGAGGTTACCGCTGCGCGTTCGCTCGACGAGCGCCCCCGCACCGTCCCGAATACGTCCGATGAGCGCGCCGATGGGTCGATGTGCCGATTCAGAGGCGGTCATCGGGGCGCCTCCGGCGGCGACGGCCGCGGTCGGCCAGCGAGATGACCCCGTCGCGGGCGGCGCGGGGCTCGGACGGGGGCGGCTCGATGGCCCCGGTTATCGCGGCGAGCAGCGTCTCGGTCGTGATCTCGGCGACGTTGTAGACGCCGTTGTTACGGCCGAGACGCAACACCGCCACCCGGTCGGCCACCGCCATGACGTCGGCCATGTTGTGGCTGACGAGCACGACGCCGTGCCCACGCTCGCGCAGACGCTCGATGAGATTGAGGACCTCGGCCGTCTGCGCCACGCCGAGCGCCGCGGTGGGCTCGTCGAGGATCACGATCTTCGGCTCGCCGACGAGTGACCGCGCGATCGCGACCGTCTGGCGCTGCCCGCCCGAGAGGGTCGACACATGGTCGCGAACGGACGGGATGCGTGCCGACAGATCGCGCAGGAGAGACCAGGTCCGCTGTTCCATCTCGACCTCGTCGAGCCGGCCCTCCGCGACGAGTTCACGTCCGAGCCAGACGTTGGCCACGACATCGAGGTTGTCGCACAGCGCCAGATCCTGGAAGACGGTCGCGATGCCGAGGTCGTGGGCGTCGGCGGGATCGGCGAGGGACACATCGCTCCCGTCGAACTCGAGGGTGCCGCTGTCGGGAGCGTGCACCCCGGCGAGGAGCTTCACGAGCGTGGACTTGCCCGCCCCGTTGTCGCCGACGAGCGCGACGACCTCGCCCTCGTCGACCCAGAAGTCGACGTGACTGAGTGCCGTGACGGCGCCGAAACGCTTCGTGGCCCCGGTCACGGTGAGGATCCGGTCGCGGGTCACCCCGGGCCGGGCGAGGTCCGCTCGTGTGCTGCCGCTCATGGAGTGATCAATCCTGCCTCAACACACGCCTGTTCGTAGTCCTCCGTGCAGATCTGATCGATCGTCCAGAAGCCGTCGGCGACGATCGTCTCGGCGATGTTCGCGCGGGTCACGGCGACCGGGAGCAGAAGAGTCGCGGGGACACCGTCGATCTCGACGGACGAGGTGACCTCCTCGCCCCGGGCAAGGGCGACGGCGACCTCAGCGGCCTTGCGTGCCTGCGGACGAATGTCCTTGAAGACCGTCATGAACTGGTCGCCCGAGATGATCCGCTGGACGGCGGTGAGCTCGGCATCCTGACCCGTCACGAGCGGGGGCGGGTCGAGGTTGGCGCTGCGCACGGCAGAGATGGCGCCGCTGGCCGTGCCGTCGTTCGCCGCGTAGATGCCTTCGATCTCGGCCCCGAAGCGGGCGATCTGCCCCGCGACCCACTCCTGCGCCTTGTCGGGACTCCAATCCGGGGTGTCGTACGCGGCCAGAACGTGCAGGTGACTGGAGTCGATGACGCTGAGCGCACCCTCTTCGAACTGGGGCGCGTTGCTGTCCGTGGGCGATCCGTTGACCATCAGGATCCCGCCGCCGCCGCCCGTCGCAAGGGCGTTGACCAGCGCCTGCGCCTGCAGAACGCCCACCAGGGCGTTGTCGAACGACACGTAGTAGGCCAGGTCTCCGCCGGCGATCAGGCGATCGTACGAGACGACCGGCACACCGAGCCCGGATGCGGCGTTGACGATGCTGACGGCGGCCTCGGCATCCACGGGGTCGAGCACGAGCACCGAGACCCCCGCGGCAAGCAGGGACTCGGCCTGTTCCTGTTGCTTGCTCATGTCCTGATCCGCGTTGGCGTAGAGCACCTCGTAGCCGCCGAGTTCCGCCACCCGTTCTTCGAAATAGGGGCGGTCGAAGGTCTCGTAGCGCGCCGTCTTCGCGTCGGGCAGCAGCAGCCCGATCTTGCCGCCCCCCGCCCCGGCACCCGTGCACCCGCTCAGCATCGCCGCCGCGAGCAGCATCATCGCGATCGCCGCTGCCACGCTCGCGCGAGCACGCACGAACGGGGCACAGCGAATCACCATCGACACGCGACGAGTCTAAGCTCGCGCTCACGCGGGGAGAGCGACGGACTCCGAATCGACGACCACGTGGTCGAGGGCCAGGGCGATCGCGCCGCGCGTCTCGGTCCACTCGCCGAAACTGCACTCCATGATCTCGGGGAGCTCGCCGGACGCCGACAGCGCGGCGCGCTCGAGCGCGTGCCGCATGGGCGCGAGCAGGATCTCGCCGGCGCGAGACAGTTCGCCCCCGACGACGATCGCCTCGGGGTCGAACAGGTTCGTCAGGCTCGCTGCCGCGATCCCGAGGTGCTTTCCGGCGTCCGCGATGACGCGGCGCGCTCGCCCGTCGCCGAGATCCGCCGCCTGGACGAGGTCGCTGAGGCGCCGGAAGGCCCCGTCCGGGGCGAAGAGACTCAGCAGGGCGGGACCCCCCGCGTAGGTCTCGAGGCATCCGCGGTTCGAGCAGCGGCAGACCGGACCGTTCTCGTCGAGCGTGATGTGGCCGATCTGTCCCGCCTTGCCGTTCACGCCGTGGAAGAGATCGCCGCCGACGACGAGTCCCGCGCTGATCGTCTGACCGACGCGGATGTAGACGGATGAGGCGGACGTGCGGGTCGCGCCCTCGCGCGCCTCCGCGAGGCCGCCGAGATTCGCCTCGCTGTCGATGAACACCTCGCGCCCGGTGCGGGCGGCGAGGCTCGCCGCGACGTCCACGCCCTCCCACCCGCGCAACAGGCCGGGTGCCGACACCCGCCCCGTGCGCGGGTCGATGGGGGCGGGCAACGCCAGGCCGATGGCCAGGATGTCGGAGAGCGATCCGCCGATCGAGTCCATCATGTCGCTGAGCAGGAGGGCGAGGCGATCGAGCTCGGCGTCGTGACGGTGATCGACGGGAAGCGGAAGCGTCGACTGGCTGACGATCGTGCGGGTCGCGTCGGCGATGGCGATGTGCAGGTGGCGCGACGAGAAGTGCACCCCCGCGACGATCCCGAGGCGCCGGGCGAGCGAGACGAGCGTCGCGCGCCTGCCGCTGCGTGAGGTGATCGACGTGTTCAGGATCCCGGCGGCCGTCAATTCCTTGACGATGTTCGACACCGTCGCGGGCGAGAGGCCCGTGATGCCCGCAAGTTCGATCTGCGTCAGGCGTCCGTAGCGCTTCAGGCCGTCGATCACGCGGGCACGGTTCGCCTCGCGCAGGGATGTCTGCGATCCCGGAGAGGCCTGATACCGTGCCACGAAGCTCACTGTAGCGGACCTCTCCGGGCGCGCATCCGTTCGTCTGAACGCCGCTGGTTCAGCCGAACTGGCTCATCGTGTTGTCCTTGCCGCCCGCCTTGAGCGCGGCGTCGCCCGCGAAATACTCCTTGTGGTTGTCGCCGATGTCGCTGCCGGCCATGTTCTGGTGCTTCACGGTCGCGATGCCCTCGCGGATCTCGCGGCGCTGCACGCCCGTGACGTAGGCGAGCATCCCCTCGTCGCCGAAGTAGCCCTTGGCGAGATCATCCGTCGACAGCGCGGCCGTGTGATAGGTCGGCAGGGTGATGAGGTGATGGAAGATTCCCGCGCGGGCAGATCCATCCTTCTGGAACGTCCGGATCTTCTCGTCGGCGAGGCGCGCCAGCTCCGTATCGTCGTAGGCGACGCTCATCAGATCGCCGCGGTCGTAGGCCGACACGTCGGCACCCTGCTCGACCAAGAGGTCGTACGCCTGTTGACGGAACTTGAGCGTCCAGTTGAAGGACGGACTGTTGTTGTAGACGAGCTTCGCGTTCGGGATCGCCTTGCGGATCTCGTCCACCATGCCCGCGATCTGCTCGACATGGGGCTTCTCGGTCTCGATCCACAGAAGGTCGGCGCCGTTCTGCAGCGAGGTGATGCAGTCGAGCACGCATCGGGCCTCGCCCGTGCCGGGGCGGAACTGGTAGAGGTTGCTCGCGAGCCGCCGCGGGCGCAGCAGCTTGCCGCCCCGACGGATGACGACGTCGCCGTCGTCCAGCTCGGACGCGGGTATCTCTTCGACGTCGAGGAAGGCGTTGTACTGGTCGCCGAGATCGCCCGGCGTCTGCGAGACGGCGAGCTTCTGGGTGAGGCCTGCGCCGAGCGAGTCCGTGCGCGCGACGATGATGCCGTTGTCGATCCCGAGTTCGAGGAACGCGTACCGGACGGCGTGGAGCTTGGCGATGAAGTCGTCGTGCGGCACGGTGACCTTGCCGTCCTGGTGGCCGCACTGCTTCTCATCCGACACCTGGTTCTCGATCTGGATGGCGCACGCGCCCGCCTCGATCATCTTCTTCGCGAGCAGGTACGTCGCCTCGGGGTTGCCGAAGCCGGCATCGATGTCGGCGATGATCGGCACCACGTGCGTCTCGTAGGTGTCGATCTGGGAACGGATGAATTCCTCGGCCGTCTCATCTCCTGCGGCGCGGGCGGCGTCGAGCTTCGTGAACAGAAGGTCGAGTTCGCGCGCATCGGCCTGCCGAAGAAAGGTGTAGAGCTCTTCGATGAGGGCAGGCACCGAGGTCTTCTCGTGCATGGACTGGTCGGGTAGCGGACCGAACTCCGAGCGCATCGCGGCGACCATCCACCCCGACAGGTAGAGGTAGCGCTTCTTCGTGGTCTTGAAGTGCTTCTTGATCGAGATGAGCTTCTGCTGTCCGATGAAGCCGTGCCAGACGCCCAGGGACTGCGTGTACGACGATGAGTCGCCGTCGTACTCCGCCATGTCGTGCCGCATGATGTCGGCCGTGTACTGGGCGATTTCGAGCCCGGTCCTGAAGCGGTTCTGCGCGCGCATGCGGGCGACGTGCTCCGGGTTGATGGCATCCCAACTCGGTCCGTTCTGCTTCTTGAGGGCGTCGACGGCTTCGATGTCGTCTGAGTAGTGGGTCATGTCCATTCCTTAGGCATGTGGGGTGGATAGTGGGGGTCGAGCGCTCGATCAGGCGAGCTCGACGAGGTACTTCGCGTATGCGGGGAGCGTCAGGAAGGCCGGGAAGTCCTGGCCCAGCGCCACCTCGCGGAAGATCTGCGCGGCATCGTCGTATCGGTCGCCCGCGCGTCGGTCGGCCTCACGCAGAACCTCGCCGATGAGACCTTCGACGTACTCGCGGGTGATCGGGTCGCCCTCCGCGGTGGAGCGGTCCTGGTGGATCCACTGCCACACCTGGCTGCGGGAGATCTCGGCCGTTGACGCATCCTCCATGAGGTTGTCGATCGCCACGGCTCCGAGGCCCCGCAGCCACGCTTCGATGTAGCGGATCGCGACCGACACGTTCGCGTGCACGCCCGCGGCGGTCACGGGCCTGCCGATGTGCACGTCGAGCAGATCCGCGGCCGTGACATGCACGTCATCCCGCTGGCGATCGAGCTGGTTCGGTCGGTCGCCGAGCACCGCGTCGAACTCGGCCATCGCGGTGGGGATCAGGTCGGGGTGCGCCACCCATGTGCCGTCGAACCCGTCGCCGGCCTCGCGCTTCTTGTCCGCCGCGACCTTCTCGAAGGCGCGCGCGGTCACCTCGGGGTCGCGACGGTTCGGGATGAACGCGCTCATGCCGCCGATCGCGAAGGCTCCACGCTTGTGGCAGGTCTTCACGAGCAGTTCGGTGTAGGCGCGCATGAACGGCACCGTCATCGTCACCTCGCTCCTGTCCGGCAGGACGAACCGCGCACCGCGACCGCGGTAGTTCTTGATGATCGAGAAGATGTAGTCCCAGCGGCCCGCGTTCAGGCCGGCGCAGTGGTCGCGCAGCTCGTAGAGGATCTCGTCCATCTCGAACGCCGCGGGGAGCGTCTCGATCAGCACGGTGGCGCGGATCGTGCCATGCGCGATGCTGAGGTAGTCCTCGCTGAACGAGAACACGTCGTCCCAGAGCTTGGCCTCCTCGCTCGACTCGATCTTGGCGATGTAGAAGTACGGCCCGCGTCCCGAATCGATGAGCGCTTGGGCATTGTGGAAGAAGTAGAGGCCGAAGTCCACGAGCGATCCGGATGCCGCGAGCTGCCGCCCCGCGCGGTCCGTGTACCGCATGTGGTGCTCGCCCAGGTGCCAGCCGCGCGGGCGCATCACGATGGTCGGGGTGCGCTCGGCGGTCACGCTGTAGGTCTTGCCTTCCGGCGACGTGAACGACAGCTCGCCGCGGATCGCGTCACGCAGTGACAGCTGGCCCTCGATCACGTTCTTCCAGGTGGGGGATGTGGCGTCCTCCTGATCGGCCAGCCACACCCGCGCGCCGGAGTTGAGCGCGTTGATCGTCATCTTCGGGTCGGTCGGCCCGGTGATCTCCACGCGGCGGTCTTCGAGACCGGGCCCCGCTCCCGCAACGCGCCAGGTGTCGTCGGCGCGGACGTGCGCGGTGTCGTCGCGGAAGCGCGGGTCGTGACCGTTACCGATCTCGAACCGGCGACGCATCCGGTCGGCGAGGCGATCGTGCCGACGGGACGAGAAGCGTTGGTGCAGTTCGGTGAGGAATGCGAGCGCATCGGGAGTGAGGACCTCGTCGTACCGGTTGCCGAGTGCGCCGAGGACCTCGATCGAGGGAGCGGTTGTGGTGGGGGGCAGCGTGCGGGTTTCTGTGATGGTCATGATCTGTGTCCTTCGTGATCGGCGCCTCGGTGGGCTTGCCTCCACTTTGGGTGAAGAAAGCAGATGGACATCACCGATCCAGGCGTGAATTTTTCTGAAAATTCTGCTTTCGTGACAGAATCGGGGTATGAGTAGCGTCACGCGCCCGGTAGCAGGCCTCGAGCCCGACGAGGATGAAGAGGTGGATCCCCTCACGATCGGCCGACGCATCCGGCAACTGCGCACCGCGCGCGGCATGACGCTCGAGGAGCTCGCCGCGGCGGTCGATCGCGTGCCGAGCCAGCTGTCGATGATCGAGACGGGCAAGCGGGAGGCGAAGCTCAGCCTGCTGCGCTCGATCGCCCGCGCACTCGGCACGAGCCTCGACGCGCTGCTCGAGTCCGAGCCGCTGGACGAGCGGTCGACGCTCGAGATCTCACTGGAACGAGCGATGTCGGGACAGACGTTCCGCGCGCTCGGAATCGAGCCGTTCCGGATCGGCAAGACGATGCCCACCGAGGCACTGCGCACCATGCTCGCGCTGCAGGGCGAGATCGAGAGACTCCGCGACGAACGTGCGGCGACGCCCGAAGAGGCCCGGCGTGCCAACGTCGAGCTGCGCCACCTGATGCGGCGGCAGCACAACCATTTCCCGGAGCTCGAGGCGCACGCGGTGCGCATTCTGGAGGCGGTACGGCATCCGGGTGGACCGCTCACCCAGCGATCCGCGTCCGACATCGCGGCCCACCTGGGCTTCACGATCCACTACGTGCCGGACCTGCCGCAGACGACCCGGAGCGTCGCCGACCTCAAGAACGGCCGTCTCTACCTCTCGAGCCGGATCTCGGCGAAGGGCGACCCGCGCACCGCGGTGCTGCAGGCGCTGTCGAGTCGCATCCTGGGGCACGCCGAGCCGACGAGCTATGCGGAGTTCCTGCGCCAGCGCGTCGAGACGAACTATCTCACCGGGGCTCTGCTCATCCCCGAGGCGCACGCCGTGCCGTTCCTGCGGGAGGCGAAGGAGCGGCGCGCCATCTCGATCGAGGATCTGCGTGACGCCTACTCGGTGTCGTACGAGACCGCGGCGCACCGGTTCACGAACCTGGCGACCCGGCACCTCGACATCCCGGTGCACTTCTTGAAGGTGCACGAGTCGGGCACGATCACGAAGGCCTACGAAAACGATGACGTGAACTTCCCGACCGACCGCCTCGGATCGATCGAGGGCCAGATGTGCTGCCGGCGCTGGACCAGCCGCGTCGTCTTCGACGTCGACGACCGCTTCAACCCGTACTACCAGTACACCGACACGGGCAACGGCACCTACTGGTGCACGGCCCGGGTCGAGGCATCCAGCGAGGGCGCCCACTCCGTGAGCGTCGGGGTGCGCTTCGACGACACGAAGTGGTTCATCGGTCGCGACACCCCGAACCGTGGCGTTTCGAAGCACTCGGTGGAGGTGTGCTGCCGCCGTGCGCCCGCCGACCTCGAGGACGTGTGGCGCGATCAGGCCTGGCCGAACGTGCGGACGCCCCGCACGCTGCTCGCGACGCTGCCGACCGGGTCGTTCCCCGGCGTCGACACGACCGACGTCTACGAGTTCCTCGACGCGCACGCCCCTCGCTGAGTCGTTCGGGCGGTCGACGCTCAGGACGGATGCGGGCTGCACGTGTTGCGCCAGACGCGGCACGGGGTTATTCTTGCGAACATTGTTTAAGCGCATAAGAAGCATCCGTACCGTTCGTGGTGCGCGTTCGAGGAGGAACAACATGAAGAACACTCGATGGGGCGCGGTCGCCCTGATCACGGCGGCGGCTCTCGCGCTCGCGGGATGCGGTCGCGCGGCCGAGACGGACGGCGGGCCCGACAGCGCCACCACGATCGGTGACGCGAGCGCGACCGGAACGATCACGATGTGGGCCATGGGCGCGGAGGGCGAGGCGCTGCCCGACTTCGTCGCGCAGTTCGAAGAGGCCAACCCCGGTGTGACGGTCGAGGTGACGGCGATTCCGTGGGATGCCGCCTACAGCAAGATCCAGACGGCGATCGCGGGCGGCACGACGCCCGACATCGCGATGATGGGGTCGACGTGGATGGCCGACTTCGCCGACGCCTTCCAGACGGTGCCCACCGACTTCGAGACCGACGGCATGTTCCCGGGCGCCCTGGACTCGACCGAGATCGACGATCGCGCCACGGGAGTGCCGTGGTACGTCGACACGCGGGTGCTCTACTACCGCACCGACCTGGCCGCAGCAGCGGGCTGGGACAGCGCCCCGACGACGTGGGACGAGCTGAAGCAGTTCGCCGCCGACATGCAGTCCAAGGCGGGCGCCGAGTACGGCATCCGCTTCCCGGCCGGCAACGACTCGTTCCAGGGAACGCTCTGGATGCCGTGGTCCAACGGGGTCGAACTCGAGAACGGCTCGGAGTGGACCCTCGACAGCCCCGAGGCCGTCGAGGCGTACGAGTACTACCAGAGCTACTTCACCGACGGCATCGCCAACCCCGCCGCGGATCGTTCGGCGGGTGCCCAGGAAGCCGACTTCATCTCGGGAGCGACCCCGATGCTCATCGATGGGCCGTTCCTCATCGGCCAGCTCGAAGAGCTCGGCGGAGAGGGCTTCGCCGACACCTTCACGACGGCGGTCCTGCCGACCCGGGAATCCTCGACCTCGTTCAGCGGTGGCGCGAACCTCGCGGTCTTCGCCGACTCCGACAACGCCGTCAGCGCTTGGAAGCTCGCGCAGTGGCTCACCGAGCCCGAGACGCAGACGGCCTGGTACGAGGCCACGGGCGACCTCCCGGCCGTCCAGGCGGCCTGGGAAGACGACGCGCTCTCGTCGCAGCCCACCCTCGCCGCCTTCGGCACCCAGCTCGAGACGGCCAAGTCCGTACCCGCCACCACCACGTGGGTGCAGGTCGCGGCCGCGGGTGACGCCATGCTCGAGAAGATCCGGCTCGGTCAGCAGACTCCGGCCGAGGGGCTGAAGGAGTTGCAGGCGACTGCCGACACCCTCGGTCTGGGCTGAGCCGTGGCCCAGGCGCTCGCGGGGACGACCGGGCTTCGGCTCGGGCGTCCCCGCCCCGCCCGCGGCGTGAACCGTCGACGCCGTCGCGGATGGATCGCATGGGGCTTCGCCCTGCCGTTCGTCATCGTCTTCGCGCTCTTCATGGTCGTGCCGATCGTCGGGTCGTTCGCGATGTCGTTCACGGACTTCCGGGCCGCCGACATCCGCTCGCCCTTCTCGGTCAACTTCGTCGGGCTCGAGCAGTACGCGGCCGTGCTCGGCGACCCGGTGTTCCTGACGTCGATGGCCGTGACCGGCACATTCGTGATCATCGGCATCCCCGTGACCATGGCGCTCGCTCTGGCCCTGGCGCTCGCTCTCAACGCGGGGAACGGTCGCGTCGTCTCGGCTCTGCGGGTGGGCTTCTACGCCCCCGTCGTGACGAGCATCGTCGCCGTCTCGGTCGTCTGGCGATACATCCTGCAGCCCGACGGTCTGCTCAACGCGGCGCTCGCGCTCGTCGGCATACAGGGCCCCGACTGGCTCAACGACACCTCCTGGGCGCTTCCCTCACTCATCGCCATGGCGGTGTGGCGGAACGTCGGGACGCTCATGGTGATCTTCCTGGCGGGGCTGCAGGCCATTCCCGTCGACGTCAAAGAGGCCGCGCTCATGGACGGCGCCTCGGCACGGCGGCGCCTGACCTCGATCACGCTGCCCCTGCTGCGTCCCACACTGCTGCTCGGGGCCGTGCTCATCTCGGTCGGCTTCCTGCAGTTCTTCGAAGAGGCGTTCGTGATGACGCAGGGCGGCCCTCTGAACTCCACCATCTCGGTGGCCTACTACACCTTCAAGCAGTTCGGCTTCGGACAGTACGGCACCGCCTCCGCGGCCAGCTACATCCTGTTCCTGGCCATCGCGCTGTTGAGCCTGCTGCAGTTCCGACTGCTGCGCTCGCGAGACTGAGAGGAGTCGACATGACTCTGACCGCACCCGGGCCCGCATCCGCATCAACTCCCGCACCCCCACCCGTCGTGCCGGCCACCGGGCCCCGTCGCACACCGCGTGCCCCGCGTCGGATGACGGGCCGTGCCCTGACCTACACCGTGCTCGCCGTCGGCCTGGTCGTCTGGCTGACCCCGTTCGCCTGGATGCTGCTGGGCTCGGTCAAGACGCAGCGCGAGATCCTGCAGCGCCCGCCCACGTGGTGGCCGCAGGAGTTCACGTGGGACAACTTCGCCGCGTGGTTCGGCGAACTGGGCTTCGGGCAGTTCTTCGGCAACAGCCTCCTCGTCGCCGTGCTGACCGTTGCCGGCAACCTGCTGTTCTGCTCCATGGTCGGCTACGCCCTGGCGAAGATGGACTTCCCCGGCAAGCGCGCGTTGTTCCTCGTGGTGATGTTGACGCTCATGGTTCCGGGGGTCGTCACCTTCGTGCCCCTGTTCGTCATGGTGTCCTCACTCGGCCTGGTCAACAGCTACGCCGCGCTCGTCCTGCCCTTCATCACGACCCCGCTGGGCGTGTTCCTGATGCGGCAGTTCACGCTCGGCATCCCCGACTCGCTGCTGGAGGCCGCCCGCATCGACGGCGCGGGCGAGTTGCGGATCTTCGCCCGGATCGTGATGCCCCTGTGCGGGCCGCCCCTGGCGACCCTCGGCATCCTGACCTTCCTGGCCTCGTGGAACAACTTCCTCTGGCCACTCGTGTCGGCCCAGACCGAGGACATGTACACCCTGCCCGTGGCGCTCTCGCTCTACTCGACCGGGCAGAACGCGACCGACTACGGTCTGCTGCTCGCCGGCTCCGTCCTCGTGATCACGCCGATCATCCTGCTGTTCGTCTTCCTGCAGCGCTACTTCATCCAGGGCATCGCCTCCACGGGACTCAAGTGACCCGGCGAGCCCCCACGGAAAGGACCCGATGACCTCGCCCCGCTTCCTCACCGCGCCCGACGGCACGCGCTTTCGCGACCTCAACGACAACGGTGTGCTCGATCCCTTCGAAGACCCGCGCGTCGACGTCGACACGCGCACCGAAGACCTCCTCCAGCGGCTGAGCCTGGAGGAGAAGTGCGGGCTGATGTTCCACACGGTCATCGAGGTCGGCGAATCGGGGGAGCTTCTCGAGTCGCCCGGCCGTATCTCGAAGTCGCCCACGTCGACCGTCGTCGTCGGCAAGAACCTGACGCACTTCAACGTGCACGCCATCCGCACGGCCCGGCAGGCGGCCGAGTGGAACAACCGGCTGCAGGCGCTCGCCGAGACGACCCCGCACGGTATCCCGGTCACGATCAGCACCGATCCGCGGCACGCGTTCGTCGAGAACACCGGTGTCGGCTTCGCTGCCGGACCGTTCTCGCAGTGGCCCGAGGGCCTCGGGCTCGCGGCTCTCGACGACGTCGAGACGGTGCGGGAGTTCGCCGAGATCGCCCGGCGGGAGTACCGCGCCGTCGGCATCCGTGCGGCCCTGCATCCGCAGATCGATCTCGCCACCGAGCCGCGCTGGGGGCGACAGGCGCAGACGCTGGGACAGGACGCGGCGCGCGTGACCGAGTTCACCGCGGCGTACCTGCGGGGCTTCCAGGGCGAGGAGCTCGGTCCCGACAGCGTCGCGTGCACGACCAAGCACTTCCCGGGAGGTGGCCCGCAGGCGGGCGGAGAGGACGCCCACTTCCCGTACGGCCGAGAGCAGGTGTACCCGGGCGGCATGTTCGAGTACCACCTCGAGCCCTTCCGCGAGGCGATCCGGCGCGGGACGGCGGCGATGATGCCCTACTACGGCATGCCGGTGGGACTCGTGCGCGACGGCGAGGCCATCGAAGAGGTCGGGTTCGGGTTCAACCGGCAGATCGTGACGGGGCTCTTGCGAGAAGAGCTCGGCTACGACGGCGTCGTGGTGACCGACTGGGAACTCGTCAACGACAACCACGTCGGTGACCAGGTGCTGCCGGCGCGGGCGTGGGGTGTCGAGCACCTGACTCCCGCCGAGAGGATGGAGAAGATCCTCGACGCCGGGGCGGATCAGTTCGGCGGCGAGGAGTGCGTCGACCTGCTGATCGACCTGGTGCGCTCGGGGCGCGTGCCCGAGCAGCGCATCGACGCGTCGGCGCGTCGGCTGTTGCGCGTCAAGTTCGCGCTGGGGCTGTTCGACGACCCGTACGTCGACGTGGACGAGGCCGAGCGCGTCGTCGGAAATGCCGAGTTCCGGCTGCGGGGGGAGCGCGCCCAGTCCCGTTCGCTCACGGTCCTCGTCAACGAGGAGCGCGACGGGCGCCCCGTCCTGCCCATGAGCCCGGTCGGCGCGGTCTACGCCGAGGGGTTCCGTCCCGAGGACCTCGCGGGTGTCGGAGCGATCGTGACCGACCCCACGCAGGCGGATCTCGCGCTCGTGCGGATCGCGGCGCCGTTCGACCAGCGCGACGATCTGTTCCTGGAGGCCTGGTTCCACCAGGGGTCGTTGGAATTCCCGCCGGGGCTCGTCTACCGCCTGCAGCAGCTGGCCGCGCAGTGCCCGCTCGTGCTCGTCGTCACCCTCGATCGCCCCGCGATCCTGACGCCCTTCGTCGGCCACGCGGCGGCGATCGTCGTCGACTACGGCAGCTCGGGACACGCCGTGCTGGAGGCGCTCCGGGGGCGCGTCGCACCGCGCGGCCGTCTGCCGATCGAGATCCCCCGGTCGATGGATGCCGTGCGCCGGTCGCGCGAGGATGTACCGTCGGACACCGAGGATCCGTTGTTCCCCGTCCACTTCGGACTCGATCTTTCCGGGGACGAGGGCGGTCGGCCGGACGAGGAGTGACGGGGCGCATGGGGGATGACAAGAGCGCGCGGCGCCCGACGGTCTACGACGTCGCCGAGGCGGCGGGCGTGTCGATCGCCTCGGTCTCGTTCGCCTTCCGTCGGCCGGACCAGCTCAGCGAGGCCACGCGTGAGCGCGTCCTCGCCGCGGCGCGACGTCTCGGATACGCGCCGAGTGCGGCGGCCCGCGGTCTCGCTCGCGGACGAACCGGCACCCTGGGACTGCACGCCTTCGACCTGCTTCTGGAACGTGCCGAACCGGTCGCCGAGTCGAAGCATCCGCTCGCCGGACTGCACACGCCGCGGCTGGCGGAGAGACGCCTGATCGAATGGTCGGAGACGGACGACGACGTCCTGGCCGATCCGCGGGCGTTCCCCCTGTACGTCGACGAGGTGCAGCGCGGGTTCGAACTGGAGTGCTGGGCCCTCGGACGACCCGTCATGCTCAGCAGCGGTAACAACAGCGACGTGTCGGTGGCCGATACCGCCGGGCGGGTGGACGGACTGGCGATCTTCCCCTCCGAGCAGACCTCGCCGACGCTCGCGCGCTACGCGCCGACGATCCCGATCGTCCTCTTCAGCATCCTTCCCGCGGATGACCCGCACCACCGCGTCCGCGTCGACAACGTCGGCGGGATGCGCGACCTGGCCGACCACCTCGTCACCGTCCACGGTGTGCACGACGTGGCGTTCGTCGGTCGACGCGAGGCATCCGATAGCGCGCAGCGCTTCGACGGACTGTGCGAGGGCCTGGCGACCCACGGCGTGCGCATGCGCACGGAGGCCATCGACGCCACCGTGCGGGGGGACGACGAACTCATTCCGCAACTCGGCGCGCTCCACGCGGCGGGACGGTTGCCGAGGGCGCTCGTCTGCGCGACCGATCAGCACGCGTTCGCCACCCTCGACGCGCTCGCCGCGCTGGGCGTACGCGTGCCGGACGACGTGATCGTCACGGGTTTCGACGGCACGCTCGCGGCACGTCTGAGCACGCCGCCCCTGACGACGGTGCGGCAGCCGATGGAGGCCATGGGGCGTGCGGCGGCCCGGATCCTCGCCGGCGCCGCGGGCGCGCCCCCGGAAGACGGCCGGCCGTTCGACGTCGTGTTCGCGCCGCGCCTGATCGTCCGCGGCAGCTGCGGCTGCGCCTGAGGTCAGGGCTCGATCGGGGACTCAGCCGAGGGTGCGGAGCGCGGCCCAGAGCTCGGCGCGCGCCGCGAACGTCGCGAGATCGCGATCGATCAACCGGCCCGCCGTCGCGACTCGCGCGCGCACCGTATGGCGATGGATGCCGAGCGCCCGCGCCGTCGCCTCGTGGGATCCGTCGTGCTCGAGCCACGACCGAACCGTCTCGACGAGGGCGCTACCCCGCTCGGCATCGTGGCGGAGGAGGGGTTCGAGTTGTGCGCGCCCGGCGGCGCGAGCGTCCGGCCCGCCGAGCAGCGCGAGCACACCGCCCGCGCCGAGATCCGCGAACCGCGCGAGTCCGGCGCCCGCCGCGCGGTCCCGGGCCGTACGTGCCTGTGCGGCGGCAGCGGAGAACGTGTCGTACCGGGTCGGGTCGGAGAGCCCGATCCGCAGGCCCAGGTCCGCGGCCACCTCGGCGAGCACCTCCGCGTCGTCGGGTGAGAGGACGAGAACGACTCCGGATGTCTCACGCCCGAAGAAGAGACGGCCGTGAAGCTCTTCCGCGAGCAGCTCGAAGCGGTCGGTCACGGCCTCGCGGCGCGAGGCCGCGGCATCCGCCACCGCGACGACGACGGGCGCCTCGGGCAGCCCGCCCCACATCTCTCGAGCGATACGCGCCGCGATGCCCGGCTGTCCGGCCAGCAGCATCTGGATGACGCCCGCTCGTAGCTGCCCCCGCGCCCGCGCCGCGCCCTCGCTCTGTTCGAGGGCGAGACCGGCCATCGCGATGACCGCGGTCACGACGCTCCGGCTCTCTTGGTCCAGGTCGCCCGCGGCGATCGCGATCGCCCCGCGCAGGCGCCCGCCGCGGCCCAGTGTCTGGAGCGTGAAGGGTACGTCGCCGACCCGCAGCGTCGAACCCGCCCGCGCGCCGCGCCGGAGCACTCGCCGAGCCTCGTCGTGCAGGCCATCGAAGACCTCGGCGTCCAGCCCCGAGGACGGATGCTGGCGCGTCAGCATTCCGGTCGCGTCGAACAGGCCCACCCAGGTGTCGAGCTGCCGCGAGAGCTCGGCGAGCGTCGCGCCGAGCCCATCCGGCCGGAGCGCAGCGAGGGAGATCGCCCGCTGCGCCGCCAGGGACCAGCTGCGTCGCGCGTACGTCTGGGCCGCGACGGCCTCGGCGTTGGCGCGGGCCACCGCAATGAAGGGAGTGCGGTAGGGAACCTCGACCAGAGGCATCCCGTGCCTCTGGCAGGCCGCCCCGAGTCCCCGGGGAATGCCCTCGCGCACGACCTCGGTTCCGAAGCCGAGGGCGACGACACCGCGGGCGGACAGGCGTGCGACGTACTCGTCATAGGTCGTCGCGTCGTCCGTGTCGAGGAACTGCGTCCCCGTCGTGAGGAGGGCGAGCCCCTCGGAGAGGAACGGAGTGGGGTCCGCGAGGTCCGAGCTGTGGATCCAGCGGATGGGTCGGTCGAGCGCGTCGTCGCGCGGCTCTCCGCCCTCGCCGGCGAGCCGCAGGCCAAGGTCCGTGCGTGCCAGCAGGGCACGCAGCGTGGGTGCCGACGGAGTCGGCGGAGCGGGGGAGGCCACGGGACCAGGCTATACGCGGTGGATAGTAAGCGCGACAAAGTTGTACACGACGGTGAGTGCGCGCGCTTGCCATCCGGGCCTACGCTCCCCATCATGAGCGTCATCGAGAGCTTCACAGCGCTGCCCCTCGGCGGGCCCTCGCTCCCCCAGGAGCGCCGCCTCGTCACGAGCCTGCCGGGACCGCGGTCCCGCGAGATCCTGGACCGCAAGGCCGCCGCCGTGGCGGCGGGCGTCGGGCACACGGTCCCGATCGCGGCCGTCGCCGCCGGCGGGGGAGTCGTCGTCGACGCCGACGGCAACTCGCTGATCGACCTCGGCTCGGGGATCGCCGTCACGACGGCAGGAAACTCCAACCCGCGCGTCGTCGCCGCGGTCACGGAACAGCTGAACCGCTTCACGCACACGTGCTTCATGATCGCGCCGTACGAGTCCTACGTCGCCGTCGCCGAAGCGCTCAACGAACTCACCCCGGGCACGCATGAGAAGCGGACCGCCCTGTTCAACTCGGGGGCCGAGGCCGTCGAGAACGCGGTCAAGATCGCCCGCAAATATACGAAGCGCAACGCCATCGTCGCGTTCGATCACGCGTACCACGGGCGCACCAACCTGACGATGGCCCTGACGGCGAAGAACATGCCGTACAAGCACGGCTTCGGTCCGTTCGCGGGAGAGATCTACCGCGCTCCCATGTCGTACCCGTTCCGCGACGGGCTCACGGGGCCCGAGGCCGCCGAGAAGGCGATCTCGCACATCGAGAAGCAGGTCGGCGCCGACAACGTCGCGGCCGTCATCATCGAACCCATCCAGGGTGAGGGCGGCTTCATCGTGCCCGCCGACGGATTCCTGCCCGCGCTCGCGGAGTGGTGCCGCGAGAACGGCGTCGTCTTCATCGCCGACGAGGTGCAGACCGGCTTCGCCCGCACCGGACGCTGGTTCGCCAGCGAGCACTTCGACGTCGTGCCCGATCTGATCGTCACCGCGAAGGGCATCGCCGACGGGCTGCCGCTCTCGGGCGTGACGGGCCGGGCCGAGATCATGGATGCCACGCACGCGGGTGGGCTCGGCGGCACCTACGGCGGCAACCCGCTCGCGTGCGTCGCGGCGCTCGCCGCGATCGAGTCCTACGTCGAGGACGGCCTGCTCGATCGAGCGGGCGAGATCGGCGACATCCTGACGTCCCGGCTGCGCGCCCTGGCCGCAACCGACGCCCGCATCGGTGACGTGCGCGGCTACGGTGCGATGATCGCCGCCGAGTTCGTCGATCCCGAGACGGGCGAGCCCGATGGCGCGCTCACGGCGCGGATCGCGAAGGACTGCATCGCGAACGGCGTGATCGTGCTGACGTGCGGAACGTACGGCAACATCATCCGGTTCCTGCCACCCCTGACCATCCCGAACCACCTGCTGAACGAGGGACTCGACGTCGTCGAGGGCGCCCTCGCTCGCGATTGAAGGAGAACGCCAGATGAACGAGATCACCCGTGACGTCGTCGTCATCGGGGCGGGGGCCGCGGGTCTGACCGCGGCGAACGCGCTGCGCAAGGCCGGGTTGTCGGTCGCCGTGCTCGAGGCCCGAGACCGCGTCGGCGGTCGGCTCTGGACCGACGAGATCGACGGCGCCATGCTCGAGATCGGTGGACAGTGGGTCTCTCCCGACCAGGACGCCCTGATCGACACGGTCGCCGAGCTCGGTCTCGAAACGTTCAGTCGCTACCGGGAGGGCGACAGCGTGTACATCGGACCGGATGGCGTGGCGCACCGGTTCACCGGGGAGATGTTCCCCGTGTCTGCCGAGACCGAGCGCGTGATCGCCGAGATCACCGAGCGTCTCGACGCGATGGTCGCCGAGATCGACCCCGACCGGCCGTGGGCGCACGAGAAGGCCGCCGAGTGGGATCGGATCTCGTGGGATGCGTGGCTGCGCACGCAGACGGACGACGACGAGGCCGTTCGCAACCTCGCCTTCGCCACGGGCTCGGCCATGCTGACGAAGCCGACGCACAGTTTCTCGCTGCTGCAGTCGCTGCTCATGGCGGCTTCGGCCGGTTCGTACTCGCACCTCGTCGACGCCGACTTCATCCTCGACAAGCGCGTCGTGGGTGGCCTCCAACAGGTGCCCATCCTCCTGGCCGAGCGCCTGGGCGATGACGTGCTGCTGAACGAGCCCGTGCGGACGCTCGAGTGGGGCGAGTCCGGGGTCACGGCGATCGCCGAATCGACGACGGTCCGGGCCCGCTTCGCGATCAACGCGCTCGCCCCCAACCTCTACTCGCGCATCTCGTACGTTCCCGCGCTGCCGCGGCTGCAGCACCAGATGCACCAGCACCTCTCGATGGGATTCGTCATCAAGGTGCACGCCGTCTACGAGACGCCGTTCTGGCGCGACAAGGGGCTCTCCGGCACGGCGTTCAGCCCGTACGAGCTCTCGCACGAGGCGTACGACAACACCAATCACGGCGATGCGCGCGGGACCCTCGTCGGCTTCGTGTCGGACCAGACGGCCGACGACCTGTTCCGGCTGAGCGCCGAGGAGCGCAAGGAGCGCATCCTGGAGTCGCTCTCGCACTACTACGGCCCCGAGGCGAAGAACCCGATCGTCTACTACGAGAGCGACTGGGGCTCGGAGGAATGGACGCGCGGCGCCTACGCCGCGAGCTTCGACCTGGGTGGCCTGTCCCGGTACGGCGCGGACCTGCGCACCCCGGTCGGTCCCATCCACTTCGCCTGCAGCGACCTGGCCGGCGCCGGCTACCAGCACGTCGACGGCGCGATCCGCATGGGTCGCGAGGCCGCCGCTCACATCATCGAGGAGGCCCGCGCATGAGCGCACCCGTGTTCGTCGTGGGTTACACCGCGACCGATTCCGGCGCCGACGCCGTGGCGCTCGCCGCCCGTCTCGCCACCGCCGCCCACGGACGGATCGAGCTCGTCACGGTTCTGCTCGACGAGGGCCGCGGGGCCGTCGTGCCCCCGGACGCCAGCTACGACGCGTACGTGCGCGAGCAGGCGACCGGATGGCTCGATCAGGCCGCCGCGGGACTGCCCGAGGGTCTGGCGCTCGGCACTCACGTGCGCCACGCGGACTCCTTCGCCGAAGGGCTCCTCGAGGTCGCGACGGAACTCGGCGCGGCATACATCGTGGTCGGTGCCTCGCCCGGGGGCCTCCTCGGCCGCTACACGCTGGGTTCCGTGGCGAATGAGCTTCTGCACTCCTCGACCGTGCCGGTCGTGCTCGCACCCGCCGGTGCCCGCACCGTGTCGGCACCCCTCACGCGTATCACCGCGGCCGTCGGAACGCGCCCCGGTGCGGATGCCCTGATCGAGGACGCCGTCGCTCTCGCCACGGCCACCGGCGTGACGCTGCGGCTCGTGTCGCTCGTGACGATCGATCTGCCATCGGGGGTCGACACGGGCGTCATCCGGCTCGCCGGATCGACGCACGCCGACCTGGTCCTCGCGCAGGCCCGTGCGGCGCTTCCCGCCGATATCGTCGCCGAGGCCTTCGCCGCCCAGGGCGCGAGCATCGAGGACGCGGTCGCCGCTCTGGACTGGCAGGACGGAGAGGTCGTGCTGGTCGGATCGAGCCGCCTCGCGCAGCCGCGCCGCCTGTTCCTCGGCTCCACCGCCGCCAAGATGCTCCGGGAGCTCCCGGTGCCCATGATCGTCGTACCCCGCACGCACGCTTTGGAAGGAGACCGCTCATGAGCACCACCCGAGAAAGCGTCCCGGGGACGGGAGACCCGTTGGACGGAGGCCTCTCCAAGAAGGGGCTGAGCGCGGGGACCGTCGGCTTGATCGGCGCGGTCGTCATCGGCATCTCGTGCATTGCGCCGGCGTATACGCTGACGGCGGCCCTCGGCCCCACCGTCTCCGAGGTCGGGTTCCAGGTACCCGCGATCATCCTCATCGGATTCATCCCGATGCTGCTCGTCGCGTTCGGCTACCGCGAGCTCAACCGCCAGATGCCGGACTCCGGAACATCGTTCACGTGGGCCGCCCGCGCGTTCGGTCCGTGGGTCGGATGGATGGCGGGGTGGGGGCTGATCGCCGCCACGATCCTGGTGCTGTCGAACCTCGCGGGCATAGCCGTCGAATTCTTCTTTCTGCTGATCGACCAGATCGCGCAGACGAACGGCGCCATCGCGGATCTCGCGTTCAACCCGTTCATCAATGTCGCCGTCTGTCTGCT
Source organism: Microbacterium sp. BR1 (assembly GCF_002812725.1). Classification (GTDB taxonomy): domain Bacteria; phylum Actinomycetota; class Actinomycetes; order Actinomycetales; family Microbacteriaceae; genus Microbacterium. Next base: position 116,849 of record NZ_NMUN01000007.1, on the reverse strand, counting down.
GTTCATGCTGGGCGCGACGACGATCTCGTATCGCGACATGCAGACGACGCAGAAGCTGCAGTACTTCCTCGTCGGGTTCCAGGTGCTCGTGCTCGTCATCTTCGCGATCGCCGCTTTCGTGCACGTCGCGCAGGGCAACGCCTTCGACGGTTCGATGCCCGAACTGTCGTGGTTCAACCCCTTCGCGGTCGGTTCGTTCACGGCCGTCGTCGCGGGCCTGTCGCTGTCGATCTTCATCTTCTGGGGGTGGGACGTCACCCTCACGATGAACGAGGAGACGAAGGATCCCGAGAAGACGCCGGGTCGCGCGGCAACGCTCACCGTCATCACGATCGTCGTGCTCTACCTGCTCATCTCGATCTCGCTGCTCGCCTTCGCGGGGATCGGGACGGGCGAGCTCGGACTCGGCAACGAGGACATCCAGGCGAACGTGTTCTTCTTCCTGAGCGGACCGATCCTCGGCCCCCTCGCCTTCCTCGTCTCGCTCGCGGTGCTGACCAGCTCGGTCTCGTCGCTCCAGTCGACGTTCGTCTCCCCGGCGCGTACCCTGCTGGCGATGGGGCACTACGGGGCCCTGCCGAAGAAGTTCGCCGCCGTCACGCCGCGCTTCTTCACCCCGGGCTACGCCACGATCGTGTCGGCCGTGATCGCGTCGGTCTTCTACGCCGTCATGCGCTTCGTGAACGAGAACGTGCTCTGGGACACCATCACGACCCTCGGTCTGATGATCTGCTTCTACTACGGCATCACGGCCTTCGCGTGCGTCTGGTACTTCCGCAAGCAGTGGTTCGACTCGGTGCGGAACGTCTTCTTCACCCTGCTGTTCCCCCTCGTCGGCGGGATCATCCTGGCGGCACTGTTCGTCATCACGCTCGTCGAGAGCATGGACCCCGACTACGGCAGCGGAACCGAATGGTTCGGCCTCGGTAGCGTGTTCGTCCTCGGGGTCGTGATCATCGGCCTCGGTATCGTGATCATGGTGATCCAGCGCTTCCGCAGCCCCGCGTTCTTCCGCGGTGAAACCCTGTCCCTCGACGCCCCCATCAGCGCACGTCGCGCACGTAAGGAATCTCTCCGATGAGCATCACTCCCGAGCGCGAAGCCGCTCTTCTGGCATCCATCCCCTCCGGTCTCTTCATCGGGGGTGAGTGGACGGATGCGACGGGCGCGCGCACCTTCGACGTCCGCGACCCCGCGACGGGCGCCGTCATCAAGACGATCGCCGATGCGACGCCCGAAGACGGCATGCGCGCCCTCGACGCGGCCGTGGCGGCTCAGGATGCCTGGGCTGCCACGCCCCCGCGGACGCGGAGCGACATCCTGCGCCGCGCTTTCGATCTGGTGCAGGAGCGCAAAGAAGACCTGGCGCTCGTCATGACGCTCGAGATGGGCAAGCCGCTCGCCGAGGCGCGCGGCGAGGTCGCCTACGGCAGCGAGTTCCTGCGCTGGTTCTCGGAAGAGGCCGTGCGGATCGCGGGTCGTTACGGGCTGAACCCCGAGGGCACCGGCCGGATGGTCGTCTCGCAGCGTCCGGTCGGCCCGTCGTTCTTCATCACGCCGTGGAACTTCCCGCTCGCGATGGCGACGCGCAAGATCGCCCCGGCGCTCGCCGCCGGGTGCACCGTCGTGATCAAGCCTCCCGCTCTGACACCGCTCACCACGATGCTCTTCACGACCATCCTGGAAGAGGCGGGCCTCCCCGCGGGTGTGGTCAACGTCGTGAACTCGTCGTCGTCGTCGGCGCTGTCGGCGCCGATCATCGCCGACCCGCGGCTGCGGAAGCTGTCTTTCACCGGATCGACCGGAGTGGGACGCAAGCTCATCGCCCAGGCCGCCGAGGGCGTGCTGCGCGTCTCGATGGAGCTCGGCGGCAACGCTCCGTTCGTCGTGTTCGACGACGCCGACCTCGACAAGGCCGTGGAGGGCGCCCTGCAGGCGAAGTTCCGCAACATCGGCCAGGCGTGCACCGCCGCGAACCGGTTCATCGTGCACGACTCGGTCGCGGACGAATTCGCCCGCCGCGTGGGTGAGCGCGTCGCCGCGATGCGGATCGGGCGCGGCACCGAGGACGACGTGCAGATCGGGCCGCTCATCGACGACGACGCCGTGGCGAAGGCATCCGGTCTCGTCACGGACGCCGTCGAACGCGGTGCGCGCCTCGTGACGGGTGGATCGGCGATAGCCGGCGAGGGGTCGTTCTTCGAGCCCACCGTCATCGCCGACGTCGCCCCGGGCAGCGAGATCCTGCGCGAAGAGATCTTCGGGCCGGTGCTCGCGATCGCGCGCTTCCGGGACGAGGACGAGGCCGTCCGGCTCGCGAACGACACCGAGTACGGTCTGGTGTCGTACGTCTTCACGCAGGATCTCGCCCGCGGACACCGCATGATCGATCGCCTCGAGACGGGGATGATGGGGCTGAACGTCGGTGTCGTCTCGAACGCGGCCGCACCGTTCGGCGGCGTCAAGCAGTCCGGCGTCGGGCGCGAGGGTGGCCTGGAGGGCATCCACGAATACCTGTCGACCAAGTACACGCTGATCCCCGTCGACTGACGCGGGCGAATGGGAGCGATCATGACCGAATACGCCGTCGTCAATCCGGCCACGGGCGAGACCCTCGCCACATACGCCACCTTCACGGACGCGCAGATCGAGGCGAGCGTCGCCGCGGCCACCGCCGCGTACCGCGACTGGGCGCGCGACGCATCCGTCGCCGAACGCGCCGAGCGCCTGAACCGCGTGGCGGACCTGCACCGCGAGCGGCGTGGGGAACTGGCCGAGATCATCGTGCGCGAGATGGGTAAGCCGCTCGCCGCGGCGCTCGGTGAGGTCGATTTCGCCGCCGACATCACGCAGTTCTACGCCGACAACGCCGCGAAGATCACGGCCGATCAGCCGATCGACATCCTCGGCGAGGGCACGGCGGTCGTCCGCCGGTCACCGCTCGGCCCGCTGCTCGGGATCATGCCGTGGAACTTCCCGTACTACCAGGTCGCCCGATTCGCGGCGCCGAACGTCGCGATCGGCAACACGATCCTGCTCAAGCACGCCCCGCAGTGCCCCGAGTCCGCCGCGGCGATCGAGCGGATGTACCGCGATGCCGGATTCCCCGAGGGCGTCTACGTCAACCTGTACGCCACCAACGAGCAGGCCGCGACGATCATCGCCGACCCGCGCGTGCAGGGTGTCTCGGTCACCGGATCCGAGCGCGCGGGTGCGGCGGTCGCCGAGGTCGCCGGTCGGAGCCTGAAGAAGGTCGTCCTCGAACTCGGCGGCTCGGACCCGTTCATCCTGCTCTCGACGGACGACCTCGACGCCGCGGTGGAGTCCGCGGTCGAGGCGCGGCTCGACAACGTCGGCCAGTCCTGCAACGGCGCCAAGCGGTTCGTCGTCGTGGATGCGCTGTACGACGCCTTCGTCGAGAAGTTCACCGCGGCGATGGCCGCCGCGACCGTCGGTGACCCGATGAGCGAAGACACCGTGCTCGGGCCGCTGTCGTCGCTCGCAGCCGCCGAGCGTCTCGAGCAGCAGGTGCAGCGTGCCGTCGAGCAGGGTGCGACGCTCGTCACGGGCGGCGTGCGAGACGGCGCCTTCTTCCCCGGCACGGTCCTGACCGACGTCACCCCCGAGATGGATGCCTACGGCGAAGAGTTCTTCGGACCCGTCGGTGTCGTCTACCGCGTCGCGGACGAGGCGGCCGCCGTCGCCCTGGCCAACGACACCGGCTTCGGCCTCGGCTCGTATGTGTTCACGACCGACGAGGCCCAGGCCGAGCGGGTCGCCGACGCGATCGATGCGGGCATGGTCTACGTCAACCTCGTGCTCGCGGACTCACCCGAACTGCCGTTCGGCGGGGTCAAGCGCTCGGGTACGGGTCGCGAGATGGGGCTGCTGGGCGCCGACGAGTTCGTCAACAAGAAGCTCATCCGCGTCGCGTGATCGGGTAGGGACCATTTTCACGGCCGTGACGCGTAGCGGGCGCGAGGCATCCGGGGGGACGATAGGTGTGAGGAGGTCTGTCTCATGGACGAGATGAACGAGGTCGTCAATCGCCTGGGCGAACAAGCATGCTGGGATCGGCTGCGAACGCAGCAGCTCGGCAGGCTCGTCACGCACGTCGGAGAAGTCCTCGATGTCTTCCCCGTCAACTACGTGGTCGACGACGAGACGATCGTGTTCCGGACCGCCGAGGGCAGCAAGCTGTTCGAGCTCACCGTGAACGACGAGGTGCTGTTCGAGGTCGACGACCACTCGGGAACGGATGCGTGGAGCGTCGTCGTGCGCGGTCGCGCCCATCGGCTCGCGACGAGTGCCGAGGTGCAGGCGGCCGATGGTCTGCCGCTGCGGCCCTGGATCCCGACCCTCAAGTACAACTACGTGCGTGTCGAGCCGACTTCTATGACCGGCCGCGCTTTCGTGATCGGCCCGGAGCCCGACCGTTACGGAGTGGCGGACTACTGACGGCACGGACCGACGGGGCAGGCATTCGCGACCTCCCCCGGGCATGACGTAGACTGGGCATGCAGTCGAAATCTGCATTCTTTGCCGTGCCCGCGGTCGGGCGCAATCCTCTTCGTGAGCGCGGTGCAAGAGTGTGGGTCCGGGGCCGGAAACGGTCCTTAGGGCGGTAGCTCAATTGGCAGAGCAGCGGTCTCCAAAACCGCAGGTTGCAGGTTCGATTCCTGTCCGCCCTGCGCGTCAGCCCCGAGCTGACACACGAAAGGTACATTCAGGTGAGTGCAGTGGCCCAAGACGAGCCGAACGGCGAGATCGTCGCGGCGGGCAAGGCTGACCGCGGAAAGAAGCCCGGCTTCTTCGCCCGGATCGCCCTGTTCATCCGACAGGTATTCGCCGAGCTCCGCAAGGTCGTCACGCCGACGCGCCAGGAACTGTTGAAGTTCACGGCCGTGGTGCTCGGATTCGTCGTCGTCATGATGGCGATCGTCTACGGCCTCGACTTCGTCTTCTCCTGGATGGCCTCGGTCGTCTTCGGGGTGCCCGGCGAACTCGTCGGCGCATAGGTGAGAAACACCCCGCCGAGACGCACCCAGACCGAATCATCGGTGGCCCGGATCGGGCTGCCACCAACGGAAGTGATCCAGTGACCGAGAGATTCACCGACGACGCCGACTGGGCGACGGCCGCCGAGCAGTCCAGTGAGGACGACGAGGCGCAGGAGGGCGACCAGCTCGCCGCCGAGGAGCGCTCCGTCGAGCCCGCCGAGCACGCCGCGCTGCACGTCGTGGACGATGAAGACGAGGATTTCGCGGAACTGGATGACATCGAGATCGACGACCCGGAGGCCGACGCCATCGTGAACGACGCCCTGCACATCGACCAGGCCGACGAGGCCGAAGCGGCCGCCGAGGTGCTGACCGAGTCGCTCGAGGACGAAGAGACCGAGCGCGAGGCGGCGGACGCCGACGAGGTCACCCCCTACGACGGCCCCGACGTAAACGGTGAGCCCGACGCGCCGGTGCTCGACGAGGACTTCGTCGCCGAGGTCGCCGACGCCGAGGCGGTCGTCGACGAGGTCGAGGAGGACCCGTACGAGGCGTTCCGCGCCGAACTGCGCTACCTGCCGGGCAAGTGGTATGTCATCCACTCCTACGCCGGGTTCGAGCGCAAGGTCAAGGCGAACATCGAGCAGCGCAAGTCGTCGCTCGAGGTCGAGGACGAGATCTACCAGATCGAGGTCCCGATGGAGGACGTCGTCGAGATCAAGAACGGCCAGCGCAAGATGGTCACGCGCGTCCGGATCCCCGGTTACGTGCTCGTGCGCATGGACCTGAACGAAGACACCTGGTCGGTCGTGCGCCACACGCCCGGCGTGACCGGCTTCGTCGGCAACGCCCACAACCCCACGCCCCTCCGCTTCGAAGAGGCCTTCAACATGCTGAAGTCCCTCGTCGAGATCAAGGAAGTCGCCACGACCAAGTCCGGCAGCGGCAAGGGTTCGGCGACGCAGGCGCGCAGCGTCGTCACCGAGGTCGACTTCGAGGTCGGCGAGACGATCACGATCAAGGAAGGCTCGTTCGCGGGTCTGCCCGGAACGATCAGCGAGATCAAGCCCGAGAGCGGCAAGCTCACGGTCCTGGTATCGCTCTTCGAGCGAGAGACCCCGGTCGAGCTGTCGTTCGACCAGGTCACGAAGCAGTAATTCAGACCACCGCCCCGGAGAGACCGGACGCGGGAGAGCGGATGCGGCACGCATCCGTTCGACGAGAGGAAAAAGAATGGCACCCAAGAAGAAGGTGACCGGCCTGATCAAGCTCCAGATCAAGGCCGGAGCCGCCAACCCGGCGCCCCCGATCGGGCCCGCGCTCGGTCAGCACGGCGTCAACATCATGGAGTTCTGCAAGGCGTACAACGCGGCGACCGAGGCCCAGCGCGGCAACGTCATCCCCGTCGAGATCACCGTCTACGAGGACCGCAGCTTCACGTTCATCCTGAAGACGCCGCCGGCAGCCGAGCTCATCAAGAAGGCCGCTGGCGTTGCCAAGGGCTCGCCGACGCCGCACACGACCAAGGTGGCCAAGCTCACCAAGGCTCAGGTGCGCGAGATCGCCGAGGTCAAGCAGCCCGACCTGAACGCGAACGACATCGAGGCCGCCTCGAAGATCATCGCCGGCACCGCCCGTTCCATGGGCATCACGGTTGAGGACTGAGGGGATAACGACAATGGCTACCAAGTCCAAGGCCTACCAGGCCGCCGCCGCGAAGATCGCGGCTGACACGTTCTACACGCCCACCGAGGCCGTCGCCCTCGCGAAGGAGACCGGCTCGGCGAAGTTCGACTCGACCGTCGAGGTCGCGCTGAAGCTCGCCGTCGACCCCCGCAAGGCGGACCAGATGGTGCGCGGCACCGTCATCCTGCCCCACGGCACGGGCAAGACGGCCCGCGTCATCGTCTTCGCCACCGGGCCCGCGGCCGAGGCCGCCCTCGCGGCCGGCGCCGACGAGGTCGGTGGAGCCGAGCTCATCGAGAAGGTCGCGGGCGGCTACACGTCGTTCGATGCCGCCGTCTCGACGCCCGAGCTCATGGGCCAGGTCGGACGTCTCGGAAAGGTGCTGGGCCCCCGCGGCCTCATGCCGAACCCGAAGACCGGCACCGTGACCCCCAACCCGGCCAAGGCCGTCGAGGAGATCAAGGGCGGAAAGATCGAGTTCCGCGTCGACAAGCACGCCAACGTCCACTTCGTGGTCGGCAAGGCGTCGTTCTCGGCCGAGCAGCTCGACGAGAACCTGAAGGCGGCGCTCGACGAGATCGTCCGTCTGAAGCCGTCCAGCTCGAAGGGTCGCTACATCCAGAAGGGTGCCGTGTCGACCACGTTCGGCCCCGGCATCCCGCTGGACGTCAACGCGATCTGACGCACTGCGTACACGAAGGGCCTCGCCGGAAACGGCGGGGCCCTTCGTCGTTCCCGGCAGGACGTCAGCGGAAGACGACGAGGCTGATCCCGAGCCCGATCATCACCACCGCGATCGACGCGTCCAGGATGCGCCAGGCTCGTTCGGTCGACAGCAGTCGGCCGAGGTAGCGGGCGCCGAACGCCAAGCCCGAGAACCAGACCGCGCTGGCGACGATCGCGCCCGCGGCGAAAGCCCATGGGCTGACGTGCGTCGCCGCGATGGAACCGAGCAGGAAGACCGTGTCGAGGTAGACGTGGGGATTCAGCCATGTGAGGGCGAGCGCGGTCGAGGCGACGGCGATGGCGCCGGTCTGTGTCGCCGTCGCCGCGGTGGGCGTCAAGACCGCCCCGCTCGGGCGCCACGCGCGGCGTGCGGCGAGGCATCCGTAGGTCACGAGGAATGCGGCTCCCGCCCAGCGGACGATCTCGGTGAGCCAGGGGAGGGCTTGCAGTGCGAGACCGATGCCCGAGACGCCCAACGCGATCAAGACGGCGTCCGAGGCCGCGCAGATCGCGGCCACCAGCACGACGTGCTCGCGTCGCATCCCCTGACGCAGCACGAACAGATTCTGCGCGCCGATGGCGACGATGAGCGAGAAGCCGAGGCCGAGCCCCGCGGCGGCCGAGACGAGCATGGTCCGACGCTATGGCGCACGCGGGCATAAGACCAGTTCATGTTTCTTGTGTACCATTAGCCTTGCTTCATGAAGCTCCCGCTCGAACTCGTCGCCACCGTCGCCGCCGCGATCGACGCGGGCACTCTCGACGCGGCGGCACGGACGCTGCACATCACGCCATCCGCGGTCAGTCAGCGGATCCGCGCGCTCGAGGAACGGATCGGGCGGTCCCTGCTCGTGCGTACCAAGCCGCTGCGGGCGACCGAGGCCGGCGAGGCGGTCGTGCGGCTGGCTCGTCAGCTCGCGCTCCTCGAGCACGACACCCTGCGCGTCCTCGGACTCGACGACGAGGGGCCCGTCCGGCTCGCGCTGGCCGTGAACGCCGACTCGCTCGCCACCTGGTTTCTCCCCGCGCTGGCGCGCATCGTCGCGGATGGGGACGTCGCGATCGAACTCCACCGCGACGACCAGGACTACACCGCCCGCTTGCTGGCGGACGGAACCGTCTCGGCGGCGGTCACCTCGCAGAGCGCCGCGGTGGTCGGCTGCTCGGTGACCCCGCTCGGCGTCATGTCGTACCGGGCGTGCGCGACGCCGGGCTTCGTCGAGCGCTGGTTCGCAGACGGTGTCACCCCCGAGGCTCTCTCGTCCGCGCCCGTCATCGAGTACGACCGGCGCGATGACCTGCAGTCGCGATGGCTGCGCGCGCGGGGGGCATCCGTCGCGGCGCCCCCGCGCACGTTCGTTCCCGCGTCGCACGACTTCGCGACGGCCGTCCGTTCGGGGCTCGGCTGGGGCATGCTCCCGCCCCTGCAGGCGGACGGCCCGATCGAGCGGGGCGAGATCGTGCTGCTCGCGGGTGATCCCATCGCCGTGCCGCTGTACTGGCAGCAGTGGGATCTGCGGTCATCGCTGCTCGATCGCGTCGCGCGCGTCGTGGTCGCCGAGGCGCAGCGGATGCTCGACCCGGCGTGAGGGCGAACGGTCAGTCGTCGCTCACGCGCAACACGATCTTCCCGCGCGTGTGCCCGTCCTCGATCTCCCGGTGGGCGGCCGCGGCGTCCTTCAGGTCGAAGACCCGGTCGATGTAGACCTGTATCGAGCCGGACGCGAGCAGGCGGGCGATCGTCGCGAGCACGCCCCCGTCGGGGATGATCTTGTAGGTCGATGCGCGCACGTCCGCCTCCGCGGCATCCTCTTCGAACGTCGGCCAGCTTCCCGTCGGTACATTGACGATCAGGCCGCCGCGGCGCAGCACACCGAGCGATCGACTCCCGGTTTCGTCGAGGGTGTTACCCACCAGATCGATCACGACGTCGACATCGGCGACGACATCCTCGAACTTCGTCGTGGTGTGGTCGATGACGACGGATGCTCCGAGCTCGCGCAGCCACGCGGCGTTCCGGCCCGATGCCGTGGCCGTGACGTGGGCACCGAAATACGCGGCGAACTGCACGGCGAAGTGACCGACGCCTCCGCTGCCCGCATGGATGAGGATCCGCTGACCCTCGTGTGCGTGCGCGGTCTCGACGATCAGTCCCCAGGCCGTCAGTGCGGCGAGCGGCACACCCGCTGCCTCGACGTGCGAGAGACCTGTCGGCATCTTGGCGACGGAGAGCGGCGAAACGACCGCATACTCCGCGTAGCTCCCGGGGGTGCGCGGAAAGGCCGCCATGCCGTACACGGGGGTGCCGGGCTGGAGAGGATGGGTCTCGAACGGCGCGCGAACCACGACGCCGCTGAAATCGAAACCGGGAACCGCGGGGTATGACGTGATCGCCCACGAGACGCCGCGGCCCGAGCGCGTCTTCGCATCGATGGGGTTCACACCCGCGGCGACGACGCGCACGAGCAACTCGCTCATCACGGGAGCCGGGGTCGCCACCTCGGCGAGGTGGAGCGAGTCGGCGTCTCCCGGCTCGTCGAACACGACGGCGCGCATCGTGTCCGGGACGCTCGGAGCCTCGGCGGGCGCTCCCGCGGGTCGTGGGGGGCGAACTGCCATGGCGGTGCTCCATTCTGCGCGAACGGCACATACGGCAAGCCTGCCCATATGGCTGCATGAGCGCATATTGCCCAGAGGATCGGACTCGTCCCAGTAAAGCCGGGGATTGTCTCGACGGTGTTACGCAGGTGCTAACGTGCCGCTACGCGGAGCGGGGCGGTGATTCGCGGGTCGACGCCGCGCGGAGCAGGCGGGTCAGAGTCCGGATGTCCGACACATCCCAGTCCGCGAGCCGATCCTGCAGGGCGTGCGGATCGGCGCTCCGTGCTGCCGCGAGCCGCTCGACGCCATTCGGTGTCGCGGTGAGGCGGGCCGAACGACCGTCGGCCGGATCGGCGGTCCGCTCGATCAGACCGCTGCGTTCGAGTTCGCGCACCGTGCGGCTGACCTGCCCCTTGTCGGCGACGAGCGTCTCGGCGAGGGCGGACGGCGTGATCGGTCCGTGCTTGACGATCGTCGTGAAGACCTTGTAGGTGCCCGGCAGCATGCAGGGTTGCAGTCGGTCGGCGCGTGCAGCCATGACCTGACGCATCCGTGCCGACAGTTCACCGAACTCCGACTCGAGCTCGCGCACCGCATCCTGCCAGTCGGGGTTCGAGGCAGACTGCGGTTGATCGGTCATCGTTCGCCGGTGCCCTTCGCATCGGACGGGGCTGTGGGTGATTCGGTGCCCGTCGACTCCACGATATCGGCCGGGCCGGCGGATGCGCTTCCCGATGCGGGGATCGACTCCATGCCCTCGCTCGCGGTGAACATGGCCAGGTCCGCCTCGCCCGCGGCCAGCCGCTCGGTCGTGGTCATACGCGTCAGCGGGCGGTTCGGCATGAAGAGGATCGCGATGAGGCTGATGATCGCGAGGGGGACGGCGAACAGGAACGAGTGCGCGATGCCCTGCGCGTAGATGTCCTCGACGATGACCCGGACGTCGTCCGGGAGGGTGTGCACGGCCGGAAGGGTGCCGGTCTTCAGCTGCGCCGCGACCGCGAGGCCCTGTTCGCCGAGCGGGGCGAGCGCGGCGCCGATCGCATCGCGATACCTCACGAACCCGTCGGTCACGCTCGCGGCGAGAGCCGCGCCCATCACGGAAACGCCGATCGTGCCGCCCAGACTGCGGAAGAAGGTGACGCCCGAACTCGCGGCGCCCATCTCTTCGGGCTTGGCCGTGTTCTGCACCACGAGCACGAGGTTCTGCATCGTGGCGCCGACGCCGGCGCCGAGCAGGAACATGTAGAGCGCGACGAGGGGGTAGGGGGTGTCGTAGTGGAGCGTCGAGAGCAGCACCGAGCCCGCGATGAGCGCCACGGCGCCGCCGATCATGTACGGCTTCCAATGACCGAACCGGCTGATCAGCTGGCCGATCAGGATCGAGGTCACGAGCAGTCCGCCCATCATGGGGACGGTCAGGATGCCCGCCTCCGCCGGGGTAGCCCCGCGCGACATCTGCATGTACTGGCCGAGGAACACCGCGGCACCGAACATCGCCAGCCCGGTCGCGATGGATGCGACGACCGAGAGCGTGAACGTGCGGTTGCGGAACAGCGAGAGCGGGATGAGCGGCTCGCGCGAGCGCAGCTCGACCACGATGAACAGCGCGGTGGCGACGACGACCCCGCCGACCATCAGCGCCGTGTCGACGCTCCACCAGTCGTAGTTCTTGCCGGCGTTGGTGATCCAGACCAGCAGGAGCGAGACCGCGGTCGAGAGCAGAACGATGCCGACGTAGTCGATGCTCACCTTGCCGCGCCGGATGCGGGGGACGTGCAGGGTGCGCTGCAGGATCACGAACGCGGCGATGGCGAAGGGGATCGCGACGAAGAAGTTCCACCGCCATCCGATTCCGTCGGTGATGAATCCACCGAGCAGCGGCCCGCCGACCGTGGCGAGGGCCATCACGGCGCCGAACAGGCCCATGTAGCGGCCGCGTTCGCGCGGGCTGATGATGTCGGCCATGAGCACCTGACTGAGTGCGGCGAGACCGCCGGCACCGAGGCCCTGCACGGCGCGGAACGCGATGAGGGTGCCGGGGTCCTGCGAGAAGCCGGCGGCTGCGGTCGCCAGCACGAAGAGCGCGAGGGCGAGCTGGATCAGCAGTTTGCGATCGAAGAGGTCGGCGAGCTTGCCCCAGATCGGCGTCGAGATCGCCGTCGTCAGCAGCGTCGCCGTCACGACCCACGTGAAGACGGTCTGGTCGCCGTCGAGGTCGTGGACGATGACGGGGAGCGATGTCGAGACGACGGTCGCGGCCAGCATCGAGACGAACATGCCGAGCAGCAGCCCGGAGAGCGCCTCGAGCACCTTTCGGCGGGACATGGGTGCGGATGTGGTGGCGTCGGTCGGCGCAGTGACAGAGGCGGCCATCGGGTCCTTCCTGGGGAAGCGAGTTCTGATGGAGCGACCGCGCCGGAGCGTGGTGCGAAAGTTGAGTAAAGTCAACTATATTCGATGATTGATAAAAGTCAACCAGTTTGCCGTGACGGCTCCGCACGCGGGGGAGCCATGAGCGGAGCGATCGCAGGCCCTGGGGAGGCGCCGCTGGCCGCGAAGGGGCCGCTAGTCGGCGAGGGTAAGCGCGCGGAACGGTTCGCGTGCGGCGCGAGGCATCCGCTCTTCCACGAACTCGAGCGTTCGCGCCGGGCGCGTCGGCGGTTGCGTCGTGCGGCGATGCAGTTCGTCGATCAACGCGTCGGCGAGCCGGATCAGTCGCGAGATCTCGCGGTCATCGCGGTCGACCCACGCGCACCGGGGTTCGTCGCCGATCGGCACGAACCCGTCGTGCTGTTCCCACGCCACCAGCGTGCGCTCGGCGCCCAGCACGTGCTGCTGCCACCACACCTGACGCATGTACGAGCGGGGGATGGATCGCCACGCCTTGTTGGTCGTCTTGATCTCGGCCAGCGTGATCGATCCGCTCGGGGTCGTGGCAACGCCATCGGGCGTCGCGAGGTGCCGCTTCTCGGAGACCGCGTGGAACAGGGCCGACGAGGGCAGGATTCCATGGGTCGCGGCCACCCACGCGGCGATCTCGGGTTCGCGGCGGCGTCCGTGGTCGGTGTAGGCGTTGCCGCTGAAGCGGCTGCCGACGAGCTTGGCGTCGGCAGCCTTCGCGATCGCGTTCTCGCTCGTGAGGCTCGCGACGTCCGTTGCCGTGATGCCGCGCGAACGTGCCCGCACCCATGCGACCCGGTCGCGAGAGTCCGCGACGATGCGGGCGGCGAGTTCGGGAAGCACCTCTCGACTCTAACCCCGCACCCCGCCGGGCCCGGCCCCGGCACGCGGTCCGCGTCCGTCCGCGGTGCACGTCGAGCCCGCCGCTTCGCGCGCACGCTGATCGGGCTCATCGACGGCCGCTCGGAGCTGCCTCTGGAGAGCATCACGAAGCTGCAGCTTCGGCGCCTCGGATTCCGCACCCCGAGGCTGCAAGTCCCGGTTCGCTCACCGGGAGACGGATCGTTCTGGATGGATATCGATCGAGCAGGTGCTTCTCGCAGAAAAGCAGCGCGAGGACTGGGTTCGCGGAACGACGGGCAAGACCGCCTGTTGCTGCCGAGAAGACCCCTTCTCTACGGGCAACAACGGGCGACCTCGCCGGCAACCGGCGGGTTCGCGAGAACTGGCGGAGCGTATGGGCGGCGCGGGATTTGGGGGACGGATGCCCGTGGCGTAGAGTGTTCGTAACCACAGACCGCTGGTCATCGGCGTGCGCGCGAGCGCAGGACGATCGAAGCTCTGCACATGCAGGGGCCCGCGCAGGTGACACGAACGACATAGCCCGTGAGGGTCGTCCAGCTCCGTGCGCTTGCGCCGGAGCTTTTTTCATGTGCGGAACCGGTTTCTGTGGCCGGTGTCCCGCCATCGTGGGGCGCCTCGTACACACAAGGAGTGGCCATGGCGCAGAAGGACGCATCGGTTGCCGAGCTCACGAAGAACTTCGAGGACTCGACCGCCGTACTGCTGACCGAATACCGCGGGCTCACGGTTGCCGAGCTCAAGCAGCTCCGCAACAACATCCGTGAGCACGCCAGCTACGCCGTGGTGAAGAACACGCTGACCAAGATCGCGGCCAACAAGGCCGGGATCTCCTCGCTGGATGACGAGCTTCAGGGCCCGTCCGCCATCGCGTTCGTGCACGGCGACCCGGTCGCCGTCGCGAAGGGCCTGCGCGACTTCGCCAAGGCACACCCTCTTCTGGTCGTCAAGGGCGGTTACTTCGACGGTAACCCCCTGACTGCGGAAGAGGTCGGCAAGCTCGCCGACCTCGAGAGCCGTGAAGTCCTGCTGGCGAAGCTCGCCGGCGCGATGAAGGCCTCGCTGTTCGGAGCCGCCTATCTGTTCAACGCACCGCTGTCGAAGGCCGTTCGCACGGTCGACGCGCTGCGCGAGAAGCAGGAATCCGCAGCCTAACCCTCGGGTCAGGCGCGGCAAGCACGTAAAACCAACACAAGGAGAAACATCATGGCAAAGCTCACCACCGAGGAGCTGCTCGACGCGTTCAAGGAGCTCACGCTCATCGAGCTCAGCGAGTTCGTGAAGAAGTTCGAGGAGACCTTCGAGGTCACCGCCGCCGCTCCGGTCGCCGTGGCCGGCCCCGCCGCCGGTGGCGCGGGTGCCGCCGCTGAAGAGGTCGAGGAGAAGGATTCCTTCGACGTCGTCCTCGAGGCTGCCGGCGAGAAGAAGATCCAGGTCATCAAGGTCGTCCGCGAGCTCACCTCGCTCGGCCTCGGCGAGGCGAAGGCCGTCGTCGACGGTGCCCCCAAGGCCGTGCTCGAGGGCGCGACCAAGGAAGCCGCCGAGAAGGCCAAGGCTTCGCTCGAAGAGGCCGGCGCGACCGTCACCCTCAAGTAGTTCGGAACGGTCGGCGGGCGCGAAGCGCCCCGAGATCGACTCCCGTCAGAAGGCCCCGGATGTCCGCATCCGGGGCCTTCCGCGTACGCCCGTACTCAGGCGGGCGTCGGGGCGGGGGTGGTCGTCGATGCCCGCATGACCATGCGCGCCGGTGCCGTCGTGCGCCCGACGACCGGCGCGCCGTCGATCATCGACATGAGCATCGCGACGGCCCGTTCGCCCTGATTGCAGGGGTCCTGCTCGACCGTGGTGAGGGCGAACATCTCGGCGTAATCGTGCCCGTCCACCCCGATGACGCTCAGCTGCGAGGGGACGGCGATGCCCAACCGCTGAGCCGCGATGATCGCGCCGATCGCCACCTCGTCGCAGGCCCCCACGATCGCCGTGGGTCGCGAGTCGGTGTCCGCCAGCACCGGGGTCGCGGCCGCGTACCCATCCGTGATCGTCAGCGCTGCCGCGTGGACCGTCGGCTCGAGGTTCGCGGCCCGCATCGCCTGCACGTATCCCGACTCGCGGTCATCGACGTCGCGGGCGGGAGGATCGTCGTTCGGCGTGGCACCGAGGAACGCTATCCGGGTGTGGCCGAGAGCCAGCAGATGCTGCGTGATCATCCGTCCTATCGCGACGTTGTCTATGCCCAGGGTGACGACTCCGGGCAGCTCGTTGCCGATGCACACGGTGGGTTTGGCGAAGCCGACCAGACGCTCGAGATCGCTGTCGTCGGGTTCGAGTGCGACGGCGATCACACCGTCGAATCGCTTTCGCGCCAGGAAGTGCCGGTACAGACGATCCCGGTCGCGGGAGTCGGGCTCGGCCACGTAGAGCGTCAGGTCGTAGCCCAACTGCATGAGCGAGCGTTCGATCCCCTCGATGATCTCGCCGAAATACCATCGCCCGACGCGTGGCACGACGAGGGCAACGGTGTGGGTGCGCCCGGTGACCAGGCTCGACGCGCTGCTGGATGCGACGTAGCCGAGCTCGTGGGCCGCTTGCTCGACGCGCGCCCGCGTATCGGGCGCGACATAGCCATGACCGGTCAGGGCGCGGCTCGCCGTCGCCTTCGAGACGCCGGCCCGACGCGCAACCTCGGCGATCCCGCTCATCGCATCTCCCTTGATGTGGCTCCGTGCGAGGGGTTCACGATGGTCGTGAAGAAAACGTTTCCATACCGCGATGTGCTCCATCGCTGTGGGCATCGTCGATAAACGGGACACTATCACGGGGCATTTTAGGAGATTCTTCACGGTTACCGAGTTGTGACTTTGCATCAATTGTGGGCCGCTCGAGAGTCCTCTACGGTGATCATGGAATCGGTTCCAAGGCTGGACACGGCCCGGGCGATTCTTCGGCGCGATAACCCGCGCACTCAACGAGGAGGACCACATGAAGACATCGCGACGGGGCAGGATCCTCGTCCTCGGATCGCTGCTGACGGTCGGTGGGCTCACGCTCGCGGGCTGCACGGGCGGTCCCGGCGGCTCGACCGGAAGTGGTGGCGAGGACGACAACGTCGTCACGATCTACGGAACGATCGCCGACACCGAAGCCGAACTGCTCGAAGAATCCTGGGCGGACTGGGAGGAAGAGAACGGCATCGACATCGAGTACGAATCGTCGAAGGAGTTCGAAGCTCAGATCGCGGTCCGTGCGCAGGGTGGCAACGCCCCCGACCTGGCCATCTTCCCGCAGCCGGGCCTTCTCGCCGACATGGCGAACCGCGGATATCTGGTGCCCGCGCCCGAGGGTGTCGTGAAGAACGTCGAAGACAACTGGTCCGAGGACTGGGCCGCCTACGGCACGGTCGACGGCACGCTCTATGGCGCGCCCCTGATGGCCAGCGTCAAGGGCTGGATCTGGTACTCACCGTCGATGTTCGCCGAGAACGGCTGGGAGATCCCGACCGACTGGCAGGGCCTGCTCGACCTCACCGCGCAGATCCAGTCGACGACCGGCAAGGCGCCGTGGTGCGTTGGGTTCGGATCGGACGCGGCAACGGGATGGCCCGGCACCGACTGGGTGGAGGACGTCGTCCTGCGCCAATCGGGTACCGAGGTCTACGACCAGTGGGTCGCGAACGAGATCCCGTTCACCGACCCCCAGATCGCCTCGGCGTTCGATGAGGTCGGCAAGATCATGCTCAACCCGCAGTACGTCAATGCCGGCTTCGGCGACGTCGCCTCGATCGTCACGACGCCGTTCGGAGACCCGGCCAACGCGCTCGTTTCCGGCGAGTGCGCGCTGCACCACCAGGCGTCCTTCTACGACGGCTTCATCACGGATGCCGGTGGCACCGTCGCCGAGGACGGCGACATCTGGGCCTTCCTGATGCCCCCGTTCGAGGCCGGAGCCGAGGGCTCGGTCGTCACGGGCGGTGGCGAGATCGTCGGAGCCTTCGACGACAGCGAGTCGACCGTCAAGGTGCAGGAGTACCTCTCGAGCGCCGAGTGGGCCAACTCCCGCGTCGCGCTCGGTGGCGTGATCTCGGCCAACAACGGTCTCGACCCGGAGAACGCGTCGAGCGAGATCCTGTCGGCGGCGATCGAGATCCTGCAGGATCCGACGACGACCTTCCGCTTCGACGCATCCGACCTCATGCCCTCGAGCGTGGGTGCCGGAACGTTCTGGAAGGGAATGATCGACTGGGTGAACGGCACGCCGACCGCCACGGTGCTCGAGCAGATCGAGTCCGGCTGGCCGTCGAGCTGACGCACGGCAGGTAAGGGGGGCCGCCTCTATCGCGGGGCGGCCCCTTTCCCTACTCTGGGGGCAGGCAGAGCGACCCGCGCCGAGCCCCGAGTCCAGTGACGTACTCGAAAGGACCCCATGTCCGCATTCTTTCAATGGCTGAGCACGCTCTCGCCGTGGTTGGAAATCCCGATCATCATCGGCGCGTTCGTCGCGGTGGTGGCGATCGTCCTGTTCTTCGTGGAGATCGCCCCGCGCAAGGGTCGGCTCTACACGATCCTCCGGCTCGCCGCGTGCGTGCTCTTCCCGCTGCTGCTCTTGTGGGCGCTCCAGTCCTACACGTGGGCGATCATCGCCGCCGGTGTGCTGGGTCTGCTCTTCTTCTGGCTGGACTACCGCAGCCGCGCGGGTGCCGGGTACCTGTTCCAGCTGTTCGGATTCCTGAGCCCCGCCATCCTGCTGCTCATCATCGGGCTCGTCGTGCCGACCATCCAGACGTTCTTCCAGGCCTTCATGAACTCGCGGGGCACCGCGTTCATCGGCCTCGACAACTTCGTCTGGATCTTCACGCAGCCCCAGGGCATCCGCACCGTGCTCAACACGATCGTGTGGGTGCTGATCGCGCCGACCGTTTCGACGATCGCCGGCCTCGCGTACGCGTACTTCATCGACAAGACCCGGGGCGAGAAGTACTACAAGATCCTGGTCTTCCTGCCGATGGCGATCTCGTTCGTAGGCGCGTCGATCATCTGGCGCTTCATGTACACGGCGCGTCCGTCGGATCAGAACCAGATCGGCTTCCTGAACCAGGTCATCGTCTGGTTCGGGGGCGAGCCGATCTCGTTCCTCGCGGTCGAGCCCTGGAACACGCTGTTCCTGATCGTCGTGCTCATCTGGGTCCAGACCGGTTTCGCCATGGTCGTGCTGTCGGCCGCCATCAAGGGTGTGCCGACCGAACAGATCGAGGCCGCGGAACTCGACGGGACGAACGCGTGGCAGCGCTTCATCAACGTGATCGTTCCCGGCATCCGTTCGTCGCTCATCGTCGTGCTGACGACGATCTCGATCGCCTCGCTGAAGGTCTTCGACATCGTCCGCACGATGACCGCCGGCGCGAACAACACCTCGGTCATCGCCAACGAGATGTACACGCAGTTCCGCAGCTTCGAGGCGGGGCGGTCCGCCGCGTTCGCCGTCGTGCTGTTCGTGCTCGTCCTGCCGATCGTGATCTATAACGCGAGACAGCTCCAGAAGCAGAGGGAGGTGCGCTGATGAGTGCAGTCATGCCGGTCGATCTTCCCATCGACGAAGACACCAAGAAGGAGTTGCGCCGCGGCGAGAAGAAGGCCGAGCGTCAGGCGCTCGGGCGGGCGAAGAGGCGGCTCACGTCGCGCTGGGCCACTCTCGCCGCTCTCGTCATCGCGATCATGTGGACGATCCCGACGTTCGGGTTGTTCATCTCGTCGTTCCGCCCTCGGGAGCTCATCCAGACCACCGGTTGGTGGACGGTGTTCGAGAACTGGGGATGGACGCTCGACAACTACTCGACGGCCCTGACGACGGGCAACAGCCAGCTGGACATGGCCGGGGCCTTCGTCAACTCCATCGCGATCACCCTGCCGGCGACGGTCATCCCGATCGTCATCGCCTCGCTGGCCGCCTACGCCTTCGCGTGGATGGACTTCAAGGGCAAGAACCTGATCTTCGTGCTGGTCTTCGCGCTCCAGATCGTCCCGATCCAGATGGCGTTGATCCCGCTCCTGCAGCTGTTCTCGCAGGGCACGATCTTCGGCTTCCCGGTGATCGAGGCGATCGGTTCCTCCGGGTACACGCAGGTCTGGATCGCGCACACGATCTTCGCGCTCCCGCTCGCGATCTTCCTGCTGCACAACTTCACGGCGGAGATTCCCGCCGACGTGATCGAGGCCGCGCGCGTCGACGGCGCGGGGCACGGACAGATCTACTTCCGCATCATCCTGCCGCTGACGGTTCCCGCGCTCGCCTCGATCGGGATCTTCCAGTTCTTGTGGGTGTGGAACGATCTGCTCGTGGCGTTGATCTTCGCCGACGGCAACGTCGCTCCGATCACGAAGCTGCTGGCCGAGATGACAGGTAGCCGCGGACAGGACTGGCACCTGCTGACCGCGGGAGCGTTCATCGCGATCATCGTGCCGCTGATCGTGTTCATCGCGTTGCAGAGGTTCTTCGTGCGAGGCCTGCTGGCGGGCTCGACGAAGGGCTGATCGTGCAGACGGGGCGGGCGGCGCAACGGGGGGCCGCCCGTCCCGTCGCCGTTCCGGACGGGCGCCGACGCCGCCGCTAGGGTGAGTGGCATGGATGCACCGGATGCGCCGCCCACCGTTTCGGCAGTCGACATCGAGGCCGCCACGTCGGGACTCAGCGCGGCGGACGTCGCGGAGCGGGTCGCATCCGGACGCACCAACGCGTTCAACGCCGACACGAGCCGGACCTGGTGGAGCATCATCCGGGCCAACATATTCACGCTGTTCAATGCCATCGTGTTCGCCTGCTTCGCGGCGCTTCTCGCGCTCGGCCGCTGGCAGGACGCGCTGTTCGGGCTCGCGGCCATCTTCAACGCGCTGATCGGGTGCTACCAGGAGATCCGCGCCAAGGTCGCCCTCGACCGGCTGGCGCTCTTGAACGCGCCGCGCGCGCGGGTTCGTCGCGACGGCGTCGAGGCCGAGATTTCTCCGGCGGACGTGGTGCAGGACGACATCCTCGTCTTGCGCGCGGGTGATCAGGTCCCCGCGGATGCCGAAGTTCTGAGCGAGCAGGGCCTGCAGGTCGACGAGTCCATGCTGACGGGCGAATCGGACCCCATCGACAAGCACCCGGGCGGGCAACTGCTGAGCGCATCGATCGTCGTCTCGGGTCGCGCCGATGCCCGCGCGACGCAGGTCGGAGCCGACTCGTACGCGAACAGATTCGCGGGGGAGGCGAAGCGCTTCTCGCTCGTC
Organism: Microbacterium sp. BR1; assembly: GCF_002812725.1. Taxonomy (GTDB): domain Bacteria; phylum Actinomycetota; class Actinomycetes; order Actinomycetales; family Microbacteriaceae; genus Microbacterium. The sequence continues at coordinate 96,313 of NZ_NMUN01000007.1, read as the reverse complement.
CAGTCCGAGCTGCGGCGCGGCGTCAACAAGGTGCTCGCGTGGGTGGCGTGGGGTATCGGCCCGATCGCGTTGCTCGTCACCAACGCACAGGTGCAGGTGCAGGGCGGCTGGGAAGAGGCGTTCGCGGATGGCTCGTGGCGCCAGGCCGCGGTGGATTCGATCGCCGTCATCACCGCGATGATTCCGCTCGGGCTCGTGCTGCTGACCAGCATCGCGTTCGCGGTCGGGGCGGCTCGGCTGGCGGCCGAGAAGGTTCTCGTGCAGGAGCTTCCCGCCGTTGAGGGTCTCGCTCGTGTCGACATCGTGTGCCTCGACAAGACCGGCACCCTCACCTACGGCGACATCGCGTTCGACGCCGTGTATCCGTTCGATGAGCGCGTCGAAGGCTGGCGCGGTGCGCTCGGGTGGTTCGGTCGCGCGCCCGACGCGAACGCCACGGCACGGAGCCTGGCCGGGGGATTCCCCGAGGGCGACACCCTCGTCGCCGAGCGCGAGATCCCCTTCTCGTCGAAGCGGAAGTGGAGCGCGGTCTCGTTCGGGGGAACGGATGCTCCAGGCACCTGGGTCCTCGGAGCCCCGACGATGGTCCTGCCCGACGCGGTGACGCGCTCGGTCCCGTGGAGCGGACCAAGCGCCGAGAACGACGAGGCATCCCTGGCCGACGCGACGAACGAGCTCGCCTCGACGGGTCGTCGCACGATCCTGCTCGCATACAGCCCCGTGCCGCTCGAGGACGCGCATGTGAAGGCGGAGTCGTTGCCGGAGCATCTCGACCCGATCGCCGCCATCACGTTGCAGGAACACGTGCGAGAGGACGCGGCGCAGACGTTGGCGTACTTCGCCGAGCAGGGCGTCGACGTCAAGATCATCTCGGGCGACAGTCCGCAGACGGTCGCGGCGATCGCCCGCGATCTGGGCCTCGACGTGCCCTATGGGTTCGACGCCCGCGAGTTGCCGACCGACAACGATGCTCTCGCCGACGTGCTCGACCAGCACACGGTGTTCGGACGGGTCTCGCCCGAGCAGAAGAAGGGGATGGTCATCGCCCTGCAGTCCCGGGGGCACGTGGTCGCGATGACCGGCGACGGCGTCAACGACGCGCTCGCGATCAAGCAGGCCGACATCGGCATCGCGATGAACTCGGGCTCCGCGGCGACGAAGGCCGTGGCGCGTCTGGTCCTGCTGGACGGTCGCTTCTCGCACCTGCCGACCGTCGTCGCCGAGGGGCGTCGCGTGATCGCGAACATGGAACGCGTCTCGATGGTGTTCCTGACCAAGACCGCCTATGCCACCACGATCGCCGTCCTCTTCGGCGTTCTGATCATGCAGATCCCGTTCCTGCCTCGCCAGCTGTCGATCACCGACGGCCTGACCATCGGCATCCCGGCGTTCTTCCTGGCGCTGCTGCCGAATACGCAGCGCTACATTCCGGGGTTCCTGCGTCGATCGCTGAGCTTCGCCATCCCCGCGGGACTCGTCGTCGGGCTCGCGCTGACGGTCTTCTCGCGCATCGCCGGCCACCTCTGGGAGATCCCGATCGAAGAGGTGCGCACCGGATCGACGGTCATCGTGGGCATCCTGGGCATCTGGGTGCTCGCCCTGATCTCGCTGCCGCTCAGCTGGATCAAGGCCGCGATCCTGGTCGCGATGGTGGGCGGTCTCGCGCTCGTGCTGAACGTTCCGTTCGCGATCGACTTCTTCCAGCTGGACTGGCCGCGAGAGGACGCCGTCGTTCTGATCGCGGGGCTCTGCGCGGTCGGCATCGTCCTGATCGGCATCATCCGTGCCGTGCAGCAGAGCTACATCCGGCGGCAGCTCACGAACATCCCAGCCGCAACGCCGCGGCGGCCATAGCGTCGAGCTCGAACTGCTGCACGTCCTTCATCGACTGCGCGACCTGAAGAACCCGCGGCTCGGATCCGAGACTCAGAACGGCATCGACCATGTCGATGGCTCCCTCGTGGTGTCGTGTCATGAGTGCCAGGAAGCGGCAATCGGCTTCGACGCCCGAGGCCGCCTCGAAAGCGTCGAGTTCTTGCTCGGTGGCCATGCCCATGTCGCGCAGCAGGTCGGCTTCGGTCGCGGGCGCGGCTGAGGCCCCGTGGTCCAGGTGTCCCGGTTGCCCGGCCATCCATGCCATGAGCGTGCCGCCACGCTGTGGCAGGCCCCATGAGACCAGCCACGAGTACATCTCGCCCGACTGCGCCGACTGCGCCGTGGCGATGTCATAGGCGAGGGCCCGCAGATCCGGGTCCTCGGTCTCGGGGTACAGGGTCATCGCCATGTCGACGGCCTGCGCGTGATGTACCTGCATGTCGCGCGCGAATCCCGCCTCGGCCGAGTCGGTCGCGGGCGCCGATGACTGGGCCGACACGCCGAACGTCGAAAAACGTCCGATGGCGAAGGCGAGCGCGGCCACCGCGACGGCCGCCAGCGTGACGAGCAGCCAGCGCGGAGGACCCGTCCTCTCCTGCGTCGTCCGATCCGCCGTCACGCGTTACTGCTTACCGGGGCCGTCGATCGCACCCGTGCAGGCCGCGTTCGGCTCGGGAGCGTTCTGGTTGCGCCAGAACTCCTCGAAGAACGCGGGGATGCGCTCGTCATCGGCCGCGTCGAGCTTCAGCTGCGCGTTCCAGGCGCTGAGGACGATCGGGCTGTCGAGGCCTTCGTAGGGCGAGAGGATGACGTAGCTCGAGGGCAGGTGGCCCTTGAGCGCGGCGAGCTCGTCGCCCTGCACCCGGGCTGCGTCGTAAGTCACCCAGACGGCGCCGTGCTCGAGGGAGTGCACCGCGTACTCGTTCTGCTGCGGCTCGGTGTAGATGCCGCAGTTCAGCCAGACCTGGTTGTGCGGGCCACCCGCGGGCGGCGACTGGTCATAGTCGACGACACCCTCGACGTGGGTCGTCTCGTTCGTGAACGTCTCGACGCCCGCGATCTCGGCACCGGTGCCGCCCGCGTCGTACGACGGCGGTGGTTCGGGGGCGAAGACGATGGATGCGACGACAACGCCGGCGATCGTGAGGGCGGCGACTCCGCCGACGATCCACCACATGAGTCCGCGGCGACGGCGCTTCGCGACCTGTCGCTGGTACTCGGCGAGCTTCTCCGCGCGCCGCTGGTCTCGCTGCTGCTTGATCGTGAGCTTGGCCTGGGCCTGGTTCGCGGGGTTTCCGCTCGTGCGCTGGGGAGTCATGCGAAGGTCTCTCGGCTCGGGGTGCGTCGGGAGTCGCGCTCGCGCGCGGGTGCCCTGCAAGTGTATTCGGACGCATCCGTGAGGGGGCTGGGCGTGTGGCGATCGGGTGTTTCGCCGTCCGGGCGGCGGTAGGATGGGGACACCGAATCGATTCGATGCGCGACATCCGTCTTCGGTTTCCGGGACCGTCCCCCTTTTCATCGCTCCGTTCCTTCTGAGGTTTCTTCTTGCCCGAACATTCCGCCACCGGCGCCATCCGGACCCTCGGGCCGAACCCCGCCACGGCGCCGATCATGCTGCACCCCGGCGATCGCATCTCGACCGGTCGCCGCATCGTCTACGTGATCCTGCTGGGTGCGTTGACGGCGCTCGGCCCCTTCACGATCGATCTGTATCTGCCCGCCTTCCCGGTGCTCGAGGCAGACTTCGACACCACCGCGGCGGCGATCCAGCTGACGCTGACGGGCACGATGATCGGCTTCGGCATCGGTCAGCTCCTCGTCGGCCCCCTCAGCGACAAGGTCGGACGGCGTCTGCCGTTGATCGGCGTCACGGCTTTGCACGTGATCGCGAGCGCGGCTGCCGCCCTCGCACCCACGCTCATGCTGCTCGGGGTCACACGCGTCGTGATGGGTGCGGGCGCGGCCGCCGGAGGCGTCGTGGCCATGGCGATCGTTCGCGACCTGTTCGGCGGGCGCCGACTCGTCGTGATGCTCTCGCGCCTCGCGCTCGTCAGCGGCGCGGCGCCCGTCATCGCCCCGCTCATCGGCTCGGCGCTGCTGCTGGTGATGTCGTGGCGCGGCATCTTCGTCGTGCTCGCGATCTACGGCGCGGTGATGCTCACCGCGGCGATCGCACTCGTGCCCGAGACGCTCCCGCGCGCGCGGCGCAGCGAGCTCGGATCGACCACGGTCGGCCAGCGCTACCGAAGCGTGCTCACAGCCCGCGTCTTCCTCGGCGTGCTCATCATCGGCGGGATGACCTTCAGCGGTCTGTTCTCGTACCTCTCGGCGTCGTCGTTCCTCTTCCAGCAGTCGTTCGGATTCGACGCGCAGCAGTACGGACTGCTCTTCGCCGTCAACTCGCTCGGCCTCGTCGCCGGGGTGCAGATCGCATCCCGCCTCGCGGCGCGATTCGGCCCGCAGTGGGTGCTCGCCTGGTCGACATCGACCCTCGTGGTCGCGGGCGTCGGGATCATCGTGGCCGACCAGCTCGGCCTCGGGCTGTGGGGCATCCTGGTGCCGCTCTTCGTCTTCATGACGGCGTGCGGATTCACGTTCCCCTGCGTGCAGGTGCTGGCGCTCGACCGGCATGGCAAGGCCGCGGGAACCGCCGCATCCATCCTCGGAGCGGTCAACTTCGGCGTCGCCGGGTTCGTATCGCCGCTGGTGGGCTGGATCGCCGGTGAGAGCGGCATCACCGCGACCACGATGGCCGTCGTGATGGCCGGGTGCGCCGTCATCGGTGTGCTCGGGCTGTGGCTGGTCGTGCGGCCACGCTCGGTGCAGGCACTCACTCCCTGACAGAATCGACGGATGCCGTCCCCCCGTCCATCGCGCCGAGCGACCGTCACTCTGCTCGTCACCGGCATCGTTCTGCTCCTCCTCGCGGCCGGGCTCGGGGCGTGGATCGCGATCGGGCGGGGCAACGCCCCGTTCACGATCGACGCGATCTGGGCGAGCTGGCTGGCCGAGGGACGCACCCCCGTGCTGCTGTGGATCTCGTTCGCGATGAACTGGCTGGGCGGCGGGTGGTTCGGGGTTCTGGTCGCTCCGCTCCTGATCGCGGGGGTGTTGGCGCTCCGGGGTCGCTGGTGGGCCGCGGCCTACTTCTTGTCGGCCGAAGCCGCGACGGCCGTGGTCGTCCAGATCTTGAAGCACCTGTTCGGGCGCGCTCGTCCCGAAGAGATCATCGTGCTGTCGGACTTCGGATCGTTCCCCTCGGGACACGTCGCAAACGCCGCCGCGATCGCCGTGGCGCTCGCCGTGATCGTCCCGCGCCTCTGGGTCGTGCTCGCGGGCGCGGCGTGGGTTCTGCTGATGGCTTTCTCGCGCACGTACCTCGGTGCTCACTGGCTGAGCGACACGCTCGGAGGCGCGCTCGCCGGGGCCGGAGCCGCGCTCGTCCTGGCCGCCGTGTTCGTCCGACACATCCCGCTCGTTCCCTATCGCCATAGGTATTCAGCGCTTCGCGGCGTACGATGAGGGTATGGCGACGAAGCCCCCCGCATCAGACATCGATGAATCCCGCCTGCATGTCACGCAGCCCAAGAAGGTTGCGGTCGGCATCCCGGCGGTGCTGCACGCCCTGCAGATCTCGGTCGACCAGATGGGGGTCGCGCGCACCGCGCAGACCCTGCTGAAGGTCAACCAGAAGGACGGGTTCGACTGCCCCGGATGCGCCTGGCCCGAAGAGGACAAACGGCACATCGCCGAGTTCTGCGAGAACGGCGCCAAGGCCGTCGCCGAAGAGGCGACGATCCGCCGCATCGGCCCCGCCTTCTTCGCCGAGCACTCGATCGCCGAGTTGTACGGCCACGACGACTGGTGGCTCGGGCAGCAGGGGCGGCTGACGCATCCGATGATCCTCGACGAGGGCGCCACGCACTATCGGCCGCTCTCGTGGGACGACGCGCTGCGGACGATCGCCGACGAACTCGCCGCGCTGGACGATCCCGATCAGGCGGTCTTCTACACCTCCGGCCGGACATCGAACGAGGCGGCCTTCCTCTACCAGCTGCTGGTGCGGGGCCTCGGCACGAACAACCTGCCCGACTGCTCGAACATGTGCCACGAGTCCAGCGGCTCCGCCCTGACCCAGACCCTCGGCATCGGCAAGGGCACCGTGTCGATCACCGACATGCACGAGGCCGACCTGCTGATCGTGGCGGGGCAGAACCCCGGCACGAATCATCCGCGCATGCTGAGCGCTCTCGAAAAGGCGAAGGAGCGCGGCGCGAAGATCATCGCGGTCAACCCGCTGCCCGAGGCGGGCCTGATGCGCTTCGAGAACCCGCAGACGCCGAAGGGCATGGTCCTCGGCGGCACCAAACTCGCCGACCAGTTCGTGCAGATCCGCCTCGGTGGCGATCAGGCCCTGTTCCAGGCGATCGCGAAGCACCTCATCGAGGCGGATGACGCTTCGGACGAGGCCGAGGGTGTCATCGACCGGGCCTTCATCGCGGCACACACGAGCGGGTTCGCCGAGTTCGACGCGTTCATCCGTCAGGTGCCGTGGAGCGAACTCGTCACCGCGACGGGCGTCTCGGAGGCAGAGCTGCGCGAGGTCGGCGAGAGCGTCCGGCTGTCGAAGGCCACGATCGTCTGCTGGGCGATGGGGCTGACGCAGCACAAGCACTCGGTCGCGACACTCCGCGACGTCGTCAACGTGCTGCTCCTGCAGGGCAACATCGGCCGCCCCGGTGCCGGTGTGTGCCCCGTGCGCGGCCACTCGAACGTGCAGGGCGACCGCACGATGGGCATCTACGAGAAGCCCTCCGAGGCCTTCCTCGACGCACTCGACGCGGAGTTCGGATTCAGCGCGCCGCGCGAGCACGGTTACGACACCGTCGAGGCGATCCGCGCGATGCGCGACGGCAAGGTGCGGGTCTTCATGGGCATGGGCGGCAACTTCGTCAGCGCCACGCCCGACACGGCGGTCACCGAGGCCGGGTTGCGCCGGACCGACCTCACCGTCCAGGTTTCGACCAAGCTCAACCGTTCACACCTCGTGACGGGGCGACGCGCCATCATCCTGCCGACACTCGGACGTACCGACCGTGATGTCCGCGGCGGCGTCGAACAGCGCGTCACGGTCGAGGACTCGATGGGTGCCGTGCACGGTTCGCGCGGACGTCTCGTTCCCCCCGCCGAGGACATGCTCAGCGAGGTCGCGATCATCACGCGCCTGTCGGGGCTGCTGTTCCCCACCGATGCCTCAGCGCACCCGTTCGGTCAGCCCCCCGTCCACAACGGCGACCACGATCGCGGGTACCCCGAGCGCTCGCCGCAAGAGGAGCGCGAGCCGAAGACGGATCCGCCCGAGGCCGGGACACCGGCCAACTACCCGCGCGCCGACTGGGACGCACTCGAGCGCGACTACGCCCAGATCCGCCTGCACATCGAGCACGTGATCCCCGGCTTCGAGGAATACGACCGCCGCATCGCCAAGGGCCGCACGTTCTACCTGCCCAACGGCCCCCGCGACGAACTGTCGTTCGCGACCGAGACCGGGAAGGCGATGTTCACGGTCAACGAGCTCGAGTACCCGGTGATCCCGGAGGGGCGCCTGCTGCTGCAGACGCTGCGATCGCACGATCAGTACAACACCACGATCTACGGCAAGGACGACCGGTACCGCGGCATTCACGGCGGGCGACGGGTCGTGCTCGTGAACGCGGAGGACATCGCGCAGCTCGGGTTCGCGGAGGACGAGGTCGTCGACCTGGTCTCGGAGTGGCGCCGCCCGGACGGCACGATCGAGGAGCGGCGAGCCGAGGAGTTCCGCATCATCGCGTACAGCACCCCGCGTGCCAACGCCGCGGCGTACTACCCCGAGACCAACGTGCTCGTGCCCCTGGATTCGACGGCGGATGTCTCGGGCACGCCGACCTCGAAGTCCGTCGTCATCCGGCTCGAGCACCGGGACGTTCCGTGAACGACCCGTCCCGGATCGCCGCGTTGTGAGCGAGCTCGCCGCCCCGACGGGGCGCGAAGAAGCACTCCGCGCCGTGCCGCGCGCAGAGGGTGAGCAGCCCCGTGCCCTCGTCATCGGCTCGACGGGCTACATCGGCGCGCGCCTCGTGCCGCGACTCATCTCGGCGGGCTACCGCGTGCGGGTCCTCGCGCGGCGGGCTTCGCGGGTCGCGGCCTACGAGTGGGGTGCCGACGTCGAGGTCGTCGTCGGTAACGCCGCAGATCCGGCGGCCGTCGTCGAGGCCGTTCAGGATGTCGATGTGCTCTACTACCTGGTGCACTCGATGGCCGCGGGCAAGAGCTTCGCCGACGTCGATCTCGCCGCGGCGCGAGCCGTCGCCGATGCATCGGCCGCGGCGAGCGTCCGTCGCATCGTCTACCTCGGCGGCCTGCATCCCGCCGACGTGCAACTCTCGCGCCATCTTCGCTCTCGCGTCGAGGTCGGGCAGGCGCTGCTCGACAGCGGTGTTCCGACGCTCGTGCTGCAGGCGGGGGTCGTGATCGGATCGGGCTCGGCGTCGTTCGAGATGGTGCGTCACCTGACGGAGGTGCTGCCATATATGCCCGCACCGAAATGGGTGCGCAACCACATCCAGCCGATCGCCGTGCGCGACGTGCTGCACTACCTGCTCGGCGCCGCTCGCGTCGCGCCCGAGATCTCGCGGACCGTCGACATCGGCGGGCCGGACGTGCTCCGGTACGGACAGATGATGAACGGCTACGCGGTCGAGGCGGGCCTGCCGCAGCGCCCGATCGCCCCGCTGCCCGTTCTCACACCCCGTCTCGCCTCGCACTGGGTGGGGGTCGTCACACCCATTCCGGCAGCCCTCGCGCGGCCGCTCGTCGAGTCGCTGCAGAACGACTGCGTCATGGCGAACCACGATGTCGACGCCTTCATCCCTCGGCCCGAGGGCGGGCTGACCCCGTATCGACGCGCGGTCGCGCTGGCGCTCGGCCGTGTCCGCGAGGGCGTCATCGAGACCAGCTGGCAAGACGCGGCGGTCCACAACGCGCCGAGCGATCCTCTTCCCGCCGACCCGGACTGGGCGGGCCGCACCGTCTTCACCGACGCGCGCATCGCCCGGACCTCTGCCTCGGCCGAGTCGCTCTGGCGCGTCATCGAGGGCATCGGCGGCAGTCGCGGGTGGTACTCATGGCCGCTCGCGTGGGCGGTGCGCGGCTGGATGGACCGGTTCGTCGGGGGAGTGGGGCTCCGGCGTGGACGCCGCAACCCCGACCGCCTCGCCGTCGGCGATGCGCTCGACTTCTGGCGCGTCGAGAATCTCGAGCGCGGCGGACGGGACGAGCCATCCGTTCTGAGGCTACGTGCCGAGATGAAGGTGCCGGGCCTGGCCTGGCTCGAGATGAAGGCCGTGCCGGACGGGGCGGGATCTCGCTACGAGCAGCGCGCCGTCTTCTTTCCGCGCGGGCTCTCGGGTCGGCTGTACTGGTTCGCGGTCCTGCCGTTCCACGGGTTCATCTTCGCGGGGATGGCCGCACGCATCGTCGCGGCCGCCGAACAGGCGACCGGCGCCGCTGCGCAAGACGCCCCATAGGCTGGGTTCGTGAACGCCAACCCGTATCGAGCCGTTGTCGTGACGGTCTCGGATCGATCCTCCGCGGGCCTGCGCGAGGACCGCAGCGGCCCCGCGGCCGTGGAGGGGCTGCGCGCGGGTGGTTTCGACTGCGCCGATCCCGTGGTCGTGCCCGACGGTGCAGACAGCGTCGAGTCGGCGCTCCGTGCGGCGCTCGCGGAGGGCGCCCGCCTGATCGTCACGACGGGCGGAACGGGCGTCGGCCCGCGCGACGTCACACCCGAGGGGACCGCGCGCGTCGTCACGCGGGAGATCCCGGGCATCGCCGAAGAGCTCCGCCGCATCGGCGCATCCGAGAAGCCCGGCGGGATGCTCTCCCGCGGCCTCGCGGGCGCCGTGGACGCGGCTCCCGGGGTGACGGCGGGCGCGCTCGTGGTGAACCTGCCCGGCTCGACCGCGGCCGTCGGCTCGGGCATCCCGGTCATCCTGTCGGTCGCCCGGCACGTCATCGACCAGCTCGGCGGAGGGGACCACACGTGACGGATTCACCTGCGACGACGACCGCGCGGGACGCGGTCCGCCTGACCCGCATCAGCACCGAGCCGCTCGATCTCGACACGCATCTGGCCGCGGTCGAGGATGCTTCGGCGGGCGCGGTCACCACGTTCGTCGGGCGCGTGCGCGACCACGATCCGGATGCCTCGGGTGCCGTCGTCGCGCTCGAGTACACGGCGCATCCCGATGCGGAGGCGACCCTGCGCCGCATCGCAGCCGAGGCGATCGGGTCCTCCGAGGCGGTCGTGGCCGTCAGTCACCGCGTGGGGCGCCTGAGCGTCGGGGACGCGGCGGTCGTGATCGCGGTCGCCTCACCCCACCGCGCCGAGGCCTACGAGGTCAGCCGCACGCTGATCGAGGCGATCAAGTCCGAGCTGCCGGTCTGGAAGCGTCAGGTCGAGGCCGACGGAACCACCGCGTGGAAGGGTCTGGGCGGCTAGACCTTCGCGATGGCGGGCCGCGCTTCGAGAGCGGCCGCTATGCGCTCGATGGCCTCGCGGAGGATCGGGCGGGGCAGGGCGAAGACGAGGCGCGCGTGCCCGATGCCCGCGACGCCGCATGCCGCGCCGTCCGTCATCGCGACACCCGCGTTCGTGCGGAACCACTCGCCCAGGTCGCCCTCGAGACCGTAGGCACGGAAGTCGACGAGCGCGATGTAGGTCCCCTCGGGCGTTATCAGCCGTGCCGCCGGCAGCAGCTCGGCAACGAGCTCGGCCAACAGGCGGCGGTTGCCGTCGAGGTACTCGATGACCTCGTCGAGCCACGGCCCGCCATCCGCGTAGGCCGCCGTGTTGGCGATCACGCCGACCGTCGCGGTGCCGTGCCCCGCCCACATCCCGAACCCCTGCCACGCGGCTTCGTCGGCCTCGTTCGACAGGATCAACTGGGCGCACTTCAGCCCCGCGAGGTTCCAGGCCTTCGACGCCGAGGTCGCGGTGATCGTGTGGGCGGCCGTGACGTCCGAGAGCGATGCGTAGGGCAGATGGGTCGCGGGAGCGTAGACGATCGGCGCGTGGATCTCGTCCGAGAACACGCGTCCGTCGTGAGCGGCGACGACCTCGGACACCGCCTGCAGCTCCGACCGGGTGAAGACCGTGCCGAGGGGGTTGTGCGGGTTGCAGAGGACGAGCAGCCCGCCGCCGTCGTGGAAGGCGCGATCGATACCCTCGAGGTCCATGACCATTCGTCCGTCGCGCTCGATGCTCGGAACCTCGATGACCCGGCGGCCGAGCATCTGGGGCACCATCAAGAACGGCATGTACGCCGGCGTGGGGACGATGACAGCCGAGCCCGGCGGTGTGAAGCGCTCGATCGTCACCTCGAAGGCGGTGATGACATCGGGCAGGTGGTGCACCCGTCCCGCGGGCACGTGCCATCCGTAGCGCTCGGCGCACCAGGCGGCCGTCGCGGCGGCGAGTTCGTCCGCGAGCGCGGTCGGCAGGTAGCCCGTCACGCCGCGGGCGAGCGCCGAGGTCAGGGCGGTGTTGATCGCGGGGGCGAGCCCGAAGTCCATCTCGGCGACCCAGGCGCCGATCGCGTCGGGGAACATCGTCCACTTCACGCTTCCGGCTTCGCGCAGCCGCTCCTGCGTGATGTCGTCGAACTCGCTCGCACTCACCCGCTCAGCCCCCTGCGAAGGGGGGAAGGACATCGACCAGGACGTCGCCCGAGAGCGATACCTCGTCGCCCGCGCGCGACCCGCCGACCAGCACGGCACACCGGGGCAGGATGCGGCCCAGCTCGGGGTAGTCGTTCGTCAGCGCGGCGCGGAGTTCGCCGAGAGTCGCCTCGGAACGTGCCTCTTCTTCGCGACCGGCGGCTTCTTCGGCGGCGGCGAAATAGCGGACGCGGGCCACTAGCGCTTCTCCGCCCACTTCTCGGCGAGTTCGGTGATCGCGCGCACGGCCTCGCGCACGGATTCGGGCGAGCCACCGGCGCGCCCGGCGACGAGTCCCGCCACGAAGGCGCTCACGGGCGCCGCGGGGCGCGCGACCCCGTTGGCGACATCGCGGGCGAGGTCGAGGATCAGGGCGACGTGCACGTCGTCGTTCGCGAGTTCGAAACGCTCGCCGAGCGCGTTCGCCCACTCGTCGAGCGCCTCGGGCGGGAGGGTGCGATCCGACACGATGATGTCCTCTCCGGGCTCACCCGAAACGCGGCGGGCCCACTCAAGATCCTCCCATGTGTCGACATCGCGGGTCGCGGCTTCGGGGGCACGCACGGCCGACAGCCGCAACGCGCCGACGAGGGACCTGACCGGAGCGTTGCGTCCCGACGCGGGCACGGATGCCGCGGCCTCGCGAAGAGCGGCCGTGCGGTACAGGGCGGTCAGCCACTGCGACCGACCCGAGGCATCCGTCAGGTGTGTTCCGTCTTCACGTGGATCTCTCAGCGGAAGCAGGGCGAGCGCCTGGTCGATTCCGGGCAGGTCGCACGCGAGCACGAGGGTCCACTCCGCCTCGATCCGCGGGAGCGCCGCGATGATCGCGGCGACGGGGCCGCCGAACGGCGGATCTTCGCGCACCCACTCCACCAGCGGCTCATCGAGCATCCGCTCACCGGCGACGACGATCCTGTTCGCTCCCGCGTTGCGGGCGGCCGCCACCGTGCGAGCGAGGAGCGCGGTGCCGTCGACCTCGAGGAGGGGCTTCGCGGCGCCGCCCAGACGAGAGGCGCGACCGCCCGCGAGGACGATCGCGTCGAACCCGGTGCCCCGCGGCGCGTTCACTCCTCGCCGGGGCGCTTCCACGATCCCGAACGTCCGCCTTCTTTGGCGGTGATGCGCACGTTCTCGATCGAGCTCGACTTGTCGAGCCCCTTCACCATGTCGACGATCGCGAGCGCGGCCACCGAGACGGCGGTGAGGGCCTCCATCTCGACGCCCGTGCGATCGGCCGTGCGGACGGTCGCCTCGATCGCGACGCCCTCGTCCTCGATCGCGAGGTCGACGGATGCACCGTGCACCCCGATGATGTGCGCGAGAGGCAGCAGCTCGGCGCAGCGCTTCGCGCCCTGGATGCCGGCGATCCGCGCCACGGCGAGCACATCGCCCTTCGGCACGGACCCGTCGCGTAGCGACGCGACGACCTCGGGCGCGCACCGCACGAACCCGCGGGCCGTGGCCGCGCGAACGGTCGGTTGTTCGTCGGTGACGTCGACCATGCGCGCGTGGCCGGACTCGTCCAGGTGGGTGAAGCTCATGAGACCAGCATGACATCGACGGGGTCGCCGGGCTCGACCCGTGAGAGCTCGGCGCCGACGACCGCGTAGGCCTCGGCCCGCGCGAGCCCGCCGGCCAGGTGCGAGCCCGAGCCGCCGGCCGTCGCGGGGCGCACCGTCCACCGGGCGGGGTCGGTGCGGTCGATCGCGGCCGGGAGGTACTGGCGCCGACCGGGCGGGGTCGTCCAGCCCTGTGCTGCGGGCAGTCGGAGCAGCGGTCGATGGATGGTGGTCCTGCCCTGCAGGGCGAGCAGCGCGGGGCGCACGAACGTCTCGAACGACACGGCCGAGCTGACGGGATTGCCGGGCAGTCCGAAGAACAGCGCGCCGCCGGGCAGCGTGCCGAAACCCTGCGGCTTCCCGGGCTGCATCGCGACCTTCACGAACGAGATCGCGGTGTCCGAACCCAGGGCGTTCTTGACGACCTCGTACGCGCCGGCGCTGACGCCGCCCGATGTGATGACGACATCCGCGCCGACGGCGGAGGCCAGGACGGCGCGGAACTCGGCCTCGTCGTCCCCGACGCTGCCGACGTGAACCACATCGGCACCCGCCTCGCGGGCGAGCTCGGACAGCAACACCGAGTTGGACTCGGGGATCTGCCCGCGGCGGAGCGCCGTGCCGGGTTCGGCCAGCTCGGTGCCCGTCGACAGGACGACGACGCGGGGGCGCCGGGTGACCGTCACGTGGGCAATGCCCGCCGCCGCGGCGGCCGCGAGTTGCAGGGCCCCGAGTACCGCCCCCGCCGGGACGATCTCGTCGCCGGCGCGCGCGTCACCGCCGCGTCGCCGCACGTGGGCGCCGAGTGCACGGGGTGCCGCGAGCACCACCGTTCGCTCGAGGGAGTCGTCGAGTCCGCCGGCCGTGTCCTCGAACGGCACGACGGTGTCGGCCGCGGTCGGCAGCGGCGATCCCGTCATGATGCGGGCCGTTTCGCCCTCCGCCAACGCGGGATCGAGCTCCGTGCCCGCGGGCAGGTCGGCGACGACGCGCAGCGTGACGGGGGCATCGGCCGTGGCGGACTCGACGTCCGAGAAACGGACGGCGAAGCCGTCCATCGCCGAATTGTCGAAGACGGGGATGTCGACGCGCGCGAGCACGGGGGCGGCGAGTGTGTGCCCGGCCGCCGCCGCGAGCGGGACCTCGACGGTGTCGAGGGGGTGGGCTGCGGCGAGGATCTGGGCGAGGTGCTCTTCGACCGTGCGGAGGCTCATGCGCCGGCCGTCGAGAGGTGCGCCGTGGGGTGTGGGGCGGCCCAGGCATCCATTCCGCCCGTCAGCACGATGGCGTCGACGCCGACGGAAGCGAGGGCGCGGGCGGCGCGGGCGGCGCGCACGCCCGCCTGGCAGATCACGACCACGGGGCCGCCGATCGACTCCGCGAACGCCGTCGGGTCGGCCAGCACCGCGCCCAGCGGGAGGTGGTGCGAACCCGGGATCGTGCCGCCCGCGAGTTCGTGCTGCTCGCGCACGTCGATCATCGTCGGCGCCGTGCCGGCGGCGAGCTCGGCGGCGAGCTCGGCGGGTGAGATCTCGGGGAGGGCGGAGTTCGTTGCGGGGGCGGTTGCCGCGGAGGGGACGGATGGCTCGACCCCGGCGCCGCGCAGCGGCACCTCGCGCTGCCGGCCACGCAGGCTGTCGATGACCAGGACGCGGCCGAGCAGCGGGTCGCCGATGCCGGCGATGAGCTTGATCGCCTCGATCGCCATGAGGCCCCCGACCTGCAGGCAGAGCGCCCCCAGCACCCCGACATCGGCGCAGGTCGGCACGAAGCCGACGCTGCCCGTGGGGTAGAGATCGCCGAGGCGGACGGGGTCGGTGCCCGCGGGCGGTGCGCTCCAGAAGACCGTGACCTGCGCGGCGAACTCCTGCACCGTGCCCCACACGAGCGGCACCCCGAGTGCCTCGCACGCGGTGGCAACGGTCTCACGTGTGTCGAAGGTGTCGCTCCCGTCGATCACGAGGTCGGCTCCCGCGAGCAGCTCCCGCGCGTTCGTGGGGTCGATCCGGGTCTTGCGGCCGCGCACCTCGGTCTCGGGTGAGAGCCCCGCGATCCGCCGGGCGGCGCTGTCGATCTTCGGCTCGCCGACGTCGGCGAGCGAGTGGATCACCTGGCGCTGCAGATTGGACGCCTCGACCGCGTCGTCGTCGATGACGGTGAGCGTGCCCACCCCGGCCGCGGCGAGGGCGAGCAGCACGGGTGACCCGAGCCCCCCGGCGCCGACGACCGCGACGTGCGCGGCGCGCAGGCGGCGTTGCCCGAGTTCACCGAATCCGGCGAGGCTCGCGTGCCGAACCGTGCGGGCGCGTTCGTGCTCGCTGAGGGCGGCGACGGGCTCGACGAGGGGGGGAAGAGGCATGACCCCAGGGTAATCCGGTGGGCGGCGGGGTGGCCGGGATGTGCCATCCGCACGACCGGACCGCGACGCGCCGGAGCATCCGAGGTTCTCGCGGGGTGTCGCAGGTTTGATCGTGCGGACGGCACGGTCGGCGCGGGCGGCCGCGTTCACGGCATCCGCTCCTGCGGAGAAAAGTGCGGCGATGGGGCGCAGATGCGGACATAGACTGGCCGTATGCGCAGCTACAAGATCGCCGAGGCCGCCCGACTGCTCGGGGTGAGCGACGATACCGTGCGCCGGTGGATCGAGCAGGAGCTGCTGCCCACCACCGGGGCCACACCCGCCGAGGTTCCCGGCGATGCGCTCGCCGCCCGTGCGGTCGAGCTGGCGCGTGCCGCCGCCGACCCCACCGACGTCCTCTCCAGTGCCCGCAACCGCTTCGTCGGGCTGGTGACGCGTGTGCAGATCGACGGCGTCATGGCGCAGCTCGACATCCAGGCGGGCCCCCACCGCGTCGTTTCGCTGCTGTCGGCGGAGGCCGTGCGCGAGATGAACCTCGATGTCGGCTCGCTCGCCGTCGCGGTCGTCAAGGCGACCAACGTCATCGTCGAAGCGCCCCGCGAATGAGAGCGCGGGGGTCCGCGCGGCGGACGGGTCGGATCGTCGCGCTGGCGGCAGCCGCGGTCGCCGTGGCGCTCGCGCTCGCCGGGTGCGCGGCATCGCCAGGAGCGGAGCCCGAAGCATCCGAATCCGGCGAGCTCTCGGGAAGCCTGTCGGTTTATGCGGCCGCGTCCCTGCGCACGGCGTTCGATCGGATCTCCGCAGAATTCGAGGCCGAGAACCCGGGAGTCGATATCCTTCCCCTCGTGTACGACGGATCGAGCACGCTGGCCCGGCAGATCGTCGAGGGTGCCCCCGCGGACGTCTTCGCCTCGGCGGACGAGAAGAACATGGAGACCGTGGAGGACGCCGGACTGCTCGCGGGATCCGCGGAGCTCTTCGCCGGCAACACCCTCGTGATCGTCGTTCCCGCGGGCAATCCCGGTCGGGTGACCTCGCTCGAGGATCTCGCCGATGCCGACCTGTCGATCGTGCTGTGCGCTCCCGAGGTTCCGTGTGGCGCGGCATCCGCGACGCTGCTCTCGAATGCCGGGGTCGTCGCGCGACCGGTGAGCGTCGAGCAGAACGTCACGGCGGTGCTGACGAAGGTGGCTGCGGGCGAGGCCGACGCCGGCCTCGTCTACCGCACGGATGTCGTCGGGCGCGAGGACGTCGCGGCCATCGTGCCCGACGGGGCCGAGGACGTCGTCAACAGGTATCCGATCGCCGCACTCGCGGGTGCGGCCGACCCCGACGCCGCCGCCGCGTTCGTCGCTTTCGTGCTCGGTGCGCGCGGGCAGGCGATTCTCGCCGACCTGCAGTTCGCGGACCGCGGGTTCGGGTCCCCGTGATGTCGGGGCGCGGTGCGGTGGGGTTCGTCCCGCCGATTCTGGCCGTGCCCGCCGTGCTCGGGCTCGCCCTGCTCGTCGTGCCTCTCGGTGCGCTCGTCGCGCGCGTGGAATGGTCGACGCTCTGGGCCGACATCACCTCGCCCGCGGCGCTCGATGCCCTCTGGCTGTCGCTCCGCACCGGATTCGTCGCGACCGCGATCTGCGTGCTGCTCGGTGTGCCCCTCGCGCTGGTCATCGCCCGTTCGGGGCCCCGCGTCTCGGCGCTGCTGCGCGTGATCGTGACCGTGCCGCTCGTCCTGCCCCCGATGGTGGGTGGCGTCGCTCTGCTCTTCCTGTTCGGCCGGACGGGACCGCTCGGCCAGGCGCTCGAGACCTGGGGCATCCAGATCCCGTTCTCGACCACGGCCGTGATCCTCGCGCAGACGTTCGTCGCCCTGCCCTTCCTCGTGCTCGCGCTCGAGGGCTCGATGCGCACGGCCGGGGTCGAGTTCGAGCGCACGGCATCGACGCTCGGGGCCGGGCGGTGGCGGATCCTGTGGCGGGTCACACTGCCGCTCGCCGCGCCCGGACTCATCGCCGGGGTGATCCTCGCGTTCGCCCGGGCGATCGGCGAGTTCGGGGCGACCGCGCTCTTCGCCGGGAACGCTCCCGGCGTGACGCAGACGATGCCCCTCGCGATCTACACGGCATTCAACGGCTCGGGGGTCGGGCAGGGGACCGCGGTGGCGCTGTCGCTGCTGCTGCTGGTCACGGCGATCCTCGTGCTGCTGCTCGTGCGCGCGTGGCGGCCCCCTTCCGCAGACGCGAGCCGTGGCGGAACGGAGACCGTCCGATGACCGGGGCAGCGCTCGCCGCCGAGATCGTCGTCGAGCGCAAGGGCTTCCGCCTCGAGGCGCGGATCGACTGCGCGCCCGGCGAGGTCGTCGCCGTGATGGGGCCGAGCGGGGCGGGCAAGTCGACGCTGCTCGCGGCGATCGCGGGCCTCCAGCGGCTCACGGACGGACGCGTCCGGATCGGGGATCGGGATGTCGCATCCGCCACCCGCCCGCGGCGCCACGTTCCGGCGGCGCAGCGCGGCGCGGTGCTGCTCGGCCAGGACGCCCGACTGTTCCCGCACTTGACGGCGCGCGAGAACATCGCGTTCGGGCCTCGCGCCCGCGGCATCGACCGCAAGGTCGCTCTCGGCGACGCCGACGACTGGCTGTGGCGCGTCGGGCTTCCCGGGATGGGCAACCGTCGTCCCGCACAACTATCGGGTGGACAGCAGCAGCGCGTCGCGATCGCGCGTGCTCTTGCCACCTCGCCACAGGTGCTGCTGCTCGACGAACCCCTCACCTCGCTCGACCCCGAGACCGCCGCGGACGTCCGCGCCATGCTGCACGATCAGCTCGCCGCGACCCACGCGACCGCGGTCGTCGTGACGCACGACGCCGTGGACGCCGCGGCCCTCGCGACGCGCCTCGTGGTGGTGGAGGGCGGTCGCGTCACGCAGTCCGGGGGAGTGCGCGAGGTGCTGCGCGCACCCGCGACGCGCTTCGTCGCGACGGTGGCCGGTGTCAACCTGATCCACGGCGTCGCCCACGACGGGCGCTGGCGCGCCGTTTCCGCGTCGCCCGAGGTGCTCATCGCCTCCGCGGATGACGCGTCCATTGCCGCGGCTGCGACCGAGGGCGCACCGTTGGCGGCCGTCTTCCGCCCCTCGGAGGTACGCCTCGAGCGCGCGGTCGAGTCCACGTGGACGGGCGCGCTGCGGCTCGCCGCCGAGGAACAGGCGACGCCCGGGACGTGGCTCGCCCGGGTCGTCCGCGTCGAGCAGACACCGGTCGGTGCGAGAGTGCACACGGCCGAGCCCGCTGTCGCGGCGGACGTCGCGGCCGAGGCCATCGTCGAGTCGGGGCTCGCCCCGGGCGTGCCCGTGCGCGTGAGTGTGGATCCCGCCGCCGTGAGACTCCTCGCGGTCGCGGGCGCCTAGGCGCGGTTGCCCACGCGGCCGTGATCCAGCCGCACGATCCGGTCGACGAGCCCATCGGGGACCGTCACGTGCGAGATCAGCACGACCGCGCGGTCGGCCGGCACCGCCGCGAGCAGATCCGTGAGCAGGGCATCGGATGCCGCGGGGTCCACGCCCGCGGTCGGCTCATCGAGCACGAGCACCGGGAACTCGCGCAGCAGCGCCCGGGCGAGCGCGATCCGCTGCGCCTGGCCGCCCGATACCAGGGCCCCGCGCTCGCCGACGCGGGCATCCAGCCCGCCGCGCTCGCGCAGCCATGTGCCGAGGCCGACGCGGTCGAGGGATACCTCGAGCTCGGCATCCGTCGCCGTATCGCGCGCGAACAACAGGTTCTGCCGGATGGTCTCGTCGAAGAGCATCGGGCGCTGCTCGCAGAGGCCCACCGTCAGGCGCAGGTCGTCGTCCGCGATCCGGTCGACGGGGGTGCCGCCGATCTCGTACGTTCCCGCGCAGTCGAGGAATCGCACGAGCACGTGGGCGAGCGTCGTCTTGCCCGCCCCGCTCGACCCGACGACGAGGACGCGCTCGCCGGGCGCGACGTCCAGGTCCACTCCGCGGAGCGCCGGCCCGTCGGCGTGGGGCCAGCGCGCCGAGACATCCCGCAGCCTCAGACCGGTCCCGAGGTCTGGCGCGACCCCCGTCGGCGCGATCGACGCGGCGACGAGGCCCGCGGGCAGGGTGTCAGGCAGGGACTCGGCGATGCGTGTCGCGCTCGCCCGCACCTGACGCCAGGCCGCGGCGGCGAGGGGGACGGCCGCGAAGACCTCGAACACCGCCATCGGCACCAGGACGATGACCGCGAGCGCGGGGCCATCGAGCGCAGCCGGTGCCGCGACGGCGATGGCGGCGATCGAGGCCGCCCCCGCCAGCAGCGTCACGAGCGCCGTGGTGCCGGCCTGCGCCACCGCGCGGCGGACGACGGCCCGGCTGACCGCCGCATCGGCGTCCCGGATGCGGTCGCGGCTCGCCGACTCGGCGCCGTACGCCACGAGCACGTCGAGCGAACCGAAGTGATCGAGCAGGGCATCGGTCAGGCGAGCACGGAGGGGCGCGATGGATCGCTCGGCCCGACCGCCGACCGCCCAGCCCCACAGTGTTGCGACGAGACCCGCCGCAACGAGGCAGACCGCGAGCGTGAGCCCGGCCGGCGGATAGACGACCCCGACGAGCACGATCGATCCGAGCACGACGAGGGCCGATCCGGCGAGGGGTTCGACGACGCGGAGCGGCAGATTCTGCAGGTCGTCCACGTCGTCGACGAGGGCACCGAGGACGGATCCGCGGCGGGTGCGCCCCAGCCCGTCGGGGGCGAGGGGGATGAGTCTGCGCACCATCCCGCTGCGGGTCGCCGCGAGCTGTCGAAGGGCGGCGTCGTGCCCCGTCAGGCGCTCGAGGTAGCGGAAGCTCGCGCGGGTGAGGGCGAAGAGCCGCACCCCCACGACCGCTATCGAGAGGTAGAGCACCGGCGGCTGTTCGCTCGCGCGCACGATCAGCCACGCGCTGACCGCCAGCAGCGCGACGGCCGAGGCCTCGGAGAGGAAGCTGGAGGCGATGGCGGGCCAGAACCGGCGCGCGGGCGGCATCGCGCCGCGCAGCACGGCGGCGGTCGTCGTCCCCATGACGGGGGTCGCGGGCGCGGTCATGCGCTCACCCCTGCGAGCTGCAGGGCGACGACGAGGTCCGCGATGCCGCGGGCGCTCTGCCGGTGCGAAACGAGCAGGATGGTGGCCCCGGCATCCGCGATATCACGAAGACTCCGCCAGAGCGCGGCCTCGGTCATCGCGTCGAGGGCCGAGCTCGGCTCGTCGAGCGCGATCACGGCCGCGCGTCCGCTGAGGTGACGGTAGAGGGCGCGCGCCACGGCAACGCGTTGCGCCTGACCACCCGAGAGCCCCGAGCCGCGCACGCCGAGGGGGAGGGATGCGTCGATGCCGTCCGCCTGCGCCAGCGACAGCGCCCGGTCGATCAGAGTCGGGTCCGGCGACGGATCGCCGAGGGCGACGTTCTCGGCGACGGTGCCGGCGATCAGGCCGGGCTGCTGCCCCGCCCAGGCGAGCCAGCCCGACGGTGCGGTTCCCCGCAGGTCGGTGTCGCCGAGCGTCGCGGTGCCGTCCCACTCGGCCGCGCCGCGCAGGGCAGCGATGAGGCTCGTCTTGCCGACGCCGCTCGGACCCTCGATGACGACGATCTGCCCGGGCGAAGCCGTGATGCTCACGGCGGGCAGCATCCGTTCGCCGCGCCTCACGCGAACGTCGGTGAGCGTGAGAACACCGGATGCGCCCGTGCCCGCACACGAAGATTCCGTCGCGCGCTCGCCGTGTGCCGCGTCGAGCACCGCGAACACGTCGTCCGTTGCGGCGACCCCCTCGGCGGCTGCGTGGAACTGGACGCCGACCTGGCGCAGCGGCAGGTATGCCTCGGGCGCGAGCAGCAGCACGAACAAACCGATCGAGAGGGCGAGTGCCCCATCGACCAACCGGAACCCGATCGACACCGCGATGATCGCGACCGAGATGCTCGCGAGGAACTCGAGAGCGAAGCCCGACAAGAAAGACACCCGCAGCACCCGCATCGTCTCGATCCGGTACCGTTCGGTCACGGATTCGATGGATGCCGCGGCCCGGTGCTGGCGGCCGAACACCTTCAGCGTGCCGAGCCCCTCGACGGTGTCGGCGAAGCGCGCCGCCAGCTGCTGCAGCGTGCCCCACTGTCGCTTCTGCACCGCTCGCGTCGCGAGGCCGATCAGGATCATGAAGATCGGGATGAGCGGGATCGTCAGCAGGACCGTCAGTCCGCTGACCCAGTCCTGCCACCACATCACGAGGATGATCAGGGGCGTCGCGATCGCCGTCTGCACGAGCTGCGGCAGGTAGCGGCCGAAGTACGCCTCGAGCGCGTCGAGGCCATGCCCGGCGGTCACGGCGAGGTGCGCCGAGTTGCGCTCGTCGAGCCACCCGGGACCGAGGATGCCGACCGCTTCGACGAGGCGGGTCCGCAGCTGGGCCTGCACGCGCGCCGCCGCGAGGGCGGCCGACCGCTCGCGCACCCACACCAGCACGGCACGCAGCGCCACGACGCCCGCGAGGGCGCCGAGGGTCACCCACAGGTCGGCCGCAGGCATCCCGTCGATGACGCCCACGATCGCCCGGGTCAGCAGCCACGCGAACGCGACGATCACCGCCGTCTGCACGAGCGCGATCACGGCGATGATCGCGAAGAAGGACCGCGACGCGGTCGCGTACTTCAGCAGTCGGGGGTCGACCGGTGGGGTGCGCGCGGACGGCGCATCCGGGACATCCTGATCCTGACTCACAGCATTTCGACGATACCGGTGCGCACGCGTCAGTGCGCGGCTGCCTCCGCGGCCTTCTCGATGTGCGAGCGCGAGACGCGGCGCCGGAACACCCAGTAGGTCCAGCCCTGGTAGGCGAGGACGAGGGGCAGGAAGACGAGCGCCGCCCACGACATGATCGTCAGCGTGTAGTCGGTGCTCGACGCGTTCTCGATCGTCAGGCTGTACGCGGGATCGGTCGACGAGGGCATCACATAGGGGTACAGCGCGAACCAGAGGGTGCCGACCGCCGACACGACGGTTGCGGCGGCGAAGCCGAACGCCCATCCCTCACGGTCGCGCAGGTTTGCGCCGACCGACAGGATCAGGAACACCGCCGCAGCGATCGCCAGCACCATGACCGGCATGGCCGGGTGGGCGATGACCGTCCACAGCAGGAACGCCGCGGCGACGACGATCGTCAGGAACCCCGCGCGTGCGGCGAGACGCCGGGCGTCGTCGTGCACCTGGCCGTCGGTCTTCAACGCCACGAAGCTCACGCCGTAGGTGAAGAAGAGCAGGAGCGTCGTCACGCCGCCGAGAAGGGCGTAGGGGTTCAGGAGCGTCAGCAGGGTGCCGGTGAACTCGAAATCCTGATCGATCGGCACGCCCTGCACGATGTTGGCGAACGCGACGCCCCACAGCAGCGCGGGCACGGCGGACCCGATGACGATCATCGTGTCGAAGCCCTTCTTCCAGCGCAGACCGTCGCGCTGGTGGCGGTACTCGAACGAGACGCCGCGCAGGATCAGCGCCAGCAGAATCAGCAGCAGGGCGAGATAGAAGCCGCTGAAGAGCGTGGCGTACCACTCGGGGAACGCGGCGAACAGCGCCGCACCCGCGACGATCAACCAGGTCTCGTTGAGGTCCCAGACGGGGCCGATCGTGTTGATGATCTGGCGGCGGCCGACGTCGTCCTTGCCGAGGAACGGCAGAGACATCCCGACGCCGAAGTCGAAACCATCGAGCAGGAAGTACCCGATGAAGAGGAATCCGATGATCCAGAACCAGAGGTAGGCGAGGTCCATGGCGATTCTCCTAGTAGACCGTCGTCGTGAGTCGGTGGGTTGTGTCTTTGCCGGATTCCGGGTCGTCCGGATCGGGCAGCGGATCCGGCCCCTTTCGGGCCGCCTTCAGGATCAGACCGAACTCGACGACGGCGAGTGCGGCGTAGATCGCGGTGAACGCGACGAGCGATATCAGCACGGTCCAGCCCGGAACGTTCGGCGAGACGCCATTCTCGGTCAGCATCAGGCTGAACACGATCCAGGGTTGGCGACCCATCTCGGTGAACGCCCAGCCGACCAGGCTGGCGAGGAGCGGCAGGGGAGCCGACCAGATCGCGACCTTCCACATCCACTTCGCGACGGGGCGCTTGGCGCTCTTGCGCGTGACCCACAGTCCCACGATCGCGATGAGCGTCGCGGCACCGCCGAGCCCGATCATCCAGCGGAACGACCAGTACGTCACCCAGATGATCGGCATGTAGCTGACGCCCTCGCCGAACTGCGTCTCGTACTGCGCCTGCAGGTCGTTCAACCCCTCGACGCATCCGTCCAGCGTGTGCGTCGACAGGAACGACAACAGATACGGAACGCGCAGCGACCAGATCTCTTCCGAGCCGTCCGGGGTCCCGAGCGAGAAGAGGGAGAACGAGGCATCCGCGCCGCACGCCGTATTCCACAGCGCCTCGGCCGCCGCCATCTTCATCGGCTGCGTCGAGACCATGACCAGTCCCAGCTGATCGCCCGTGAGGGCGGTGCCCGCGAACGAGATGATCATGAACCAGAGCCCGAACCGCAGCGACGAACGCATCGTCACCAGGTGCTGACCGCGCGACAGATGCCAGGCCGAGACCGCGATCACGACGGCCGCCGCGAACATCCACGCGGCGAAGATCGTGTGCGGGAATGCAGCGAGCACGACCGGGTTGGTCAGGACCGCCCCGAAGTCGACCAGTTCGGCACGACCGCCATCCGCGGCCATCTGATACCCGACGGGATTCTGCATGAAGGCGTTGGCGGCGAGGATGAAGTAGGCCGACAGCGTCGAGCCGAGCACGACCATCCAGATCGACGCGAGGTGCAGGGCGCGGGGGAGCCGGTCCCATCCGAAGATCCACAACCCGATGAAGGTCGCCTCGAAGAAGAACGCCATGAGGCCCTCGAACGCGAGCGGGGCTCCGAAGACATCGCCGACGAACCGCGAATATGCCGACCAGTTCATACCGAACTGGAACTCCTGCACAATGCCCGTCACGACACCCATCGCGAAGTTGATCAGGAAGATCTTGCCGAACAGGCGGGTCAGATGCAGCCACTTGACGTGACCGCTGCGATGCCAGGCCGTCTGGAAGATCGCGACGACGAGGGCGAGGCCGAGCGTGAGGGGGACGAAGAGGTAGTGATAGAGCGTCGTCAGGCCGAACTGCCAACGGGCCAGTAGCAGCGGGTCGAGGAAATCCATGGGCGACGCTCCTTTGGTGCGCATCGGGGCGTCATTGCACCGGTCTATCGAAGAGGAGCTCGCCCGACGCGGTAAGACAATGATCTCAGGTCGTCTGGCTGGGGAGGCACCGGGCGGGCCGTGTAAAAGGAGCGACGCCCGGCCCCCGTCCCGGGACGCGCGGATAGGCTCGACCCATGCGTGCGTGCGAGGGACGAGAGGGCGGCAGCCGATGACGGCCGTAGCCGTCACGATCGCCCGGCGCGTCGAGCTCCCCGTTCGCGCGGGCGGCGCCGATGGTGCGGCCGGCGCCCAGGCATCCGGTCCGCTCGTCGACACGCACGGCCGCGTTCATCGCGACATGCGCATCTCGTTGACCGATCGGTGCTCGCTGCGGTGCACGTACTGCATGCCCGAGCAGGGCAACGAGTGGCTCGCACGAACCAGCATCCTGACCCTCGACGAGATCGAACGGATCGCTCGGGTCGGCGCCGCCGCGGGAATCACGACGTTCCGCCTGACCGGCGGCGAGCCTCTGCTGCGTGCGGACATCGTCGACGTGGTGCGACGGCTCGGCGCGATCGAGGGGCCGGACGGCCCGATCGAGATCGCGATGACGACCAACGGCATCAGACTGCCCGAGTTTCTGCCGGCCCTGATCGACGCGGGATTGCGACGGCTGAACATCAGCATCGACACGATCCGCCGCGACCGCTTCCACGAACTCACCCGCCGCGACCGCCTGGACGACGTGCTCGAGGGCATCGCGGCCGCGCAGGCATCGGGGCTGCGTCCGCTCAAGCTCAACGCGGTGGCGATGCGGGGTGTGAACGACGACGAGATCGTCGAGCTGACCGAGTTCGCGATGGCCCACGACGCGCAGCTGCGCTTCATCGAGCAGATGCCGCTCGACGCCGGCCACACGTGGGACCGCGCCTCGATGGTGACACGCGAAGAGATCCTGGACGCGCTGGCCGCGCGCTGGACCCTCGTGCCGATCCCCGGTCGTGGCGGGGCACCCGCCGAGCGGTGGGCTCTCGATGGCGGTCCCCACACGGTGGGCGTCATCGCCTCGGTCACCGCGCCGTTCTGCGGAGACTGCGACCGACTGCGACTGACGGCGGATGGGCAGATCCGCAACTGCCTGTTCTCGACGACCGAGTACGACCTGCTGCCGATCCTGCGGGCCGAGAACCCGGCGGCCGGTTCGATCGACGCGGCTCTCGACGACATGCTGCGCTCGAGCGTTCGGGGCAAGCTCCCCGGGCACGCGATCGACGACCCCTCCTTCCTCCAGCCGCTGCGCAGCATGAACGCGATCGGCGGTTGAATCCATGGGACGGATCACGACGCGGCGTCCGGTGACGAAGATCACGCTCGGCGGCGAGCCCGTGCGCCGCTCCGACACCCTGGCCGTCGAGGAGCCGCTCGAGATCCGCGTCGGCGGAACGTCGCTGGCGATCACGATGCGCACGCCCGGGAACGACGTGGAACTGGCCGCGGGGTTCCTCGTCTCGGAGGGCGTGATCTCGGCGGGCGAGCATTTTCGCGGTGCGATCCACTGCGGCGGTCCCGGCACCGGCGGCCCCCTCGCGGGCAACACCGAGAACACCTACAACGTGCTCGATGTCACCCTCGCCGCGGGCGTCGCACCGCCGGATCCGGATCTCGCGCGCAACTTCTACACGACGAGCTCGTGCGGTCTCTGCGGCAAGGCATCTATCGAGGCCGTGGAGACCGTCTCGGTCTACGACGTCGCATCGGATGCGGTGGCCCTGTCGGCCGGATCGCTCGCGACGTTCCCCGAGAAGCTCCGCGCCCAGCAGGCCGTGTTCGACAAGACGGGCGGGCTGCACGCCGCGGCCCTGTTCGACGCGACGACCGGGGAGCTGGTCGTGCTGCGCGAGGACGTCGGACGCCACAACGCGGTCGACAAGGTCGTCGGCTGGGCAATCCTGAACGACCGGTTGCCGCTCAGCGGCCACGTGCTGATGGTCTCGGGCCGTGCCAGTTTCGAGCTCGTGCAGAAGGCGATCATGGCCGGCCTGCCGATCCTGTCGGCCGTATCGGCGCCGTCGTCGCTCGCGGTCGAGCTGGCCGACGCATCCGGTCTGACCCTCGTCGGGTTCCTGCGCGGGTCGTCGATGAACGTCTACGCGCGACCCGACCGCATCCGGGTGTGAGCCGCGCCTACGCCATCGTCAGTTGGACGACGCACTGCGTCGGATCGCAGGAGGGTCGCATACCCGCGACGGTGAGGGGACCGCGCGCCTCCGCCAGCACACCCTGCATGATGCCCAGGTGCACCGAGCACAGCGTGTCGCGGTGGGCCGATTGCGATGCCGCGTGCGGGCACGGGGTCAGGTCGATCGTGAACTCGCGCTCGTCGATCAGGGGATCGAAGCCCGACTCGCTCAGGTGGTCGACGATCGCGTCGAGCTGGTGTGTCGTCTCGGTGCCGAGCTCGCGGACGGATGCTCCGGTCCACGGCATCACGCGCCGCATGATGTCGCCGCGCTCGGCCGCCGCGCGGGCCTTGCGGCGCGCGATGGGGCTGGAGGCGTCGGGCTGGCCGGTCGCGGCGCGGTAGAGGACCCGCGGGCGTCCGCGCGTCGTCCGGTGTTCGGTCTCGCGCACGATGTGACCCGCATCGAGCAGGCGCTCGAGGTGCTCGCGGACGGTGTTGGGATGCAGGGCCGTCGCCGCGGCGAGCGCGGCGACGGTCTGCTGCGGGTGCATCTGGATGAGGTGGAGGATCTCGACGCGGCTGAAGCTCGAAATCGCGCTGTATCCGACGCTCTGCATGGTCATGCCTCGATTATTCACGGCGCCGAGCGGTGCCACCGTGACCAAAGTCCCACGGAGTGGGTGCGGATCAGGCGGGGGCGGCGGGCGGAATCAGCTCGGCGATCAGGGCTTCGACGCGGGCGCGGATGTCATCGCGGATCGGCCGGACGGATTCGATGCCCTGACCTGCCGGGTCGTCGAGTTCCCAGTCCTCGTAGCGCTTTCCGGGGAAGATCGGGCACGCATCGCCGCAGCCCATCGTGATCACGACGTCGGACTCGCGCACCGCCTCGACGGTGAGCACCTTCGGCGTGTTGTTCGCGATGTCGATGCCCTCTTCGGCCATGGCATCGACGGCGACCGGGTTGATCGTGTCTTTCGGGGCAGAACCGGCCGAGAGGACCTCGATCGAATCGCCGGCGAGTGCACGGAGGTATCCTGCGGCCATCTGCGAGCGTCCCGCGTTGTGGACGCAGACGAACAGGACGGTGGGCTTGTCGGTCATCGGGACTCGCTTTCTCTCTGAAGTAAAAGCATAGGCGAATATCTATGGATTGCGAATCGACGTCAGTCCTGGCCGTTGATCCGGCTGCGGCGCTCGATCAGCACGGTGTCGCGCCAGTGGCCCGCTCGCGGCCCCCGGCCCGACCGTGCGATCCGTTCGCGGCGCCCGACGGTTCGGAAGCCGGCGCGCTCGTGCAGCGCGAGGCTCGCCGCGTTCTCGGGGAAGATACTCGACTGGATGCACCAGAAGCCCGCGTCTTCGGCGGCGTCGATCAGCGCAGCGAGGAGCGTACGGCCGATCCCGAGCCCCCGTGAGCTGCGCGCGACATACACCGAATGCTCGATCACGCCGCGGTAGGCGGCACGGATCGAGACGGGGGATGCCGCGGCCCAGCCGAGGATCGACTCACCGTCGACCGCGACCGGGCGTAGGTCCGGCAGGCGGGACGCGTCGAAGGCGGCCCAGGTCGGCACCTCGACCTCGAAGGTCGCCTCGCCGTCTTCGATCCCCTGTTCATAGATCAGGGCGACCGCGTCCCAGTCCGCGGCTCGCATCTGGCGAACCGTCGTCATGTGCAGCAGGCTCCTCCGCCGATGTCGGTCGAGCACACTCCCGTCGCCGGCAGCGTGAGCGCCACGCGAAGGGCGCTCTCGGTGTCGCCCGCCAGGTGAGCCGCGACCGAGCGGACCTGTTCGTAGCCCGTCGCGAGCAGGAAGGTGGGCGCGCGCCCGTACGACTTCATGCCCACGATGAAGAAGTTCTGCTCGGGATGCGTCAACTCGCGGAACCCGTGCGGCTCGACCGTTCCGCACGAGTGCACGTTCGGGTCGATCAGCGGGGCGAGCCGCCGCGGCGCCTCGACGATGTCGTCGAGCTCGAGGCGCAGCTCGCGCAGAATGCCGAGGTCGGGTCGGAACCCGGTCGCGTTCACGATCTGATCCGTGCGGTGTGAGACGGTCTCGCCCCGGCGGAGTCCGACGAGCTCGACGGGGCCCGCCGTGAGGTCATCGGATTCGTCGACCCGGCGTGCGCCGACGATCTCGAACCCGTCGACCAGATCGATCGCGCCGTCGCGGACCAGTTGCTCGACGCGTCCGCCGAGCTCGGCGCGCCCGGCGAGTTCGTCGTCGGGCGCCGTGGTGACGCGTGCGGCGCGAGAGTTTCGGATCAGCCAGGTGATGCGTGTGCCCGGCTCGTCCGAGGCGAGCTTCACGAGCGCGAGGAGCGTGTTCGCCGCCGAGTGCCCCGCGCCGACGACGGTGGTGTGCCGACCCGCGAACCGCGCCCGGTCCCGACCCAGCACATCGGGGAGTGCGGGCGAAACGCGGTCGGCCACATCGCCCAGACCCAGGGGGTCGAGTCCGCTCGAGCCGAGGCTGTTCGGTGTGCGGTACGTGCCCGAGGCGTCGATGACCGCCCGGGCCGCGACATCCTCGATCGTTCCGTCGGCGCGGCGGATGCGCAGGGCGAACGGGGTGACAGCGCGCGCCCGGGTGCGGGTGCGATCCATGCCCTCGCGGGTCACGGCCAGCACCTCGGTGCCGGTGCGGGTGCGGGACGCGATCGCGTCGAGCTGGGCCAGGGGAATCAGGTACCGGGAAACGAGCTCGGCGCCGGTGGGGATGCGGGATGCCGCGGGTGCCTGCCATCCGGACGACTCGAGCAGGCGCGCCGCGGCGGGGTCGACCAGGTGCTCCCAGGGGGAGAAGAGGCGGGTGTGGCCCCACGCCCGCACGCTCGCACCGATCGCGTCGCCGGCTTCGTAGATCGTGAAGTCGATGCCGCGCTCGGTCAGATGTGCCGCCGCGGCGAGCCCGATGGGGCCCGCGCCGACGATCGCGACCGGCAGTGTATCGAGGCGGCTCGCGCGAGAGGCGCGCGGCGTGAGGTCGAGCAGGGTCATGATCCCCTCCGAATATCGATGGTCTTCGATGTTCGAGTATCCGCCGTCTATCGATGAGTGTCAATATCGATTAGCATCGATGCGTGACTCTTCTTCCCCTGACGGATGTCTCCGCACCCGCGTGCGGCACCGCCCTCGTCCGCGAGCCGCTCGGCGCCGACGAGGCCGTGGCTCTCGCGCACACGATGAAGGCCCTCGCCGATCCCGCCCGGCTGCGTCTGCTCTCGATCGTCGCCGCGTCGGAGGGTGCCGAGGCGTGCGTCTGTGACCTGACCGAACCGGTCGGGCTCAGCCAGCCGACCGTGTCGCACCACCTCAAGGTCCTCACCGAGGCGGGGTTTCTCACGCGCAGCAAGCGCGGCACCTGGGCCTACTACGGGCTGGTTCCCGGTGCGCTCGACCGCGTCTCACGTCTGCTGATCGGCTCGTGAGGGCAACTGCGCGCGCCGTCGGCGCGGAGTTCCTCGGCAGCGCCCTGCTCGCGGCGATCGTCATCGGCTCGGGCATCATGGCGCAGCAGCTCTCGCCGCGCGACGTGGGTCTGCAGCTCTTCGAGAACGCGTTCGCCACGGCGCTCGGTCTCGGGGTCCTGATCCTGATCCTGCAGCCGGTGTCCGGCGCACACTTCAACCCCGCCGTGACGATCGCCGACATCGTGCTGCATCGCCGCCCGTGGTCGGTGGCGGGCGTCTACCTCCCGGCGCAGATCGCCGGGTGCATCGCCGGCGCGGTCCTCGCGAACCTGATGTTCGGGCTCGCCGCCGTGTCGTGGAGCACGACGGATCGCGCCGACGGCCCGCGGCTGCTGTCCGAGGTCATCGCGACGGCCGGGCTGGTGTTCCTCATCTTCGCGCTCGTGTGCACGGGCCGGGGTCATCTCGCCGCTCCCGCGGTCGGCGCATACATCGGTGCGGCCTACTTCTTCACGTCGTCGACGAGCTTCGCCAACCCGGCCATCACGATCGGCCGCGCCTTCAGCGACACCTTCGCCGGCATCGCGCCCACCTCGGTCCTGCCCTTCATCGTGGCGCAGCTGGTCGGTGCGGGTGTGGGTGTTGCGGTCGCGCTCGCACTGTTCCCCCTGGCCAAGCGCGCACCCGATGGCCTCGACGTGGTCGCGCAGGCCGATCCCCGCACCTAGCGTCGGCGCGAGTACAGGGCGACGAGCGCGACCATCACGATCAGCTCGATCAGCGTCTGCGTGACCACGACGAGCGGCGTCAGCGCGAATGCCGACGGCAGGGCGAGCGCGAGGGGCAGCACGACAAGCGAATTGCGGGTGACTCCGCTGAAGACGACGGCGCGGCGGGTGGGGGTGTCGAGTCGAGCGACCCGTCCCACGGCCGCGCCCAGGCCCGTCATGATCGCTGCGAACGCAACGAATACCGGCACGACCGCGACGAGCGTGCCGAGGGATCCCACGACCGCCGCGACCTGCGACCCGACAACGGCGGCGAGCGTCAGCATCATGAGGGGCACCATCGCCGCGAGCGCCGCGGTCATCACCGCACGCGCGACGCGCGTCCGCGCGGCCAGCGCACGCGTCAGGGCGGCGAGCGCGAGCGGCAGCGCGATCAGGAGCAGGAACGCCATCACGAAGGGGTGCAGATCGACGGATGTCGCGGATTTCGATCCCACCATCAGCCACAGATAGAGCGGGAGCAGCGCCATCTGCGCGAGCATCAGCAGGGGCGTTGCCGCGAGCAGGCGTTCCCTGGACCCGCCCGCGAGTCCGGTGAACACGATGACGTAGTCGACGCACGGCGTCAGCAGCACCAGCAGCACGCCGACGACGAGCGCCTGATCGAACGCCACGAAACGAGAGAGTCCGAACGCGATCGGCGGGACGATCACGAAGTTGAGGATCAGAACGGTCGTCAGAAACCGGCCGTCCCGAAACGCGCCCGCAAGCCGCCCGAACGGCACGCCGAGGAAGGTCGCGTACAGCAGCAGCCCGAGGGTCGGCGTGATCGACAACTCGAGCGGGCCCGCCGCCGCGGGATATCCGAGACCGACGGCCGCCCCGACCGCGATGGCCGCGAGGGAGAGCGCGACCTGGTGTCGCTCGCCCCATTCGATGACCCGCGACATCCGCCCAGTCTGTCAGCCGTCCGCGGGGTGCCGTCCGCCCACGCCGCGCACGCGCAGCTAGTGCCCGGCGCCGAGTCCGCCGCTCAAGCGCCCGTGCATCTGCGACGTGGCCTCGTTCATGCCCTCGAGAATGACGCGCTTGCCGAGGTGCTCGTACTTGGTCTGGATCGCATCGAGCGCGGCGACGGTCGATGCATCCCAGATATGCGAGTGGGACATGTCGATGACGACGCGCTCGGGATCGTGCGTGTACGCGAACTGCGTCGTGAGGTCGTTGCTCGACGCGAAGAACAGCTCGCCGTCGACCGTGTAGCGAACGGTGGGGACGGATGCCTCGCGGTCGGTCGCACGGGTGACGGACACGAAGTGCGCGACACGGCGGGCGAACAGCACCATCGCCGCCAGTACGCCGGCCCCGACCCCGATCGCGAGGTTGTGGGTCCATACCGTGATCGCGACCGTGATGAGCATGACGGCGGTCTCGCTCTTCGGCAGGCGCTTGAGCGTCGACGGGCGCACGCTGTGCCAGTCGAAGGTCGCCACCGAGACGACGATCATCACGGCAACGAGCGCCGCCATCGGAATGACGGCGACCACGTCGCCGAGCGCGAGGACGAGGATGAGCAGGAAGACACCGGCGAGGAACGTCGAGATGCGTGTGCGCGCCCCGGATGCCTTGACGTTGATCATGGTCTGGCCGATCATCGCGCAACCGCCCATGCCGCCGAAAGCGCCGGAGAGGATGTTGGCGGCGCCCTGGCCGAAGGCCTCGCGGGTCTTGCGCGAGTGGGTGTCGGTGATCTCGTCGACGAGCTTGGCGGTCATGAGCGACTCGAGCAGGCCGACGATCGCCATCGCGGCCGCGTAGGGGGCGATGATCGAGAGCGTCTCGACGTTCAGCGGCACGTTCGGGATGAACAGCTCGGGAAGGCTGCGGGGGAGTTCGCCCTGGTCGCCGACGGTGGGAACGCTCAGGCCGAACACGACGGCTGCCGCGGTGAGCAGGACGATGGCGATCAGCGGCGCGGGGACGACCTTCGTGAGGCGAGGCATCAGGTACATGATCAGCAGCCCGATCACGACGAGGGGGTAGACGAGCCAGGGGACGTCGATCAGCTGCGGAAACTGGGACACGAAGATCAGGATCGCGAGGGCGTTCACGAACCCGACCATCACCGAGCGGGGGATGAAGCGCATGAGTTTCGCGACTCCGAGCGCCGCGAGCACGATCTGGATCGCGCCGCCGAGCAGCACCGTGGCGATGAAGTAGTCCATGCCGTACTCGCGCGCCACGGGTGCTATCACGAGGGCGATCGCGCCGGTCGCGGCCGTGATCATGGCGGGTCGGCCGCCGAGGAACGCGATCGCGACGGCCATGATGAACGACGAGAACAGGCCGAGGCGCGGATCGACGCCCGCGATGATCGAGAACGCGATCGCCTCGGGGATCAGTGCGATCGCGACGACGAGCCCGGCGAGCACCTCGCGGGTCAACAGTCGGGGGCTCCGGAGTGCCTGCATGACCGTCGGCTCGATGCGATAGCGGGACTTCGGGTCCTGGACGGGGATGACGTCGGTCATGGCGCTCCTGACGGGGGAGGGGGCGGTGTGGGTCGAGGGCGCCGATGCGCCGGGGCCGGCGATGCCGTCCTGGGAAGATGGGGAGGGCGCCGAAGATGCGCCACTGGCCAAACTCTACCGTAACGTAAGGTTTGACCGCGAGCGAGCTTCCGAGGAGCGACGTGAGTAACCCAGGGCCCATGCACATCGGCGAGGTCGCCGAGCGCACGTCGTTGTCGCTGCGGACGCTGCGTCACTACGACGAGATCGGCCTGATCGTGCCGTCCGGTCGCACCGAGGGTGGCTTTCGCCTGTACGCGGAAGAGGATGTCTCGCGCATCATGCTCGTGCGCCGGATGAAGCCGCTCGGCTATTCGCTCGACGAGATGCGTACGGTGCTGGCGGCGTTCGACGAGCTCGCTCGGGATCCCGCATCGGCGGAACATCTCGCGACGATCCGCGCGATCCGAGAGGCCGCCGAGGATCGACGCCGAAGGCTCGTCGAGCAGGTCGCGATGGCCGAGGAGTTCCTCGATCAGCTGGCGTCGCTCGAGGTCCCACGGTAGACATCCGTCCCCCCGGGATGGCCGCGCATAGACTTGTATCTATGAGTGCGTCCGAGACTTCCGGGGAGTGGACGATTCTCGGCGACCCCACGCGCGCCCGGATCGTGCGGCTGATCCGCGAGTCGCCGGACGGGCGGGCCCTGGTCGGCCGCCTTGCGGACACGCTCGGGTTGCGCCAGCCGACGGTCAGTCATCACATGAAGGAATTGACCGCCCGGGGAATCGTCGTGCGCCAGCCCGAGGGGCGCCGGGTCTGGTACTCCCTCGATCCCCGTAACGCGGATCGTGTCGATGCCCTCCTGGGTGAGGACGCCTCGGCGCCACGCGTCGAGCTGGATCTGCCCCGGATCGTCGACCGTCTCACCGAGCGTTATCGCGGCACGTTCAGCCGCGAAACGATCGAGCGCTACGTGACCGAGAGCCACGACCTGATGTCGGCGAACAATCCCACGACGCTGATCGGGTCCCGCACCGCGGCGTTCGCGACGGGGCGCCTGGATGCCCTGGTTCGATCGAGCGCACCTCGCGGTGCCGTGCCGGAGGTCCTGTTCGTCTGCGTCGAGAACGCGGGGCGATCCCAGCTCGCGGCCGGGATCCTCCGACAACTCGCGGGCGACCGGGTGATGGTTCGCACAGCGGGCTCCGCGCCCGCGGGTGCCGTGCGCACCACCGTCGTCACCGCCCTCGACGAGATCGGCGTCTCTCTCGGGGGCGAATTCCCGAAACCGCTCACGGACGAAGCGGTGCGTGCCGCCGATGTCGTCGTGACCATGGGCTGCGGGGACGCGTGCCCCGTGTATCCCGGCCGACGGTATCTCGATTGGGACCTCGAGGACCCGCTCGGCAAGTCGCTCGAAACGGTGCGGGGCATCCGTGATGACATCGAAGCGCGCGTGCGAGAACTGCTGGGTGAGCTTACGCCCACCTGATCGTTCATCTCTCGGTCTTTCGTATTGATAGATGGAGGTCTATGCTTTCGAGTGAGGAAAGCGAGACACCATGAACGTCACATCCATCGTCGATTCGCCGCGAGGCGCCCGGCGCGTCAGATCATTCGGCATGGCCGTCGCGGTGATCTCGGGGGCGCTCCTGCTGAGCGCATGCGCGGGGGAGTCCGGGGGCAACGAGACCAGCGGAACGCTCGGCGGCACCGTCGTCACCGACGGGTCGTCGACGGTCGCGCCCCTCACCAACGCCGCCGCCCATCTCTTCGCCGGGCAGGAGCCGGACGTCGACGTCGTCGTGACGATCACGGGCACCTCCGCCGGATTCCGTGCCTTTTGCGACGGCGAAACCGACCTGTCGAACGCATCTCGCGCGATCTCGGACGATGAGATCGCTGCCTGCGAAGAGGCCGGGGTCGAATACACCGAGATCATCGTGGCCAACGACGGTCTGTCGGTCATCATCAACCCCGAGAACGACTGGGCAACAGATCTCACCGTCGAGCAGCTCGCGACGATCTGGGCACCCGAGTCCGAGGGCGACATCACGAACTGGAACCAGGTCGACCCCGACTTCCCCGACGAGCCGATCGTGCTGTTCGGCGCGGGCGACGACTCGGGGACCTTCGATTACTTCAGCGAGGCGATCAACGGCGAAGAGGGCGCTATCCGCTCCGACTACAGCGCCTCGGAAGACGACAACGCGACGGTCGACGGGGTCGGACGGGAGCGCGGTGGCATCGGATTCCTCGGTCTGAGCTACGTCGAAGAGAACGAGGGGGTCATCGTCGCCGCATCCGTCGACGGAGTCTCGCCGACCGTCGAGACCGTTCAGGACGGCAGTTATACGCCGCTCAGTCGTCCGCTGTTCATCTACGTCAACAACGCTTCGTATGCCGACAAGCCCGAGGTGAAGGCGTTCGTGGACTTCTACGTCGAGAACGCGGTGGACATCGCGCAGCGGGCCCTCGTCGTGCCGCTCACCGCCGAGCAGATCACCCTCGCCCAGGACGAACTCGCCTCACTCGGCTGAAAAGGACCATCATGCACATCGTCGCCATCGGCGGAAGCGACGCGGGAATCTCCGCCGCGCTCCGTGCCCGCGAGCTCGACCCCTCCGTCGACGTGACCGTCGTCGTCGCCGACGAATACCCGAACTACTCGATCTGCGGCATCCCCTACTACTTCTCGGGGGACGTGCAGCCCTGGCAGTCGCTCGCGCATCGGACGCACGCCGACCTCGAGGCGACCGGGATGCGCCTGCGGCTGAACACCCTCGCGACACGCATCGATGCGGGTGCGCGGCGCCTGACGGTCCGCGACGGGTCGGGGGAGTCGCAGATCGCCTACGACGAACTCATCGTGGGCACGGGCGCTCTGCCCACGTACGCCGGAATCGCGGGGCTGGGGACGCTGGGTCCCGCGGACGGCGTCCACGTCATCCACTCGATGGGTGACACGTTCGCCCTCGACGCCCACCTGGCCGAGCGCGACCCGCGCACCGCGGTGATCATCGGTGCCGGATACG
The DNA here is from genome assembly GCF_002812725.1 of Microbacterium sp. BR1. GTDB lineage: Bacteria > Actinomycetota > Actinomycetes > Actinomycetales > Microbacteriaceae > Microbacterium. Next base: position 59,657 of record NZ_NMUN01000007.1, on the reverse strand, counting down.
TCGGCCTCGAGATGGCCGAGGGATTCCGCGCCCGCGGGATGCGTGTGATCCAGTTGCAGCGCGGGCCCGAAGTGCTGTCGACGCTCGATCCCGAACTCGCCGCCACCGTGCACGACGAACTCGCCGCCCACGGCGTCGAGGTCCACACCAACACCCTGGTCAAGGGCGTCGAGAAGACGGATGCGGGACTCGTCGTGCACGCGGAGCGCCTCGGCCAGGCCGTTTCGCACACCGCGGACCTCGTGCTCGCCGTCGTCGGGGTGCGGCCCAACACGTCTCTGCTCGAGGAGGCCGGAGCGAGCCTGGGCGCGGGGCGTGCCGTCGTCGTCGACGAGCAGATGCGCACAGGACTGCCCCACGTGTTCGCCGCGGGAGACGGCGTCGTCACGCACCACCGCCTGCTCGGGGTGACCTACCTGCCGCTCGGCACCACCGCGCACAAGCAGGGCCGTGTCGCGGGCGAGAACGCCGTCGGCGGGCAGGCGCGCTTCGCCGGATCGGTCGGTACCCAGGTTGTGAAGGTGTTCGATGTCGTCGCAGCACGCACGGGCCTGCGCGAACACGAGGCGATCGCGGGCGGCTTCTCGCCCGCGACGACGCAGACGACGGCCGACGACCACAAGCGCTACTATCCGGGCGCTCAGCCGATCGACATCCGCATAACCGCAGACACCGAGTCCGGCCTGCTCCTGGGCGCACAGCTCGTCGGGCGACTCGGAACCGAAACCGCGAAGCGGGTCGACACCTACGCGACCGCCCTGTTCGCCGGGCTCTCGGTCGAGCAGATCAGCGACCTCGACCTTTCGTACACGCCGCCCCTCAGCTCGCCCTGGGACGCCGTCCAGATCGCAACGCAGGCCTGGTCGCGGGCCCACAACATCATCGGAGTAAGCGCATGACCACGGAATCCGTCACCGCCAAGCCCACGGTTCTCTTCATCTGCCAGCACAACGCGGGCCGCTCGCAGCTCGGCGCGCACCTGCTCGACGTCGTCGCCCCGGGGCAGTTCCTCGCGACCAGCGCGGGGCTGAAGCCCGCGGCCGAGATCAACCCCGTCGTGGCGGAGTCGTTGCACGAGCTGGGTGCCGACACATCCGCTGCCATTCCCCGCCTCGTCACCGAGGCCGATCTGGCCGACGCGGACGTCGTGGTGACCATGAAGCCCGGGCTCGCGCTTCCCGCGCCGGTTGGCGAACGCCTGGTCGAGTGGGAGTTCCCGAACCCCGAGGAGTGGGATCTCGACGGCGTGCGCGGGATGCGGGACGCGGTCGCGGCTCAGGTCCGCGAACTCGCCGCGGAACTCACCGCGCTGCGATAGGAACTGCTGGCGGAGGATAGGGGATTCGAACCCCTGAGAGCTTTCACTCAACACGCTTTCCAAGCGTGCGCCATAGGCCACTAGGCGAATCCTCCTGGGGCCCTCGCGGGCCGCCGACCATCCTATCGTGCCGCTCGCATCTCTGCCGCCCGCCGACCGAAGAGCGACCGGGGGATCAGGGCCGCGGTGACACGCGTCCGCCGGTCCGCGACGGCCAGCATGCTCGCACGGACGGTGCGCACGGCATCGTCGAGCGGCGGTTCGGCCGCGCGCGGATCCTTCGTCTTCGGCGGCGCGTAGCTCACGTGTTCGATCGCGGCGACGAGCACGGCCATCGCCGCGGCATCCGCTCCCTCTTCGTCGACCAGTCGTCGTCCCAGCACCCGCGGCGACTCTCCGCGGGGCAGAGCGATGCCGAGGTCGAGGGCGGTGTCGGATGCCTCGTCCCACGCCGCCGCGGCGTCGCCCGTGTGCGCCACGATCAGGCGGTGCCGCCGCCGGATGGCACGCCACACGCCGGGCAACGCGAGCACGAAGACGACGGCGAGCGCGAGGCCGATGGGCGGACCCGCGTTGACGCCGGTGGTGCCGGTCGATGCATCGGTGCCATCCGTCCTATCCGTCTCGTTCGGCGCGTCCGATGCCGATGGCGCCTGGGAGGCGAGCGGCGCGGCCTCGCCCGCGAACCCGTCGGCCGTCCCCGAGGTCGCGGACGAGGCGAACGCCGTCGGCACGCCGAGGCTGTTCGTCGGCTCGAACGGGATCCATCCGATGCCCTCGAAATGAACCTCGGGCCAGGCGTGCAGCTGCGAGCTGTAGACCTCGTGGACCGTCTGATCGTCGATCGACTCGTTCGTCGCCGTGCCGGGCAGGTACCCGACCACGATCCGGGCCGGCATGTCGAGGGTGCGCGCCATGATCGCGAATGCCGAGGCGAAGTGCACGCAGTAGCCGCTCTTCACTTCGAGGAACTCCTGCACGGCCTCGAGGCCCGTGCCATCGAAGCCGGATCTGACGGGCGCGTTGAGCGAATACTCGAACTCGAGTCCCCGGAACCATCGTTGCAGCGCGACGAGGGCGTCGTAGTCGCTGCTCGTCGCGGACGTCACGGCGAGGGCCTGCTCGCGGATGGCGATGACGGCGGGGTCATCCTCGGGCAGGCCCAACGTGGGCGAATCGGCTTCGATGGTCGCTTCCGAAGCGCGGATCCGTTCGGCGGATGGCCGGGCGACGTCGTAGGTGATCTGGTAGTCCTGGCCCTGCGGTGACGAGGAGCGCGAGATGACCGTTCGGTTCTGGGGAAGTACCGACCAGTCGCCCTCGATGCCCTCGAGTGCGACAGCCGGGTAGGGCACCGGAAGCCACGGACTCACGTAGTTCACGACCTGCACCGTGGCGGTGTATTCGACGATGGGCACGTCGGGGTCGACCGCGACGGGCTCGAACTCCTCGTCGAGGGATGCCGTCAGGCCACGGTCGGGCTGCCAGTCGTCGCCGTCGAACCGCGACAGCGTGACGGCGCGGAGGTAGGGCGGAGCGGGCGCGTCGCTGCGCACCTGCAGCACCTCGGTGTCCTGAGGTCGCCGCAGGTCGCGACCGAGATCGAGTGACGGATCGATCGAGTTGCCGCGGACGGCGACGACGCTCGTGCCTCCCAGGACCGGCGCGGGGAGCGCGGGTGTCGCGACGATCGCCACGACGAGCGCGACGGCCCCCACTCCGACGGCGGTGACGGCTGTTCCGCGCCGCGTGCGCTCTGTCGGTGCGAGATCGTCGGCGGAGCGGCGGGTCCCCTCTGCGCTGGAGCCGCGGGCGCGTGTCGCCGTCTCGACGCCCAGCAGCAGCAGCAACCCGACGGCGAAGGCGATGAAGATGCCGATGTCGATGCTCTGGGGTACGGCGATCGACGGGATGAGGTAGATGGTGATCAGCGCCACGATGGCGAGCAGGGGCATCCGAGCCGTGACGACGACATGGTCGATCGCGATCGCGAGCAGCCCCGCGGCCGCCACGATGACGAAAGAGAGGGGCGTCCCCGCGATCAGCGGGGCTGCGCCGTCGCGTACCTGCGTCATCGCGGCATCGATGAGGAGGGGGACCTCACGGAACGTCGCGGGCATCGGGATCACGCCGAGCAGAGCCGAACCACGTGCGAACACGGCCGTGATCGTGACGACCCACACGCCGAGCCCGATCAGACTCACGGCGAGCGGAGGCAGGCCGAAGCGTCGTGCGGTGTAGCCGGTCGCCAGCACGAGGACGATGATCGCGAACGAGCCGGCGATCCACGCTCCCGGTTCTACGACGCGGGCGAGGGGCAGAAGCGCCGTCGACACCGCGACGAGCACGGCGAGCGCGAGCCCGATCGATGGTCGGGCCCGGCGCCGCGCCTCACGCGTAGACATGACTCGAGGCCTCGGCATGGTGCGCGCCGCGGTCGGCGACCTCCGACCACACGCCCGCCAGATCGACCTCGGGGCCGATCGCGGCGGTCCGCCACCCGGCCTGCGTAGCGCGCTCGAGGGCTTCCGCGGACGGTGTGGCGACGAGCAGGATCGGAAGGCTCGAGTGGTGTGCGAGCGGTGCCAGCGCGTCCGCGTCCTGCAGGCGCAGGATGCCCGTGATCAACACGATCGGGCCGGCCTGAGCGCCGGCATAGCGCTGAGCGAGACCCGGCAGCGTGTCGTGGCGGCGTGACGTGAGGGATGCGAACCGCAACAGCATCTGTTCGACGTCCTCGGGCGCATCGATACCCGGGAGCGGCTCGCAGATCGGTGTGCCGTCCGTATCGATCACGCCGACCTGGTACCCGTCGCGCGCGAGCCGCAGGACGATCGACACGCACGTCGACAGTGCGGATTCGAACGCGGGATCCTGCCCGGTACCGTCCCGAGCCGAGGCATCCCACCGCGGAGCGCCGAGATCGAGCAGTACGGTCGCCGCGTGGGTCGACTCCTGCTCTTCTTGTCGCACCATGAGCGTGTCGCGGTGTGCCGTGGCGCGCCAGTGGATGCGCCGCATCGAGTCGCCCGGCACATAGGGGCGGGCGATCAGGTTGTCGGCACCCTGCCCGAGCTGGTCGGACGAGGCGTGCAGGGCGCCGCCCGCTTCGCCCGCGGAGATCGCGACATGGGGGAGCGGGATGGTCGCGGGCACCGCCACGATCCGCGTATCGCCGGCCGGGGTGTGCGTGCGTCGGACGAGGCCGAAGGGGTCGGTCGTCCGCAGGGTCAGGGGCCCGATGCTCCACACGCCTCGACGTACGGCACGTGCCGAGTACGCGATGTCGAGTGGCTGATCCGGACCGGCCGAGCGGGTCGCGAGTACGGACGCGTCGCCCCGAGCGTCGCCCTCGAGCGCCTCGGGCAGGTGGTCCGACCAGCGGATCGCGCCGAACGGCGAAACGCTCCGCATCGAGACGCGCGCGTGCACCCGCGTCTCGGATCCGACCGGCACGACATCGGGCCGGAGCGTGCGTTCCGCCTGGCCGACCCGGCGACCGATGTGCAGCAGGGCGAACCCGGCGACGAGCAGGGCGAGCAAGAGGCATCCGATATACATCAGCTCGACGATGCCCAGCTCGCGGGCCGCGACGAAGCTCACGATCGCGACCAGGAGGGCGCCGCCGCCCCGAACGGTCAGCGGCCAGTTCCTCGAGGTCGGCCGTTTCACGAGCGTGCCGCGACCGGTACCCGAACGGTTGCGGCGATACGGTCGATGATCGCGGCGACGGTGTCGGTCCCGCCCCGAGCACGCGTGCCCGTGACGCTGCGGGTCGGGATGAGGCGATGCGCGAACACGGGCTGGAGCAGCGCGATCAGGTCATCGGGGATCACGAAGCTCCGCGCGTCGAGCGCGGCCCAGACCTTGGCTGCGCGCACGAGCTGGAGCGTCGCGCGCGGGCTCGCGCCCAGCCGCAGGTCGGGGTGCGTTCGCGTCGCCCGCGAGAGCGCGACGGCGTACTCCTCGACCGAAGGTGAGATGTGCACGGCGCGGGCGAACGCGATCATCCGCGACACCTCGGCGGTCGTCACGACGGGCTGCAGGGCGACGAGCGGGTTCACGGTGTCGCGCTGACGCAGCATGAGCGCCTCGGATGCAGCGTCCGGGTAACCCATCGAGATGCGCATCATGAACCGGTCGCGCTGCGCCTCGGGCAGGGCGTACGTGCCCTCCATCTCGAGGGGATTCTGGGTCGCGACGACGAGGAAGGGGTCGGGCAGCGGATGCGTTCGGCCATCCACCGTCACCTGCCCCTCTTCCATCGCCTCGAGCAGCGCCGACTGCGTCTTGGGCGATGAACGGTTGATCTCGTCGGCGATCACGATGTGGGCGAAGATCGCGCCGGCCTTGAACTCGAACTCGCGTTCTGCCGGGTCGTAGACGGATACGCCGGTCACGTCGCCAGGAAGCAGATCGGGGGTGAACTGGATGCGTCGCACGCTCGCATCGACGGACGTCGCGAGGGCCTTCGCCAGCATGGTCTTCCCGACCCCCGGCACGTCCTCGATCAGCAGGTGCCCCTCCGCGAGGAGGGCCACGAGCGCTGTGCGGACGGCGGCGGGCTTGCCGTCGATCACGCTCGAGACGGAGGAGGCGATGGCGCCCGTGAGCGCGGCGAACCGTTCCGCGTCCATCTGCGCGGAAGGCGCGGGGGGCACCGCGGGCGCGGGGGGCACGCCGCGTCGTGCATCGGTGCGAGCCTGCTCAGACTCGTGCAGCAGCTCAGCAGGTGCGGGTGAATCCGGCATGCGACCCCCTGGATCGTCGTCGGGTGGGGAGGGTCGACAGTGACCCTGCGTTATCCAATCGTAACCCGACGGGAGCGTGCCCAGGCCGGGAGTTGCCTGACTCTCGGCGGACGCGCACGGTCGGAGGCATCCGTTCGTTTCTGCGCCGCACGACGGTTAGACTCGATGCAGCTCTCCGCGCGGCGGCATCCAGGCCAACTCCCCCAGGACGGAAACGTAGCAAGGGTAACCAGGCTCTGCCGGGTGCGCGGAGAGTCTTATTCTTTCGCGGCGCCTAGGCTGGACGACGTGGCGCAGAGCATCTTCATCACGTCCGCAGAGGGCAGCTCCGGCAAGTCCTCGATCGCACTCGGCGTGCTCGACACGCTGAGCCACGCGATGGCCCGCGTCGGGGTCTTCCGTGCCATCGCGCGCTCGACCGTCGAACGCGACTACGTCCTCGAGATGCTGCTCGAACACGACGGTGTCGACCTGTCCTACGAAGAGTGTGTCGGTGTCACCTACGACGACGTGCGAGCCGACGCCGAGGCCGCGCTCGCCACGATCGTCGAGCGGTTCAAAGCGGTCGAAGCGCGTTGCGACGCCGTCGTCATCCTCGGCAGCGACTACACGGATGTCGGGAGCCCGGCAGAGCTGGCATACAACGCACGCATCGCGGCCAACCTCGGCGCGCCCGTCCTGCTGGTCCTGGGGGGCCGAGCGGGGCAGGGGCAGGGCGAACAGCTCGGAACCTCCGTCGCCCGCACCCCGGACGAGATGGGCCAGATCGCCGACCTGGCGCTCGTCGAGCTCGCCCATGGTCGCGCCGAGCTCTTCGCGGTGGTCGCCAACCGTGCCGACGCCGATCGTCTCGACGAGACCGTCGCGTCGGTCCGCCGCGCCGTGGCGGCCCACGGCAGCGCGGGCGTGCCGGTGTGGGCGATCCCCGAGGACAAGTTCTTGGTCGCGCCCTCCATCCGGGGCATCATGCGCTCGGTCGACGGCGCGCTGCTGAAGGGTGACCCGGACCTGCTCACGCGCGAGGCGCTGGGCGTCGTCGTCGCCGGTATGTCGATGGTCAACGTGCTGCCCCGCCTGTTCGAGGGCGCGGTCGTCGTGATCCCCGCCGATCGGTCAGAAGTGCTGCTCGCCGCCCTGCTCGCAAACGCCTCGGGCACCTTCCCCTCGATCTCGGGGATCGTGCTGAACGGCGGATTCCCCGTGCCCGACCCGATCATGCGCCTGATCGACGGCCTGGGATCGACGCTCCCGATCATCACGACCGACCTGGGCACGTACGACACGGCCGTTCGCATCATGAACACGCGCGGTCGCCTCGCAGCGGACTCGCAGCGCCGCTACGACACCGCGCTCTCGCTGTTCGAGACGCACGTCGACACGACCGAACTGCTCCGCGCCATCGGCGTCGCACGCGCCACCGTCGTGACACCTCTGATGTTCGGATATCAGCTCGTCGAGCGTGCACGATCCGATCGCCGTCGCATCGTCCTGCCCGAGGGCGGAGACGACCGCGTGCTGCGCGCCGCCGCCCGGGTGCTCGCCCGCGGCATCGCCGACCTGACGATCCTCGGCGAAGAGATCGAGGTGCGAAACCGCGCGATCGAGCTCGGGATCGACATCGCCGCCGCCCAGGTGCTGAGCCCCTTCGACGCTGTGCACGTGCACCGCTTCGCGGAGGAGTACGCCCGGCTGCGCGCGCACAAGGGCGTGACGTACGCGAAGGCCGCAGACACCGTGACGGACGTGTCGTACTTCGGCACGATGATGGTCCACCTCGGGCTGGCCGACGGGATGGTCTCGGGAGCCGCGCACACGACGGCCCACACGATCCGGCCCGCCTTCGAGATCATCAAGACCAAGCCGGGCGTCTCGGTCGTCTCGAGCGTCTTCCTGATGGCGCTCGCCGACCGCGTGCTCGTCTACGGCGACTGCGCCGTGATACCCGACCCGACCAGCGAACAGCTCGCCGACATCGCCATCTCGTCCGCCGCGACGGCCGAGCAGTTCGGCATCGAGCCGCGCGTGGCGATGCTGTCGTACTCGACCGGCACGTCGGGATCCGGAGCGGATGTCGAGAAGGTGCGCGCCGCGACCGCACTGGTGCGCGAGCGGGCGCCTCAGCTCGCCGTCGAGGGACCGATCCAGTACGACGCGGCCGCCGACGCGGCGGTCGCCGCCGCAAAGATGCCCGGGTCGAATGTCGCGGGCCGGGCCACGGTCTTCATCTTCCCCGACCTCAACACCGGCAACAACACGTACAAGGCCGTGCAGCGCTCTGCCGGCGCGATCGCCATCGGGCCCGTGCTGCAGGGACTGAACAAGCCCATCAACGACCTGTCGCGTGGCGCGCTCGTCGAAGACATCGTGAACACGATCGCGATCACCGCCATTCAGGCGCAGGGGGAGGCGGACGCGTGAGCGCGATCCTGGTCGTCAACAGCGGGTCGTCGTCGTTCAAGTACCAGCTGATCGACGTCGACACCGAGGCGCTGCTGGCCTCCGGCCTCGTGGAGCGCATCGGCGAGGCGGTCGGCCGTGCGACCCACACGGTGACCGCGGCGGGGTTCGGTCACGGGCGCGCGGGGGAACCGGCGCCGACGGTGCTCGACGCGACCTATGACCGTGAGCTGCCGATCCCCGATCACACCGCCGGATTCGCCGTGATGCTCGAGGCCTTCGCCGAGAACGGTCCCTCCCTCGGCGAGACACCTCCCGTCGCCGTCGGGCATCGCGTCGTGCACGGGGGCGCTCGCTTCTTCGAACCGACCGTGATCACGCCGCTCGTCGAGATCAACATCGAAGACCTCTCGGTGCTCGCGCCCCTGCACAACCCCGCGAACCTGCAGGGGATCCGTGCCGCCAAACGGGCGTTTCCCGACATTCCGCACGTCGCCGTCTTCGACACCGCGTTTCATCAGACTCTCGCGCCCGCCGCATACACCTACGCCATCGATCGCGAACTCGCGCAAGCGCACCGTGTCCGCCGGTACGGCTTCCACGGCACCTCGCACAAGTTCGTGAGCGAGGCGGCCGCCCGATTCCTCGGGCGGGACAACGACGACACAGGCGCCGACCTGCGTCAGATCGTCTTCCATCTCGGCAACGGGGCCTCGGTCACCGCGATCCGCGGCGGGCGCTCGGTGGACACCTCGATGGGTCTGACACCGCTCGAAGGGCTCGTCATGGGCACCCGCTCGGGCGATCTCGACCCCGCCGTGCTCATCCACCTGGCCCGCCGCGCGGGAAAGAGCATCGACGACCTCGACGACCTGCTGAACCGCCGGAGCGGACTGCTCGGTCTCGCCGACGTGAGCGACATGCGCGATCTCGTGGCCCGCAAGGATGCCGGCGACGAAGCGGCGGCGCTCGCGTTCGACGTCTACATCCATCGGCTCCGCGCCTATGCGGGGGCCTACCTCGCGCAGCTCGGCGGCGCCGACGTGATCTCGTTCACGGCCGGCGTCGGCGAGAACGCCGCGCCGGTGCGAGCGGAGGCGCTCGCGACGCTGGGCTTCGCCGGCGTGCAGATCGATCCCGAGCGGAACGCCGCCCGGGCCGGAGGCATCCGTGTCATCTCGACGGATGCGTCGCCCGTCACGGTGCTCGTCGTGCCGACGAACGAAGAGCTCGAGATCGCACGGCAGAGCATGCAGGCCGTCAGTCGTTGAGTGACGGGCCGGGGCGCCGGCCGAGCCGCTGAACGAGGGTGTCGCACGGGTGAGTGCGCCGCCAGTACGCTGAGATCGCGACGAGAGCGAGTGTCGTCCGAAATGCCTCTCATCCGACCGTCGCCTGGAGGATCCGTGCCCGACGCTCTGCCCGATCTGTCCACGTACGATGGCGTGCTCTTCGACCTCGACGGCGTCCTCACGCCCACGGCCGAGGTGCACATGCACGCGTGGAAGACGATGTTCGAAGAGCTCTTCACGGCGTGGGACATCACCCCGCCGTACACCGAACGCGACTACTTCGAGTACCTCGACGGCAAGAAGCGCTACGACGGCGTCGCCAGCCTGCTCCGCAGTCGCGATGTCGAGGTGCCGTGGGGTGATCCGTCCGACCCGCCGACCGCCGACACGGTCTGCGGCATCGGCAACAGGAAGAACGTCGTCTTCTCGGGCGTGCTGCGCTCCGAGGGCATCACCGCGTACCCCGGTTCGGTGCGCCTGCTCGACGCGCTGCAGGCCGCGGGCACGCCGATCGCCGTCGTTTCCAGTTCGAAGAACGCGACCGAGGTCCTGCAGGTCGCGGGTCTCACGGATCGCTTCCCCGTCGTCATGGACGGCGTGATCGCCGAGCGCGACCACCTGTCGTCCAAGCCCGCCCCGGATGTCTTCGTCGAGGCCGCGCGGCTTCTCGGCGTCGAACCCGCCCGCGCCGCGGCCATCGAAGACGCCATCTCGGGCGTCATGTCGGCGGCCGCCGGTGGTTTCGGCCTCGTGATCGGTGTCGACCGCGGCGTCGGCGCCGACGAGCTGCTGAAGGCCGGTGCGCACCTCGTGGTCACCGACCTCGGCGAGCTCGTGCCCTGATCTGCTTCCCGTCACCCCTTTTTCAGCTGGACCCGCGCTAAGGAGCACCCTCCGTCATGATCGATCGCGATCGGTTCCCCGTCGACCCGTGGCGCCTCGTCGAGACCTCGTACTCGGAAGAGGACACGGGCGTCACCGAGACCCTGTTCGCGGTCGGGAACGGATATCTGGGGCTGCGCGGCAATCAGCCCGAGGGACGTCGCGCGCACGAGCACGGCACCTTCATCAACGGCCTGCACGAGACCTGGCCGATCCGGCACGCGGAGCAGGCGTACGGTTTCGCCGAGGTCGGGCAGACGATCGTCAACGCGCCCGACGCCAAGGTCATGCGGGTGTACATCGATGATGAGCCGCTCTCGCTCGATGTCGCCGATGTGCGGGAGTACGAGCGCGTGCTCGACTTCCGGGAGGGCCTCCTGCGACGCCACGTGGTGTGGTGCACGCCCTCCGGCAAGCAGGTGCAGGTCGACTTCGACCGCATCGTGTCGTTCGATGAGAAGCACCTCGCGGTCATGCGCCTGACCGTGACGGTCCTGAACGCCGATGCCCCGGTGACGATCTCGTGTCAGCTGATCAACCGCCAAGACGGCGAAGACGTCTACGGTGGCTCGGTCAAGCGCGCGAAGGCCGCGGGATTCGACCCGCGCAAGGCCGAGCGGATCGCCGCCGACCGCGTCCTGCTGCCGCAGGAGTACTGGCAGGAGGGCGTCCGCTCCACCCTCAGCTATCAGGTCAACGAATCGGGCATGACGGTCGCCGTGTCGGCCGATCACCTGATCGAGACCGACAACGACTACGAGGCGCGCACCCTCATCGAGCCCGACATCGCCAAGAACGTCTTCCGCGTCCAGGCGAAGCAGGGCGTGCCGATCACCGTGACCAAGCTCGTGTCATACCACTCGTCGCGGGGTGTGCCCGCGCGCGAACTCGTCGACCGCTGCCGCCGCACGCTCGACCGGGCCGAGTTCGAGGGCGTCGAGTCGATCTACGCGCGCCAGCGCGAATGGATGGATGCGTTCTGGAAGCGCTCCGACGTGCGCATCGGCGGCCACGACGACCTGCAGCAGGCCACGCGCTGGTGCCTGTTCCAGCTCGCACAGGCGGCGGCGCGCGCCGACGGCCAGGGCGTTCCGGCCAAGGGCGTCACGGGATCCGGGTACAGCGGGCACTACTTCTGGGACACCGAGATCTACGTCCTGCCGTTCCTCACGTACACCTCACCGCTGTGGGCGCGCAACGCGCTGCGCATGCGAGCGCTCATGCTCCCGGCGGCGCGGCGCCGGGCCTTCCAGCTCAACGAGGCGGGGGCGCTCTTCCCCTGGCGGACGATCAACGGCGAAGAGGCATCCGCGTACTACGCCGCAGGGACGGCGCAGTACCACATCAACGCCGACGTGACCTATGCCCTCGCGAAGTACGTCCGCGGCACGGGCGACGTCGATTTCCTGTACCGCGAGGGCATCGACATCGCGGTCGAGACCGCGCGGCTGTGGACGACCCTCGGGTTCTGGCGCGAGGGCGAGGGCGACCCGACGTTCCACATCCACGGTGTCACCGGTCCCGACGAGTACACGACCGTCGTCAACGACAACCTGTTCACCAACGTCATGGCGCGCTTCAACCTGCGTTTCGCCGCGCGCACCGTGCGCGAGATGGAGCACGACGCCCCGGATGCCTACCGCCTGATGATCGATCGCCTGGGCCTCGACCCCCTCGAGGCCGAGGGGTGGGATCTCGCGGCCGAGGCGATGCACATCCCGTTCAGCACGGCCCTCGGCATCCATCCGCAGGATTCCCTGTTCCTCGAGCGCGAGGTGTGGGATCTCGAGAACACCCCCGCCGAGCGGCGCCCGCTGCTGCTGCATTTTCACCCCCTGGTGATCTACCGCTTCCAGGTGCTCAAGCAGGCGGATGTCGTGCTCGCGCTCTTCCTGCAGGGCAACCACTTCTCGGCCGAAGAGAAGCTGGCCGACTTCCAGTACTACGACCCCCTGACGACGGGCGATTCGACGCTGTCGGCGGTCGTCCAGGCGATCCTCGCGGCAGAGGTCGGGTACCAGGACCTGGCCCTGGAGTACTTCGAGCAGTCGATCTTCGTCGACCTGGGCGACCTGCATCACAACGCGTCGGACGGCGTTCACGTCGCCTCGGCCGGTGGAGTGTGGACCGCGCTCGTGTGCGGGTTCGGCGGCATGCGCGACCACTACGGCGAGCTGTCGTTCGATCCGCGGCTGCCCGCGTCGTGGCCCGAGCTGTCGTACACGCTGCGCTGGCACGACGCCCACCTGAACGTCACGCTCACGCGCGAGGCACTGACCCTGCGCCTCGACGAGGGCGAGGGGGAGCCGGTGGCCTTCTCGGTGCGCGGGACCGAGTACGTCGTCGCACCGGGCGAGACGCTCTCCGTGGAGCTCGCCGGTCAGGGCCCCGTGCGTGGGGGGCGGCCGACGATCGAGCAGTTCGAGGACATCCGGCGCGAAGACGGCACGCTGCTCTCGGCGTCGGTGCCCACCGTCACCACGGCGATCCCGATCCTCACCGGGCCGATCCCGGTCGGAAGCGCGGGCGGGCTCGGGGTCGGAGACGACGCGGACCTCGGCGCCGATTCCTGAGGGGCGCGGTCCGGATGTCGTCAGCGGTTCGGATGTCACAGCCACGCCGTAGGCTGGGGGCGTGACCGCCGCCCTCTACCGCCGCTATCGACCCGAGACGTTCGGGCAGATGATCGGTCAGGCGCAGGTCACCGAACCCCTGATGACGGCCCTGCGCAACGATCGGGTGGGTCACGCGTACCTGTTCTCGGGGCCGCGTGGTTGCGGTAAGACGACCTCGGCGCGGGTTCTCGCGCGCTGCCTCAACTGCGCCGAGGGCCCGACCGATACGCCGTGCGGTGTCTGCCCGAGCTGTGTCGAACTGTCCCGTGCGGGTGGGGGATCGCTCGATGTCGTCGAGATCGACGCGGCATCCCACAACGGCGTCGACGACGCCCGCGACCTGCGCGAGCGGGCGATCTTCGCCCCGGCCCGCGACCGCTTCAAGATCTTCATCCTCGACGAGGCTCACATGGTCACGCAGCAGGGCTTCAACGCGCTGCTCAAGCTCGTCGAAGAGCCGCCGGACCACGTCAAGTTCATCTTCGCGACGACCGAGCCCGACAAGGTGCTCGGCACGATCCGGTCGCGCACCCACCACTATCCTTTCCGGCTCGTGCCCCCCGGGCCGATGCTCGAGTACGTCCAGGAGCTCGCGACCCAAGAGGGCGTGCAGGTCGAGCCCGGGGTGCTTCCCCTCGTTGTCCGCGCGGGCGGGGGATCGCCCCGAGACACCCTCTCGCTGCTCGATCAGCTGATCGCCGGGTCGGACATCTCCGCCGACTCGGGTTCCGCGACCGTCCGGTACGAGCGAGCCGTTTCGCTGCTCGGGTACACGCACGCCGAGCTTCTCGATGAGGTCGTCGAGGCACTGGCCGATCCCGATCCCGCCGCGGCGTTCGGCGCCGTCGACCGCGTCGTGCAGACCGGCCAAGATCCGCGCCGCTTCGTCGACGACCTGCTCGAGCGCCTGCGCGATCTGATCGTCGTCGAGGCGACGGGCCCCGCGGCATCCGCTGTGCTGCGGGGTGTTCCGGTCGACGAACTCGAACGCATGGGGCGCCAGGCCGGCATCTTCGGCGGCGAACGCCTGTCCCGGGTCGCCGATCTCGTCAGTCGCACCCTCGACGACATGACCGGTGCGACGTCGCCGCGGCTTCAGCTCGAGCTGATGATCGCGCGGGTGCTCGCGTCCGAGGCGCCCGCGGCCGAGTCGGCGCACGCACCGGTCGGTTCGAGTGCGGCGCCGGTGAAGACACCGGTCGCTGCGGCTCCGGCGAAGCCGGCGGCCGAGCCCGCTCCCGTTGCGGTCGCTCCCGTGGCCGCGCCGACGCCGCAACCCGCGCCGACGCCGCCACCCGCGCCGACCGCACCGGAGCCGGCGCCGACCGCACCGGAGCCGGCGCGTGCCCGTCCGACCGGTCCTGTCACGGCCGCCATGTTGCGCGACACCTGGCCCGAGGTGCTCTCGACGCTCGAAGACATCAGCCGCACGTCGTGGCTCGTGGCGAGCAACGCCCGCGTTCACGCGTACGAGGGTGACGTGCTCACGGTGACGTTCCAGAGTCAGAGCGACGTTCAGAAGTTCCGTCAGCGCGGCGTCGCCGCGAGTGCCAGCGAAGATCTCCGGACGGCGATCGATCGCGTCCTGGGCGTTCGGGTCAAGTTCCTGGCCCGACTCGACGGCACCGATCCCGCACCCCCGCCGGACGAGCCGCCACCCCCGGACGACGGTCCCCCCGATGATCTTCCGCCGGACGATCAGCCGCCCCCGGGCTGGAGCACCCGCACCCCCGGGTCGGTTCCGCGTCGGCCCGAGGCCACGGCATCCGTTTCGTCGGCCGGGCTCTCTGCCGCGCCGGTCACCGAGTGGGCTGTCGCGGCGATTCCGCGCACCGCCGATGAGCCACCGGTCGCCCTCGGCACGATGCGCGCCCCGGCGCAGCTCGCGGTCGACGACGAGCCCGAAGAGGCGGTCGCCGCACCGGCACCGGCCCGAACCGTCATGCCCGAGCGCGAGGGCCAGGTACTCGGCGCCGACGAGCCCTCGGCCGACGAGCCCGATGTCGATGTGCTCGGCCCGGGCTCCGTGCCCACCCCACCCGCGCCTGTTCGCGGGGCCGCGTCCGCCTCGGCCGGGCGCGGCAGCGATCGTTACGGTGAGGCGGTCGTCAGACAGGTTCTCGGCGCGACGTTCGTGCGCGAAGAACCCTTCGAGCAGCGCACGAGGTTCAGCTGATGTACGACGGGATCGTTCAGGACCTGATCGACGAGTTCGGGCGGCTACCGGGCATCGGGCCGAAGTCGGCGCAGCGCATCGCCTTCCACATTCTGCAGACGCCATCGTTCGATGTGAAGAGACTCGCGTCCCTGCTCGCCGATGTGCGCGAACGCGTACGTTTCTGCGAGGTCTGCGGCAACG
This sequence comes from Microbacterium sp. BR1, assembly GCF_002812725.1. Classification (GTDB taxonomy): domain Bacteria; phylum Actinomycetota; class Actinomycetes; order Actinomycetales; family Microbacteriaceae; genus Microbacterium. The sequence goes on along the minus strand of NZ_NMUN01000007.1, from coordinate 44,043 downwards.
TGTCCGAGCAGGACCGCTGCAGCATTTGTCGCGACCCCCGTCGCAACCCGCAGGTCATCTGCGTCGTGGAAGACGCGAAGGATGTCGCGGCGATCGAGCGCACGCGCGAGTTCCGCGGGCTCTATCACGTGCTCGGCGGGGCGATCAGCCCGATCGACGGCGTCGGCCCGGACGACCTGCGCGTCACCGAGCTCATGACGCGGCTCGCCGACGGTACGGTGCAGGAAGTCATCCTGGCGACGAACCCGAATCTCGAGGGCGAAGCGACGGCGACCTACCTGAGCCGCCTGTTGTTGACCCTGCAGCTCCGGGTCTCGCGCCTCGCGTCCGGACTGCCGGTCGGCGGAGATCTCGAGTACGCGGACGAGGTCACCCTGGGTCGCGCCTTCGAGGGTCGTCGTACCCTCTAGCGCAGGACCTCGACCAGGACGATCCACGAGATCATGAGGGCGACCGGGATCGCGACGATCGCGCCGATCGCCACCACGATCAGGCCAGCCGGAGCGCCGACGACGAGCAGGACGGCGCCCACCGCGTAGATAACCGCCGGGAGGAAGTTGATCGCCGAGCGCACGCCCTTGTAGCGGCTGAGGGGATTGTGGTCGGCCATGAGTGTGCGCGCCGCGTGAATCGGGAACGCGGATGACAGCAGGGCCGCAACGAGCACTGCGGCGCCGTACCAGACGAGCGTGATCCCGGGAAAGAGCGCCAGGGCGGACGCCGTGATCGCGAGCACGAGTGTCGCGATCCCCGCGCCGAGACGTGCGGTGAGCGAGCGTTCTTTCACGATCTCGGCGATGTTGACGCTCGCCGCGACGATCACGAGGCCCGCGAGGGCGGCTGCGGCCCCGAGGATCCCGAGGCTGAACTCGTTCCAGCCCATCTCATCCAGAGTCATGCCCGCACCATAGCGTGCATGGGCATCGCGGCATATGGGGGTTCCGTAGAATGGTGCTCGGCGTTTCCGCCGCTCACCCCTGGAGAATCATCGTGGCGCTGATCGTGCAGAAGTACGGCGGCTCGTCGGTCGCAGATGCCGAGAGCATCAAGCGCGTCGCCAAACGCATCGTCGATGCGCGGCGCGCGGGCGACGACGTCGTCGTCGCCGTGAGCGCCATGGGCGACACGACCGACGAACTGCTCGACCTCGCCTCGCAGGTGGCGCCGATTCCCGCGCCGCGCGAACTCGACATGCTGCTCTCGAGCGGTGAACGCATCTCGATGGCCCTGCTGGCCATGGCGATCCACTCGATGGGCTTCGAGGCGCGGTCGTTCACGGGCAGCCAGGCCGGCATGATCACGGATGCCACGCACGGCGCCGCACGCATCGTCGATGTGACCCCGGTTCGTCTCCGCGAGGCACTGGACGAGGGTGCGATCGTCATCGTCGCCGGGTTCCAGGGCTTCAACCGCGACACCCGCGACATCACGACCCTCGGTCGCGGGGGATCGGACACCACCGCCGTCGCCCTCGCCGCGGCGCTGAAGGCCGACGTGTGCGAGATCTACAGCGACGTCGACGGCATCTTCACGGCCGACCCGCGCATCGTTCCCCGTGCACGCAAGCTCAACACCGTCACGACGGAGGAGATGCTCGAACTTGCGGCCAACGGCGCGAAGGTGCTGTACATCCGCGCCGTCGAGTACGCCCGCAGGCACGGCGTCCTCATCCACGCACGATCGACGTTCTCATCTTCCGAGGGCACCTATGTGCTCGACGAGACGCGCCATGCGGCGCTGCAGCAGCAAGGAGATGGCATGGAAGAACCCATCGTCGCGGGAGTCGCGACCGACCTCGGCCAGGCCAAGATCACGGTCATCGGCGTTCCCGATGTGCCCGGCAAGGCCGCCGAGATCTTCAAGATCGTCGCCAAGTCCGGCGCGAACGTCGACATGATCGTGCAGAACGTCTCGGCCGCCGCAACGGGTCGCGCCGACATCTCGTTCACGCTGCCCAAGGCCGATGCGCCGCTGGCCCTCAAGGCGCTGTCGGGCGAGCAGGGCTCGGTCGGGTTCGAGAGCCTCGTGCACGACGACCAGATCGGCAAGCTCTCGGTCGTCGGCGCGGGCATGCGCACCCACTCGGGTGTCTCGGCCACGCTGTTCGAGGCGCTGAGCGTGCTCGGGGTCAACATCGAGATGATCTCGACCTCCGAGATCCGCATCTCCGTCGTCGTCCGCGCCGACGATCTCGCCGAGGCGGCGCGCGTCGTGCACAGCGCGTACGGGCTCGACGGCGAGACCGAGGCCACGGTCCACGCCGGCACGGGTCGCTGACCGTCCTCCTCTCGCACCTATGTCCCGCTTTTCGGGCTGTGTGTCCCACTTCGGCCCGTTTTGACCCCTCCAAACCGATTCAAAGTGGGACATGTCGGGGTGGGGTGGCCCGGTATTTGTCTGTCCCGGCGGCCATAGCGGTCGAAAGTGGGACATGCCGGGGAGGATGCCTCGGCAGCACCTCGGTAGAATCGTCGCAATCCACGCACTGAAGAGAGTTTCACCATGACCCGCATCTCAGATTCCGGACTCTCCGTCGCCGTCGTCGGCGCCACCGGCCAGGTGGGCACGGTGATGCTCGAGATCCTGATCGAGCGTTCGTTCCCGATTCGCGAGCTGCGACTGTTCGCCACGGCACGCTCGGCGGGCACGTCGCTCGAGTTCGGCGGGCACAGCGTCGTCGTCGAGGATGTCGCGACCGCCGACCCCGCGGGCATCGACATCGCCCTCTTCTCGGCCGGTGCGACCGGAAGTCGGGCGCACGCGCCGCGGTTCGCCGAGGCCGGTGCCGTCGTGATCGACAACTCCAGCGCCTGGCGGATGGATCCCGAGGTTCCGCTCGTCGTGAGCGAGGTCAACCCCCACGCGATCGCCCAGGCGCACAAGGGCATCATCGCGAACCCGAACTGCACGACGATGGCCGCGATGCCGGTGCTGAAGGCGCTCGACGCCGTCGCCGGACTGGAACGCCTCATCGTGAGCACGTACCAGGCCGTCAGCGGCTCGGGGATCGCCGGCGCCGAAGAGCTGCTCGGACAGGTCGAGGGCGTTCTCGCCCAGGGCGAAACCCTCCGGCTCGTGCGCGATGGTTCCGCCGTCGACTTCCCGCAGCCGGAGAAGTACATCGCCCCGATCGCCTTCGACGTGATCCCCTTCGCCGGCAACCTCGTCGACGACGGCGACAACGAGACGGACGAAGAGAAGAAGCTCCGCAACGAGAGCCGCAAGATCCTCGAACTGCCCGGTCTGCGCGTCTCAGGTACCTGCGTCCGGGTTCCCGTCTTCACGGGACACTCGCTCAGCATCAACGTGGAGTTCGCGAACGAGATCACACCGGCTCGCGCGCGGGAGGTGCTCTCGGATGCCCCCGGAGTGCAGCTCGAAGAGGTTCCGACGCCCCTCCAGGCCGCGGGCAAGGACCCGAGCTTCGTGGGCCGCATCCGTGCCGACCAGTCCGCGCCCGAGGGCCGCGGGCTCGCGCTCTTCATCAGCAACGACAACCTGCGCAAGGGCGCGGCGCTGAACGCGGTGCAGATCGCCGAGTTGGTCGCGGCCGGACTGGCCGTCGACGCCTGAGGTTTGTCGGGCGCGTAAGAACGCGGGAGTTTTCGCCCTCAGCGACGCCCGCACGTCCGACCACCCCGGACCGCAGAACTAGACTTGTCCGGTGAGCGAAACAGTCGACGTCGTGCTCATCGGTGGCGGCATCATGAGCGCCACCCTTGGCACCCTCCTGCATCAACTCGAGCCCGACTGGAAGATCGTCCTGCTGGAACGGCTCCCCGACGTGGCCCTTGAGAGTTCCAACGCCTGGAACAACGCGGGCACCGGCCACGCGGCCCTCTGCGAACTCAACTACATGCCGCAGGCGCCGGACGGTTCGGTCGACGCCGCCAAGGCGGTCTCGATCAACGAGCAGTTCCAGCAGAGTCGCCAGTTCTGGGCGAACCTCGTCCAGCGCGGCGTGCTGAGCGAGCCCAAGACTTTCATCAACGCCACACCCCACATGACGTTCGTGCGCGGCGAGAAGGATGTCGAGTACCTGCGTCGTCGCTACGAGGCGCTGAAGACCCAGCCGCTGTTCGCGGGCATCGAGTACAGCGAAGACTCCCGCGTGATCAACCAGTGGGCTCCGCTCTTGATGCAGAAGCGCCTGAAGAGCGATGAGCCGTTCGCCGCGACGCGCGTTCCAGCGGGCACGGATGTGGACTTCGGCGCGCTCACGCGCCAGCTGATCGATCACCTGCGCAACGATGGGGTCGAGGTCATCACCGACCGCGAGGTCCGCAGGCTGAAGCGGCAGAAGGATGGGTCCTGGCTCGTCAAGACCCGCAACCTCCTCGGTCGTACGCCCGGCGAGATCAACGCGAAGTTCGTCTTCGTCGGCGCGGGTGGATGGGCGCTCAAGCTGCTGCAGCGTTCGGGCATCCCCGAGATCTCGGGGTACGGTGTCTTCCCGATCGGCGGTCAGTGGCTCAAGACGTCCAACCCCGCCCTCATCGCTCAGCACCGGGCCAAGGTCTATTCGCAGGCGTCCGTGGGCGCACCGCCGATGTCGGTCCCGCACCTCGACACGCGTGTCGTCGACGGTGAGGCTTCGCTGATGTTCGGCCCGTTCGCGACGTTCAGCCCGAAGTTTCTCAAGAACGGTTCGGTCTTCGATCTCGTCACGCAGGTCCGGCCGGGCAACCTCCTGCCGATGCTGAAGGTCGCCGTCGACAACCCCGGACTCCTCAAGTACCTCATCGCCGAACTGCTGAAGAATCACGCGCGCAAGATGGACTCGCTGCGCGAGTTCGTCCCGACGGCGAAGGACGAGGACTGGCAACTGCTCAATGCGGGCCAGCGCGCCCAGGTCATGAAGAAGGACCCGAAGAAGATCGGCGTGCTGCAGTTCGGCACCGAGGTCGTCGCGGCGAAGGATGGCTCGATCGCCGGCCTGCTCGGGGCGTCCCCGGGCGCATCGACGGCCGTGTCGATCATGCTCGGCCTGCTGCAGACGTGTTTCCCCGACCGCATCGAGGAGTGGAAGCCGGAGCTGCGGGAGCTGATCCCGAGCTACGGCGAGACGCTCAACACGCGACCCGACGTCGCTCGTGCCACGATCGAAGAGACCGCGGCGGCGCTGGCCATCACGGCCGTCTGACTCTTCCCGCTTTCCGTAGACTCTGCGCGTGGCAAAACTGTACTTCCGCTATGGCGCGATGAACTCCGGAAAGTCGACCGCGCTCCTGCAGGCGGCGTACAACTACGAGGAGCGCGGCCAGAGGGTGCTGCTCGCCAAGCCGGCGATCGACACGAAAGCGGATGACCAGATCGCCTCACGCCTCGGCGTCTCGCGAACCGTCGACTTCTTGATCGAACCCGAGGCCGATGCGGGGACGCTGTTCCGCGAGCTGCGGGACCGGTCGCTCGCCGCGACGGGTGTGGATGTCTCGTGCCTCCTGATCGACGAGGCACAGTTCCTGACGCCCCGGCAGGTCGACGACCTGTTCCGGATCGCGATCCACGACGACATTCCCGTTCTCGCCTACGGCATCCGATCCGACTTCCTCACGGCGGCGTTTCCCGGCTCGCGACGGCTGCTCGAGATCGCGCACACCCTGGAAGAGCTGAAGACCATCTGCCGGTGTGGTCGGAAGGCGGTCTTCAACGGACGCGTCATCGACGGACTGTTCGTGTTCGACGGCGACCAGGTGGCGATCGACGAGGCGGGTCAGCCCGCGGAGCACGTCGTGACGTATGAATCGCTGTGTGGTGCCTGCTACCTGGAAGAGTCCGGCGACCGCCTCGGCCGCTGACCGGACGGAGAGGACTCGTCGCCCGGTTTAGGCTGAGAACATGCGTGTTCTTCTCGCCGGCGGTGCCGGTTATATCGGTGCCCACACGGCCGTCGCCCTGCTCGATGGGGGACACGAGGTGGTCCTGCTCGACGATCTGTCGGGAACCCACGCCGAGGCGGCCGCGCGCATCGAGAAGATCACGGGCCGCCCCGCGCCGCTCGTGATCGGGGACGCCGCCGACGACGCGGTCGTCGAGGGCACCTTCGACGAGTTCGGGCCGTTCGACGCGATTCTCCAGTTCGCGGCGCACAAGGCGGTCGGCGAATCGACGCAGAAGCCGCTGCAGTACTACGCGAACAACCTCGGCAGCACTTTCGCGCTCCTGCGCGTGGGGCTGGCCCGAGGCATCCGTTCCTTCGTGTTCTCCAGCACCGGCACGGTCTACTCCGACCCGGCAGATCTGCCGTTCCGCGAGACGTCGCGCACGAGCATCGACCTGTCCAACCCGTACTCGAAATCGAAGCGGATGAACGAGGTCGTGCTCGAGGACGTGGCGCGCGTGAATCCCGAACTCGACGTGACGGTGCTGCGCTACTTCAATCCCGTCGGTGCGCACGAGAGCGGACTGATCGGCGAGGACCCGGCGGGCATTCCCAACAACCTGATGCCGTACGTATCGCGCGTCGCGATCGGTTCGCTCGAGCGCATCGGTGTGTTCGGGGATGACTACGACACTCCCGACGGCACGGGTCTGCGCGATTACATCCACGTCGTCGACCTGGCCGAGGGGCACGTCGCGGCGCTGGAACAGGCCAAGCCCGGGTACGCGGTCTACAACCTGGGCACGGGAGAGCCGGTCAGCGTGCTCGGTCTCATCGCCGCGTTCGAGAAGGCCGTCGGGCACGAGCTGCCGAAGCAGATCCTCGACCGCCGACCCGGGGATGTCGCGGCAACCTATTGCGACCCCGCCAAGGCGGCCGCGGAGCTCGACTGGACGACGCGACTGTCCATCGACGACGCCTGCCGTGACTACTGGCGCTGGCAGCAGCAGAACCCCCGAGGCTACGCCTCCTGAGGTCCGCCGCGTTTCGTCTCGCTACGCTCGCTCGACGACCGGCGAGCGCCTGCGCGGGGGCAGAGGCACCAGCATCGACGTCGTCCGCTGGTACTCGGCATAGGCCGGGTACTTCGCTGACGAGATCGACTCGGTGAAGATCGTCGAGCCGATGAAAAGCACGGTGAGCAGGACGGCGCCGATGATCGTCCAGTTGATGGCGCCGCCCCAGACGCCGAGCCCCGACGTCACCGCCGCGGTCGCCCCCATTGCGTAGAACACCCACCACTGGGACTGCTCGAAGAAGAAGTTGGGGTGTCGGCTGAGGCGGAACAGCCCCGCGGTGACGAAGCCCTCGCCGAAGCGGCCACCCGCCCGCGCCTTGGCGCGATGGAAGTTCCATTGCTGCTGGTCCGCCACGGTCTCGCCCAGCAACAGCAGGAGGAAGAGGATCGCGAACACGGCATCCCACACGCCGAGCGGCGCGTCGTACTGACACGCGATCAGTGCGGGCAACGTGATGAGAACGAGAAGGGCGTTCTGGTACAGGACGATGAAGAACAGGTTGAATAGCTGGAACTGCCAGGGCTTCATGCGCCCGCGCAGGATCGCCCAGCGGTAGTCCTCCATGCCGGTGTACCCGCCCTTGCGGGCGAAGTTGAAGGTCAGCCGGGCACCCCATGCGGTGACGAGCACCGCCATGATCACGAGGCGGGTGGCATCCTTCCCCTCCGCCAGGGCTGCTCCGGCGAAGATCCAGACGTAGGCGATCGGCACGATCGACCAGATCCGGTCGACCCACGACGTGTCCTTCGTGATCAGCGACAAGATCCAGCAGGCGGCGCTGACGACGGCGGCGACGATCAGGACGAGGGTGAGTGGTTCCACGCCGTCAGCATAGCTCCGGCGGGCGGTCGCGCTCGATAGCGGGGGCGTTGAGCGGCGTCAGACGCGCGGCGCCAGTGTGGGCAGGAGGGCGTCAAGGTACTCGACGGTCTCTTCCCATCCCTCGACCGCGTGGCACGGCACACCCAGCGCGAGCACGGGGTAGTCGTTGCCATCGGGGTCCAGCCGATCGCCGACGAACAGCATCTCGTCGAGCGCGATGCCGGTGTGCTCGGCGAGCCGCGTCATGCCGTACGCCTTGTCGATGCCGCGATGCGTGATGTCGACCGAGGTGGATCCCCCCGAGCGCACCTCGAGGTCGGGAATGCGCGCCGCGACGGCATCTCGCAGGGCCGATTTGCGCGAGCCGGTCGGGTCCCACGCCACCTTGGCCTCGAGCGGCGCTCGCTGGCCGAGGGCCGAGAAGGTGATCTGCGAACCCCGGTCCTCGAGAATGTCGCCCCACGGCTCCGCTTCCCACAGCCCGAGTCGCCGTGCCTCTTCCTCGACGGCCGTGAGTGCGCGCGTCTTCTCATCGTCGGTCAGCGAGTGGGCGTAGATCGTGTCGATCTGGCCGCTCGCGTCGAACCGGTAGTACTGCGTGCCGCACGTGGGCATGAGATGCACGTGCGCCAGAGAGACGGGTGAGGCATCCGGAAGTCGCTCGACGACCTGGGTGCGGAACTGCCCGAGCTGACCGCCTGAGATGATCGCGACCTCGACGCGCTCCGCGAGCGCGAGCAGGTGCGCGCCGATGGCGTCCGGAATCGGGCTCTTCGAGGGCGCGAGCGTGTCGTCCAGGTCGAAGGCGACGAGACGGATCTTCGGCGTCCCCGTGGGAAAGGGCGTCGCAGTGGCGTTGGTCATCGAGCTCCAGCTTCGGGTCGGGGAGGAACGAAGAAGGAGGGCCGCTGTTGGCGACCCTCCTTCGTCTGTCGGGGTGACAGGATTTGAACCTGCGGCCTCGTCGTCCCGAACGACGCGCGCTACCAAGCTGCGCCACACCCCGTGGCAACCCTCCGAGTCTACCCGAACTCGTCGGCCGACCAGAACCGCGTCATTCGCGAGCGACGAGCGTCAGCAGGGTCGCCTCGGGTCGGCAGGCGAAGCGGACCGGCGCATAGATCGAATGGCCGAGGCCCGCGCTGACGTTGAGCGGAACCGTCCGTCCACGTCGCGTCCAGGCGGAAAGACCCCTCGATTGCTTCAGGGGGATGTCGCAGTTGGCCACGAGCGCACCGAAGCCCGGGAGGCGGACCTGGCCCCCGTGGGTGTGGCCGGCGAAGATCGCGTCGGCTCCCGCATCCGTGAAGGTATCGAGGACGCGCCGGTACGGGGCATGCGCCACACCGATCGTCAGCGCGGCCGGTGCCTCGTCTCTCTCGCGCAGGCTCGCGGCCATGCTCGGCACCAGATCGAGCCGATCGTCGTCATGGTGCGCGTCGCCGACACCGAACGCATCCACCCGCAGTCCCGAGAGATCGATCGAACCGGCCGCGTTGTTCAGGTTCGTCCAACCGAGGTGCTCGGTGAAGTAGTTCTCCATCGCGCCGACATCGAGTCGCGGGGCAGCGCGGCGCTTGCGTGACGGGCCGAGGAAGTAACGCAACGGATTGCGCGGTGTCGGGGCGTGCATGTCGTTCGACCCGTGGACGAAGAAGCCGGGCGTCCCGCGGAAGCCCGCGAACGCCGCGCGCACGCCGCGTAGCCCATCGATGTGTCCCAGGTTGTCGCCCGTGTTGACGATCAGATCGGGGCGGAGCGACGCGAGCGAGGCGATCCACGCCTGCTTGCGGCGCTGCCACGGCGCCATGTGGACGTCCGAAATGTGCAGGACCCGGAGCGGTGCGGCGCCCGCGGGCAGGATCGCCAGCTCGGCGCGCCGCAGCGTGAACAGGTAGCGCTCGATACCGACACCCCAGACGAACGCTGCGGCACCGATGGCGCCCGCGGCCGCCAGGGCGCGCAGGCCCTGGCGGGATCGCGAGGTCACGAGCAGTTCGGGCGCTGGTATGTGATGGAGATCGGCGTATTCCTATTCGCGATCGTGCCCTCACCAGGCGAGACAGCCGAAACGACACCATCACCGGGCGCAGCCGCCGCGTTCACCTCGCAGATCGCGTCGACTCGACCGAACCCGGCGCCGCGGATCGCCGCCTCTGCTGCTCCACGGTTGGTTCCGATCAATCCGTTCGGCACGGCGAGACCCTGCCCGTTGCTCGGCGAAAGGGTGACCGTCGTCCCACCGCTGACGCGACCCGCACCCGGGTCCTGACGCTCGACGATTCCCGGGCCCTGAGTACCGTCGACCGCGTCGCCGACGATCACGGAGAATCCGGCATCTTCGAGCGTCTTCGTCGCCTGGTCGATCGGCTGGCCCACGACGTTGGGCAGATCGATCTGCACCTGGCGCGTGAGGTTGGAGTCGGGCTTGGCGAATGCGTCGCCGCCGTACTTGGCGTTCGCGGCGCGCTGCATGGCAGGCCAGATGGTGTGACGCATGCGCCACAGGGAATAGCCGTTGGCCGAGTTGCGGTCCAGGCGCTGCTGCCCCTTGACGTTCCCCACCCAGACGACGGTCGTGACCTTGGAACTGCTGCCGTCCATCCAGGTCTGGAACTGCTCGTGGATGCCTGTCTTGCCGAACACGGGGATACCGTCACCGGGACGGGACGCCGCGGCGGAGCCGCCGTTGATGACGCCGGCGAGCGCGAACGCGGCCGTCGACGCCACGGAGCCATCCAGCACCTGATTGCAGGTGGTGTTCGGGAGGGGGAGCGCCTCGCCATCGGAGTTGAAGACCGCGTCGATCGCCTTCGGCGGGCAGTAGAGGCCGTTGCTCGCGATGGTCGCATAGGCCGCGGCCATGTCGATGGGGGCGATGTTCTTCGAGCCCAGGATGTCGTAGGGGACGTTGACCGTGTTATTCGGGTCGCTCTCGTTGCCGATGTACGTCTTGAATCCGTTGGCGTACTCGACGCCGAGTCGATCGGCGATCTTGTTCGTGTCGCAGACGCTGACCTTCTCGCTCATCGCGAGGAATCCGGTGTTCAGCGAGTCCGCCGTGAACTTCATCGGGGTGCCGCTGTAGCCGCCGACGCCCTCGAAGTTCTTGATCTCGCCGGAAGAAACGCGCTGAGTGCCTCCGTCGCAGTCGGTCAGCACGGTGAAGTTGCGCTGCCGACCGTTGATGACCTCGTTCACGGAGTGTCCGTGCTCGAGCCAGTTCAAGAGGGTGAAGAGCTTGTAGGTCGATCCCGGGTTGAAGCCGTTCGAGCCACCGTTGACGTACCGCGTGTTGTAGTTGATGGACGTATACGCCGCGTCAGCGGCCGACTGGTCCGCATCCTGCGTGTACTTGCGGTTCTGCACCATCGACAGCACGCGCCCGGTGCCCACCTCGAGCTGGACTCCGGTCGACCCGAGGTCGAGGTTCGGGTGCGTGGCCGGCACGATCGAGATGGCCTTCTCTGCCGCGAACTGCAGGTCGAGGTCGAGCGTCGTGTAGATCTTCAGCCCACCGCGGCGCAGAGCCGCGCTCCGCTCCTCGGGCGTCTGGCCGAAGGCGACATCGTTCAGGACGATTGTCCGGACGTAGTCGCAGAAGTATGCGGCACCGCCGGCCTGCTGGCACCCCTGTTCCGTCGCGTTGATCGCCGGGGTGATGACCTCGGCCTTCGCCGCGTCGTACTGCTCCTGCGTGATCTTGCCCTCGGTGAGCATCTGGCGCAGGACGTAGTTACGACGGTCCGTCGTGACGGCGTACCCGTCCGCGGCGCCGTTGGTCTCACGCTCGGGCCTGTCGATGCGGTACGTGTTGGGGTTCTGCACCATGCCGGCGAGCGTCGCGGCCTGCGACAGCGTCAGATCCGACGCGTTCACGCTGAAGTAGTACTGGGCGGCGGCGCCGATTCCGTACGTCGTGCCACCGAAGTTGGCGATGTTGAGGTATCCGAGCAGGACATCGTTCTTCGAGTAGCGCTGCTCCAGCGCGATCGCGTAGCGCATCTCTTGCAGCTTGCGCTGATAGCCCTCGATCCCCTTGGCCAGGGTGACCTTCTCCCAGCACGCGGCGAGCTCTTCTTGTGTGGGCGCTTCCTTCTCGCACTTCTGCACGAGGACGTTCTTGACGTACTGCTGGCTGATCGAGGACCCACCCTGCGTCTGGCCGCCCTGCGCGTTGCTGAGCAGCGCGCGCGTCGTGCCGATGAGGTCGACGCCACCGTGCTCGTAATAGCGGGGGTCTTCGCTCGAGAGGATCGCGTCGAACATGACGGGCGCGATCTGCTCGTAGGTGACGGGCAGGCGGTTCTGGTCGTAGAACCGGGCGAGCAGAAGATCACTGCCGTCGCTCTGCTTCGCGTAGATCTCGCTCTGCTGCATCAGATCGTCGATCTCGAGGTAGCTCGGCATGTTGTCGAACATCGTGATCGCGCTCGACGCCGCGGCGCCCGATACGGCGATGGCCGGCGTAACGGTGGCGGTCACCAAGAGACCAGCGACTGCGCTCAGGCCTACGAGGCCGGCGATCCCGCCGAGCACGCCCGTAGCCGTCCGATTCTTATCAGGCATAGGGTTGATCGTAAGGGAGTTAGCTGAGCGATGACCGAAACGGTCGCGCGCGCCTCCCGTTCGGAAACGATCCGACCACCGCGATCTCGGGAGTGCGATGACCACCTGGGAGTACCTCACTACTCCGCTGCTGATTCACAACACGGCAGCGATCCTGAACAATTGGGGCAAGCAGGGCTGGGAGCTCGTCCAGGTCGTTGCGGGCCCCGAGGGTGGCCTCGTCGCCTACCTCAAGCGTCCCGTCGGCGGAGCGGATGCCTCGGGCAACGCCGGTCTCGCCGCCGCGGCCGAAGCATCCCGTCAATTCGAAGGACAGTGATCTCATGAGCGTTTCCGCGAAACTCGCCGAGCTGGGCATCGATTTGCCCGATGTCGTACCGCCCCTCGCCGCCTACGTGCCCGCCAAGGTCCACGGCGACCTGGTCTTCACCGCTGGTCAGCTGCCGCTCGTCTCGGGCCAGCTCCCGGCGGCGGGGAAGGTCGGCGATGGGCACGGTCTGGTTCCCGCTGCGGATGCGAAGGCGTATGCGCGTCTGTGCGCGCTCAACGCGATCGCCGCCGCCGCCGCGGCGGCCGGGGGCGTGGACCGGCTCACGGGCGTCGTGAAGGTCACCGGGTTCGTGGCATCCGTCCCCGACTTCCTCGGCCAGCCCGGCGTCGTGAACAGTGCGAGCGAGGTGCTGGGCGAGATCTTCGGCGACGCCGGCCGCCACGCCCGATCGGCGGTCGGCGTGCCGGTGCTGCCGCTCGACAGCCCGGTCGAGGTCGAGGTCATCTTCTCGCTCGCCTAAGCCGATCACCCGGTGAAGCGGGCGAGGAACGCGCGGGTCCGCTCCTCGCGCGGTGCGCCGAGGACCTCCGCGGGCGTGCCCTGCTCGAGTACGCGCCCCTCGTCGAGGAACAGCACGCGGTGCGCGACGTCGCGTGCGAAAGCCATCTCGTGCGTTGCCATCAGGATCGTCGTGCCCTCTTCGGCGAGGGCCCGCACCAGCTCGAGAACCTCGCCGACCAGTTCGGGGTCGAGGGCCGACGTGATCTCATCGAGCAGCAGGACCTCGGGGTCGGTCGCGATGGCCCGGGCGATCGCGACGCGCTGCTGCTGACCGCCCGACAGCCGGTCGGGGTGTTCGGCAGCCTTGTCGGCGAGTCCGACGCGCTCGAGGATCGCGCGGCCGCGAGCCTCGGCATCCGCTCGTCTCTCACGCCGCGTGACCCGCGAGGCGAGCGTGACGTTGTCGAGCACCGACATGTGCGGGAACAGGTTGAAGCCCTGGAACACGAATCCGAGGCGCGACCGCACGCGGTTCGCGTCGACGCGCGGGTCTGAGATGTCGTCGCCCGCGAGCAGGATCCGGCCGTCGTCGATGGGCTCGAGCAGATCCAGACAGCGCAGCAGGGTCGACTTGCCGGATCCGCTCGCCCCGATCACGGCGACCACCTCGTGCTTCGCCAGCTCGAGCGAGACGCCCCGCAGCACATCCTTCGATTGGGATCCGTCACCGAAGGACTTCCACAGGTCGGTCGCCGACAGCAGCGCGGTCACAGCAGTACTCCGCTCATAGAAGTACCCCGCTCTGCTCACGGGCGCGCAGCCGAGCCGCGTACCAGTCCGTCAGGCGGATCGTGGGGATCGCGAGCAGGATGAACAGGATGCCGGCCACGATGTACGGCGTGAAGTTGTAGGTCTGCGCGCCCTCGATCTTGGCGGCGAGCACGGCGTCGGTCGCGCCGAGGATCGAGATGAGGCCGACGTCCTTCTGCATCGCGACGAAGTCGTTCATGAGCGGCGGGGTGATCCGGCGGAAGGCCTGGGGGAGCACGACGCGGCGGAGCGTCTGGCCGTAGCCGAGCCCGAGCGCACGCGCGGCGAGGCGCTGCGAGGGGTGCACGGATTCGATTCCGGCCCGGATGACCTCGGACACATAGGCGGAGTAGGTGAGTGTCACCGCGAGCGTGCCGAGATAGATCACGGGGATGCGCTCGTTGACGAGCGTCGGAATGCCGAAACCGACCAGGTACAGCACGATGATGAACGGCAGGCCGCGGAAGACGTCGGTGTACGCCGCGGCGAGGGCACGCAGCGGAACGAAGACCGGGCCCGGCAGGGTGCGCAGCAACGCGATGGCGATGGCGACGATCAGCACCGTGATGAGCGACAGGCCCAGCACCTGCAGGTTCAGGAGGAACCCCGCCCACACGGCGGGGAGGGCCTGCCAGGCGATGGCCGGATCGAAGAATGCCCGCTGCACCCCGGCCCACCCGGGGGTGTTGATGACGGTCGCCCAGACGATGATCGCGAACACGATCGACGAGGCGATCGCGACCAGCACCGAACGGCGCGACTGGCGCGCGCGAAAGGCTCTGCGCTCGAGTTCGAGCTCGCTGGGGGAGTGGGCGCTCACGGCTCGACGGTATCGGAGGTCGAGCGGAGGATGCCGCGAGGATTCATCGCGGCGTCCTCAGTTCGGCGGGGTCACTGCGGCGCACTCACTGCAGGAGGGTGACGCCCTGGCCCGCGCCGAGCCATTCGTCCGTGATCGCGGCGAGCGTTCCGTCCTCGCGCAGCTCGTCGATCGCGGCCGAGACCTGGTCGGTCAGGGGCGAGTCCTTCGAGAGCACGACGCCCCACTCATCCGGGATTCCTCCGGCCGGAAGCTCTCCGACGATGAACGAGTCCTCGATGTACATCGCGGTCGCGAGGTAGGCGGTCGGCAGGTCGATCACGAAGGCGTCGATCTGCCCCGCGTTCAGGGCGGCCACGACATCTTCGTTCGACCCGAACAGCTGCGGCGCGCTCGTGGGCTGAACGACCTCATCGAGGGTCAACGCGCTGGTGGATCCGGCCATGGCACCGATCACGAGGTCTTTGAGTCCGTCGATCGAGTCGACGCCGTCCGCCGCGCCACCCTTGACGGCGACGATCGCCTGGCTGGCCGAGTAGTAGGGCGACGAGAAGTCCACGGCCTGCTTGCGCTCGTCGGTGATCGTGTACTGCTGGATGTTGAAGTCGAAGTTCTTCGGGCCGGGCGCGATCGCGGCTTCGAAGCTCGTACGCACCCACTCGACGTCCTCGGCCTGGAAGCCGAGCTTGTCGGCGATGGCGTAGGCGATGGCGGCCTCGAATCCCTCACCGGACGCCGGGTCGTCGTCGATCACGTACGGGTAGTAGGCGATGTCGCCGGTAGCGATCGTCAGCTTGCCCGGCGTCACGTATCCGGCATCCGGCTCAGCGGACGGGTCGGCGCCTGTCGCGCTCGAGCACCCCGCGAGGGCGAATGCGGCGACCGCGATTCCGGCGGCGAGGGTGAGCAGGCGGGAGCGCGACATGAGATGCCTCCAAGGCGAGGGGATGTGCCCGGATGCTGTGGGCAGGTGCCCCTCTATTGTTGCGGCAGCCTGAGAGACCGGGCGCACGCGGCGTCGAATTGTTACACCGAGTCCGGAATTGCTGCGCGGCGACACGAGGCGTGGGGAGAACCGGAACGCGTAGCACAGACGAGTCGTCGCGCGCAAGAAGCACTCTGGGGCGGGCTCCGGCGGTCTGAAGGTCAACGGTGGGCCCCGTGGGGCTCGAACCCACGCAAGGCTAGTGGCAGCATGTCGTCCTTTGTTCAAAACCCTGAAAACATGCGGATTTCAATTGTGCTCGAATGGACTGAATCAGGTCGTTTTCGTTCAGTTGTTGTCAGATTGTTGTCACGCGCACGGTCTTCGGCGACCCGCTTAAGTGTGCAACTGACGGAGGCCTATGACAGTGGGTCTCGGGTTTTCTGTTTGAGCCGTTCGTAGGGTGTGTTACCGGCGAGGGCTCCGTGTGGTCGATCGTAGTTGTAGTGGTCTTCCCATTGCTGGAGTCGGTCATTGAAGAGATTGACGTCGTCGATGACTTCCCCCTCGAGGAGCCGGTAGAACTCCTCGGAGTCGATGCGGTGCGAGCGCTCGACCTTGCCGTTGAGGCGGGGCGTGGCCGGCCGGATGCGGACGTGCCCGATGCCTTTGTCGAGCAGATGCCAGTGGAACGACTGCCCGAACTCGCTGCCATTGTCGGTCTGAACCTTCTCGACCTGGAACGGCAGTCTCGAGAGCACGTGATCGATGAAGCGGATCGCTGTCTTCTGATCGTGCGTCGGGTAGGCCCGCAGCACGCGCAAGCGGGTGCAGTCGTCGATGGCGGTGTATTGGTAGTAGCGCTTCTTCTTCCCGGTCTGCCCGAGCGGCTCGATGAACTTCACATCGACCTGCAGCGCATGGCCTGGGCGTTGCTTCTCGTAGCGTTTCCAGCGGGTCTCCGTGCGTTTGTATCGCTGCGATGCTGGGAGGCGGTTCAGGCCGAGCTTCTTCAGGATCCGCCAGACACCGGACGCGCTGACGGTGACGTCGTGGTACCGCTTCAGATACATCGTGATCTTCGCCGGGCCGAAGTGATACTGCTGACGCAGCCAGAGGATCTTCTCCACGACTTCCGCGTCCGTCGCGGTCGGTGAGTGGTGCGGGGCGCTGGAGCGGTCCTTCAACCCCTCGAAGCCTTCCGCCCCGTAGCGTTTGAGCCAGGCGTAGTACGCCTGCCGGCTCACGCCGAAGTAGCGGCAGCTCGCCGCGACGTTCCCGCTGACTTCCTCGACGTGACGCAGGACGGCGAGCTTGTGATTGGCCCGTCGCTCGATAGCTCGCAACGCAGACGCGGACAGAGTTGATGTCATGAAGTCTTCCTCCCAACTGGAAGACCCGGCTGTCAACAACCTCCGTCAGTTCTATAGTCAGAGATGTCCTGATAGATCACAGGCGACCCGCTTAAGCAGGACTCCTGACGCCATTTGTGAGCGGGGTGGCTCAGGGCGCTTGACCTGTTGGCCGACGCTTCAGCGACCTGTTGATCGACGCTGCGGCGACGACGCCGCCATCAGCTTTCGTGGTCACCAGCGGCCTTCCCCGCCCCCGGCGTCGACGTAGACGGCGTGCGCCGCAGCAGCGAGGCGAGAACCCCGGCCCTGAGAACGGATTGCTCGCACGCCGAGCGCGGGGCGGGAGGGACGATTACCATCGAAGTAGGAGGTGAGATCTCGGTGATCGCTCTCGCGCGGTATCTGCGCCGTAGCCCGCACGGGCTGGGTAGATCTGTGCTGCTGCTCATCGCGCTCACTGCCGCGCTGATCGTCGGGCTGCTCGCCATGCACGTGCTGACTTCCTCTGCCGTGCACGCGGAGCCTGTCGCCGCCGTGTCCCTGCAGGAAGTCGGCGCCGCTCACGGCCATGATGCGCCGCCGGCCGACGATGGCTGCCCGGGCTGCGGTGGGCATGACGCCATGCTCGCGATGGCGTGCGTGTTGGCCCTGTTGGTCGTGTCGCTGCTGTTCCTGCTGCCTCGCGCCGGTATCTCCTGGGGTGTCGCGTTCGGCCGGGCCGGCCCCCTTATGGCGGCCGTTCAAGCGGCGATACCGCGACCACCGTCTCTTCTCGTTCTTTGTATCAGTCGTACGTGAAGGTTGTTCGCTGACCCGATGAAGGTCAGCTGAGCTTCTGCGCGCGGTCATCCTGACCGTGCGCGCCACACAGACGACTGAGGAGAACCAATGAACAACCGTGCCGCGGCGACCGCTGCAATTACCCTGACCGCACTGCTCGCTCTCGCCGGCTGTGCCGGCACCACCGGCGCAGGTGGAATGGACAACATGCCCGGAATGGGCTCATCGGCTTCCGCATCTACGGCGGCCGACGTGAACGACGCCGACATGCAGTTCACGATGATGATGATCCCGCACCACGAACAAGCCGTGGAGATGGCCGACATGATCCTGGCGAAGGAGAACATCGACGAGCGCGTGATCACGCTGGCTGAGCAGATCAAGGCCGCGCAGGGCCCGGAGATCGAGCTGATGGAGTCCTGGCTTGATGAGTGGGGCACGCCAATGGGTGACATGGGCGGGATGGATCACGGAGGGATGATGTCGGAAACCGACATGCAGGCCCTCGAAGACGCCACCGGGGCGGAGGCGTCCCGCCTCTTCCTGGAGCAGATGATCGTCCACCACGAGGGAGCGATCGAGATGGCGCAGTCCGAGGTCGACAACGGTGGGAATGCCGATGTCCTCGCGCTCGCTGAGGCCATCATCGCTTCGCAGACCACAGAAATCACCACGATGGAGGACATTCTCGCGACGCTCTGACCGCTAGGGGCTGGCCGCACCCGACGGCCGGCCCCTGGCTCAGGGAGAACGCAACTATGAAGACAACTACACGCACCCTCGCCGCAATCGGCTTGGCCACGACACTCACCATCACAACCGCCGCGTGTGCTGCGGCGCCCGACGGTGCAACATCGCTCGATCTCATCCCGCACGTCCACGACGTTGCTTTCGACGCAGACGGTGCGCTGCTGGTAGGCGCACATACCGGCGCGTACCGGGTCGACCCCACCTCAGAGGAGGTGTCCCTGGTCGGAGGTGTCAGTTTTGATGCAATGGGCCTCACGGTACAGGCGGGCACCCTCGTCGCCTCTGGCCACCCCGCCCCGGACAATCAAGACGACACCTTCATTGCGCCGAACATCGGCCTGGTCCGGCACACCGACACGGGCTGGGAGCAAGTTTCCCTGGCAGGAGTCACCGACTTCCATATGCTCGCCGCCACCCCCGCCGCGCCGGACTTCCTCCTCGGGCTGCCCTCGGACCGGCCTGTTTTGGCGGCAAGCATCGACGCCGGGCAGACGTGGACGGACATCGGGTCGCTGACGGCGCGGGACATCAGCATCGACGCCATGAATCCCTGGGTGGTCACCGCCACCACCCCGGACGGTTTGATGGTCAGCCGCGACGCTGGACTCACCTTCGCGAACGTCGCAGACTCACCCTCCCTTCTGGTCATTGCCGCTGATCCCACGGTGGAAGAGGGCATCATCGGAGTCGCTACGGACGGCACCATATGGGCTGGCAGCACGATGGAAGGGGTGGTCTGGAACACCGTCGGGAAAGCCATCGGGGAGGCCGCCGCGATCTCCGTCAGTTTCGACGGCGCTGTAGCAATCGCTGATGGCGGCGGAGTCCGCGTCACCACGGATGCTGGCAACACTTGGCGGACTGTCATCAGGACGGACGACTCACGATGAGCGCGACGATGCCGTGTCTCCTCGGCTCAGACGGGTGCATCACGGCTTCGGTGCAGATCCAACCGACGCGGTGCGTCGCGCCCGAACACGTCCGGGATTGACGCGACGGCCGGGGGCTGAGCGGCAAGCCAGCCCCCGGCCGGGACGAGATGAGTCAGCTGACCCCCTTGCCGGTGCCGGCCTACTTTTTGTTGATGACGGCGTCCGGATTGAGGTCCAGCCGCCGCAGCAGCTGGGCGTTGAGGGCTACCACGATCGTGGACAGCGACATCAGGATCGCGCCGACAGACATAGGCAGTACGAACCCGATCGGGGCGAGGACGCCGGCGGCGAGGGGGACGGAGATGAGGTTGTAGCCGGCTGCCCACCATAGGTTTTGTGTCATCTTGCGGTAGCTGGCTCGGGACAGCTCGATCACTGAGACCACCGACCGGGGGTCGTCGCTGGCGAGGATTACGCCTGCGGAAGCAATGGCGACGTCTGTGCCCGCGCCGATCGCGATTCCGACGTCGGCTTGGGCGAGGGCGGGGGCGTCGTTCACTCCGTCGCCCACCATCGCGACCTTTCGGCCTTCGCTTTGCAGCTGCTTGACCTTGGAGGCCTTGTCTTCGGGGCGGACGCCGGCGAAGTACCGGTTGATGCCGAGCTCGGCGGCCACGGACGCGGCGACGGCTTCCGCGTCCCCGGTGATCATGACCACGTGAACGCCGCGTTCCTGCAGCGCGATGATGGCTTCTCGGGATTCCGGGCGGATCTCGTCCGCGAGCCGCAAGGCGCCCGCCACCGTCCCGTCGATGAGGACATGGAGGATGATCGCGCCTTCATCGCGCCACTCGTCCGCGATGGGTAGCTCGGTCGCTTCTTCCTGCTCGAGAAGGTACGGGCCGCCGACCTGAATGATGCGCCCGTCTACGAGCGCGCGGACGCCGACCGCGGGTGACGACGCGAAGTCGCTGGAGCGAGGGATGGCGAGTTGCTTCTCGTGGGCGGCGTTGACGATCGCGCGGGCGAGGGGATGCTCGGAGTCGATCTCGGCGGAAGCCGCCAGAGCAAGCAGTTCGTCCGTTTTGGTGCCGTCGATGGGGTGGATGGCAGTGACGGCGGGGGTGCCCTTGGTGAGGGTGCCGGTCTTGTCGAACAGGACCGTGTCGATGGTGCGCATGCTCTCCAGCGCCAGTCGGTCCTTGACCAGTACGCCGGCGCGGGCGGCGCGCTCGGTGGCGATGGACACCACCAGTGGGATCGCCAACCCCAGGGCGTGGGGGCACGCGATTACCAGCACGGTGATGGTGCGCACGACAGCCATATCGGGCTGTCCCACGACGGTCCACACGATGGCGGTGATGGCCGCGGCTCCGAGCGCGAACCAGAACAACCACCCTGCGGCGCGGTCTGCGAGACGCTGCGCACGGGAGGAGGAGTTCTGCGCTTCGGTGACGAGCTTTTGAATCCCAGCGAGGGCGGTGTCCTCACCGACCGCCGTGATCACTACTCGGACCCCAGAGTCGGTGGCTACGGTCCCGGCAATCACCGGGTCCCCGTCGCTGCGTCGCACCGGTCGGGACTCGCCGGTGATCATGGACTCGTCCATGCTTGCCGAGCCCTGCACGATCCGGCCATCCGCCGGCACGCGCCCGCCGGGTCGGACGACCACGACGTCTCCGACCTGCAGGTCTGCGGGGGCGACGGTGACGGTGCTGTCGCCGTCGACCTTCTCGGCCTCATCCGGCAAGAGGGCGGCGAGGGAGTCCAGAGCGGAAGTGGTCTGGGCTAGGGATCGCATCTCGATCCAGTGGCCCAGGAGCATGATGACGATCAGGAGCGCTAGCTCCCACCAGAAGTCCAGCTCGTGGTGCAGCAGCCCCACGCTCGCACCCCAGGAGGCGACAAATGCGACAGTGATCGCGAGGGCGATCAGCAGCATCATGCCGGGTTTGCGGGCGCGGAGCTCACCGATGGCGCCCGTCAGGAACGGGGCACCGCCCCACACGTACATGGCCGTGCCCAGGACCGGGGACACCCACCCCACCCATGCGATGTCCGGGAGGGGGTAGCCGATCAGCATGGAGAACATCGTGGAGAATCCCACCACCGGGACGGCGAGGATCAGCATGATCCAGAACAGCCGGCGGAACCTTGCCACATGGTCGCCGTGACCGGCGTGACCGGCGTGGCCGCCATGACCGGCGTGACCGGCGTGGCCGCCATGACCGGCGTGGTCGCCATGGTCCGCGTGACCGTGCCCCGAGTGCCCCGAAGCTGGCGCTTCGTCATCGCCGTGCGCGGAGTGGTCCATCGCGGCGTGTTTGTGCGCGACAGGCGTCGTAGCGGACGCGGCGGCCTGATCGTCTCGGTCCACAGATTCAGGGAAATGATCGTGCTGGCTCATGTGAGCCTCCTTGTTTGCGTTGCGTCGAAGTGTTGTAGGCCTAGTTGTCGGCCAGGGCGTATCCGGCTTCTTCGATAGCTGTTTTGACCGCGGAAGCGTTGATCGGCGTCGAGCTGTGAATGGTGACGCGGGATGCGCCGCCGGCGTGTAGGTCAACGGTGACGTTCTCAACACCCGTGAGGCGGGTCAGCTCCTTGGTGACGCTGGACACGCAGTGCCCGCATGTCATCCCGGAGACGAGAAGTTCTTCCGTCACTGCCGGGGTCACAGCGATCGGGCTGTCGGTGGCTGGGGATGTCGCCGTGGAACAGCAGGAGCAGCTGGCGGCAGTGCTTTCTTTCAGACCGAGGTCGATGGGGTCAGTCATGGGGATGTCCTCCGATGGGTGCGTGGGTGTTTAGGAACGGACCAGACGCGCGATCGCGTCGTTGGCTTCACGGATCTTCTCTGCGGCGACCTGGCCGCCTTCGGCAGATGCCTCCGCGACGCAGTGACGCAGGTGATCGCCCAACAGAGACAGCGCAACCGTCTCCAAGGCCTTCGTCGCTGCGGACACCTGGGTGAGGATGTCGATGCAGTACTTGTCCTCTTCGACCATCCGTGCGATACCGCGCACCTGGCCCTCGATGCGCCGCAGCCGCTGTTGGAGATCGTCCTTGTTTCCGTCGTACCCGTTCATGTGGATACCATACCCCCCTAGGGTATAGAAGCGATACGAGACCGACTGTATTCCCCCAGCCACGCATCCCGCCTTCAATACACGCTCTACTTAATTCAGAATCTCCTGTATTGTGCAAACATGGCTGCTGCGATCACTTCTGCCACGGCGACGCATACCGCCGCGCTTGCCCGGCTGGGACACGCGCTGTCCGATGCCACCCGCACGGGCGTGCTGCTGGCGCTTCGGGAAGCTCCCGCCTACCCGTCGGATTTGGCTGATGCGCTCGGAGTCTCTCGTCAGGTGATGTCCAATCAGCTCGCGTGCCTGCGCGGCTGCGGGCTCGTAGAGGCCGTGCCGGACGGTCGCCGCACCTGGTATCGCCTCGCGGACTCCCACCTTGCCCCCGCCTTGGACGAACTGCTGCGGGTTGTGCTTTACGTCGAGCCCGGATGCTGTGCCGGAGAGAGCTGCACTTGCGCGTGACTACCGCTGCTCCCGCGATCGCCGAGGATCGCCGGCACATCCTGCAGCGCCGGATCCGATGGATCGTCACCGCGACCATCGCCTACAACCTGGTCGAAGCTGTCGTCGCGATCACCGCTGGCGCAGTGGCGTCCTCGGCGGCGTTGGTCGGTTTCGGGTTGGACTCCACGATTGAAGTCCTTTCCGCGGCCGCAGTCGCGTGGCAGTTCACCCGCCGGGACCCGGAGCGGTGGGAGAAGGGAACGCTGCGCGTCATTGCGGTCGCGTTCTTCGCCCTCGCTGCGTACGTGACCGTCGCGTCCGTTCTTGCATTGGTTGGTCGAGTCGACGTCGAGCATTCGACGCTCGGCATTGTCATCACCGCTCTCAGTGTCGTCATCATGCCGTTCCTTTCCGTGGCCGAGCGTCGGGCGGGACGTGAGCTGGGATCCGCCACCGCGATCGCGGACTCCAAGCAGACCCTGATCTGCACCTACCTCTCCGCGGCCGTACTCGTCGGCCTGGTCGTAAACAGCCTGTTCGGGTGGTGGTGGGCCGACGCGGTCGCCGGCCTCGTCATCGCTGCGTTCGCGATTCGGGAAGGTACCGAGGCTTGGCGCGGCGACGCCTGCGCAACGTCGGTCGGCATGCTCCTCGAGGAAGGCCACGAGGGCGTTCAGGGCCGCGACCATCACTGAGCTCTCGGCGTTCGACCCTCGGACTAGTCCGGGCAATCCCTGGTTTGAGGCCGCCGCGCGCTCGGGATGAGTGTAATATCCGCGTATGAGCGCAGATAAGCAGAAATGCGGCTATCGATCGGATAGTTCGTATGTGGAGCTTGCGGTGGAGGTATTCGGGATGTTGGCGGACGCCACAAGGGTGCGGATCATCCTTGCTCTGCAAGGCGCAGAGGAGCTGTCCGTGAACAGCATTGCTGAAGCGGTCAAGAAGTCACCGGCCGGGGTGTCGCAGCATCTGGCAAAGCTGCGTCTTGCGCGCATCGTTGCGACCCGGCAGGAAGGGCAGAAGGTGTTCTACCGGTTGGAGAACGAGCACGCTTCCAGACTGGTCGCGGACGCCATCTTCCAAGCCGAACACTCGCTGGGGGGCACTCCGCGCCACCATCATGCGGATCGAGTCGGCGAATGACAACCGGCCACGAGCACAATGACACCCACCGGCACGAACGCGGTCACGGTGGCCATGACCACCGTGACCGCGACCACGCGCACGCCGATCATGACCACGGACACGGCAGCGATCACAGTCATCCAACAGGGTTCAAGGGGTTCGTTTACGGGCTGTTCGTGCCGCACTCGCATGACGCCGCGGACGCCATCGATGATGCGATGGAGGCGAACAGCTCCGGCATCCGGGCGCTGAAGATCAGCCTGCTCATCCTGCTGGTAACGACCGTCCTGCAGGCGGTGGTCGTCTTCTTCAGTGGCTCCGTCGCGCTGCTCGCCGACACGATCCACAACTTCTCCGACGCACTCACTGCCGTCCCGCTGTGGGTGGCGTTCATCCTCGGCCGCCGCGCGGCGTCACGCCACTACACGTACGGCCTCGGCCGCGCCGAGGACCTCGCGGGGTTGTTCATCGTGTTCGTCGTCGCCCTGTCCGCGATCGTCGCCGCCTGGCAATCCATTGACCGCATCATCCACCCGCAGCCGCTGACCAATATCGGCTGGGTGATCGCCGCCGGAGTGATCGGGTTCCTCGGCAACGAGATCGTCGCCGTGTACAGGATCCGCGTCGGACAGCGGATCGGCTCCGCCGCCTTGGTCGCTGACGGTATCCACGCCCGCACTGACGGATTCACCTCGCTGGCCGTCGTTGCCGGTGGGATCGGTGTGCTGCTCGGCTTCCCCCTCGCTGACCCCATCGTCGGGTTGATCATCTCCGCCGCGATCTTCGTCCTCCTCATTGGCACCGTGCGCAGTATCGGCCGCCGTCTGCTTGACGGAGTGGAACCCGAGTTGGTCGACAAGATCGCGCACGCGCTCGACCACGTCGACGGCATCGACCACGTCGATCGGATCCGGCTGCGCTGGAACGGACACCGCCTCGAGGGAGACGCGATACTCGCCGTCGAGGCCACCGCATCCCGTCAGCAGATCGACGCCATCAGCGCCGACGCGAATCGCAGCGTCCGTGCCCATCTCCCGAACGTGGACGAGTTTCTCGTCAGCGTCCATAGTCCCGAGGACGGACACGCACCTCGTTGATCCGCGTCAGTGTCCTAACTGCGTCAAGCCGATTCCCGTGGGCGATGTGCACTCCGCAGTCTGGTCGTGCGTGAACTGCGAATTGATTCGAACCACCGAGCCTGTCTAGCGACTGCATCTCGACGGGGCCACCTCGAAGCGACCGGTTACTCGAACCAAGTCTCCAGTTCTTCACGTCCAGACCCAAGCGCGCCAGAACAACGCGAGCGACAAACGAGCAATGCACGCAGGCACCATGCCTAGCGGTGACACATCTACGCATGTACTCTTGCCCTATGCGCGGAGGACTCGAGCGGTGGAAGCGGGGAGTGGACTCCCGCGGAGTTCGGAACGCGATCGCATACGCGCTCGAGGGCACCTGCGACGCGCACCTCCAACACTCCAAAGGTGCAGAGGCGCTCGAGGCCTACAGCGAGTCCGGCGACTCGTCAGTGTCGAGACTGGTCGTTGAGCGCGGCATGATTCGTTCGGATGAACTGTCGGCGGACGCACTACGAGTGTGGCTAAGTGGGCGTGACCCGGCCACCGGCGATGAGCGCGGCAATCCGCTTCTGCGCCCAAATGCAGACCTGCTCCTGGACGGCACGTTGAATCACCCGAAGTCCTACAGCGTTGCCGCTTTGCTGCATGCGGACCTCGCGACGGAGTTCGAGGCACTCCAGGACCGACTGCGCGACCGCATCCTCCTTCTGTGGCAGCGAGAGCTGAACGCCCGCCGCGGTCACGGCGGATTGATCCGCGAGTCCATCGTCCGGCTCGAGGTTGTCGAACTTCAACATCGCCGCTCTCGCGCGTTGGACCCACACGCGCACCGACACCTCTGGCTGAACATCAAAGTCCAAGGCAACGACGGCAAGTGGACCAACGTCGATTCGCGTGTGGCGATGAAGTTCCACACGATCATCAACGCCGAAGGAGAGTTGGCCGCGCGCACCGATCCGCAATGGGTCGCTGCCCTCGCCACGCATGGGTACTCCATCGGCGCCGACGGAGAGATCGCGGAACTAGCGACCGCCGTGCGACCACTATCGCGACGGTCCGCGCAGATCGAAGCCAACCGCGCGCGGCTCATCGTCGAGTGGACCGCGGCGCATCCAGGAGCCCATCCAAGCCTGGCCGTGCTGACGCAGATCGACCGGCGCGCGTGGGCGCTCTCACGACCCAACAAGCCCGTCCACCTCGACGAGGAGGACTGGGAGTCAACAATCCGCGACGAGCTCACGGCGATCGACCCGAAGCTGACGAATGCGAGACTTCCGCTCCCGTTCACAGTCGTCGACCTCGCCGGCCTCGACATCGCCTCGCTTGCCGGTGCCGCCGTCGCGGACGCGGATGAACGCTCGCGAGCATCCAGCGGCCGGTTCAGCCGATTCGATCTACGCGCCGGCGCGATCCGTGCCCTATCCAGATCCGGCATCGTCGCCGACCGCGACGCCCTCGACAGCGTCATCGACGACATCGTTGCTAGCGCCGCGCATCTCGTCGCAAGACTGACGACCGCCCGGAATGTCCCCGGACACGTGAAGACGCTCATGGCTACCGACACGATGCGGTTGAAGATCCGATTGGCCGGTCGTTTCGACGCAGTGGCCACCGCCGGGCATTCGCTCACGCCTGGCGAGCTGAAGCGAGTGACAGTATCCGTTGAAGGAGCCGAACGCCTCGACGCTTCACAGGTAGCTGGCGCCTGCGCGATCGCCGGCACCTGCGGACTGGTCACGGTCACCGGCCCCGCCGGAACAGGCAAGACGACCATGCTCCGGGCCGCACTTGCCGCCCTGACCAATCAACACCGACGGATGATGGTCGTCGCGCCGACCCGGAAAGCTGCCTCTGTCGCGGCACGAGAGACCGGCGCCGCCGCCTCGAGCCTGCACGCATTGCTTCACGACTATGGCTACCGGTGGAC
Source organism: Microbacterium sp. BR1 (assembly GCF_002812725.1). Lineage (GTDB taxonomy): Bacteria > Actinomycetota > Actinomycetes > Actinomycetales > Microbacteriaceae > Microbacterium. Next base: position 17,001 of record NZ_NMUN01000007.1, on the reverse strand, counting down.
GCAGAAACCTGGTGAACCACAGATCTGGACACGTCTGCAGCCTGGCGACATCGACCCGATGTCCGCGACGCGATACACCGGCCCGCACAAGTTCGCATTGATGCCGCGCGATCGCATCGTCGTTGACGAGGCCGGCATGGTCGACCTCCAGACCGCGGCAGCCCTCGCCGAGATTGCTGTCGAAAGGGGTGTCGGCGTCGCAATGGTCGGCGATCCTCATCAAGCGCTCCCCGTCGGCCACGTCGGCGCCATGGCGACCGCGGTAAGACACACGACGGCCAACGTCGAACTGGACACCGTGCACCGATTCACGGACCCCGAGTACGCGGCCCTCACGGTGCAGCTGCGGAACCCACGTGACAAAGCCCACGCGCTGCAGATCGCGGACAGCCTTCATGCCCAAGGTCGGGTCATCCGGGTCGAGAGTGCAGACGGCGCTCGCGCGGCAATCGTCGAGCGATATCTGAGCACGCGTGCGCAGCGCGTAGCGGTCGTCTGTGGAACAAACAGCGAGGCCGACGCGATAAACGCATTGATTCAGCAACGCCGTGTTGACCGCGACGAACTCGATGCGACGACGCTGGCGTGGGGGATGGGGGAGCAGCGGCTCCTCCCCGGCGACATCGTGCAGACCCGCCGGAACGACTCTCGGACCGGAGTCGAGAATCGCGCCTCATGGATCATCGACCGCATCCACCCCGACACCATCGACCTCGTCTCGCCCGCAGACAGTGGCGAACGTCGTCGCGTCACCCGCGACTATGCCCTCGAACATGTCCAGCTCGCCTACGCATCGACCGTGCACGGCATCCAAGGAGACACTGTCGACAGCGCCATCGTCGGCCCAGACGTGGACGCCGCTGGCCTCTACGTCGGCCTCACCCGAGGTCGTCGCCACAACATCGCCATCGTCATCGCACGAACAGACGTCGCGGCGAGAGATCGCCTCGCGCAGACGATGCTGCACGGCACCACCGAAGTCACCATCAACGAATCAATACACGCCGCACATGCCGAACTTGCACGCGCGGCGCGAGACCGCGCAACAGGACCCGTCGGGCATGGCGACCTCAAGGCCTCGCAGATTTCCCTAGACCGGTAGGCCACTCTGCGATGCGTATCCATGTCAGAAACACGCATCTCTGTGACAAGATGTGGAGGTGACAACGCAGAGCGTGAGATCGCGTGGCCAGAGCATCGTCGTTGCCCCGGGCATCTCCCTGAAGCCGATCATCGAAGGGTCGGTCGGTGTCGGCCCCGTCGACATCAGCGCGCTCGACGGAACTGAGCGCGCGCGAGCTTCCTTCCGCCTCGAGTACTCCCCCCACGCCGGCCGCTACGAGATCGCGTCCTTCGGCATTGATCGAGGGATGCTCCCACTCGAGGTAAGCGGCGCCTTCCTACGCACCGTTCGCGTCCACTCCATCGTTCGACGCAGTGTCTTGCGATCTCTACCTCTGTGGACATTCCCCGTCTCGATGCTTCGCGAAAGGCGCCGGTTGGGCACATTGCCGAACCCCGTCGAGTTCGAGCTGAACCGCGTCGACTCTCTGCTTCTCACGGCGTTGGTCTACCGGATGGCAGAGATCGCCGACGAGAACCCCGTCGAGGCAGTCGCCGAAACCCTGGGCTTGAAGCTGCGGACCGCGACGAACTGGATTGCTCGGGCACGCGCGGCGGGCCACATGACCACCACCATGGAACAGGCAGCTGTGCGCAAAATCGCGATGGGCCTGATCGAGGCGATGGGGCTCGAACTCGACGTCAGCGAAAAAGAGCACCAGCGATTCTTGGACTCCCTGCGGAAGGAAGAGTAGGAGCAGGCCGTGGGCAGCATCCATCCCTACACATCAGCGGCGGGCAAACGCGTCTATCGGATCAGCTACCGCAAACCGGATGGCCGTCAGGCGACGCAGCGCGGATTCCGCACCAAACGCGACGCCGAAATGCGCCTGGCCGAAGTCGAGATCTCAAAGAATCGCGGCGCGTTCGTCGATCCGGCTGATGCTCGCATCACGATCGGGATTCTCGGGGAGGAGTGGATCTCCTCGCGTCGCGCCGACCTCAAACCGTCAACCTTCCGCAGCACGGAGTCTGCGTGGCGCATCCACGTTCGCCCGAAATGGGATTCCCGCCAGGTCGGCGGGATCCGACACTCCGAGATCCAAGCCTGGATCGCCGGTCTGTCGGCGACCCACAGCCCGACAACCGTGCGGCGTGTACACGAGGTGCTCGCAGGGATCCTCGACGTGGCGCTGCGGGATCGACGCATAGCGGCGAATTCTGCGCGCGGAGTGAAGCTCCCGCGCAAGACTTCGAAATCGCGTGCCTATCTCACCCACACCCAGGTTGCGGAGCTGGCTGGCGAGTCGGCTCGACCCGAACTGGTCGTGTTCCTCGCCTACACCGGGCTGCGGTGGGGTGAGGCGACGGGCCTGCGCGTCCGGCACGTGGATCTCAACCGGCGTCGCGTGAGCGTGGAGGAGAATGCCGTCGAGGTCGGGAGCTTTATCGAGATCGGCACTCCCAAGACCCATGAGAAGCGCCAGGTTCCCTACCCGGCGTTCTTCGCCGAGACGATGAGGCGGCTGGTCGCTGGAAAGAGCCGCGACCAGCTGGTGTTCGGTGACGGGCGCATCCACGTCCGCCGGCCGAAATCGACCACTGGGTGGTTCAACAGCGCCGTCGTCCGAGCCCAGGTGAACTCGGTCGCCGCGATCGAGCGGGCTCTCGACGCGGGAAGGGAACCGCCGCCGCCGTTCCCACGGGTCACGCCACACGATCTGCGACACACCGCGGCGTCGCTCGCGATCTCGGCCGGAGCGAATGTGAAGGCTGTACAACGGATGCTCGGACACGCATCCGCGGCGATGACTCTCGACACCTACGCCGACCTGTTCGATGACGACCTCGACGCCGTCTCTGCGGCGCTTGACAACGCGGCGATCTCGTCGGGTGTTGTCAGATTGTTGTCACGCGGCAGTTTTGGCGGAGCGTAGACCGCCGCGATCCCAGTCGAGAGTAGGGATCGCGGCTGCTGAAACGCGGTGGGCCCCGTGGGGCTCGAACCCACGACCCGCGGATTATCAGGGTGACGTTTCAGAAGTGATCCACCTCGACTTCACCCGCAAGACGCGAGAGGCATGCTGATGGCGACCGTACTCGATCTCGGCAACGGACGCTATATCGCGGGCGACCCTCCCACCACCCTGTCCGAGGGACAGCATTGGTGTGGTTCCTGCGGCGGCAGCGGTCTCGAATATGGGTGGGATGACGAGCTCGGCATCTGCTTCGACTGTTGCGGCACGTGTGTGACGAACTGTACCGACACCGCATGCCCGAACCACAGCACCCTCCACCCGATGACGGCATAGACCTTCCCCAGCATGCCCGAACGCGCTTTCCAGCGTTCCCGTACATTCCTCCACACGCATCCTCAACGTGGAGGACGCATGAACCTCGGGGGAGGATCACCATGAACTGGGAAACCGTTCTGCACCACTTCGCACTACACCAGCGCGCACAGAGCCTGTCGGAGAAGACCATCGCGGAACGGGACCGCATGTTGCGAACGCTCGCCACCATGTCCGGCCGGTCACCGATCCTCGTCGACACGATCGACATGCTCGAGCTACTCTCCCGCAACCACCACCGCACCGGGCAACCGATCTCGGCTGGCACGAAACAGTCCGAACGGTCCTACCTTCGCGTGTGGGGTAAATGGATGGTCGATGAAGGGTATCGGGCGCACGACCCCGCTGCGCGGCTCCCGAAGGTGAAAGTCCCCCGCCGCCGCGCCCGCCCCTTGCACCTCGAGCATGTTGAGTTGCTGCTGGACTCGGGCGCCTACCAACGCACACGCGACATCATCACGATCGCCGCGCTCACCGGGCTCCGCATCGGAGAAGTCGTGAAGATCCGGGGCGAAGACATCGACTGGGTCACGGGAACCATCCGATCGATCCGGAAAGGATCACTCGACCACGCCGTGCAAATGCCGCCACCCGTCCGGTTGCTCGCCCGAGACAAGCCCCGCACCGGATGGTGGTTCCCGTCACTTTACAAAAACGCCGACTTCCCCGAGGGCGGAGGGCATGTGCTTATGAAATCCGCATCCACCGGCATCAGCCGACTCCTCCGCCGTGTGGGGATCGTGGACCCGAAGATCACCGCCCACTCACTCCGCCACTTCTACGCAACCATGCTGCTCCGCGGGGGCGTCAACGTGCGCGTCGTCCAAGAAATGATGGGGCATGCGTCCCTCGCCACCACACAGCTGTACATGGAAGTCACTCAGGACGAAATGGCCGAAGCCTCCAACGTGCTCCCGATGATCGATATCCGGTCACGCTCGGGACGTGGCAGACTAGCGGCCTAGCCCCTATAGCTCAGTTGGTAGAGCATCTGACTTTTAATCAGCGGGTCGTAGGTTCGAGTCCTACTGGGGGCACCATCCGCTATGATCCGGGGCATGAACACCCGAACAAAGCAGGTAGCCGCGAGTGGCGCCGCCATTGGTGTGGTGGCCGTGATCCTGGGCACCGTATGGGCGTTTGGCGCGACGGCGGGCACGGCGAACCCGGAACCGACCGCGACAGTGTCGGTCACACCAGCCGATTTCCGCGAGTTTCAGACCGACGTGCAGGAAGTGATCGACGCGCAGGTCGCGCGGGTCGAAGCGGAACGAGTGGAGGCTGAGCGGGTCGCCGCCGAAGCGCAGGCGGCAGCTGACGAGGCTGCACGGGTCGCCGCGGAACAGGCAGACGCGGCCGCGCAGGAAGCATCCCGGCAGGCAGCGAACCGGAGCGCGCCCGAAGCTCCCGCCGCGCCGGCGGAGCCGGTGCGATGCCCTGCAGGGTCCACGGCGAACTCGAGCGATGGTGTGAACGACACGTCGTGTTTCCCGGAGGAGTGCCAGTTCGCGGTTGAAGGACCGCCACGTCCGCAGTGTGACACGGCGTTCCGGCCGTGAAACGTGTGGCCGGGGCCGGTGTGCTGGCGCTGATCGGGGTGGCCCTGGTCGGGTGTGGGGTGTCGGTCGAGTCTGTTGCGGAGACGTGCGGGGGTGAGACGGCTGGGGTCACGGTGACCGGTGACGTGTTGGAGTATGACGAGAGCCGGGATTCGACGGGCGATGCGTGGATGTGTCTGCTCGACGAGTTCGTGCCCGACGACACCGACCAGTACACGGTCACGCAGTCTCTCACGGGTGCCGCGAATGATGCCCGGTTCGGGGAGTACACGGTCGTGTGGGGTGTGAACTCGCGGGGCGTGCAGATGTCGTTCTGGCGGACCCTCGACTGAACGACAAAACGCCCCCGCCCTGCAGCCGAAGCTGAGGACGGGGGCGTTCGTGTTGCGGGCCCGTTTGGGGACCGGGTGCCGCTGGGGGAGCGGTGGTCTAGCCGAGATCCTGGTTGACGCGGAACCTCGGAAGTGTCTTCGTTCCAGGGAACGTGAACGGGCCTTCCGCGCCGCGCATCACTTCAAGTTCGGTAACGTAGTCACCGACCTCGAGAGTGCCGTCCGTGGAGTGTTCAACCTCACCGGCCGCGGCATCCGTGACTGTGTGGGCCAGTTCGATCACTGGGTCAGGGTATCCTTCGCGTTGTGCGAGAAACCGGACGGTGCACCCAGTCAGGTCCATGTTCGCGGTGGCGGTGATGACGTATCCGACGTCGCCGCGTTTGAACTCTGGGATCGCCATGGGTTAGCTCCATTCGAGAGTGCGCACGGGCCCGGACACCCCGAGCGTGCGAGACGGACCACTGAGTGTCAGGGTGCGTGACGGGCCGGTGAGGACCAACGTCCCCACAACCGGGAACGGGGCGAGGATCAGCGACGTCCCGGCGATCGTGAACGTGTAGCCGAGCGACCCGACCCCTTCGCGTGCCGCGCGCCCCGCACCCGTGAGAGTGAACAGGAACGCGACAGCACCCGCCCCGGTCGCGTCATCGACCGTTGGTGCTTCACCAACCCCGGCCAGTGCGAACGCATAGGCGAGCGCACCGGCAGCCTCACGGGCGGTAGAGCCCGCCCCAGTGACGGCGAACCCGTACGTGAGCGAACCATCCCCGCCGCCAGCCGATGACCCGGCACCGGACAGGGATAACCCGAATGCCAACGCCCCGACGCCCTCACGGGTGGTCGTGGCGTCACCGTCCACGGCGACACCGAACGCGAGCGCCCCGGCCCCGCTCGAGGCGCGTTCCCCTGCACCCGACAGGGCGAACCGGAAGCCGAGCGCACCCGTGCCGGTCGGGATGGACCCGGCCGCACCAGACACGGTGAAGTCGTAACCGACAGCACCAGCACCGGACGAGTCGCGTGCGCCAGTCCCGGCGAGCTCGAAGAGGTATCCGAGCGCACCAGACCCCTCGGGGGCAGATTCGCCCGCACCAGCGAGAGTGAACGCGTAGGCGAGCGACCCGGCACCTGCAGGGGCGGACTCTCCCGCCCCGCTGAGCCCGAAAGCGTAGCTCAGAGCACCGGCACCAGAACGATCCGTTACCCCGGAGCCGCCGATCCCGTACGCGTACGTCAGAGCGCCTGCACCATCCGGTTGGGTCTCGCCCGCCCCGGCCAGGCCGAAACCGTAGCTGAGGCTGCCAGCTCCGCTCCTAACCGTTTCTCCGGTGCCTGTGACTGCGAAAGCATAGGCGAGCGCGCCAGTCCCTTCGGGAGGCGGCGTGCTGGTTGCGCCGTACACTTCAGCGTCGGAGACGCGTACCCAGTCGACGCGCATGACGTTGTCGCTCGGTGTGGTGCCGTCTGTCTGACCGCCCCACCCTGACCCGCCCGTGGCAAGGTTCACGATGATGTGCTGCGGGTTGTCGAACGGCCATGCCCGGCCCGCAGAGGTTGCGGCGGCTTTCGTGTACGAGTCGAGCGTGGTCCCGTCGACACCGAACGTGATGCCCGAAGTCGTCCACGTCGCCCAGAACTCGTAGAAGCCGGCCGAGAGCGTGAGGCTACCGTACGTGTCGTCCTCAACCCACGGGGTCACACCATCGGTGCCGATACCGTGCAACGCCTGAATGAGCGACGTCGCGGGACCGTACGTCTCCATGATGTCGTTCTCACCGATGGCAGGCCACCCGCCGATCCCGACCCGCTCATCACCGAGAGCCCAGAACGCAGGCCACAACCCGACCCCGGCCGGCACCCACACGCGTGCACGGATCTCGCCGTACCGGAACATCGGGACCGACGTGATCCGCCCCGACGTCCACGACGAGGTAATCCCATCAGCCGAGAACGATTCGCGGAGACCGTGGATGCGCAGCTCGGAGCCGGTGAGTTCGAGGTTGTCGGTGCGGGGCGTGTACGCCTGCTCCTCCAGCCGGTTGAACTTCCCCGGTGGCGTGTACGCGGGAACCCACTTCGCGGCGTCCAGAGTGCCCGCGGTGAATTCGTCCTGCCACACAACACCAGACCCGGCAGAGACCGCAGTGAACGGTGGCAGGGACGTGTACGCGACGACCGTCATCGACATCGGGTCAGGGACGCTCGATGCAGAGTCGAGAACGGTGGTCCCGAACGCCCACGTTGCTGAGCCGACCGAACCACCATCACTGTCGGTGGCTGATGCGACCGCATTGAAAACGTAGGGTCCGCCAAGGTCCGCCTGAGTGATGTACTGCGCGAGAGAATGACCACTCGGATACGTCGGCCCAGGGACACCGGCCGTCACACCTGATGCGACACGCGTGACCGTGCATGCCCCACGGGCAAACAGGGTGGGGGCGATCAGGCTGTCCTCAGTGAGGCTGATATCCAGGGCCACTTCACGGTCGTACCCGATGACGACGATCGCTGCGAGCCCTGTCGTTTCCGTCCATGTCGAACCGGGGGATCCGGTCGTGGCAATGTACATGGCCCGGTTCGTGCTCGCCCCAGCGATGTCGGTCGTGAACCCGACGAGCTTCCACCCGGAAGCGGTGGGCGCGTTCGCGGTCGTGGTGAAGTCACCGAACGCCACCGCGATACGAGTGCCCGCACCAGCGGGAGGAGTGATCGACAACGTTCCCGTGGTGATGCGTGTCGCGCCGATCGCTCCCACGATCACGGGGCTGGTCGTCGGGTCAGGGTAGGCGTCCCGGATCCGCATGACCACGACGGGCCCGTATGCGTTCGTCCCCGACGAGAGCGTGGCCGAAGCGGTGACCGTCGTGCCAGACATGGTGCCCGACGACACCGTGGCATACCATGACGCCCCGCCGATGTCGTTGCCGGTGCTCGTGACAGCTTCACCGATCTCCGTTGCGGAGCCGATCGTCAGGCCCGTCGCGGCGAACCCTTCCGACGCCCACGTGACCGTGTCAGACGGGCCAGCGGAGAACGCCACGAGCATGTCGCCTGGGATGACGGCGCCCGCGTAGGCGCTGCAGGACGCGCTGTACCCGGTGCCAGACGACGCGTCCTCACCGATGTACGACACGAACGACACGACACCCGTGGACGACGCAAAACGCATCGCCTGACCGGTGGACGAGTTGCCCGACGTGATCGAGACACTCAGCGACCCTGACTCGGTGCCATCTGCGATCTTCGCGAACACGACCACACGAGTCGGACCCGTGTCGGCACCGTTCGTACCGGACGTGCCAGCCATCTCACCGACACGGGACCAACCGCCGCCCCAACCAGTCGGGGTCGCGACAACCGCGGTAGCGCCCGGCTTCGTCGACACCCGCACCACAGCGAGCTTCCCAGCCGTGAACCCACCAGACGGAAGCGCAATCGACAGGGACGTGGAACCGACAGCTACCGCACCAGCAGCCTCGTAGGAAACGCTCATGTGCCGCTCCTCTCAGAGACTCAAGAAGCGGACAGGTGTCAGGATACGGAGCCGTCTACGGTGATCTCGGTGACTGTGTACTCGCCAGCTGCGTTGAACGCTGTGTCGCCGGTCGGGACGAAGTAGCCGTAGAACGTGCCCGAAGTCCCTGCCGACCAGAGGCCGATCGCAGCGACCGCTTCACCGGACGCGCCGCCCGCGAACGCGAGGGCCGTGGCGAGGTCGAAGTCACCAGCAGAGGCAGCGTTCCAGGTGATCGCTTCCCGCCCCGCGGTGCCCTCATTCGAGCCCGAGGCGTTCGGAGTCGCGGTGTGGGTCGATGCGTGGGTGATGGCAGTCCGCATCGCGGACGCGCCGATGTTCAGAATCGTGGTGTTCAGGGCCATGATGCGACCTCCAGGTCAGTTGATGTGGTGAAGGACGAGCAGAAGAATGGTGAGGTCGAGCACGGCGAGCAGGAAAGTCAACGCCCCAAGAAGGGCGAGCTCACCCGCCCGCCGGGTCGACATGAGGTCACTTGGGTGAGGTGGCGATCTCGAGCGCCGTCGCGGACGGCTTCGTAATCAGCGCGTACGACGCCGCAGCGACAGTGATCGCAAGGATCACGAACACGGGCCACGCGGGCACGACATCGCCGGTCATGAAGTAGTAGAACGCGAGCACGATGACCGTCAGCACGACCGCGACAGCGACTGTGACGACCTTCTTCCACTTCGCGGGCCACTCCGGGCGCTGGATGATCGCCTGCGCGTACGGGGCAAAGAACGCCAGCAGCACAAGCGCGCCGGCCGGGATTGCGGGGAGAGTGATGTCCATGAGCTACTGCTCCTTCGTGTTGGGTTGGGTGTCTTGGATGTCTTTCCGCAACTGCTCATCCGCAGCCGCGAGACGCTCATCTTCTTCCGCGAGCGCGGCGACCTTCTGATACAGGCCCTTCACGCCCCGCTCGAGCCGGTCGCTCGTGTTATCGAGCCGTTTCACACCGGCCTCAACGCGCCGCAAAGAATCGTTCATGCTCGTGCCACCATTGGGATGCAGTTCGTGGTGAATGCTCGAAACCTGTTTCGCCATCGACGGCAACGTGACCAGAGCGTTCACGATCGCGACCGCGTTGGAGATGAACGGCCACAGCTTGATCACGACCCCGATCAGCACGACCACCGCGACAATCCACAGGACCCCCTGCAGCAACGTCACGTCGGGGATGATGACGGCCCAGTCGGGGATCACGTCGCCGCAGCCCGGATCGTTGCCGTGGCCCCGTTGATCGCCTCGCCGGTGCCTTCTTTCGCGCCAACCCTCGCCGCGTCCTTCACATCCGCCACGAACTCCGCAGGGAACTCGCCAGGCCGACCGGAGACTTCCTTGACCAGTTCAGCGCGGCGCCCATTCGCGGCACCCACCAGCAGACGCCAATGCTCATCCGCGAGCGGTGCAGGGTCCGCGTCCATCTCGTGAATGAACTTCGCCGCGGCCCACAACTCCGCATCACGCGGCCACTCAAGGATCTGTGCAGAGAACTCTCCCAGCAGGGCGAGAGCACCACTACCCGACTTGATCGGAAAAGGCATGTCTGACTCCTTCAGTTTCTTCTTCACCGGGACGGGCGGCTCGAACGGTTTCGAGGCACCGCCAGAGAGCGATGTGAAGTAGCGTTCCGGGTCGGAGTGCGCACCGGACTGGATGGTGTCGCCGCCGCCTGTGCGACGCTCACAGTGTGTGTGGACACCGAATGCGAGTCCCGTCGCACCCTGCGGTGCGAGATACTCATTGACGGTGACGCGTTGACCGCGGGCACGGCCGTTCAGGTTCTTGTGGTGCGCGAGGTTCCACACGACATCGCCATTGCGGACGAGGATCGCGTTACCGAACGCGCCCGCATAGCCGGCGAACACGATCGTCCCCGAATCGGGGGAACGATTCCCACGCCCGACACGGTCAGATCCGTAATGGAACGGGCCAACACCGGGACCGATCTCCGAGCCCTTCCGCGGCCCGTACGGTGACGTGACCGGGCCATCAGCGGGTGGGACTGGCATCGTCCACCTCAATCCCGAGCGACTGACGCTGCTCGACCGTCAACTCCGCGTACGGGGGCAACGTCGACACCCACCAGTCATCCGGATCAGCCGCATCGATCTTCGACACGTCGACACGCAGCGCATCCCACGTCTGTGTGGCCTCGGTCTCCCACGGCCAGAACACCTCGAAGAACACGACCGTCTCGCGGGTCATCGCGGCAAGCTGGATCGCATACGCAGCGATCTGATCCAGACCATCCCCACGCCCACTGATCCGATACGTCTCACCAGTCGGTGACACGAACGACTCAGGACCGGACGCAGGCTCATGCGCGACCGTCAACCGATGCATCATCACACCGCGGTCAGGAAGCTCATCGAAACCAGCCCACCAGTCAACGTCCCACCCGTGTCACTAGCAACCTGAAACTCGATGTACTGCCCGACATCCAGAAGCACATCAGCCCACGCGGTCGGCTTCGCAACACCACCACTCGCGTTGAACGTCGACTCGAAAAACGTCGTCGCCCCACTCCGCTGGAACCTCCCAGAAGCAGACGCAGACGCAGCGACATGAGCCGACCCAACAGCCCGGTAACGGCCCTTCACCGTCGCCGTCAACCGCCCCGGGTTACCGACTGACCATGTGACGCCCTTCGCAGCAGACGGCGAGGACAGGGCCAACGTCACCCATGCGCCCCCAGTGATCGTCCCGGCGGTCACGGCAGCGTCCGCGTACGGGAGAACACCGCTGGTGAGCTTCCACGCGCCGTCGATTCGGGTGAACGCCCAGTCCTGATCGATCCGGTACGCGGTTGAGCCGTCGTGGGGTTCCCACGCTTGCAGTTCGGTGTCGTTGCGAACGAGGACCGTGCCGCCCTCCATCGCCGTGTACGGGACGGTTTCTGTGATCGTCACACCCACATCGAGAGTGTTCGCGGCACCCGCATCCACCTGCACGTACCCGAGCTCAAGCGCACCCGCGGGCAGCAGGGCGCGTGCGGCGGACAGGGATGATGTCGATTCGACCTTGTCGATCTGCGGGCCATCAGCCGCGTCGGAAAACGGGGAGTCCGTTTCGCGTTGCTTGTCGAACAGCACCGACCATCGTGACCCCGAAACGGGCGCCGAGGACAACGTCACGGGTGCGACACCCTCATTCGGCATGAATACGGCCCCGTTGCGGTCCAGTACGGCAACATGTGTCGCAACGTTGACGACCATCGTTGCCGTGCCCGACAGTAGGGCGGATGTCGAGATCGGCAGGATGCCCTTCCGCAGCACCCCAGCACTCGACTTCACGACCGTGCCCGCGAGGGCGCGGCGAATGTCCTGGAACGTGGCGGCACCGGAGACGGCCGGCCACCCGTTGACTGCGGTCATGATTCTCCTAGTGGTTTCAGATTCCGGCGGTGTCGAGGCGTTCGACGATCCAACGGAGGACGGACTGTTGCGCGACGACCCACATGCTGTACTCGATGCCCTCGGGTTGCCCATCCGCACCGAAGATCACGAACTGGGAGAGCCCCGCGTCGACGAGACGTTCCGCGATGAACCCGAGCTCAAGCGCTACCGGGTAGCTCGGGTTCCAATCCGCATACGGCGAGGGGAGGGCGGCGCGACGTTCATGCTCCGCGATCTGTGCGATGTACTCGAACACGACCGGTTCGATGGAGAGGACAGCGCGCGGGTCGATCACCGCCGGGGCGATGTTCGTCTTCGCGCGTTCCGACGATGACGCATACCCGATGCGGCCCGTGGAGTCCTCACCCCACAGGGTGCGGCGGGTGCCGGTGATGTTGAACGAGATGATGTCGGGGGCCCGCAACTGCCCACCGACCTGAACGGTGCCCGATGTGGTCACCGACCCGGTCACGTTCACGTTCCCCGACGTCGTCACCGTCGTCGGGGCGATCGCACCCGGGGAGGCGATCTTCGAATCGATCTCACTCTTCGTGTACGTCAACGACGGCACGAGGTCGTTCACCAGGTCTGTGACGGTGGTCACCAGGTTGGCGATGAGCGCCTGCATTTTCTCGTACAACCGGACGAACTGGGAACCATCGAACCGGAGCGCGTCCCGCGTGCCCTTGTCGGTCTCCTCACGGTCCTTGTTCTGCCGCCCGAACCTGGTCGTTTCGGGGACACGGCTCACCATGATTCACCCATCAGCGAGCACCTCATCCGTTGTCACAGCCACCCACCGGGAGCGAAGATTCCCCGACATCGCGGCAACCCGCCGCGGGTGCTTCCCATCCGGGAGGTACGCGTTGTTCCGCAAGATCACGTCAGCGTGGTCGCCGAGGAACAGCGACCCGAGTTTCGGGACCGAGTCGATGTTCGTTTCGAACGTCCACCACTCAGCGGGTGCGGACCCCAGCGCGAGATCATCATCCGCGTACGCGTCCAACGTGTCCTGCTGGTCAACGGTCGAGTGTGCGGACGACAGGGATTCCATGCGCGGGTACCCGCGGTCCAGGAGCATCGACGACGCTTTTTCCGGGAGATCAACGCGATCGCCGCCTGACGCCCACCGGTAGCCCACGCTTCACTGGACATTTCTCGTGCGGAAGACCGCACCCGCAACTTGCGGACAGTGCGTTTCGGTACAGAGAAATCGAACCGGTGCGGGAGTCCCAGACTGCTGATCTGCGGGCGTGTGTCATCCCCGACGAGCACGTTCCATTCCAGGCCGCGCCGGTCAGCGGAGAACTGGGGGCGGAACTCGATCTCTGGACCGTTGACGAGCTCGGTGAGGTCGGTGAGTGCTTCACCCTGCGACTTGAACGACGACGCGTCATACGACTTGTCGTGCGCACCGGTCCCGGCTGGCCCGAACACGAGCGGCAACGCGCCACCCGCGCGCGCGAAACCCTGCTCAAGGATGCCTTGCACGATCGTCGGCCACGAATCTCCGGTGAAGATCGTTGCGACGGCCGGGTTCGGTTTCCCCGCATCATCCCCGGACTCGAGGAGGAGACTGATCGTCTCGACCGCGGCGGGCATGATGAAGCGGCGCATGAGCAGCGACCACATGCCTTCCGCCTCGATGTGGAGGTGGCGGGCGTCGTCGTCGTAGTCGTGATCCCAGATGGGGCCGGCGGCGAAGATGTGTTCGCCTTCACCCAACGCAAGGTAGGTGTGCCCGACTGCGGCGTTCTGCCGCAAGTCGAGACGCCTGTGCGCCCTGGTTGAGAGGGTGACGTCGCAGGACAACGAGCCGGAACGGTTGCGGCGGATCTCCCAGTCGCCGCGGTGTGCGGGGATCGGGATGATGTTGCGGCCCGTGGCAAGGTCACCGACGAACAGTTTCATGAATCAGCGTCCCGCCACTCGGCCGTGAGAACGGGTGTGCCGGTGACGGTGCCGATGCTGTCGAACTGCACGGTCGCTGTCTCCCCGGAGTTGAGAACCCACCAGTCCGCGATCGTCAAGTATCCGGCGATCGGTGACTGTTCGTTCAGCCACACCTGCCCGTCACCGGGACTGAACCGGACCACATCGGTTCCGAGGAGCGGCCACTCGAGGCGGAGTTTCTGGGCGGTCTCGATGCGGGTCAACTCGACCCCGCCCGACATTCCCCCACCGGTCACGGTGAAGCTGGGGATCGTGTCGGTGGTGCCGTTGTTCGTCAACACCACACGCCCCGGGTTTCCGCCACCGATCTGGGAGAACGGGGACGTCACCGGTGACACGACACCAGCCCCAGCCACCGGTAGGCCCGTTGACTGTGTCTGCAGGGGCCCGTACTTGCGAGGGTCGGGCGCCCACAGGGGGATCGAGAAGTCGGCGTAACCGGACTCGTCGATCAGGTCGAAGATGATCGTCCCGACGACACGCACCCGCAACGTGCGGGCCACGCTTGTCGTCACCGTGACGTCAAACCATCCGGCCGACGCCAACCCGACGACGCTGCGGCGCAGCGCATCCCAGTCGCCGCCGGGCACCCGATATTCACCGAACACGGTGAACGTGAGCCCCGGCGATTCCGGGTCGTCATCATCGAACTCGCCGACACTCAACGGGCGTTGCTCTCGTTGCGGGACGACCGTGTACGAGTCGAGCAGGTCGGGCAGGTCACGCAGGTACGGGACCGTGTTCGATGGTTCGTTGACGAGCGTGAAGATGGGCAGTTCGAAGGAGATCACTGCAGCAGCCTCTCCACCGCTTCGACGGCAGCCTGTGCGGCCTTGCGTACCAGCTGGTCCTCGTTCATCCCCGGCGTACCGTGGACATGCAGTTCACCGATCAGCGGGCCACCGGCAGCGCGTCCAGCACCGACCACATCGCCGTCAGCGAACCGCCGCGCCCCAGCCGGGATATACGTCCCACCGAATATTGCGGCAGTCTCAGCCATGATCTGTTCAGATCGGGCCCGCTTCGATACCGCGTGAGGCACGTACGTTTCGCCGGCCGTTTCTGGTTCGTTCCACACCCGCACCGCACCACCACGAGCCATCTGTGCGACATGGTTCTCCCGCACACCGCCGCCCGCGTAGTACTCGACGACAGCCCCGTCAGCGAACTGCCCCAAGTTCACGGGGCGCCCGTCCGGTGCGCGCATCTGCGTGACGTACATGGGGATCGTGCGGCCCGAGTAGTCCCGAATGAAACCGTCCGCCTGTGTGCGTGCGGTCTGCGTGTCCGCGATGATCTTCCACTCCGTCTCGGACGGGATCTTGAAGATCGCATCCGCGAGCGCCTGAGCCTCTTCTTCCGTCGCGCCGAGATCCTTCGCACGGTCGATGAGCGCCTGCCGGCTGGACTCGAGCGTCTGCCGGTACCGGTTCGTGTCACCGTCGAGGTTGAACTGTGCGAGCGCGGCGTCCTGCGCGTCCTTCGCGAGGTCCACGAGCAGCTGCTTGTTCGCGGCGCCCGCTTCGGTCGTGATGTCGAGGGTTTTCGCGTACCCTTCTGTGCCGGCGTTGACGTTCGTGATCTGCTCATCGACCTGACGCAGCGCGTCCTGGTAGTCGATGTTCGAGGTGATCGCGTCCTGCCCGACCCCGTTCGCTTCGTTGATCAGGTCGATCAGTTCCTGCAGCGAATCGGTGAGGTCGTCGGCACCGGAGGACGCTTCAATGTAGGCGTCGGCGGCGTTCTTCGTGACACCCACACCCTCGTCGGTGACCTTGTTCTTCTGCTCCTCGAGGCGGCGGGCTTCGTTGAGCGCGTCACCTTCGGTGCGGATTCCGGTGACGAGCAGGTCGATCTGGTTGATCGCTTCGATCCGGCCCAGCCCGGTCTCTTCCATGACCTTCTGCAGGGCTTGTTCGTCACCGTCAGCAGCTTTCGTGATCGTGGAGAGTTCCTTGAGTGCGTCCGCGTGACCGAGCGCGGCATCCGCGGCCGTGTCGAGCGTGACACCCAACTGTTCCGCAGCGTCCAGGGCTGATCCGCGTTCGAAGAACAGGAACGACTGCTCCGCCTGCAAGTTCGCGGTCGCGAGTTCCTTCGTCGACTTCGTGATCCGCAGGTTGCCCTCTTCGAGGGTGTCCGCGTAGCTCTCCGCACGCTGACGGGCTTCTGCCTGCCGTTGCGCGAGCAACGCGACCACAGCAACCACACCGGTCAGGGCGAGACCAGCGGCGCCACCGAGGAGCGCGGTACGCGCGAAGCTGATGTTCGCAAGATCCATCTGAGCCTTGAGCTCGATGATTTTCACCCGCAAGCCGACAGCACCCGCACTGAAAATCAGGGCAGCAGCCGTCGCGACACCGAGGACGAGCGCGGTCGCCTGCACAGGTTCGGGGAGCTCCCCGTAAATGTCGACGAGCTCGGTCGCTGCCTGCACCATTGTGCGGAGCACTTCGTTCGCGCCCGCACCCGTCTTGATGAACGCGGTATCGAACGCCCCGCCGAGTTTCTCGACGTCACCGGCCAGGTTGTCCTGCTTGATCGCAGCCTGCTCGGCGGCGAACCCGGAGTCGTCGACCTTCTCGGTCCACTCCTGAACCCCGGCGGCGCCCTCCTTGTAGAGGACGTTCGCGACGTTCATCGACTCGTTGCCGAAGATCCGGTTCAACGCGGCTGCGCGTTCTTCCTCGGTCAGATCAGCGAACGCGGTCCGCAACTGCCCGGCAACCCCAGCGAGACCGACGAAGTTGCCTTGCGCGTCGAACACCTCGACGCCGTATTCCTTCATCGTCTTCGCGCCGAGCGCGGAAGGCCCCGTGAGCG
>NZ_NMUN01000006.1 GCF_002812725.1 Microbacterium sp. BR1 | reverse complement strand
TTTGAAGTGCGTCCGCGTGAACCGAAGCGCGGCAAATTCCGCGGCCGTGTCGAAAGCGTGAACAACCCAAAAACTGTTTCCGCAGCGTCCAGGGCTGATCCGCGTTTCGAAAAGAAAACAAGGAAAACGAACTTGCTCCGCCTTGCAAAAGTTTTTCGCGGTCGCGAAGTTTTTCCTTTTTCGTCGAACTTTTCGTGATCCGCAGGTTGCCCTCTTCGAGGGTGTCCGCGTAGCTCTCCGCACGCTGACGGGCTTCTGCCTGCCGTTGCGCGAGCAACGCGACCACAGCAAACCACACCGGTCAGGGCGAGACCAGCGGCGCCACCGAGGAGCGCGGTACGCGCGAAAGCTGATGTTCGCAAGATCCATCTGAGCCTTGAGCTCGATGATTTTCACCCGCAAGCCGACAGCACCCGCACTGAAAATCAGGGCAGCAGCCGTCGCGACACCGAGGACGAGCGCGGTCGCCTGCACAGGTTCGGGGAGCTCCCCGTAAATGTCGACGAGCTCGGTCGCTGCCTGCACCATTGTGCGGAGCACTTCGTTCGCGCCCGCACCCGTCTTGATGAACGCGGTATCGAACGCCCCGCCGAGTTTCTCGACGTCACCGGCCAGGTTGTCCTGCTTGATCGCAGCCTGCTCGGCGGCGAACCCGGAGTCGTCGACCTTCTCGGTCCACTCCTGAACCCCGGCGGCGCCCTCCTTGTAGAGGACGTTCGCGACGTTCATCGACTCGTTGCCGAAGATCCGGTTCAACGCGGCTGCGCGTTCTTCCTCGGTCAGATCAGCGAACGCGGTCCGCAACTGCCCGGCAACCCCAGCGAGACCGACGAAGTTGCCTTGCGCGTCGAACACCTCGACGCCGTATTCCTTCATCGTCTTCGCGCCGAGCGCGGAAGGCCCCGTGAGCGCCGCGAGAGCACCGCGCAGTCCTGTGCCAGCTTTCTCTCCGAGGATGCCGTTTGCGGCGAACAACGCCAGCGCGCCGACCGATTCCTCGAGGGGCACGTTGAACTGGGCGAGGCCGATGCCGGCGTAGTCGAGCGCGAGGGACACGTCATCGACGGAACCCTGCGCCTTACCAGCCGCGGCCGCGAGAAGGTCGGAGACGTGCGCGGCCTGCTCGGCAGGCAAGCGGTACACCTTGAGGGTGGTCGCCATGATCTCCGCGGACCGGGCCACCTCGAGTTGGCCGGCGGCGGCGAGCGCGAGCGCACCGTTCAGCGAACCGCCCACAATGTCCGCAACACTCAGGCCCGCCTTGGCGAGTTCCTCCTGCGCCCCAGCGGCCTCAGACGCCGAATACGCGGTGTCCGCACCAGACTCCAACGCTGCAGCACCGAGGGCGCGCTGTTCTTCCGCGGTAGCCATCGTCGCGGCGCGCACGTTCGACATGGCAACGTCGAACTCGGCGTACTTCGCGACAGAGATCCCGACGAGCGCACCAACAGCGACACCCGCAGCGAGCAGACCGACCGACAGTTGCTTCGCCGCGTTCGCCTGCTGCTCGGTGACCTTCGCCTGCTGCTCCTGCGCGGGCTTCGCCTTCGCGGACTCGTCGCCGACCTTCTTCGTCGCCGCGGCCTGATCGTTCAGGGGGGCTTTCGCGGCGCGCGCCTTCTTCGTAACAGTGTCGGTCGCGTCACCGGACTTGTTCAGATCGGTCGCCGCAGCAGTCGCGGAACGACCCGTCTTCTCGAGCGCCTGTGACGCGTCAGACTGATCCTTCTTGAAGACTGCCGCCCCGACCGTCTGGATCTTGAACAGCAGCGCGCCGGCGTCGAACCCCATCTCTCACCGCTTTCTGCACCCATGTGCCGTCGATGTCGATGAGTCGTTCAATCCCGGCGCGCACGAAATGCCACGGCCGGGAATCCAGAGCCGCATCCAGGTTGGGGATGAGGCTGGTCTGTGCGAGGTCGAGTTCGATCTCACCGAACAGTTCCGGCCACAACAGGCCCCACAACTCCAGACCGGTGAGACCGACCGGTTTCGGTGCGGCACCGGCCGCTGCCGTCTTCCGGCGTTCCCGCCACTCCGGGGTGAACACGTGCTCCGGGTAGATACCGTTCTCGTCGGGACGCCCGACGCCGATGATCAGACCGTCGCGGATGCCCTGGGCGATGTCCGCCGGGTCAAGCGACCCAAACGGGCGGTCAACGCCCCCGCCGCTTTTAGGGTGCCCGAGAGACCCTCACCGCCCTCGATGTACTCCTGCACACCCTTGATCCCGAGGATCGTCTGCCAGAAGAACGCAGGCATCAGGATCGATTCGGATTCGTCCTGGGAGAGCTCGAGGCCGATGCGGGTGAAGTTGACCTGCTCGTCCTCGGGAACGGGTTCCCAGATGCCGGTGATCGCGTTCTGTCGTGCACCATCCACGGCCATGATGAGCGCGTTCGTGATGTCCTCGACACCACCCTCACCGTTCATGGACGTGAGGTAGGTGTCGGTGATCTGGACGCCCGCACGACCGGGGAGGGGATGAACCACGAACGGTGCTTCGATCCCCTCCATCCGGAGGTGCAAGTCGCGACCGACCTTTTCAGCGGTGATAGCCATCAGAGTCCCTGCGCTCTCTGACTACGCGGCCGTGTAGGCGAGGGAGTTGGAGGCGCCCTCGGCGTTGGTGACGATGATCGGGGCAGAACCCGACACGGTCGCCGGGATCAGGAGGACCACCGCGTTGTCGTCGACGATACGGATCTCCGCGACCGACTGGGTGTCGATCGTTGCCGATACCGTCGATGCGAGACCGTACCCGCGGACCACGATGAGGTCGCCGGTGGTCTGCCCCGAGGGGGTCGCGGACTCGAGGATCGGCGTACCGTCACCCGCGATCGGCGACGTGATGCGCTGAACGACACCGTCGTTCGTGAGCGTGAACGTCCACCCGCCCTTGTCGGCGTACCCGGTGTTCAGGTCCGCGACAGCGACCGAGAACGTGCCCTGGAAGGCGGGGAGACGGTCGTCGAGCGCGTCGAACCACTGGAACTCGCGCTTGTTGTCCTCACCCTCCGAGAACGCGGCGTCGAGCAGGTCGACGAGCCACGCCTGACCGGCGACGAGCAGCTTCGTGACTGGGTCACGGACACCCTCGACCGCGAACGTCGGTGCGAAGTTGTAGCCGATGATGTCCTGCGACTGGCGCCCCTTCGTGCCGTACACCTCACGCTGCACGGTGATCGGGGTGGGGTTGCCGGCGAGGTTGTTGATGTCGCCGGTGATGTTCTGGAAGACGCCGGACTGCTTGAGTCGCAGGATCTTCTGGTGCGCGAGCGCGAGGGAACCGTCCGAGGGGGCGGTGGTGTCGTACAGGGTGTGGTCAGCCACGATGATTCTCCTTGTTTGTTGTGGGGATGTCGGCGCCTGCCGACGACCCCTCACGCGGAGGGGCGGTCTATGGGGTGGTTACGCGCGGCCGCGGAACTGGTACGTGCACGCGACGGCGGGGCGTCCCTGAGCGTCCGGGTCGAACGGGAGCCTCGAGGTTTCCTCAGCCCACGAGATCCCGAGAACCTGGGGTGTGTATTCCTTGTGGTCGAGCAGGGCCGCGAGGTCTACAGCCCACTTCTCGGTGACGTTCGGTGACCCGGTGCGGCGCGTATACACCTGCACCCGATACAGGGCGTCCGCGCGCCCGTCGCGCACCGTGGGGAGCGAGGTGAGGACGGTGAACTCGCTGGTGCTCGTGGGGAACACGCCGTCGAGGCGGATTCCGCGTTCGGGGATCGTGCCGGTGGGCTGGTAGACGGCGAGGTCGGCGGCGTCGAGCATGGACGCGAGAGTGCGACGCAGGATCAGTTCAGGTGCGTCAGTCACCGTTGCGCCTGCTTCCTGATGATGTCGCCCAGTTCTTTCTTGTTCTCGACCGCCGCGTTCTCCAGGTACTTGCCCTGGGCGTTCGGGTTCGAGTCGGTGGAGAAGTTGTACTCCGGGTGCTCGTGCAGGCGGGCCGCGTACGGGGTGTCGAACGTGACTGCGCCGCCCTCATCGGGGTCTGTCGCGGGCTCCACAGCGCCGGTTCCGGCGAGGGTGCCCTGATCCCACGGGGATTTGTCGACAGCGAGGGTGAGGAGTCGTTCGAGGGCCAGGTTCACGCCCTGCACAAGGTCGGCGGTGATCTCGTCACCGGCGCGGGTGAGGTTGTTCGTCATGGTTACGACAGCGCGAACACCCATGTGGTCACCTCATTCCAGAAAAAGCTCGACATGGGAAGGGGCGCCCGGATACTCGTAGTACGCCGAGTCGATGACTTCGGATGTGCGGGCCCGGGATGTTCCACCCCACACGGTCACGCGGGTGCGGGGTTGCACGTCGTTCTCGAGCAGCAGGACCACGAAGGTGGTCGAGGTGACTTCCTGCCCCTTCGTCGTGGAGTTCGACCGGCGGTCAACGACCAGCCGTGTCTTCTGCTCCACGTACGCGGGCACATCCGCAACAGCGGTGCCCCAACTGTCACTCTCCGCAGTGTCCCCCTGGAACATCTGCAACGTGACCCTGTGCGGGAGGTGCCGTTTCCTGAGCCGGGCCATGACGTGCTCCTAGCTGTGGGATACGGCCGAGTTGATGAGGCCGGCGTTCGCGAGAATGTCGAGCGCGCGTGACCCGATCCGGCGGGCCAACTTCTCACCCTCGCTGAGGACCGTCGCACTGCTGGAGGTGGTGCCGAGCGACACGGAACCGATCTTCACGGCACCCTCGAGCGTTTCCACACCCATCGGGTCGTCTGTTTCCACCCAGTACTCGACGATCGCGCACGTCGCTTCGGTGAACGCCGCACTGATGTCCGTGTCGGTCGGGTAACCGTCCGTGTCGGTGTCGTACCATGCGCGGCGGGTGATTTTCTCAACCTCGATCGATGCTGCCCGGAGTCGTTTCGTGAGGAGCGTCGCCGTACCCTCGAAAGGTTCCTCAGCGAACGTGTCGTAATCGCCGGGGGTCGCGTAAATGCGGGACACGGTCACACCCCGCCGGTGAACGAACCGTCACCGTTGTCGACGTCGCCAGGGATAGGGGTGGCGGGGAGACTGGAGATGGCCTTGATCAGCTGGTCGCGGGTCATCTTCGTGGTGACCTCGAGACCCTCCACCTCGGCAATGTCGCGGAGTTCTGCACGCGACAAGACGGCGAGGTCGATTATCGGTTCCCCGATGGCCTCCTGGTGCGGGGCTTCCACCTCGAGGTCTGGTTCGATCGTGTACCCGTGGCGGATGAGCGCGAGCTCACGTTCCGGGTGCAGAGACTCGACCACTGCGACACCGTCACGGAAATCGACACCGAGGGCAGACTGACGGCCCAGAGCAGGGCGGGGGTGGATGATGCGCATGACGCTTCCCTTCCGGTTGGTGATCCCGGGGCGGAGGGCAGAACACCCCGCCCCGGGATCATTCACGTGCTACGACCACACAGGGGCGACGGGCAGGCCACGGATGATTCCGTGCGCCTTCTCGTTGCCGTACTGCAGGCCGACCTCACCGTAGATCTGCACCTTGTCGGAGGCGCCGACCTTCGCCAGCGGCTCCTCGAAGAAGTGCCCCTTGTCGGGGATCCGGAGGAACTTCGGCTTGCACTGCTCGAGCGACACGACCGCGAACGAATCGGCCGGCATCCACCGGTCGAGGATCACGTTGAACGTTCCGAAGTCCGTCATGATGGTCGTGAAGTTCACACCACCGACGTTCCGGGACGCCTCCTGGTACTGACCGAACGCCTTCGCGTACGCCGTCGACAGGGACCGCTTCTGACGCGAGCCGACCATGATGGTCTGCGTCGCACCTTCCCGCATGCCACCGTTGTCGAACACCAGCTGGAAGAGGGCGTCGTACGACTCCTTCGTGGGACCAGCGGTGGTCAGCTTCGACAGCGCAACGGTCGCGGTGCCGATCGTGATCGCCGTACCGCCGAGGGTCGCGGCGACCTTGAACGCGTTCGTCGTCTTACCGACCACGTAGTACACGCGGTTCAGGAAGATCGCCGTCGAAGCGCCCACGTCGGTGAACCGGACCGCGTCACCGTTGGCGAGCGTGGTCGAGGTCTCCGCGATCGTGTCGGTTGTGGCCGACAGGGCAGCGTGCGCCTCACCGAGTTCGATGACGTTGGTCGTGATCGCAGGGATCAGACCACGCGTCTTCCGGGCGGTCGTGTTGTCAGACGGCTTGTTGTACTGCCCGATGAGGAACGACGCCTCGATGTCGGTCGCCTTCGCCTTGAGGGCGTTGGTGATCTGGTGGGGGAGTTCCGCCTGGACCGGGTTGGTCTGGTCGTTGTTCGTGCCCGAGTGCTGACCGGTAGCGGCCTGCTTCGTGTACGAAACCTCGACGGTCTCCTGGTGGATCTCGACGACGTTCGTCACGTTCGCGCGGACACGCTGGTCCGACGTCGGTGCGTTCGCGCCCTCGAGACGTGACCGGTTCGGCTCCGGCGCGCGGAGGTCTTCCGTCTGCCATTCGAACTCGGTCGACTTGACCTCTTCGCCACCGGTGAGACCACCGATCGCGGAGAGGAACGGGGTGTCTTCGGGGCTCACCTGGAAGAGTGGCCCCACGTAGTTGGGCAGGTTGTATGTGGTCCCCTGCCCGCTGATTCCAGCCATGCTGGTCTCCGTTTCTGTCGCCGAAGCGACGGGTTATGCGGACTGCGCGTTGCGTGCGTACACGATCGCGCGAGTCAGTCGGATGATTTCGCCCGCATCCTTCTTCTCCTCAGCGTTCTTCAGCTGAGCTTCGAGGGACTGGACGGTCGGGCCCGTGGGAGCGACGTCACCTGAACGCGCGGGGGGCTGCTTGAGTGCGGCGTTCGCCTGGAGCGCCTTGGTGATGACGGACTTGATGTCCGCCTCCTGCGTCGGGTCTACCGATGCGAGGGAGGTCTTGAATGCCGGGTCGGCGAGGAGCGCGGTCAGGTTCGCGCCGAGGCTGGTGCCGTGGATCGCGACCTGTGCGATGCGCTGAGCGTCAACCGCGGCGGTCTGTGCGGCGGTGAGCGCCTGATCCTTCTCCGCGATCGTGGCCGACAGTTTCGCGGGGTCCGTTTCGGGTTCCTTCTCCCCGGTGAGGAGCTTCGCGAACTGTGCGAGCGTGTCCTTCTGCGCCTTCTCCGCAGCAGCCTGGATCGCGGCGTCCGTCTTCGTCTGCCGTTCGGCAGCTTCCGTGCGGAGGTTCTCGATCAGCTTCCACGCCTTGTCCGGATCGAACTTCGACGGGTCATCACCCCACGGCGGGGCAGCGGGCGCGGGAGGTGCCGCAGGATCGGGCGCTGGCGGGGCCGGGGGTGCCGGCGGGACGGGAGGAGTGGGGTTCGGATCGGTCATGGTCTTCTTCTTCCCCCGGGCCTGCCGGGATCGGTGATTCCCACACCCTGCGTGTAGGAAGTTTGGGCCGCGCCGCCGAAGCGCAGGGTCAACAGCGGCGCGGGGACTATGGGGCGGGGGACTGGGAGCGAGGGAAGTCGCCACCAGGCCCCCGCATTCGGGTGCAGGTGCATCTCCACGCCTGAGAAAGGAGCAGGCGATTATGGGAGGCCTTCGCGGGACAAGTTCCGCGTTGACACCCGAGCTCAGTTCAGGCGGCGATCCTCGATACGCGGTACTTCTCGTACCCGCACGCCCGGTTCAACCACATGAGGTCTTCGAACGACCATGCCGCGTGCGACCGTTTCCACGGGGCGTGAGCGTGATCACGGAACTCGACCGTGAGGATCATCATTGGTCAGGCGGATGGGCCGGTGGCGAATATGCCGCGGTTAGCGCGCATCTGCACGTCTTCGAGCGCGGTGAGCGCGAGGGACTTGTTGCGGCCAGCGGGCACGAGAGCCTCGATGTGCGACGCGAGGTGGATGACCGCGACGGTGATCTGAGCGACAGCGGCGCGCTGCTCGTCTGTCGGCGGCTTCCCTGTTGCAGCAGCCATGAAGCGCTGTTCGAGGATGGTGGGTTCGGGCGTGGACTCTGCCATGCTGACCTCCGGTGTTCGTTCGCCCAGCCGAGTGCTGGGACGTCTATCGGCCGTCCGCGAATCCGAGTTGTTCGCGGTACGAGGATCGGTTGCGGCCGGTGCGTTCGATGAACGCCCGCATCTCGGCTTGCGCTTCACGCACATCCGCTTTGGCGCGGCGTCCGGACATGTCGTCCATCGCGGACACCTCACGGCGTTTCGCGGCCCGAATGTCACGCTCGAGGCGCCGCTGTTCGGCACGTTCCTTCTCCGCAGCCTCGTCGTACGTAGTGTCCTCTTGCGGGACCGTGAGGCCGGGCATGAAGGGCACGAGACGGCACCTGCAGTTCGGGTGATTCCAGCCCGACGCGCGAGCCTCGTCGACCGTGCCGGACACTTCCACGGTCACAGCTCCCGTGCCGGTCTGTCGCGGCAGCAACCGGGGCCCGGCGGGTGTTCCGTCCGTGGAGAGGATCTTCCCCGCCCACGCGGCGCACCGTGCACACGAGTCGAGCCCGCGGACCACAGTGACGAGGTGGATTCCGGCTTGACCCATCCGCCACGTCCCGGCGTCGTTGAACGCCCGATTCACTGAGGTACGTCCGGCCATTTCCGCGTAGGCGCCGACAGTCCAACGCCGGTTCGAACGATCCACGAACCCGGTGATGCCTTCCGCGAGGAACCGTTGCACCGTCGCCGCTTGCTGCACACGTGACGTCGTCACACCGAGCAGAGTCGACGGCGAGTAGAGCGACACAACCCGCTGATAGGCGTCCTGCGGGTACCGGGTGATCCGCTGATTCAGGATCTCCAGGCGAGACTCGAGCGACAGTGCGACCAGTGTTGCGGCCTGTGTCGCCGTACCGGTCAACGTGAGCGCCGACACCGCCGTCTGACCACCGAGCATCGGCAACGCGATTGCGGGGGCGGCTTGACGTGCCGCGAACCCGAGTTGCGCGGCCGCGGCAGCTTCACCCTCACGTGCAGCGACATCGACGAGACGTTGCGCGAGATCCGCGGCCTTGAGTCGATCAACCATCGCGACCGCTTGGCCCTGCAGTTCCCGGATAGCAACCGCCCGGTGTGCGGACAGTTCAGCGAGAATCCGGTTCTGCCGGCGCCGTTCCGTGAGGGTGAGCCCGCCGAACGTGCGATCGGGGAGCTCATTCGCGAGTTCCATGTCCCGGCGGGCACGGGCGGCGACCTGACGGATCAGTTCGTCTTCCACATCCCTGTACCGGGACGCGAGCTCGAGAGACAGGGCTTCGACGAGTTCCTCAACGGAGCCACGGTCAGGGTTCGGAACGAACACAGCCACGGGTTCCCCCGATCAGTTGTTGGACCGGTAGAACCGGACATGCTCCCGGTCGTCAGCTTCCATCGCATCCTGGTCGGCACAGTCCGCCGCATAGCCCGGTGAAGGCCACAACCGTCCACACGCGCACGGGAACAGGACCGGCTTTTCGACGTCCATCAGTCGCCTCTCGACAACGCCCAACCGATGACGACCCGCCACACTTTCAGGACCGTTACGGTCACGATGATCCCGGACGTGAAGCCGAGCAAGACACGCATCAGACGCCAGTGAAACCGGCAGGGTCCGGGGCTGGTGTGCCCATCTCCTGCATGATCAGTTCCACTTCCGCGTCGATCTCCGTCTCATCCCAATCGGAATGCAGAGTGCGGACGATCTCCTTGCGGGAAGCCGCGCGAGCCGCATCCAACAACTGCGCGGTCCGAGCGAGTTTCTCCGGGTCAGCCTGCGACACCGGCGCGAACACCACATCAGGCATGTTCGTGAGGTCACCGAGCTCACCAGACCGGAACACGGCCTTATCGATCTCCAACGCCGCGAGCGACCAGCGTGCGAGGGCACCCTTCGCGTACAACGCCTTCTTGTCCCGGGTGCGCTCACTGTCGGACAGGTCCGCGACGATCTCCGTCGCCGTCTGCCCACCCCGCGCGTCATCCAACCCGAGGTGTGATTCGGAGTATCCGACAGCGGACGCGATCTCCCGCTTCAACGCCTTGATCACACCCAGGTGTTCCTCGACACGGATCGCGAACTGCACGATCGACATGGGCCCGTTACCGTCAGCAGCTTTCCCGAGGGAACCGCTCACCGGGGTGAACACTTGCCGGTACACGTCGAAGTTCGCGCCCTCGCCGGGCTTGCCGGACATCTCGAGCATCTCCTCCGGGACGACGAGGCGGCCTTGCCCGTTGTCCACGTCCCGCATGAGCGACGACCACGCCAGGTCGACCTTGTCGAGCTCGTCCTGAATCCCGTCCAAGTCGGAACGTCCCAGGTCCGCGAGGACACCCAGTTTCCGCCAATCGCGGACGGGGGAAGCGTTCTTCAAATACGTGACCGCGAGCCGGTCAGTTCCTGTGCCGATCGCAACAGTCTGCGGGAGCGCGCCTTCGGGAACATCCAGGTCAGCCGCGGTGCGCAGCTTCGCGTAATGCGCTGTCTCCGGACGCTCCTCGATCTGCACCGCCGTGCCCAGTGTGCGGATCGTGCCGCGGAACAGGGTGTACTCGATCACACCGGGCTTGTGCTCCTCGACGAGACGGAACACTTCATTGCCGTCGTGGTACTCAGACCACAGCTTCACACCATGCAGACGCCCGTGACGGAATGTCGGGATCGCACAGTCCGCGGCGTATGCCTTCGGGAACACATGCTCAGCAACGTCCGCGTCCCACGCGACCGCCAAGTACGAACCACCAAGCGCGGCCGAGTACTCGCCAGCGAGCAACAGTTCAGCGTGCGCCTCATCGGAGGAGATCAGCTTGTCGAGGCGGGCCTGTGCGGGGTGAACCCACCGCTTCCGATCCTTCCTCAACTCACCCTCAGCGACAGGTGCGTCATCGGGGCGGCGGAACAACACCTGCGGCGCCTCACCGAACAACAGATCCGCCGACAACGTGCACAAGTCAGCCGCGAGGGGCAAGTGCATGCGCATGCGCTTCTCGTCCGGGATCACCGGTTGCCCGATGAACATCTTCGACAAAGACCCGAGCACACCGCCCCGGTACGAACGCCCGGAGATCGTGTGCGTCGGTGCAGCTGCCGCAGTGGTTCCGGAGTAGATCTCCGCAAGCGTCGTCGCGTCACCGCTGTACCATGCGTCGAGCTCCCGGAACCGGGCGAACGCGATATCAAACGGGGCGGGCGGGAACTGGTCGGAGGTGTCTACCACAAGAACCCCCTACAGAAGTCAGATGCGTGGATTCGTGGGCGTCTTGCGCTTCTGGAACCGTGTGAGTCTCGATATGTGCTGATGCCAGACGCCATATTCGGCGGCGAGAGCCCGCTGACTGACCCCACCCGCTGCATAGCGCGTCCGGATCTCAGCTACTTGAGCGTCTGTGAGCTTCGCGGACCCCGCACGTTCGCCGTTCGCGACCCGTAGCCGATCCAAGGCGTCATGCGAGTTGTCAGAATCGGCGCCCAGCACTAGGTGGGCGGGGTTGATGCACGGCGGGTTATCGCAGCGGTGCCGAACGATTACTCGCCCATCCGGGATGGGACCGACCCATTCGATGTATGCCGCGCGATGCGCAAGCAGATTCTTGACCGGTCCGGGTTGAGATGTCCACCCATAGCCATCCGCGTTTCGACGCCCCTTCCACTCCCAGCAGAAGCCGAGCTCGGGACGACGGACGATCAATGTCCAACCAGTGAACGCTAGGCGCTCAGCTAGCGTTGCGTTCGGCGACACCTGCGTGAGCTTGAGCGGATCGCCGTGGCGGACGTAGCGCGTGTAGTGCATCGGGCACCACCCGCGCTGGAAGGAGCGTTTCTCGCAGCCTTCGATGGAACAGGTAGCATCGGGCATATCGACTCCAACCAGTCGGTCATGCCCCCGGGGGATTGCCGTCCTCGCGGGGGTCCTACATGCCTACGGTACCGTGCACCCCCGACATTCACGCGGCGAGCTTGATGTAGCGGCGCCAAATGTTCTCAGTCGTGGTGACCCCGTAACGGCCACCGTCGAGCGAGTGGTCGGCGATCTTGATCGGCTTGTCCACGCCCTTGGCGGTTTCCTTCGGGTCCCAGACGTAGCCGGGTGCTTCCTTGATGAAGCCGGGGCACCCGCGATTCGGGTTCGCTTCGGTCGGTCGGGCGACGAGCAGCGAACCCGATGCGATCAGTGACGCGAGCAGGCGGATGCCGTATAGCACGTCGTTGTCCGCGTCGGTTGAGGTGACACCGTGTGTCTTCCGCAACTCGACCTTGAAGGACGCCGCGGACGGGTCAACGATCGTGTAGCGGGGAGTCAGTTTCGTTTGTGTCGACGCGGGCAGGTGACGGTCGTTGAGCCACAGCATGAAGTCGCGGGCGAGTTCGGAGTCTGTGAGTTTCTGCTGCTCGAGGCGGGAGTCGTGACGGAACTCGTCAACGAAGAACAGGCGGGGTGTAGGGCGGCCGAGACTGTCGATCTCGGCAGACACGCCGAGGATGAGCGCGGCGGTCGGGTTCGTTGTGCCGTAGTCGAGACTCACGGAGATTAGTTCACGCATCTCGGGAAGGTCATCCCACGCGATGGTGTGCTTCTCCGGATCCCACATGTCGAACACGGCGCCCTCGGCGGCAACCCACAGGCCCTGGACGAACCGTTTGAACCAGAGCCCGGTGAACTCCGACTTGATCTGGTTCTTGTATTCCTCAGACAGGGCAGGGTTGTCATCCAGCTGGAAATGCCAGGACCGCCACCCGACGAGACCACCAGTCGCGATCCGGTCGAGGAACTTGACCTTCAACCAGTGCGCCGGGGAATCCGGGTTCGTGGTGCCGAACAGCTTCGCACCGGGAGGGGACATGCGTCCGAGGAGTTGGGTGAAGAACTCTTCCGGGATGACCGTGACCTCATCGACGTACGCCAACGCGACGGTCAGACCACGGAGCACCTTCTCGGCCTTCGCATCCGACGCACCCAACACATGCACCGTGCGGCCGAGGACGCGGCCCGTGGGTGCGCCGGCCGTGTAGTGCACAAGCCGCGCGAGGGGACCGAACAGGCTCGGAGTCATGAGCGGTTCGAACACGTTCCGGTACGCCGAGTCCCGGGTGCGGGCGATCACCACGATCACACCACCACGAGCGAACAACACCGCCATCAGGAACCGCAGCAGGCTGACGATCGTCTTACCCGACCGGATCGCACCCTCGAAGATGTTGACGCGAACCTTCGACTCGCGCAGAGACCGCATCTGCTGCGGGCCCAGAACATCCGACTTCTCGGTGTCGTCGACGTCACTCATCTTCGTGCAACCCAAGCTCGAGGATCAGGTTCATCAACATCGACTCAGCCTCAGCAACACCCTCGTCGTCATCGTCATGGATTAGCTCGCGGGCATCCTTCATCGCCAACGACGCCGCGCGGTGCAGGTTCAGAATGTCGCCAGTCGGCGCACGGTCCAGAGTGTGCTCCGTGTACACGTTGTCCTTGCCGCCGATGTTGAACGTCAAGAACGGCTGATCGATTGCGACGATGTGATCCGCGGCCTTCGCCATCAGCTCATCGATGAGTTCCAGGCGCCGAACCTTGAGGTCATGCTGACGTGCAGCCGTCGCAGACGCGGTCTGATTCGCGCGATCGAAGCTGAGTTCTTCCTCCGCAGCGATCCGTGACACAGACGACGGGGCGATGCTCAACTCGCGGGCGATCGCGTTCCGGGGCATGCCTGACTTGATGAGCTCAATCGCGCGCATGCGTACGTTGGCTTCGACCGGGCGACCTCGTGCCATGGTTCACCTCGATCGTGTGCCGCCTGGGCACTGTCACGGGAAGGCTGGGGCCTTGGGGATGGTCGTGTTCAGAAACGACGAAGCCCCCGACAACCGCGTTTTACGCATGGTTGTGGGGGGACATCGCCAACAGTATCACGCAACGAATGACAACGGTGTGATTATCGGGGGTGGGTTCTCCGTACTGCGTTGATGGCACCTGAGACGGCGCAGTAGTCCTGTGGTCGTCCGTCGATCTTCCAGTACCGGTCGCCGTGCTGTACGGGGTCGTAGACCTCTCCGGGTGCGTATTCGATGACGTGGCCGCTTGGTGGGTGGATGGCGCGGACGACCATGGGTGCATCCCAGTGGCAGAAGATCAAGCCGCCGCCAGGGTTGGGTTCTTCTCCGCGGGTGTTCTCGACGGAGTCGGTGCGGTAGGCGCAGTCTTCGCATGCTTTCCGCCGCACGCTTACGGGGCCCTCTTGGAGTGGCTGTTGTGGTCCGGCGAGTTCGACGACCCAGCAGTCGCATCGGTCACCGCCCGAGTACACGGCGGACCCGCAGCACGGCACTTCTTGATCTTCGGGGGCGACACCGAATGTCAGGGTCATAGCCCGTTCCATCGCATGATGGCCCCGGCCGTGAACAGGACGGGTGCGGCAATGGCGAGGACCCGGAACACGGTGACCCACCGGGTGCGTTGCTGTTCGGACTTCCACCCGTTCATGCTGTGCTCGCTTTCGTTTCGGGCTCGTCGATCTGCCACCGCAGGGCCCGCAACGCGTGACCACCCAGCCACACCATGTCGCATGCCCTGCACATGCCGCGTGCGTGGCGGAGGACGTCATCTTCGGGGCCTTCCCGATATTCGACGCGGACGGGGTGCCGGTACACGGTGCCGTCCGCGTCAGTCCATGTGTCGGCGCCGCAGGTGGGGCACGCGGTGGTGATTTCCATGACCCGGGCGGGGTTCACGATCCCACGGATGGTGCGTGCCCATGCTTCGAGTTGTGCGATGTGCCAGGTGTCGTCCAGGTCGTGGTGGGCGAGTCTCGCGACGTACCATGCGCGCAGGTTCCCGGCCGGGTGTTTCTTCGTCGCCACCCCTCCGAGGCGACACCATTCGCGGATCGCGTTCTCGATGAGCACGAACTGGTACAGGGCGTCCGCGTTGAGCAGGGATCTGGTGGATGATGTGGATGC
Source organism: Microbacterium sp. BR1 (assembly GCF_002812725.1). Classification (GTDB taxonomy): domain Bacteria; phylum Actinomycetota; class Actinomycetes; order Actinomycetales; family Microbacteriaceae; genus Microbacterium. The sequence continues at coordinate 78,687 of NZ_NMUN01000006.1, read as the reverse complement.
GTTGCCGCCGGCGGTGCCGTCCATCACCCCACGGATCGCAGCCTCGAGCTGATCCAGCAACGATTCGTGATGCACCGGGGTAGCGATGGTCTTCTCCACCCCGTCCACGGTGATCCACTGCACGACTTTCGTTTGGGTGGGTTTCGTGAGTGCGTCTACCGCGTCGAGCAGATATTCGGTCATGGGGTTACCTCCGGAACAGAAGGGGCGGGCGGGGTGGGGGCGGGAAAAGCGGCTACGCATGCTCGGATTGCGGCGAGCATGTCGTCCCATGCGTCCTCGATGTCGTAGCGCACGTCCTCACGGATCATGTGCTTCGGGATGTCGATCTCGCCGTCCTTCACGAACGCGGTCAGGTCTTCCGATCTGAGCACGCGACCCCATGTGCGCGCCTCGTCGGCGTACACGCTGACGTCGAAAGGCTTCACGTTGTGGGGGCCGTCCTTGCCTGCCATGACGACGAATGTTCCGTTGATACGTCCGTGCTGGTAGGTGAACAGTCGCCAGAAGCGGCTCATGTCGTGCGCTTGCTCGCTCATCTCGTACCGTCCTCACGGGTTGCCAGTAGTTCGGATTCCCCCGCACGCACCACGGCGAGGATCACCGGGCCGTCGAGAACCCGCCCACACGAAAGGCACTCCAACCGCCTGCCACCCGGCATGTAGTTGATCTCGTCGCCGAAGATGCCGCGCAGGTTCGTGTGCGGGCAGTGACGCCGCTCCCGCCGGTTCATCGCTCAACCTCTGTGGGTTTGGGTGACCGCTGGGCGATGCGTTCGCGTAGTCTGCGGGTCGATTCGCGCCGCACACGGTCGGCTAGCTTGTGTACGTTCGCGAACTGCACTGTGTATGCCAGGCCGTGGCGGCGGATCGCGGATGCATCGCTGAGCACGGAGTAACGCGCCCACGCGACCCCATATCGGAATGCCCACACGACATCGTCGGGGTGCATGGACTTCGGTACTCGCAGTGCGATCGGCTCACTCATGACCTACCCCCGTTGTCTTTGGGTGACCGTGAAGCCTCCACCGCTTCGAGAGCAGCGCGGGCGATATCCCTGTACTCGCCTTGGTCGCGTTCGTTCAGCCGATTCGACCAGTTCTCGGCAAGTGATTCAGGCGTCGCTTTCTGTCGCCTATCGCACTGCTCCTCCGCGAATATCGCGCGCGCTGCCACTTCCACGTCGGCGTCGGTGATGGGTTGGGGTTCTGTGGTCGCTTCACGAGAAGGCCGGAACCGAGCGACGAACCGATCCCGGAAGTCCTCAAGCAAGGATGGCGAGTTCGTGTCTTCGATGTTCCATGCGTCGAGTAGGTCGTTTGCGAAGTCCCAGAGCGCTTCGTCGGTGATCTCTTCGCGTTCGTCGGGTGCGGTCGGGCTAACACCACCAGCCGGGCGAAAGTCTCGCTTGGCGTTCCACTCGCCCCCACCTTCGGGTGTCCACGCGCTCTGCTCGGTCATGGGTTCTCTCCGTTCTTCGGTCGGACATCAGGGGACGGGGTGGGTAGATGTCTGGGCATCGCGTTCACTTCCCGTACCAAAGCTGGTAGGGCTCGACCGCGACGAATGCGCCGTGCGCGCCGTCCAGATGACCCCACTGCTCGTTGTAGACGCGTGACCCTTTCTTGGTCTGCACCTCGTTCCACGGGTGCTTTGGGTCCCAGGGTGTTGCGTCGAGCCACTGCTGCACGAGCGCGACCGACGCTTCGAGGTTCAACGGGGCGGGCGTCAGGGTCACGTCTTTGTCGTTCCCGACGTACCAGTAGAGAATCAGGCGCGGCGGTTCGTCCTGCCGTGCCTGCACACGCCATCCCTTCACGGTGCGGTTGTCCACAAACGCCAAGGCGAGCGCGGTCGTGAGGTCGGCCCCTGAGACGTCGAAGCGGTAGTTGTCGGCCATCACTCGCCCCCGCCCATTTCGCGTGTGGCTTCGGGGTTGTCCTGCGCCTCCCACTCAGCAAACGCTTCGTCGGGAGGGGCGCCGTCTGCATAAACTCCCCGCGACTTGTCCCATTCGCCATGACGTTCCTGAATCTCGCGTCGCGACCGAGTCCCCCGAGGCTCGGGGTTGTCCTGCGGGACAGGAACAGCGCTCGGGACATCCACGACGCGCGGACCGCACCAGCACGAGCCGCCATCCGTGTCATGCAAACCAGCCAGAACGTCATCTGCACGGACCACGGCCGGATCGGGCGATCCGCCGTCCTGCGTCTCCTGCAAGATGTAGCCGCCCAGTTCCTTCCGCGCGGCCTCGATCCGTGCGTCCCGGTCATCGAGAGCAGCCTCAAGCGACGCCGATCGTTGCTCCTCCTCGAAGTGGTGCAACTCCCGCGAATGCATCTCGCGAATAGCGGCGTCCTTCTCAGCTCGGAGTGTGGTGATCTCGTCCAACAGGGCCGGGAGCGCGTTCACCGCCGCAACGATCAGGAGCGCATCCGTCGTCGGACGCACATGCCGCCCCGACGACTCCTCAATGCGGATCGGTTCCCAACCCATGCCATAGAGGCGGACCTGTGCGCCTGGCACGAATGGCTGCGGATCTCCCGCCATCCATGGTCCGGGTGTTGCTTTCTCGGCTAGTGCCCGCAACCCCACAACATCGTTATCGATCATGACGAACCCCCTCGTGATCCGACCCTTCGAGTGCGTCGCGAAGGCGATGCTGGATGTACCCGTACGTCAACACCGTCCCGTCTGCGCGCGCCTGGTCTAGATCGCCAATCAACAACCGGACATAAGCGCGGAGGTGGTTGAGTTCAGCTTCAGAACGGGGTGTCGTCTCCATAGCTCCCACCCCCCGGAGTCGCCCACGGTTCCTCAACGGCAGACTGCGCGGCGTGCTGTCCCCGGTCGGCGCTTGCGGCACGCGTGACCTGAGCGGTCGCGTAACGCAGTGAGGGGCCGATCTCGTCGACCTCGAGTTCGATCGAGGTGCGCTTCTCGCCCTCACGCGTCTCGTACGAACGCTGCTTGAGACGGCCGGTCGCGATGACCCGCATGCCCTTCGTCAGCGAACCCGCGACGTGCTCACCGAGCTCACCCCACGCGCTGAACCGGAGGAACAGGGCTTCGCCGTCTTTCCACTCGTTCGACGCACGGTCAAAAGTCCGCGGGGTGCTGGCGATGGTGCCGTTCGCGACAGGCTTCCCGGACTGGGTGTAACGGAGTTCCGCGTCCGCAGTCAGGTTGCCGACAACGGTCAGAATGGTCTCGCCGGCCATCAGAGCGCTGCCTCGAAAGAATCGGACTTGATACTGACGCGGCTGTGCCCCAAGCGGGGTGCGCCACGACCTTCGGTGACTTTCGCCCACCCGGAACCGTCACGGTCGTCGAGATAGTCGATACCACCGCCGAAGTTCACGCCGTCGAGCACCACTTCGACAACGGGGATTCGCTGGCCGACGATGTCTGCCGCCCAGTACATCGGGAACTCCGGTGCGTCGTCGACAATGGCGGTTCCGCGACGTGCCTGAGTGGGTATTCCGTTCCAGAACGTTTCAGTGGTCATGCTGTTCTCCTCTGTTTGTTCGCGGGGATTCCCGCTGCTCTGCGTGTTCGTGCGACATACGCGCGGTCTTGGCCGGTCTCTTCGCAGATCCGTTGGTCGGGTAGGCCCGCGCGGGCGAGTTGGATCACGCGGGCTTGCAACGTCTCCGGTGCGAGCAATGGGCGGAGTGCGGCGACGATGATGTCGGACACGGAGACGCCTCGGTCGTCGGCGGCGGTTGCGAGACGTCCCCAAACATGTGTCGGGATCGTGAGGGAAACACCTTTATCCACAGGGGCCGGTGCATCAGGAAGCTGAGATTTTGTTCCTTGGTCTTGGAGACGTGCCGTTCCGTACGTACCGTACGTACCGTTACGTACCGTGGCATTCGGCATCGCATGCTCCGCACGCATGCCCGGCGCATATGCTCGGGCATTGCTCAACGCATCACCCATTGCCCCACCTCGCGTTCGCTGCGGCGCGAGCTCGCTCGGATCTCGCCGCGGCCATCGTCTCGACCGTCTCTCTCGTGGGTTGGTGTTCGTCGTACCCCTTGACACGCCATCCGCCTTCGAATGTCTCGAAGAATCCCCCGTCGACAAGGAGCCGGGCGATCGTGGGATTCCCGTGAATACGCGCCAGAACGGCTTTCTTGATCAGTCCGTCCGTTGCGTGGCGCCCGCTGTACTCGATCGCGAACTTCCACACCGCGATCGCAGCAAGTCCTCGCTGCCCGTGCTCGTCGATGAACTCGACGACCTTGGGGTGATCGTGTGTGTCGGTGTCCATGCGGACCCACGGCAATCCGTTAGCCATCAGCGGGACCTCTTTTGCATGATGTTTTCCTCTGCTTCGAGCTCCGCACGGTGCTCTTGGTGTGCCGTTGTGGTCTTGGAGCAGGCCCCGAATCGGTCGAGAATGTTCGCGCGTTGACCACAAACGACGCACTCGGGGGCCGAAGATTGCGATTCTGTGATGCGTTCGAGCACGATTTGGACGGCTGCGCGGTCTAGATCGGTCGGGTTGTACTCAGGGATCTCGCTCACGATTCGGCCTCCGGTTCGTCGAAGTCGCCGCGTTCGACACGCATCCGCAACCCCTCGTAGATGGCTTTCGCGATCGGTGGCTTCACCTTCTCGGCGCGGGCACGGAGCCATGCGGCCAGGGCGTTGTTGTCGGCCATCAGCGGTCTCCTCGCATCATGTCTTCGACGCGCGTGCGTTCATTTGCGGAGATCAGGTAGAACCGTTCGCCCTCGACCGTTTCGATTGGGGTTTCCTTGCATCGGGCGAGGGTTTTCTCGTTGGTGGAGTCCTTCGCGACGATCAGTCCGCGTCGGATCAGGGGGGTTCGCTCGAGGGGATGCAGGTGGGTCTTGCGTCCGTTGCAGAGCCCGCATGCGGCGATCAGTGCGGCACCGTGGTTCAGGACCAGGGAGCCGCCGTGGCCTCGGTCAGCACGGTGGTCTGCGGTGGATGCTTCGCCCATGCATCCGGGGAGCACGAGCAGGCAGAAGCCGCCGTCGCGTTCGATGACGTCACGGACAAGACCCTTCGGCATCGTCTTCACTCGGGACTTCATGACTCGTCCCCCTTCGGGTGGCATGTGCAGCCCGAAGCGGCGCCAGAGTGACCCAGCGGAGTCCAGCAGCATGCCCGCTTGCATCGGCCCGGTGTGGGTTCGTGAGCGACAGTGGGAGGCGTAGCGATCATGCTGCGTCCCCGTCCCAGTCACCGAACATCGACGGCTGCAAAGGCTTCCTGATCCGAGCGAGGATCAACGGCAGGTGATCCGCCTCCGCCTCGATCAGGTCGCACTCCATGCCCTCGAGCAACGCCGCTTCACCCGTCGTCCCGGACCCCGCGTACAAATCGAGTACCCGGCCTCCCGGTCGGGTGACCAGTCGGACCAGCCAGCGCATCAACGCGAGCGGCTTCACCGTCGCATGGACAGTGCCCTCGACATTCGGGCGCTCGCTCGTCGGCGCCTTCGCCTCGTAACGGAACGTCGGGAAGAACCTCGATGCACCGCCGCTGTCGCCGTATCCGCGCTCACCCTCGGCTGCCCCGTGTGAACCGAGGATGCCCGCGTCCTTCGGTGCTCGCGCGTGGTGCGCCGCGAGCTTCCCGCTCGTCAGGACGCCGGTCTGCTCGTCGAGCGCGTCAGCCTGCGAATCGTCCAGAACTACGTTCGTCGGCCATCGCCCGAGGGATTCTGCCTTCGCAACGTTCGCCCGAACACGCTCGGCGTGAGCAGCGACTTCGTCGGCGTCCTTCATCCAGGGCCGATCCCAGCCGTCGGACTTCGTCGCCAGACCCGCGCCAGACTCCGCTCCGCCACCGAGCTTGTCGTCCGTAGCAATCCGGGTCGCGTCGATGTTCAGGGCGCCCGTGCCGTACACGAGCACGTTCGCTGCGACGGTCCCACGGAAGGGCTTTCGCGCGACGACGATGGGCTCGAAGGCTGGCTTCAGCGCGGTGCCCCAGCCCTCCCACTGCCGCGCTTCCTCAGTCGCGGGGCACGTTACGTCCGACCAGACACCGGAGCCGGCGGTCAGACCTGACTCGCCGCGGTCAATCCGGCTTTCCTCGTTCGACTTCACCCACTTGTCGGAGGGTTCGCGGTTCAGGATGCGGTTGCGTTTCCCGACTACTTCTCGCTCGGCACCGGCGGCCTTGTCGATTGCTTTCGAGACATCCATCGACTTCGGGAATCCTGAGCCGTAAAGCCATGCGATTGAGTCGCGCATCTCAAACCCGGCGTCCTCGATCGCGACGGCCATACGGTGCCAGGTGCGTGAACCTCCGAACGCGAGCAGGTGCCCGCCCGGTTTCAGCACGCGCAGGCACTCCTGCCACACGTCTACGTCGTACGCAATGCCGGATGAGTCCCACCCCTTGCCCATGAACCCGAGCTCGTACGGCGGGTCCGTCACGATCGAGTCGAACGTTCCGTCGGCGAACGTCGGCAGGATCTCCATGTTCATCCCGTGCCAGAGCCGCAGGCCTGCGTCCTCGTAGTGGAGAGTCATATCAGGTCTCCCAACATCTCTGCGGCCCATAGCTGCATCCACGTGTCCCCGTGAGCGGCGCACATCATCTCCACCGCAAGCTCCGACGTGATACGGATGCGGCGGGTGCCTTCGAACCGGTACCAGGCGTGTTCGTGGGGGTAGAAGACGGGCACGTTGGAGGGGTTCTGCCAGCGTCGGATCTTGTGACCCCAGACGATCGCACGGGTCTGGTTTTCGGCCTCGCAGGACTGGTTGCACAGCAAGCAGAGGGTGAGTCCGCCGACGACCGTGGGTTGACTCTTCGACCCGCCCATACCTGTCGATGCACGGTGCTGATACGTCAAACCATCCACGTCGCGACACGAGACACACTGTTTCCCGTCGCGCTCGTAGACAGAACGGCGAACCTGAATCGTCGGGGCGCTCATCCCGCCACCTCCGCGAATACGAGATCCCACGCGTCACGCTCACCGGGCGCCGCCAACAGCGCGCCGAGGATCGCCTGCGCCATCAACGGCGGCACGGCGTTCCCGATCTGCAAGAACTGCTTCGTCTTCGAGCCCCGCCAGACAAAATCGGACGGGAACGACTGCAACGTGGCAGCCTCATCGACCGTGAGTTTCAAGGCGGTGCCGGACTGCTCACCGTGGCCGTGATGTTCACGCGCGGTGATCTCGCCTTTGCCAGCTACCGTCGTTGCGGGCTGATCCGCCCACTTCCAGTTCCGCGCCTGACCGGTGACGGTCTGCGCCGGGGAATCCGACCGCCGCGACTGTCGCTTCTTGCGCCCCCCGGAGAGTTGCGAATCGTTGTTTCCGATCAACCACCGCACGTCGTTGAGGTGCTCCCCGAAATGCACTGTCGGGGCGGGCTCGTCGACTGACCGGACCGCGGCGTTTGCCTGAGTACCGTTCACGATCCAGTCGCCGCGGCGCTGCGCCTTGAGCATCGTCTCGCGGGCGTTCGTGGGGAAAGGTTCGTAGCCGCCGGTCGCAGCGCCGCCGCTCGTGACGGTCAGTGAAGGACGTGCGGTCATGCCCCATCCGAGCGCTTCGGCCATCGATACCCACTTCTGAACGCCCGGGTCCAACCGTGTTGGGTTGGTCGAGTAGAACCGGGAATGCGTCGGGGTGGGCGGGGTCACCTTGCCGTCGAGGCGCGCCATGAGGATCGCCCGCTTCCGTGTCTGCGGGACGCCGTACATCTCGGCCGACAGGATGCCCGTCCACACCGAGTAGCCGAGCGTGCGAAGGACCGCGCCGATCGCATGCCACACCGGCAACACCTCGGGAACCTGCTCGAGCGCCACCAACCGGGGACGATGCGCCCACACCGACGCGAGCGGGGTGAGAACCAGCGCCGTCCGCGGGTCCAGCATCTTCGTGAGCTCGAACAGTCGGGCGGGGTCGGTGAATCGGCGATCGTCGATCGCCTGCAACACATCGCCGAGTGCATCGCGCCCCTCGCCGTTCCCGGCCATGCTGAACGTCTGGCACGGCGGCGAATCGATCTTGAGGTCGTGAGGCGGCACCATCCACGGGCTGAACAACCCCGACCACGCATCCCGGTAGATCGTCCGGAATCCGTTCGCCGAGCGCGTGCGGATCGCAGCGGGCATGATCTCGTTGCCGTACTCGAGGATGTTGAGCCGACGGCACGCGAGCGACCAACCGCCAGCACCCGAGAACCCGTCGACCGCGACGATGCGGGGCGTCATGATGCGCGCCATTCGGTGAGGCGTTCCAACGGGAACCGGTTATCCCACTCCGCGGTCATGCTGCACATCCGATGCAGAAACCCATACCGTCGATGAATAGTGACGCCGTACCGCAGAGGATGCAGTGTGCACGGTTCTGCGGGTGTCGGTTGCCGCACTTGTCGCAGTCGATGATCGGGATGCCGGTCTGCGTTGTCTCGGGGCTCATGGCTTCTCTGCTCGTCTGCGTGCTTTGGCGACACCAGCGGGGAGCCCCACGGCGATGACCCCACCGAGGATCAGCAGGACACCGATTGCGGCGAGCCACCACCAGAGTTCCCCGCCCGTCTCAGGCAGGATGTCCATGGGGATGTAGGTCAGGTCGTGGGGGAACGCACACGACGGGGCGTTGTACACGTCGGCGAGTTCCGGGCATGTTGCCGGTTGCGGAACAATCACCGTTCCATCCGGCAACCCGGGTACGTCAAACTTGGTGGGCATTTCGTTCCTTCACAGGGGTTCGGGATGTTTGATGGGTGGGGGTGGTCTTGTTGGCGCAAGACCACCCCCGGTTCAAGGGGCTACGGTTCGGTCGAATGGCGCATCGTCGGGATCACGACAGGCTCCCGCCAAAGAAGTAATGACGATCACGAAGGGGCTCCATCTCGGGGTCAAAAACCGGGTTGTGGACCGGGCATAAGTCGCGCACGAACTGGCCCATCGTTTCCGCGTGCCACTTTTCACGCTCCTCGGGCGAGCAGTGATTACGTCGCTTGCGTTCACATCCGTCCACATCGCAGACGATGATGCCGCCGGGGTGATCCGGGTAGTTCGTCATGCGTCGGTCCCCCATTCGTCGTCATCCGGCGCCCCACCCGTCAACAAGCGGGCAAGAGACTCCGTTGACATCAGGACATATTGAGCGGCCGGGTCCGTGGTGCCGCGTTTCTTGAACACCACCACCCCAACCAGCGCGTCATCATTCGCAGCCTCGAGCTCCGCCTCCTCCAACCATCCGGACAGGTCGTGGCGGGCGGAGTCCTTCAACTCCAGGACGATCCGGCCACCGAGCGCGGCACGAACCTGACCGATATCGCCCCGATCCAGACGCCCGTTACGGGTTCGGCGGTCGATGTTGTCGTTGTTGAGACGCACCTTCAACCAGTCCGCTATGAGACGCTCAAACTTCGTGCCCGCCTCACGGGCGGTACGACGCGAACGGGTCACGATGCACCACCGCCAGCCGCGTACGCCTGACGAACGGACGCCCCAATACTCCTCAGCGCGTCCAACTCGGACGACAACGCCCGCCACTGCTTCTCCGCATACCGGTGAGCAGCATCCGCATCATCCCGAGCCTCACGCTGCGCGATCGTCTCCAACTCGGCCGCGTACCGCTTCTCGTGTGCGGGACCACCGAACGCCATGTAGGCCCGTGCGAAAGCGACATCCAAGGTGTGTTCGGCTTGCAGGAATGCTCGGTACCGTTCGGAGACCACGGACACACCTTTTGCGATGCGTTGCGACGCTTCACGGATCGCGGCCTCGATCTGCACAGGGTTGAGTGGCTCGCTCATGAGAGTTCCAACTTTCGGGCCGTGAACGCCGCCTGAACCTCAGGCGTGAACCACTCGTGCGCGGTCTCGTCGTAGTACTCCTGCAAGCCCTGCACGGACGCGATGCCTTGCAGGAAGTCCTGCCAGCCCTCGGGCGGTTGCGGCCCCGCATCGGCGGGCGCATCAGGCTTCCCCTGCGCGTCAGAGAACTCGGATAGATCACCCTTGTGCCACAGGTCGAGTGCGGCACCAAATCTCATCCCGGCGTTGCGGAGAGCATCACCGATCGCCTCTTTCACGGCGTTTCCGCCGGACTTGCCCTGAGCGTCGCCGTAACCGAGGCGTGACACACCGCAGACGGTGAGCCGAATCCACAACCCGCCGTTGCCATCCAGCGCGGGCAGACCCTTGTCGTCAAACCCGAGCGGCTCCCACGACCACTCCGGGTCAGCCTCAAGGAGACGCTTCGTCAGCGCCGCATGGCCCACATAGTCGAGGTGGATTGCTCGCGCGTGATACCCGCCGCAGTACTTCCCATCGGCCGACACTGATGAACCCGGCTTGCACGCTTGCCGGTTCTTGTCATCCTTCGAAAGTTGCTTCGGCAACAGACCGATGTCCGTCTGCGGTCAAGTCCTGGGACGTGGTGTATCGGTGATCGTGTGATCCCTCGTGTCGAGGTCAGGCTGTGAGGGCCCGAAGGTCGGGTTCGATCACCTCCTCTGTGGTGGGTTCGCCGACGCGGCGTGCGGCGGCGAGGGCGTCGAGGCCGAGGTAGCGGCGTTGCTCGGCCCACTCGTCGTGTTGCTCGGCGAGGACGGCGCCGACGAGCCGGATGATCGCGTCGCGGTTCGGGAAGATGCCCACGACGTCGGTGCGGCGGCGGATCTCCCGGTTGAGGCGTTCGTTCGGATTGTTGGACCAGATCTGCCGCCAGATGCTCTTCGGGAACGCGGTGAACGCGAGGATCTCCTCACGTGCGGCCTCGAGGTGCTCGAACGACCTGGGGAGCTTGTGCTCGAGCGCGTCCAGGACGCGGTCGAACTGGGCGTGCACGGACTCCGCGTCGGGCTGGTCGAAAACCGTGCCCAGCAGGGTCTTCACCCATGGCCACGAGGACTTTGGGGTCACGCTCATCAGGTTCGCCGCGTAGTGGGTTCTGCACCTCTGCCAGGACCCGCCGACGGTCGCGCCGATCGCTGCGACCAGACCTGCGTGTGCGTCGGACGTGACGAGCTTCACGCCGGTCAGGCCTCTCGCGACGAGGTCGCGCCAGAACGTCAGCCAGCCGGCGCCGTCTTCGGTCGAGTTGACTTGCAGACCGAGGATCTCGCGGTAGCCGTCGGCGTTCACGCCGGTCGCGACCAGCACCGCGACCTTCACGACCCGGCCGCCCTCGCGGACCTTCATGGTGAGCGCGTCGGCGGCGACGAACGAGTACGGGCCGGCGTCCAACGGCCGGGTGCGGAACGCGGTCACCTGCTCGTCAAGGTCGCGCGCCATCTCCGACACCTGCGACTTCGACAGCCCGGTGATCCCGAGGGTCTTCACCAGGTCATCCATCCGACGGGTGGACACGCCGAGGAGGTAGCTGGTCGCGACCACGGTGGTCAGTGCGGCCTCCGCGCGGCGGCGGCGTTCCAGCAGCCACTCCGGGAAGTAGGTGCCCTGCCGGAGCTTGGGGATCTTCACGTCGATGGTCCCGGCGCGGGTGTCGAAGTCGCGGTGGCGGTAACCGTTGCGACGGTTCACCCTGTCGTCGCTGATCGTGCCGTAAGCGGCGCCGCAGATCTGGTCCGCGTCCGCGGATAGCAGCTGGTTGATGAACGTGCCGAGCATCTCCCGCAGCAGATCGGGAGACGCCTGCGCGAGGTGGTCTTCGAGGAAGCGGGCAGGGTCGATATCGTGGGGTGAGACGGTCATCGTCGGGGTCCTTTCGAGATGGATGTGAAGAGTTCTCTCGAAGGATCACGCGGTGACCGTCGCTACGTCCGCAGCGACACGGTCACCCGATCCGTACACCACCTTGCCGGACGCCACCCCGTCTGCTCGAAGGGTTCACGCAGCTTCTCGATACTCATCACGCACCTCCAACATCAGGTCAGCCACATGGGCAAGGTCAGAAATCATTGCTTCGTCGCGTTCGATCCACACCGAGCGGGGCTCGAACCATGCGAGCCGGAACCATCCGCCATCCACGACGCGCTGGTTCCACAAGAAGAGGCACCGTTCCGCTCCGGTGACGTGCAGCTGGAACTGCACTTGTCGGCGGTATCGGATCGGGATCTTCTTCTGGTTCGTCTCCGCGCCGTCCCACGGGTCACCGGGCGCCTTGCACTCACCGATGAGGGCGTGGTCAAGCGAAAGCCCGTCAGGTGTTGCGCGGTGTAGTGGGTTTGCCCCGGCGATCACCCAATCGACTGGCAAGATGCCGTGCGACTGGTGCGCGTACTGCATCATGGCGGCTTCTGAATCGGTGCCGAACTGCATGTACCCGTTCACCTCGACAGGTTCGGGGTGCATCCATGCGTCTATCGCTTTCGCACGGTCTTGTTTCGCTGCCACCTCGGCTACAGCAGTTGCCGTAACACCGAATCGGCGGGCCCGTAGCCACTCGGATTCGCTGATGTGTTTAGCGGCTAGGAATCTGTCGGCGGTGATCATCCTTCGACCTCCGCGATTCTCTCCGTGACATCCACAGGACGTGCAAGTTCGCGCGCCGGGGGTTCAGCGATGTGCGCGATCCCGAGCGTGACGAGCCCACGCACCACCTGAATGAACGTGAACCCACCGGACGTGTGAACCTCAGCGAGCTCGAGCTCCGCGATGTCGAGCACCTGTTGTTTCGTCTGCACGAACGCGGACAAATGCAGCGGGGCGGTTGGGACCATCCGCGAGTCGGTGACGATCGGGTAGTCCTCGATGAAGTCCGCGATCGCGTGTAACCCGTTCACAATCTGCGTGTTGCTCATCAGTGCTCTCCCATACGGTCGGGTGCCGTCGATCTACCAACGGGCTGGTTGCATTCGTGACAGCAGCCACGAATCGGGATCGTGTCGGCCTGACACCACTCACACCAGGCACGTTCAGCGCATTCGGTGCAGCCCTCGCAGGTGTCGAGGTGCTCAGCGATATCCGTGTTGTCCGGGACCGCGACGTCAGGGCGGAGGAAGGGGTGGCCCCAGTCGTGGGACTCTCCATCTCGTCCGCACCGATCGCACTCATCGAGCCCAGGTCCTGCATCCCGGGCAATGAGTTCAGCTAGCCCGGGACTAGCGGCCGCGAGACTCGCGGCCAGTTCGTCGCGGGCGTTCATGCTGGTCCTCCGTAGATCGCGGCAGCAGCCAAACCAACCAGCAGGGCCGTCACGATCGCGGTGCACCACAGTTCCGGGACATTCCAACGGAGACGCGTTCTCGGGGCGCTCACGACGCATCCTCGGGGTAAATACGGTGACCGTCAGTTATCTGCTCGTCATCGGTGGGGCGGAACCGCGTACCGTTCGACCCGATGAATCGGTCCTCACCAATCACGAAGTCGTGTACGACCAGGAACGGCCCCGTATCTCCGTTTGCCGTGAGCACCCACACCTCGCCGACCTTCGCGTCGTGCCCTGCGGGCTCCGGTTCCGGGTGAGCATCGAAGAACGCCATTGCCGCCAAAATCCCGAGGCCGTCCGGGTGACTGAGAGCTCCGGAGGGACGCTGGCCCTCTTGCCACGTCCCCGAAGCGCCGGTGCGCTCCAGAAGAACGCGCGCATATCGGAACCCGTCTGCGTCCAGCCCGAGCGGGTAGACGACGTAGTCGGGGTTCTCGGGCCAGCGCCACCGTCCGAGGCGTTCGTCCTCCTCATGACGGAAGAACTCACGCAACGCAACCTCCACAGCCGGGGAAACGTTGCCGTACGGCTCCCGCCCCGCAAGTTGTGACCGAAGTTTGTCAAGATGGATCGGGTCGCCGGAAAGATGCAGGCCAGCGCCGTTCGGCACTCGCTGCACTGCGACCCCGTTACTTGCGGTGAATCCGTCCGACTCCGGTACGATCTCTTTGAGCGTCATTACCGCTCCTTCCGTTTGGTTGTTGGTTTCGCACTCGTTCACAGCGGGTGCGTTTCCTTTTGGTTTGTGTTGGTGGCGGCAGTCCCCACTGCCCCGCCAACCGTGCTGGTCCGGTGAGCTACACGGCTCCAGCGGTCAGGCGGCGTCCTTCCACCACGAACCGAGCGAGTTTGTGCCGCGAAGACCGCGGTTGTACGCCTCAGTGATCGCCGCGGCAACACACGTCGGCACGGGCTGACCGAACTGCTCGCGGATCAACTGCGCCCGGTTCAAGAGACCCTTGATTCCGCCGTTGTAGGCGTTGAGCTTCTTGATCAGTTGCTCCTCCGCCAGGCGCCCCTCGAACCGGCCACGGAATAGGGCAACGCCCGAGATGATGACGGACTCGAACCCGCGGTCGCCGAACGCTTCACGGATGACGAACAGCGCGCCCACCAGACCGCGCGGGCCGTACTTGTTGTAGGTCGAGGTCAACGCAGTTACGGCCGAGATCGCCCCGTGCCCTTGCGCCTTCGCGACCTTCAGGCCAAGCGAGCGGACGATGCGGTCCACGTCGGACTCGAGCGGTCTCTTCGCCTCGACGCTGAGTCGGAACCTGTCATATGCCGAGACCGCGAGTACTTCGTTGTGCTGGAGGAACTTCTCAGCCTCCTGCTCCTCGGTGAGGTCGAAGTAGCACCACGCTTCGATCTCCCAGTCCTCGAAGCCCTCACCCCAGTACGCCTTCAGCGCGTTGAATCGGTGCTGGCCGTCGATGATCCAGTAGTACCCGTCACGATGGGAGACGGTGAGGGTGCCCAACCGTTCCATGTCGAGCGAGTCGACGATCTTGTTCACCCGCGACTGGTTCAGGTCACGTTGCGCGGTCGGTGAAACCCTGAGGTCACCGAGCCGCACCGTGCGGATGCGTGCTTCACGCTTGATCTTCTTCGCCACCGTCAACGGCGTCACGTTCTCTGCTGCCTCACCCATTGCTGATCTCCTTCAGTCGGGACTTCATGCGGTTGATTGCACGGAGCGGTTCGGCGAGTCGTTGCAGCCACTCGTCCGCCTTCTCCGGGCTAATGTCCTCGAACTCGACGAGTTCGAGAGCGCTCTGGTTGACCTCGATGGACGTCACGAGACGTTCCATCACGTCGAGGCCGTTGATTCGTTTCGTCTTTCCCATGACCTTGTCGGCGGGGAACTCGATGCCGCGGCGGGCGCCTTCAGCACGGACGTGCTTCTCGGTCATCCCCACGCGCTGTGCGATCTGCGGCGACGTCAGACGCTGAGTGGCAAGGTCAGCTACCGTCTGCCACTTCGCGGCCTGAGCCTCACTGTGCGTCGGCAACGCCTTGAGCTTCCGGGTCACGTTCGACCGGGAAAGGTTTCCCTCTTCCTTCGCCTCGCCCATGACGTCCTCGAACTGTTCGTCAGATACGTCATCCGTCATCGCGTAGATATCCGTCAGCTCGTCCTTGTGAGCAAAATCAGTCGTCAGAGCGACATCTCGGTCATGGCGAGATGTCGCTCCTGGCGGGATGCTGCCCCCCTGGCCCCGCTTCGCGATCTCGCCCGCGTCCTGCCCCTTGCGGATCGCGACCCCAAGGCCTCGCTCAGCGCGGCGGACCATCTCGGTCGCCTCAAGCTGGATGCCCTCGGAAAGCTTCTTCTGTTTTGCGGCCTCGGCCACCGTCGCAAAGAACGCTTTGATGTCCGATACCTCGCGCGCCGGGTTCGTCGCCTCAAGCGCGCGCTCCAGCCACTGCTTGGACTGGTCGAGCATCATCGTCAGCGCGAGTTCCTGCTGATCCTTCGGTAGCGCGTCAAGCATCGCCACATCCGCAGACGCGGTAGAATCAGCGAACTGATCTCCATCAGTCCCGACCCCGGCGTGTTGCAGCACGACCGGGGTCAACTCTTGCCCCAGCGCGCTCATGCTGCACGCTCCGCGCGAGCGATGTTCTCGACCTCTGCACGACTGAGGACGTACGCACCTCGGAGTCCGGGGAGCTTAGCCAGGTGGGGGATTGCTCCACTCTCGATCTGGCGGTGGACTGTTCGAACGTCGCGGTGCAGCAGCTTCGCGGCTTCCGCTACTCCGATCATGTCTTCGTTCTTGGGCATGCGACCAAATTAGGTCGGGGAACTACGGTAGTCAAGTACCAACACTCGGAGATTTGCCCTTTTTTGGTATCTCGCCTAAGCTTGGGCGCATGAGCGAGAGAAAGAGCAGCCAGCCCCAGGGGGAACTGGCCGGAATCGTCCCCGTGATCGACATCCACCGCCGACTGAGCATCGCCCGGGACGTCTACGATCCGGAGATCAGCCAGGAAGACTTCGCCGCACTAATCGGCGCATCCAAAAACACGATCAGCAACTACGAGACCGGGGCCGTCACCAGGCTGAAAGACATCTACCTGCAGAAGTGGGCCGAAGTCACCGGGATCTCATACTGGTGGATCAAAACCGGACTAGACCCGGACGCACCAGAACCGCAGACCAAGGATTAAAAGTCCGATGCTCTACCGACTGAGCTAGAGGCCCGTATCCCACCAGCCTACTGAACGTCAGCGCCACACAGCGCGCACGGAAGCGGCCGCCGGAACCCCCTCGCAGGTAGGTTCCGACGGCCGCGGTCGTCCGTGCGGTGCGCGAGTCCCCCCGGGTCACGCGCCGTACGTGGGATTACATCGGGGGCATCAGCACCGTGTCGATGAGGTAGACGGTGGCGTTAGCGGTCTGGACGCCACCGCAGACGACGGCGGAGGAGCCGTTGATCATGATGTTGTCGCCGCTGCCGGTCACCTCGACGTCCGCACCCTGAACGGTGGTGTGCGTGCCCTCGATGTCGTCGGGGGCGATCTGACCGGGAACGACGTGGTACGTCAGGATCGACGTGAGCGTCGCGGTGTCGGTCTTGAGCGCCTCGATCGTGGCGGGGTCGATCTTCGCGAACGCGTCATCGACGGGCGCGAAGACGGTGAACTCGCCGCCGTTGAGCGTGTCCACGAGGTCGACCTCGGGGTTGAGCTGGCCGCTGACCGCCGCGGTGAGCGTGGTCAGGATGGGGTTGTTGGATGCCGCGACCGCGACGGGGTCGGCAGACATGCCTTCGACGGATCCCGCGCCGTCCGGAACGGCCTCGGCGTAGGCGGCGCAGCCGGCGCCGACCAGGTTGGCCGCGGGGTCCATCTCCATCTCCTCGGACATCGAGGGAGTGCTCGAGGGCTCTTCCATCGAGTCGTCGGTGGTGGTTTCGGCGCCCATCGAACAAGCGCTGAGCGCAAACGTCGCCGCCAGGGCGAGCGACAGGCCGGCGGTCAGGCGCATCTTGGTACGTGACATGAGTTCCTCCTCTGTGTGGGGCTGTGGGCCCCGTGGACACATACCCCGGTGCGGGGTCGGTGCACCGCTTGCTGCGGCGTTCACAGGGCCATTCGGGGCTGCCGCGGGATCGGATTGGACATCGGGCGGAGAGTTTTCGTGTTGTCCAGACCCCGCGCCGCATTCCGGGGTCTGCGCTGAGGTGAGGCATGCTGGAACATGTGGTTATCGACGGGGTAGACGTGCCCGAGGAGGGCGGCGAATCCGTCGACCATGTCGCGGAGCTGCTGACGCGCGTCGCGCACGGCGATGAATCCGCATTCACCCGCCTGTACGACCTGCTCTCGCCGCGCGTGTTCGGCCTGATCCTTCGCGTTCTCGTCGATCGCTCGCAGAGCGAAGAGGTTCTGCAGGAGGTCTTCCTCGAGCTCTGGCAATCCGCCGCGAAGTTCGCTCCGAACAAGGGGCAGGGAAGGTCGTGGGTGCTCACCATCGCGCACCGCCGTGCCGTCGATCGTGTTCGATCGGCGCAGGCGAGCGCGAACCGGGACGTGCGCGCGGGCTTCCGAGACATCGAGGTCGCTCATGACGGGGTTGCGGAACAGGTGGAGCTTCGGATCGAAGGGCAGCGAGTCGCTCAGGCGCTCGAGACCCTTCCCGATGCCCAGCGGGAAGCGATCACCCTCGCGTATTACGGGGGTTACAGTCAGAGCGAAATAGCGGCCCTCGTCGGGGCGCCGCTCGGAACGATCAAGACACGGATGCGGGACGGACTGACCCGTCTCAGAGGAGAATTGGGGGTGACGACATGAACGAGCAGCAATTCGCGGAGCTGGCCGCGGGGCACGCCCTCAGCGCGCTGGGCCCCGAAGACGAGGCGGCGTTCGTCGACGCCCTCGCGGCACACCCCGAGTGGGAGCACTACGTCGCTTCGGACGCCGCCACCGTCGCCGCGCTCGCGGACTCCGTCGCCGAGGTTCCGCCGCCGCGTGCCCTGCGTGCGGAGTTGCTGGCGCAGATCGCCTCGGTCCAGCAGGATCACCCCGCTCAGGCCGCGGCGCCGGCCTCGAGCCTCGAATCGCCCACCGTCGTTCCCCCCGAATCGCGCCGCCGATCGTGGGGTCCACGAGCCTGGTTCGCGCTCGCCGCATCCCTCGTCCTCCTGATCGGCGTCGGCGGGGGAGCGGTCGTCATCGCCCAGCAGCTGAACCGGCCCGTCGCCGTCGTCGCCCTCGAGCGCATCGAGGCGGCGCCCGATGCTCGAGAGGCGTCGACGACGCTTCCGGACGGCGGCGAGGCCACCGTGCACTGGTCGGAGTCCGTCGGTGAGGTGGTGTTCGTCTCGGACGGCCTGCCGACGCTGAGTAGTGACCAGAGTTACGAGCTCTGGTTCGTGCGGGACTCGGGTGCGATCGCCGCGGGCGTGTTCGAGGCCGGTGGGGACGGCAATGCGACGGCGCTGCTCTCGGGCACGATGTCGCCGGGCGATGTCATCGCGGTCACCGTCGAGCCCGCGGGGGGCTCGCCGACGGGTGAACCGTCGGGCGATCCGATCCTGGCGATCCCCACCGCTTGACGCGCCGTCCGACCGTGATCCGGTTGCGCGGCTGGCGAACGCTCGGGCGGCTCCCTGCCCGAACGCCGCGGGTAGCCTGGATGGATGAGTGACGCCACCGGCCCCGGATTCCACAAGCCGGTGCGACGCCCTTCCGATGTCTTCGACCGCCTGTTCGGCACCGAGGACCCCGCCGAGGTTTCGCGCGTGGCCCACTCGACCGCCGCGGCGCTCCTCTCGCGGGTTCGCGAAGAACCGGATGCCTCGGTCGTCGACCGCCTCGTTCGGTTCACCGACCTGCACGGCATCCATGACATCGCCGAGCTGTGGTCGCGCTCGCCCGCCCGCACGCTGCCGGGAACGCTCTGGCGCCTCTACCTGCTGCAGCTCATGATCCACGACGACCCGCGGACCGCTGCGCTGCTCTTCGAGCGCGGACGGATCGAGCTGGCGACGGCCGATGTGGTCGTCGCGGGCGCACCCGCACCCGCCGGTCCGGAAGAGCTCGTCGAACTGTCGGACGCGATCCTGCGGGGTGTCTTCGAGGGCGATTTCGGTGTGGCGCTCGAGCGGGCCGCCGCGTTCTGCCGGGTCGAGGCAGACGGTGCGACGCGCCTCGCCGACGATTACGAGCCGACCGAGCCGGAGCGGGCCACAGACCTCACGGCGCGCGCTCTCCGGCTGTCGGCATTCGCCGCGGACCTGACCGCGGCGGCCTCGCTCTGGCGGCGCGACGCGCTGAACTGAGCGCCGCCCCGTGTCCGGCAGCAACACCGGGCAGCAACACCGGGCAGAGAAGTGCCGGGCCGCAGAACGCCTCTCGGCGCGGAGCCGCTCGGAGCGGCAGAAGATGGAGCCCGGGGTTACTGCGGCCCGGCTGTTCCAGTGTAACTCAGCACCCACGGCGGGTATTCCGAGCGGGCGCCGTAGGCTTTCGGAATGGCAACGCGCTTCGCGCTCATCATCGAGCCCACCGCATCCGACGACACCCGCTCCGACTTCACCTCGACGCTCACGCAGGTGGATGCGTCGGCCCCGGCGCTGAGCGTCGGCGAGCTGAGCACCCAGCGCGGCGATGGGATCTTCGAGTCGATCGGCGTCGTCGACGCCCATCCGCAGGAGGTGACGGCGCACCTCGAGCGGTTCGTGCGTTCCGCCGAGATCTGCGATCTTCCCGTGCCGAACGTCGAGCAGTGGCGGCAGGCCATCGCGGCCGCCGCCGCGCTGTGCGGGCCGGGGGAGTGGGTCATCAAGACCATCCTCAGTCGCGGGGTCGAGCACGGGCCCACACCGACCGCGTGGGTGACGGCCGCCGATGCACCGGACTTCGCGCGGCCCCGGCGGGAGGGCGTCGCGGTCGTGACCCTCGACCGCGGATTCTCGCTGGACACCCCGGCTCGTGCGCCATGGCTGCTGCTCGGAGCCAAGACGCTGTCGTACGCGGTCAACATGGCATCGCTACGCGAGGCACACAAGCGCGGTGCCGATGACGCGGTCTTCGTCTCGTCGGACGGCTTCGTTCTCGAGGCACCCACGGCGTCCGTCATCCTCCGTTTCGGCGACGTCTTCGTCACCCCGGAGCCGACCGGAGGCATCCTGCACGGCACGACCCAGCTGAGTGCCTTCGCGTGGCTCGAGGAGCAGGGATACCGGACTGAGTACCGCGACGTGCGTGTCGATGAGCTCGGTGCCGCCGACGCGGCCTGGCTCGTCTCGAGCGTGCGGTTGGCTGCGCCGATCACGCGGATCGACGAGACATCCGCGCCCGTCGACCACGAACTGACCGATGCATTGAACGCGTATCTGCTGTCGCCGCGCGACTGAGTCACAACGAGAAAAGCCCGCGACGAGAGCGTCGCGGGCTTTCCGTTCTTCTGTGCGGGATTACCCGAAGCGGCCCGAGACGTAGTCCTCGGTCGCCTGGACGCTCGGCGTGGTGAAGATGGTGCGGGTGTCGTCGTACTCGATGAGCTTGCCGGGCTTGCCGGTGCCGGCGATGTTGAAGAAGGCGGTCTTGTCGCTCACGCGCGACGCCTGCTGCATGTTGTGCGTGACGATCACGATCGTGTACTCGGACTTGAGTTCGGCGATCAGCTCTTCGATGGCGTACGTCGAGATCGGGTCGAGGGCCGAGCAGGGTTCGTCCATCAACAGCACGTCGGGCGAGACGGCGATCGCGCGGGCGATGCAGAGGCGCTGCTGCTGTCCACCCGACAGGCCCGAGCCCGGGCGGTCGAGGCGGTCCTTGACCTCGTTCCAGAGGTTCGCGCCGCGCAGCGACTTCTCGACGAGCGCGTCGGCGTCGCTCTTGTTGATGCGCTTGTTGTTCAGCTTCACACCCGCCAGCACGTTCTCGCGGATCGACATCGTCGGGAACGGGTTGGGGCGCTGGAACACCATGCCCACCTGGCGGCGGACGAGCACGGGGTCGACGCCCGGCGCGTACAGGTCGGACCCATCGAGCAGGACCTGACCCTTGACGTAAGCGCCCGGGATGACCTCGTGCATGCGGTTGAGAGTCCGCAGGAAGGTCGACTTGCCGCAGCCGGACGGGCCGATGAAGGCCGTCACGCTGCGGGGTTCGATCTCGAGCCCAACGCCCTCGACGGCGAGGAAATCGCCGTAGAAGACGTTCAGGTCGTGGACTTCGATGCTCTTGGACACGTTTTCCTCTGGATGTTCTCGGGTGGGAGCGGGGGAGGGCTAGCGGCTGGTCTTCGGCGCGAAGACCCGGGCGATGACACGCGCGATCAGGTTCAACGCCATGACGATGACGATCAGCACGAGCGCCGCGGCCCAGGCGCGGTTGATGTAGGCCTCGGCCGGGATGCCCTGGTTCATGTACTGCGAGTAGGCGAAGACCGGGAGCGTCATCATGCGTCCCTCGAACAGGTTGTAGTTCATCGACGTCGTCACGCCCGCCGTGATGAGCAGCGGGGCCGTCTCACCGATGACGCGCGCGACCGAGAGCATGATGCCCGTCGTGATACCGGCGATCGACGTGGGCAGCACGACCTTGACGATCGTGAGCCACTTCGGCACGCCGAGCGCGTACGCGGCCTCGCGCAGTTCGTTCGGCACCAGGCGCAGCATCTCTTCGCTCGACCGGACGACGACGGGGATCATGAGGACCGAGAGTGCGACGGCACCCATGATGCCGAGGCGGATACCCGGGCCGAAGAAGAGGGCGAACACGGCGAACGCGAACAGACCGGCGACGATCGACGGGATGCCGGTCATGACGTCGACGAGGAAGGTGATGCCCTGCGCGAGCCGACCCCGGCCGTATTCGACGAGGTAGATCGCGGTGAACAGACCGATCGGGATCGAGATGATCGCCGCGGCCAGAGTGATCAGAAGCGTGCCGATGATGGCGTGCAGCGCACCGCCGCCTTCGCCGACGACGTTGCGCATCGAAGAGGTGAAGAACTGGGCCGAGATCCCCGCCACGCCGTTCGTGATGACCGTCCAGCCGAGAGAGATCAGCGGGACCATGGCGAGCACGAACGCGGCCGAGACGATGCCGGTCACCATGCGGTCGACGGCCTTGCGTCGTCCCTCGACCATGGTCGAGACGACCGTGATGAGCACGAGGTACAGGACGACGGCGACGACGGCGAATGCGGCGATGTTGAAGCCCTGGCCCCCGGCGACGCCGAGGACGCCGAAGAGGATGGCGCTGACGACGGCGCTGAGTCCCAGGATGCCCCAGGTGGAACCCTTGGGAAGTCGGCCGTTCGTGAGGCCGCTCGGGCTTGCGGGAGCGGTCGATGCCGCGGGAGCAGTCGTGAGGGTCATGTCAGTTGGCTCCCGAGAATTCCTTGCGACGGTTGACGATGTAGCGCGCGAGCGCGTTCACCGCGAAGGTGACGATGAACAGGATCAGACCGGTGGCGATCAGCACGTTGATGTTCGTGCCGTAGGCCTCGGGGAACGTCAGTGCGATGTTCGCGGGGATCGTGCTGGGGTTTTCGGGTGTGAACAGGCGGAACGTCACGATGCCGGTCGCAGAGAGCACCAGCGCGACCGCCATCGTCTCGCCGAGCGCGCGACCGAGGCCGAGCATCGACGCCGAGACGATACCGCTGCGACCGAAGGGGAAGACGGCCATCCGAACCATTTCCCACCGCGTCGCGCCGAGGGCGAGGGCGGCTTCTTCGTGGAGGACGGGGGTCTGCAGGAAGATCTCACGGCAGATCGCGGTGATGATCGGGACGACCATCACCGCGAGCACCATTGCGGCAGTGAAGATCGTGCGGCCCGTGCTCGAGACGGGACCAGCGAAGAGGGGGAACCAGCCGACGTTGACGACGAACCAGTCGTAGATGGGCTGGACGGCGGGGGCGAGGACGAGGATGCCCCACAGGCCGAAGACGACCGACGGAACCGCGGCCAGGAGGTCGACGACGTATCCCAGCCCCTGCGCCAGGCGCCGCGGTGCGTAGTGCGAGATGAACAGGGCGACGGCTACCGAGAGCGGCACGGCCATCAACAGGGCGAGGAAGGATGCCCAGATCGTGCCGAACGCGAGGGGCCAGACGTAGTCCCAGAAGTTCGTCGAGAGGATGGACGCATCCTCGCTCGTGGCGACCAGGCCCGGGAGGGACTGCACGACCAAGAAGATCGTCACGGCGGCGAGGGTCACGAGGATCATCGAGCCCGCGAAGAGGGCCGTTCCTGAGAACCAGCGGTCGCCCGGGCGCTGCTTCGCCTTGACGGCGGGGGGCGCGGTGGTGGTCATCTCGTCCTGTCCTGGGTGGTACCGGGTGGGAGGGGGTGTGCCCGGCCCGCGATTGCTCGCGGGCCGGGCACGGGTATTACTCGACGACGATGAGGTCGATCGCGGCCTGCATCGACTCGCGCTGCGTGTCCGAGATCGGGGCGCTGCCGGCCGCTGCGGCCACCTCGTCCTGGCCCTCGGGGCTGATCACGTAGTTGAGGAAGCCCTTGACGAGCGGGGCGACCGCGGCGTCGGCGTACTCCTCGCACGCGATCATGTAGCTGACGAGAACGATGGGGTAAGCGGCCTCGTCGGGCGTGCGGTCGAGCTCGATCGCGAGGTCACCCGCGCCACGACCCTCGGCGACCGGCGAGAGGTCGACGATCGCCGCTGCGGCCTCGGGCGAGAAGGTGACGAACTCTTCGCCGATCTGGACCGCGACGGTGCCGAAGCCCTCGGCGCGCGAAGCGTCCGCGTAGCCGATCGTGCCCTGGCCGCCGTCGACGGCAGCAACGACACCGGAGGTGCCCTGTGCGGCCTCGCCGGTGACCGTGGTGGCGGGCCATTCTCCGTCGGCCTCGAACGTCCACACCTCGGGAGCTGCCTGCGCGAGGTAGTCGGTGAAGTTCTCGGTGGTGCCCGAGTCGTCCGCGCGGTGAACGGGCGTGACGGCCAGGTCAGGAAGGGTGACACCCTCGTTGAGGGCGGCGATCGCCGGGTCGTTCCAGTTGGTGATCGTGCCGGCGAACAGGCCCGCGATGGTCGCGGCGTCCATGTTCAGGCTGTCGATGCCATCGAGGTTGAAGATGACGGCGATCGGGGAGATGTACGAGGGGATCTCGATGATGTCGGTGCCCTCGACGCAGCCGTCGAAGGGTCCCTCGGCGATCTCGTCGGTCGTGAACGCGCGGTCGGAACCGGCGAATCCGACGGCGCCGGCCTGGAAGGACTCGCGCCCGGCTCCGGAACCCGACGGGTCGTAGCTGACGGTGACGCCCTCGTTGAGGGTCTGGAAACCGGCGGACCAGGTCTGGACGGCGACTTCCTGGGCGGACGATCCCGCGCCGACGAGCTCGCCGGTCAGGTTGCTTTCGGTGGGGGCCTCGCTGGTGGAGCCGCCGGCCTCGTTCGAGGCGCAGCCGGCAAGGGCAAGGGCGGCGACGGCGCCGAGGGCCGCGATCCGCGAGATTCGGGTGATCTTCACTGTGTTTCCGTTCGATCCGTTGACAGGACGTGTCCCGGTGCAGGGCACACAGTGACGGTAGGAGCGACGCCTTAAGAGCGTGGGCCAGAGTGGTGAACGGGAGGTGAACGGGATCGGGCGCGGGGGGAGCGTCAACCGCGGCGGAATAGGCTGTGCGGCATGCCCCAGACGAGCAAGAAAGAGCCGGCCGTACGAGCCGGACGCACCGGTTACTCGCGCCTCACCCGGGCGCAGCTGATCGCCCTCCTCTCGAGCTGACATGACCGATGCCTCCGCCCCGGCACCCGCCCCCGAGTCGCGCCAGCCGGAGCTCGACCGGCGAGCCCACGCGCCGGCAGAGCGCACGCTTCTCGACATCCTGCGTGCGACGACCACGCGCTACCCCGAGGCCTCCGCAGTAGACGACGGTTCTGGTGCGCTCAGCTATCGCGAGCTGATGGCGCGGGTGGGTCGAACCGCCGCGCGGCTGCACGAGGCCGGGGTGCGGCGCGGCGACCGCGTCGGGGTGCGCATGCCCTCGGGCACGAAAGAGCTCTACATCTCGATCCTGGGTGTGATTGCTGCCGGGGCGTCATATGTGCCGGTCGACGCGGATGACCCCGAAGAGCGCGCGGTCCTGGTCTTCGGCGAGGCGGCCGTGCGCGGCGTGATCGAAGGGACGGGCGAGTTCCGGCCGACGACCGCGGATGCGGCGCCCGAGGCATCCGCTCTCTTCGTGGGTGATGTCCCGCACCCCAGCACACACGCGGTCGTGGCGGTGCCACCGCCGACCCACGACGACGATGCGTGGGTGATCTTCACGTCGGGTTCGACGGGCACGCCGAAGGGCGTCGCGGTCAGCCACCGCTCGGCGGCCGCGTTCGTCGATGCCGAGGCCGCACTGTTCCTCCAGGGCGACCCCCTCGGTCCGGGTGACCGTGTTCTCGCGGGCCTGTCGGTCGCGTTCGATGCCTCGTGCGAGGAGATGTGGCTCGCCTGGCGGCACGGAGCGTGCCTGGTGCCCGCGCCGCGCGCGCTCGTAAGGTCGGGTGAAGACCTGGCGCCGTGGCTCGTGCGTCAGCAGATCACGGTCGTGTCGACCGTCCCGACCCTGGCCGCGCTCTGGCCCGCCGAGTCGATCGAGAACGTCCGCCTGCTGATCTTCGGAGGCGAGGCGTGCCCGCCCGAGCTGGCCGCGCGCCTGACCGAAGAGGGGCGCGAGGTCTGGAACACGTACGGCCCGACCGAGGCGACCGTCGTCGCATGCGCGGCGCTCATGAGCGGTGAGCCGCCGGTGCGGATCGGGCTTCCCCTCGACGGGTGGGCGCTCGCGGTCGTCGACGCCGACGGCGCCGAGGTCGCGGAGGGCGGCGTGGGCGAACTGATCATCGGGGGAGTGGGTCTGGCCCGCTATCTCGACCCCGCCAAGGACGCGGAGAAGTACGCACCCATGCCCTCGCTCGGCTGGGACCGCGCCTATCGGTCGGGCGACCTCGTCCGGTACGACCCCGCGGGGCTCGTGTTTCAGGGGCGTGCCGACGACCAGGTCAAGATCGGCGGGCGCCGTATCGAGCTCGGTGAGGTCGAGGCCGCCCTGCAGGCCCTTCCGCACGTCGGGGGCGCCGCCGTAGCGGTGCGCCGGACGGATGCGGGAGTCGACATCCTGGTCGGCTACCTCGTCGTCGACGAGGGGTTCGACCGCCACGCCGCGCGCGCCGACCTCGCCTCGACCCTGCCCGCGCCCATGGTGCCGTTGCTCGCGGTCGTGGATGACCTGCCCGTGCGCACGTCGGGCAAGGTCGACAAGGCGGCGCTCCCCTGGCCGCTTTCCGGTATGCCGGCCGAGGAATCCACGCTGTCGGGTGTGGAGGAGTGGCTCGCCGAGCAATGGCGAGCTGTGCTCGGCGTTTCCGTGCCCGATGCCGACGCCGACTTCTTCGACCTGGGTGGCGGCTCGCTCGCCGCGGCTCAGCTGGTTTCGCGGATCCGGGTGCGCGCTCCCGAGTTCGCCGTCGCCGACATCTACGACCTGCCGCGGCTCGGCGCTATGGCGAAGGCCCTCGGCCCGCTGGGCGATGAGGCGGCAGCGTCGTACCGGGAGCCCGCGCCGACGCCGCGCTCGACGCAGATCCTGCAGACGATCATGGGTGTGCCGCTCTTCATCCTGAGCGGCGTTCGCTGGCTGCTCTATCTCTTGACGGCGAGTGCCCTGCTCCAGCTCGTGCCCGGTTTCACCGCGCTGCCGACCGTGGACTGGTGGGTGCTGGTTCCGGCGCTGCTGATCTTCGCCACCCCGTTTGGCCGGATGGCGATCTCGGCCGTCGCCGCCCGGGTCCTGCTCGCCGGGGTGCGGCCGGGCGACCACCCCCGCGGGGGGCACGTGCACATCCGTCTCTGGCTCGCCGAGCAGATCGCCGATCAGGTGGACGCGGTCGGCCTGGCCGGTGCGCCGTGGGTCAGCTACTACGCGCGCGCCCTCGGGGCGAAGGTCGGTCGCGACGTCGACATGCACACCCTGCCGCCGGTCACGGGCATGCTCCAGATCGGCGACGGTGCGTCCATCGAGCCCGAGGTGGACCTGACGGGCTACTGGATCGACGGGGACGTCGTCCGGATCGGTGCCGTGCGCATCGGCGCCGAGGCGACGATCGGTGCGCGCAGCACACTCGCGCCCGGGACGCGCATCGGTCGCCGTGCCGAGATCGCGCCCGGGTCGGCGGTGTTCGGCCGGGTACGCGCCGACCAGCGCTGGGCGGGTTCGCCCGCGGAACGGATCGGCGGTGCCGCCGAGGACTGGCCGCGCGAGCGTCCGCCGGCACCCACGCGCTGGCTGTGGGCCTACGCCGCATCCTCGACCCTGCTGGCGCTGCTGCCCGTGATCGCTTTCGCGGTCGGTGCGCTCGTTCTGGCGGCGGGTATGCGCGGCGCCGATTCGCTCGGATCGGCCGCCGTCGCGGCGTTCGCGTGGCTCGTTCCCGCGGTGCTGGTCACCGGGTTGGTGTTCGCGGCATCCGTCGTGCTCTTGGTCCGACTCCTGCAAGCGGGCCTCGCGGAGGGGACATTCCCCGTGCGGAGCGCGATGGGATGGCGGGCCTGGACGATCGAACGGCTGCTGGACTCGTCGCGCACGATCCTGTTCCCGCTGTACTCGAGTCTGTTCACGCCGGTCTGGTTGCGGATGCTCGGGGCGCACGTGGGCCGCGATGTCGAGGCATCCACTGTTCTGCTGATCCCCGCGATGACGACGATCGAAGACGGCGCGTTCCTCGCCGACGACACGATGGTGGCGTCGTACGAACTGCGCGGTGGATGGATGCGGATCGGCTCGGTCAAGATCGGCAAGCGTGCGTTCCTCGGCAACTCCGGGATGGCGGCGCCCGGGCATCGGGTTCCCAAGGGCGGCCTCGTGGCCGTGCTGTCGTCCGCGCCGCTGAAGGCCAAGTCCGGCACCTCGTGGCTGGGTTCGCCCGCCGTGCGCCTGCGTCGGGTCTCGAGTGACGCGGACGAAAGCCGCACCTACCACCCGCGCACGGGTCTCAAGGTCGCACGCGCACTGTGGGAGCTGTGCCGCATCGTGCCCGTCATCGTGACCTGCGCGATCGGCCTCGGCGTCGTTTTCGTGCTCGCGCTGCTCGTGCAGGCGTTCGGTGCGATCGTCGCGGTGCTGCTGTCGGGCATCGTCCTGCTCATCGCCGGCGCGGCCGCGGCGGGTGTCTCGACGCTCGCGAAGTGGGCGCTCGTGGGCGTCATCCACGCGGGCGAGAAACCCCTGTGGTCGAGTTTCGTCTGGCGCACCGAGGTGTCCGACACCTTCGTCGAGATGGTTGCCGCTCCCTGGTTCGCGCGCGCCGCGACCGGCACTCCCGCGCTCGCCGTGTGGCTGCGCTCGCTCGGCGTCAAGATCGGCCGCGGGGTCTGGTGCGAAAGCTACTGGCTGCCCGAACCGGATCTCGTGACGCTCGGCGATGCATCGACGGTCAATCGGGGTTGCGTCGTGCAGACGCACCTGTTCCATGATCGGATCATGAGCATGGATGTCGTCACGATCGAACCCGGCGGAACGCTCGGGCCGCACAGCGTGATCCTTCCCGCCGCCTCGATCGGTGCCCATGCGACGGTGGGACCCGCGTCGCTCGTCATGCGCGGCGAGACGGTTCCCGTCGGCAGTCGCTGGAGCGGCAACCCGATCGGACCCTGGCGCGCGGTCAAGGTTCGCTCGTATCAAACGAGCGCCCAATGACCGGCACAGCGACGAGACCACAGTGACCGGCGCCCGGCTGCCGGCCCCCGATGCATACGCCCCGCAGAGCGGGGACCTGTCGTACGACGTCGAATCGTACGACATCGAGATCACCTACAAACCCTCGACGAACCGGCTCTCCGGTCGCGCCGTCCTGAACGCGGTCGCCCGGCGACCGATCCGCTCGTTCACGGTCGACCTCGTGGGTCTCCGTGCCTCGAGGGTGCGCGTCGATGGTGACCGTCGCACTGCCTACCGGCAGGGGCCGCGGATGATCCGTGTCACCCCGAGTTCTGCGATCGCGCTCGATGAGCGGTTCTCGGTGGAGATCACGTACGCGGGGTCGCCCGCGCCGCGCCGGTCGCGGTGGGGGACGATCGGATGGGAAGAGCTCGAGGATGGCGTGCTCGTCGCCGCTCAGCCGACGGGCGCGCCCACGTGGTTCCCCTGCAACGACCGCCCCGACGACAAGGCGACCTATCGCATCGCGGTGACGACGGATGTCGCTTACCGCGTCGTCGCGACGGGGGAGCGCGTCGCACTCGGCCGCGTGGGCGGCGCGGCGACCTGGGTCTTCGAGCAGGCCGCGCCGACGCCCACCTATCTCGTCGCGGTGCAGATCGGTCGCTACGTCGAGACACCGGTCGACCTCGACGGTGTCACCGGGATGCTGCATCACCCGCGCGATCTGACGGCTGCCGTCGGAACGGCCTTCGCGGACCTGCCGAACATGATGCGGGTCTTCCAGGGTGTCTTCGGGCCGTATCCGTTCTCGCGCTACGACGTCGTCGTCACGGCCGACCCGCTCGAGATCCCGCTCGAGGCGCAGGGGATGGCGACCTTCGGTTCGAACCACCTCGACGGCTCGGAAGAACGACTCATCGCGCACGAGCTCGCGCACCAGTGGTTCGGCAACAGCGTCGGGCTCGCGCACTGGCGCGATATCTGGCTGAACGAGGGTTTCGCGTGCTACGCGGAGTGGATCTGGTCCGAGGCATCCGGGGGACCCTCCGTCGCCGCATGCGCCGCGGCGCACCACGCGATGCTCCGGGTGCTGCCGCAGGATCTGCTGCTCTCGGATCCCGGCCCCGATCTCATGTTCGACGACCGCGTCTACAAGCGCGGCGCGCTCACTCTCCATGCCCTGCGCCTGCGGATCGGGGAGGCGGCGTTCTTCGAGGTCTTGCGACGCTGGTGCGCCGAGCGTCGCCACGGTCTCGCGACGACCGAGGACTTCGTGGTGTGCGCGGAGTCGGTCGCCGATGCGCCGCTCGCCGACCTGTTCATGAGCTGGCTCTCGCAGACGTCGCTGCCGGTGCTCGCCGCGTCACACTGACGCGACCGCGAGCGAGATCACGACGCCCCGCGGTCCGCGCACACGCAGCAGGCGGGGACGGATGTCGAGGGCACCGGCTGTGGACCCGGTGCCCTCGCCGGCGATGCTCCCGTGGACTCCGCGGATCGAACGCTCGATGCGCACCCGATCGGGTTCGATCGAGAGCCCCCGCCCGTCGGCTTTGAGCACGGCCTCGACGCGTGTCCACCGGCGTAGCGACGCGGCGCGCCCCGGGGTGATGACGCCGCGCAGATCGTGGCATACACGTGAGACCCGTTCGGCATCGATGCCCAGTGCGAGCACCCGGCGGGAGTCGGCCACGGCGACGACGACGAGATCGCCCGCGTACGAAATGCTCGCGTGCACAGCTGCGCCGACGACGAACGGGCGCCCATGATTCGAGGCCCCGCAGCGTTCGCACCGGCGGCCCACCGTGATCGAGTCGCCGTGAGATCCGGCGAGGCTCGCGACGAGGGCGTCCGCGAGGTCCCGGCGGGCGCATTCACGCGGAATCGCTTGCCACGCGACACGTACCCCCGAGCGCCGGACCACCGACGCGCGGGCGTGCCCGGGCTGCCCGCTCACTCCTTCGGGGTGTGCGTTTCGATCGCGACGATGCCCGAACCGGGGTTCGTCGCCGACAGGTGCACGACCGAGAACGCCGCGAACTCCAGCGTCGATGCGCTGCCCAGGTACGACCCGCGGAGCGTGCCCGTTGCCAGGGCGATCTCGCTCATGATCTCGGGCAGTACCGGGCCGTGGCTGCACAGCACGGCCGGCTTTCCGGAGCGCACCCGTTTGCCCACGACGCCCCGGATGTCCGCGCGGCCCTGTTCCCAGGCATCCTGACTGAGCAGCTCGGTACGGCGGATCGGCCTGCCGAGAACCGCGGCGAGGGGGGTGACGGTCGTCACGCACCGCACCGCATCGGATGAGACGATCTTGCGCGCCCCGAAAGCCAGAAGCGGCCCGACGATCGCGTGCGCCTGGCGGGTGCCGCGGGCCGTCAAGGGGCGCAACACATCCGGTCCGTTCCACGCATCCCGGCTGACTGCCTTGCCGTGCCGCAGCACGATGAGGGGAAAGGTCTGCAGCACCCCGTCATCGACGAACTTCAGGAAGGCGTCGAGGATCTCGACGTCCACGGGGTAGCTCAGATACGTCCGTGCCCGTTTGGGCGTCACCCATTCGAGAGCGGCGACCTCTTTGTTCGGCACGAATCGCGATGCGCGGATAGCGTCATCCGTGGCCTCGGCAGACCAGTAGTGCACGATCTTCTGCCGCTTGTTGGGCATCCGGTAGCGCGAGACGCCCACCGGGATGCCGAGCGCGACGCGAATGCCGGTCTCTTCGAACACCTCGCGCGCGGCCGTCTCGGCGAGCATCTCGCCCGGATCGACCTTGCCCTTGGGGAGGGTCACGTCTGCGTAGGCCGTGCGGTGGATGACGAGGATGTGGAGCTTGCCCTCGACGAGCCGCCAGATCACCGCTCCCGCCGCGTAGACGGCGGTTTCGGTCATCGCACCGCTCGCGCGCGGCGACGGCGCTGGACGTCGTGCATCGTCTTGTCCTGGATGTCGACCAGCGGCAGTCCTTCTGCGTCGACGCTGTGACGGGTCCACGCGCCCTCGGGGCCGAGCCACCACGAGCTCGTGCCGTCGCTCATGGCCAGATCGAACAGTTCGTCGAGCTCTTTCAGGTGGGCCGGTGCGACGACGCGCACGAGCGACTCGACCCGGCGGTCGAGATTGCGGTGCATCATGTCGGCGCTGCCGATGTACACCTGGCGATCGCCGCCCGATTCGAACGCGAAGATGCGCGAGTGCTCGAGGTATCGGCCCAGGATGCTGCGCACGGTGATGTTCTCGCTGACGCCCTCGATGCCCGGCTTGAGCGAACAGATGCCGCGCACCCAGATCTCGATCGAGACCCCCGCTTGGCTCGCCCGGTACAGGGCGTCGATGATCTGTTCGTCGACCATCGAGTTGACCTTGAAACGGATCTTCGCGGGCTTGCCGTCGAGCGCGTTCCGGCGCTCCTTGTCGATCAGCCGCAGCAGTCCCTTCCGCAAGTGCAGGGGAGCCACGAGCAAGCGCTTGAACTTCTTCTCGATCGCGTAGCCCGAGAGCTCGTTGAACAGCCGCGTCAGGTCGCGTCCGACCTGGTCGTCGGCGGTGAAGAGCCCGAAGTCTTCGTAGATGCGGCTGGTCTTGGGGTTGTAGTTGCCGGTGCCGACGTGGCTGTAGCTGCGCAGCACGCCGCCCTCTTCGCGGATGACGAGCGCGAGCTTGCAGTGCGTCTTGAGGCCGACCAGGCCGTACACGACGTGCACGCCGGCCTTCTCGAGCTTGCGCGCCCACACGATGTTGGCGGCCTCGTCGAAGCGGGCCTTGATCTCCACCAGCGCGAGCACCTGCTTGCCCGCTTCGGCGGCATCGATCAGCGCCTCGACGATGGGGCTATCGCCCGACGTGCGGTAGAGCGTCTGCTTGATCGCGAGGACGTGCGGATCTTTCGCCGCCTGTTCGAGGAAAGCCTGAACGCTCGTCGCGAAGGACTCGTACGGGTGATGCACGAGCACGTCGCCCTGGCGGATCGCCGAGAAGATGTCGGCTCGTTCGTTGTTGTCGCCCGGCTGGAACGCCAGCGCCGTGGTCGGCAGATGCGGCGGGTAGTGCAGATCGGGGCGCGAGATGCGGGACAGATCGAACAGGCCGCGCAGGTCGAGCGGCGCGTGCAGGCGGAAGACCTGCTGCTCGGTGATGTCGAGTTCGCGGATCAGCAGGCCGAGCGTGACGTCGTCCATGTCGTCGGTGATCTCGAGCCGGATCGGCGGGCCGAACCGGCGCCGCAGCAGCTCCGCCTCAAGGGCCTGGATGAGGTTCTCGGTCTCGTCCTCTTCGATCGTCATGTCTTCGTTGCGCGTCAGGCGGAAGGCGTGGTGGTCGAGCACCTCCATCCCGGGGAACAGGTCGACCAGGTTGTTCGAGATCAGGTCCTCGAGCGGCAGGTAGCGTCCGCGTCCGGCGCTCGCGGCACCCGGCACCTCGACGAATCGCGGCAGCATCGGCGGAACCTTCAGGCGCGCGAACTCCTGGCGCCCCGTGCGGGCGTTCCGGATGCGCACGGCCAGGTTGAGCGACAGTCCCGAGATGTAAGGGAACGGATGCGCGGGATCCACGGCCAGCGGCATGAGGACGGGGAAGACTTGGGACTGGAAGTACTCGTACAGGGCGATACGGTCGTCCTCGCCGAGCGCGTCCCAGGTCACGACCTCGATGCCGGCCGCGGCG
The DNA here is from genome assembly GCF_002812725.1 of Microbacterium sp. BR1. Classification (GTDB taxonomy): domain Bacteria; phylum Actinomycetota; class Actinomycetes; order Actinomycetales; family Microbacteriaceae; genus Microbacterium. The sequence goes on along the minus strand of NZ_NMUN01000006.1, from coordinate 45,242 downwards.
AGGTCGGGCTGCACCACGGCGCGCCAGGCTTCGGCGTGACGCAGCTGCAGCCTGTAGGCCTCGGCCGAGATGTCGGCCAGTACTTCGGTGGGCGACCGACCGACGTTCGTCGGGACAGCGAGTCCCGTGACGATGCGGCGACGCAGGCCCGCTACCCGGACCATGAAGAACTCGTCGAGGTTGCTGGCGAAGATCGCGAGGAAGTTCGCACGCTCGAGCACGGGAACGCTCGGGTCTTCGGCGAGCTCGAGAACGCGTTGATTGAACGCGAGCCAGCTCAGTTCGCGGTCGAGGTATCTGTTCTCGGGGAGTTGCGAGTCGAACGCTTCGACGGCTTCATCGAAGTCGTCATCGTCGGCATCGCCCAGACCAGCGTCGAGGATCGAGGATTCGAGCATGGTCCATCATTGCAGGGCGCACGTGTCCAACGGGTGAACCGGATGACGGGGCGTCAGCCCTGACGGCCGCTCGCGGTCGGGAGCTGGTCGTCCTCGTAGACGTTGAACCGATACCCGACGTTCCGCACCGTGCCGATGAGCTGCTCGAGGTCGCCGAGCTTCGCGCGCAGTCGTCGAACGTGCACGTCGACGGTGCGGGTGCCACCGAAGTAGTCGTACCCCCAGACCTCGCTGAGCAGTTGCTCGCGGGTGAAGACGCGCGACGGATGGGTGGCGAAGAAGTGCAGGAGCTGGAACTCCTTGTACGTCAGGTCGAGGGGCTTGCCATGGACCTTGGCTGAGTACGAGGACTCGTCGATCGTGATTCCGGATGTCTGGATGCGCGTCGAGACCTGCTCCTGGGACATCCGGCCCATCGCCAGCCGGACTCGGGCATCGACCTCGGCGGGACCCGCGCTGACGAGAATCACGTCGTCGACGCCCCAGTCGGTGCTGACGGCGGTCAATCCGCCCTCGGTGACGACGAGCATGAGGGGCGCATCGAGCCCGGTCGTGTTGAGGATCTTGCAGAGCGACTTCGCACCGACCAGGTCGGTGCGCGCGTCGACGAAGATGACGTCAGCGCTCGGTGCATTGACGAGTTGGGCCGGCTCGGCGGGGATCTGCCGGACGCGGTGGCTCAAGAGTTCCAGGGACGGCAGAACGGGACCGCTGCCGTGTGCGGAACTCAGAACGAGCAGTTGGGCCACGCGTTTCCTCTCGGGCGACGCCCCCAGGGTCGTCGTGGCCCCCCATATTACGCCGACCGCGGCTATCGGGCCGCCCGTGCCCCTTTCCCGGCTCGCGCGGCCAGCGTCGGTGGGGGAAGATGAATGCATGTCGGCACCCGAACTCGCTCCCCGCTCGAGCGTCACCGGAATCGGTGCCGTCTGGATCGCGGCGCTCCTCGGCGGCATCGCGATCGCCATCTTCGTGCCCGCACCGCAGCAGGCGCAGTGGTTCGTCCTCGCGCTCGCGGCCAGTCTGCTGGTGTCGTTCGGGGTGCAACTGGCCTACGGACGCTCCACCGGCTTCATCCGGCGCGTGGCGGCCAGTGTGCTCGGCGCGTTGCTCGCCCTCGGGGTCGTCTCGGCCGCGGTCGGGCTCGCGACGATCATTCCGGGCTGATGGACAATCCGGGCTGACAAGCGTTCCGGGCTGATCCGCGCGGGCGCAGGCGGGCTAGAGTGTCAGCATGGACCTCCTCGCTCTCGAGATCTTCTTCGTGGGACTCCTCGCCCTGGCATCCGTCGCGATCGCGTTCGTTTCGGGTGTGGTGATCCTCAACCTCTATCGCGGCCAGCGCTGAGCGGCCGATCGTGATCGATCTGCCGACAGACCTACCCGCCGACCTGGTGCCGCTCTCGTGGCTCGTCGGCGTCTGGGAGGGCACCGGTGTGATCGACTACGAGGCGGCGGGACACCGCTATGCCGGAGAGTTCGCCCATCGCGTGAGTTTCAGCCACGACGGTGGTGACTACCTGAACTACTCGGCAACCGCGTGGATGTCTTCGGGCGATGACGGGCCCGGCGTGAAACTGGTGGCCGAGACGGGGTACTGGCGCCTCGCACGTCCGCTCGGCGACGCGGACGCGGGTCCGGGTCTGCTCCCCGCTCTCTCGCCCGCGCCCCCGCGCACCGTCGATGACGTCGAAGCGTTGCGCGTCCCCGAGGGCGGGTTCGAGATCGAGGCCGTGATCGTCCACTCCGATGGGATCTCCGAGCTCTACCTCGGCCACGTCACGGGTCCGCGCATCGATCTCGCGACGGATGCCGTCGTGCGTCCGTCGGGAGCCAAGGAGTACGCGGCGGCGACGCGCCTGTACGGGCTCGTCGATGGCCACCTGCTGTGGGCGTGGGACATCGCGGCGCTCGGAACCGAACTCGGCAGCCACGCCTCCGCGCGCCTGGCCAAGGCGGAGTGATGGCCTCTCCCTTCGCCGGGCTCCCGGGTGCCGTCACGGATGATCCGAGCGGCGCGCCGCTGCACTTCGGAACCTTCCTGCGCGAGCAGCGCCTGCTCGCCGAGGGGCGTGCACTCGTGCACCTCGGCGACCGTGTCGTCGTGTCGGTCACCGGTGCCGACCGGCTGACCTGGCTCGACTCGATCACGTCGCAGTCCCTGGCGCGGCTCGAGCCGGGCCGAGCGACCGAGCTGCTCGTGCTGGACCCGCACGGACACGTGGAGCACGCGGCATCGGTGCTGGATGACGGCGTGACGACATGGCTCGTCGTGGACGCGACCAGCGCCGACGCGCTCGTCACGTGGCTGAAGCGCATGGTCTTCCGCGCCCAGGTCGTCGTGACTCTCGAGGCCGATCTCACCGCGATCGGCTTCATCGGCGGGGGTGCCGCCGAGGCGCTTGCCGCACCGCGGGCGCACGCACCCGCGGGCGCGTCGCTGATCTGGATCGACCCGTGGTCGCACGTGGCGGTCGGTGGGCACCAATACGCCGCCGAGCCGCACCCCGGGGAGGGCTGGGACTGGCGCGTGGCGATCGTGACGACGGATGCCGCCGCCGAACTGGCACGCGCGATCGCGAACGCGGACGATGTCGATGCTGCCGGCCTGATCTCGGCCGAGGCGCTCCGGATCGCCGCGTGGCGTCCCCGGCGGGCGAACGAGGTCGACGAGCGGACGCTGCCCCACGAGCTCGACTGGCTGCGCTCGGCCGTGCACCTCGACAAGGGGTGCTACCGCGGGCAAGAGACGGTCGCGAAGGTCCACAACCTCGGCCACCCCCCGCGTCGCCTGGTCTTCCTGCACCTGGACGGCAGCGACGCTCTGCTGCCCGAGCCGGGTGCGCCGGTTTCGCTCGACGGCGACGCGGCGGGTGCCGAAGTGGGGCGCATCACGTCCTCCGCCCTGCACCACGAGCTGGGGCCGATCGCGCTGGCCGTCGTGAAGCGCACCCTGCCGATCGACGCGACGCTGACGATCGCCGTGGGCGACGAGACGGTGGTGGCCGCACAAGAAGTCATCGTGCCGCCGGGGGCCGGTGCCGAAGCATCCGTTCCCCGTCTACCGCGACTCTCGGCGCGCGCCCGAGCGTGAGCGACGGCGCAGGCCGTTCTGCCGGTTCCGGTGAGCCGGAAGCCGGTTCTGGCTCGGCGTCGCTGCCGCCGATCACGACCTCGATTCCCGTGCGCCTGCGCGATCGCTTCGACCCGCGCCCGGGCCTGCGTCGTGTGCGCAACTCGGCGCTGCCGATCGTCCAGATCGTCGTCGCAGCGACGGCCGCGTATGCGTTCGCGTATTTCGTCGTGGGGCATCAGACACCGCTGCTCGCGGGGACCGTGACGGTCGCGAGTCTCGGGCTGGTGCGGGATGCCCGTCCGCGGCGCGTGTTCGAGACCGTCATCGGGATGATCCTCGGGATCCTGATCGCCGAGATCTTGCTGCTCGTGGCGGGACGTGGGTGGTGGCAGGTCGGGCTCGCCCTGTCGGTGACGCTGATCGTGGCGCGATTCCTCTCCCCTCAGGCGAGCTTCGCGATCGCGGCGGCGATCCAGTCGCTCATCGTGCTGATCATTCCCGCCTCGACGAGTGTGCCGTTCTCGCGCATGATCGACGGCGTCATCGGGGGAGCGGCCGCCCTGCTGGCAACCGCGCTGATCCCGCGCAGTCCGCGGGGCGAGGCGCGGCGGGATGTCGCGACGCTGTTCCGTGCGTTCGATGGCGCCGTCATGAGCCTGGCGATCGCGCTGCGCACCGGAGACCGCGCCCGTGCCGAGCGGGGTCTCGAAAAGGCACGCGCGCTCGATCCGCTCGTGCGGTCGTGGCGCGAGACACTCGACTCTTCGGTCGCCATCGCGCGCATCTCGCCCTGGCTGTGGGCGAGCCGGGCCGAGCTGGCGCGCGCCGAGCGGGTGCTCGCCGCGATGGACCTCGCGACGCGCAACCTGCGTGTCGTCGCACGGCGCACCGCCTACCTCGTCGATGACCGCGTTCCGCGTCCTGTCGCCGCGGACCTGGTGCTGTCGCTCGGACGCGGGGCCTCCCTCGTCGAGCAGTCGCTCGCCGACATCTCGCTCGAGCCCATCGCGCAAGAGGCGTTGCTCGGCATCGCCCAGCACCTCGACCCGACGCGCGTCGTCCCGGGTGCGGGCTTCGGCGATCAGAACCTCATCGCCGCGCTCCGACCCTTCGTGGTCGACCTGCTGATCGGTGCGGGCATGCCGCCCGATCGCGCCCGCCAAGCGATCCCGCGCATCTGAGGATTCGCGGGTCAGCCGGGAGCGACGGCCGCCCAGGGCAGACTGAGTTCCCCCAGTCGCCACCGCGACCGGCCGCCCAGCACGGGGACGCCCGAGGCGCGCAGTGCCTCGACCGCGGCGATCCAGCGCTGCTGCGGGCTGAACACCCCGAGGGGTGCGGCGCGGGCCCACGCCGTGTCGAGGGCCGACAGCACGGCATGCACGCGCTCACCCGGGACGTTGCGGTGGATCAGCGCCTTGGGCAGACGTTCGGCGACGATCGACGGGAGTTCGAGGTCCGCCAACCGCAGCGAAATCGTCAATCGCATGGGTTTCCCCGCCTCGTCGACATCGATCCACGAGCAGACGCGACCGATCTCGTCGCAGGTGCCCTCGACGAGGGTTCCCGCGGCCTGTAGCCGAGTGGATGTCAGGGCCCAGGCATCCGTTACCTGCTCTTCCTCGTACTGGCGCAGCACGTTCATCGCGCGAACCAGGATCGGGCGGCGCCCATCGGGCAGCGGCACCTCGAATCCTCCGACCTCGAACGCGACCCGGGCCTCGGGTGCGAAGGACGTCGTGCCGTCGCGGACCGCGACGAGCTGCTCACGCGCTCGCGCGACGCGTTCGGGGTCGATCTCGACGCCGATCACTTCGACATCCGGTCGTACGCGCGCCAGGCGGGTCCAGAGCTCGAGAGCCGTGACGGCGCTCGCCCCGAAACCCAGGTCCACGACCAGCGGGTCGCCGGTCCGGCGGAGTGCCGGCAGTCCGGCGAGGTAGCGGTCGTTGCGTCGCAACCGGTTCGTGCCGGTCGTGCCGCGCGTCGCCTGCCCGATGGGGCGTTGTGCGGGCGGGGGTCGCGGGCTCATCCCTCCATGATGGCGGGATGAGCGTCATCTCGCCTCGATATCATGGGCGCATGACCGAGCCTCATACATTGATCCTGCTCCGCCACGGCCAGAGCGAGTGGAACGAGCTGAACCTCTTCACCGGTTGGGTCGATGTGCGCCTGACAGACCTCGGCAAGGCCGAGGCTCAGCGGGGCGGCGAGCTGCTTGCCGAGGCGGGACTGCTGCCCGACGTCCTGCACACCTCGGTGCTCAGCCGTGCCATCCAGACCGCGAACATCGCGCTGGATGCGGCCGACCGCCTCTGGATTCCCGTGACCCGCTCCTGGCGACTGAACGAGCGCCACTACGGCGCACTGCAGGGCAAGGACAAGGCGCAGACCCTCGCCGAGTTCGGTCCCGAGCAGTTCATGCTGTGGCGCCGCTCGTTCGATGTGCCGCCCCCCGAGATCGCAGACGACGACGAGTTCAGCCAGGTCTCCGATCCGCGCTACGTCGGGATCGACGGCGACATCCCGCGCACCGAGTCGCTCAAGCTCGTGATCGACCGCATGCTCCCGTATTGGGAGAGCGGCATCGTCCCCGACCTGCGCGCCGGGAAGACCGTTCTGGTCACGGCCCACGGCAACTCGCTCCGCGGCCTCGTGAAGCACCTCGAGGGCATCAGCGACGACGACATCTCGGAGCTCAACATCCCGACCGGCATCCCGCTCGTCTATCGCCTGGGCGAGGACCTCCGTCCCCTCGGCCCGGGGGAGTACCTCGACCCCGAAGCGGCTGCCGCAGGGGCTGCCGCCGTCGCCGCGCAGGGCAAGAAGTAGCCGCGCCGACGCACAGCGAAGAGGGACCGGATGCCTCGGCATCCGGTCCCTCTGTCATTGCTGGTGTGATCGGGTCAGGCGGTGCCGACGTTCGTGTCCACCCAGTCGCCCGTCGCGAGGTAGACGACCTTCTTCGCCACGGACTCGGCGTGGTCGCCGAAGCGCTCGTGGTAGCGGCTCGCCAGGGTCGCGTCGACCGTCGCCATCGCCTCGCCCTGCCAGTTCTCGCCGAGGACCTTCTCGAAGACCGAGACGTGCAGGTCGTCGAGCTGGTCGTCGAGGTTACGCAGTTCTTCGGCGATGCTGACGTCCTGCGTGCGCAGCAGCTCGGTGAGCATCTGGGCCATCTGCACGTCGATCTGGCCCATGCTCGTGAAGGTGCTCTTGAGACCCTTGGGGATCGCACGCTCGGGGAAGCGGTAGCGCGTGAGCTGGGCGATGTGCTCGGCGATGTCACCCATGCGCTCGAGCGAGGCCGACATCCGGAGCGCGCTGACCACGATGCGCAGGTCGCGAGCGACCGGCTGCTGGCGGGCGAGAATCTCGATCGCCAATTCGTCGAGCGCCACGGCCTTGTCGTCGATGATGCTGTCGGCGTCGATGACCTCTTCGGCGAGCGAGACATCGCTCGAGCCGAACGCCTGCGTGGCCTTCTCGATCGCGATCGCGACGAGCTCGGAGATCTCGACGAGGCGCCCCTGGACGTCCTCGAGGGACTGATGGAAGACTTCGCGCACGGTGCTGGTCCCTTTCCCGGTCGGTCGGACACGGCGCCCGCGACCTCCGCGATCATCTCCGTCGAAGGTTAACGGACGGTGCCGCTCCGGTGAATAGTACCCGGGTGGGCGCCGCCCTCTTGTGGCCCCGGTCAGCCGTTCTTGACGCGTGACCCTACGCTGGGACTCATGGACCCGGTGCAGATCGCGCTCCTCGCGTTGCTTGCGGGAGCGGTGATTGGGCTCGGCGTATCCGCTCTCGTCTTCGCGGCGCTGCGGGCGGCACAGCGTGCCCAGGCCGAAGCGAGCGCGAGCGTCCCCTCGGGCATCCTTCAGGTGCTCGACGCCATGGATGGCGCGGCGTCCGTCGTCGATGCATCACTCACGGTCGTCGCTGCTTCCCCCGCGGCGCCGGGGTTCGGAATGTCGGCGGGTGAGGTCATCAGCGTCGAGGACCTGCGCGCGCTCGTCCGCGCGACGCGCACCTCGGGCGGTGCCGAGAGCGCGCGCTTTCGCATGCGCAGGGCGGCGGGTGGAACCGCGCTCCTCGCGACCGAGGGCCGCCTCGTGTCGGCCCGTGCCGCCGCGATCGACGGCACCCACGTCCTGCTGGTCGTCGATGACGTCACGGAGCAGGAGCGCCTCGAACAGATGCGCTACGACTTCGTCGCGAACACCAGTCACGAGCTCAAGACACCCGTCGGAGCCGTGAGCCTGCTCGCGGAGGCGATCGAATCCGCCGCGGACGACCCGCCGCAGGTGCGCGCATTCGCCGTGCGGCTGCAGGCCGAGGCCGCCCGCCTCTCCCGCCTCACGGGGCGCATCATGGATCTCTCACGCCTGCAGGCGGCCGACGAGCTGCCGGAGCCGCGCGACGTTTCGATCGACGAGGTCGTCGCGGCATCCGTCGAGTCCAACGCGGTCCAGGCCGATTCGGTCGGCGTCGAGCTGCTGCGCGGGGGCGACCGCGGTGCCATCGTCCGGGGTGACCCGACCATGTTGATCGAGGCCGTCAGCAACCTGGTGGCGAACGCCATCGCCTATTCGCCGAAGGCCGGACGGGTCGGTGTCGGCGTGCGAGTCGAAGACAAGGTCGTCGAGATCGCCGTCACCGATCAGGGCATCGGCATCGTCGAGGCCGACCAGCAACGCATCTTCGAGCGCTTCTACCGCGCCGACGGGGCTCGCTCGCGCCGCACCGGCGGCACCGGCCTCGGCCTGGCGATCGTCAAGCACGCCGTGCAGCGCCACGGCGGCGAAGTGCGCGTGTGGTCGCAGCCCGGGCGCGGCTCGACGTTCACGATCCGTCTTCCGCGAGCCATTCCCGAAGAAGTCGAGAAACCCCGCCGTCGCCGCAAAGCGGCTGACTCTACGGACCGCCGCAAAGCGGCTGACTCTACGGACCGCCGCAAAGCGGCTGACTCTACGGACCGCCGCAAAGCGGCTGACTCTACGGACCGCCGCAAAGCGGCTGAACCCGCCAAGAAACGCCGAGGCGCCGTCGGCGCCGAACGTGCCCCTCAGGGAGAGAAGAAGATATGACCCGGGTCCTCCTCGTCGAAGACGAACCCGATCTGGCCGAGCCCCTGGCCTACCTGCTGCGCCGCGAAGGCTATGAGGTCGAGATCGCCGAAGACGGTCCTACAGCCGTTGCCGCTTTCGAGGAGCGCGGGTGCGACATCGTCTTGCTCGACCTGATGCTGCCCGGGATGTCGGGGACTGAGGTGTGTCGACGCATCCGGCAGACCTCCGCCGTGCCGATCGTCATGGTCACCGCGAAAGACTCCGAAGTGGACATCGTCGTCGGGCTCGAACTCGGGGCCGACGACTACGTCACCAAGCCGTACTCCGCGCGCGAGCTCCTCGCGCGGATGCGCGCGGTCCTGCGCCGCACGACCGAGCCTGATGTCGACCTCGAGGACCACATCCTGACGGGCGGTCGTGTGACGCTCGACATCGACCGCCACAGCGTCGCCGTGGACGGGACCGAGATCAGCATGCCTCTGAAGGAATTCGAGCTCCTCGAGGTGCTGATGCGCAACGCCGGGCGCGTGCTGACGCGTGGTCAGCTCATCGACCGCGTCTGGGGGAGTGACTACTTCGGCGACACGAAGACGCTCGACGTGCATATCAAACGCATCCGGTCGCGCATCGAGCAGACGCCCAGCGAGCCCACCATGCTCGTGACCGTGCGGGGTCTCGGCTACCGCTTCGAGGCCGAGTAGCCGTCGTGGCGCTCGGCGAACCGAGCGCCGATCCCGCTCAGGGGACGAACGGCTCGAGGTAGCTCGTCTGGCCCGTGAGGATCGGGACCTCGACGAGTGCGCCCTCGGCGTCTCCGGCCTGGAAGTACACGGGCATCGTGGCGCCCGGGATGGTGTCCATGTCGGGGAAGGGCAGCGGGTCGTTCTCGCCGTCCATACCGAGGCTGATCGGCGGGTTCACCGGAACGCGGAGCGTGATCTCGGTCTTGTCGGCGCCCTCGCCGTACGAGATGCGGACCGTGACCGGGGCGGTGCCCTCGTTGACGAAAGCGGCGAGGAAGTTGCCGTCGATCCCATCGTCGGAGACGATCAGGGCGTTGCGGACGGCGACGTCGCCGGTGTGGGCGCTGACGCCGTCGGCCGGAGCGTAGGGGATGAGCGTCGCCTGCGGTGAGATCAGGGCGCAGCCGGAAGTACCCACCAGAACGGCGGCCACAAGGGCCAGAGACGCGAGCCGACGGGATTTCACGGGTCCTCCAGGGAGATCGCAGACGTTGCATCCTCATTCTAGGGGGGTGCGCTCGGCCGCCGCTGCGGTGCGTGCACGGCGAACCTTAGCGTATGGCCCCTGTGGTATTCTGTAGGTTGCCGAAAGGACATAACTGCATGCTTTTTGAGGTTGGCGAAACGGTCGTTTACCCCCATCACGGGGCCGCGACGATCATCGAAGTCAAAGACCGGGTCATCAAGGGCGAGACCAAGAGATACCTGAAGCTCAACGTCACTCAGGGTGATCTCGTCATCGAGGTCCCGGCAGACAATGTCGATCTCGTCGGCGTTCGTGATGTCATCGGCAAAGAGGGTCTCGATCGGGTCTTCGAGGTGCTGCGCGCACCGTTCACCGAAGAGCCGACCAACTGGTCGCGCCGGTACAAGGCGAACCTCGAGAAGCTCGCTTCCGGGGATGTCATCAAGGTGAGCGAGGTCGTTCGTGACCTCTGGCGCCGCGACCAGGACCGCGGTCTGTCCGCGGGTGAGAAGCGGATGCTGGCCAAGGCTCGTCAGATTCTGATCTCTGAGCTGGCGCTCGCCGAGAAGACCGACGAAGAGCGCGCGGGTGTCGTGCTCGACGAGGTCCTCGCAAGCTAGGCTCCCGGCGTGGGTATCACGCCAACGCCGAGCATCGGCATCATCGTCGTTGCCGGCGGTTCGGGTACGCGCCTCGGTGCGAACGCACCGAAGGCGTTCGTCGGCATCGACGAGCATTCGATGCTGCGGCACGCCCTCCGGGGCGTGCTCGCGGCGGGTCCCGCGCAGGTGGTCATCGTGGCTCCTGCCGGGCGCGAGGGCGATGCGCTCACCGAGGCGCTGGCGGCATCCGAAGAAGCACCGCCGCTCGAGAGCGGGCGTCGTCGCGATCTGATCTCGGTCGTCACGGGTGGTGAGACGAGGCAGCGCTCGGTTGCCGCGGGTCTCGGCGCGCTCTGGGCCGATATCGAGATCGTGCTCGTCCATGACGCCGCGCGCGCGCTCACCCCACCCGATGTGTTCGAACGGGTCATCGAGGCCGTCGACCGGACCGGATCCGGCGTCGTTCCGACGTTGCCGGTCATCGACACCATCAAGCGCGTGGGTGCCGGCGTCGATTCCGGCGTCGTGGTCGAGGCCGTCGATCGAGCCGACCTCGCGGCGGCTCAGACCCCGCAGGGGTTCCCTCGCGCGATGCTCGACGCGTCGTACGCGACCGCCGATCAGGAGTACACCGACGACACGGCGCTCGTGGCCGCGGCAGGACATCCGATCGTCATCGTGCCGGGCGATCCGCTCGCTTTCAAGATCACCACCCCCGCAGACATGGATCGCGCGCGCGGACTGGTGGCGCCCCTCGCCCCTGCCCACGCCCGGTTCGATCGGGTCGCCCGGGGTCCGCGCGTCGGTGTCGGCACCGACGCGCACGCTTTCGCGGGTGCGGGGGACCTCTGGCTTGCAGGCCTGCACTGGCCTGGCGAACCCGGGCTCGCGGGACATTCGGATGGGGACGCGGTGGCGCACGCGATCGTCGATGCCCTGCTGTCCGCCGCCGGACTCGGCGACATCGGCATGCACTTCGGGGTCGACCGCCCGGATTTCGCGGGCGCCCACGCCGATGCTTTCCTCGCGCGGACCCGCGAGCTGCTGGGCAACGCCGGTTGGGCTGTCGGAAACGTCTCGGTGCAGGTGCAGGCGAATCGTCCGCGCTTCTCGGCACGACGCGCCGAGGCGGAGGCCGCGCTCTCCGACATCCTCGGGGCTCCCGTGTCGGTCGCCGCGACGACGACGGACGGGCTCGGTTTCACCGGACGTGGCGAGGGCGTGGCAGCCTTCGCCGTCGCTCTCGTCGTGCCGGTCTGAGTCGTCACGCCTCCACGGCGAAGGGCTTCGGATCCCGGGGCGCGCGAGAGCCCCACGCCAGGGTTGCGAGGCCGACCGCGAGCACGATGAGCCCCGCGACGGCGAGAACGCTCAGCCGCTCGCCGAGCACGGCGACGCCCAGGATGCTCGCGGTAAGTGGCTCACCGAGGGTCAGCGTCGCCGCGGTCGCCGCGGTCAGCCCGTTCAGTCCCCACGTGAACAGCACGTAGGCGACGGAGATCGTCCCGATGCCGAGCCACACGGCCATCACGAGGCCCGCGGGTTCGCCGAGCCACGCGAGGTCGACGAAGGGCAGCACGCAGGCGGAGAGCATCGCCGAGCCCGCTCCCATCGCGCCGACCACGGTGAACGGGTCCCACCCGTCATCCAGCAGTCTCCGCTGGGCGTTGGCGATGATGGCGAAGGTCGCGCCCGCGCCGACCGAGCCGAGGAATCCGAGGGGGTCGGTGCCGACGGCTCCCGCGGCATCCGTCCCGCCCCCCATGCCGAGGAGGGCGACGCCGACGGTGGAGAGCGCCGTTGCGAGCAGCCAGGCGCCGCTCGGACGGCGACGAGTCAGCGACCACTCGAGCACACCGGCCAGGATCGGCGCCGAGCCGAGCGCGATGACCGTTCCCACCGCCACGCCGTTGCGCGCCGTGCCGAGGAAGAACAGCGGCTGGTAGAGAGCGAGGCACAGACCCGTCAACGCCATGAGGGCAAGGGGTGCCGCGGTGAGGCGGGGCCGCGGCGGGACGGTGCCCCGCCGGTGCGCGCGGCGGGCGAGGGCGAAGGCGATCACCGCGAGGCCCGTCCCGCCGAGCACGAGGCGGACCGCTCCGACCGAGAGGGGGGTGGTGTTCTCGGGGCCGAGCGCCTGCGACGTGCCGGTCGTGCCGAACAGGACGGCCGCGGCGAGCACGGCGAGGACGGGAAGCACCCTCCAGTTCTACCGGAACCGAGATGCCCGGCGACGCCAGTGCATCGAACCGTCACGAAACGCTGCATCCGCTGTCCTGATCGAGCGTTTCGTGACAGCTCGATGCTCCGAACGCCCGCCGGTAGGGTTAGTGGGTGACTCTCCGGCTCTACGACACGAAGGCGCAGCAACTGCGCGACTTCGTGCCGAGCGAGCCCGGACGCGTGTCGATGTATGTGTGTGGCCCGACCGTGCAGTCGGGCCCCCACCTCGGGCACCTGCGCGGTGCGCTCGCTTTCGACGTGCTGCGCGGGTGGCTCGAGCACCGCGTCGGTGCCGTGACCTACGTCCGCAATGTCACCGACATCGACGACAAGGTGCTCGCGAACGCTACGCCCGACGAGACCTGGTGGGCGCTCGCGTACCGCATGGAGCGCGCGTTCTCGGACGCGTACTCCGCGATCGGCATCCGCCCGCCGACCTACGAACCGCGCGCGACGGCGTCGATCCCGCAGATGCAGGAACTGATCGCGCGGCTGATCGCCGGGGGACACGCGTACGCCGCCGAGGGCGACGTCTACTTCGATGTCCGTTCGTGGCCCGCGTACGGCGAGCTCACACGTCAGTCCCTCGACGCGATGGAGCCCGCGACCGACGCCGACCCGCGGGGCAAGCGCGATCCTCACGATTTCGCGCTGTGGAAGGGCGCCAAGGCGGGCGAGCCCGACAGTGCCAGCTGGGATTCTCCGTGGGGCGCGGGCCGTCCGGGTTGGCACATCGAGTGCTCCGCGATGTCACGCCGGTACCTCGGGCCCGAGTTCGACATCCACGGCGGCGGCCTCGATCTGCGTTTCCCGCATCACGAGAACGAGCTCGCGCAGTCGGCGGCCGCGGGTGACGCGTTCGCCCGGTACTGGGTGCACAACGGCCTCGTGACCGTCGACGGGCAGAAGATGTCCAAATCGCTCGGCAACTTCGTGCTCGCCGAAGACATCCTGCGCGCCTACGATCCGCTCGTTGTCCGCTATGCCCTGGTCGCGGCGCACTACCGGTCGAGCCTCGACATCACCGAGTCTTCGTTCGCCGAAGCGGCGTCGGCGCTCGAGCGAATCCGCACGTTCCTCGTGCGGCTGGCGCGCGCCAAGGGCGGAGAGTACGGATGGCTCGCCACCGACCTTCCCGACGCGTTCGTCGCCGCGATGGACGATGATCTGGGCGTTCCCGAGGCGCTCGCCGTGCTGCACGAGACCGTGCGTGCCGGCAACGCCGCGCTGGATGCCTCCGACGTGGATGCGGCGACGAACTCCGCCATCCACGTCCACACCATGGCCGGGATCCTCGGGATCGACCCGACATCCGAGCGGTGGCGGGGCCATTCGGACGGCGCGGAGGCCCGCGCATTGCATACTCTGGTCACGAGCCTGATCGACCAGCGCGCCCGTGCGCGCGCCGGCAAGGACTGGCCCGCGGCAGACCGGATCCGCGACGCCGTTGCGGCGGCCGGCATCACTCTCGAAGACACCTCAGACGGCACGCATTGGAGCATCGATGGCTAAGCCAGGACGGCCCGGCGCGAGCAGGGGCAAGAAGGGCCCGACGAAGGGCACGGGCGGAAAGAACAAGCGTTCGCTCGAAGGTCGTGGGCCGACGCCCAAGGCCGAGGACCGCGCGTGGCACCCGGCCGGTAAGCGCAAGGCGGCTGCGGAGCGCTTCGCCGCCGCCGGCGGCAAGGGGCGGCCGAGCTCGAACCCGAACACGGGGCGAGCGCCTCGCGCGAAGAAGGACGAAGAGACCGAGGTCGTGACGGGCCGTAATTCGGTCCTCGAGGCGCTGCGGGCGAAGATCCCCGCGACCGCTTTCTACATCGCCCAGCGCGTCGAGATGGACGACCGCGTCAAGGAGATGTTGTCGATCGCGACGAATCGCGAGATCCCGGTGCTCGAGGTCACGCGTCCCGAGCTCGACCGCATGGCGGGTTTCGACGGCGTGCACCAGGGCGTCGCGCTGAAGGTGCCCCCGTACGAGTACGGGCACCCGCAGGATCTGCTCGAGAAGGTCATCGAGGCGGGCAAGCTCCCGCTCTTCGTCGCACTCGACGGCATCACCGACCCCCGCAATCTGGGCGCGATCATCCGATCGACCGCTGCTTTCGGCGGGCACGGCATCATCCTCCCGCAGCGTCGTTCGGCGAGCGTCAACAGCGCCGCGTGGAAGACGAGCGCGGGAGCGGCGGCGCGCACCCCCGTCGTCGTCGCCCCGAACCTGACGTCGACGCTGAAGGATTTCAAGCGTCAGGGCGTCTTCGTGCTGGGGTTGGACGGTGGCGGGGATGTCTCGTTGCCCGCCCTCGAACTCGCCGACCGACCCATCGTCATCGTCGTCGGCAGCGAGGGCAAGGGGCTCTCGCGGCTGGTGGCCGAAACGTGCGACCAGATCGTGTCGATCCCCATCTCTGCCAGCACCGAATCGCTCAACGCCGGCATCGCCGCATCCGTCGCGCTTTACCAGGTGTCGACGCTGCGAGCATCCGTCGGCGACTGACCCACCCGTCCGCACGCTCTCGGAAGGATCTCGGATGTCTCGCATCGCCGTCATCGGAGGAACCGGCTACGCCGGTAGCCACATCGTCAACGAGGCGGTGAACCGGGGGCATACCGTGCTGTCGGTCGCGCGCACGGCACCCGCAGAGCGCGTCGCCGGGGTGACGTACATCGAGGGAACGCTGCTCGACGTGCCGGGTCTCGTGGCCGAGATCCAGGGCGCCGAGGTCGTCATCGTGACGGTTCCCGCGCGTGGCGCGATGTTGGGGTTGCTGCGTCCGGCCGTCGCCGAGCTCGTCGCGACGCTGCAGCCGGGCACGCGCATCGGCGTGATCGGTGGCGCGGGCGGCAGCCTGGTGGCGCCCGGCGGCCCGCGAGTGATCGACCTGCCGAGCTTCACCGAGGAGTACAAGCCGGAAGCCCTCGAGGCGATCGGCATTCTCGAAGATCTGCAGGCCGGAGACCCCTCGGTCGATTGGTTCTACGTGCATCCCGCGGGTGGCTTCGGGGTGTGGAACCCGGGTGAGCGAACGGGTGACTACCGCGATGGAGGCGAGGTCATCGTGACCGATGCGGCGGGCGACTCGTTCATCTCCGGCGCAGACCTCGCGGTCGCCGTGATCGACGAGGTGGAGTCTCCGAAGCACTCGCGCGAGCGTTTCACCGTCGGCTACTGACCGGGTGATCCGGGCAGCCCTTGATCAGACCGGGTCCTGATCAGACCAGGTCGCGCCAGTCGATCGCGTCGGCTTCGGCATCCGGCTCGATCTCGGCGTCGTCGTCGTCGATGATCGGGATCGCCAGCGTCTCGGTCGGCGGTCCCATGATCGTCGCCTCGTCGCGGCGGTGCCGCAGGACGTCGTTGATGTACGACGTCAGCGCTTCGGCGAGCGGCACCGACGACCCGCGCTCCTGCGACATGTACCACCTGTGCTCCAGCACCTGATGGAAGACCTCGGCGGGCTCGAGCTTGGCGCGCAGGTCGTAGGGAATGGCTTTGACGACCGGCTCGAAGACGCGGGTCAGCCACTCGTGGGCGACCATCTCTTCGTCGGCGCCGAGCCGCGAAACGCGGGCGCGGAACTCGTCGAGGTCGTTCAGCAGTCGCCGCGCCTGGTTCTCTTCGACATCGAGACCGGTCAGGCGGATCAGGCGTCGCTGGTGGTGCCCCGCGTCGACGACCTTGGGCTGGATCGAGACACGGGTGCCGTCGGGAGCCGCCTGAATCGACATCTCGCCGATGTCGAAGCCGAGCGCGTTCAGACGCTGCACCCGTTCGGTGAGGCGCCACGACTCCGCCGCCGAGAAACTCTCCTGGTCGGTCAGAGCCGCCCAGAGCGAGTGATACGACGAGAGGATGCCGTCGGCGATCTCGACGGCGTCGACCCCGCCCTCGAGTCGCCCGCCCGCCTCGAGGTCCATGATCTCGCCCGCGATGTTCGTGCGGGCGACATCGAGGTCGTGCTCGCGCTGGCCGAGCGTCAGCCCGCCCTCGTGCAGTTCACCGGTCTCGGCGTCGACGAGGTAGGCGGCGAAGGCGCCGGCGTCGCGGCGGAAGAGCGTGTTCGAGAGCGAAACGTCGCCCCAGAAGAACCCGACGTTGTGCAGGCGCACCAGCAGCACGGCGAGCGCATCAACCAGGCGGGTCGCGGTGTCGGGGCGCAGCACCTGGGTGAACAGGGCGCGATAGGGGAGCGAGAACTTCAGGTGCGCTGTCACCAGCGCTGCGGGAAGCGGCTCGCCCGAGGCATCCGTGCGTCCCGCGATCACGGCGACGCGGTCGACGCAGGGTACGTCGAGTCGGTGCAGGTTTCCGAGCATCTCGTACTCGCGACGCGCCATCT
Source organism: Microbacterium sp. BR1 (assembly GCF_002812725.1). Taxonomy (GTDB): domain Bacteria; phylum Actinomycetota; class Actinomycetes; order Actinomycetales; family Microbacteriaceae; genus Microbacterium. Next base: position 28,322 of record NZ_NMUN01000006.1, on the reverse strand, counting down.
CGACCGTCGTCTCTTTGACGGCGACGACACGGCCCGACAGATTGGCGAAACGCACGAGGTGGCGCGAGAGCCCCTTGGGGAGCGACACGATCGTGCTGCTCGGCCACTCGGCGAGCGGCACCGACCACGGCAGTGTCAAGAGGCCCGGGTCGACCTCGCTCGCGGTGATGCTCAGGGCATCGCTCACGGTGACTCCTCGGCTCGGTTTCCTGTGGATGGTTTGGCTGTGGGCTCGCACGTCCCGAGCCCGAGAATGCGTGCGGCGCGGGCCCCCGAAGAGGACCCGCGCCGCACGAGGGTATTACGCGGAGACGACCGGCTTGTCGCTCAGGCGCTCGCCCGTGACGACGTCGAACACGTGCATGTGTCCGGGGACCGGCGCGAGCGTGACCGTCTCGCCGGCGTTCGGGTGGTTACGGCCGTCGACGCGGGCAACCAGGTCGGTGCGCTTGCCCAGCACGTCTGCGTGGCCGTAGAGGTATCCGTCGGCGCCGAGCTCTTCGACCAGGTCGACCGTGACCGACAGGCCCGAACCATCTGCCGGGCCGAGCACGACGTCCTCGGGCCGGACACCGATCGTGACCTCGCTGCCGTGGGCCCGGCTGAGGGTGTCGGCCTCGATACCGACGACCGAGCTGCCGAACTGCACGCCGCCCTCGGTGAGGGGAACCGTGAACAGGTTCATGGCGGGCGATCCGATGAATCCGGCGACGAAGACGTTCTTGGGCGTCTCGTACAGGTCGCGCGGCGTGCCGACCTGCTGCAGGATGCCGTCCTTCAGCACGGCGATGCGGTCGCCCATCGTGAGCGCCTCGGTCTGGTCGTGCGTGACGTACACCGTGGTGACGCCGAGGCGGCGCTGGAGCGAGGCGATCTGCGTGCGCGTCTGGACGCGGAGCTTGGCGTCGAGGTTCGACAGCGGCTCGTCCATGAGGAACACCTGGGGCTGACGGACGATGGCGCGACCCATTGCGACGCGCTGACGCTGGCCACCCGAGAGGGCCTTGGGCTTGCGGGTCAGGTACTGCTCGAGGTCGAGCAGCTTCGCCGCCTCGAGCACGCGGGCGGCGCGCTCGTCCTTGCCGACACCGGCGATCTTCAGGGCGAAGCCCATGTTCTCGGCCACCGTCATGTGCGGGTAGAGGGCGTAGTTCTGGAAGACCATCGCAATATCGCGATCCTTCGGCGGCACGTCGGTGACATCGCGGTCACCGATCAGGATGCGTCCCGAGTTGACCTCTTCGAGGCCCGCGAGCATACGCAGCGACGTGGACTTGCCGCAGCCCGAGGGGCCGACGAGAACGAGGAACTCGCCATCGGCGACATCCAGGCTCAGCTTGTCGACGGCGGGTCGCTCCCCGCCGGGGTACAGGCGGGTGGCGTTGTCGAACGTGACAGACGACATTGTTTTCTCCTTCACCGGCAGGTACGTGCCGGACGATCCGTAGTGAATGGAAGTGGCGGGGTTGAGCCGCCGCAGGCGCTTCTTCGGGCCCGCGGAAAGTATGACACAGCAAACGCGCGCCCGTCTGGGTGTTTCCCAGCCTGGCTGGCTAGCATCGGATACGGATGTCGCTCTACCCGCGCGTGTCCTACCCGGGAGCGCCCGATGCTCCCGGCCGAGTGATTCAGAGGTTCCATGTCGAGCGATGAGACGCCCAACGTCCCCGCACGCCGCGACCGCCGTGAGGCCGTGCGTGAGAAGGCGGCCGCGGTGCAGGCGCGCCAGCGCCGCGGGCGCGTCGCACGCATCGTCGTCGGCAGCGTCGTCGTGGCAGCGGTCGTGGTCGGCGCCGGCATCGCGGTGGCGTGGACGCTCGGCGAGTCCGCCTCGCAGCCGCAGCTCTCTCCCGATGTGCAGGACGACGGCATCACGGTCGACTCGATTCCGGCCAGCGTGCTGGCATCCTTCTCGGGCGGTGGCAGCAGCGCCGAAAACCCGCCCTCGGCCAGCGACGCGGCGCCCTCCGACGCGCCCGCTCCGGGCGCGTCCCCCGAACCGTCGTCCACCCAGCAGCCCCTGCAGATCGAGGTCTACGTCGACTATCTGTCGCAGGCATCCTCGGACTTCCAGCTCGCGAACTCCCAGCAGCTCTCGGAATGGGTCTCGGAGAGCGCGGCGACGATCTCGTACCACCCGGTCGCACTCCTGACGGGCAAGTCGAACGGAACGAAGTACTCGCTCCGTTCGGCGGGCGCCGCCGCATGTGTCGCCACCTACGCGCCGGACTCGTTCTTCGCGTTCAACCACAAACTGCTCGAGCAGCGCCCGGAGATCGACACCGACGGGCTCAGTGACGCCGACCTGGCCGTGCTCGCCCAGGCGGTGGGGGTCGAGAACCCCAAGCGCGTCACCCGGTGCATCGAGAACGCCAGCTTCGTGCCGTGGGTTCAGAAGGCCACGGCTCGCGCACTGGCCGAGCCCGTCGAGGGCACGGATGCTGCACTGACCGGCCCGAAGGTCTACGTCAACGGCAAGCCGTACAACGGCGACCTGACCGATGCGAAAGAGTTCGCGCAGTTCGTGCTGACCCTCGCGAGTGAGGCCTACTTCTCGACGCCGACCCCCACGCCGACGGTTGCCCCGACCACGACGCCATCACCGGCACCCTGACACCGAGTGCCCGCTACGCCGGATCGCGCTCACCGCGCGCCAGCGTCGTCGGTAGACTGGTGGACCTGCCGACTTGGCGCAATTGGTAGCGCACCTAACTTGTAATTAGGGGGTTACGGGTTCAAGTCCCGTAGTCGGCTCCAGTCAGAAACGCCCGGTCAGTCTACGAATCCCGACCGGGCGTCTCTGTGCCTTGCGCACGTCACCGGCGGCCGGGCTAGCTATTCGCTAGCTACCGCTCTGGATTGTGGGCGTTTCGAGGGTACGTGGGCGCGTCGGGAACAGTGCCGCAGCGGCCTCTGCATCCTCACGTGCGGACGACTCGACGGCGTGCCCGTAGAGGTCGCTCGTCAGGGCGATAGATGAGTGTCCGAGCCTGCGCTGGACGGCTGCGAGCCCGCGCCCGGATGCGAGCATGACGCTCGCGTGCAGGTGCCTCAGGCTGTGGAACGTGACGACGGGCAACGGTTCGCCGGTCAGCGTCTCGTCCGCGCGGATCGCAGCCAGTCGCGCGACCCCCATCGCGTGACTGCGGGCAAGGGTCGCCAGCTCGTCGGCGTTCTCGTCGTCACGGAGCGAACGAATCCGAAGCTCGGCATTGAATGCGCGGATGAGTCGGGGGAGTGCGCGTGTGAGCTGCTCAGGTGCGAGCGGTGAGCCGTCCTCGCGGGTCAGCACGAGCGCGGCTCCGTTCCGGTAGTCGGAGCCCCACAGCGCCGCCTCTGTGGCCTGCTGCACGTGGATGCCGCGGAGGACGCCAATCGTCCGTGCATCGAGCATCACCACGCGATGCTCGCCCGCCGCGGTCTTGGGTGCGGCCACGATTACGTCGCGACCAACCTGCACTGCCTGCTGAGCGACGACAATGCGCCCATCCTCCAGCGACACGTCGACCCAGCGGAGCCCTGCCAGCTCACCGCGACGTAGGCCCGTGGCTGCGGCGAGCCAGAAAGCGCCGGCCATGCGTTCGCCGCGCGCTTCCATCCAGTCGTGCAGCCGGGCGAACTGCTTCGGCTGGAGCATGACGCGGCGTTTCTTCGGCGCGCGCACGGCGTCACGTCGGCGCGTCGGGTCGTCCGCGATCATGCCGCGTCGGTAGGCGTCACGCAGCGCGCTCTGCAGGACGGCGAAGCACTGAGCGTGAGTCACGGCCCGGCCCGGGCGCGTGCGCCGCAGGTGCGTCTCGAGCGAGTCGAGCGTGTCGGCTGACACGTCGCGCAACCGCTCGTCCCCGATCGACTCGCGGATGATCGCCACGTATCGGCGGTACTCGCTGAGCGTCGTGGGGCGGAGCGCGTTAGACCCGCTCTCGCGACGCTCCAGCCATGAGTCAAGCCAGTCACCGAGCGACTGCCCGCGCTTGGCTGCTGCGGGGGCCCGGCGCAGCGTGTCGACGGCTTCAGCACGGGCGCGCGCCGCTGCGGTTCTGGAGCTGTATCCCGAGCCCGTGGACTGGACGCGGCGACCTGCGCGCATCGCGCTTGCGACGAACGCCCACGGGCAACCGCAGGCGGTGCGACCGTCCGGGCGTTCGCGATGCATGCAGCGCGAGCCGTGCTCTCGCGGGCAGCGGCAACGCTCGCCGCTGCATCCCGGCGTATGGGCCCGGTCGCAGTCGCAGGCCGTGTGTCGCTGGCTGACGCCGCCCCCAGTTCGTGCGCTCATTCTGTCTCCCCGTTCGTCGTCGGTCGTCTCGTCTTGGATGGGCGGCCGCGCTTGGCCTCCGGCAGGTTCGATCCCGGCAGCGACCTCGCGTGCTTGATCCAGTCATCCGCGGAATTGGGGCTGACATCGAACACGTCGGCGAGAACTCTCCGCGCAGGTTGCCCGTCCATCAGTGCTGCGCGAACGATGCGCAGCAGGGTCTCGTCGTCTGGGCGTCGAGAGGCGGGCCTGCCCGCGTATCCCTCCTGGCCGAATGAGGCGTCGAGTTGCGTCTGCTGGAACGCATACGCGAGGTTCGCCAGGTAGTTGCGTTGCATTGGGCGATCGCCGTTCGCGAGTGGGCCGCGCACGGCTGTCTCGGAGTAATGAATGCAAGCGGGTCGCCCCTCGAATAACTCCACGACGACCTCGTAAACGACGCCGGACCCGTCGGTGATGCGCACGGAGTCCCGCGACTCCCAGTGGGGTGCACGAGCTATGCGTGCGATGTTCGCGGCCTCCACGTCGGAGGACGGGTGCCCGCGCTCGGCGTCCGCGGCGGCAATCCAGTCGCTCGCCCTGTATGTCTTCCGACCTGTGAAGCTCAGGCCATCCCGATAGCCAGTGCGTGGGTCGAGTCGAATGCGGACCTGGCCCCGGCTCAGAGTCACTTTATTTACGGGCATAGACATAAATATACATGTTGTTTGCTTACGGACGCCAGAGGCAGACTATGGACATGGAGAACACTCGCCCCGGGCAACCGAAGACAGCCCTACTCGACCTGCTGAACCTGCCAGCGACGATCAACGTGCCCACTGCGGGCCGCATCGGATGGGGCCTGTCTCGAGCCCGCTCGTACGAGTTGGCAGCTCAAGACGCGTTCCCGTGCCCCGTCGTGAAGCTGGGGGAGAGGTTCTTCGTTCGGTCGTCCGACTTGCTGCGCAGCCTGGGGATCGACGTCGAGTTGGCGCTGGTCACCGCACAAGACCGAAGCGTCGCGGCCGCTCGCGACTCTGAGTAGGCGTCATGGCTACGCCGCTGCCCACCCTCGACACACCGCCCGGAGGGGGCGTCGCCAACGCTGCCGAACGGTTCACCGACGCATTGCGCCAGCACGGCGAGACTGTCCGCGCGGCAGGCTCAGGGCGATGGATCGCGACATGCCCGGCTCACGCCGACAAGTCCCCCTCGCTGAGCGTCACGGAACGCGCTGGAGATCCAGGCCGCGTGCTCGCTCACTGCCACGCCGGATGCCAGCTGGTCGACGTCGTGGCCTCACTCGGGCTTGAGCTGCGCGACCTGTTCGACGGCTCGCCCGAGCGCGTGCCGTATCGGTACGACTCGGGGCGCGTTGCCTGGCGCGTGCTCGAGACAGGTTCACGCCGCAAGCAATTCCGACAGACCGGCACCGACCGCCCCGCCGAGCTATGGCGGCTCGCACACGTGCGAGAGGGTGTCGAGGCGGGCGCTGACGTCTTCGTGACTGAGGGTGAAGAGGACGCGCTGACGCTCGAGGCAATCGCCGCGCCGCAGCGAATCGCTGCAACGACCGCCCCGATGGGGGCCGCAAACTGGTCGCAGGTGGACTACGGCATCCTCGCTGGTGCTCCGGTGATCGTCGTTGCGGACAACGACACGGCGGGCGTCCGCCGCGGGCTCGAACTGACTACGCATCTGGAGAGCATCGGGGCGGTCGTGCGAGGTGTCGTCACAGCACGCGACGGGCTGAACGACGTGACGGATGCTCTTGCAGCGTGGACGGGCGATGCGCCCATGACCCTCGAGGATCTGCGGAGCGAAACCGTCGCCCAGTACCGGGCCCGGGTGGGCGGCGACGTCGCGACCGCGGAACCTGACCGTGCCCGGGTGGCGCAGGGCGGGTCGTTCATCTTCGACAGCGAGGATAACGACGAACCGATCTGGGGGGATGCTGAGCGCGTCGCCTGGGCGCCGGGCGAGAGCTGCATGGTTTACTCCGCGCCGGGCGTCGGAAAAAGCACGCTTGCGGGGCTGCTCGTGCGCGCCCGGATGGGGCTCGAGCGAGTCGTGCTCGGTATGCCGGTTCGAGCCGATGAGCGGCGGGTGCTGTACCTCGCAGCCGACCGACCACGACAGATCGCGCGGGCTCTTCGTCGCCAGTTCACGGAAGATGAGCGGCCGGTGCTGGATGAGCGGCTGCGCGTCTGGCGCGGCCCGCTGCTCGATGACCTCGCGGCGCACCCGATGCTGCTGCTCGAGCTCGCCCGCGAGGCGGGAGCGGGGACGCTGGTTGTCGACAGCATCAAGGATGTCGCCGCACGGCTGAGCGAGGACGAAGGCGGGCGCTCATTCAACGTGGCGCGGCAGCACTGCCTCGCGGAGGGCGTCGAAGTGCTCGAGCTGCACCACGCGCGGAAGGCGCCGGGCGAGGGGCGCCGGTCCCTGAATCTCGATGACGTCTACGGGAGTACCTGGCTGGTTGCTGGCGCCGGGTCGGTGCTTGGGCTGATCGGCGAGGCAACCGACACGACCGTGGAGCTACGCGGAATGCGGGTGCCCCGCGGCGACGTCGGGCCACTGAAAGTCGCTATCGACCGCGCGCGAGGCACGATGTCCGCCGAGCATGCACCTACCGCGCTGGACGCGCTGCGCGGGCAGGGGGCGCTGCTAGCGAAGCAGGTCGCGCAGATCCAGTACGGACGCGACGACGTGACACGGGCCGAAGAGTCTCGGACGCGCCGCGAGCTGGACAAGCTCACCAAGTTGGGCCAGGTCGAGCGGCTTCCGGTTCGCGGCGTGGCCGGCGGCGTGGAGCGAATCGCATACGTCGCAGCGACCGAATCGGGGGGCATGCCATGAGGTTGTCCGTCGAGTGGGGAGGACGCACGCGAGTACGCACGCACCCCTCGCGAGCTGAGCACGCACGCGACCACGCACGCACCTCCACGCTGCGCTCGAAAACCCCGGAATCACGCTGCACGAGAGCACGCACGGACACGCACGCACGGGGCTGCGCGCAAGCACGCACGCAAGTGCCCCTCTTTAAGAGGGCACGCGCGTGCGTGACCAACCTGCACGCCGCGCTGCATGTCGACCAGGAACCGCAATCACACCCGACGAAAGGAAACCCGAATGGCTGTCCTGACCGATGAACAACGAGCGAGCCGAGAAGTGCTGAGGCGCGCACTCGCCCGAGACCGGCTCGCCCGGCTACGCCCGCACCTCGTCGCGCATCTGGCCTTGCTCGGGTACGACGACCGCGCCCGGGCAGAACGCGCCGTCGACAGAGCGATGGATGCCTGGATGGGGGTCACACGATGAGCGCTCCCACGATCACGATTCCCGCGTACCGGCCAGAGCTGCTGGCTCCCGTGCTTGGCGGCGACGTCGCTCGCGCGCAGTCTCTGCTCGAGGCGGCAGCGAGTGCGGGCGTACTCGTGCGCATTCGGATCGGCCGGGACTACTTCTGGCTGCCCGTCGAAAGCGAAACGACGTGAACGCCCGCGACAGCATCTGGTCGGCGGCAGGCCACGCGGGTATCGCGCCGATCGGACTCGACGGCTTGCCACCCGCCGTCCTCGAGCGGCTGCGGTCGTGGCTCCGAGTGCCGCTACAGCGCGGATGCCCCCACACGGGAACCCAATACGCGCTGCTCGGTGCTCACGTCGTTCGCTGCGCGGAGTGTGCCGCGGGCGCTGGCTTTGCCGCACTCGCCTCGCGCTGCGGGGGCTGTGGGGATGAAACGGGCGATGACGGAGTGCAGGGGCTTTTCGCATTGACGCCCGAACTGGTTGCGGCCGTCGCATCGTGTGCGGCCTGTCTGAACGAACGAACGGAAGAACCGATGTCAGATCCGCGAGAAAGGTTGGAACGCGTGCGAGTCGCCCGAGCAACGTTGGACAGTGCGCGTCAGCGTCACGAAACCGAGCGAGCGCGACGTGAGGCAGAGCGAAAGCGCGGTCAAGTCCCGTGTTGTGGTGTCAATCCGGCTGCTTCCTTGATGGGTGAGGGTCAGGCGGTGAGGAACAGGTCGGGGCGCTCAGGCTCGGCGTGGTCTTGGAGTGTGTGGACGAGTTTGCGCATGGAGATGTCGGAGAGGTAGCGGCGTTCACCGTATTGCCATTCCTCGTGCTGCTCCTGCAGGACGGCGCCGATGAGGCGGGTGACGGAGTCGCGGTCGGGGAAGATCTGCACGACGTCGGCGCGGCGTTTGATCTCACGGTTGAGGCGCTCGATCGGGTTGTTGGACCAGACCTTCTGCCAATGCTCACGCGGGAGCGGCGCGAATCCGGTGAGGTCTGCTTCGGCAGCATTGAGCATGTCTGCGATCTCCGGGAACGACCCGCGGAGGGACGTGGAGACCTGGTGATACTGGGCGATCACGGCCTCGGGGGTGGTCTGCGCGAAGATCGTCGAGATCAGCGCGTTGACGGGCTTGGAGCGTGCCGATCCGAGCTTCTGGGTGACGTTACGAGCGAAGTGGACGCGGCATCTCTGCCAGCCCGATCCGGGGAGGATCGCTTTGACGGCGGCTTTGATGCCGGCGTGAGCGTCGGACGTGACGAGGGTCACGCCGAGCGGGTCTGTGTCGGTGGAGACTTTCAGACCGCGGTCGCGGAGGGAGCGGAGGAACTCGGTCCAGAAGTCCGTCGTCTCCGCGTCGCCGAGAGCCATCCCGAGGATCTCCCGACGGCCGTCGCCGCTGACCCCGGTCGCGACGATGAGGGCTTGGGAGAGAACCCGGCCACGGTGGCGCACGTCGAGGTAGGTGGCGTCCAGGAACAGGTACGGGAACCAGGTGTGATCGAGCCGGCGGTGCAGAAACTCGTGCACCACCTCATCGATCTCGGAGCAGATGCGGGAGACGGTGGACCGGCTGATGCCGGTGTCGTTGCCCAGCGCGCGGACGAGCTGGTCGACCTTGCGGGTGGAGACTCCGTCGATCCAGGCCTGGCAGATCACCGCGTAGAGCGCCTTGTCGACACGGCGGCGTGGGCTGAGCAGGCTCGGGAAGAACGACCCCTCCCGCAGCTTCGGAATCTGAATGTCGACCTCCCCCGCGGGCGTGGCGAGCGTCTTCGCGCGAGCACCGTTGCGACGCGTGGTGCGCTCCGCCGTGCGTTCGTAACGGGCCGCGCCGATCTTCGCGGTCGCTTCCGCGTCAACAAGGTCCTGCAGCCCCGCCTGCAGCATCCGACGGAACACGTCGGAATGGGCGAGGTCAGGATCGGCGAGGACTTCTGCGATCAGGGTCGTCAAGGCAGACTGATTCTGGGTCATCGTGGGATCTCTTCTTTGCTTCTTGGCGGAAACAACTGGTCATCCCACGATGGCCCTCCTACGTCAACGACGACGAGAACCCCGCAGGAATTGACACCAAGCTACGAGACGCACCCGAAAGCGCCGTGCTGAGTTGATCCCCGCGCCGTGCCGCGTGTGCGGTGCGATGGTCGCGCAAGGGGAGGGCGAGCGGTTGCCTGCGCCGCCCGCGGATCGTCACGGCGACTGCTGGTCGCCCGTTCACGAGCAATGGGTGCCCGCGCCGAAGGATGCCGACCGCTGGCGGCGAGCCCACGACGAATGCGCGTCACTCGACCGGGCAGGAATCGTCCACGTTCTCACGGGCGTTTTCCTCAAAACCGAGCAGGCGCGGCACGTCGAGGCGCCATTGCCCACGGCGAGTGCGTGGCCGTGGAATCGCACGAGCGACCGGCCGTGGGCGTTCGTGAGCGATGCGGAGCGTGAGGCATTGCGGGCGGCGGCCGAGCTGGCACAAGCGGACGGGCGGAGCATCTTGTGCAGCGACGGCGCCTGCGGATGCTGCGGGCGGCGCTACTCGTCGGCATGGTTCGAGAGCGAGCTGCAATGGTCTGACGGCACTCCCGCGCCTCTCTGCGGCGAGTGCGACACGGTGTGGGCTCGGTGGGGCGGCACGACTCCGCACGCGACGCGGGAGGAGCGGCAGAGGGCCGCGGTGCTCGAGTTGGTGTCGGGCTATCGCTTGCCGATGGGACACGTCGCGCCCGCCGAACTTGAGCCGTACTGCCGATCGAGCGATGGCGATCCGGTAGGGCGCACGACGCCATTCGCCTGGTCACCACAACTCGAGGTTCTGCGAGCAGAAATCTGGACCGCTCGGCCGGACCTCGCGCCGGAAGATCGCCAGGCCGAGTTCACGACGATTCACGACGAACGGGTCGCCGCCGAGCTGGCCCGACGTCGCGCAGAGGCCGAACAGGAAACCGTCGCGGCTTGGTGAAGACCGGGGCGGGTGGGGAGCTGAGGCCCCGCCCGTCCCCTCACTCGTTCGGGAGCACCTCGAGCTCGAGCACGTCGGCCTCGTCGGGAAGATCGCCGCGAGCGACACGGATCTGTCTGACGATCTCCTCTATCTCGCGGGCATCCGTGCCCACCTCGACTCGCGTCGCTGCGTCCAGGCCGTCGAGTGATGCCGCGGCTGTGCGACCGCCACACCCGCACGAACAGCACCAGGTCGCCCGCGCTTCGCATCACGGTCCGCGTAATTCCAGAGGCGCTCGAGTCGGTCGCGCCAGAGCCGCCTCTGCTCGTCTGCCTCGATCGTCGGGAGCTGCCCGAAGAACTGGCGAACGGCTCGGCAGGCGGTGCTGGCATCGGCGTAGTCCACCGCTGACGCCACCTGCGCCCATGTGGAGCCCGCTACGCGCAGCGCCCATGCCCTCTGGGCTCTCTGTGCCGCGTCGGCCCTCACGAGCTGCTGCTTGGTCGCGGTGTGCATTTGCTGTGCATCGCTCATGCCGAGACCTTAACTGAGTGGCGCGGCCCGGCGCTCGGGGTTGGCCTGCGACTTTCGCCCTGGATCCGTGGGCGTTTCTCGAGGTAACCGAGCGCCGAGAAGCGCGAGCGCTATCGTGAGCGCATGGAAGCGTGGTTCGTGACCCTCTTCGTGACCAACGTCGCACTCGCTGCGGTCGTCGGGTACGCGGCGACTCAAAAGGGGCGTAGCGGCTTCGGATTCTTCATGCTGGCGTTCCTGTTCAGCTTCTTGGTGGGCATCCTCGTCCTGCTCGCGATGCCCGCTGTCTCGACGACCTCGCCACGATCGTCCTCGTCCGTCGCTGATCGTCGCGCATCGATCGCGCAGTCGAAGCTCGAGGTCCTGACCCGCGTGCAGTACCAGCAGTGGGAGGCCGCGGGGCGACCGGACATCGCGATATGGGACGGAGTGCGTTTTGAAGAGTGGCTGGACGCGCAGGGACGTCCGTAATCTCGCCCGGCGCCGAATGACTTTCGCACGCCGCCGGCACATGGGCGCGAAGACCTGCGACACTGCCTGAGTGAGCATCCTGGCTTTTCTGGCGGCGATTATCCCGATCGGCGCCTCCCTCTATGCCGGTGCGTCGTTCGTCATCGAGCAGACCTTGCTCGCGCGCGAGCGTCGTATGCGGCTCGCGCTTGCCCCCAGGGTTCAGGAGCTTCACGAGCGGGCGCGGTTAGAGAACCGCGCGACGGGCTCCAGTCCGGATTCGCCCGAGGGTAAGCGTGTGCGTGCGATTCCCCACCGCGTGAGGGACCGAATCTTGCGCATGCACCGCATCCCGGTAACGCATCTGCCGTACCTGGTCGACCAAGTCGACAGGGAGATGTCCGCTGGCGTCGTATCGACCAAGGAGCTGGTGCGCCAATGGGTGCTTCTGCTGAGCGCCGCCGTCGGCTTGATCTTGCTCGCGCTCGATAGCTTCATCGCGGCTGGGAGCCAAGCATGATGGCCGATCGTTCGCGCCGAGACTTCCCGCCCCCGCGTGGGCGCAAGTCTGACTTCTCGCCAACGTTCGCCGCGCCGCCGCAGCAGAAACGGTGGGGGTTTCTAGCGGGCTTTCTCGTGCTCATCCTGGCTGGCATCGTCACATTCCTTGTGATCATCGGGATCGTCGTGGTCGCGATGATCACGTCCGTGTCTGAGGACGACATGCTGAGCGAGTGCACCGATCGAGTCGCGGAGTGGGCGGGCGTCGATGAGTCCGAGGTCACCGGGCACGACGTCAACGACGAGAACCCGTCAGGCCTATCGTGGGACTTCCGCGGGAGCTACCCCGGCGGCGAGTGGGCATGTGGCGGATCAGCGAATGACCGGCTCCCGAAAAGCATCGTCGTGTATCCCGGCGGTCAAGGGTCAACCGATCCGGGCGACATCCCGACCGAGATTTACTCCAACCGCTGACGCTCGGAACGGGCCCGATTTTTCTGGACCTCTGTTGGATGCCAGAGCAGGCAGCGACCCTTTCGAGGCCGCGCGTTTCGGAACGGCCGGGGTGTGGGGGCTCCGCTAGCTCGGTGCTAGCTAACAGCTAGCAAACGCACGTGACCTGAGGCGGTACGTTACGTGCACGCGGCGCCGGTTCATCCCCGGTCGAGCGGGCAATCTCGGACGTTGCGACTACGTAGGATGTATGGGCTCGGACACCTCTCATCTGACTTGTAATTAGGGGGTTACGGGTTCAAGTCCCGTAGTCGGCTCCACGAGGGAATGCCAGATCAGACTGTATTTCCCGCACTCCCTGCGGCGTCTTGCGCAGACGCTTCGACAGCTCGCCCTGCCATCCCCGTCCATTAGCGCGTCGATTAGGCCACCTCACAATGTGCTGTACTGCGCTAGTACGACGCATCTCGGGGAGGACAACGATGGTCGCGATCGCGCTCATCTCGGCTCTCTGTCTCTGTCTGATCGGCACCGGACTGTTGATGATCCTCGGACGCAAACGGTTCGTGTCGAACGCCTCTGCGGTGTCGGCGCTAGCGCCCTACTACTCCAGCCCGCGCGCTGTCGCTTCTTGGGGTGGTGTGCTGATCGTCTTGGGGGCCTTACTCGCCGGGTGGGTGTTCGTCGTTCCGGGCGTCCGCGACGGTATAGTCAACCGCTTTGGTGGCGTCTCTCCGTCCTCGAACGCGATCCTGTGGGTCATCGCCGGAGTGCTCATCGCCGCGGGCGTGGTGCTGGCAGTGAGTTCGGTCGTTAGATTCCGGCGGGCGTGGCGCTCGCGCGCCGAATGGCCTCAGGACAGTGAGGAACGAATCGCGGGCGCACCTGGAGTCACGAGCGCGACACTCGCTGGTGCGGGAGCCCTGGGACTCATCGTGACCACTGTGGTGCTCCTTTTGAGTTAGGCCCCTGGCTCTGGCCGGTGGTGCCCTATCCATAGGCAATAGCGTTGTCATCATGCCAATGACATGGCTCACGCACGAGTGGGCGACGGGCGGACTGAGCCACGAAGAGTACGAGGAGCGCTGGCGCCTGCATCTCGCGCACCGCGTCGAGGTGCTACCGCGTCTGAGCGGCGGAGCGGAGCGCCTGGTCGACGGCATCGATCTGCACGACGGGATGGTTCGATCCTTCGAGTACCTGCCCCGCGACATGCTCACCTGTCGCGTTCTGATCGGCGACATGCAGGTTGGTTACGAGTTCGTGGAACTGGGATACGTCGACGCCGAGCTGCGGCTGGAACCGGGTTCCACCATCGAGACGTTGAGTCTCTTCGACGCGGAGACGGAGATCATCTCCGACGAGGTCGACGTCGCGGCGGCCGGGCGTTTCGTTCATCGAGTGCTTCTCTGGCCCCGAGGCGAATACGAAGTCGAGTTCACCTCGCTCACCGAGAACAGGGAAGCGGCCACGAGCGCGGATCGCTTCTCGCGCGGCCTGGCTGGTCATTGAGCGAATCGGGCGCGCTCGACCGCACCCTGCTGCGCGCCTGAGATCCCCCCTGTCGGACGGACGAGAGCATTCAGAAGTCCGCGGAGCCGCGGGCTACCATGGGGCCAGAAGCCGGCTCGAGAAGGGGGAGTGGCCGTGCGTCGTCGCCCCCCGATGATCCTCGCGGCGCTGGGTGCCGTCTCGGTCGGCGCCCTGACCGCGGTGCAGGCGCGCATGAACGGCGGCCTCGGCAGCGAGTCCGGCGATGGCATCCTGGCCGCGTTCGTCTCGTTCGGGACCGGGCTGCTGATCCTGGTCGTGGCGGCACCCCTGACATCCGCGGGGCGAGACGCGATGCGGCGGCTGTTCGCGGGAGTCCGGGGCCGGAGCCTCCCCTCCTGGATGCTCCTGGGTGGTCTCGCCGGCGCGCTCACGAACGCGACTCAGGGCCTGACCGTGGGGCTGCTCGGCGTCTCGCTTTTCACCGTCGGGGTCGTCGCGGGACAGACGGTCGGCGGTCTGGTGCTCGACCGCGTCGGTTATGGCCCGGCGGGAGTCGTTCCCGTCACGATGCGTCGCGTCGCCGGTGGGGCGCTGGCACTCGTCGCCGTCGGGATCGGACTCGCGGGGGGAAGCCTGGCGTCGGTGCCCTGGTGGATGCTCAGCCTTCCGTTCCTGGCGGGGGCCGGCATCTCCTGGCAGCAGGCGACGAACGGGCGCCTGCGTCAGCGGGTCGACTCGGCGTTCGCCGCGACCTTCGTCAACTTCCTCGGCGGCACCGTCATCCTCGGTGTTGCGGCCGCGGTTCACATCGCGGTCGTCGGGCCGCCCGCTTCCCTCCCCACGAATCCGTGGTTGTACCTCGGGGGTGCCACGGGGGTGGTCTACATCTTCGTATCGGCGGGGCTCGTCAGATACACGGGCGTGCTGCTGCTGGGGCTCGGTTCGGTCGTCGGACTGCTCGCGACGTCGGTCGTGCTCGACGCCGTATGGCCGACGGATGCCGAACTCGACGTGGCTCGTGCGCTCATCGCCGTGGCGGTCGCGCTGGTCGGGGTCTTCGTCGTCGTGATGCCGCGGCGGCGTGCGCCGGGCGGACCCGGCGGCGCTGTCCCGCGGCGCTGATCCGCGGGGGTGGGGCGGGGCAGGGGGCGCCGGGCAGGCCCGCCGAGCGCGGCGCTAGGGGCGGGGCATCCGCGAGACGAAGCGCGAGGCGTCGACGCCGCGGCGGAAGCCACCGCGCGTGTGCTCGGGCTTCTTCCCCACGTAGAGCCAACCCAAGAGCGCTTCGTTCTTCTTCAGCCCGTGTGCCTTGGCGACCGCCTTCGCGCGCGTGTAGTGGCCGGTGCGCCACAGCACGCCGTAGCCGGCCTCGTCGAGCAGCAGGCTGAGCACGTGCGCAACTCCGGATGCCACGGCCTCCTGCTCCCACCGGGGCACCTTTTCGCTCTTGCGGTAGCTCGCGACGACCGCGATCAGCAGGGGAGCGCGGCGGGGCTTGCTGGATACGCCCTTCTCGCCCTCGGCCTTGCTGATCGCGCGCCCGAGCGTCTCGCGGTCATCGTCGCGCAGCTCGATCAGACGCCAGGGGCGCAGTCCCGAATGATCGGCGACGCGACCCGCGGCAGAGACCAGCTCGAGCAGCTCTTCGTGCGTGGGAGCCTCGTCCGTGACCTTCGACCAGGATCGCCGCGCCCGGACGGCGTCGAGTGCGCTCACTTCTCGGGCTCGAACGACAGGGCGAGCGAGTTCATGCAGTACCGGTCGCCGGTCGGCGTGCCGTAGCCGTCGGGGAAGACGTGACCCAGGTGCGAGCCGCACGACGCGCAACGCACCTCGGTGCGCATCATGCCGAGGGAGTCGTCCTCGATCAGCTCGACCGCGTCGGGGCGGACGGACTCGTAGAAGCTCGGCCAGCCGCATCCGGAATCGAACTTGGTGCCGCTCTCGAACAGCTCGGCGCCGCACGCTCCGCACGTGTAGAGGCCGGACCGCTCCTCGTCGAGCAGTTCGCCCGTGAACGGGGTCTCGGTCGCGGCCTGTCGCAGCACGGCGAATCGATCCGCGTCGAGTTCTGCGCGCCACTGTTCGTCGCTCTTGGTGACGGTGTAGTCCATCGCACTCTCCTGTCGTCCCCTCCATTCAACCCTGCGTGCGGACGACGCGGCGCATCGCGCGTGAATGAACACGCTTGAATAGGACCATGACGGCCCGCGACGAGGTAGCTGAGCGCTACGAGCGGTTCGCGCTTGTCGAGGCCCCCGGTCGCTCCGCCCTCTACGCCGAGTGGGCGAGCGGAGTGGCGCAGGATGCCTCGGCGTGCGACGTGATCGGACGACTCCCGCCCGACCGGCGTCAACCCCCGCTCGTCTTCGCGCTCGCGCGGCTGCGCGGCGCTCCCGAGACCGGTGGGTACTCGGCCTTCGCCGCGTGGCTCGTGCGGCACGAGGATGAGCTCGTGGTCGACGCATCCGTCCGCTCGCTGCAGACCAACGAACCGCAGCGATCGGCCGTGCTGTTGCCCGCGCTCGCCGCGATCGAGGGACCGATCGCGCTGATCGAGCTCGGGGCGTCCGCGGGCCTGTGCCTCGTGCCCGACCGCTATTCGTACCGCTACGGCGGCGCCGCGCACGTGGGGCTCGATCCGGCGGGGGGAACCTCATCGGTCGTGCTCTCGTGCGCTCTGCGAGGCGATCGCGTACCCGACCTGCGGATGCCCGAGATCGTCTGGCGTGCCGGGCTCGACCTGCGCCCGCTCGATCCGTCCGATCCGGCCGATCGCCGGTTCGCGACCGCGCTCGTGTGGCCGGGCGAGACGGGTCGCGCCGCGCGCATCGGGGCGGCGCTCGAGATCGCCTCGGGCGAGGGCCTGCGGATAGACGCCGGTGACGCGACCGACCCCTCGGCGCTCGCGCACCTGGTCGATTCCGCGCCTTCCGGGGCGACGATCGTCGTGACCACCCCGGGCTTGCTGCCGCACGTGCCACGGGCCGGTCGCGAGCGCCTGTTCGAAACGCTCGCCGGCCTGCGCGACAGGGGTGGGCGCGGGCGCGGGGTGGACTGGGTTTCGCTTGACCCTCCGGCCCTGCACGATCGCTGGACGACACCGGTGGACCCGAACGGATGGCCGGGGTTCGTTCTCAGCCTGAACGGTCGCGTGCTCGCCGCGGCCGATCCGCTTGGCGCGTGGCTGGAGTGGCGCGCCGGCTGATGCGCCCGTCCGACCTAACCTGGGGTCATGTTCGAGTCCCCGAGCGATGCCCTCACCGCGGCCGAGCGCGCGATGCTCGACTTCGAGGCCGAGTGGCGCCGCCATGCGGGAGCGAAGGAAGAGGCGATCCGTGCCGAACTCGATCTCACACCCCCGCGCTATTACCAGCTGCTCGGCCGGTTGATCGAGACCGAGGCGGCTCTCGCCTACGACCCGATGCTCGTCAAGCGCCTGCGGCGTGTGCGCGACCAGCGCGAGGCCGAGCGGGCCGCGCGCGAGGGTGCACTCGGCCTGTAGCCCTCGGGGCCGCGAAGGAGGCCCGGCCGCGGCGTTGAGGGTTCGCACACGCGACCGCCGGTAGCATTCTGTGGTGCCCACGCCCTCACGCGATCGATTCGACGACATCTCCGCGTCCCCCGGCCGCGTCGGAGCTCACCGGGCCGAGAACCCCCGCGTGCGCGGCTGGACCACGCTCGCGTGGGCGCTCGCCGCAACCGTCGTGCTGGTCGTGGTGGGAATCTTCGCGAGCATGATCTGGCAGGGCAAGATCGTGCTGTTCCCGACGCCCGCCCCCTCGATCTCGATCGTTCCGACGGCCGAGCCCGTCGTCGACACGTCGTACACCGTCCTGGTCCTGAACGGCACGCCCGAAGAGGGCCAGGCGACGTTGGCGAAGGACGAGCTCGTGGCGAACGGATGGCCCGAGGCCAACGTGCTCGCGGGTAACGCCGGAAACCGCTCCTTCCCCCTGACGACCGTCTACTACGCGGCGCCCGAGGCCGAGGGGGCCGCCCGCGGCCTGGCCGGTCTGATCGGTGCCACCGAGATCGCGCTCGACCCCGACTATCCGCTTCCCGGCACACCCGCGACGCAGCTCACCGTGGTGCTCGGACTCGACCGGATCGAACCGGCCGCCTCCGAGACGCCCGCCGGATAACGCGTCGTCTGCGGGATGGCGTGGCACCCGCCGGGTCGTTCGGTCCGGGTCGTATTCGGGACGCATTCGCCCGCATGTTTCGGCGGAGTTACGAGTTGGCGGCCCTCGTGTCAATACTTGCGCTCGGGGCTCTTCTGAGCCGATCGCGCTGGCTAGCATGACCCTGTCTCACCCACGCAGCACAGGAGTTCACGCATGACCCAGGGCACCGTCAAATGGTTCAACGCCGAGAAGGGATTCGGCTTCATCACCGTGGTCGACGGTGGTCAGGACGTCTTCGTCCACTACTCGAACATCGACATGACGGGATTCCGCGTCCTCGAAGAGGGGCAACTCGTCGAGTTCACGGTCGGGGCGGGCCAGAAGGGCCCCCAGGCCGAGTCCGTTCGCGTCGTTTCCTGACGACTCGGCTTCCCCCTCGCTCGTCGTGTCGGCGGTGCGAGCCGTTGCGCGCGTCCTAGTGTGGCGCGCATGACGACGCCTGCCCGGGCCCGCGCGCTCCCGAGTTCGGTGCGGCTCGCCGCGACTGTCGGCATGCTCGTGTCCGCGTTGGTGCTCGGTGCGTGCGCCGCGGAATCGACCGGCGCCGAGTCGCCCACGGCGACACCCGGGGGTGCGGCGTCGCCCGAGCCCACGCCCACGGTGACGGCCGAGGCGCCGCCGATGGCCGTGCAGCCGCTCCGCGGAACGCAGGTCTCACCCGAGACCATCGCGGGCCCGGCGCTCGCCGCGAAGATCGACAACCATGTCGGAGCCCGGCCGCAGGTGGGCCTCGATCACACGGACATCGTGTTCGAAGAGCTCGTCGAGGGCGGCCTGACCCGCTACGTCGCGGTCTGGTTCTCGGACGTTCCCGCCGAGATCGGTCCGGTGCGCAGCATCCGTCCCATGGATCCCGACATCGTCTCGCCGTTCGGAGGCCTGATCGCCTATTCGGGCGGCCAACAGCGGTTCGTCGACATGATGCTGAACGCGCCGGTGCACAACGCGATCCACGGTGGCGCGGACGATCAGTTCATGTACCGCACCCGGTCGAAGGCCGCGCCGCACAACGTCATCGTCCGCGCGCCCGAGCTGCGGGCGGCGTATGCCGACATCCCACCGCCCGCGCAGCAGTTCGCCTATTCGCAGCGCCCGCAGACCGCATCTGCCGCCGCCTACGGCAACCCCGCGGCGGGGCTCGATCTGTTCTTCTCTGCTAAAGAGGGCCGGACGTGGCTGTGGGATGCGGGCTCCGGTCGCTACCTGCGGTCGCAGAACGGAGCGCCCGACATGGACTCGGCGGGCGGGCAGCTCGCCGCCACGAACGTGGTGGCTCTCTCGGTCAGCATCGACTGGACCTACGGGGACATTCCGAAGACCGTGATGGTCGGCAGCGGTCCGGCGTGGGTCGCCACGGGCGGCAAGGTGGTGCAGGTCACCTGGACCAAGACATCGCGGGACGCCCCGATCCAACTCACCAACGCGTACGGCACCCCGGTGTATCTGGCGCCGGGCAACACGTGGGTCGAACTCGTTCCCAACGCGCGTGGCGGAAGCGTCACCGTCGTCTGACCCGAACCATTCGGACTCCGCGCGGCTTGCACTCGGTGGGGGTGAGTGCCAGAATGGGCGTTAGCACTCGCCTTACCGGAGTGCTAAACCAATACCTACGTCCGGGAGGGACGACACACACATGGCAAAGATCATCGCTTTCGACGAAGAGGCCCGTCGCGGCCTCGAGCGCGGCCTGAACATCCTCGCCGACGCCGTCAAGGTGACGCTCGGCCCCCGCGGTCGCAACGTCGTGCTCGAGAAGAAGTGGGGCGCCCCCACGATCACGAACGATGGCGTCTCGATCGCCAAGGAGATCGAACTCGACGACCCGTACGAGAAGATCGGCGCGGAGCTCGTCAAGGAGGTCGCCAAGAAGACCGACGACGTCGCGGGTGACGGCACCACCACCGCCACGGTTCTGGCTCAGGCGCTCGTCAAGGAAGGCCTGCGCAACGTCGCGGCCGGCGCCGACCCCATCTCGCTCAAGCGCGGCATCGAGAAGGCCGTCGCGGCCATCTCGGCCGAGCTGCTCAAGAGCGCCAAAGAGGTCGAGACCAAGGAAGAGATCGCCGCCACCGCGTCGATCTCGGCCGCCGACACCACCATCGGTGACCTGATCGCCGAGGCGATCGACAAGGTCGGCAAGGAAGGCGTCGTCACCGTCGAGGAGTCGAACACGTTCGGCACCGAGCTCGAGCTCACCGAGGGCATGCGTTTCGACAAGGGCTTCATCAACCCCTACTTCGTCACCGACCCCGAGCGCCAGGAAGCCGTGTTCGAGGACCCCTACATCCTCATCGCGAACTCCAAGATCTCGAACATCAAGGACCTTCTGCCGGTCGTCGACAAGGTGATCCAGGAGGGCAAGGAGCTCGTCATCATCGCCGAGGACGTCGAGGGCGAGGCTCTCGCGACTCTCGTGCTCAACAAGATCCGCGGCATCTTCAAGTCGGCTGCCGTCAAGGCTCCCGGCTTCGGCGACCGTCGCAAGGCGCAGCTGCAGGACATCGCCATCCTCACCGGTGGTCAGGTCATCAGCGAAGAGGTCGGTCTCAAGCTCGAGAACACGACCACCGACCTTCTCGGCAAGGCGCGCAAGGTCATCATCACCAAGGATGAGACCACGATCGTCGAGGGTGCCGGCGACTCGGAGCAGATCGAGGGTCGCGTGACCCAGATCCGCCGCGAGATCGAGAACACCGACAGCGACTACGACCGTGAGAAGCTCCAGGAGCGTCTCGCCAAGCTCGCCGGTGGCGTCGCCGTCATCAAGGCCGGAGCCGCAACCGAGGTCGAGCTCAAGGAGCGCAAGCACCGCATCGAGGACGCCGTTCGCAACGCGAAGGCCGCCGTCGAAGAGGGCATCGTCGCCGGTGGTGGCGTCGCCCTCATCCAGGCCGGCAAGAACGTCTTCGACACGCTCAACCTCACGGGTGACGAGGCGACCGGTGCGAACATCGTTCGCGTCGCGATCGAGGCGCCGCTCAAGCAGATCGCCCTGAACGCCGGCCTCGAGCCCGGCGTCGTGGCGAACAAGGTCGCCGAGCTGCCCACCGGACACGGCCTCAACGCCGCCACCGGTGAGTACGTCGACATGTTCGCGTACGGGATCATCGACCCGGCCAAGGTGACGCGCTCTGCCCTGCAGAACGCGGCGTCGATCGCCGGTCTGTTCCTGACGACCGAGGTCGTCGTTGCCGACAAGCCCGAGAAGGTCTCCGCTCCGGCGGGCGACCCGACGGGTGGCATGGACTTCTAAGTCCCGCACGAATCACAAGAAGGGCCCCGGCGTCATGCCGGGGCCCTTCTTTTCGTCTGCCTGGATTTCGTCTGCCTGGATTTTCGTGGGCCTGGGTTTCGTGGGCGCGGGCGCGAGGCTCGGGTCAGCGGAACAGGGCGGCGTTCGTGACCTCGGCATCCGCGTATTGCCGTCCGGCGGACTCGAGCGCCAGGGTGATCGCGGCGAGGCTCTCTTCGACGTGCCGCTGCGTGGCGCGCCATCGTTCGATGGTTTCTTGGAACGCGGCGGATGCCTGGCCGGTCCACGACGACTGCAGCTGCACGAGTTGGCCGAGCATGGCCTGCGATTCGGCCTGGATGCGGTCGGTCGTGCCGCGGATCGCGGCGGACTGGGCGATGACGGCGTCGGAGTCGACGGTGAACACGGCCATGGGGGCTCCTTGAGGTGCGGATCGGGGTCGCCGAGTGCTGCGGGTGCCCCGACGCTACGGGCCTGGCGGGTACCGGCCGTGCCCAGGCATCCGGATCGGGCTCCGTCCCGTCGCTCGCGCCCCTGGGGAGGAAGGATCGAGCGGCTCCCCTGGCAGTAGATGTGGTTTGCGGCGCTCCGGACCAGCAACAAGTGCCCGGGGAGCGGTCCTGAGATGCAGCGCGGCGCGTGCGGGTCAGGGCGCTGGCGGCAGCGGGGGGAGGGGCGGCAGCTCGGGGAGCGGCTGCGTGTCGAGGTAGAGGGTCGACTCGGGCGCGATGGGGAACGAGACGCGGAACGTGGCGCCGCCGCCCGGGGTGTCTTCGACCGCGACGGTGCCGTTCAGGGCAGCGACGATCGACGCGACGATCGCAAGACCCAGGCCCGAGCCGCCCGTCTCGCGCGTGCGCGAGGAGTCGGCGCGCCAGAAGCGCTGGAAGATGTTGTCGCGGATCTGCTCGGGAATGCCCTCGCCGTGGTCGACGATCGCGACCCACCCCATACCCAGGGGTGCGGTCTCGCTCACCGCGGTGAGGTCTGTGCCGACCACGATCTCGATCGGCGAATCGTCGGCGGTGAAACGGCGGGCATTGCCCAACAGGTTCGCCACGACCTGACGGATGCGATTCTCGTCACCGAGCACGACGGGCGGGCGGTTCGCGGCGATCGGAATCGGCTTCGTCGGGAACGACAGCTGGGCGGGCGCATCGGCCGCTCCGTCGCCGGACCCGGACCGAGGCGACGGGAGGGGGCGGGGGATGCGTCGGAGGAGCGAACGCGCCCGAGCGCCCGAGCCGCCACCGCCACGGCGCCGAGGCGACGCGGCATCCTTCGCAGCCGCATCCTCACCGGGACCGTCAGCGAGACCAGAGGGGTGGGTCTCGGGAGCATTCGTCGCCGTGCGCGACCCCGGTGCATCGAGGTCGATGACGGTGACGGTGCGCTGCGGTGCCGCGGCGCGGAGGTCCATTCCGGCGTCTCGCGCGATGGGGCGCAGGTCGATGGGGGTGATCTCGACCTCGCGACGCTCGTCGAGTCGCGCGAGGGCGAGCAGGTCTTCGACCAGCACCCCCATGCGGATCGCCTCTTTCTCGATCCGTTCCATGGCCTGCGCGGTGTCCGCATCGCCGCGGATCGCGCCGATGCGGTACAGCTCGGCGTATCCGCGGACGGTCACGAGGGGTGTGCGCAGCTCGTGGCTCGCGTCGCCGATGAAGCGCCGCATCTGGCGCACGGTCGCCTCACGCTGGCTGAGCAGGGCATCCACGCGGTCGAGCATCGTGTTGAGGGCCCCGGTGAGCTTGCCGACCTCGGTGCGCGGATCGCCGGGCGCCAGTCTCTGGCCGAAGTCTCCGGACGAGATGGACATCGCCGCGCGCTCGACCTGGCCCAGGGGGCGGAACGTCTGTGTGACCAGCAGGCGAGTGGTGAGCGCCCCCGCGGCGATCGTGATCAGGCCGAGGATCGTGAAGACGCCGAAGAAGGTTGCGACCGTGCGATCGATGGGGGCAAGTGGCTGCGCGATGATCTGCGTGTAGAGCTGCCCGTTCAGACCGGGTTCGAGCGTGCCGGCGCTGGCGTGATACACCGCGCCGTCGTCATCCTTCAGGGTGAACGGGTTCGTGCCGAGTGAGATCGTCTTCTCGAGCGTGTACTCCTTGGGCCAGTTCGGACCAGCGCCCGTGGGGCGCCCACCCAGTGACTCGCCCTCCGCTTCGTAGACGGCGATGAAGTAGTCGCCGGCCATCGCCTGGTCGGTCAGCGAGATCTCCACCCTTCCCGTGGCATCGTCGATCGTAACGTCGAGAAGACCGGCGGCGAGGTTCGACGAGGCTCGCGCGACGAGTTGTTCGTCCTGCGCGGCGACGAGGGCGTTGCGCACGAACGCCATCGTCGCGATCCCGGATGCGAACAGGCCGATCGCGAGGATCGCCACGGTGACCCCGGTGACCTTGGCGCGGAGGCTGACGCCCCGCCACCACCGGGTGACCTTGTCGGGTTTGTGACGATCGCTCAGGGAGTCCCCCTACGCGGTCTTGCCGGCCTTCAGCATGTAGCCGAAGCCTCGCTTGGTCTGGATGAGCGCTTCGGACGAGTGCGGATCGATCTTGCGACGCAGGTACGAGATGTAGCTCTCGACGATGCCGGCGTCACCGTTGAAGTCGTACTCCCACACGTGGTCGAGGATCTGGGCCTTCGACAGCACACGGTTGGGGTTGAGCATGAGGTAGCGCAGCAGCTTGAACTCGGTGGGGCTGAGGTCGATCGAGACCTCGCCGACCTTGACGTCGTGCGTGTCCTGGTCCATCGACAGCTCGCCGGCGCGGATGACGGCCTCTTCGTCGGCCTGCATCGTGCGGCGCAGGATGGCCTGGATGCGCGCGACGATCTCGTCGAGGCTGAACGGCTTGGTGACGTAGTCGTCGCCACCGGCGTTGAGGCCCTCGATCTTGTCTTCGGTCTCGTCTTTGGCGGTCAAGAAAAGGATGGGCGCGGTGTAGCCGGCGCTCCGGAGGCGCTTGGTGACGCTGAACCCGTTCATGTCGGGCAGCATGACGTCGAGCACGATCAGATCGGGCTCTTCTTCGAGAACGGCCGAGATCGTCTGCGCGCCGTTCGAGACGGCCCTGACCTGAAAACCGGCGAATCGCAGGCTCGTGATCAGAAGATCGCGGATGTTCGGCTCGTCGTCTACGACGAGGATGCGCGGTGCAGTCATTACCCCATTATCGCCGCTGGAGTGATGCATCCGCTGAATACCGCCCTGATCGGCGCGTTCGGCGTGCGATCGGGGGGCTCGTGCGCCCTCAGGCGGCGATCGCCGAACCGTCGAGGATCGTGTACGCGTAGCCCTGTTCGGCGAGGAAGCGCTGACGGTTCTGCGCGAAGTCCTGGTCGACCGTGTCGCGCGCGATCAGCGTGTAGAAGCTCGCGGTGTGGCCGTTGGTCTTGGGCCGCAGCAGTCGCCCGAGGCGCTGCGCCTCTTCCTGGCGCGAGCCGAACGATCCCGAGACCTGGATGGCGACGGATGCGTCGGGCAGATCGATCGAGAAGTTCGCGACCTTCGACACCACGAGCACCGAGATCGACCCCTCGCGGAACGCCTGGAACAGCAGCTCGCGCTCGTCGACGGGCGTGGCGCCCGTGATCTTCTGGGCGTCGAGCGCCTCGGCGAGGATGTCGATCTGGTCGAGGTACTGCCCGATGATCAGGATGCGCTCGCCCTCGTGGCGGTCGACGAGCTGGCGCACCACGTCGATCTTGGCGTGGGCGGTCGCGGCGAGCCGGTAGCGCTCGTCGTCCGCGGCGGCGGCGTACTCGAGCCGGTCGGAGGCAGGCAGGTCGATGCGCACCTCGTAGCAGGCGGCGGGGGAGATGAAGCCCTGAGCCTCGATCTCTTTCCACGGGGCATCGAAGCGCTTGGGCCCGATCAGGCTGAACACATCGCCCTCGCGGCCGTCCTCGCGCACGAGCGTCGCGGTGAGGCCGAGGCGGCGGCGTGCCTGCAGCTCAGCGGTGAGCTTGAACACGGGCGCGGGGAGCAGGTGGACCTCGTCGTAGACGATGAGGCCCCAGTCGAGCGCATCGAGCAGCGCGAGGTGCGCGTACTCGCCCTTCCGCTTCGCGGTAAGGATCTGGTACGTCGCGATCGTGACCGGCTTGACCTCTTTGACCTGTCCGGAGTACTCGCCGATCTCCTCCGCCGTGAGGGTCGTGCGCTTGAGCAGCTCGTCGCGCCACTGCCGGGCCGACACGGTGTTGGTCACGAGGATCAGCGTGGTGGTCTTGGTATCGGCCATCGCGGCAGCACCGACGAGAGTCTTGCCCGCGCCACAGGGCAGCACGACGACGCCCGATCCGCCATCCGTGAAGCTGTCGACCGCCTGGCGCTGGTAGGGGCGCAGGTTCCACTCGCTCTCGTCGAGCGCGATCTCGTGCGGCGTGCCGGGGGTGTAACCGGCGAGGTCTTCGGCCGGCCACCCGATCTTCAAGAGCTCTTGTTTGATGTGTCCGCGCGCCCACGCGTCGACCGTGTAGGTGCCCGGGACGGGCTGGCCCGTCAGCAGCGGCTGGATGCGCTTGTTGCGCGCGACCTCCGACAGCACGGCGCCATCCGTGCTGCGCAGCACGAGCGTCCCCTCGTCGTCGCGTTCGATGACGAGGCGGCCGTAACGCCCGACCGTCTCTTGCACGTCGATCGAGACCGACGGCGGCACGGGAAACTTCGACCACCGTTCGAGCGTGGCGAGCATGTCTTCGGCGAGGTGTCCGGCGGCACGCGCGTTCCAGAGACCGAGACGGGTGATCCGGTAGGTGTGGATGTGCTCGGGTGCGCGTTCGAGCTCAGCGAAGATCGCGAGCTCGTGTCGCGCGGTCTCGGCGTCGGGGTGGGCCACTTCGAGCAGCACGGTCCGGTCGCTCTGCACGATCAGGGGGCCATCAGACATAAGGGCCAATTCTACCGGTGCGCGCGCGTGCCCGGGCGCGCCTCACACGCGTCGGATGCCTTGGACGCTCGAAACGGGCAGCGTGCGCTCGACGTCCGTTCCGCGTTCGCGGCCGCGCAGGCGACCGCCACCCAGGCCGCTGGCCTCGAGCGTGAACGTGCGGGTCGATCCATCGGGCAGTTGCACGTCGACGTCGACGATCGAGCGGGCGCGGACGGCGGCCTCGATCTCGCGTTCGAGCCAGGCGGCGTCCGCGTTGGACGAAACGGATGCGCGGAGCGTCGCGATGAGTGTCGTATAGGCCTCGGGCGGGGCGGAGCCCGGTGCCAGCGCGCTCGCCGCGATGCGGTGGCGTCGCATGGGTTCTTCGCGGCCCTCGTGATCGACGGCGACGGCCGGATAGCGTGCGTCGATCAGCGCCCAGAGCACGGTGTCGCGGGGCGCGCGAGACGTCAGCGCCGCACCGTCCGCGGTGCGGACCAGACCGAGGGGCCGCAGCGACTGGTCGACGGCGATCGTCTCGAGCGCCTGCATCTCGGTGCTCGTGACGAGAGCGCGGGGGGTCTCGGGCGGGGCATCCGGGTCGTATCCGACGCGGACGAGCCCATGCTTGTCGGCGGTCGTCCGCACGAGGTACTCGAGGGGTTGCGGCACGCCGGTCAATGACAAGCCCGCGAGGAACGCCAGCATCGACTCGGCGGTCTCGCCCTCGGTGAGGGCGGCGGCGATGGTCTCGGGCGTGAAGCGGTACGACGACGCCTGTGCGTGCGACTCGCGGTGGGCGAGTTGGCGCAGGCGCACATCGAGTCCGGATGCGAGCGGCCCGGGCGAGATCGCCGTCAGGTCGTTCTGCAGGTAGATGCGGTCGACCTCATGGGGGAGCAGGGCCCCGAGCCGGGCTTCGGCCTCGGTGGCGCCGGACGGGAGCGCGCGTGACCACGGGGGCGCGGCGCCGTCGGGTGCGATCAGGCCCCACACGAGGGCCTGGGAATGCAGGGCACCGGCGCGCGCCGGCCAGGAGGCATCCGCGGGGAATGTCGCGTTCCACGTCGACGGGTCGGTCCAGGCGCCGCCCGCGCGGATACCGCGGGGCAGTTATTCGCGCCACGCGGTGGCGACGATCGACCAGCGCCGCACCGTGGGCTCGCGCAACCACAGCTCGGCCTGGGCGGTGGGCAGCAACCAGCGCCCCTCGACGTTCAGCAGACCCGCGGTCTGCGCGAGGGCGATCAGGGCATCGAGGTCATCGGGGCGCTGCAGATCTTCGGTGATCCGGCGGCGATCCGCGGCGGCGAGCGCGCCCGACCCCAGGCGCGCGAACGGCGCCTGCAACGACTGGATGAGGATGTCGCCGAGCGACGCGACACTGGTGAAGGCCCGTTCGGCGATGGCCCCCTCGGTCGCCGCGTCGGCCGGCGGCAGCGCGCCTTGCGGGGTGGCGGGGTCGAGCGTGACGAGATCTATCGCGGCGGAAGTGGAGGGAAGCGGGATGCCCGAGGCATCCGTCAGTCCCAGGTTTCGCACCGTCGGCGCCACGTCTTCGGGGACCGGCGTGCCCTCGGCGGCCGCGCGAGCGACCGAGGCGAGCTCGGTCGCGGTCAGCCCCTGCAGGGCCCGTGCGACGAAGGACGGCTCGGTGAGCGCGTCCGCGGCGTCGAAGTAATCGCGCCAGGCGGCAGTGGGTGAGACTCCCCGCGCCGCGAGCAGGGCGGCGAACTCCGAGTCGTCGAGGGTCGCGAGGCGCGCGGCGAGCTCCCTCGTTCCCTCTGTCATGGTCGGCTCAAGACGAAGCCTGATTCGCGCGCTTGCGGCGCACCCAGGTGATGACGAGGAGCGTGATGATCAGCACGAACGCGAGCGGAAGCCCGATGTTCGGCAGGATGGCGACGAGCGGCCAGATTCCCGACGAGAAGTCCTCGCGGGACATTCCGGTGGCCGTGCCGATGATGATCGCGAAAGAAAGCACACGATCGATAGGAGCGCGATTCCGAGCGACATTGAAAACGCGAGGATTGCGTTTTCGGCGCGCCCAAGGCGGCAACCTTGTTGAAAGAAATTCGGGAGACGTGCT
>NZ_NMUN01000005.1 GCF_002812725.1 Microbacterium sp. BR1 | reverse complement strand
TATCCCCTGTGTGCCTTGCGGGGTGGCGGGGTCGAGCGTGACGAGATCTATCGCGGCGGAAGTGGAGGGAAGCGGGATGCCCGAGGCATCCGTCAGTCCCAGGTTTCGCACCGTCGGCGCCACGTCTTCGGGGACCGGCGTGCCCTCGGCGGCCGCGCGAGCGACCGAGGCGAGCTCGGTCGCGGTCAGCCCCTGCAGGGCCCGTGCGACGAAGGACGGCTCGGTGAGCGCGTCCGCGGCGTCGAAGTAATCGCGCCAGGCGGCAGTGGGTGAGACTCCCCGCGCCGCGAGCAGGGCGGCGAACTCCGAGTCGTCGAGGGTCGCGAGGCGCGCGGCGAGCTCCCTCGTTCCCTCTGTCATGGTCGGCTCAAGACGAAGCCTGATTCGCGCGCTTGCGGCGCACCCAGGTGATGACGAGGAGCGTGATGATCAGCACGAACGCGAGCGGAAGCCCGATGTTCGGCAGGATGGCGACGAGCGGCCAGATTCCCGACGAGAAGTCCTCGCGGGACATTCCGGTGGCCGTGCCGATGATGATCGCGAAGAAGCACACGATCGATAGGAGCGCGATTCCGAGCGACATGAACGCGAGGATGCGTTCGGCGCGCCCAGGCGGCACCTGTGAAGAATCGGGAGACGTGCTCATTCGTCCGAGCCTAGTGGGCGGGGCGCTCGTATTGATCGCGCACGTCGGGAAGTGGTGCCGTAGGCTGGGATGTCGGGGGTTTCCCCGGATTCTTCAGCGCCCGCGGGTGCCAGACGCAACGAGGTAGTTCACGATGCCCACCGGCAAGGTCAGGTTCTTCGACGAGGAGAAGGGCTTCGGCTTCATCTCCACCGATGATGGCGAAGACGTCTTCCTGCACGCCACCGCACTGCCCGCGGGAACGCCCGCCCCCAAGCCCGGCACACGCCTGGAGTTCGGGGTTGCGGACGGCAAGCGCGGCCTGCAGGCGCTGTCGGTGCGCGTCCTCGAGGCGCCGCCGAGCCTGTCGAAGGCGCAGCGCAAGCCCGCCGACGACATGGCGATCATCATCGAAGACCTCGTCAAGCTGCTCGACGGCATGGGCGGGGATCTGCGTCGCGGCCGCTACCCGAGCAGCTCGCACAGCAAGAAGATCGCCGCGGTCCTGCGTAAGGTCGCCGATGAACTCGACGCCTGAGTCCGAGCTGCCCGACCCCGAACTGCTGGGTGCGCGCGATCTCGCGCTCGCCGCGCTGCGCGAGATCACGGAAGAGAAGACGATCGGCGAGGCCGCCGGGTATCGCCAAGAGCCCGGCGGTGCGCTGTCGCTCCGGTTCGCCAACCGCATGGTCGGCTACCCCGGGTGGTTCTGGACCGTCACGCTCGCGCGCGTCGAGGGGTCGGCCCCGACCGTGCTCGAGGCCGAGTTGATGCCCGGCGACGGTGCGCTCCTCGCGCCCGAATGGACGCCGTGGGCCGAGCGCCTGGCCGAGTATCACGCCCACCAGGCCGAGCTCGACCAAGAGGCGCTCGCCGCCCAGGCATCCGGCGACGAGTCCGGCGACTCGGACGACGATGACGCCGAGGACGACTCGGACGATGACCTCGACGACGACATCGATGACCTTGATGCGGCCGACTTCGACGAGGACGGCTCGCCGATCCTGCACTCGGGCGACGTCGACGGCGTCGACATCGACAACTTCTCGGACGACGCGGAGTCGGACGACGATGACGACGACGACGATGAGGACGCCGACTCCGACGATGAGTCGGATGAGGATGACGAGTCGGACGATGACGACTCTGACGACGAAGAGTCAGATGACGAGGACGACTCGGACGACGACGACTCGGACGACGACGAGTTCGACTACCAGGACCCGCGCGTCGACCGCAGCTACTAGGCCTTCGGCATCCGTTCGAGCGTGTACTCGATCGCGCCGATGAGCTGACGCACGTCGTCGGGCTCGATCGAGACGAACGTCGCGATGCGCAGCTGGTTGCGTCCGAGCTTGCGGTAGGGCTCGGTGTCGACGATGCCGTTGGAGCGGAGCGACGCCGCGAGGGCGGCGGCATCCACGCTCTCGTCGAAGTCGATCGTGACGACGACCTGCGAGCGGTCGGCCGGGTCGGCGACGAACGGCGTGGCGACGGCGGATGCCTCGGCCCAGTCGTACAGCGCAGCCGACGACTCGGCGGTGCGCGCCGAGGCCCACGACAGTCCGCCGTTGTCGACGATCCACGACAGCTGTTCGCGCAGCAGGAACAGCGTCGCGAGGGCGGGGGTGTTGAGCGTCTGGTTCAGGCGCGAGTTGCTCACCGCGTTGACCAGGCTGAGGGAGTCCGGGATGTACCGGTCGGACTTGCCGATGCGTTCGATCCGCTCGATCGCGGCGGGCGACGCGAGTGCGAGCCAGAGCCCCCCGTCGGATCCGAGGTTCTTCTGCGGGGCGAAGTAGTAGACGTCCGTCTCGGCGATGTCGACGTCGACGCCACCCGCGGCGCTCGTCGCGTCGATCACGGTCAGGGCTCCGTCGTCGCCGTGCACCCGTGTGACGGGGGCGAGCACGCCGGTCGAGGTCTCGTTGTGCGGCCAGGCGTAGACGTCGACTCCGGCGACGACCTCGGCGGTAGTGCGCTGACCGGCGGGTGCATTGCGCACATCCGGGGCCTCGAGCCAGGGCGCCTTCGCCGCGGTGGCGAACTTGCCGCCGAACTCACCGAACACCAGGTTCTGCGCGCGGCGCTCGATCAGGCCGAAGGCCGCGGCATCCCAGAAGCTCGTCGATCCGCCGTTCGCCAGCAAGACCTCGTAGCCCTCCGGAGCGCGGAACAGCTCGGCGAGCAGGGAGCGCACGTCGCCGACGAGGTTCTTGACGGGGGCCTGGCGGTGCGACGTGCCGAGCAGCTCTGCTCCGGTGGTCGCGAGGGCCGCCAGCTGGGCGGGGCGAACCTTCGATGGTCCGCACCCGAAGCGTCCGTCGGTGGGCAGGAGTTCGCTCGGAAGAGAGACGTGGGGCATGCCCTCGATTCTAGGGTCGCGCGTGGGGTGACTCAGGCCGCGTTACGGCCCACTGGGTTAGGCTTACCTTCGCAACCCGGACGCGAGGAACCAGCCGCCATGACCGATCTGATCGATACGACAGAGATGTATCTGCGTACCATCCTGGAGCTCGAGGAAGAGAACATCATTCCTCTGCGCGCGCGCATCTCGGAGCGCCTCGGCCACTCGGGTCCGACCGTCTCGCAGACCGTGGGACGCATGGAGCGCGACGGGCTGGTCGTGGTTTCGGAAGATCGTCGACTCGAACTCACCAACGCGGGTCGCCAGAAGGCCATCGATGTCATGCGCAAGCACCGTCTGGCCGAGCGGCTCCTCTCGGACGTGATCGGCCTGGATTGGGCCTACGTCCACGAAGAGGCGTGCCGCTGGGAGCACGTCATGAGCGAGCAGGTCGAGCGCCGGCTCGTCGAGCTTCTCGGGCACCCCACCGAATCCCCGTACGGAAACCCGATCCCCGGGCTCGATCAGCTGGGCGATGTGCCCGCGGCGGTCTTTTCACAGGGAGTTGTCGGACTCGTCCGTCACCTGAACGAGGTCGGCGGTCCGGTCGAGGGCACCGTGCGCCGTCTGGCCGAGCCGGCGCAGGTCGATCCCGAATTGCTCGAACAGCTGCGCAGCGCCGGGGTTATGCCGGGTGCGCGGGGCAAGTACCGCTACAACGAGGGATACGTGCTCGTCGAGATGGACGGATCGGACGAGGGTCTCGAGCTTCCGGTCGAGGTCGCCGCGCACATCTTCCTGGTCGACACGTCTGTCTGAATCGGATGCTCGAGGGCGCAATTCGTCCACAGCGCCCGCCTGTCGAAGTGACAGAACCGTTACCTTCCGGTAATCTCGAAAAGTCCACCGCCGAGAAGCCAGGCGATGGAACTCCCGGCCCGAACGCCCCTCTAGGCTCGTCCACTCGGCCGGCTGAACCACGAACATCGTGGCGACGAGCCAACACCCCTACGCGGGGTGCCGGGGCAGGAGGAAGCGTTTGGCTGAAGAGAATGACTCGCCTGTTAGCGCACCCGACGCGCAGGTAGCGAGCCGAGACCGCAGGGGACGGTCGGCTCGGAGCGAGACACAGAAGCCACCCCGCCTCGATCGATCGACGCGCCGAGCGACCAAACTCGAGCGTCGCGCCGCGCGTGCAGAGCGTGCCCCGAAGACTCAATCCGGACGACGTGGGCCGGTTCGCAGCATCCTGACCCTCGCGGTCGTCACCGGACTCTTCGCCACCGTCGCGATTCCGGCCTATGCGGCCTGGCAGCCCGAAGCCGACGCGATGACGTTGCAGCAGCTCGCCACCGACGGTGCACAGACGCTCGTCGTCGCGTCGGACATCACCGACTCCACCCTGGCCCGCGGCTCGTATTCGGCGACGACGCCGGACGAGATCTCGAAGAAGAAGGCCGAAGAGGCCGCCGCAGCGCGGGCCAAGGCCAAGGCCACTCGGGCCAGCGCCTCGTCGTACGCGATCCCCGCGGGTGTTCCGCTGGTCGCACCGGGTTCGGGCATCGTCCGTCGCCCGCTGCCCTACTTCAACAACTTCGGAGCGCCCTACGCCGGTCACCGCGGCACCGACTACATGGTCGAGCGCGGCACGCCGATCTACTCCGTCGCCGATGGCGTCGTCACGGCATCCACCGACGGTGGCGGGGGACTCGGCGTGACGATCACGATCATGCACAACATCAACGGCCACGCCGTGCAGTCGGTCTACGGACACATGCTGCCGGGCAGTCGCACCGTGGGTGCCGGGGCGACCGTGAGCGCGGGTCAGTTGATCGGACAGGTCAGCGATACCGGCCTGGCGTTCGGCACGCACCTGCACCTGATGATCCATGTCGACGGCACGCGTGTCGACGCTGAGGGCTGGCTCGCCGCGAACGCGGGTTGATCGACTCTTCCGTCATGCCTGACAAGCTGCCGACTGACTCTCCCCAGCACACGAGCCTGGAGTCGGCGCAGCCGAAGGGTTCGCTGTGGCGCAAGCTGCGGGTTCCTCGAGCGGCTGCGACCGCCGCGGTGGGTGGTGTGCGTCGCCGCCCGGCCCGCAGCATCCTGACTCTTGCCGTCGTTGCGGGGCTGGTGGCGACCGTCGCGATCCCGGCCTATGCGGCGTGGCGGCCCGAGACCGGGCCGAAGACGCTGCAGCAACTCGCTGCGGACGGGGCGCAAGAGATCGTCGTGGCGTCGGATGTCGGGGACTCCACTCTTACCCGCGGTTCGTATTCGGCGACCACGCCCGAAGAGATCGCGAAGAAGAAGGCGGCGGAGGCCGCCGCGGCGCGCGCCAAGGCCGCGGGCAGCATGATGAACATCGATCTGAGCAGCATCCCGGCCGGATCGGGCGCGATCGGATGGCCGCTGCGCAACATCTCGAACATTAGCGACCGCTTCGGCGCGCGAGGCGGGTCGCACAAGGGCGTCGACATGCTCGCCCCGGCGCTATCACCCGTTTACGCCTCGGCGGACGGCGTGGTCAGTCAGTCGACCGAGGGCGGCAGCGGCGGCTACGGCGCGTACGTCCGCATCGAGCACGTGATCGACGGCACGCGCATCAGCACGCTCTACGCGCACCTGTCGTACGGCACCCGCACGGTCGAGCCGGGTCAGACGGTGACGCGCGGGCAGGTCATCGGGGGAGTGGGGCGCACCGGGTACGCGACCGCGAACCACGTGCACTTCGAGGTGTTCGTGAACAACGCCAAGGTCGACCCGATGCCGTGGCTCGGGCCCTACGGCACCTGAGCGCACGACACGGATGAACCTTCGGCATCCGTGAATCTTGCACCCCGAATCGTGGGGTAATCTGACCCCGAACGCTTGCTCGAGCGATTGGAAAATGCCGATGGACACCACGCCTCGCATCCGAACCCGGAATGCGCACGGTCGTTACGTCCTTCGGCATCGTGTGGACGGATGCCGCGGCGTGACCGTGGCCGCGAGGCGCTGCCCCTAGGGGCAGCGCCTTTTTTCGTCCTCGCAGCCTGTCGCGCCCGCGGGCGTTGCTGTATCGAATACCGCTGAAGCCGTCACGGGCTATTCGAGAGGACACCCGATGCGCACTCTGGTGCTGAACGCAGGATACGAACCGCTGGCCGTCGTGTCGTTCAAGCGAGCTCTGGTGCTCGTGATGAACGCGAAGGCGACCATCATCGAGCGTGTGGAGGGTGATCCGGTATGGGGCGCCCGCGGTGCGGTCGATCGCCCGGCGGTGATCCTGCTGACACGCTACGTCCGCGTTCCGCAGTCGCGTCGCGTGCCGGTCACCCGCCGGGGCGTGCTGCGTCGCGACGGCAACCGCTGCGCGTACTGCGGCAAGGGTGCCACCACGATCGATCACGTGCTGCCGCGCTCGCGCGGGGGAGCGGACTCGTGGGAGAACCTGGTGGCGTGCTGTCTGCGGTGCAACAACCTGAAGGGCGACCGGACGCCCGCCGAGATGCGCTGGGACCTGCGGTACGCGCCCCGGCCGCCGCACGGCGCGCAGTGGACGGTGCGTGGCACTGAGCGCGCGGACCCGCGGTGGGAGCCGTACCTCGAGCTCGCGGCGTGATCCCTTCGGATCCGGATGCTCGGGCTCGGTAGACTTGGTGGCCTAGCCTCTGTAGCTCAATGGAAGAGCAGTTCCGTCCTAAGGAAAGGGTTGGGGGTTCGAGTCCCTCCAGGGGCACTGCTGTGATGAGTCGTGACATAGGAGACATCTGAGTCGTGACATAGGAGACGTCAGAAGAAGGAGCCCGGCCATCGGCCGGGCTCCTTCTGCGTGTTGCGCCAGTAGGTTTTGTTGGGGTCGATGTTGTTGGTGGCGATGATCTCGCCGGTGTCTAGGTGGACGACGGTGACGGTGCGTTCGTCGGCGATGAGGATGCAGCGTTTGCCCCGGTGGTCGGCGCCGATGCCGAGGTGGTGCATGCGGGCGGCGCGGCGGAAGCTGATCTTTCCGTTGGCGCCGACGTGGTCGTGACGGACCCGATAGTGGGCGCGGTCGTGGTGTCCGGCGGGGACTGCTTTCGGTGTTGTGGCGTAGGCCGTGGCGGGGGTGGTCCCTCGGGCGCGATGCGGCCGGTGGTGGTTGTAATGCTCCCGGAATAGGTCGAGTTGGGCCTGCAGTTCGGCGATCGTGGCCATGTGGGGTCGGGCGGTCAACCATCGTTTCAGGGTCTGATGGAACCTCTCGATCTTCCCTTGGGTCTGGGGGTGGTTCGGGGCTCCGTTCTTCTGGGTGATGTTCAGCGCGGCGAGGACGTATTCGAACTCGTTGCGTCCGCCGGCATGGCGGGCAGTGTAGACGCGGCCGTTATCGGTCAACGTGGACGCGGGTGGGCCGTAGGTGTCAACGACGTTCCGGCCGGTCACGGGTCGGTGAACGGTGCAGGACAGCAGGAGTCGGGAGTGGTCGTCCAGCCAGTTCAGGATCTCCACGTCCGAACCGTCGGCGAGACGCCAGTGGGTGAAATCCGACTGCCAGGTTTCGTTCGGTTGCGCGGCTTCGAGCCGGACGTAGGAGGACTTCGGTCGTTTGCGGGGTTCGGGGGTGATCAGTCCGGCCGCGTGCAGGATGCGTCGGATCGTGGACGTCAACGGGACGGTCAGTCCCTCTTGGCGCAGGTGCCAAGCGACCGTGACCGGACCTGCATCGGTTCCTGCGGCGGTTAATGCTTGCCGGAGCTGCACGACCCGCGCACGGACCCTGTCGGTGGTCACGTTCGGGTTGGTCAGCGGGGCTCGGGATCGTGCGTTAAGCCCGTCGAGGCCCTCGTCTCGGTAGCGGGTGAGGAGCTTGTGCAGATACTGACGGCTCATTCCGTACTCAGCCGCCGCGGCGCTGACCGATAGTCCTCCGGCGATGATCTTCAACATCACTACCCGATGCTTCGACGACATGAACCACTGTCGCCTATGACGCGACTCACGTGTCGCCGATCACCTGTCGCCTATGTCGTGAACCCGCACACCTCCAGGGGCACTGTCTCTTTTGGATCTGACCAGGAGTTCTTCTGGGGGCAGATCTCGCGAGATCCGGGCGAACTCCGTACCTGACGCTGAACGACCTGTGCCATGGGAACGCCCGGCCGGACTGGTCGCGACCATCGTCGCGACCAGCCGCAAGGGTCAGGTCAAGGACGGCAGCCTCCACCCGCGGCAGTTCGCGGGTTGTCTCTTCAGATTCAGGCCTCAAGCCGGGTGAGGCGGTATCTCGGGTCTGGATGGAGCGGGACTCATACCGGCCGCTTCTTCCATCTCGATGACGCTGAATGCGATGCAACGGATATCAGCGCGCTTCGGTGTATGCCAAGATCGAGAGCGGGGAGCCGTCATCGCGCCCGGGTTAGGGTCCGGCTTCGCGAAGCGCAGAGATCTATCGCGGCGGGAGGCCTTGGTGCGCAAACTCGCTTTGGTGGTCGCGATTCCTAATCCAGGCGGTCTGGGCGACGACAGATACGAGTCGCTGGAGGACTTTTGTCATCACGTTGACGGGGTCGCAGATTCCCTTTCGGACCTGGGGTACGAGGTCAATGTTCCCTCTTCGACGTGGAGTTGGGGTGCTGAAACGCTGGCCGCACACGCTCGGGACTTCTTGGGTCAAGGCGACTCCGCCGATGTCCGGCTCATACACATTCTTTCGCACGGAGAAACCAAAGTTGGCGGCTTATTTCCGGTGGGCGCCGATGGTGTAACTCACCGCGACGGAAATGTTGACGAGTGGCTGCGCGGTATCGAGCACGACGGGCCCAAAGCGCCCTCGACCCTGGTTGTCCTCGATATGTGCGGGAGTGGCTTAGCGGCGAGGACTACATGGGGAATTGAAGTTCTCCCCGAGGAGCGACGTAGCTGGGTTTTCGCGGCGTCGGCACCCCACCGAGCGGCCTACGATGCGCGCCTCTCGATCGCTTTCGGAAGTGTACTCCGGGCCATATTCAATGGAGACCTGGACGTTCATTCGGAAGTTGAGTGGATTCCATGGTCACTGGTGCAGAGGACTCTCAAGGCGGAGGTCCGAGAACTCGCGCAGGGAAGTATCGAGCAGCGTTTGCACTCCACGCTGATCGAGACAGACGAAGACGCTCGAGTGAGGTTCTTCGAAAACCCGGCATATAGGCCGCCCGGAGAAGTTGCGCGGGCTTTGCGGGATGCAGAGCCTGGAGTTCGGGAACTCATTGAATCTTCGGGCAGGTTGGACGAGGGGCACTTTGTCGAGCGCGCAAGCGGGAGACGGGTGCCTGTGGCAGCCGGCGCGTTCTCGGGGCGCGAAGCCCAGTTGAACGCAATTGTCGATTGGATGGAGGCTGCGCCGCCAGATGACAGCGTCCGTGTCGTGACTGGGAGCCCGGGGTCCGGGAAGTCGGCCATTCTGGGCATCGTGGTTTGCGCTTCTCGACGCTTCCTCCGCAATCGCACCGAATCCATTTGGAGGCATGCTGGTGCAGCGCCCGGACCGAAACGCTTCGTCGCGGGAATTCATGCCAGAGGCTTGAGTGCCGCAGTGGTTGTCGACTCGATCGCGACACAGTTGGAACTGTGGCCAGACGACACCGATAGGCGGTTTCCTCCCGAGCTATTGCCAGGGGCGATTGCCGAGCTTCCAGAACCGGCTTGGGTGATCATTGATGCAATCGATGAGGCCACCGCGGCGATGGACGTGCTCGACATTATTGACGCGCTGAAGCAATCTCGCCGGAGCGACGGTCGGCCAGCCTGTTTCGTGTTGGTGGGTACGCGGTCAGGCGGTAGCTGGCAGCAGATCGAAAAGTGGATGGAGAGCCTTCCTCCGACTGCGATGCTGCACCTCGACCACGTAGCTCGCGAGCAAATCGAAGCTGATCTCGCTGGCTACGTTGCCCGGATCATGGCGGCTGAGGGAATTGAAGTTCAGGAAGGATTCCCAGGCGATCTGGCGCAGAAACTTACTGAGGAACCGGGCGCGGAGTGGGGCTCATTCCTGGTTGCGTCTTTGTATTGTCAGGTGCTCGTTGATCGCGGATTCAACGGATCATCGAGCGAGATCGAGATGGTGATCTCCAACGTCCCGCGCTCACTTCCGGATGTACTCGAGCTTGACCTGAA
The DNA here is from genome assembly GCF_002812725.1 of Microbacterium sp. BR1. Taxonomy (GTDB): domain Bacteria; phylum Actinomycetota; class Actinomycetes; order Actinomycetales; family Microbacteriaceae; genus Microbacterium. The sequence continues at coordinate 308,449 of NZ_NMUN01000005.1, read as the reverse complement.
CACAGCGAAAGACGGTCCGCTGAGGCGCGCAGTTCTCACTTGTCTGACCTGGGCGCACGGCGTCGGCATGCCGCAATCTATTGTGCAGGCGCTCTGCGAGGACGTTTTCTATGACGATCGGGCGACGCCGCAAGCCGTGAGAGATGCTCTGGACGGTGTGCTGTTCTATTTGCGCTCATCACCAGATGTTTCCGGGGAATCGCTCTACCGTCCGTTCCACCAGGGTCTCGTTGACGTCTTGCGGGGGACCACCGTCGGCGCGGACACAATGCCATTAAGGATCCTCGAAGCGCTGCTGGCGCGGCGCGAGAGCGACGATGGCATGCGGCTCTGGGATACAGCGGAGACATACCTCTTGCGCCACGCCCCTCAGATGGCGTTGGAAGCGGGAAGCCCGGACGCGGTTCTCGGTGACGTTGAATATCTGGCCCATGGCGATTTGGGCGAGGCTCTGGCGGCTTTCCACCGAGTCGAGGCAGGCGAACAGGAAGAGGGAATCGAGGGCAGTGAGCGGCTGATGCTGCTGCGCGCGATTCTTGCCGCGTCCGTTCACATGACCAAGAGGATGGTGCCGCCTCTTCGCCGGCAAGTAATGATGGTCGACGCTGCCCGCTACGGCACGTCCATATCCAGTCTCGATACCGTTCGTAGGTTGGGGAACTCGTTGCTCAGGATTGACTGGGCGACTGGGAATGGAGTTAGCCCGGCTCTCGTTGCAGAGTTCACTGGCGCATCTGGAGACGCGGACGCCGTGACTATGGCTCGCCGTGCGGATGGCCGCTACGTGTCGATTTCAGGCGGACGCGACGGGACGCTTCGGTTCTGGTCGCTCGACGCTCATTCCCTGATCGCGCAAGATTCGGATGCGCATGCTGGTCCAATCAATGCGATTGAAGCGGTCCCAATCGCTGGCGTAATGACAGCGGTATCGGCGGGAGAAGATGGCCACCTGCGGTTGTGGGATGTTGACAAGCTTCGGGCGGTAGGAGCTATTGACCTTGGCGAAGGCCCGATCGTGTGTTTCAGCGTCGCCAATGTCGCTGGCGAGCTTGCGGCGATCTGCGGATACGAATCGGGCAGAGTTACGGCCACGTCGCTATCCACGGGCGCGCGTCTCGCGGTTCTTCCGGCCGGGCCGTGGGAGGCTTCGGAAGGCGTCGCGGCCATCGCGGTCGTCGGGGGCACCTTCGAGGGGATCCCTGTCGTTGCGGTAAGCAGAGTCATGGGCAGAGTTGAAGTGTGGGATCTCCTTGCGGGAATCTGCCTTCGAGTACTTATTGACGAGACGGCGGCGGGAAGGATGGTCTCGTGTTCGGCACTTGCTGTCTTGTACGCGGGCGGGAAGATGCGGCTAGTCGCGGGTGGCGTTGATGGCTTTTTACGTCTTTGGGATGTCGCCAACAACAAGATTATTGAGCGCTCGAGTGATTCCCACGACGGCCCCATCTCGTCCGTCCGGATCACGAGCGTAGACGGCGGACACACAATTGTTTCCGGCGGCGACGATGGGACACTTCGGGCCTGGACGGTGGAACTCGGACCGACAGTACAGGGCCTAGTGGGGTTCAGTGCGGCCGTGCTCAGTATGGGCGCTACTGGACAAGTGGGGACGATCGCCACTGGGGGAGCGGACGGAACGCTAAGCATCTGGTACCTAGGCCATCGGGGCGAGGTGGGTATGCGGGTCAGTGTTCATCGTGGCTCAGTGCTCAACGCGCGTCTCTCTATGTATCGGGCGCACGAGAGAGTCTTGACGGTGGGTGCCGACGGCACGATCCACTCATGGACAGCGGATTATGGCGAGGCTCTTGAAGAAGTCAGGGCCCATGGCATGGGATTGAGCGCCTTCGTAGTTGGCAATCTCGATGGCAAGTGGCTTGCCGTCTCGGGAGGAGCCGTTGGGAACATCCGGCTTTGGGACGCGAGCACGCTGGAGCCTATCGGTCCAGAGTTGACCGCGCTGGATGGAGTCATCCGCGTTCTGGAGATTGTGCAAGCGGGGAGTCGCGCGATTTTGCTGGTTGGAGGAGAGCGCCGGGGCATCGAGCTTTGGGATGTGACGGCATGGGTGAGTTTGCGGCGGCCCGTCTCCCCGAATGACTTCGGTGACCACTCCACGGTCCTGACTGTCGTGGATGGATTTCCCGTCAGCGTAGATGGCGCGTGGGATCTGAAGGCTCTACGGGAGGAGCTCCGTCTGGGGAAACTTGATTCGGACTCGATCTTGTCTGCCGCCGCATGCGAAGGCTCGGCTGGGACGATTGCATGTCTTGTCGGCTCGGACGGCGCGCTGACCGCGTGGGACCTCGAACATCGGACGACAAGGTGGCGATTTCAGCCGGAACGTAGTCGGGTGTCGAGCGTCAGCTGTGTCGCGCTCGAGGACCGGGCGGTGGGAGTTGTGGCACTTGAGACCGGAGAAATGCGGGTAATCGACCTCGCCGACGGCCAACAGATCGTTGAGTCTGTCGCGAGTGCCCATGATGGAACATTCGTCGTTAAGGTCGTTGTCCCGTACCTTGACTCGACTCCAGTAGTTGTGACGGGTGGCTCTGACGGAGTGGTGCGCGTTTGGACGTGGGAAGATTCGCTCATCGAGGTTGACTAGCACGCTGTGCCAGATGTGGTCACATCCTTGGACATCGTTTCTGGGCGTAGGTTATTGGCGGTTTGCGGCCCGGACCTTCTTGTTTTCTCGCTTGGGGATGTGCGACGCCATCGCTAGCTCCGCGCGAGCTCGCGATCCAAGATTGCAGCCACCTCGGGCGATTCGAGGTAATAGCTAACTCGATGGCATTCGAACGGATTGATCGAGATCTCCAATTCTTCGTCGACTCCCGCGAAGAAGGTTGACAAGCCTTTGGGTACGGCGACAACGTCGCCGACATCCGTAACGTTGATCCAGCGGGTTACTCCCGGGGGCTTGGTGTTGGCGTTCGCGGCCTCGGGTAGGAAGCTCCCCCTGAATGCGCCCGGGAGGGCCAGCGGCGATCCAATTGTTAGTAGGCAAGGCACCGTCAACCCAGCTGCCGCCCAGAGAGCCTCGTAGGCGACGACAGACCCCAGCGAGTGTGCGATCACTATTCTTGGTTGGTGCGTACGGATCGCCTCCGCCACTATTTCCTTGGCATTCTCACGTGGTTCGGTGTTGCTCAAATCCAGGTATGTCGCGACCTCACGAATGATCGATTGGGTCATCGCCTTCGTGGCTCCCCGGGCCATGCCGCTCAGTATTAGCCAATCGAGCGAGTCTCGCACCCACGCTGTTAGTCGCCCCTGAGCGACGGCGCCCGGCGCCCCAGCTGCCAGGAGCCACTGCGCGGCGAGCGCGGCTTCCTCTCTGTTCAGTTCGACAATTTCATCGCCCATAGCGGATGCCCGATGAAGCGTGGGCGCGAAATAAGCGAGATCCAACTCCGCGTCGATTCCCGAGCGTTCGAGGCTAGCCCTCCACAGATTAGTGAGAATCTCTGGATCGGAATGGTACTTGTATTGAAAGATTCCGTGGATGCCAATTATGTCGGTCACTACAGATTGATATCACGGCAGACAAGGAGCTTGTTCTCCCGCCTTTGTTGACGAGAGATCCAAAGCCGGCGCTCGAGCTCGACCCGGCTGCTGGCTCGGAGCTTACGCGTCCTCCGTGGAGTGGTCGGATTCGGGGGCGCTCGACGGAAGTCCCCTGCAAGCTCGGGGAGATGCCAACACCGTTCTACGACTGACCGACGCGTTTCGCGCAGGTTGCTTCATCTGGGGCGAGCATCCTCGCGTGGGGCGACCGGGTCAGCAGGTTGGCCGCAGTCCGGTCGGTCATGGCAAGGCCGTTACGCCTCGTGACGGCAACGCGTTGAGCGGCGTCGTGGAGGGCGACGGGCAACGGTTTACAAAACGCGGCAAGCCTTTCGCTCTAATCGGCGGCAGCCTGATGGTCACCAGCACTCGCGGGCGGCTCGAGCGCCCCAAGGAGCTCCTCGAGGGCACGGGCCTTGCTTGAGGCGTCTAGATAGTCCTGGTATTGGTTCTTGGCAGAGTCGATCAGCGCGTCGTACTGAATCGGCCTGACTTTCGTTCCTATCGGGAGCCTTGTCCAGCAGGTGCCGGATTGGCTGATTCCAGGTCAGCGTAGTACGCGTCTTCGACCTCGATCGGGGTGCGCATGTCGAGCTCGCCGTGGAGGCGCTGATTGTTCCACCACCACACGTACTCAAGGGTTGCTAGCTCGACCTGCTCGACGGTTCGCCAGGGGCCGCGCTGACGGATCAGCTCGGTCTTGTAGAGACCGTTGACCGCCTCCGCGAGGGCGTTGTCGAACGAGTCGCCGACGGTCCCGGTGGAGGGTTTCGCGCCGAGTTCCTCGATCCGATCGGTGTAGACCACGGCGAGGTAGTTCGATCCGTGATCGGCGTGATGAACCAGGCCGTCGAGGCGTCCGCCGGCGTCCCAGGCGGCCATATCGAGCGCCCGTAGTGGCAGGATGTCGGACTTGAGCGTGGCTGCGACGTTCCAGCCCACGATGCGACGCGAATAGACATCGGTGACGAACGCGACATACGCGAACCCGGACCATGTTGCGACGTATGTCACGTCAGCGACCCAGAGGCGGCGCGGGCCGGGGGCAGTGAACCGGCGTTGCACGAGATCCTTCGGCTTCTCCGCTGCCGGGTCGGACTTCGTCGTGAACATCCGCTTGGACCGCTTCACGCCCTCCACCCCGGCGAGCCGCATGAGCCGTTCGGTCTGATCGCGACCGATCTCCCACCCTTGCCGCCGCATGAGTGCGTGCATCTTCCGGCGTCCGTAGACGCCGTAGTTCTCCGCATGTAGGCGAGCGACCTCCGGCACCAGCAGGTCGTCGCGCAGCTGCCTCGCTGACGCCGCACGGCTGACAGCGGCGCGGTAGCCGCGCGCGGTGAGGAAGCCCTGGACTGCCGGTTTGAGGACCCGGCAGATGAGCTCGACCCCGAAACGATCCCTGTGTTCATCGATGAACCGGACCATCTCGGTCAGGGGCGGTCGAGCTCCTTCGCGAAAAACACGCTCGCAGCCTTGAGGATCTCGTTGGCCTTGCGCAGTTCGGCGTTCTCCTTCTGCAGCCGCTTGATCTCCACCGCCGCGTCCGTCGTCAGCCCGGGCTTGACACCGGCGTCGACCTCGGCCCGGCGCTGCCACAGTCGCAACGTCTCCGGGCTCATCCCCAGCAGCCCAGCCACATGCCTAACCGCGCTCATCATCGTCGGGTGCGACGGCCGCGTCTCCGCGAGCATCCGCAACGCCCGCTCACGCATCTCCGGCGAATACTTCCTGTTCATCGTGTTCCATCCTTGCTTGAAGAACGGAACGAAAGTCAGGCCGATTCATACAACCTAAAGGAGCCACGGGAGGACTGGAACGTCGCTTCGTAGAACTCCTGCTCGGTCTGTGCGGGGCCCTTACCTTGGGTACCCGGTTTCTTACCGAGTACAAAAACGACCTCTATGTTGGGAATTTCGAATTCGCGCTGTGTCTGAGTGAGGACGCTGGCCAGTGCGATCGCATACTTCAGGCCCTGCTCTGCGAGCACCCGCGCATCTACTGTCAACTCATACCGCTTGAGTTCGACAATCACGTGTCGGCCACCGACTGTCGCATACCGAATGTCGATGCGCCCAGTGACCTCTTTCTGCTCATCGTTCATGGCGAAGATGCCAGGCTCGATTTTCCGGAGGTTTTCTTCCATTCGAGGCTGAATCGTTGCCCGTTCCCACGAGGGGTCGAGCAGCCAGAGGTGTTCAAACAAGTGTTGCTGGAGAACCTTCTCTTTCTCGTTTGCGTCAGTCAGGTCCTGAAGTTTGTCGATCGCCTCAACGCGCGACTTCAGGATGTCAACCCAAAGACCAGCTTCGTAAGCGTCCTGTTGGCCGAGGAGGGGGAGTAGATCCTCCGCGGTGACGTTCGAGAGCAGATCAAGCTGCTCAGTGCTCTTGCGTAGTCCAACGCGCTCGAACGCGAGAATCCCGGAGCGGAATAGGTCGCGGCGATCGGACTCTTCAGTTCCCTTTTCGGACAACCCTGCGGAGGACCTCGCTGGTGCTCTGGCCGCCCCGTCGTCCGGCGGGCGTGGCACGCTGGAACCATGAAACGTCCCGCACTTCGCGCGCGGCTGCTCACCGCGCTCGCGGGCGATCCGGATGGCACGCCGCGGTGGGTGCGTGACATCGCCAATGGCGATGACGACGGGTACTTCCCCGATGGGGGCGCGGCCTGGACGGTCCACGCGGGAACCGCGACTTTTGTCGCTGGCATCCGGGCGCTGCTCATTCAGGCCCTTCATCCCGGCGCAATGGCCGGCGTGCACGACTTCTCGCGCTATCGCGAGGATCCGATCGGGCGCCTGACCGGTACCGTGCGCTGGATCATCTGCGTCACGTACGGCTCGACGGCGCAGGCGCAGCAGGAGACGGCGCGTGTCGGACGGATGCACGAGCGAGTCGCGGGGACCTATGTGACGGATGCCGGCGCTCGTGCGTATTCCGCGTCGGACGCCCGCCTCGTGGAATGGGTGCATCTCGCGTTCACCGAGGCGTTCCTGGGCGCGCACGAGCGTTGGGGCGGTCCGATCCCCGGAGGCGCCGACGCGTATGTGCGCGAGTGGGCGACCGCCGGGCGTCTCATGCACGTGGCGAATCCGCCCGAGACCGAGGCCGACCTGCGCGAGAGGATGCGCGGATTCCTCGTCAGCGGAGAGCTCCGCCGCGACGAGCGCGTCGACGAGGTGGTGCGATTCTTGCGTGACGTGCCCTTCACCGGCTCGATGCGAATTGCCTATCGCGTGCTGTTCGCCGCAGCTGTTGCGAGCCTGCCGCGGGAGTTTCGACAGCTGCTCGGTGTGCGCCGCACGGTCCTGCCCGTCGTGACGGCGACGCGCCTCGTGCTCGCGATATCGCAACGCGCTCTCGGCTCGGGTCCTCGCGCACAGGACTTCGCTCGAGAACGGCACCGCCGCCTCGCGCTCGAACGTGCCGGGGTTCATCCCGCAGGGTCGCCCCTGAGCGAAGGTTAGCCGCGGTCAATCGGGCCGAACGAGTCCGGATCGTGTCCGGGCGCGCTCAGGGCGCCGAGCCGGGGCCGCTGGCTGATCCGTGACGGATCCCGGAGTCTTTCCCCGCCTAAGGAGCGACTCGGTTCGGCGGCCAACGGAGTCTTGTTGACGATGCTGTCGTAGGGCAGTGGATCTCTACCGTGAGGCGTCGGAGGTCCGGCTGGGGTCATCGCGGATCGATGGGGGTCAGCATCCTCACATGCGACTCGATCGCTTCGGCAACGCCGAGGCAGCTCTGCTCGCGAAATCCCGCACCGATCACCTGAACTCCGATCGGCAGTCCCTGTGCGAAGCCGCCGCGAACTGCGACGGCAGGAAGGCCGAGCGCGTTGCAGGTGCTGGTGATCGACATCCGGGCGAAGGTCGCGGCGACATCGGCGAGACTATCCCGAGCCGCGAAGGGGAGGCCTCCGTAGACCGGAGCGACGACGACTCGTCCGCCGGCCAAGAACTCGCCCCATGCTCTTTGCAGGCGTTGCCGTGCGACGTACGCCTCCAAGGTCACGGCCGGTGCGGGCGGTTTCGACAGCGCGAAGAGCCGTTCGACGAAGGTCGCCTGCTCGCGGCCCCAGGGCGGCTGCAGCGTCTCCATCGCGGTGCTCATGTCTGATTTCAGGATGTCGAGCCAGACGCCAGCCGCCTCCTCGATGCCGGGTGGCTCCGCTTCTTCGACGACATAGCCGGCATCCGCCAGCGCCGCGCCGATCTTGCGGAGGGCCTGCTGGATCTCCGGGGCCGTCCCCCCGGGCAGGGGATCGGCAACGAGGGCGATGCGCACCGGCTGGTCGTCGGCGGCGGTATGCACCGGCACCGGCACCGACCAGGGGTCGCGCCAGTCCTCGCCTGCCATGACCTCGAGCGCGGTGCGCAGATCGGACACGCGGCGGGCGAGGGGCCCTTCGGCGAGCATCAACTGCAGACTGATCGGCTGTTCCGCCGGCGCCTGCATCGCCGCGCGGGGGATGCGCCCGAGCGTCGGCTTCAGCGCCGCGATCGCGCAGCACGAGGCCGGCCACCGCAGCGAGCCGCTGAGGTCCCCACCGACGCCGAGCGGGCTCATGCCCGTCGCGATGGCGACGGCCTCGCCTCCGCTGGATCCCCCGGGTGTCACCTCGGGGTTCCACGGGTTGCGCGTGGCACCGTGCAAGGTGCTGATGGTGTGCCATCCGATGCCGAAGTCAGGACAGTTCGTGCGCGCGATCGGAATGGCGCCTGCGGCGCGCAGGCGCCCGACGTGCGGTGCATCGGCCGATGGAATGGCATGGGCGAGCGCCGGCACGCCCTGTGTCGTAGCCGAGCCGGCGAGGTCGATGTTCTCTTTGACGGTGAACGGCACGCCGTGCAACGGCCCCATCGGGGCCCCTTCGGCGACCACTCGATCGGCCCTGTCGGCAGCGTCCCTCGCTTGATCGACGAAGACCACGGTCGCGGCGTTGACGTCTCCGTTCACGGCGGAGATGCGGTCGAGATGGGCATCGACGACCTCGCGCGACGAGAACTCGCGCGCTCGGATGCCAGCCGCCAGTTCCGTGGCGCTCAGTCGCCAGAGCTGCCTCATCGGGTCGGTCATCGTTCGTCCTTCGTCGTGGCATACGAAACCTCGTCGAGTGCAGCGCCGGAGGCGATCATGTCGACGAAGGTCCGCACGAAGCGCGCTGCGGCCGCTCCGTCGACGATGTCGTGGTCGAGAGCGACCGTCACGCACATGTGTTCGCGCTCTCGCACCTCGCCGTCGACGAGCACGAGCCGTCGGGCGATACCGCCCAGCGTCACCTCGACGCTCATCGCGCTCGGCGCGAAGCCCCACCCGGGCACGCCGCCGCTTCCGGCCCCGACGTTCGAGATCGCGATGACACCCGACTCGGCGAGGAACCGGGGATTCCGCGCGAGATAGCGCACGGCGGGTCTGAACAGGGCCACCGGCAGATGCCGCAGAACTCGCGGAGCCGGGGCACCGTGAGCCTGCCCAGCGCGCAGCCGGGAAGTGAGCTCGCGAACCGAGGCCCGATCGGCGGTGCGCAGGGTCAGGAATCCGACGGTCGGTTCACCTTGATGCATCCGTTCCAGGTAACAGACCACGTTGACGTCTTCGCACAGCACCAGCTTGCGACCATGACGTGCGGAGTTGAGCGCTGGATGCTGTGCGATCGCCCGTGCCAGACACGCGGCGGCATACGCCGTGAGCGAGACCGATTCGCCGGTGTCGCGCCGACTCTCGCGAATCATCCGCCGCGGCTCGGTCACGTCGGCCTCGGTGAAGGCCAGGATGAGCCGGCGCCGGCTCGCAACGTGCATGAGCGCTGACATCACACGGCGGCCGCGAGACAACGCGACGATGCGATATCTCGCTGCGTGGATGCCGATCGCTTCCGGTTCCCTGCTGTCCGACGCTCTCACGAATGCCCCCGATCTGAGCGACGGCCCAGCCAGCCGTCTCCGAGCAACGATTCAAGTCCGCTCGTCGCGTCTGCCCCAGGGCCGAAGGTCCCGAGCGGTCGACCTCACCGCTTGACCCCGACAACCCCTGGTTGACAGTTCTCCCGCATCGGCGCATAGTAGCTCCCAGATTCCAGCACACGTCCTTGGCGGCGAGAGCATACGGGTCAGCCATCCTGGCGTGATCTCCGTGGCTCGAAAAGGGAATGCATCCGCATTTGCCAACGCCAACAAGGAGACGTGTCATGGCTGCTCATCCGTCCGGTGACGGACCCTTCTCATCAACCCCTCAGACTGGTTCTGCGCGAGAGTCTCTGCGCCCGGCCTGGGTGGCCCTGCTCGGCCTCTCGGCAGTGTTCCTGTTCGAGATGCTCGACAACTCGATCCTCAATGTCGCGCTGCCCACCATCGGCCGGGAGTTGCAGGCCTCCACGACGGGACTGCAGTGGGTCACGGGTGTCTACTCCGTCGTGTTCGGTGGCCTGATGCTGTTCTTCGGTGCGCTCGCCGACCGCGTGGGACGGCGACGCATCATGTTGATCGGACTCCTGCTGCTCGGTCTCGCGAGCCTCGCCACGGCGTTCGTGGCGACAGCCGAGCAGTTGATCGCGGTGCGAGCGGTGATGGGTGTCGCCGCCGCGATGACCACCCCGGGTTCACTCGCTCTCGCGTTCCGCCTGTTCCGCTCCGACGAGGCCCGCGTGCGCGCCACGACCCTCATCTCGACGGTCGGTCTCATCGGACTCGCGATCGGCCCCGCGGTCGGCGGCTTCGTGTTGTCGTTCGCGCCGTGGCAGGTGCTGCTTCTCGTCAATGTCCCCGTTGCGATATTGGCTGGCACCAGCATCCGTGCGGGTATCGCCGCTGACGACCCCACCGACCTGCACCGAGTCCCGCTCGATGTCGTGGGGGCTCTCGCGGGTACGGTCGCGGTGATCCTTCTGCTCGCCGCGCCGACGTTGTTCGTGCAAGAAGGTGTCACCGCGCCACTGCCGTGGGTGCTCCTCGCGGCCTCCCTCGGCGCACTAGCATTCTTCGTGATGCGCGCTCGCAGGGTCCGCCATCCGATTCTCGATCTCGAGCTCGTGGCGCGGCCGCTGGTCTCGAGTGGCCTCCTCTACAAAGCCGCCACGGGCCTCGCGGCTGCGGGCATCGGTTTCTATGTCACGCTGCAGCTGCAGTTGGACTGGGGGTGGTCGCCGTTCTGGGCGGCGATCGGGATGCTGCCGCAGGTGGTCGTGCTGCTCGCCGGTGGCCTGTTCGTCAGTCCCATGGTCCGCCGCCTCGGTCTCGACCACGTCGCGTGGCTCAGCGCCGGTGCTGTCGTGGCGGGTTTGGCGATCTTCGCCGTTCTCGGTCACTACGGGTACCCGTGGGTCGCGCTGGCGCTCGTGCTCGTCGCGTTCGGGATTCGCCTCAACGGTGTCGTCGCGGGCACCAACGTCATGAAGGGGATGCCGAGCAACCGCACCACGATAGGTGCCTCGCTCGTGGACACCGCCACCGAAGTCGCCACCGGAATCGGCGTCGCCGTTGCCGGCACCGTGCTCGCGGCGATCTTCACCGGCAGCGTCGCCGCCGACAGCTGGACGCCCGCGCAGGACGCCGAGTTCGAGACCGCAACCACGATCGGTGGCCTCATCCTCACGCTCCTCGCCGCGGGGCTCGTCGTGTGGGGATACCGACGGTCGCGTGCCGCCGCCACATCCGTTTCGGCGACTCGCCAAGAAGCATGAGCGGGAGTGGCGGGGGAGACGCAGCTACTGCGCCCGCTCCGAGACGAAGGTGCCTTGATGAAAGCGCATCTGTAATCGCCCCTCGTCGACCCTCCAAATCGACGAGTGGCGGCTGTCCCCGCTCGCGCCATGAATGACATAGGTGACAAGGCCGAGCCCGGGTGCGAGCTCGATGAACCTCCACTCGTCAGTGGCGGGCGCGTCACGATCACCTTCGGCAGCGAGAGTGGCGATGATCTCGTCGCGCGTCCAGCGACGCCCCGAGCGACCGATCTCGACGAAGTCCGGGTGCAGCAGTTCTCGCATCCGCATTGAATCGCGACGACATGCTGAACTGAGAAGCTCCATCTCTGCAGCTTGTATGGCAGACAGTTCCATAGCTCTAGATTCTCACTGGCGTCTACCTATTTCGTCGGACTCTCCTCCGCTGACTCCGTCATCATGGCTCGCCGGCGGTCAGATCTGGCGCGAGGCGAGAGCGAGGAACCATCGACGCGCGCGGATGCTCTGTCAAGCGCTTTCTCGAGACGCCGGAGCGCGCGACCGTAGCGCGTTCGGGCGGTGGATTCGTTGATCGCGAGGAGGCGCGCAGCATCGGCGATTGCTTGAAAAGCCGTTCCCAAAATTGGACGAGCGTTTTACGAAGTTTTCACGGGATCGCCTGTCGAGAGACGCAACGGCCTTTCTGACCTCCGATGCGCGCATGCTCGCTTCGGCGGTCGTGTCCGCCGCATTCCCATGCAGCGTCGTGTCGCGCAGTTGATCGCGCAACTCGTCGGCTAGAGCGAGGCGCTTCACGGTATGCCGAAAGTGCTCGCGGAGGACATTGCGTGCGATCCCGAAGCACCACATTCTCGCGTCCGTGTCGCTCGTGGGGACCCGTGAGCCGTTCTGCCACAGCGCGAGGAGGACGTGCCCCAAGAGGTCCGCCGCCTCCTCGGGTTCGGCGACGCGTCTTCTCAGGTAGCGGAGGACGTCGTCAGCGTTGTCGTCGACAACGACCTCGATCCAGTCGCGAAGTTCTTGAGGAAGAGGAGCCCGGCGCATCAACGCAGCCGTCCCGTGCAGTCCGAACTTCCGCCGGCGAACTGGCCTTCCTGCTGCAGCTCGGCAGGGATCTCGGCCCAAATCAAGTCAACTGCGCGAAAGAAGGAGAAGCTGTCGCGGGTCTCCTGGTTGTCGACTTCCCAGTCGTCGTCAGGTCCGGGGACGAAGGGATTGGCAATTGCTTCGTCATAGATGCGCTGGCCGATTCCTGTCCAGTCGTGCTTCTGGACGAACTCGGCGAGCTGCTCGTCGGCAGCGGTTCGGTTGACGGGGTCTCCGAAGTAGATGCCGAAGCGGCAGCGCACATCGACGCCGGTATCGGTGGTGTAGATGATCGGGATCTCTGTATCAGGATCGACCCACGTGTCGTTGATTCCCATACTGAGGGGAACCACGAGGGCAGCTCCGGTGAGCGCCACGACGCTGGCGATCCCGAGGGGAATCATCGTCCGTCGCCGCCGCCACCACGGTTTGCGCCCACGTGCATCCGCCGTGGCCGCTTCCCGGGCCTCAGCGGTCATTCGCCCCACGGGACCATCCAGCATCGCATCGTCGCTCCCCGCGAGGGGATCCGCCGACTGGAGGTCGGACCGCAGCCAATCCTTCATCATGAGCTCCCTCTGTCATCGTCACTCACATAAGGCATGACAGAAAGGCGCCGGATCGTCTCACTTTCTCCCAAGTGCGTCCGGTTGCTACCCAGGCGAGTGAATCTGTCGGCGCTGCACCACGTCCAGCTGACTTCGCGTAGATCGTAGGCGGCAGGAGCGGAGCGCCACGCTCCCCGCTAACGATGAGGGCTACGCAGACGGGCCGTCGTCTGCTCGCGATTCGAGGATCCAGGCGTTCACGTCGAGCTGTGTTCCCCGAAACGGCCAGACCTCGGTGCCGCGGAGTCGGAAGCCGGCACGCTCACAGAGTCGGTTCGACGGGACGTTGCTCGTCGCCGGGAAAGCGGCGAGAGGTCGACCGTCGCCATGGCGGGTCACGTCGTCGATCGTCGACGCCAGTGCCGACGCCGCCACGCCCCGTCCCTGGGCTTGCGGGATCACGAACCAGCCCGTCTCGTACATGGGCGCGTCTCGCCACGTGATGTCCCACCATCCGATCCCGCCGACAGATCCGTCGTCGACGATCACGAACATCCGCGCAGACCCCTGTTGCCACAGGCGCAAGTACCGGTGATGTCGCTCGATGAGCACCTCATCACGCTCGGGACCGCCCAGGTGCTCATTCATCGAGGGTTCGTTTCCTCGTCGGAGCAGATCGAGGTCGCCTTCCGCCCAGCGTCGCAGGAGTACCATCCAGGCACCCTATCCGGATCTCGCGGAGAGGCGCGGGGCGTCGCGAGCGAATCGGACCGCAAAGATCGGGTGTCGACGAGGATCGACAAGCAGGCTGGACGGTGAAGGGGGAGAACCGTGATTGCAGCTCTCAACCAGGTCATCGAGCACATCGAGGAACACCTCGATGACGAGCTCGACATCACCGCCATGGCGACACGCCTCGGCACGACGGAGTACCACCTACGGCGGATGTTCTCGTCGTTGGCCGGCATGCCGCTGTCGGAATACGTCCGCCGACGCCGGATGTCGGTCGCCGCGGCCGAGCTCGTGGGTGACGGCGACCTGCTGGGCATCGCGGTGCGCTACGGCTACGGCTCGACCGAGGCATTCGCTCGGGCGTTCCGGGCCGTGCACGGGGTGAGCCCAGCCGACGTGCGCCGCGACGGTGGCCCCCTTCGCATTCAATCGCAACTCAGGTTCCGCCTGACCGTAGAAGGGAACATCTCCATGGACACTCGTATCGCAGACCGGCCCGCTTTTCGGCTCATCGGCCATTCCGCCCGTGTGCCGCTCATCCACGCGGGCATCAATCCGCGCATCCAGGCGCACATCGCCTCGATCCCGGCCGCCGAGCACGTTCGCCTCAAGGGAATGAGCAACAGCGAGCCGGCGGGCCTGCTCCAGGTGAGCGCCGACGTCGACCCCGACTACACCGAGGGCACCGACCTGACATATCTGCACGGCGTCGCGGTCGACAACGCGACACAGGTACCCGAGGGCCTCGACGCCATCGAGGTTCCGCACGGTACGTGGGCGGTCTTCCGCACCTCGGGCGAGTACCCGGCAGCGCTGCAATCCACGTGGGCAGCGACCGCCACCGACTGGTTCCCCTCGAACCCGTGGCGGTTGCGACCTGGCCCGTCGATCGTGGCGGTCCTCGACCGGGCCGAGGACTTCAGCACGGCTACGTGTGAATTGTGGCTATCTGTCGAGCTCGCGTGACCGTGACCCGGGCACCGGGGATGAGTCATTCCGCAGGGGGAGGGATTCAGATCTCGTGCGCGATCGAGCGCGTCGAGGAGTTCGTGGAAGGCCCTACCAGATCGTGCCTCCGCCGATCGAGATGCCGCCCCACGTCAGCGCGATGAAGATCGCGGCGAACACCACGGGCGCGATGCCCGTGCCGCTGCGGGCCAGTCCCTTCAAGAGAGCGATCACACCGAGAATCGCGGCGACGATGGAGAGGCCACCGCCCAGGATCAGGCCGATGAACAGCGGGATGGGCATGAGCACAAGGCCGGCCAACGCGATCCAGAAGGCAGCCCAAGCAGACGGATTGGAACGGCGTTCGACGGAATATGACATGCGTTCGATTATGAACGACTTGGCCGGCATGCGATCTCCGCCAGGACGCCGATTCTCCGCATCAGATGCGCGACGAGCGCGTCCCGCATGCCGGCCGCAGCGCCGAGCGGGCCTACTGGCTGGGCAAGAGCTTCAGCGCTTAGCGGCTCTCGGACGCAGCGCCGACCTATGGAAGGTGCTGTGTGGAACGCCGATAGGGCAGCGGAACCAGCAGTTCGTTCGTTGCTCCGAGCGCGTCCGCCGCGCGTCTCGGCCAGTACGGGTCCTTGAGCATGGCGCGCCCGATGAACGCGAGGTCGGCGGCCCCGGACCGGAGCGCTCCATCCGCTTCGTCGGCCGCGATGATCTTGCCGACCGCACTCGTGAGAACGTCGGCGGATCGGCGGATCGTGCGGGCGAATTCGACGTGATACATCGGCGCTTCGGGGATCGACTCGCCGGGGACGACGGCGCCGCTCGAGCAGTCGATCAGGTCGACGCCGGCATCCTTCAGCCACGAGGCGATCTGGATGCTGTCATCGATGTCGAGTCCACCCGGTGCCCAATCGACCACCGACAGGCGGACGAAGAGGGGCAGGTCGGCAGGCCAGGCGTCTCTGACCGCTTCGATCACCCGCAACGGGAACCGCGCGCGGTTCTCGAGTGTGCCGCCGTACTCGTCGTCGCGGTGGTTGGCGAGCGGCGAGAGGAACTGGTGGAAGAGGTAGCCGTGACCGAAGTGCAGTTCGAGCACCCGGAATCCCGCGCGCGCGGCGCGTTCCGTCGCCGAACGGAACTGCTCCGTCACAGCATCCATGTCCGTCCGATCCATCGCTCGCGGCGGTGACCAGTCGGGCTTGAACGGAACGGCCGACGGCGCGAGGCGCTCGCCCCACTGGCCCGGAGAGAGGGGCAGGTTGCCCTCCCAGGGCAGTGTGCGCCCGCCCTTGCGCCCGGCATGCGCGAGCTGGATGCCGGGTACCGAGCCGAGGCTCGAGATCAAGCCCGCCAGTCGGGCATGCGCATCTTCCTGAGCCCGATTCCACAACCCGAGGTCGCCCAGGGTGATCCGCGCGTCCGGCGACACCCCGGTGGCCTCGACGAAGACGAGCCCCGCCCCACCGACCGCGCGGGAGCCGAGATGCACGTCGTGCCAGGGAGTGGGGACTCCGTCCGTGCCCGCCGAGTACATGCACATGGGCGAGACGACGACGCGATTGGCGAGGTCGACCGATCGGATGCTGAGCCCGTCGAAGAGCCCGGCGGAATCGGCCGTGCCGACGTAAGGCATCGCGGTGCAGGAGACGCCCGAATGCCGTCGCTGCGCTCGCCTCCGCGTTCCAGCTCAACGGGCGAAGGTAGGACGGATCCCCGGGGCCCCACGATCCTCCGGCGTATGACGCCAGCGTCCCCTTCGTGTCGGTGCCCTGAGGTGCCTCGGCCGTCCAGTCGACGACGACCACACGTTCGACGATGCCCCAGGTGCCGTCGCGCTTCTCCCAACGATCGATGTAGCGACCTCCACTGATGTCGACAGAGGGCTCGTCGCGCTTCCAGAGCACGAAGAGGACGTACACCTCCGAATGGGCACGATCCCCATCCAACTCGATCGTCGGGTTGGCGAGGAAGTGCTGATGACTGCGGGTATGGGTACTGTGCAGGTCGTTGCCCCACGTGCTGAGTTCCTGAGGGCCGCGCATACCGTCGCCGTGGTGGTCGACCCCGTCGGCGTGGAAGGCGCTTTCGATGAGCGCCTCATCGTGCCGGTCGATTCCGCGCGTGTAACGCGTCAGCGCCTTCACGATCGCGTTCTCGTCCAGCAGCGCCTGCAGTTGGGATTCGAGTGTCTGGCTCATCGGCCTCACCTGTTCTGTCGATGCATCGTCGCGTTGACGAACGAACTCCCGCCTCGTTGCGGGCGAACGGATTATCAGCCTGCCTGATTATCGGTGCCGGGGTCAACCCTTCACGAGGAAACAGGATCGGGTGCAATTCAGCTCTTGACAATCATCAGTCTTTCTGATGATCTGTCCTCAGCCAGACTGATGAATTCGCGCCACGCCCATCGTCCGTCTCGCACCGCCTGCTCATCGACGAACAGGCGGCTTTCATGGCGTCATTGGAGACACTTATGAGCACTCAAAACTTCGTCCGCCGTTCGCGTCCGTTGATCGCCCTCGCAGCGGGGGCATCACTCTTGATGGTGGCCGGATGCGCCAGCTCCGGCGGAGCCGAACCCAGTGGATCGACCACGCCCGCGGGCGGGAACGAGACGATGGATCAGAGCATCCATGATCTGCTGCCCGAAGACGTGCGGTCGAGTGGGGTCGTCACGATCGGAGTGACTCCCGAGGATTCGCCCTTCCTGTCGAAAGTCGACGGAGAGTACGTCGGGATCATCCCCGAACTCATGGACGAGGTGAGTGCGGTGATGGGCGTCGAGTTCAAACTCGAGGAGCTCCCGTTCCCGGGCCTGATCCCGGCGATCCAGGCGGGCAAGATCGACTACGCATGGACATCGATGTTCGACACCGTCGAGCGCGAAGAGGTGCTGGACTTCTCCAGCTACGCGGCCGCGAACTTCGGGTTGCTTGTGCAGAAGGGCAACCCGAAAGACATCAACTTCCTCGAAGACCTCTGCGGAACCGTCGCGTCGACGACGAAGGGCACCGTGATGGCCACCGCGCTCGAGGAGCAGAAGGCGAAGTGTGCCGCCGAGGGCAAGCCGGACATGCAGATCAGCCTGTACGACAGCCAGAGCGCGGCGCACGTTCAGTTGAAGGCGGGTCAGGTCGACTCGTTCCTCGGCACCGCGACGCCCTTGACCTATCTGGCGGAGAACGCCGAGGGCGGTGCGGTCTTCGAGATGGCGGAAGGGTCGTACCCGGCCGGATATCTCGCCGTCGGGTCCAGCAAGACCGAGAAGGGATTCGCCGAGGCGATGACCGCGGCGCTGCTCGCGATCGAGAAGGACGGCGCCTACGCCGCGGTCTTCGACAAGTACAGCGCTGCGAACGATGTTCTGCCGACGGACCTCATCGTGGTGAACGGTCGTACCTCGGGAGTCCTGAAGTAATGAGCTCCGCACCCACACGACGTCGAGCGCACGCATCCCCCGGGGACGCATCGTCGGTCGACGCGTTCGTTCCCATCCACTCCGTACCCGTCCGGCACTGGGGTCAGATGGCCACGGCCGCGATCATCGTCGTGCTGGGTGCGGCTTTCGTCTACTCGCTCGCCGAGAATCCGAATATCGCCTGGGATGTCGTCTTCGAGAATCTGACAGCGACCGATGTTCTGGAGGGACTCGTCGTCACCTTCCAGCTGACACTGGTCGGCATGGCGATCGGTCTCGTCCTCGGTGTTCTGCTGGCGATCGCCCGCCTGTCCAACAACCGCGTGCTGCAGAGCATCAGCGCGACGTACGTCTGGTTCTTCCGGGGCGTTCCTCTGCTGGTTCAGATCCTGATCTGGGGCAACTTCGCGCTGCTGTTTCCCCGGCTCGGTCTCGGCATCCCGTTCACCGACATCATGTTCTTCTCCGTCGACACGAACGTGGTGCTGACGACGTTCGTCGCCGCCTGCGTCGCCCTCGGACTGCACGAGGCCGCGTACATGGCGGAGGTCGTGCGCGGTGGCATCCTCGGGGTGGACACCGGGCAGGCCGAAGCGGGAGTCGCCCTCGGGATGACCAGCGCACAGTGCATGCGACGGATCGTCCTGCCACAAACGATGAGGATCATCCTTCCGCCGACGGGCAACCAGTTGATCACCCTGCTCAAGTCGAGCTCGCTGGTGTCGGTCATCGCGGGTCAAGACCTGATGACCGCCGTCACCAGCATCGGCGCCACGAACTACCGGGTCATCGAGCTGCTGTTGGTCGCGACGTTCTGGTACCTCGTCATCGTGTCGATCCTCAGCGTGGGTCAGCGGATGCTCGAGAAGCGAGCCTCGAGGGGGCACCACCGATGAATGCAGATGTCCAAGCCCAGGATCGTCGCGAGTTCATGGTGTCGGCGGAGGGCGTGCACAAGCAGTACGGCAGCAATCACGTGCTGCGCGGCATCGATCTGCGGGTCGCACCGGGAGACGTCACGTGCGTGATCGGACCTTCCGGTTCGGGCAAGTCCACGCTGCTTCGGTGCATCAACCGCCTGGAGGTCCCCGACGCCGGACGGATCTACGTCAACGGCGAATTGATCGGCTACCAGGAACGCGATGGACGTCTCTACGACCTGGGTCCGCGCGCCCTCGCAAAGCAGCGCCGGCACATCGGGATGGTGTTCCAACGGTTCAACCTGTTCCAGAACATGACGGCGATCCAGAACATCATGGAGGCGCCGATTCACGTCGCCGGTGCGTCCAAGAGCGATGCGCGCGATCGAGCCCGGGCGGCGCTCGACCGGGTCGGCATGCTCGACCACCAGGATCACTACCCCCTACAGCTCTCCGGGGGCCAACAGCAGCGCGTCGCAATAGCTCGAGCGCTGGCGATGGACCCCGCGTTGATGCTCTTCGACGAGCCGACGTCCGCACTCGATCCCGAGCTGGTCGGGGAGGTGCTCGATGTGATGCGTGGCCTCGCCGACAGCGGAATGACGATGATCGTCGTCACCCACGAGATCGGATTCGCCCGTGAGGTCGGCGATCAGCTCGTCTTCATGGCCGACGGTCGCGTGCTGGAGAAGGGCGACGCCCGAGAGGTGCTCGCTCACCCCGACAACCCCCGCACACAGCAGTTCCTTCGCGCGGTGCTGCCGTGATCCCGCGCAAACCCGCGAACGCCGTCGGACGACGACAGGCTCTTCTGGAACGAGACTCCACAGTTCCAGAGGGGCTCGACGCTCACGCCGGCCAAGCACGGGCGCGGACCGATGACGTTGGTAGCTTTGACGGCGTGGATCACGTCGCAGCGGAGGCGCCCCAACAAGCCGGGTTCATCTACATCATCAAGCAACTCGAGCTCGGGTTGAGGCCGCGGCTCTTCGACGCGTGCGCCTCGTCCGGCCTCACGGGTGCGCAGTACACCGCGCTCACGGTGCTGAACAGACGAGCCGGAATCACGGGTGCGGAATTGGCGCGGAGGTCCTTCGTACGGGCTCAGACGATGTCGACTACTCTCCAACCACTCCTCGACGCGGGCCTCGTTCGACGCGAGCACGATGACGCCGACCACCGGCGCATCCGTCTCTACATCACGGAGAAGGGCTCCGAGGCGATTGCCGAGCTAGACCCTCGCGTGATGGATATCGAAGAGCTGCTCGTCTCGCAGCTGTCGAAGCGGGAGCGGCGACAGTTCGCCGAGTACCTGCGCAAGTGCCGGAGCGCGTTGGACGCGGCGGGTCACCGGAACGAGGAGTAGGCGTAGAGCGTGATCGAGGCTCTGCGCTTCGCGTTGGCGCGCCATACCGTTCTTTTTCGATCGTCTTGTCGATGTCGTCGGTGCGTGGTTGGGTGACGAGATGGAGATAACGACATCCGCGGATGGAACGGAGATCGCTTTCGAGCAGGTCGGCGATGGCCAGCCCGTCGTCATCGTCGGTGGCGCTTTGTCGACCGCGGCCGACGGCGCCGCCCTCGCGGCAGCGCTCGCCGACCGTGGTTATCGGGCGATCACGATGGACCGGCGGGCGCGTGGATCGAGTGGCGACAAGCCTGGATCGACCCCCGACGACGAGGCGGACGACCTCGCCGCCGTCATCCAGGCGGTGGGCGGCGACGCGGTCGTCGTCGGCCACTCGTCAGGAGCCGTGCTCGCGCTCTACGCGGCCTCGCGTGGCGTGCCGGTTCGCGCGTTGTTCCTCTCCGAGCCGCCGTTCCGATTCGGCGATGACCGGCGCAGCCCGCTGCTCGCGGACCGACTGCAACGACTTGTCGACTCGGGGCGGAGCGAGGACGCGGTCCTCACATTCCAGCTCGAGGGCGTGGGGCTCCCGCGCGACATGGTCGAGTCGATCCGGCAGAGCGACATGTTCCCCCGGCTCGTGCGGCTCGCGCAGTCGACCGTCTATGACGCGCGGCTGACCGCGCAGGTCTGGACACCGTCATCCGAGATGCTGTCGGTGTCGCGGCCGGTCACGATCCTGCGCGGGGAGCAGACGTTCCCGTTGCTCGTGACGGCCGCCGATCGACTGGCCGAGCGGATGGATGCGGCCGAACTCGTGATCGTGCCCGAGTCGGTCATGCACAGGGTCGATCCCGTCGCGACGGCCCGGATCGTAGGGGAGCGGGTGGTGCGGGGTTGAGTGCACCCCGAGACTTCTCCGGATTCCGTCACCGGGCCGGGGTTCGCGTCGGTGTCATGCTCGCGATCTTCGTCGTCGTCACCGTCCTCACGGGGGTCGCGGGGTCGTGGGTGTTCGCACCGGCGGTCGGATGGATCGTGGCTGCCGGCTGGCTCGTCGTGTGGGTGTGGGTGGCCATCATCCGGCTCGGCCCGGAAGAGACATCCCGTCACGCCACGCGAGAGGATCCCACCGAGGCCGTGGCGCAGACGCTCCTGATCGCGTCCAGCCTGGCAAGTGTCGGCGCCATCGCCCTGCTGCTCGTCGAGTCTCAGAGCCTGCAGGGCGGCGCGCGTTTCGGACTTGCCGCTGCCGCGCTCGCGACCGTCGCGGCATCCTGGTTCGTCGTCCACGTCCTCTTCACCCTGCGCTACGCCGGGATCTACTACCGGTCCGGGGGGACGGGGATCGACTTCAATCAGGCCGAGCCGCCGGAATACCGCGACTTCGCGTATCTCGCCTTCACCCTGGGCATGACCTACCAGGTCTCGGACACGAACATCACGAGCTCGCTCATCCGTCGAGAGGTCTTGCGGCACGCCCTGCTGTCGTTCCTCTTAGGCGTGATCGTGCTCGCCGCGGCCATCAACCTGATCGCCGCCCTCGCACGCTAGTCGCACCGATCAGGCGACGCGGCGGTAGCGGATGTGCGTCGCCAGAGGCGAATGCAGCACCTCGACCGGCTCGAACCCGAAGGACTCGATCCCGGAGAAGATGCTCTCGCCTGACCCGAGCAGCACGGGCGCGATGTCGAGCGTGAGCTCGTCGACGACCCCGGCCGCGAGTGCCTGACGGGCGGTCGACGCGCCGCCCGCGATGTCGACACCCGCGTCTCCGGCGACCTCGAGAGCGCGGGCATAGGCGGCATCGAACCCCTCGGTGACGAAGGCGAAGGTCGTGCCGCCCTTCATCTCGATCGGATCGTGGGCGTGATGCGTGAGCACGAAGACGGGTGCGTGATACGGCGGCTCGTCGCCCCACCGTCCGCGCCAGTCCTCGTCCCACTCGCCGCGGATGGGTCCGAACATGTTGCGGCCCATGATGTACGCACCGCGCGGGCGCCCGAGCCACTCGCTCGCGGTCGCGTCGGCGTCGGTGGCGCGGTCGTCACCCAGGTGCCAGCGGTGCAGCTCGAGTCCGCCGACCCCGAGCGGGTTCTCGCGACTCTGATCCGGCCCGGCGATGAACCCGTCGAGCGAGATCGAGACGTGGCAGGTGGTGTCAGGCATTGCCAGCCGCCCTGCGGATGTGCTCGGCGATCGCCCGCTCCGTTTCGGGTGTCAGCGCGATGAGCGCGAAGGACGTCACCCACAGGTCGCCGTCGTCGAGCTGCGCCGCTTCCTCGAAGCCCAGGGTCGCGTACCGCGTGGTGAACTTCGACGCGGCCTTGAAGAAGACGACGACCTTTCCGGCGGCGTCGGTGTACGCGGGGAAGCCGTACCAGGTCTTCGGCATGAGGTGCGGAGCGACCTCGGAAACGATGCGGTCGATGCCCTCGGCGAGAACGCGGTCGTGGTCGGGCATCGCCGCGATCGCCTCACGGACGGCCTTCTCGCCGGCCGCGCGTGACTTGCCGGCTTTCTCTTCGGCACGCAGCTCGGCGGCGCGCTGCTTGACGGCTTCGCGCTCCTCCTGGGACAGCCCAGCGGTCTTCTCTGCCATGTTCGCTCCTCATCCGTTGCTTGCGGGCGCCTCTGCCCATCAACACGCTACGACGTTCGCTCCGCAAGCACTTCTCGAATCCTGATCGATCACGAGCCGACCGGCGGAAGCCGAACCGTCACCCGGGTGCCGACCCCCGGCTCTGACGCGAGCGCGATCGTACCGCCGTGCGCGGAGATGATCGCCTGCGCGATCGCGAGCCCGAGTCCCGTCCCGGTGCGGCGATCACCCGTGACGAAGCGGTCGAAGGCGCGTCGGCGCAGGGCCGGCGGGATGCCGACACCGTCGTCCGCGACCGTCAGTTCCACGCCCTCCGGCCCCTCGGCGAGAGTGATCGTCACCGACGCGGTGGCGCCCGCATGGACCACTGCGTTCCCCACGAGATTGCGCACGACCTGCGTGAGCGCGTGCGGATCGCCCCGGACCTCCACGCGTTCGGGGGAGTGCACCTTGATACGGCGCTCCGGCGCGAGGAGGGCCGCATCGTCGGCGGCGGCGCGGCACACGGCGGCGAGGTCGACGGGCTCGGAGATCGTCGGCGCGCCCTCGGCACGGGCGAGCTGCGCGAGCCGATCGACGAGAGAGCGCATGCGCTCGGACTCCTCGACGATGCTGGCGAACGCCCGCTCCGTCGTCCGGGCGTCGTCGGGGCTCTGGAAGTGCAGTTCCGCCCACCCCTGAATCGTGGTGAGCGGGGTGCGTAACTCGTGCGACGCATTGGCGACGAAGTCCCGCAGCTGATGCTCCGTGGCATCCCTCCGCTCGTCGAGGCGCGCGATCGCAGAAGAGATCGCGCGGGTTTCGGAGTACTCGGCGGCGGGGGATGTGACCAGTGCCTCGAGCCGGCCCCGTTCGACCCGCTCCGTGAGGTCGGTGAGTGCACGGGTCGTGCGCGACACGACCAGCGTCACGACGCCCCACACGGCGATCAACACGACGGCGAGGGTGCCCGCTGCGGCAAGCGCCAGGGCGGCCACGAGGCGGTCGGATCCCTCCACGCCGATGCCCACGAGGGCGCGCTCGACCGGCGTGCGTGCACCGTCGTCGACGACCGTCCCCGCGGGCAGAGCGATATCGGTGAACAGGATCGTGCGTCCGCCGAGGTCCGCGCGCACGGAGCGGCTCTCGCTCGCCTCGGCGGCGACGCGTTCGAGCGCGGCGACCGTGACGGCGGGCGCGGAACTCGCCGCGACTACCCCGCCATCGGAGTCCAGGAGTGCAACGACGGTGGACAGGGCGTCGACATCCGCCAGCCGCCCGCTGTCGATGACCCGGTCACCGCCCTGGTCGGTTCCCCAGGTCGCCACCGACTGCGCGGCGATGTGCACCTGTCGTTCGGCGTTGAGGTCGGTGACGATCCGGATGCCCCACACGCTCGCGATCCCGATGAGCACCACCGCGACGGCGACGACCGCGAGGATGCGGCGCCGGAGCGCACGCACCATGGACGCCGGCGCACGTGCCGGTGTCATGCGCGCTCCGTGCGGAGGCAGTACCCGAAGCCCCGCACCGTCTGGATGAGGGGTTCGCGTCCCGCGTCGACCTTCTTGCGCAGCGTGGAGATCGCCTTCTCGACGACGTCGGCACCCGTCGAGAGGTCGTACCCCCAGACGTGTTCGAGCAGCTGCCCGCGCGACAGCACGCGCTCGGCGTTCTGCGTGAGGAAGGCGAGCAGCCTCAGCTCGGTGGGGGTGAGCGTGAGCACCTCACCCGAGCGTCGGGCGCGACGGCCCGCCAGATCGATCATCAGGTCGGCATACAGGAGCGTGTCGGACTCGTCGACGCCCGGCCGACCCCGCCGGCGCACGGCGTCGATCCGTGCGATGACCTCCGACACGTGGAACGGCTTCGTGAGGAAGTCGTCCGCGCCCGAGCGCAGCGCCGCGACCCGCGCGTCGACGTCGTCCACGGCGCTGAGCAGGACGAGCGCGGCGGCCGGAGCGGCGGCGCGGAGCGTGGGGATGATCTGCACGGCATCGACCTCGGGCAGGAACCGGTCGAGCAGGATCGCGTCGAACGACTCGGCGCGCGCGAGCCTCAGCGCGTCGGCGGCGTTCGCCGTGCCCACCGCGTCGAACCGCGGTGCCGACAGGATCGACTGCAGCAGGAGCCGGATGCCGTCGTCGTCGTCGACGATCAGCACGCGCACGCGTTCGTGCGTGTCCGGTGGATGCTCCATCCGCCCATGGTAGGCACGCCGACCCGTCGTGCTCACGGTCGCCTGCCTGGCGCGGGGATCGTCAGGAATCCGTCAGCCTCGCGTCCGATTCCCGGGAGCTGAGTCCGCTGGGGTGGCTTCATGCTCACCCGCCGCTCCCGGTCCTGGATCATCGCGACCGCCGTCGTCGCCGTCTCGCTGGTGGCGATCGGCGTGATCGGCGAGGTCGCCCTGCGCGGGCGGCTGTCGGAGCGCGTCGACACGCTCGCGGCGACGATGCCCGGGGTGGACGTCTCGCTCGCCGGTCCTCCCGTGCTGTGGCAGATGGCCACGGGGCGCGTCGAGATGGAGCTGACGGCGACGGATGCTGCGCTCGACGCTCTCGCGGCGTGTTCGAGCGAGCAGGAGCTCGGCGTGCGCGCCGTTCCGGGAGGGCTCGTCGTGTCGCTCTCGCGCACCGTGCGGGGCATGTCGGTGCCGATCGACGTGATCCTCGTGCCCCACCGCGAAGCGGACGGGGGATGGGTGCTCGTCGCCGACTCGGTGAGCGCGGGCGGCATCACCATTCCCGCCGAGCGGGCCCTGAACCTTCTCGAAGGACGGGACGGGGCATCCGCCGGCTTCGCCGCCCGCCTGCGTGACGGCATCCGACTCCCGCACGACGCCGACACGGAGGTGACCCACGTGGAATTCACCGAGGGCGTCGCCCGTCTCGACCTCGCGCTGCCCGTGACCCCGAAAGAGGACGCCGAGGACGGTGCGCTGTCGCGCATCCGCTCGTGCGTGGACGACCCCGAGAGCCCGGAGGGCTGACCATGAAGAAGACCGTCTCGACCATCGCGCGTTTCTGCGCCCGTCATCGCTGGGGCACGCTCGTCTCGTGGCTGCTCGTCGTCGCGGCGCTGTTCGGCACGGCCTGGCTCGTGGGCCCGTCGCTGCAGGACGACGTCGAGGTCGGTGGCAGCGACAGCAGCGCCGCGGCGCAGCTGCTGTCCGATCGCGGAGATGCCGACGCCGACGCGGACGCGGAGGGCGATGCCGTGTCGAGCCGGATCGTGCTCGCCGGGCCCGACATCGCCTCGCACGCGGAGGTCGTGGCGGACGTCGCCGCAGGCTTGGCCGAGGCATCCGGGAGCGCCGTCGACGACCCTCTCGAAGACCCGGCCGCCGCCGCCCGCGCCGGCACGATCGCGCCCGATGGCAACGCGCTGCTGCTCACGGTCACGGGCGACCCCAAAGAGGAGGGCAAGGACTGGCAGCGCGCCGTGGACGACGCGCTCGACCCCGCACGGGAGGCCGGGCTGGAGGTGGCGATCGGATCACCCCTCGGTACCCAGCTGGATCGGGCCGGCACCGTCAACAGCGAGCTCGTCGGCGTCGTGGCCGCGCTCATCGTGCTGTTCATCGCGCTCGGCTCGGCGCTCGCCGCCCTCGTCCCCGTTGCGACCGGGGTGATCGCCGTGGCCGGCGGGGTCGGCACCGTGTGGCTGCTGAGCCACGGCTACTCGATCCCCGAGAGTGCGGTCACGCTCGCCGTCATGGTCGGGCTCGGCGTGGGCATCGACTACGCCCTGTTCCTCTTGTCGCGGTTCCGGCGCGCGCTGCGCGAAGGGGCCGACGTGGTGGACGCCGTCGCCGAGACCGGACACGACGCGGGCGAGGCCGCCATGGTCGCCGGGCTCACGGTCGCCGTGTGCGCGACGGGGCTCGCGATCTCGGGCGTCGAGTTCGTCGCCTGGCTCGGGTACGCCACCGCGATCGTCGTCGTGGTGGCCGTCGCATCCACGCTCACCCTCACCCCCGCCGTGCTCGCGCTCGTCGGCCGGCGTGCGCTGCCGCGTCGGGAGCGCGCCCCGCGCCGCCGCCGCGTGCGGCGTGCCGACAACATGCCGGACGGGACTCCGGACGAGACCGCGCCCGCGTCGCCCCGAACCGGCGTGTGGGACCGGCTCGCCCCGCGCCTGACCCGTCATCCCGTGGCCGCCGGTCTCGCCGCGCTCACGATCCTCCTCGTGATCTCGCTGCCGGCTCTCGCACTCCAGCTCGGACAGTCGAGTGCCGGGAACGCCCTGCCCGGGTCGAACCAGCGCGTCGCGTTCGATCTCACCGCGGAGCACTGGGGCGCCGGGCAGAACGCGCCCCTGCTGGTCGTGGGAGAGGGTGACGACGCCGCCGCCTGGGCCAGCATGCGCGAAGACGTCGCGGGCCTGGACGGCGCCGCGTCCGTCACGCCGCCCGTCGTGCAAGACGGGGTCGTGACGATGCAGGTGCTCCCCGAGACGGGGCCCAGCGACCCGGCCACGGCCGACCTCGTCGCGACGCTCCGCGCCGACACGATCCCCGCGAGCGGCATCGACGCGCACGTCGGCGGGGCGGTCGCGACGCGCATCGACCTCAGCGACCGCATCGCCGAGCGTCTGCCCTGGCTCATCGGCGTCGTCATCGCCGCGGCCATGGTGCTCGTGGGTTTCACCTTCCGATCCATTCTGCTGCCGATCAAGGCCGCGCTCTGCAACGCACTTTCGATCACGGCGGCATTCGGCGTCATCGTGTGGGTGTTCCAGGAGGGGCACGGCGTCGAGCTGTTCGGGCTCGACGGGCCGGTGCCGCTCGACCCGTACGTGCCGATGATGCTGTTTGCCGTGCTCTTCGGCCTGTCGATGGACTACGAGGTGTTCCTGCTCGCCGCCGTCCGCCAGGCCTGGGTGCGGGGGGCGACGCCGAAGGATGCCGTGACGCGAGGACTCGCCGAGACGGGTGGCGTCATCTCGGCTGCGGCGATCATCATGATCGCCGTGTTCCTGAGCTTCACGCTGAGTCCCAACCCGGTCATCAAGGTCTTCGGCGTCGGTCTGGCCGTCGCGGTGTTCGTCGATGCCACCGTCATCCGGCTGCTCCTGGTTCCGGCCGTCATGACCCTGCTCGGTCGTGCCGCCTGGTGGTGGCCGGGCAGACGCATCCGCGGTCGAAATATTCACGGCCCGCGACCCTTCTCACCCGATCCGGGAGCGGGTTCACTGGGAGCATGAGCGCGCCCGCGTTCCTCGATCCGATCGCGACGTCCCGCCGCCGCGGGGGCGTCGTCGTCTTCCTCGCCGTCGCATTCGCGGTGACGTGGGCGATCTGGCTGCCGATCCTCGTCCAGGCCCGAACGGCCGGACTCGACGGCATGCCGTGGACGTTCTTCCTCGCGTCGATCGGCCCCGCGTGCGGCGCCGTCGCCGCGGCTCTGTGGGAGGGCGGCCCGCGTAACCTCGCCGCGTGGGCACGGCGTGCCTTCTCTCTCCGGTTCCCGCGGGTGTGGTGGCTCGCGGGAATCGGCATGCCCGTCGCGTACTACCTGATCGGGTTCGGCGCGGCCGCGGTCGTGGCGGGGGGATGGCCCGATCCGGAATCCTTCGGAACCACCGCGAAGCTCCCTGGCCTGGGGTGGCCCGTCGTGGCAGTCGTCTGGCTGCTCACGTTCGGGTTAGGGGAGGAGGCGGGATGGCGCGGGTGGCTTCTGCCCGCGCTATCCCGCCGTTCGTCCGTGTTCTGGTCGGCGCTCGTGGTCGCCGGGATCTGGATTGCGTGGCACGCGCCCGCGTTCTTCTTCAACCCCACCTACACGCAGATGGGCGTCGGCATCGTGGGATGGATGCTCGCCCTGGTGTGCGGGTCGTACCTGCTCGCGTGGATGACGCTCGGCGCCCGGTGGAGCATCGTTCCCGTTCTTCTCTGGCACGCCGGCTTCGACCTGCTGACCGCGGCCGATCAGTCGGCGGGTGTCATCGCCTCGACGATCAGCGCGATCGTCATGGTGCAGGGCGTCGTCTGTGCGGGACTGCTCTGGCGACGACGCGGCTCCGCTCAGGCCACGACGGTCGGTGCGCGGCCGCTTCTCGGATCCTGATCGTCCGCGCCGAGATCCGACGCCGCCGCGCGACCGGCCTCGATCAGCCAGCGTCGGGGATCGGCGATCGCCGCCCGGGCCGACCCCGCAAGGTCGGCGAGTTCGA
This sequence comes from Microbacterium sp. BR1, assembly GCF_002812725.1. Lineage (GTDB taxonomy): Bacteria > Actinomycetota > Actinomycetes > Actinomycetales > Microbacteriaceae > Microbacterium. The sequence continues at coordinate 279,420 of NZ_NMUN01000005.1, read as the reverse complement.
CATACCAGCAGGGCGGCGGCTCGGAGGCCGTGCCGACGATCGCGCCGACCGTGACCGGGCGCTCTCGTGCCGCCGTCAGGATGCTGCCCACGACCTTGCCCGTGAGCGACTGCCGATCGAACCGACCCTCGCCGGTGAGCAGGATGTCGCATCCGTCCATGAGCGTGGAGAGGTGCGTCGCCTCGGCGACGAACGCCGCCCCGCTCGTGAGTGTCGCGCCCCACGTACTCAGGGCGAACCCCACGCCACCCGCGGCGCCCGCGCCCGGTTCGTCGGGGTCGCCTCCGAGCCGCACCGCGGCCCGACGCAGCCGCTGCTCGAGCACGGCTACGTCACGGGCGGAAGCGCCCTTCTGCGGTCCGAACACGGCGGCCGCCCCGTGCGGCCCGAGCAGGGGAGCGGTCACGTCGGTCAGGACGAGCGCTCCGCCGTGCGGGGGCATCCGGTCACCGATCGCGTCGAGCATGGGCAACCCGGCATCGGTGGACGCCGAGCCGCCGATGCCGATCAGCAGGTGCCGGGCGCCGCTGTCGATCGCCGCGCGAATCACCTCGCCGAGCCCGCGCGACGTCGCGCCGAGACTATCGAGCGGATGCATCAGCGGAAGGCCCGACATCTGCGCCATCTCGACGACCGCGGTGCCGTCCGCGAGCTCGAGCCATTCGCCCGGTACGGCCCGCCCGTCCGGCCCCGTCACGGGTCCCGCGCTGCGCCGGATGCTGCCCGGGTTCGACGCCTCCAACGCGTCGAGCGTGCCCTCGCCGCCGTCCGCCTGCGGCGCCACGACGAGGTCGTCGTCGGCCCGAACCGAGCGCCATCCGTCCGCGATCGCGCTCGCCGCCTCCTGCGCCGTCGCCGATCCTTTGTACGAATCGGGAGCAACGATGACGCGCAGCGTCCGGGACCGGGTCAACGACCCGACCGGCGCAGCGCGGTGCGCAGGCTGCGCAGGAGCAGCAGCAGACCCCCCAGCGCCACGATGCTGCCCAAGAACCCGAACGTGGGGACATCCCCGGTCAGCATCGGGCCACCGTCGTCGACGCTCAGGCTGATGCCCGCGATCACCAGCGCGATGCCGATCGCGGTCATGGTGATGCGGCCGAGCAGGCCGTCGATCCACGAGCGTTCGTCGGTGCTCTCGAAGGTCCGCAACCGCACCGACAGCGTTCCCTCGTCGAGGGACTGGGTCAGGTTCTCGAGGCGCCGCGGCAGCCTGCGTGACTGCTCGATGAGCAACGCAGACCACGTCTGCGCGGTGAGCAGCGCCTTCGTCGGAGACAGGAGCGACCGCGCCAGGCGCGGCGCGATGTGCAGGGCGCGTCCCACCATGTCGTAGTCCGGAACGAGCTTACGCAGCGTGCCCTCCAGCGAGGCGAGCGTGCGGAACACGAGAAGCAGCGACGGTGGCAGAGCCATCCGGTTCCGGCGCAGCACGTCGAGCAGGAGTCGGAACACGTTTTCATCGGCGCGCGCGCTGTGCAGCCGGGTCAGGATGACCCCGACGTCGCGTTGCAGCGCCACCGCGTCGAAGTCCCCGGAGGGTCGTCCGCACATCAAGAGGGCGATGTCGGTCACGGCGACGTCGTCCTCGTTGGCCATACCGACCAGCATCGGCACCAGCAACCGACGCATGCTGCTCTCGACGATGCCGACCGAACCGAAGTCGATCAGCGTGATCGTGGCGGCACCGTATGCGTCCGGCTCGTCATCGAGGATGAGATTGCCGGGGTGCAGGTCGGCGTGGAAGATCCCGCGAACCGCGATCTGGTCGACCACCGCATCCACCAGGCCGTCGGCGATCCCGACGGCGACGTCGTGGGGGAGCGTGCCGGGTTGGAGCCGGCTGAACGGGGTGCCGCCCACGAACTCCTGCACGATCATGCGATCCGTGCAGTACTCGCCGAAGACCTGCGGGACTCGCAGGAGTGAATCCCGGGCCCCGGCGATCGCTGCCCGCAGCATCTCGCCGTTCGCAACCTCGGTGCGATAGTCGAGTTCTTCGCGCAGCCCCCGCGCGAACTCGGTGACGAGTGCGTGCAGACCGTAGTCCTTCGCCCAGTCCGTGCGGGCCTCGGCGTCCGCCGCGAGCCGATCCAGGATGTCGAGATCGGTCGTCACCTGCGCGCGCGCCCGCGGGCGCTGGATCTTGACGATGACGTCCTCGCCGCTGACGAGCCGTGCGGCGTGGACCTGGGCGACGGATGCTGCGGCCAGAGGTTCCGGGTCGATCTCGGCGAACACCTGCTCGAGCGGGACTCCGAGCTGGTCGATGATCGCCGCCCGGGCCTCGGCCCACGGGATCGGCGACGAGTCCATCTGGAGCGTCGAGAGCGCGTCGATGAGCGCGGGTGGCAGCACATCCTCCCGGGAAGACAGCACCTGACCGAGCTTGACGAATGTCACCCCCGCCTCGTTCATCGCCGAAACGAGCGCCGTGGGGAGTTCACTGTCTCCGTCGCCGCGCCGTCGGCTCTCGTAGAACGTCAGCCCATGGCGTGACCCGATCGCGACGATCTGTGCGTAGCGCCGCGCTCGGTCGCGTCGACGGATGGCATCGCGCACCACACCGATCGGGTTGCGCATGCGGTGCGAGGGCCACAGGAATTCGAGCGTGAGCACCGCGATCACGACCACGGCGAACATCCATCCGACCGTCACCGCGACGAAGCCGACGGCCACCGCCCCGGGCGCGACGAACGCTCCATCGACGTAGACCTCCGCCTCGCTCAGTGTCCAGATGGCGAGCGGAGAAGCGAGCAGGAAGACGACGAGCGCCGTCAGGAAAGCGCGCAGCCACCCGACCTCCACGTCGAGCAAGCGGCGGACGATCCACGCCGCGACGAACGAGAAGAGGACGATCACGATAACGAAGACGAGCCAGTTCGGCATGAGGCGATTCTGTCAGCCGATGCGACCGCGCGGGAGCATCTGGGTCGGCGGCGCGCGCGTCCTCCACAGGCACCGGGCGCGAGCCCTCCGGAGCCCTATCATCGGTACGGGTCGTCAGGGCGACGGTCAAGAACGGCAGGCACGGCATGACGGGACTCCGAGGCGAGCAACGACGATCTGCGAATCGTTCCCGAAAACGCCGTCGTCTCGCCGCGATCATCGTCTCGGCGACGGTCGTCGCGTTGATCGCGGCCGGTGCGATCATCTGGCTTCCATGGCGTTCATCCGAGGCGACGTCGCCCACGGCGGCAAACCCCGCGGTCTCGCCGGCGCCCCTGAAGCCCACGCCCTCCCCGACGCCCCTGACCCCGGCCCAAGCCCTCTTGGCCGGCACCGACGATCCGAACGCGTGCGCCGTGAGCTTCGCGGGCGAGGGCATCGCCGACGCGCCGATCCTCCAGACCGTCGACACCCTGTACACGGGCCTGCCGGTGCCCACGCGCGACGGCGCGGTGTTCGCAGGCTGGTACGCGAGCGACGCGGACGCCGCAGCCTTGACGACCGCACAGCGCCTCAATGGTTCGAAGCTGGTGGCGTGCACGGACCAGCAGACCACCCTGCACGCCGGGTGGACGACCCCCGAGGCGAACGTCGCCGAAGCCGCGCGCATCCCGATTCTGATGTACCACCAGTTCACGACGAATCCGAATGGCGAGAGCGGATGGCTGCGCGGCAACTACGCGTACATCGGGGACTTCGACGCGCAGATGAGCTACATCGCCGGCGGCGGCTTCTACCAGCCGACCTGGGATGAGCTGAGCGCCTTCATCGACGGCAAGCTCTTCTTGCCCGGCCACTCCGTGATCGTCACCGACGACGACGCGGATCAGACCTGGTTCGACCTCGCCGCCCCCGTCGTCGACAAGTACCACGTGCTGGCAACGTCGTTCATGATCACGGCGTACCGGCAGGATCCACCTCCGAACAGGTACGTCCTGCGGAGATCCCACACGCACGACATGCACAAGGCCGGGGCGAACGGGAAGGGCGAGATGGTCAACCTGTCGGCCGAGCAGATCGCCGCCGACCTCGAGACATCGGCCGGAGTCCTGGGTGCGAAGGAGGTCATCGCCTACCCGTACGGCCACTACAACGACACGGCCAAGCAGGGCGTGGCGCAGGCAGGGTTCGAGATGGCGCGCACCGTCGAACCCGGCTACGTCAGGATCGGCACCGACAAGCTGGCCCTTCCCGTGCAGCGCATCAACTACGGCATGGGCGTCGACGTGCTGAAGAGCATGATCGGATAGACCGCGACGAGCCGGGCCGGGATTATCAGGCCTCGACGTCGCTTCGCCAGGCACCGGTCTCGGTACCCTGCGACTCGATGAACTCCTTGAAGTTCTCGAGGTCCTTCTTGACGGCGTGCTTGCCGACACCGAGCGCCGCACCGGCCATCTCGACGAAACCCTCGGGCTCCCAGTCGATCTGTGCCGTCACGCGCGTCTCGTTGTCGCTGAGCTTGTGGAAGGTCACGACACCGCCGTGATGCGTGTCACCACCGACGCTGTGCCACGCGACGCGCTCGTCGGGGTGCTGCTCGGTGATCTCGGCGTCGAACTCACGCTCGAACCCGCCGATCTTCACCTTCCAATGCGTGTGCGTGTCATCGATCTGCGCGATCGACTCCACCTCGCTCAAGAACTTCGGAAAGCTCTCGAACTGGGTCCACTGGTTGTAGGCGGTGCCGACGGGAACGTTCACGTCGGTGGTCTCGATGATCTGTACCACGCGTATCACTCCTTGCCATCGTGTTCGGAATTCTGTCCGGACGTGCGTCTGGGCAGGTTGAGGTCCTCGGGATCGACGTCGATGTCGCCGACGTCGTCGGGTCCGCCCGTCCCGGGTACGACATGCACGTCATCGGGGTCGATGTCGTCATCGATCGTGTCGGGCAGCGGATCCTCTTGCTTGCGTTCCGTTTCGCTCTCGCTGGCGGGGCTGTACGAGCGGTCCTTGCGGATGGCATCCGCCTCGGACAACCCGCTGTCAACGGGCGCCGGGGACAGGTTGTCCGTCTCGCCCGCGCCGAAGCGCGCCGTGTGTTCGGGGTTCATCGGAAGTCAGCCTCCGGAGGGATTGTCGACGGGCATCCCGTGCGAATCGGTCGTCTGGGGCTGGTCGGGTGAGACATCCGATGCGGAGCCGGAGTCCGACTCGAACTCGGATCCGGATGCAGAGTCCGGTGTGCCGGGGACGTCTTGCTCGTCCGGCTCGTCGTTCGCGTTGTCGCTCATGTCATTCCTCTCCGCTCGAGGACACCGTCCGTGCGAACGATGCTGCGCAACCGTAACCCCCTGAGGCGCGATCTCTCGGGGGGTTGACAGTGCCGTGATTCACCGCGATATTGCGCGATAGCTGGCGGACGCACGGGCGCGGGATGTCGGCCTCGTACATCACGGGCGCCGCTGCCTGTCAAGCCCCTGCGCTCGCGCGGGGCGCGGGTGCACGCTGAGTGGACGCACCCAAGGAGTGTCATGAAGACCACGATCACGACGGATGTCACGATGCATCCGTTCTCGTTCGCCCCGCGCGGGCAGCTCAGCGCTCACCTGATGGCGATCCTCGCCGAGGAACCCGGATCGACCGAGGCGGGCGACGTCGTCGGGCGCGCCGAGCGCGCGCTGGCCGAGGCACCCGATGTCATCCGTGACGACGACGTGCAACTCACCCTGTTCCTGCTGTACGCGAGTCACTACGGCTCGCTCGACGTCATCGATGCCGGATGGGAGTGGCATCCGATGCTCATCGCGACCCGCGGTGTGCTCGAGCGCACCTTCGAGGCGGCTCTGCGCGAGCGCGTTCCAATGCCTGCCGCACCCATGCCGACGCGGGATGAGGTGGCGCGTGCCCTGTTCGCCCTGACGGCCCCGACTCCGGGGCCGAGCGTCGCGCGGTTCATCGCCAAGAAGGCGACCGTCGAGCAGGCCCGGGAGCTGCTCATGCACCGAAGCGTGTACACCCTGCGCGAGGCGGATCCGCACTCGTGGGCGATCCCGCGTCTGACGGGACTGGCCAAGGCGGCGCTCGTCGAGATCCAGTCCGACGAGTACGGCGGGGGCGATGTCTCGCGCATGCATTCGCGGATCTTCGCCCAGACCGTGCGCGGGCTCGGACTCGATGACACCTACGGCGCCTACGTCGACGTGGTGCCCGCTGTCACCCTCGCATCGCTCAACACGATGTCGCTGTTCGGCCTCAATCGGCGCCTGCGCGGCGCGATTGTCGGGCACTTGGCCGCGTTCGAGATGACGTCGTCGCTGCCCAGTCGGATGTACGCCGACGGGTTCCGACGCCTGGGGTTCGGGCCCGACGTCACCTGGTATTTCGACGAGCACGTCGAGGCGGATGCGGTGCACGAGCAGATCGCCGGGCGGGACCTGGCCGGGGGGCTTGCCGTGGACAGTCCCGATCTGCTGCCCGACATCATGTTCGGCGCCGCCGCTTGCCTTGCCTTGGACGGCTGGGTAGGCGACGAGATGCTGAACGCCTGGGATGCGGGGCACAGCTCCTTGCGCGACGCAGAGACCGCGAACCGATGACGGTCGCCGAGAACGCCCGGCGCGCGTCGATCGAGTCCTATCCCGACGGCCCGCTCATCGTTCGCGGTGATGTCGAGGTGCTGGACGAGCGGGGCGAGCCCATCGAGTCGCAGCGCCGAACGCTCGCCCTCTGCAGGTGCGGGGCATCCCTCATCAAGCCGTTATGCGACGGCACGCACAAGACGACGGGTTTTCGCACGGATCCGGCCGTCGCGGACTGATCCCTCGCAGGCACGCACAAGGCCCCCGTCTCCAGCGTGGAGAGCGGGGGCCTCTTTCGTACGTGCGCGTCAGCCCTGGACGGCGAGAGCGAAGCGGACGGACCCGTCCTGCTCCATCTGCGCGTCGAGGACCTTGTCGTCGAGCGCCAGTGCGGCTCCCGCGTCGAGAAAGACACGTGCGCCCTCGACCTCGACAACGGCGTCCGTCGTCTCGGGCTGCGGCGATACGCCGAGCTCGAATCCTGTCTCGGCCGATCCCGTGTCGCGGATGCGCAGTCCCCCGGCGGGGGCGTCGGGCACCTGCTCCACGATGGACTTGACCGCCATACTCGCGTTCTCGGTGAGTGTCAGCATGCTGCTCTCCTTCCGTTCGTCGAGGTGGCCACGATTCCGAGAATCGGGGCGGCATGCAACCTCACACGCGCACGTGGAGGAGATTCCCAAGGTTCGCTCTCAGGGGTCGGCGAACGGGAATCCGGGCGCGGTGCGGGCTCAGGACCCCTGCGCGGCCTCGAACGCCTCGATGACGCTCGCCGGAACACGACCGCGATCGGACACCTGGTGGCCGTTGTCGCGGGCCCACTGGCGGACGACGCCCAGGTCCTGCTGGCCGGAGCGCCGACGGGCACGCGCGCCCGCGGTCTGCGAACCCGAGGCCCTCGACGAGATGGGGCGGCCCGCCGCCACGTAGGGCTGCAGCGCGTCACGCAGCGCCGCGGCGTTCGCCTCGGTCAGGTCGATCTCATACGCGATGCCGTCGAGCGAGAACAGGACGGTCTCGCCCTCTCCGCTATCGAGAACGGTGCCGTCGAGATCGTCGACGAGCTGATGTACGATTCTGCGGGCCATCAGGCCACTTTAGCGCGTGCGGCCCCGTGGTCGCGGGTGCGCAGGGGTGCATCGGAGTATCGCGTCGATGGCGACGGATGCCTGGGGTCAGGGCAGCAGCCCGCTCCGGCGGGCCTTGGTCACGGCGGCGTGCCGAGTCGAGGCATCCAGCTTCGCCATCGCGCTCGACAGGTACGCCTTGACCGTCCCCTCGCGCAGCGAGAGCTGGGCGGCGATCTGAGCGTTCGTCGCACCGATCGCGGCGCACGCCAGCACATCCGTCTCGCGCGGGGAGAGCGACACGGACGACGTGAGTTGCGCCGTGTCGTCGTCGCCCGAGAGCGCCGCCAAGCGCTGTTCGACGTGCGCGAGCCGCGCACGCACGTCGGGGTCGGTGATGGCCGCGGCGATCGTGCGCAGCTCGGCGTAGCTCTCGCGCAACTCTTCGCGGTGGGCCGCGGGCAGCGACGGATGCGGTTCCGTCGGCGTCGCCGCCCCGCCCTGCGCACGGGGTGAGGCAGGTCCGAGGGCCCCGCTCGCCGGTGCGGTCGCGCCATCCAGCGTCGCGAGGCGGCGCTCGACCTCGTCGCGCACGCGCAGTTCGGTGGCCAGGGCATCCGCCACCTGGAATGCGGGTTTCATCACCACCTCACCGACGTTCGCGGACGCCCACGCGCCCCCGTAGAGCAACCCGCGGACCCGCCCGCCGACGATCACGGGGACCGCCAGGAGGGTCGAGATGCCCTCGCCCAGGATGTGACGGTCGTAATCATGCGTGATGTGCCGTGCCGCGCCGTAGTCGGGCGTCGCCCGGGGTCGTATCTCCGCCATCACCCGGCCGCCGAGCCCGCGCATCACGCGCACGTTGAGCCCATCGAGGCTGCGCGTGCGGCTGCCGTGGATGGCGCTGATGTGCGCGTTGCCGCCATCGACGAATCCACCGAACGACACCGGAAAGTGGGTCCGTCGCGCCAGTTCGCGCACGGCACCCGTCAGCGCCGAAGCTTCTGAGTCGATCCGATCCGGGGTAAGCATCACTACCAACTTTCGGGGGTGACGGCATCGTCGCCGCGTTTCGTAGCGTCGACCCTACACCTGCCGGAGCGAAAAAAGCGCTCGGATCGGGGCAATCCGTCGCGCCTCCCGTGGCGGCACTCGGTCGTCTTTTCTGGCTTCGCGCGGGATCCGCACTGATGGCAAGGAGGCCACATGAGTGATCCGAAAACCGAGACGGTCCCGCCCGGCGGGATCGACTATATAGCGGTCGAGGAGTCCGCTCCGTTCCAGGAGCTCAAGCGGACGCAACGCAGCTTCGTGTTCCCCCTCGCGGTCGCGTTCCTCGTCTGGTACTTCGTCTACGTCCTGCTGTCGTCGTTCGCCACCGACTTCATGGGTACGCGCGTCTGGGGCGACGTGACCGTCGGCCTCATCTTCGGGCTGGGGCAGTTCGTCACCACCTTCGCGATCACGATGACCTACGTCGCGTTCGCGAACCGCAAGCTCGATCCGAAGGCCGCGGCCATCCGTGATGCCCTCGAGAAGCAGGAGCCCACCTCGTGAACGACATCTTCGCGGCGCTCGAGGCCGCCTCCACCACCGTCGAGAACAACCCCGTCCTCAATATCTCGATCTTCGGTGCGTTCGTGGCGATCACGCTGTTCATCGTGATCCGCGCGAGCCGCAACAACAAGACCGCGGCCGACTACTACGCGGCCGGTCGCTCATTCACGGGGCCGCAGAACGGCTTCGCGATCGCGGGCGACTACCTGTCGGCCGCATCCTTCCTCGGCATCTGCGGGGCGATCGCGCTCAACGGATACGACGGGTTCCTGTACTCCATCGGGTTCCTCGTCGCGTGGCTCGTCGCGCTGCTGCTGGTGGCCGAGCTCATGCGCAACACGGGCAAGTTCACGATGGCGGACGTGTTGTCGTTCCGGCTCGCTCAGCGCCCGGTCCGGATGGCCGCGGCGATCACGACCCTCGCCGTCTGCTTCTTCTACCTGCTGGCGCAGATGGCGGGGGCAGGCGGGCTCGTCTCGCTGCTGCTCGGCATCGACGACCAGCTCGGGCAGTCGATCGTGGTCGCCGTCGTCGGCGTGCTCATGATCGTCTACGTGCTCGTGGGCGGCATGAAGGGCACGACCTGGGTGCAGATCGTGAAGGCGTTCCTGCTCATCGGCGGCGCCATCGTCATGACGATCTGGGTGCTCGCGATCAACGGCTTCAACATCAACACCCTGCTGGGAGCGGCGGTGGATGCCTCGACCACGACGCCCCCGGATGCGATCCTCGCCCCCGGCCTGCAGTACGGCGCCAACCCGTGGGACTTCATCAGCCTGGCGATCGCCCTGGTGCTCGGCACGGCCGGTCTGCCCCACGTGCTGATGCGCTTCTACACGGTGCCGACCGCGAAGGAGGCGCGTCGTTCGGTCGTGTGGGCGATCTGGCTGATCGGTCTGTTCTACCTGCTCACGCTCGTTCTGGGCTACGGCGCCGCGGCGCTGGTCGGACCGGAAGCGATCCGCGAGGCCCCGGGCGGGGTCAACTCGGCGGCCCCGCTGCTCGCTCTCGCGCTCGGCGGCCCGCTGCTGCTCGGGTTCATCTCGGCGGTCGCCTTCGCGACGATCCTCGCGGTCGTGGCGGGCCTGACGATCACAGCGGCCGCGTCGTTCGCGCACGACATCTACGCGAACGTCGTGAAGAAGGGCAATGTGCCGCCGGATGGTGAGGTCAAGGTGGCGCGCCGCACGGTCGTCGTGATCGGTGTGCTGGCGATCATCGGGGGCATCGGCGTCCAGGGTCAGAACGTCGCGTTCCTCGTGGCGCTGGCATTCGCGGTGGCGGCCTCGGCGAACCTGCCGACGATCCTGTACTCGCTCTTCTGGCGCAGGTTCACGACCCGTGGCGCGGTATGGAGTATGTACGGCGGCCTGGGGTCGGCCATCATCCTGATCGTCGCGTCGCCCGTGTTCTGGGGCACCGAGACGAGCGTGTTCCCGGTCGGCACGGCCCTGTGGCCGCTGAACAACCCCGGCATCGTGTCGATCCCGCTCGGGTTCTTCCTGGGCTGGCTCGGGTCGGTCACGTCGCGCAAGGCCGAGAACCGACGCCTCGCCGCCGAAATGGACGTGCGCTCGCTCACCGGCTACGGCGCCGAGAAGGCCACGAGTCACTAGCGGCGCTGGTCTGCCCCTGCCCGTGCTGCAGCCCGCGCGCCTGCCGCTGTCGCTCCGCGTGACCCCCCCCGTGTGACACTGCTGCGTGACTTGGGGCGTCAGGATCCCCTTGGGGCGCGGAATCCCGCGCCCCAAGGGGATTTCAACGCCCCAAGTGATGCGGCGGGCTGCCGTCAACGCCGTCGAACGCCGTCGGGCGCCGTGGGCCCCGTGGGCGCGGTGGGCTGCCGTCGGGGTGCTGTGGGCGCGGCGGGTTACCGCAGCCACCGTGGGCGTCGTGGGGCGCCGTCGGGCATCGCCGGCGCCGCGGGCGGGTGGACCGAACGGTCTAGGCGGGCCAGACGCCGCTCGACCCGCGACGGTGACTGCCCACGAGGTGCGTGTCGACGATACCGACGGCCTCCATGAGCGCGAAGGCGGTCGTGGGCCCGACGAAGCGGAAGCCGCGCGCCTTCAGCGCCCTGGCGAGAGCCCGCGATTCATCGGATGTCGAGGGGACATCGGCGTAGCTCACGGGTGTCGGAGTCGCGTCCGGCTGGAACGACCACACCAGCTGCGCGAGCCCGCCATCGGAACGGAGAGCTACGGTGGCCTGTGCGTTCGCGATCGTGGCCAGGATCTTGGCGCGGTTACGCACGATCGCGGCATCCTGCAGCAGGCGCTGGACGTCTTCTTCCGCGTACGCCGCGACCGCGTCGGGGTCGAAGTCGGCGAACGCCGCGCGGAACCCCGGGCGCTTGCGCAGGATGATCGCCCACGACAGCCCGGATTGGAACGCCTCGAGGCTCAGCCGCTCGAACAGACCGCGCTCGTCGCGAACGGGCATGCCCCACTCGTCGTCGTAATACGTGCGGAGGAGCGGGTCGCTCGCCGCCCACCGGGGCCGGGCGAGCCCGTCCTCGCCGACGACCAGGTCGGCTGGGCGAGGGGTCGCGGGTGCGTCGGTCACGGCAGGACTCCTTCGATACCGGACTCGAGCGCCAGCAGCGCCCGCTTGACTTCGGGTCGCCCTCCGTATTCGCCGAGCGATCCGTCGGCGCGGACGACGCGATGCACGGGGATCACGACCGAGATGGGCGTGTTGGCGCACGCCGTTCCGACCGCTCGCGCCGCTCGGGGCGCGCCGGCCGTGATCGCGACCTCGCCGTAGCCCGCCGTCTCGCCGTAGGGGATGTCGCGGATGGCCTCGAGGGCCGCGCGGGTGAAGGGGGCGAGTCCCGTGAGGTCGAGGTCGATGTCGAACCGCCGCCGTTCACCGGCGAAGTACTGCTCGAGCTCGATGACGACGGGTGCGAGCGCCTCGTCATCTCGCGCGGCAGGTTCGCGTCGCCAGGCCATGATCTGAGCCAGCATGCTCTCGGGAGAGCCTTCCGCGAAGCGGAGGGCGACCAGGCCCCTGTCGGAGGTCACCGCGAGCGCGGTGCCGATCGGGGTGAGTGTCGTGGTGTAGTGCAGCGTCGTTCGGCTGATCGATGTCGAGTGCGGCGGCATATCGCCCATCCTGCCGCGCGCGGGCGACATCCCGGCCTCGAGGGCGCAAATGGGGGGATGGATGCCTCGATGCGCGGGCGGGGGAGGAGAGATGGCCTGTCCAACCCGGCAATCCCGCGAAACTCGCCGCGCTTGCCCCGCCCGCGCGCAGTCCGCACGTAGGGTGACCGTGTGTGGCGAGCAGACGGCAGCGCCGTGGACCTGGGCGAAGACGAGGCCCCGTCGCTCGGCGCGCCCGATAACCGCAATATCTCGCCCGATCAGCGCAGTGTCTCGCCCGATGACCTGAGTGTTGCGGAACCCGGTGTGCAGATCGCGCACATCGCCGATGTGCTGCGCTCACGGCTGCGAGCCGAAGCATCCGAACTCGGTGGGCGCTCGCCGCTGCTGCAGTTCGTCGACGTCGCAGACGCCGGAATCGACATCACCAACGCGCACCCGGGCAGCCTGCCGCAGTTCATCACGGGGCAGTCGACGCTGCTCTCGGGGCTGTTCCGCGACGAGGTCGCCTTGCGCACGGCACGCCTCGCGGCCGAGGCGATCACGGCGAAGAACGTCGAACTGCGCACCGTCCGCTCGATCGAGGCCGTGCATCTGGCCGTCGGCCTCGCCGGATGGCGCATCGGTGGGGTCTCGTACAGTGCGCCCGTTCTGCTTCGTCCCCTCGCGATCCGTCGCCACGGCGCCGACTTCGAGCTGAAGCTGCACGGCGGCTTCCACATCAACCCCGAGCTCGACTCGGTCGCGCGCGAGCACTTCGGTATCGCGTTGGATGGCCCCGCGCTCGCCGCGCTCGCCCACGAGGGCGGCGTTTTCAAGCCACAGCGGGTCATCGACCGGCTGCGATCCGTCACATCCCACATCGACACCTTCACGGTGCATCCTCGCCTGATCGTCTCGACGTTCGCCGATGTGGCACGCGGCATGGCCCGCGATGCCTCGCGCGCCGGGGGACTTGTGCTGAACGCCCTGGCGGGGCACCCGGCCGACCGGCAGACGCTGGCCGCGCAGCCGGGCGAAGTCGCATCGGTCGGGCCCGATGACCGCCCGCCCGCCGCCGACACCCTGCTGCTCGACGCGGACTCCGAGCAGGAGCGCGTGCTAGCCCAGATCACCGCCGGACGCTCGATCGCCGTCGCGACCCTGCCCGGAACGGGCGGCACGCAGACCGTCATCAACGCGATCGGCGCACTCGTGCACGAGCACCGCCGCGTGCTCGTCGTCAGCGCTCGTCGGTCGACGATCGAGGGTGTGCGGCACCGGCTCGGTCAGGTCGGCCTGCCGGGCCTGGCGTGCTCACCGACGAACACGGCCCGCGACTTGGTGCGCGCGATCGCTCGCAACGAGAAGGCCACGGCTCCGCAGCTCGGCGATGTCGACGACGCGCTCGTGCGGTTGCGCGCGCTGCTCACGTCGTACCGCAAGGCCCTCACGACGACGGTTCCCGGCCTCGACATCAGCCCCCTCCAGACACTCCGCGCGCTCGCCGCCCTCCCCGTGAGCGATGGGTTCGCCCCCGTCGACACCCGGTTCGACTTCGCGACGCTGTCGAAGCTCGCGAACGACCGCACCGAGGCTGCACGGATGCTCGAGCTCGCCGCCACGCTCGGCGAATTCCGCTTCGGCCCGGGCGATTCGCCCTGGTACGGCGTCAACTTCGCAAGCACGGATGCCGCCCAGGCGGCTCACGCGCTCGCCCAGCGCCTGCACACGACCGAGGTTCCCCGGCTGCTCGAGCGCGGCTTCGAGCTGATCGCCCAGACGCGCATGCGTCCGTTCGCCTCGATCGACGAACTCGGCGAGTACCTGCGCCTGCTCATAGACATCCGCGACTCGCTCGACCGCTTCAGCCCGACCGTCTTCGAGCGTCCCCTCGCCGACCTCATCCGGGCGCTCGGTCCGCGCCGGGACGCGGCCGGCATGAAGGCGGGGGAGCGTCGGCGCCTGCGTCGGCTGGCCCGCGAGTACGTCCGCCCGGGCGTTCACGTCGCCGACATGCACGAGGCGCTCGTGCGCATTCAGCGTCAGCGCTCGCAGTGGCAGCAGTTCGTCGACATCGGCGTCGCGCCCGAGGTTCCGCTGGGGCTCGCCGACGTACACGTCGCGTGGCAGCGGGTGACGGCCGAGCTCGCAGAACTCGACACCCCGCTCGGGCGAGATCGCGACAAGCGCCTCGCCTCGCTGTCGGTCAAGACCCTGGTGCGTACTCTGGCCGGCCTGGCCGCAGAATCCGATGTTCTCGACAATCTGATCGAGCGCACCGCCCTGCGCGCCGAACTCGCCCGACTGGGGCTGGGCGGGCTGCTCGCCGAGCTGTCGGTGCGGCACGTCCCCGCCGATCGCGTCGCGGCCGAGCTCGAATACGCCTGGTGGCAGTCCGCGCTCGAGCACATGCTGCGCACCGACAAGTCGTTGCTCGGGGCGAACACGAGTGTCGTGGACCGCCTGGAACGCGACTTCCGGCTCGTCGACGAGGCGCACGCCGCGGCATCCGGATCGATCCTCTCGTGGCAGCTCGCGCGCGAATGGAAGATCGGCATCGTCGATGAGCCCGGCGAGGCCGAGAACCTCAAGGCGCTCCTGACCCGTGGTACCGCGACACCCGCGACGCTCACTCTCGGGGCACCCACCCTCGGTCGCGCGCTGGCGCCGGTCTGGCTCGCATCGCCCTACGAGGTGCCGCGGATCCCCGATTCGGTCATGTTCGACACCGTGATCATCGCGGATGCCGGGGCCATCTGCCTGGCCGAAGCGGCACCCGCGATCCGACGCGCCCGTCAGGTCGTCGTGCTCGGCGACCCCGTTACGCAGCGGCCCTCGCCCTTCACTCTCGCGGCCGGGTCTGCGCCGCAACCCGAGGCCGACGTCACGTTCGACGATGTCTCGGTGTTCGAGAAGCTCGCCGACCTGCTGCCCGTGTACACGCTGACCCGCAGCTACCGTGCGGGGGGCGAAGACCTGGCCGAGCTCGTCAACGACGCGTTCTACGGTGGCGAGATCGTGTCGTGGCCGTGGGCCGGTTCCTACCTCGGCCGGGGCAGCCTGACCGTCGACTACGTCGAGGGCGGATTCGGTGCCCCCGATCCGATCAGCGGCGCCGTGGAAAGCCCCGACACCGAGGTCACGCGCGTCGTGACCCTCGTGCTCGAGCACGCCCTCAACCGACCCGACGAGTCGCTCATGGTGGTGACCGCCAGCGTGCGGCACGCCGAACGCGTGCGCGCGGCCGTCAACGCGGCGTTCGCGAGCCGGTCGGATGTCGCAGAGTTCGCCCTGCGCGACACGGCCGAGCCCTTCGCCGTCCTCACGCTCGAACAGTCCGTCGCCGAGAGTCGCGACCGCGTGATCTTCTCCCTCGGCTACGGCCTCACGAAGCACGGGCGTGTGCTGAGCGACTTCGGCGACCTGTCGACGCCCGACGGCGAGCGGCTGCTCACGGTCGGCATGACACGGGCGCGCCGCTCGATGGTGATCGTGTCATCCATCCGTCCGTCCGCCTTCGACGACGGACGCCTGGAGTACGGCGCCGCGACGCTCATGACGATCCTCGGCGGCATGGCCGCGCGCCAGCGCGATGCCCGCCTCGAAGACCTGGCCGACCCGCTCACGCGCCGCCTCGCCTCCGAGCTGCGCCGCTTGGGGGTTTCGGTCGACGTGCACTACCGGGGTCTGCTGCCGCTCGTGGCGCAGCACGCGGGCAAGGCCGTCGTGGTCGAGAGCGACCCCGAGACGCACGACGAGTCCCTGCGCGAATCACTGCGGCTGCGTCCGCAGTTGCTCCGCCGACTCGGATGGCACTACGTGCGGGTGCACTCGTTCGATCTGTACACGGATGCTCCGGCCGTCGCCGCGCGCATCGCATCGATTCTCGGTGTCGAGCCCGACGCGCCCGCCGTCGAGGCGTCGACGCAGCCGATCGATGGCCTCGGCTGACGGTTCCGGCGAGGCCCCGGACGAGCACGCCGGTGGGCGCCAGCGCGTCGTGAAGGTACCCGGGGCGCGGCGGGCCAAGCTCACGCCCGCGCCCGGTGCGACACCCGAGCCGGCGCCGCGGGACGAGGCATCCGATCCCCGTCCTGCACCGGATGCCGCGACCGCGGGCCCTAACGACGACCGCCTACGCCAGGACGTGCCCCCGCATTACTGACCGGCAGCACGGCAGGCCGCTGCATCCGATGTCCCACTTCTACTCGTTATGCCGGTGTCTTAGCGGCTCAAAGTGGGACACAATGCGATGGAAGTGGGACACGCGGGCATGATGGGGCGCGGGGCGCTGGGCGCTCGGCGCTGGGCGCGTGCGGGGGAGAGGCAGGGGAGAGGTGCGGGGTGAGGAGGGTCAGGCGCGCGGCGAGGGGCCGGACTGCTGCTTCTCGAGCAGGTCGCGGATCTGAACGAGGATCTCCTGCTCGGTCGGGAGCTGAGGCTCTTCGGGAGCCTTGTCGAGACCGGCCTTCGCTGCGGCGCGCGCCTTCATGTGGTTCATCGGGTAAACGAACACGAAGTACACGATCGCGGCGATCGCGACGAAGTTGATGACCGCGCCGATGATGGCGCCGATGCCGATCGTCGACACGCTGCCGCTGATCGTCGGGATCTCGATCACCCAACCGCTCAGGTCGCCGACCTGGAAGATCGCGCCGATGAGGGGGTTGATCAGCTGCTCCACCATCACCGCGACGATCGCGCTGAAAGCGGCGCCGATGACGACGGCGACGGCGAGGTCGATGACGTTGCCGCGGAGGATGAACTCCTTGAATCCCTTGATCATGCGATGCTCCTTACCGCGGGCACGGGGGCCCGGTTCACGAACCCGTCGAGGCGGGCGAGGATTTCGTTGCCGATGTCGATCCCGACGATGTCGATCCTGACGAAGACGACGACGATCCGCCACCCGCGCTCGATCCCGAGTCCGACTTCGATCCGGAGCCGGACGTCGAACCGGCATCGGACTTCGACGGAGAACCGGACGAGCCCGAAGGTGCTTTCGCATCGCCCGAGCGTGAGTCCGTGCGGTAGAAGCCGCTGCCGTTGAACGTGACCCCGATCGTGCCGTACTGCTTGCGCAGCGCGCCGCCGCACTCGGGGCACTCGGTCAGGGTCGGATCGGTGAACGCCTGGACGGCGTCGAAATGGTGGCCGCAGGACTTGCAGGCGTAGGCATAGGTGGGCATCGTGCTCCTGGTTCAGGCGTGAATCAGCGCGCGGGGGGCGCAAAGGTGACGGTTCGGGACGGGGTGACCACGCCCGAGACGGGCTGGTCGTGCACCTCGCTGGGCACCTCGTCGACGAGCTCGGAGTCGAAGATGACGGCGTAGACGGGCGGGCAGCCCTCCATCGAGCCGATGGTCTTGTCGAAGTATCCGCGTCCCCACCCCATGCGCATGCCGGATGCGTCGACGGCCGCGGCGGGGATGATCATCAGATCGACATCGTTGACGGCGATGGGGCCCAGCAGTTCGCCCACGGGTTCGGGAAGCCCGAACATCCCCTCGGCGACGTCTCCACCCTCGACGGCGACGGACCAGTCGAGAAGGCCGTCCGCGCGCGTGACGGGCAAGAGAACGCGGATGCCTCGGGCTACGGCACGATCGACGAACTCGCGCGTTCCCGGCTCGGTCGACATCGACAGGAAGCACGAGATCGAGCGCGCTCCGAGCTGGTCGACCAGCTGGTCGAGGCGGTCGGCGATGGCGTGTTCCGCCTCTGCTCGTTGCGCGTCGGATCGCAGCTGACGACGCTCGCGCAGATCGGCGCGAAGCGCCCGCTTGACGTGATCGACGTCTGAGGACACGCGCACCATCTTAGGCGGGGGTGTGGGGGAGCCGGCGCGACAGCGGACCCTGTCCCCCATCCGGCGGGGGAGAATCCGCCTCCCTTCCCGTTACGATGGCCGACATGCCTCCTATGAAGTTCAAAGCCGTCATTCCCGCCGCCGGTCTCGGCACGCGCTTTCTTCCCGCCACCAAGGCGATGCCGAAAGAGATGCTGCCTGTCGTCGACAAGCCCGCTATCCAGTACGTCGTCGAGGAGGCTGCTCAGGCGGGCATCGACGACATCCTCGTCATCATCGGCCGCAACAAGAACGCCGTCGCCAACCACTTCGACTCGGTTCCCGAGCTCGAGGTCAAGCTGAAGGACAAGGGCGACCACGATCGTCTGCGTCGCGTGCTCGAGTCGAGCGACCTCGCCGACATCCACTTCGTCCGTCAGGGCGAGCCGAAGGGTCTCGGCCACGCGGTGCTGCGTGCCAAGGCGCACGTCGGCTCGTCATCGTTCGCCGTGCTGCTCGGTGACGACCTCATCGACGAGCGCGACATTCTGCTGACGACGATGCTGGCCGAGCACGAGCGCACGGGTGCCGCGATCATCGCCCTGATGGAGGTCGACCCCGACCAGATCCATCTGTACGGCGCGGCCGACGTCGAGGCCACCGACAACGCGGATGTCGTCAAGGTCATGGGTCTCGTCGAGAAGCCGAAGCGCGAGGATGCCCCGTCGAACCTCGCCATCATCGGCCGTTATGTCCTCAGCCCCGCCGTTTTCGATGTGCTCGAGCACACCGAGCCGGGCAAGGGCGGCGAGATCCAGCTGACGGATGCCCTGCAGGAGCTCGCGGCAGACCCCGACGGTCCCGGCGTGTACGGCGTCGTGTTCCGCGGTCGTCGCTACGACACCGGCGATAGGGTGGACTACATCAAGGCCATCGTGCAGCTCGCCGCCGACCGCGAGGATCTCGGTCCCGAGCTGCGTCCCTGGTTCAAGGAGTTTGCGGCGGGTCTGTAGGGCTCACGTTTCGAGGATTCGCCGCCCGCAAGAGGGAGTGGGCATGGAGTTGTCCCTTCCGCGCGAGCACGGACCGATCTCGATCCGGCTGATCAAGTCCCGCGACTCCCGCGTGCTGCAGCAGGCCCTGCTCGACAATCGGGGTTGGCTCGAGCAGTGGGAAGCGACGAGTCCGGACGGCGTCGTCTCTCTCGACATGAGGCTCGGCATCCGTCGACTCCTGCAGCAGTACCGCGACGGGCTCGGGGTACCGCTGGTGATGGAGTACGACGGCGAGGTCGCCGGGCAACTGAACGTGTGGGGCATTGCGCGGGGTTCGCTCGCATCCGCGACGATCGGATACTGGGTCAGCGAGAGCTTCGCGGGGCTCGGGATCACCCCGACGGCGGTCGCCCTGGCGACCGACCTGTGCTTCACCGAGCTGCGGTTGCACCGGATGGAGATCTGCATCCGCCCCGAGAACGCGGCCAGCCTGAGGGTGGTCGAGAAGCTCGGCTTCCGTTACGAGGGGCTGCGCCGTCGATACATCCACATCGACGGCGACTGGAGGGATCACTACGCGTTCGCGCTGACGCGGGAGGACGTGCCCTACGGGGTTCTCGAGAGGTGGGTCTCGGGCCAGGCGCCGCGCGACGCCGCGAACATCCCCCTGGCCGATCGGAATGCCGCCGCTCCGGAGTCATAGGGGTCGGCCACCTCAGCGACGCGACACGCCCGGAGCATCCCGATCTTCGACGCGCCCTCGCATACCGTTGTCGGCATGGGTGGGCAGGTATTGGGCGGTGGAGTGATCCTCCTCGTCGCCGTCGCGCTCTGGCTCGTCTATCTCGTACCGACATGGCACAGCCGGCATCAGTACTACTCGGCCGAACGCAACGCCGTTCGGCTCAATCAGGCCATCCGCGTTCTCGCCGAGACCAGCGAGACGCCGGGTGAAGTCCACCTCGAACTCAACGCCCGCACGGCCCTCCAGCAACAGCGTCTCGCACGTCGTCTGCAGGCCGAACATCAGTCCGCCGAGCTCGAGGGCCTGCGCGAGCAGGTCGCACAGGCGCGCTCGGCCCCGCTCGCCCGCCGCGCCCGCGCGCGTCGACGCGCGCGGCTCGTGGCGACGACTCTTCTGCTGATCGGCCTCGGTGCCATCGGGTTCGGCATCTGGCAGATCGTCCAGGGCGGCGCGCAGACGTTCCTCTGGACCGGCGCCGTCTCGACAGGCCTCGCGATGATCGTGCTGCAACGGATGGCTAAGGTCGCGGCGAAGGCGACGGTCGCCGTGGAGCAGCCGATCATGGTGCGGCGCGAGGCATCCGTTCAGGACCTCGCACCCATCGTTCCCCAACGCCAATGGACGCCGCGGACGCTCCCGCAGCCCCTCGTGTCGTCCAACGGCTCGCGCGCCGCCGCCCAGCTCGACGCGGCCGAGGCTCGAGAGGCGTTGCGCCAGGCCGCCCGAGAAGAGGCCCTACGCACGCCGAGTGCGCCCGAGCGCCCCCAGCGCCTGCAGCCGGCGGCGCAGGCCCCGGCGGCGCATCCCGTCGCGCCGGCCGTCGCTCCCGCGGCGAGCTCGGGCACGGCGCGCTCGCCCTACGCGGGCATGGGTGTCGTCGACGATGCCGAGATCGAGGCGCACGTCCGCGCCCTCCTGCGTCAACGTTCCGCCTGACCGACGTCGGTCTTCGTGCGTTCGTTCGCCGGCGGCCCGCGCCGCACGCGAAAGCGGCCCACCCCCGTGCCGGGTGCGGGCCGCTTCACGGCGTAGGCCGCGTCTGCGCTGAGGGGACTAGTTGTTGAAGGCGTCCTTGACGTTGTCGCCGGCCTTCTTCACATCGGCCTTGGTCTGGTCCGCCTTGCCCTCGGCCTCGAGCTTTTCGTTGTCGGTCGCCTTGCCGGCGGCCTCCTTCGCCTTGCCGGTGAGGTCTTCGGCGCCGTGCTTGATCTTGTCTCCGATACCCATGAGGGGCTCCTTTCGGTTTCTCCTCACACCCTGCTCCCGTCGGGATCGAGATGTCAGTGGGTTGTTCTGAGTGGGGCGAAGGTGCTACGCAGCGTGTTCGTACCCGACGACCGCGGGCCGGCGGCAAGCGTGGCCGAAGGACCGTGATAATCTGTCGGAGGTTCTCGGGCCTGTGGCGCAGTTGGTAGCGCGCTTCGTTCGCAATGAAGAGGTCAGGGGTTCGAATCCCCTCAGGTCCACCAAACGATAGACGCCCCCCTGCGGGGCGTTTTTCGTTTGTGCGTGTTTGCGGAGCATCTGCCCCGTATCCCGACGAAGAAGAAGGAACACCGTGCAGCAGCGACCCATCGGATCCCGGACCGTCAGCGCGATCGGCCTCGGCGGCATGCCGATGTCGATCGAGGGGCGGCCGGACAGGGACCGCTCGGTCGCCACGATCCACGCCGCACTCGACGCGGGCGTCACGCTGATCGACACGGCGGATGCGTATCACGAGCACGCCGACGAGGTCGGTCACAACGAGTCGCTGATCGCCGAGGCGCTGCGCTCGTACGGCGGCGACACGTCGGGCGTCCTGGTCGCGACCAAGGGCGGCCACCTGCGTCCGGGTGACGGCAGTTGGACCGTCGACGGACGCCCCGAGTACCTGAAGGAAGCGGCAAAGGCATCCGCTCGTCGACTCGGCGTCGAGGCGATCGGCCTGTACCAGTTCCACCGGCCCGACCCCTCGGTGCCGTATGCCGAGTCCGTCGGGGCGCTGCGTGAGCTGCTCGACGAGGGCGTCATCGAGATGGCGGGAATCTCGAACGCGACCGTCGCGCAGATCGACGAGGCCAACCGCATCCTCGACGGACGGCTCGTGTCGGTGCAGAACCAGTTCTCGCCCGCCTTCCGCTCCAGCCTCAACGAGCTCGAGCACTGCGCACGTCTCGGCATCGCCTTCCTGCCGTGGTCGCCCCTCGGCGGCATCACGCGGGCGGCCGACGTCGGCGCGCAGCACGATGCTTTCCAGACCGTGGCGGATGCCCGGGGTGTGAGCCCGCAGCAGATCGCTCTCGCGTGGGAGCTCGCTCTCGCGCCCGTCGTGATCCCCATCCCCGGCGCCTCCCGGCCCGCGAGCATCCAGGACTCGGTCCTCGCCGCCGAAATCGAGCTGAGCGCAGACGACATGGCCGCCCTCGCGGGCGACCGCTGAGCATCGACGGAGGACGGACATGAAGAACATCACCCTCGGGGGTACGCCCGCGCCGAACGTCGTGCTGGGCCTGATGCGCATCCAGGACAAGACCGACGACGAGGTGCGCGCACTGGTTGGTGCGGCGAGAGACGTGGGCATCGACTTCTTCGATCACGCCGATGTATACGGTTCGGACCTGCACGGGTGCGAGCGGCGGTTCGCCGAGGCGATGCGGCTTACGCCCGCCCAGCGCGACGAGATCACCCTGCAGACGAAGTGCGGCATCGTGCCGGACGGCCCGTACTTCGACTACTCGTACGAGCACATCGTCACATCGGTCGAGGGTTCGCTGCGCGCGCTCGACACCGATCGCATCGACATCCTGTTGCTGCATCGGCCCGACGCCCTGGTCGAGCCGGAAGAGGTCGCCCGCGCGTTCGACGAACTCGAGGCATCCGGCAAGGTCCGCGCCTTCGGTGTCTCGAACCACACCCCGCGCCAGATCGATCTGCTGAAGTCGGCCGTCACGCAGCCGCTCGTCGCGAACCAGCTGCAGCTGTCGATCACGCACGCGCCGATCGTCGTCCAGGGGCTCGCGGGCAACATGCAGGGGCTCGACCAGTCGCTCGTCCGCGACGGTGGGGGGATCGTCGACTACTGCCGTCTGCACGGCATCACGGTTCAGGCGTGGTCGCCGTTCCAGGCCGGATTCTTCAACGGCGTCTTCCTCGGATCGCCCGACTATCCAGAACTCAACGCCGTGATCGACCGGCTCGCCGCCGCCTACGACGTGCCCGCCATCGCGATCGCCACTGCCTGGATCACGCGCCACCCGGCCGACATGCAGGTGGTTCTCGGTACGACCTCACCCGAGCGGGTGGCGGGCGCGGCCCTGGGCTCCGACATCCCCCTTACACGAGCCGAATGGTACGAACTCGTGCGGGCGGCCGGTTACCGGGTGCCCTGAGCGACCGCCTCGGACACATCCGCGCGTGACCAACCGATCGCGGGGGCGATCTCGCGAGCGATCGTCTCGAGCATGCGGGCGTTGTACGCGACGCCGAGTTGGTTCGGGACGGTCAGCAGCACGGTGTCGGCGGCCTGGACCGCGGCATCCTGAGCCAACTCGGCCGCGATCTCGTCCGGCTCGCCGGTGTAGCTCTTGCCGAAGCGTGCGCGCACACCCTCGAGGATGCCGACCTGATCCTGGCTGTCTTCGCGCGAGCTGAAGAGTTGGCGGTCGAGGTCGCTCGTGATCGGGATGACACTCCGGCTCACGCTGACGCGCGGTTCGCGGTCCCAGCCCGCTTGCGCCCACGCGTCGCGGAACATCTGGATCTGTTCGAGCTGCAGCTCGTCGAACGGCACGCCGGTGTCTTCGACCAGCAGGGTCGACGACATCAGGTTCATGCCCAGCTCGGCAGTGCGCACAGCGGTCTCGCGGGTGCCGGAACCCCACCAGATGCGGTCCGGCAGCCCGGGGGAGAGGGGCTGGATGGCGAGCGCTCCGTCGCCGCTCATGCGCGGATCGGCCCGGACGATGCGCTCGCCGCTGATCGCGGTGCGGAAGAGCTCGGTCTTGCGCCGGGCGAGGTCGGCGTCCGTGTCGCCCTCGGCCGGGACATACCCGAACGCGTGCGAACCGTTGAGCGCCGGCTCGGGTGAACCGCGGCTGATGCCCAGCTGCAGCCGTCCGCCGCTGATCAGGTCGGCCACCGCGGCCTCTTCGGCCATGTAGAGGGGGTTCTCGTACCGCATGTCGATGACGCCCGTGCCGAGCTCGATGCGACTCGTGCGCGCCGCGGCGGCGGAGAGCAGGGGGAACGGGCTCGCGAGCTGGCGGGCGAAGTGGTGCACACGGAAGTAGGCACCGTCGATCCCGAGCTCCTCCGCGGCCACGGCGAGTTCGATCGACTGGAGCAGGGCGTCGGCCCCGGTGTTCGTCTGGCTCGAGTGGTGGGGGTGCCAGTGGCCGAAGCTCAGGAAGCCGATCCGTTTGCGGTGCATGCCTGGTCAAACGCATGCTGGCGCATGGACATTCCCGGGCCTTCACGTTCGGATGAACGGGACGATTCGCGGGCCGCGACGGCACGGTGCGGCACCGGGGGCGTCTGAGGTGCACCGTGCATCCCCGATCGCTTGCCATTGAGGGTATCGCCGGTGCGCTCGCCCCCCGAGGCGCGTCTATGGTGGGTCCGTGACCGCAGAACTCTCGCCCCGCAGCAGAATCGTTGCCGACCGCCTCGCCGAGGCAGGCATCCCGGGTCAGATCGTGGTGCTGCCCGACGCAGCCTCCACCGCGGCTCTCGCCGCGGCCGCCCTCGGGGTCGAGGTTGGTGCGATCGCCAACAGTCTCGTGTTCTGGAGCGATGGCGAGCCTTTGCTCGTCATGACGAGCGGCTCGCACCGCGTCGACACGGCCGCACTCGCGGAGCGCATCGGTCGAGGGTCCATCGTCCGTGCGACGCCCGAGCAGGTGCGCGAGGCGACCGGCCAGGCGATCGGGGGAGTCGCACCGACCGGCCACCCCGCCCCGATCACCACGATCGTGGACGAGCACCTTGCCACGTATCCGCAGCTGTGGGCCGCGGGTGGCACGCCGCACACGGTCTTTCCGCTGTCGTTCGACGAGCTCGTACGCATCACCGCTGGGGCCGTCACGAAGGTCGATTAGGCCCGGTTGTTCGGCCGGAAGGTCGACTACTCCGAGTCGCGCGGGATGTCGTAGGTCCAGCGATCAGGGACGGATGACTCGAGCCCGCGCCAGTCGTCGATGTCGAAGTCGAACACCGCCACGGCGCACGTCGGCATGTGCGGGATTGCGCCGTCCGCGGGGAATCCGGACCAGTGCCGCACGAGGTCCGACAGGCCCGGGTCGTGCGCCACGACGACCACGGCCGACTCGGACCGGGCCGCGGCGAGCTCGACGATGCGACGCGGCGAGGCGCCGTAGAGACGTTCGTCGAGCCGCACGGTCGTGTCGAGGGCGTCGGCGAACGCGTCCGCGGTGGTCGCCGCGCGGAGCGCCGTGCTGGAGAGCAGAGCGCCGCCGCGCAGCTCGGGATGCTCGGTCGCCAGACGCGCGGCCATCCGGGGAGCGTCGCGCACGCCGCGTTCGTTGAGCGGACGATCGTGGTCGTCGATGCCGGGGTGGTCCCAACTCGACTTCGCGTGGCGCACCAGCGCAAGCGTCTTCATGCGGCCACCTTACGAGGTCGGGCTGGTCCCTTCGAGGAGCTCAGGGAGCGTGGTCTGCGTGGCGCGCACTGATATATCGCCGAGGTGGTGGACGGACCCCTCATCGGTGCGATACCTATGGAGAGCACCATCTGCGGAGCCGTGACCAGCTCGCGACTTCCCTGAACCGCCTGCCGAGCCGCCCGTCGGACCCGAACCGACTGACGCCGGACGGCAGGTCCCCGCAATACGAGTGGGGGGCAGGGGTGCGATCTCGAGGCGCCCCCTCCCCGAGGTTGCACCCCTCGGCCCCCGTGCTCGGCGGGCTGCGCCGCGGGGTCACCGGGCGACGTACACCCAGGCGTCGCGTCCGCTGCCGAGCGTGACCGACACCCGGTTGTACTGCTGGACCTCGTACTCGTCTGCGGCTTCGAGCTCGTCCTCGGTGATCCAGAGCAGCACGCCGACGACCTTGTCGAGTCGGTTGCCGGTTCGGCGGATGATCGGATGCACGTCGCGCCCGCTGAGCCCCACGACACGGGCATCCTCGATCTCGAGATAGTCGATGGTGAATCCGGGCAGCACATCGGGCTCCCCGGTGAGCAGGCGCCCGAACGTGTCGAGCTGCACCGCGGGCACGCGCAGGGTGCCGTAGCTGAACAGCGCGACATCGGGAATCGTCGCCGCAGCGGATGGCTCGGTCACGGCATCAGGCTACTGACCTGACCCTGCGCGGGCCAGGCTTTTCGCCGCGCCGACGTCACGCGCCGAAAATCGCGTGCGCGATCGTGAAGATCGTCAACCCGGCGAGGGCGCCGACGATCGTGCCGTTGAGGCGGATGTACTGCAGGTCGCGGCCGACCATGAGCTCGATCTTCTCCGTGGTCTCTTCGGGGTCCCACCGCTCGATCGTGTCGGTGATCACCGACGCGATGTCGTGGCGGTAGCGATCCACCGCGAACGTCGCCGCATCCGTGACCCAGGTGTCGACACGGCGTTGCAGGGCGGGCTCGGACGCGAGACGCCCGCCGATCTCGGCCAGTGCCGCGCGCGCACGCACGCGCAGTCCGCTCGCGGGGTCGGCGAGCGACGACAGCAGCCCGTTCTTCGCCGTATCCCACAGCTGCGCCGCGAGGTCGCGCACGCGCGGGCTGTCGAACACCGTGGCCTTCGCGTGTTCGAGCCGGGCGATCGTGTCGGGGTCGTGCTGCAGGTTGTCGGCGAGGCGCGACAGGTAGCCGTCGATCGCGACCCGCGCGGGGTGTTCGGGGTCGGCTCGCACGGCGGCAACGAAGTTCACGGCCTCTTTGTAGACGGTGTCGTCGACGAGTCGGTGCGCGATCGAGGGCACCCAGCCGGGCAGTCGCCGCGAAACGAGTCCGGCGAAGGCCGAGCGGTTGCTCTCGAGCCAGGTCGCGATCGAGTCGGCGGCGAGGTCGACGGCGTTGTGGTGCGCGCCGGTCTCGACGATGCGGCCGAGCCAGGCGCCCGCCGCAGGCCCCCACTCGGGCTCGATCACGTGCGAGCGCGCGAGGTCGGCGATCAGGTCGCGCACATCGTCGTCGCTGACCGCGCGCAGCACGGCCGAGGCGATCGCCGAGCCCTCGGTAGCGACCCGTTCCGCATGCTCGTCGTGCGAGAGCCAGGTGCCCAGGCGCGAGGCGACACCGATGCTCTCGAGCTTGTCGCGCACGACCTCGGCCGACAGGAAGTTCGTCTCGACGAACTCGCCCAGGGTGCGGCCGATCTCGTCCTTACGATGGGGGATGATCGCCGTGTGCGGGATGGGGATGCCGAGCGGATGCCGGAACAGCGCCGTTACCGCGAACCAGTCCGCGAGCGCGCCGACCATACCGCCCTCGGCCGCCGCGCGGACGTATGCCAACCACGGCACGTTCTGCTGGAACGCGAAGGCGAAGACGAAAACGACGGCCATGAAGAGCAGGGCCCCGAGCGCGACCGCCTTCATGCGCGTCAGCGAGCGACGTCGAGCTTGGTCTGCGGGACTCAGCAGGGCCAACGGGGTACGTGCCATCCGGTCATCCTCGCACGGTGAACGGATCATCAGGCGGGGGTTGCGTCGTCCGCCCTCCAGCCGCACGGCGGTAACCTGGGCGCGTGATCGATGACATCAAGAAGCGCGCCCTGCACCGCACGAGCATCCTCGAGGGTCAGTTGCGCGGGCTGACGAAGATGATCGAGAACGAGGAGTACTGCATGGACATCATCGGACAGTCCCGCGCGATCGAGAAGGCGCTCGAGTCCCTCAACCGGCTGCTGCTCGAGAACCACCTGCGCACCCACGTGACGACGATGTTCGAGCAGGGCGGCACCGAGCGCGAGCAGGCCGTGGCCGAGCTGCTGCGCGCGTTCGACTTCGACAAGCGCTGAACCCCGGGCCTATTCGGGCTGGCCCACTCAGGCGGGCTCGCCGCGCAGGCTGGTCCAGTTGCGGTCGAAGCTGCGCGCACCCTGCACGCGATCGGCGAAGTCGTCCAGGCGCGTCATCGTCTCGGCGTCGAGCGTCACACCCACGCCACCGAGCCAGTCATTGACGTGTGCCGCGAATCGCGAGCCGGGAATGGGTGAGATCGGGATGCCGAGGGCTCCGGCGCGCGTGAAGAGCCACGCGAACGCGAGCTCGGCGCCCGTGAGGCCCGCGTCGCGCGCGATCCGCAGATACTCGTCGCGGAGTGCCGCGTTCGCCGCGAGGTTCTCCGGGGCGAATCGCGGGAAGTTCGGGCGCATGTCACCCGGTCCGATGCGCGCCGCGTCGAAGTCGTCGCCGAGCCAACCTCTGCTCAACGGTGAATAGGACACGAAGCCGGTGCCGGTTTCGATCGCGGCGGGGATGACGGCACGCTCGACGTCGCGGCTGACCACGCTCCACTCGGTCTGGATCGCGGCGATCGGGTGGACGGCGTTGGCACGCCGGATTTCGTCGGCCGTCGCCTCCGAGAGCCCGAGGTGGCGTACCTTGCCCGCCACGACCAGCTCGGCCATGGCCCCGACGGTCTCCTCGATCGGGACGTCTGGGTCGACGCGGTGCTGGTAGTAGAGGTCGACGTGGTCGGTGTCGAGGCGCTGCAGGCTCAGGTCGATCTGCTCGTGCACGTATGCGGGCGTGCCGCGCACGCCGCGCCTTCCGGCCGTGCCGCCGTGGATCCCGAACTTGGTCGCGAGCACGACGTCGTCGCGCCGGGTTCGCAGGAGCCGCGAGATGATCCGTTCGCTGCGCCCGTCGCCGTACACGTTCGCCGTGTCGACGAAGCGAATGCCCGAATCCACCGCGTGGGTGAGGGTCGCGAGCGCGGTGTCGTCATCGACCGGGCCGTAGACATCCGTCAGACTCATGGCCCCGTAACCGAGGGCGGTGACGGTCAGTCCGTCGCCGAGATCGACCGGGGGCAGGGCTTCGGCACGCATGCTTCCGATCCTGCCACGGCGAACCGGCACGCGCGGCGGGGTCAGCGCGCGATCGGCCCGAGCCAGGCGGTTGCGACCGTCGCGTGCGCCGACTCGGGATCGGAGGGATGGAACTGACCCGCGAGCACGTCGCGATACAGGCGTGCGAGCTCGGAACCCGCGAAGTACGACGACCCACCGGTGACGAGGATCGCGTCGTCGACGACGGCTTTGGCGGCCACCACCGCGCGGTGCTTCAGCCCGGCGAGCAGCGAGAACCACTTCGCGCCGTGGTCGGCGAGGCCATCGATGTCGGCGGCCAGCGCGGCGACCTGCGGCGGCAGTGCTTCGTAGGCGAGGGCCATATCCGCGATGCGCCAGCGGATGTCGGGGTCCTGACTGTAGGTCGTGCCCGTCTTCTTCGAAGTGCGGGCCTGGGCCGTCGCGACGGCGACGTCGAGTGCGCGGCGGGCGAGACCCGTGTACACCGAGGCGAGCAGGATCTCGAACACGCTGAAGATGCCGAACACGAGAGGGTCGGGCTGGGGGCCCGGGTCGATGCGCCGGACGACGCGATCCGCGGGCGCGGCAGCCGCGCGCAGCTCGGTCGTGCGGCTCTGCGTGCCGCGCATGCCGAGGGTGTCCCAGTCGTCGCGCGTCGTGATGCGGCCCGCCGCCTCTTCGTCCCGCGAGACGAAGGCGTAGACCATCTTCGGGCCGTCGGCAGAGGTCGTGTCGAGGCCGTGCAGTCCCAGGTGCGACCAGACGGGTGCGAGCGAGGTGAAGATCTTCGTGCCCGTGAACGTGTAACCGCCATCGGGGAGTGGTGCAGCATCCGTATCGCTGCCGAACAGGACGAGGTCGTTGCCGGCCTCGCTGATGCCGAAGGCGAAGACCTCACCCGCGCCGGCGCCGGCCTGCACGAACGCGAGGTCGTCGATACCGCGGTCCTGCAGGACCTTCGCGACGCCCGTCCAGACGAGATGCATGTTGATCGCCAGGGCCGTCGCGGGCGCGGCCCCCGCGAGACGCTGTTGCAGGACGGATGCCTCGGCGAGCCCTAGCCCGGCCCCGCCCCGGTTTGTCGGGACCATGATCGCGAGGTAACCCGCGGCGCGCAGATCGGCCAGGTCGTCGTCCGGGAACGTGTTGTCGCGATCGTGCGTCGCCGCCCGTGCGCGGATGCGCTCGATCAGATCGTCGGGCAGGTGGACGCTGGGGTCGAAGTCGGGCACGCCTCTATTGTCCCGCCGACCGGGGTGGGGCGGGTCGGTTCGGTCAGTCGCCGAGCACGCCGAGGAGCTGTCGAACCGTCTCGTCGGGCTCGTCGCGGTGCGGCGAGTGGCCGGCGCCGGCGACGACCGACATCGTGAAGCGCGGGTTCGCCGCGAGCACGCCCGCCGCGATGTCGCCCGTGAACAGGCTGTAGACCTCGGGGTCGGCGCCGATGACGTGCGTCGGGACCGTGACGCGCGCGCAGTCGTCGCGGACGTCCCAGTCGGGATTCTGAACACTGACCTGGTCGATCGCCCACCGGCTCGCGCGCGCGACTGCGTCGATCTTCAGCTCGATGTCCTGCGGATGCCACCCCGGATGCTCGGCTCGCACCAGTTCTTCGCGATTGTCGGCGAATGCCTGCTCCTGGCCGGCACGGACCGCCTCGGCGTCGGCGCCGAGGACCACGATTCCCGGGTCGATCAGCACGAGTCGCCGCGCCCAGGTGGGATGGGCGGCCGCCGCGACCACCGCCGCTGCGCCCCCGAGCGAGTGCCCGATGACGAGGTCCCACGGTCCGCCGTGCGGGGGAGCGGTGGCCGAGACATCCGCTGCGAAAGCGCCGATCGTGTAGTCCAGAGCGCGCGGCGCAGAGCCGTGCCCGCGTAAGTCGACGGCCGTCGCGGCCCAGCCCGCTTCGGCGAGGGCTGCGCCCAGGCGCCACATCAGCGCGCCGCTCGACCCGAGGCCATGGATGAGGAGCGCGCGGCGGGGCGCGTCGGTGGCGCCCCACGTCAGGGCGGGCAGCGCGAGGGGTGCGGTCATGGCGTCCAGCCTACGAACGTGGGGGACGGATTCGGGGTCGTCGGGGGAGTTCGGCAGGATCTCGGCGCCGATCTGGCATAGCGCCTACGCGCGTGCGGCGGCCGTGAGTCCCTCGAACGCGGCGACGAAGTGTTCAGGATCGCGCGGTGCGGCCTCGCTCAGCCAGGCTTCGAGGATCCCGATCGACCCGTTCGCGATGAATCGCGCCGTGCTCTCTTCGACGAATCGGGTCGTGGCGCCGTGCGCGTGGAAGGGGGGACGGATGGCGCCGACCGCTTCGAGTTCTCGCACCGAGTCGCGAAAATGCTCGGCCAGCATGGCGTGAAGATCGCCGCCCCCGGCGGAGAGGAGACCGCGCTGATAGATCGTGTAGTGGGATTCGACGTGGGCGAGGACGGCGCGGCTCGTGTCGGCTGCGGCGTTCGGGGCGGCGGATCCCGCGCCGGTCAGATACCGGGCGCGGATGTCGTCGAGTTGTTCGCGCAGCGCAGCGCGCAACAGATCAGCAGCGGATGCCGCGTACTCGGCGAAGGTGGAGCGATGCACCTGCGCGGCGCGGCAGATCTCGGCTGCGGTGAGGTCTTCGACCGGGCGCGTCGCCGCGAGGTCGAGAACGGTGGCGTACAGACGTCTCTTCGCGTGCGGTGGTGCGGCCATGCATCCTCCGTTCCACCCCGGTCATTCGAGGCGTAGGCTCACATTATCCGACATATGTCGGATATCGGTCAACGCGCACACCGTGCGCAGACAGGAGTATGGGACATGGCTACCTACGATGTGTCCGGACGTTCGGCAATCGTCACCGGCGGGGCATCCGGAATCGGCCGCGCGGTCGCGTTGAGTCTCGCCGCGAGCGGTGCGAAGGTGCTCGTGGCAGACCTGCGCGACGACGCCACGCAGAAGGTCGTCGACGAGATCACGGCCGCGGGCGGTACGGCTGCCGCTTTCGTGGGCGATGTAACCGACCCCGACGCGGCGATCGGCATGGTCGCCCGCGCCGGCGAGCTCGCCCCCCTCGGCATCGCCGTAAACAACGCCGGCATCGGTGGCGCGGCCGCGACCGTCGGCGACTACCCGCTCGACGACTGGCGGAAGGTCATCGAGATCAACCTCAACGCCGTCTTCTACGGCATGAAGGCGCAGCTGCCCGCGATGGTCGCCAACGGCGGTGGCTCGATCGTCAACATGGCGTCGGTGCTGGGCTCGGTCGGCATCCCGATGTCGTCCGCGTACGTCACGGCCAAGCACGGGCTGCTCGGTCTGACGCAGAACGCGGCGCTCGAGTACGGCGCCCAGAAGGTCCGCGTCAACGCGGTCGGACCCGGCTTCATCCACACGCCCCTGGTCGACGCGCACCTCGACGCCGATGCGCAGGCCGCACTCTCTGCACAGCACGCCCTGGGACGCCTCGGAAACCCCGAAGAGGTTGCCGCCCTCGTGAGCTTCCTCGCCTCCGACGCCGCATCCTTCATCACGGGCAGCTACCACCTCGTCGACGGCGGCTACGCGGCCCACTGACCGACGGCGCGGGGCCGGGCTCGCTCGGGCCCGACCCCGGTTGCCATCCGGCGCCGGCGCCGCCGGGCGCTGTGACAATGGATGCATGATCTCGACCGAGCTGGCGATCGCGCTGCGCGAGACGGGACTCGTGTGGCACCCCGCCTCGGGTGATCGGTTCCAGCTCGACGAGCCCGAGTTCGAGGCCGACGTCTTCACGGTCAGCGAGATGACGATCGAGCCCCGGCAGTACCCGACCGGCGTCATCCTGGCTTTCAACGGCACGACCGAGTGGGCGCTGGATTCCGTCGCGCTCGAGGACGCGCTCTGGCTCCCGCGCGAGGATCAGCTGCGCGAGCTGCTGCGCGGCACCTTCCGTGCGCTCCGCCGCCTGGCCGACACGCACGAGGTCGAGATCGAGATGGCCGGGACGACGGCCGTGTTCGCGCATCCGGCACCCGCGGATGCCTACGCCCTCGCGCTCCTGCACGTGCTGCGCCGCATGGCCTGAGCGTCACGTGACGGTGTGCACGGGCTCCGTGTCGGGCATGGGGCTCGCGTCCCGGCCGCGCAGATCGGGGAACGAACGCACCCAGACGACCGAGACGATGACGCCGAACAGCGCGAAGATCGCCGCGGCCCAGTAGGCGGCCGTCGGTCCGGCGCCGTCGATCACGAAGCCCGCGATCGCCGAGCCCGCGGCGGCGCCGATGAGCTGCCCGGTGCCGATCCACCCGTAGGCCTCGGCGGTGTCGCTGAACTTCACGCTCGCGCTCGTGATCGCGAAGACGACCGCCAGGGCCGGGGCGATGCCGATCCCGGCCAGCAGCAGGGTGCCGCCGATCCAGAAGACGTTGAGCGAGATCGTGGTCAGCGCGAGGCCGATCGTGACGACCGTGAGGCGGCGCGCCATCGCCCACGACCCGATCGGGATGTGGCCGAAGCTGAGGCCGCCCGTCAGGCTGCCGATCGCGAAGAGGGCGAGCACGATGCCGGCCTCGAAGCCGCCGTGACCGAACGTCGCGACGACACCGGCCTCGACCGCCGCGCACGCGCCGATCAGGAGGAACCCGACGACCGTTGCCAGCAGCACGGGCGGCTTGGCCAGGACCTTGCCGATCTTGCGACGACTGCGCGGGATGCGCACACGCCCGATCTCGGGCGACATGATGAACCACGCGCAGCCGCCCAGCAGGATCACGACGATCAGCAGCATGGCGGTCGTCGTGCCGGCCTGCAGCGCCACGAAGGTGATGACGACGGGCGCGAAAACCCAGATGAGCTCTTGCAGCGAGGCATCCAACGAGAAGAGGGGCGTCAGCTGCCGGGAGTTGACCATCTTCGGATAGACCGTTCGCACCGCGGACTGCACGGGCGGGGTGGCAAGGCCCGCGACGAGACCGAACGCCATGGTCAGCGGGAGCACCATGGGGAAGAGCCCCAGCACCAGGATGGCGGTGGCGCAGACCAGGGTCGTCAGGGTGAGGACACGGCGCATGCCCCAGATGCCCATCCAGCGGCTCGTGACGGGTCCGGCGACCGCCTGACCGACCGAGGTCGCAGCCAGTACGAGGCCCGCGGCACCGTACGACCCCGTCAACTGCTCGATGTGCAGAAGGAGTGCGAGCGAGATCATCCCGTTCGGGAACCGCGCCGTCAGCTGCGCGGCAATGATCCGGCCGACGCCGGGCGTCTTCAGCAGTTCCCGATATGCGCCCACGAGAGGTCAATGGTAGTCGCGGTGTGCGACACGCCGGCACGGGGTGCGACACGCCGTGTCCGCGTTGTCCACAGGAATCCGGATGTCGGAGGCCCCCCATATCGTCGGCCCTGTGGATAGCTCGGGCCGAGGCATCCGAATGTGGCGTTATTCAGCGATTTTTCAGGTTCGAAATCGATCCGCTCCCTGTGGATGAAACGGTGGACAACCTGTGTTGTTAAGGGGAGAGGCGGTGGAGAACTACACGAATGTAACTACTACCCCTTGTGGTGCCGCCCGGTGTCGGCACCCATATGTAGTATTGGACTCCCGGTGGGGGGACGCCGGCTCAAGCAACCGATTAGACCGATGAATAAGGGGATGAAGGCCGAAATGGCAATCACCGTTTACACGAAGCCGTCCTGCGTTCAGTGCACCGCTACCTACCGCGCCCTCGACTCGAAGGGCCTCGAATACGAGGTTCTGGACCTGTCGCAGGACCCGTCCGCGCTCGAGCAGGTCAAGGCCCTGGGCTACCTCCAGGCGCCCGTCGTCATCACCGACGGCGACCACTGGTCGGGCTTCCGTCCCGACAAGATCGACGAACTCGCAACGCGCCTGGCCTGAGGCCGGACGCACGGGAGGTGCGACGTGAGCAAACTGGCGACACAAGCGCCACTGCTCGTCTACTTCTCGAGCCTCTCGGGCAACACGGCTCGATTCGTCGAGAAGCTCGGGCTGCCGGCGATCAGGATCCCCTTGCAGGGGAATCAGACACCGGTCGTAGACGAGCCGTTCGTGCTCGTCACCCCCACCTACGGCGGGGGACAGGGACGCGGCGAAGAAAAAGGCGCCGTCCCCAAGCAGGTGATCCGCTTCCTCAACGAGGAGCGCAATCGCCAGCTGATCCGGGGAGTCATCTCCGCCGGCAATACCAACTTCGGTGCGGCATTCTGCCTCGCCGGTGACGTCATCAGCCGCAAGTGCAACGTGCCGCACTTGTATCGGCTCGAACTGTTCGGCACGCCGGAAGACATCGATCGCGTGAGCGACGGATTGGAACGATGGTGGACACAGCACTAACGCAGGCTCCCCAGCAGACGCCCTTCAAGAACAACGCCGCGTTCGACGGGATGGACTACCACTCCCTGAACGCGATGCTGAACCTGTACGGCGCGGACGGGAAGATCCAGTTCGACGCCGACAAGCGCGCCGCGCGGGAGTACTTCCTGCAGCACGTCAACCAGAACACCGTCTTCTTCCACTCGCTCAAGGAGCGTCTCGACTACCTGGTCGAGAAGGAGTACTACGAGCCCGCTGTGCTGGCCAAGTATCCGTTCGAGTTCATCCAGGAGCTCAACGACTTCGCCTACGGCAAGAAGTTCCGCTTCGAGACGTTCCTCGGGGCGTTCAAGTACTACACGAGCTACACGCTCAAGACGTTCGACGGCAAGCGCTACCTCGAGCGGTTCGAAGACCGCGTCGTCATGACGGCGCTGGGCCTTGCCGACGGCGACCAGAAGCTCGCGACCCAGCTGGTCGAAGAGATCCTCTCGGGCCGTTTCCAGCCCGCCACCCCGACGTTCCTCAACACGGGCAAGGCGCAGCGCGGCGAGCTCGTGTCGTGCTTCCTGCTGCGCATCGAAGACAACATGGAGTCGATCTCTCGCGGCATCAACTCGTCGCTGCAGCTCTCCAAGCGCGGCGGCGGCGTCGCCCTGCTGCTCTCGAACATCCGCGAGGCGGGCGCTCCGATCAAGCAGATCGAGAACCAGTCGTCGGGCATCATCCCCGTCATGAAGCTGCTCGAAGACAGCTTCAGCTACGCCAACCAGCTCGGTGCGCGTCAGGGCGCGGGCGCGGTGTATCTGCAGGCGCACCACCCCGACATCCTGCGCTTCCTCGACACCAAGCGCGAGAACGCCGACGAGAAGATCCGCATCAAGACGCTCTCGCTCGGCGTCGTCGTGCCCGACATCACGTTCGAGCTCGCTCGCAACGACGAGGACATGTACCTCTTCTCGCCGTACGACGTCGAGAAGGTCTACGGCGTTCCCTTCGGCGACATCTCGGTCACCGAGAAGTACCGCGAGATGGTCGACGACCCCCGCATCAAGAAGACCAAGATCAACGCGCGCGAGTTCTTCCAGACCCTCGCCGAGATCCAGTTCGAGTCGGGCTACCCGTACATCATGTTCGAGGACACGGTGAACGCGGCCAACCCGATCAAGGGCCGCATCAACATGTCCAACCTCTGCAGCGAGATCCTGCAGGTGAACACGCCGACGACGTACAACGAGGACCTCTCGTACGCGCAGATCGGCAAGGACATCTCCTGCAACCTCGGGTCGCTGAACATCGCGCTCGCGATGGACTCGCCCGACCTCGGCAGGACGGTCGAGACGGCCATCCGGGGTCTGACCGCGGTGAGCAACCAGAGCCACATCCGCTCGGTACGCTCGATCGAAGAGGGCAACGACCGCACGCACGCGATCGGCCTCGGGCAGATGAACCTGCACGGCTACCTCGCTCGTGAGCGCGTCTTCTACGGTTCGGAAGAGGGCATCGACTTCACGAACATCTACTTCTACACGGTGCTGTTCCACGCGCTGCGCGCCTCGAACGAGATCGCGATCGAGCGCGGACAGGCCTTCGAGGGCTTCGAGGACTCGAAGTACGCGTCGGGGGAGTTCTTCGACAAGTACATCGAGCGCGCGTGGGTTCCCGAGACCGACAAGGTCAAGGAGATGTTCGCCGGCGTCCACATTCCGACGCAGGATGACTGGACCGCGCTGAAGGCGAAGATCCAGCAGCACGGCATCTACAACCAGAACCTGCAGGCCGTGCCGCCGACCGGGTCGATCTCGTACATCAACAACTCGACGTCGTCGATCCACCCGATCGCCGCCAAGGTCGAGATCCGCAAGGAAGGCAAGCTCGGCCGCGTCTACTACCCGGCCGCGTTCATGACGAACGACAACCTGGAGTACTACCAGGACGCCTACGAGATCGGCTACGAGAAGGTCATCGACACGTACGCCGCGGCGACGCAGCACGTCGACCAGGGCCTGTCGCTGACGCTGTTCTTCAAGGACACCGCCACGACGCGCGACATCAACAAGGCGCAGATCTACGCGTGGAAGAAGGGGATCAAGACGATCTACTACATCCGCCTGCGTCAGATGGCCCTCGAGGGCACCGACATGTCGGAATGCGTCAGCTGCACGCTGTAGTCGCCCATCGAGCGCGCAGCGAGTCGAAACGAACCTAGGAAGAAATCATGTCCCCTGAACCGCTTAAGCTCCTCAGCCATGTCGAGGCCATCAACTGGAACCGCATCCAGGACGACAAGGACCTCGAGGTGTGGAACCGCCTGGTCAACAACTTCTGGCTGCCCGAGAAGGTGCCGCTGTCGAACGACATCCAGTCGTGGAACACACTCACCCCTCAGGAGCAGGTGCTGACGATGCGTGTGTTCACGGGGCTGACGCTCCTCGACACGATCCAGGGCACCGTCGGCGCCGTCTCGCTGATCCCGGATGCGATCACCCCCCACGAAGAGGCTGTGTACACCAACATCGCGTTCATGGAGTCGGTGCACGCCAAGAGCTACTCGTCGATCTTCTCGACGCTGTGCTCGACGAAGGAGATCGACGAGGCGTTCCGCTGGTCGGTCGAGAACCCGAACCTTCAGAAGAAGGCTCAGATCGTCATGGAGTACTACCGCGGCGACAGCCCGCTCAAGCGCAAGGTCGCCTCGACCCTGCTCGAGAGCTTCCTGTTCTACTCGGGCTTCTACCTGCCGATGCACTGGTCGTCGCGCGCCAAGCTGACGAACACGGCCGACCTGATCCGCCTCATCATCCGCGACGAGGCCGTGCACGGGTACTACATCGGGTACAAGTTCCAGAAGGGGCTCGAGAAGGTCTCGCAGGCCGAGCGTGACGAGATCAAGGACTACACGTTCTCGCTCATGTACGAGCTCTACGACAACGAGGTGCAGTACACGCAGGACCTCTACGACGAGGTCGGGCTGACCGAAGACGTCAAGAAGTTCCTGCACTACAACGCCAACAAGGCCCTGATGAACCTGGGCTACGAGGCGATGTTCCCCTCGAGCGTCACGAACGTGAACCCCGCGATCCTGTCGGCGCTCTCGCCGAACGCGGACGAGAACCACGACTTCTTCTCGGGGTCCGGTTCGTCGTACGTCATCGGCAAGGCCGTCGCGACCGAGGACGACGACTGGGACTTCTAGTCCCGATGTGGTTCTGTGGACAACGTGGAGTCCACAGAACCCGCCGAAGAGAAGCCGGATGTCGAGGCCACCGCGTACGGTGGACCCCAAACACCCGGGCTCGACCAGGAGGACCCTATGGCTCAGCAGGTAGCGACCGGACAGCATCTCGGAGATCAGCGTTCCGATGAGCAACGTGCTCGAGAACAGGTGATGGGCGAGGTCTCGGACGTTCTGTTGAACCTCGAGCACGCGATCAATCGCTCGAAGCGCGCCCTGGCGAACATCCGAAAGGCCGGGGGCTCACAGAACGAGGAACTCGTGTTGACCGAAACCCTGGAAGAGCTGCAGAAGCTGCGCAAGCGGCTGATGCAAGGAACGTACTACGCGGTCGAAACCCGGATGTTCTGATTCGTGGCGGACGGCGGGGTGCGTAGTGGCACCGAGATACAGGCCGCTCTCGCCGCGTTCGCCGCGAAGTGGCGTACGTACAACGGCAGTGAGCGCGCCGAGGCGCAGACATTCCTGAACGAGTTGTTCGCGGCTTACGGCACGGATCGCCAGGCCACCGGGGCGTTGTTCGAGGACTTCAAGAGTTCCGCCGGCTTCATGGATCTGCACTGGCCGGGCTCGCGATCTTCGAGATGAAGAAGCCGGGTACGCCCCTCGCCAAGGCCGCAGATCAGATCGAGCGCTACTGGCGCGAGTCGAGCGATGGCGACACGCCTGCCGCCCGATGGGTCATCGCGTGCAACTTCCACTCGTTCGAGGTGTGGGAGCCGGGAAGGTTCCCCAAGGCTCCTCGCATCACGTTCGCCATCGACGAGTTGGTCGATCACTACGATGCGTTGCTCTTTCTGCAGAACGACACACTCGAACCGGTCTTCAGCGAGCATCGACGGGAACTGACGGCCGATGCCGCACGTCACATCGCCGAGTTCTACCGCTCGATGATCGACCGGTCGGCGGCGCCGGTCGACGAGATCCAGCGCTTCACCATGCAGCTCGTGTGGTGTCTGTTCGCTGAGGACCTCGGGATGCTCGAGGGATACCCGCTCCAGGCCACGGTCGAATCACTCTTGAAAGAGAGCGAGCCCGACTCTGCGAAAGAGATCGGTTACCTCTTTGCGCTTCTCAATCAGAAGGGTGATCACAACCGCAAGGGGCGTTACGCGGGAACCCGATATGTCAACGGCGACCTGTTTACACAGCCCGCCTCGGTGTTCTTGTCCCGAGAAGAGCTGCTCCACCTGCGCGAGGCCGCCGAGTTCAACTGGCGAGAGGTCAACCCGACCATCTTCGGGTCGCTTCTCGAGGGAGTGCTCGGCGATGAGCGTCGCTCGGAGATCGGTGCGCACTACACGCACGAGGCAGACATCATGAAGATCGTCGCGCCGACGATCGTTCGACCGTGGCGCGAACGCATCGAGGCGGCGGCATCGGTCACGGATGCGGTCGCCGTGCTGCACGACTTGTGCGAGTTTCGTGTGCTCGACCCGGCCTGTGGCTGTGGCAACTTCTTGTACGTCGCGTATCGCGAACTTCGCACGCTCGAATACGAGGCAAAGCTGCGTATCAACGCGCTGGCCGCCCAGACCGGTGCGGCCAAGCCGACGGGACCCCTGCCGTATTACCCGCTTGCCAATCTCTACGGACTCGACATCGAGCGCGTTGCCGTGATGATCGCGCGGGTGACCCTGTGGATGGGGCACCGCCAGATGGTGGACCGTTTCGGAGAGGCAGAGCCGGTGCTTCCTCTCGTCGACTTGTCAAACGTGCGTTCCGCGGATGCGCTCCGCACGGAATGGCCCGAGGTCGACACGATCATCGGCAACCCGCCGTTCTTGGGGGCAAAGCTGATTCGCCCAAGTCTCGGCGATGATTACGCCGACTGGCTCATTCGTCGGTTTCACGTCGGAGTGAAAGACCTCTGCGTTTACTGGTTCCGTCTCGCTCACGAGCGCTTGGCGGTGGGCCATCGTGCTGGTCTCGTCGGCACCAATTCCATCAGCCAGACGGCGGGACGCTCCGCCTCACTGTCGTACGTGGTTTCTCAGGGTGGCATCATCACAGATGCGGTTTCTAGCCAGAAGTGGCCGGGGGACGCCAAGGTCCACGTCAGCCTCGTCAACTGGGTCAAGAAGCCCGATGACGTGCCGACCGTGTTTGAACTCGATGGCGAACCCGTTTCGGGAATCACCGCCTCGCTCACCGAGGGAAACGCGCACGACTGGGACGCGAAAGCTCTGCTCGCCAATCGTCAGCACTGTTTTTCGGGGGTCGTGCCGCAAGGCAAGGGGTTCATCATCGACGACGTCACTGCGGCTCGTCTGCTTGAACGCGACGATGCGGAATACGCTCGCGTTGTCCGGCGATTCCTCACCGGCGCCGATTTGGTCGAAGCGGTGGAGCAGTCGGCAGCACGCTGGATCATCGATTTTGGCTCGATGACCCTCGAAGCGGCGATGAAATACCCCGCGGCCCTCGATATGCTCCGCAGCACGGTCAAAAGGGAACGCGAAGACTCGCCAAACCGCGCGGTAGAGAAGCGCTGGTGGTTGTTTGGTCGACGGGTCGAGGGGATGCGCGCCGCCGTGGAGCCCCTGAGACGATACGCAGCGGCATCGGCGACGGGAAAGCGCCTGCAGCTCGCCTGGGTAGACGGCACGGTGTGTCCGAACAACGCCGTAATCGTGTTCGCATTCGACGATGACTACAGCATGGGGATCCTTCTCTCGAGTGCACACCACGCCTGGGCGTGGGCGCAGTCGTCAACGCTCGAAACGCGGCTGAGGTATACGAACGATGCCGTCTTCGAGACGTTCCCGTGGCCGGACCCCGTTACGTCAGCGCAGCGAGATGCGGTGGCCGAGGCATCCGTCGCCCTGTACGCGCGCCGAAGCGAACTGTGCGTCGAGCATGACATGGGCCTGACAAAGCTGTACAACCTGATGGACGACGGCGCGTTCACCGATCTCGCCGCACTGCACCGCCGACTCGACGAGGCTGTGGCCGCGGCCTACGGCTGGCCGAAGTCGGTTGCGCAGGACGCGCCCGAACTGGTTCGCCGTTTGTCCGCGCTCAATCGCGAGATCGCGGAGGGCGGCCGCGCATACGCGCCGTTCACGTAGCCCGGATGCCGTCAGCGGCGGGTCGAGAACGTGACCGTGAACTTCGACGTGCGGGCGACCTGGCGCGTCGGGCCGACCAAGCGCTCGAGCGGCTGGCGGTACTGCAGGGCCGAGTTCCAGACGGTCCACAGCTCGCCGCCCGGGCGCAGCACGCGCGCCGCGTCGGCGAACAGGTGTCGCGCGATCGTCTCGTCGATCGCCGCGCCTCGGTGGAACGGCGGGTTCAGGGCGATGAACGACGCGCTCG
The DNA here is from genome assembly GCF_002812725.1 of Microbacterium sp. BR1. GTDB lineage: Bacteria > Actinomycetota > Actinomycetes > Actinomycetales > Microbacteriaceae > Microbacterium. The sequence goes on along the minus strand of NZ_NMUN01000005.1, from coordinate 237,866 downwards.
CGTCGGGCAAGGCCGACAGAGCGTCGTCGCGGGCCACGGACATCCGGCCGTCGATCCCGTTTGCGACCGCGGTGGCGCGGGCAGAGGCGACGGCGGCGGATGACTCGTCCGACGCGTAGACGCGGAGGCTCGGATACCGGAGCGCGAGCGTCGCGCCGACGATCCCGTTGCCGCACGCCAGGTCGATCGCGGCGTCGTCGTCCTCACCCGGGATCGTGTCGGGCAGGTTGTCGATCAGGAGTCGCGTGCCGATGTCGAGGGACGAACCCGCGAAAACACCCCCGAACGCGCAGACGATCACGCCGTCGTGCTGAGCGCGCGAGGCCACTGGGTCGCGCCCGTCGTGGGGGTTGCGAGCGATGAGCACCCGCGACTTCTGCCGGGCAAGAGAAACGTCGAGCGTCGCGAAATACTCGCGCAGCACGTCGTTCATGCCGAGGCTCATGTGCTTGAGGCGTCCACCTGCGAACACGACAACGTCGGGCGCGGCGTGAGCGGCGATGAGGCCAGCGATGTCGCGCAGCGCCTCGAGCGACCGCGGCAGCCGCAGCAGCACGACGCGGGCACCGCGCACGAGTTCCGCGTCGAGGGGCAGGGAGGCGACGGATGCTTCGAGGCCCGTCGATCGCGCGTTGGCCGCGAGCGCTCGCTCGGAAGAGAGGGGATCCTGGTGCACGCGGACCACACCGGGCGAGTCATCCGTCTCGCTCGCGACCGTGAGCGCAAGCGCGCCGTACGTGTCGCCGATGACGACGATGTCGTGCCGGCCGAGTCCCTGTCGCGCGGTGGCCGATTCGTCGAGCAGGAGTCGATCCGCCGCGTCATGTGCGCGAACGTCGGCATCGTCGGAATCGGGGAAGGGGCGTAGCGCGTCGAGGTCGAGGGTCACCGCACCCACGCTATCCCGGGCGCGTCATGCCGCAGACCACGCCCAGAACCGACCGGCCCGGCGTCGGAGCCCGGTGGCAGACTGACGCCATGCTGTTCGACGAACTCGCGGTGACGGCCGTCGCGGTCGGCGCGACACGCTCTCGGCTCGCCAAAGTCGAGGTGCTCGCGGCCTTCCTGCGCGCGCTCGCGCCCGACGAGATCGTCCCGGCCGTCGGGCTCCTGCTCGGCCGTCCCCGGCAGGGGAAGGTCGGCGTGGGCTGGCGGGGTCTCGCGGCGACTCTCGAGGAGGCAGCCGGAGCGCCGACGCTGACGATCGCCGATGTCGATGCCGCGTTTGCGGGCCTGGCCGAGGCATCCGGTCCCGGCTCCGCAGCGCGACGCGCGACGATCCTGCGCGAACTGATGAACGCCGCGACCGATCGGGAACGTGACGCGCTCCGCGGCGCGCTGCTCGGCGAGGTGCGGACGGGCGCCCTCGAGGGTGTGCTGACCGACGCGATCGCCCGCGCCTCCGAACGGCCGGTCGCGACGGTGCGCCGCGCCGCGATGCTCTCGGGCGACCTCGCGTCAACGGCGCTCGTCGCCCTCACGGGCACCGCCGAAGACCTCGCGAACACGGGCCTCGTGATCGGGCGCGCCATCCAGCCCATGCTGGCGAGCACGGCCCCCTCGATCGCCGAGGCCATCGCGGCTGCGGGTGAGGCATCCGTCGAATTCAAGCTCGACGGTGCCCGCATCCAGGTCCACCGCGCCGGCGAGGACGTGCGAATTTTCACTCGCAATCTCGCGGACATCACGCACCGTCTGCCCGAGATCGTGGATGTCGTGAGACGGATGCCGGTGCACGATGTCGTGCTGGACGGTGAGACGCTCGCGCTCGACGAGAACGATGCTCCGCGCGCGTTCCAGGACACGATGGCGCGGTTCGGGGCCGAGACCGCACGAGAGATCGCTCTGCGACCGTGGTTCTTCGACGTGCTGCATCTCGACGGGCAAGATCTGATCGACGAGCCCCTCAGTGCACGGCTGGCCGCGCTCGCGAGGATCGCGCCGGACCACCGCATTCCCGCCGAGATCACGGCGGACCCCGAAACGGCCGAGCGCGTCGGTCGCGAGGCGCTCGCCGCGGGACACGAGGGCGTCATGGTCAAGGGCATCGATTCGCTCTACGCCGCCGGGCGTCGCGGCGCGAGCTGGATCAAGGTCAAGCCGGTGCACACGCTCGACCTGGTCGTGTTGGCCGTCGAGCCCGGGTCGGGGCGTCGGTCGGGGCTGCTGTCCAACATCCATCTCGGGGCGCTCGACCCCGCCGGAGAATTCGGACCGCCCGGCGGGCTCGTCATGGTCGGTAAGACCTTCAAAGGAATGACGGACGAGACGCTCGCGTGGCAGACCGCGCATTTCCCGACGATCGAGGTGCGTCGCGACCCGTACGTGCTGTGGGTCGAGCCCGTGACGGTCGTCGAGGTCGCGATCGACGGCGTGCAGCGCTCGTCTCGCTACCCGGGCGGAATCGCCCTGCGCTTCGCCCGGGTCAAGGGCTACCGGCCCGACAAACAGCCGCGCGACGCCGATACGATCCAGACACTGCGCGGGATGCTGCGCGGCTGACCCGCCCGAAACGACCAGAATCGTCCACCGAAACGACCGAGGAGACACATGTCATTCCAGGCCTATCTCGACGCCGTCGAGACCAAGACCGGGCTCACGCCCGCCCAGCTCGTCGCGATCGCCACCGAGAAGGGTTTCGGCCCCGACACCAAGGCGACACCGATCGTCGAATGGCTCAAGGCGGACTACGACCTCGGCCGGGGTCACGCCATGGCGATGGTCCACGTCATCACGAAGGGTGACCGGATTTCGTCGAAGCACGTGGGGTCGGGTGGCACGCACTCGGATGAGAGCGATCGACTCTGGCTCGGCGGCAAGGACAGCAAACCCGCCGACTGGTAGCTCTTACGGCGGCGTCGGGGTCGCGGCATCCGAGGATCCGCCTCGCGGGATGTCAGACCGTCGTGGTCCCTGTCGAGGTCGCGGTCGAGCTCCTCGCCCTGCGCCGCACCATCAGCGCGCTGATCCACTCGACGAGCAGCCAGACCCAGCCGCCCACCCAGACGATGCCCGCGATGACGCTGATCGCACTCGAGACACTGCCGAGCCCGGAACTCGATGCTGCGCCGACCGTGTACATGAAGGCGGACCCCCAGTCGGTGTCGCTGCCATCGACGAAGAAGAACGCCGTGACGACGATGCCGACCGCGGTCAGCCAGGCGGCTGTCAGCGCACGCGTCCGCCCCGCGCTCGCGCGGAAGACCGCCCGTCGGGTCAAGAACCCGGTGATCGCGATGATGACCTGCACGACATAGCCGATCAGCAGCACCGGCGACACCATCATCACAAAGAAGAGCATCCATCCGGGCCAGGCGAGTTTGATCGCGAGTCCGACGAGTGGCAGAACGATCAGGGCGATGGCGGCCGCCGCCAGCGCGGCGTCGGTGCGGGCGGGAGCGGCAGGCGAACTCATGCCCCCGAGTGTGGCAGATGCGCCCGCCGGTTCAGCGCGCGACGGGCAGTTGCTGCAGCGTCCACGAGTTGCCGTCGGGGTCGTCGAACGTGACGAAGCGCCCCCAGGCCTGGTCGTCGACACCGGAGGCCTCGACCCCGACCGACCGCAGATGCGCCAGAGCCTCGTCGGCGTCGGACACGACGACCTGAATCGTGTTCTGCCGACCCGGCTCGAGGTCGATTCCGAGTCCGTCCCCGAACGCGATCGAACAGGCCGAACCCGGCGGCGTCATCTGCACGAAGCGCAAGCCCTCGAACGGCACCTCGTCGTGGTCGGCATTGAATCCGATCCGCTCGTAGAACTCCTTGGCGCGGTAGACATCCGTCACCGGCACGAAGATGAGCTCGATCTTCCAGTCCATGTCTTGTGTCCTCCCTGCGCATCCCCTCCGGATGCCTCACGTTCACGCTACGAAGAATCGCGGACATAGAGTGTCCGCATAAGGAACGGATGCCTCGGCCTCGCCATGATGAGATGGAGGTCCGATCCCGAGGAGTTCCACCGTGTTCCGCACCCCGCTCGCTTTGTTCCGCACGCTCGCCATCGCGGAAGCCATTTCGTGGACTCTGCTGATCACGGGCCTGATTCTGCGGGCCACCATGGACCTCTCCATCGCGGTGACGATCGGCGGGGGCATCCACGGGTTCGTGTTCTTGTCGTACGGAGCGACCGCCGTGCTGGTCGCCAAGAATCAGCGGTGGCATCCCGTCCCCACCGTCGTCGCGATCGCCAGCGCCATCGTCCCCTACGCCACCATCCCGACCGAGATCTGGTTGCACCGCAGCGGTCGTCTGCAGGGCGCCTGGCGTCTCGAGGCGGGGAACGATCCGCGTGATGCTGCCTGGCATGACCGCCTGATGCGGGCGCTGCTGCGCCGCCCGTGGATCCTCGCCGTGCTGGTCGCGGTGCTGGTGGTCGTGATCTTCGTCGTGCTGCTGATCGTCGGCCCGCCGGGCGGGCGCGGCTAACCAGGGCGGCCGCGACGAACGAGGGCGGACGCGACTAACCGCCCGACCCGGCGTACTGACCCGACGCGGTGAGTTCCGCCGACGCAACGAGCGACCGGGCCAAGACGGTCGACCCCGCGACCGCTGCGGGCATGATGAACACCGCGCCGAGCGGGACCAAGAAGCAGAGCTGCGTCGCGACGCCGAACCCGAGAGTGCGCGCGCGATGCGCCGCGAGCAGCGCGCGGCGCGCACGGGGATTGATTCCCCGGGCAGACAGGGCACGTGACGAGAGTTCGTCGGCCAGCAGCCATCCGGTCATCAGGACGCCGCCGACCGCGCCGGTGAAACCGCCGACGACCGGGATGAGCCCGAGCAGCCCGGCGGCGATCGCGATCGCGATACCGCGAGCGACGAACGAGAAGCCGTCGCCGACCGAACGCCAGAATCCGTAGGGGGCGTCCGCGGGAACCGCGCCGAGCTCTCGTTCCGCCGCACGCCAGATGCGGTCGTAGAACGGCTCGCCGACCAGCAGCGTCAGCGCGGTGAACGAGATCGCGATCACGACGAGCGCGGCGCCCAGCATCGCCGTGCCGACCGCGACGCGCACGACGCTCGCCCAGAGCCCCGGCCATCCGTCCGCGAACGGCGTGACGAACTCGGCGAGTCGCGGCAGGTGGAACGACAGGGTGACGAGTCCGGCGAACAGCAGGATGCCGACGATGGCCGCGGGCACGAGACCGAGCGCCATCGGGCCCGGAATGCGCCGCCAGAGTGCGAGGCCGCTCCCGAGCATCCGCACCCCGCCGATGAACTCCCGCATGCTTCCAGGCTACGGGCGCCCACCCGCAGATCCAGCCCTATGCTGGGCGGCATGAGCGCTCCCGGGTCTGCCACGCCTTTCGCGCCGACAACGCTCGAGCCGCCGGTCTCGATCCGGATGAAGCGCAAGCGCGAGTCCTCCGACCGCAAAGCGGCGGCGCTGCTGCTGATCTTCACGGCGCTCGCGATCCTGTGGGCGAACTCACCGTGGGGCTACACGTACGAGCAGTTCTGGGACATGCATCTGGATGTCTCGCTCGGCGATCTCGAGGTGTCGGCCACGCTGCACGGCGTCGTCAACGATGCCCTGATGGCGTTCTTCTTCTTTCTCGTCGGACTCGAGGTCAAGCGCGAGTTCGCGATCGGCGAGCTCACCGATCCGGCCCGCGCGCGGGTGCCGATCGCGGCGGCCGTCGCCGGGCTCATCCTGCCGGCGCTCATCTTCCTCACGTTCGCCGCGTCGACCGACTACGCCCACGCGTGGGGTGTGGTGATCTCGACCGACACGGCCTTCCTGCTCGGTGCGCTCGCGATCATCGGACCGAAGTTCCCCGCCCGGCTGCGGACCTTCCTCCTCACCCTCGCCGTCGTGGACGACGTGGGTGCGCTGCTCGTGATCGGACTCTTCTACAACGAGGGCATCCGCTGGGTTCCGCTCCTCGTCGCGGTCGCGCTCGTCGCCGCGATCGCGTGCGTGCGCTTCCTGCGCGCGGCACGGGGCCTGAGCTACGCGGTGCTGGGTGTGGGGCTCTGGATCGCGCTCGCGTACGCCGGCATCCACCCCACCCTCGCGGGCGTCGCCGTGGCCCTGCTCATCCCGGTGTTCGCGCCCCGGCGCGGCGACGTCGAACGCACCGCGCAGCTCACGCAGGCCTTCCGCGAGTCGCCGAACACGCTGTACGCGGCCGCCGTCACCCGGAGCCTGCGCGAATCGCTCTCGATCAACGAACGTCTGCAGACGGCCTGGGCCCCGTACATCTCCTTCCTCGTCTTGCCGATCTTCGCGCTTGCCAACGCCGGTGTACACCTCGACGGCCAGGTGCTCGCGACGGCGTTCACGTCCCCCCTCACCTGGGGCATCATCGCGGCCCTCGTCGTCGGCAAGTTCGTCGGCATCCTGGGCGGCACGGCCCTCGTGCGGGCTTTCGGAGGTGGCAAGCTCGCGCCAGGACTCGGGATGCCTCGGATCGCCGGGGGAGCGGCGCTCTCGGGCATCGGCTTCACGATCTCGCTCTTCATCGTCACGATCGCCATCGACGATGACGAGGCGCAGGATCTGGCGCGCGTCGGCGTGCTCGCGGCATCCGTCCTCGCGTTCCTGCTGGGCTGGGTCATTTTCACGATCGCCGACCGGTTCCAGCCGCCGCAGGCGATCGGTGCGAAGCTCGTCCGGCCCGTGGACCCCGAGCGCGACCACATCCGCGGACCGGTGGATGCCCCGTACACGATCGTCGAGTACGGGGACTTCGAGTGCCCGTTCTGCAGTCGCGCGACCGGATCGATCGACGCCGTCTTCGATCGTCTGCCCGGACAGGTGCGCTGGGTCTTCCGACACCTTCCCCTCGATGCGGTGCATCCGCACGCGGAAGGCGCGGCCAAGGCCGCGGAGGCTGCGGGGCTGCAGGGGCACTTCTTCGAGATGGCACGGACGCTCTTCGCGCATCAGAAGGCGCTGACCAAGGAGGACATCCGCGGCTACGCCACCGATCTCGGCCTCGATCTGGATCGTTTCGTCGTTGACTTCCGCTCCGCGGAGGTCGTCCGGCGCGTCGACGACGACCGCCTGGACGCCGAGATGATGGACCTGCACTCCACGCCGACGTTCTTCGTCGGCGAGAAGCGGCACATCGGTCCCTACGATTCCGAAAGCTTGATTCGCGCGCTCGAGGCGGCTGCGAAATCACCGGGAATAACCACGACCCCTCCACGTTCAACTTGATACGAACGCACTCAAGTCCTAAAGTTGAGTGCATAAGACTCACGTTTGATCAGGAGGCCTCGTGCCCAACGACGTCACACCCCCGAATGGCGACGGCTTCGACAGCGGTGCCGGTGCATTCGACGAATTCCTCTCGCGCTACATGGCGGGGGAGCGCGCTCGCGCCGAGCGGTCGATCGACCTCTCGCGGTTCCTGAGCGCCCGCACGCAGGACATCCTGCAGCGCGCCGGTCGCTATGCACTCGAGCGCGGCCAGCGTGAGCTCGACGCTCTGCACGTTCTGCGCGTGATCGTGGACGAATCCCCGGCCCGCGAGGCCGTGGAGCGCGTCGGCGCGAGTCCGTCCGCGATCGTGCGCGCGACCGAGGGTCGTCTGCCCGCCGCGGGCGATTCCGCGTCGGTCGACGCCGCCGTCATCACCTCGTCCGTGCAGCGCGCTCTGTTCCACGCCTTCCAGGTCGCGCGCTCGTCGGGCTCGACGTACGTCGACCCCGAGCACCTCTTCTTCGCGCTCGTGCTGGCTCAGGATGCCCCGGCCGGGCAGGTCCTCGCGGAGGCCGGCGTGACCGCCGAGGCCCTCACGCAGGGCGCCCGCGAGACGGTGGGCACGGTGGGCGAGCCCGCAGCCGCCTCCGACGACACGGACACGCAGTCCCCGATGCTGGACAAGTTCGGCACGGACCTGACGGAGCGCGCTCGCGCCGGTCAGCTCGACCCCGTGATCGGTCGCACCGACGAGATCGAGCAGACCATCGAGATCCTCAGCCGCCGCACGAAGAACAACCCCGTGCTCGTCGGCGAGGCGGGCGTCGGCAAGACCGCGATCGTCGAGGGCCTGGCGCAGGCGATCGTCGACGGCGGAGTCCCCGAGCAACTGCGCGACAAGCGCGTCATCTCGTTGGATCTGCCCGCGATGCTCTCGGGCACGCGCTACCGCGGCGACTTCGAGGAGCGCCTGACCAAGACGATGGACGAGATCTCGGCCCGCAAGGGCGAGGTGATCGTCTTCATTGACGAGGTGCACACCGTCGTCGGCGCCGGAGGCGGCGGCGAGGGCGCGATGGACGCGGGCAACATCCTGAAGCCCCGGCTCGCGCGCGGCGACCTGCACCTCGTGGGCGCGACCACGCTGAAGGAGTACCGGACGATCGAGAAGGATCCGGCGCTGGAGCGCCGCTTCCAGCCCGTGCGCGTCGGTGAGCCCTCCATCGAGGACTCGGTGCTGATCCTGCGAGGACTGCGCCCGGCCTACGCCGAGCACCACGCCGTCGAGTACACCGACGACGCGCTGCGCGCCGCGGTCGAGCTGAGCGACCGGTACCTGACCGAGCGCGTGCTGCCCGACAAGGCGATCGACCTGATCGACCAGGCCGGGGCGCGACTGCGCCTGCGGCTCGGCGCGAAGGTCGACGTGAGCGGCTTGCTGGAGCGTCTGGCTCAACTCGAGGCCGACAAGAACGCCGCCGTCTCGGCCGAGCACTACGAGGAGGCGTCGCGCATCCGCGACGCGATCACCGAGGTGCAGCAGCGGATCGAAGACGCGACGTCCCGCTCGATGGCGGGTGCCCGCGGCGACGCGGTCGTGGACGAGGCACAGATCGCGGCCGTGATCAGCCGGGCCACCGGCATCCCGGTGAACCGTCTGACCGAAACGGAGCGCGAGCGGCTCGCCGAGTTGGAGGGCGAGCTGCACGGGCGCGTGATCGGACAGGATGGCGCGGTCGAGGCCGTCGCCAAGGCCGTCCGGCGCAACCGCACGGGCATGGGCGACGCGCACCGGCCGATCGGATCGTTCCTCTTCCTGGGGCCCACCGGCGTCGGCAAGACGGAGCTCGCCAAGGCGCTCGCGTCTTCGATCTTCGACGACGAGTCCGCGGTCATCCGCTTCGACATGAGCGAGTTCGGCGAGCGGCACACCGTCTCGCGGCTGGTCGGTGCCCCTCCGGGGTACGTCGGCTACGACGAGGCCGGGCAGCTGACCGAACGCGTGCGGCGCAACCCCTACGCCGTCGTGCTGTTCGACGAGATCGAGAAGGCGCATCCGGATGTCTTCAACCTGCTGCTGCAGGTGCTCGACGACGGACGCCTGACCGACGGGCAGGGCCGCACGGTCGACTTCCGCAACACGGTGATCGTCATGACCTCGAACATCGGTTCCGAGTTCCTGGCTTCTCGCTCCGGCGCGATCGGCTTCATCGCCGACGGCGGCGGATCGACCGGGTTCGGAAGCGAGAAGGACCTGCGCGACCGGGTGATGGGCAAGCTCCGCGAGGCGATGCGCCCCGAGTTCTTGAACCGGATCGACGAGATCGTGCTGTTCCGCAAGCTCGAAAAGGAGCAGCTCCGCGAGATCGTGAGCCTGATGCTCGGTGCGACAGCGCGTCGCCTGACCTCGCGCGAGGTGTCGTTCGAGGTGTCGGATGCCGCGATCGACTGGCTGGCCGAGCACGGCTACGAGCCGGAGTACGGGGCGCGCCCGTTGCGCCGCCTGATCCAGCGCGAGGTCGACGACCGCATCGCCGACCTGTTCGTCTCGGGCGCCCTGAGCGACGGGGGAGCGGTGAGCGTGGATGCCTCGGGCGGCGAGCTCGCGGTGACGAGCCTCGCCCTCGCCCGGGCGGCATAAGAACGACCGAACGCACGCGCCGGCACGGAGAGCATCCGTGCCGGCGCGTGGTGCGTTAGCGCGCCGCCTCGTCTCGGCGTCTTCCCTCTTCTCGGCGCCTTTGCCCCTCGCTACGCTTCTCCCGAGATGAAGATCGACCTGAAGAAGCAGATCGCGACATACGCCGCGCCCCGCGGCCGCTTCGAGATCGTGACGGTTCCGCCCCTGCGGTACCTCGCGATCGACGGCGCGGGCGATCCGAACACGGCGCAGGCGTACGCGGATGCGTTGGCCACGCTGTATCCCGTCGCGTACGCCCTGAAGTTCCTGAGCAAGCGCGAGCTCGACCGCGACTACGTCGTCATGCCGCTCGAGGCGCTCTGGTGGTCGGACGACATGGCCGCGTTCACGGCCGCGCGGGACAAGACCCGCTGGCGCTGGACCGCGATGATCCTCGTGCCCGACTGGATCGACGACGCCCGTGTCGAGGTCGCCGCGCAGGCGGTGCGGACGAAGGGCGGGGCGCCCGCGATCGACGCGCTGCGGGTGGAGGCCCTCGACGAGGGGCTCTGCGTCCAGACGTTGCACGTCGGGCCCTACGACGCGGAGGGCCCCGTGCTCGAGGCGATGCACGACGACTTCATCCCCGAGCACGGCCTGCGGATGACCGGACGCCACCACGAGATCTACCTCGGCGATCCGCGGCGCACGGCGCCCGAGAAGCTCCGGACGATCCTGCGGCAGCCCGTCGAGCGGGTCGGCTGAGGTCGCCCGCATCGATTGAACGGTCGCGACTCGCCGTGTGCCATCGGCGCGAGCGGCGTGTCGCGACCGTTCGCGCGGTGCTTCGACGCCCGCCGTCGTGGAACACTGAGGACGTGGTGGAACGCGCATCGACAGACCCCGCGGGGATCGCACGCACGGTCGGGCGCGGGGCGCTCGCGGCCCTGCTGATCGGCGCGGGGGTGTCGCACCTCACCTGGGGTCGTCGCGGGTACCGCATCGTGGTGCCGGAGTGGGCGACGCGGATGCTGCGGCTCGACAAAGACGCGATCGTGATCGGCTCGGGGGTCGTCGAGGTGATGCTCGGGGCCGCGCTCGTCGTCCTGCCGCGCGAGCGCCGCCGCATCGGTGCGGTCGTCGCGGCCTTCTTCGTCGCCGTGTTCCCGGGCAACGTCCACCAGTGGCGCACCGGCCGCCCGGCACCCCTCATGCGCACCGATCGTGCCCGATTCATCCGTCTGCTGCTGCAGCCCCTGCTCGTCGCGTGGGCGCTGTGGAGCACACCGTCACCCTCCTCCCCATCCCGACCGTCCCCGCGATCGCAGAAAGGCCGCAGATGAGCGCCACCGCATCCTCCCGACACGTCCGTTCCCTCCGCACCGCCGAGGCGCAGCACGACAGCGAGCTCGGCAGTATCCGTCGCCTGACGGTCGACAACTTCCCGATCCTGCGGCGGCTCTCCATCAAACGGCTCGTGCTGGCGCCCGGCAGCGTCCGTGAGCCGCACTGGCACGCCAACGCAGACGAGCTCGGCTACTGCCTCGCGGGGTCCGTCCTGGTGTCGATCGTCGAGAACGGCAGCGTCTTCTCGTCCTTCACGATCACGGCGGGGCAGATGTTCACGATCCCGTCCGGGGCCCTGCATCACATCGAGAACATCGGCGACGCCGAGGCCGAGATCGTGGTGGCCTTCTCGAACGAGGCGCCCGAGGACTTCTCGCTGCGCGCGGCGTTCGGCGAGATGTCGGATGCCGTGCTGGGCAACACCTACGGGCTCCCGGCATCGGACTTCGCAGCCTTGCCGCGCGACACGACCTCTCGCGACATCGTCCGCCGGGAGGGCCCGCCCGTGGTCCCGGACACGGCAGGCTACGGCAACCCGCACAAGTTCGACATCGCGTCGCAAGAGGCACCGCTGCAGCATCCGTTCGCCGCCGTCAAGCTCGCGCGCAGCCAGTACTGGCCCGCCCTTTCGAGCATGTCGATGTACTCGCTCACTATCCGCGACGACGGGATGCGCGAACCGCACTGGCACCCCGGCACCGCCGAGATGGGCTACGTGCACCAGGGACGCGCCCGGATGTCGATCCTCGACCCCGACGGCACCGTCGACACGTACCTGCTCGAGCCGGGCGATTGCTATTTCGTCCCGCCCGCGTACCCGCACCAGATCGAGGTGATCGGGGACGACGAGATCCACTTCCTGATCTTCTTCGATCAGCCGACGCCCGGCGACATCGGCTACCGCGAGTCGGTCTCGGCGTTCTCCCGCCCCGTGCTGGCCGCCACCTTCGGTGTCGCGGTCGATCAGCTGCCCGCGTTCCCGTTCACCCCGGTCGATCCGCTGCTGGTCGAAAAGGTGAACCCGACCGATCCGGTCTGACCCGCCCTCGACCCCGCCTTCGGGCGAGGGCCTCGTGGCCCGATGTGTAATATGTTGCATTCCCGACCCCTGGAGAACCATGCCGCTCAGTGACTTCCCGCGCCACTCGCTCACCTTCGGACCGAGCCCCGTGCATCCGCTCGACCGCTTGAGCGATCACCTCGGCGGCGCGCGGGTGTGGGCGAAGCGCGAGGACGTCTCGAGCGGCCTCGCGTACGGCGGCAACAAGGTGCGCAAGCTCGAATATCTCGTGCCGGACGCCATCGCGCAGGGGGCCGACACGCTCGTGTCGATCGGGGGCGTGCAGTCCAACCACACCCGGCAGGTCGCCGCGGTCGCCGCGCATCTCGGCATGAAGGCCGTCCTCGTGCAGGAGAACTGGGTGGACTGGCCCGATTCCGTGAACGACCGCGTGGGCAACATCATGCTCTCGCGCCTGATGGGTGCGGACGTGCGGCTGGATGCCTCGGGCTTCGGCATCGGGTTCAAGGACTCGTGGAAGCAGGCGATCGCGGATGTCGAGGCATCCGGCGGCACGCCCTACGCGATCCCGGCGGGGGCGTCGGATCACCCGCTCGGCGGACTCGGATTCGCGAACTGGGCGCACGAGGTCGCCGCTCAAGAGGCCGAACTGGGCGTCTTCTTCGACACGATCGTCGTCTGCAGCGTCACCGGATCGACCCACGCCGGCATGATCGCGGGCTTCGCCGACCTGGTCGAGAACTTCGGCGGCCGCGAGCGTCGGGTGATCGGCATCGACGCGTCCGCCAAGATCGACGAGACGCGCGATCAGGTCGCCCGGATCGCCCGGCGCACGGCCGACATGATCGGCGTCGGTCGGGACCTGCGCGATGACGAGATCACCGTGCTCGAGGGGTGGGCCGGGGACTACTACGGCATCCCGGTCGCCTCGACGGACGAGGCCATGCGCCTGACCGGCAGCCTCGAGGGCGTCATCATCGACCCGGTGTACGAGGGCAAGTCGATGGCGGGACTCATCGACCTCGTGTCCTCGGGCGAGATCCCGCGCGACTCGCACGTCCTGTACGCGCACCTCGGCGGCCAGCCCGCTCTGAACGCGTACAGCGGCCGGTACCACTGACCGGGCGCTACTGACCCGGTACCACTGCCCGCGTTCCGGGTGTTGACTGAGGGCATGGCCGCACACGACATCGCATCCTCGCCCCCGCGCACGATCGCTCGCTGGGCACTCGGCGGCGCGCTCGCCTTCGCCGGTATCTCTCACCTGTTCTGGGCGCGCAAGGAGTTCCAGGCGCAGGTGCCCGACTGGACGACCGAGTACACCCCGCTCGACAAGGACGCGGTCGTCGTGGCATCCGGAGCCGTCGAGATCATGCTCGGGGCGGCCCTGATCGCCCTGCCGAAAGAGAGGTCGCGCATCGGCCTGCTGCTCGCGGCGTTCTTCGTCGCGGTGTTCCCGGGCAACGTCGAGCAGTACGCCAAGAAGCGCGACGGGTTCGGTCTCGACACCGACCGCAAGCGATTCGTCCGGCTGTTCTTCCAGCCGGTGCTCGTGGCGTGGGCGTACTGGTCGACGCGCTCGCGCTAGCTCAGCGCTTGTCGGGAACCAGCCGCACCAGGCGGATGTTGTCGGTCTCGTTCATCTCGACGATCGCCGGGTGGGCCTTGATGAAGTCCGAGAACGACTTGAAGCCGAGCCCCTTCTCGCTGAAGGACGGGTCCATCCGCTTGATGAGGTTCTTGATGACCGAGCTGTGCATCCAGTCGGCATCGGTGCGCTCGTGTTCGAGGCGCAGCGCACGCTCGAGCAGGTCGGCCGCCGGGTCCTTGCTGCTGCGGCGCCTCTGGCGCACGGGAGTATCGGATGCTGTGGCATCCGGTTTCTGCTGCGGCTTGTCGGTGGGCACCGAAACGCCGGGCAGGGCGTCGTAGGCATCGAACTGGTCGCACGCGGCCGCGAGCGACTTGGCGGTCGAGCCCGCCACTCCGACGCCGACGACGAAGCGTCCGAGCCGCTTGCAGCGCTGCGCGAGGGGCACGTAGTCGGAGTCGCCCGCGACGATCACGACGTGCGTGAGATCGGGGAGTCGGAACATGTCTTCGACAGCGTCTACCGCGAGGCGGATGTCGGCGCCGTTCTTCGCGTAGGCGGCGGCGGGGAAGAGCTGCACGAGGTCGACCGCGCGGGCGACGAGCTGACTGCGGTAGACCGCATTGACCGGTGACGACCAGTCCGCGTAGGCGCGGGTCAGCACCAGGGTGCCGAACGATGCCGCGTAGTCGATGATCGCGCCCACGTCGATGACGGCCTGGCTCAGGCGTTCCGCGATCTCGGGCTCGGCCGGATTCTCGGCGATGCGTTGACGGTCGCGCCCATAGGCGTTTCGGCCGTGCACGCGGTCGTACCAAGAGATGACGATGTTGTCGAAGTCGAGATAGACCGCGACGCGGCCGCCTTCGGCCATCTCAGGCCTCGCTCGGGTAGACGAGGCCGATCTGGCCCCGGATCTCGTCGAGTGTCGCCATGATGTCCACCGTCTCATCGATCGTCAGGAGGTCGCCGACCAGATTGCCTTCGGCGACGAGTCGCTCGGCCGCGAGGGCCTGATACTGCATGCCGCGACCCTGCACGTGCGAGACGTAGTGTTCGCGCAGCGTGCCATCGGGTCCGGTCAGCCGGAACGACGTCGCGTTGTACCAGGTGCGATCGACGTCGATTCGACCCTCGGTGCCCACGATATGCGCCGTGTTGGGCCCGGCCGCGCGCGACGACGAGATCGTGGTCGAGATCGCCCCGGACGCGTGCGTGAAGATCGTCGCCACCTCGGTGTCGGCGCCCGTATCGCTCTTGCGAGCGGACGCGAGGACCGTCTCGGGCCGACCCAGGATGTTCCAGACGAACGACACGGGATAGATGCCGAGATCGAGCAGTGCGCCACCGCCGAGCTCGAGGGCGTTCAGGCGGTGCCGGGGATCGGCCGTGATCTGCTGTGTGTGGTCGGCGAAGACCGTCCGCACCTCGCCGACGGCGCCGTCGGCGATCAGCTCGCGGATCCGCGCCATGTGCGGCAGATAACGGGTCCACATGGCCTCGAGGACGAGCACGCCGCGCGCTGCCGCGGCGTCGCGGACGGCGGCGGCCTCGGCGGCGTTCAGGGTGAACGGCTTCTCGACCAGCACGTGCTTGCCCGCGGCGATGACCGCGAGCGCGTTCTCTGCGTGCGACGGATGCGGCGTCGCGACGTAGACGATGTCCACGTCCGGATCGGCGAGGAGGGCCTCGTACGAGCCGTGTGCGTGGGGGATGCCGAACTCTTCGGCGAACGCCCGCGCCGAGACATCCGATCGCGACCCGACCGCGACGATCTCTCGGCCCGCGACGTGCAGGTCTTGGGTGAAGGTGCGGGCGATGCCGCCCGTCGCGAGGATTCCCCAGCGCAGTCCGCTCATGCCCCGAGCCTACCCGCGGGGTGGGACGTGCCGCGGGGTCGTCGCGCTGTGCTCGAGTCTTCGCGCGGATGGCACGAGCGGGGCCCGGGCGCCGCGACCTACCCTGGAGCTGTAGACGGGAGAACCATGTCCGACATCCTCATCACCCCCGACGCCCTCGCCGCCCTGATCGCCGCGGGTGCGCCCGTGCGCGTGCTCGACGTGCGGTGGCGCCTGGATCGACCGGACGGGCGCCCCGAATACCTCGGGGGGCACATTCCGGGGGCCGTGTACGTCAGTCTCGACGACGACCTGGCGGCGCACGGTGAACCGACGGACGGGCGTCACCCGCTTCCGGACGTCTCGGCATTGCAGGCCTCGGCGCGCCGGTGGGGGATCGACGACGGCGACACGGTGGTCGTCTACGACGACCTGAAGTCGCTCTCGGCCGCGCGGGCCTGGTGGGTGCTCACCGACGGCGGCATCGTGGACGTGCGGATCCTCGACGGGTCACTGCGGGCGTGGACCGCCGCCGGGCTGCCCCTCGAAGCGGGCGATGTCGTGCCGGCACCCGGGTCCGTGACCCTCTCGGCAGGGCACCTCGCACAGGTTTCGATCGACGAGGCCGCGGAACTCGCGGCATCCGGCGCCCTGCTCGACGTGCGCGCACCCGAGCGCTATCGCGGCGACGTCGAGCCGATCGATCCACGGGCGGGTCACATCCCGGGGTCGCTCAACGCGCCGACCACGGGCAATGTCGACGAGGACGGGTGGTTCCTCCCGCCCGGCACCCTGCGAGCCCGCTTCGAAGAGCTTGGCATCGACGCGTCGGCACCCGTCGCCGTGTCATGCGGATCGGGCGTCACGGCATCCCACGCCTTCGTCGCTCTCACCCTGGCGGGACTCACGCCGCGGCTCTACCCGGGCTCGTGGAGCCAGTGGTCGAATCTTCCCGATCGTCCCGTCGTCACGGGGCCGAACCCGGTATAGGTCCTCAGGGGACGATGACGATCTTGCCGTCGACGCCGTCCTCGATCGCTCGGTGAGCCTCGGCGGCCTCGTCGAGCGAGAACGACGGGCCCTCCTCGATCGAAAAGGCCCCCGCGGCGAGCAGCGCCATCGTGACGGGGAATGCCTCGGCGCGCCACGCGAGCTCGGTTTCGGTCAGGGGCGTGGAACTGCCGCCGCCGAAAGCGCGTACGCCGTAGTCTCCGGCATCCTGTCCGCGCACGATCGTGCCGATGCGGTTGCGGTCGGGGACGAGTTCGCACGACACCTCGAGCGCCTCGTCGGTTCCCGCCGCGTCGAACGCCACCGTGACCCCCTGCGGTGCGGCCTCGCGAACGCGCTCCAGCAGTCCATCGCCGTACACGACCGGAGTCGCGCCGAGCGCACGAACGCGATCGAAGCGCCCCTCGCTGGCGGTTGCGATGACGGTCGCGCCCCAGAGCACGGCGTACTGGATGGCGGCCTGGCCGACGGATCCGGATCCGGCGTGCAGCAGAAGGGTGTCGCCCGCGCGCACGTCGAGCGAGCGCAGCACCTGGTAGGCCGTGCCGACGGGGATGCCGATGCCGGCTCCCGCGGCGGCCGAGACCGACGGCGGCCGCGGGATCGCGTTGTGCGCGGCTACCCTGACCTCGCTCGCGTAGGTGCCCGATGTCTCGCGGAACGCGACCGGGTCGCCGACGCGGAAGCCCTGGACGTCATCGCCGACCGCGACGACCACGCCGGCGCCGTCACGTCCGATGTGGCGGGGTGCGTCGATCGTGGCGGACGGGCGGATCCCCGCGCGCAGCTTGGCATCGATGGGGTTTACGCCCGCAGCCTCGACGCGCACGATCAGGTGGGCCGGGCGGATGTCGGGAGTCGGAGTTTCGACGACGGTCAGGACGTCGGGACCGCCGAACTCGGCGTAGACGACTGCACGGGTCATGGTGATGAGTTCTCCCTCGTCGGCGACAGCGCTGTGTCTCGAGCGTAGCCCTCGGTGTCGCGCGCGAGCCCCGAACCGGGGCGGCCGGTGTGCTGTGGGGCGCGGCAGAACCTGCCCCGCAGCATCCGAGCCGCCCCACATCCCGCCGGAAGGATGACCGACGGGCGTGTCAGGAGTCGCCGCGCAGGGCCTTCGTGATGCGGGGGAGCGAGACCGGCTCCGCCGTTCCCAGGCGCTGCGCGAACAGGCTCACGCGGTACTCCTCGAGCAGCCAGCGCGCGTGCACGAGGGCGGGTGATGCATCCGGACTCACCGGGATCGTGCCGCCTGCCTCGGTATATGCCGCCGCGGCGCGCTCGTACTCGGTGAGGCGCTGCCGGTCGCGGCCCGGGGTGTCGGCGAGCTCCTCGAGCCGCAGCCGAGCCCCCTCGAGGTAGCGCGGAAGCTGCGCGAGTCGGGCGGTGCCGGTGCGCAGAACGAAGCCCGGATAGATCAGGCCGGCAACCTGCGCGCGCACATCGCCGAGGGCCGCGAGCAGGGTCATTGCGTTCTGGCCGCGCAGCGCCCGGTCGACGTCGCGTGCGGCGAGCAGGATGCGTGCGGTCAGCGACACGGCGGCGAACAGGGAGTCGACGATCCCTGCCGAGACGGCGTCGCGAACGCGCGCGAAGTCCTCCGCGTTGCGCACGACACCGGTCGGCGCCACGGTCCGGATGAGCGCGTCGGCCGCGGCCGCCCGGCAATCCTCGATCAGCGCCTTTGCCGACGCGTACGGCGAGGCCGCGAGGGCAAGCTTCTCGTTCGCGGTCAGATGCTCCTGCACGTACGACACGGGTGAGGGAACGGCGAGCAGAACGAGACGCCGGATGCCCACGCGCAAAGCACGCTCGGCCGCATCCGGGGTGGTCTCGATGCGTAGCGAAACGCTCGAGCCCTGGTCGACGAGCGTCGGGTACCCGCGGACGACCCCGCCGGCCACGCGCGTGTCGACGACCGGCGGCAGCTCGCCGAGGTCCCAGGCGGTGATTCCCTCGCGTTCGCGGACGGATGCGTCGCCTGCGGGCGACGGGCCGACCGGTGCGGCGGGGCCGCGGCGGGGCTTGCCTGTCGAGGGCGGGGCCGCGAGTCGGGTCGCGACGCTCTCGCGGGCGCGTCCCGACAGGGTCTCTTGCAGGTCGCGCAGGTCGCGACCCGATCCGACCGTGCGTCCGCGCTCGTCCACGACACGGAACGTCGGGCGCAGGTGCGCGGGGACGCGGTCCATCTCGAAGTCATCGACCGTCACGGGCTGATTGGCGACTCGCTGGATGAGCTTCGCCAGCGCGGCAGCGAGGGACGTCGGGGGCAGGCCCGCGTGATTCTCCGGCCCCGCGCCGGCCAGGTCGTCGGCGAACTTCGCGGCCCAGTCGGCCGCGGGCACGACGTGCCGCCGGATGGACTTCGGCAGCGCGCGCAGCAGCGCCGTCACGAGATCCGGT
Source organism: Microbacterium sp. BR1 (assembly GCF_002812725.1). Classification (GTDB taxonomy): domain Bacteria; phylum Actinomycetota; class Actinomycetes; order Actinomycetales; family Microbacteriaceae; genus Microbacterium. The sequence continues at coordinate 218,885 of NZ_NMUN01000005.1, read as the reverse complement.
CGCAGCCCCGGAACCTGCCAGTCGAAGCCATCCGGGCGAACACTCGCGAGGAGCGCCAGCGGCACGATCACCGCGACGCCGTCGTCGGGCGCGCCCGGCTCGAAGCGGTAGGCGAGCGTCAGGGTCTGATCGCCCTGGGTCCACCGGGTCGGGAAGTCCGCCGCATCCGATCGCGCCTCGCCCTCGAGCAGGTCCTGCTCGCGCATCGTGAGCAGTTTCGGGGTGCGGGCGGATGCCTCGACCCACCAGTTCTCGAACGAGCGCACGTCGAAGACATCGCGCGGGATGCGTGCGTCGTAGAAGGCGAACACGGCCTCGTCGCCGGCCAGGATGTCGCGGCGCCGTTCGCGCTCCTCGACGCGTTCGAGACGACGGCGCAGCTCGTCGTTGGCCCGCGCGAAGCTCGTCAGGCGCTTGTCGATCTTCGACGGATCCCACTCGCCCTCGACCAGGGCGTGGCGGACGAAGAGCTCCCGCGCACCCGCCCGGTCGATCCGGGCGAACTGCACACGACGGCGGGGGATGATCTCGACCCCGAAGAGCGTGACCTTCTCGTAGGCGACGGCGGCCCCGGCATCCTTCGACCAGTGCGGCTCGCTCACCTGGCGCTTCGCGAGGTCGCCCGCGAGGGGCTCGGCCCAGGCGGGATCGATCGCGGCGACCGTGCGGGCGTACAGGCGCGAGGTCTCGACGAGCTCGGCGGCCATGACGGCCTTCGGGCGGGCCTTGCGGAGCCCCGAGCCGGGGAAGATCGCGAAGCGGATGCCTCGGGCGCCGAGGTACTCGGGGGACGGGGCGCGGCGGGCGGGAGCGGCGCTCTTCTGGGCGGTGCCCTTCTGCGCCGCGCGCTCGTCGATCAGACCGATGTGCGAGAGCAGGCCGGCGAGGATCGCGCGGTGGATCGCGGCGGGGTCGGTGGCTTGCCCGTCGGCGGTGGAACCGGCACCGTCTCGGTCGGAACGGGCACCCTCGCGCGGGCGCTTCTGCGCGGGGACGAGGCTGCGGATCTGCCGATGGACGTCGAACCACTCCCGCACGCGGACATAGTTGAGGTGCTCGGCGCGGCACAGGCGCCGGAACGCGCTCGATCCGTTCTCGCGCTGCGCCTCCTGCAGGTGATTCCAGAGGTTGAGCAGCGCGACGAAGTCGCTCGTCGGATCGGCGAAGCGCGCGTGCAGCCGGTCCGCCTCTTCGCGGCGTTCCTCGGGGCGCTCGCGGACGTCCTGGATCGACATGCCCGCCACGATCGGCAGCACCTCGTGGATCGCGCCGGTGCGCTGAGCCTCGATGAGCATGCGGGCGAAACGCGGATCGATCGGCATCCGCGCGATGTCGCGCCCGATGCGCGTCAACCGCGGCGCGCCACGCCCGGGCTCGACCGCGCCCAGCTCGCCGAGCAGGTCGAGCGCGGCCTTGACCCCGCGGGAGTCCGGCGGCGTGAGAAACGGGAAGGCCTCGATGTCGCCGAAGCCGAGCGAGAGCATCTGCAGGATGACCGAGGCGAGGCTCGTGCGCAGGATCTCGGGCTCGGTGAACTCCGGGCGCTTGGCGAAGTCGTCCGCGGCATACAGGCGGATCGCGATGCCCGCGCTCGTGCGTCCGGCGCGGCCGGACCGCTGCTGAGCGGATGCCTGCGAAACGGCCTCGATCGGCAGGCGCTGCACCTTCGCGCGATTGCTGTAGCGCGACATCCGGGCGGTGCCGGTGTCGATGACGTAGCGGATGCCGGGCACGGTCAGGCTGGTCTCGGCGACGTTCGTGGCGAGCACGACCCGTCGCCGCACGCCGGCGACACGCGAGGGCTCGAAGACGCGGTGCTGCTCGGCGGACGACAGCCGCCCGAAGAGGGGGAGGACCTCGGTCGGTGCCGTGGCCTGCGCGTAGGCGCCGCGGACGGCGTCGGCGGCGTCGCGGATCTCGGCCTCGCCCGGCAGGAAGACGAGCACATCGCCCGGGGCCTCGCGCTCGAGTTCGCGCAGCGCCTGCACGATCCCGGCCACCTCGTCGCCCTCGACGTCGTACGGTGCCTCGTCGATGGGTGCCTGCTCCGCCGCATCCCGGACATCACGGAGGTCCGATGGGGCTGGAGTCGTGTCATCGGCCGCGTCCGGCACGTTCTGCGCGGGTCGCTCCTTCGGGATGTCCGCCTCGCGGACGAGGGGGCGGTACCGGATGTCGACGGGAAAGGTCCGCCCCGACACCTCGACGATGGGGGCGGGTGTGCCCGAGGCATCCGCGAAGTGCTTTGCGAAGCTCTGCGGGTCGATCGTCGCGGACGTCACGATGACCTTCAAATCGGGCCGCTCCGGCAGGATCCGCGTGAGGTACCCGAGCAGGAAGTCGATGTTGAGGCTGCGCTCGTGGGCCTCGTCGATGATGATCGTGTCGTAGCGGCGCAGCAGCCGGTCGCGGTGGATCTCGTTCAGCAGGATGCCGTCGGTCATGAGTGCGACGAGCGTCTGGTCCGACACGTTGTCGGTGAAGCGCACCTTGTACCCGACGAGGGTGCCGAGCGGCACCTCGAGCTCTTCCGCGATGCGCTCGGCGATCGTCCGGGCGGCGAGCCTGCGCGGCTGTGTGTGCGCGATGCGGGTGCGGCCGAGCTCGAGGCAGATCTTCGGCAGCTGCGTCGTCTTGCCCGACCCGGTTGCTCCGGCGACGATCACGACCTGGTTGCCCTCGATGGCGCGCGCGATCTCTTCCCGGGCGGCGCTGACGGGCAGCTCCGGCGGGAACGTGATCACGGGGACGGGCGCGGGCATAGCCCTCCATCGTATGACGCGCGCGCCGTGGCAGGACGTGCGGTCACGGGGGACGGGCTGGCGCGACCCTAGGATGACCGCATGGGCTCGGAGGGTTTCGCACACGTGCGTTTCATCGGCTACGCGATTCCGACGGCCCCGGCCATGATCGTGCCGCTCGGAAACCCCGACCGCGGCTCGGCTGTGGGCGGCACGTATCTCGGGCTCGCCGATGTGGACGCGGATGTCGGGGGCCGACTCTCGGTCATGCGGGCCGCCGTCCACGCCGCACGTGACGCCCTGCCGGCGGGCGAAACCGATGTGCTGAACGTCTTCGTCGCCCCCGAGTTCTTCTGGCACGGTCCGCAGGGCCCCTACCTGCACGCGACCGGCGCGCCCGATCCGGTCGACCGCATCCTCGAGCGCCTCGTCGCCGAGTTCCCGCCGGCCGAGTACCCGAACTGGGTCTTCGTCTTCGGCACGGCGGTCACCGCCGCAGCGGATGACCCGCGCGAGGTGTTCTCGCGCGCCACGACGACCGTCCGCAACGGCGTCGTCGCCGACCTCGCGCACCGCTACCGCCAGGCCGCGGCCGATGACGCCGCGAAGGTCTTCGACATGATCGACGACTACCTGCAGTGGGGCCACGCGCATCCGGTCCTGCAGGTCCGCAACCGGGCGGTGATCGTCAGCGCCACCCCGCTCGGATCGCCGGGCGCGGCGTTCGCCGCCCACGCCGCCACGACCGACAAGGTCTTCGACTCGGCCGAGGATCTCGTGCTCTGGGACGTCACGGGCCGCGACGACGTCGTGACCGAGCAGATGACGGCCCATCCGTACGTCGACCTGTCGGCGGGCGACCTCAAGCGCGACCCGTTCGACGCCCACGCGATTCTGCGGTTGGGAACCGGCGAGGGCGCGGCCACGGACATCGCCGTCGAGATCTGCCTCGATCACGCCGACGCCCGCCTGCGGGGAGCGCTGTCGCGAACGCGCTGGCCCCGCGGAGACGGATTCGTCGACGAGGGCATCGACATCCAGATCGTGCCGTCGTGCGGCGCGGCTCTGTCGCTCGGTTCCATCGCGTCGATAGCGGGCGGCTTCGCGTTCAACGTCGACGGTCAGATCGCGGCGGGCGACAGCATCATGCCCACCGGGTCGGGGCCGGTGTTCGGGGTGCAGAGCGCCTACGGCAACTACATCGATCCCGCAAACCCGCGCTATCGCGCGCACACGCAGCTCGCGGGTGTCGTGAGCCCGGCGGTGGGGGATGACGGTCGGTCACCGAGCTCGTCGGATGCCCAGCTCGCACGATTCGCCGATGACCTCGTCACCGTGGTCCCGGTGGCGGCGCCGCCGACGCTCGACACGTTCTTCGCCGGTGGCCCCGGCGCCGTGCACGTCTACGGCCTGCGCGCTCCGCTCGCGCTCGGCCCGCCTGCACCGCCCGCGGGTTGACTCGTCGCCGTCGCGACAGGTCAGCCCCGTGAGTGGACGCAACATGCCGCGTGGGCGGCGGGGCGCACGGCATGTTGCGTCCGTTCGCCGCGCCGTCGGGGATGTCAACCCCCGCCCCACGGATGCGCGAGGCTCCCTAGGCTGGGCGGATGACGATTCCCACCATCGCACTCCGTTCCGGCTACGACATCCCGCAGCTCGGCTACGGAGTCTTCAAGGTTCCCGCCGACGAGACCGAGCGGGCCGTTTCCGAGGCGTTCGAGATCGGCTACCGCCACATCGACACCGCCGCGATCTACGGCAACGAGGAGGGCGTCGGCGCCGCGATCGCCGCCAGCGGCATCCCGCGCGACGAGCTCTTCATCACCACGAAGCTCTGGAACGACCGGCACGACGGCGACGAGCCGAACGCGGCGATCCGCGAGAGCCTCGACAAGCTCGGACTCGAGCACGTCGACCTGTACCTCGTGCACTGGCCGACGCCCGCCGCCGACAACTACGTGCACGCGTGGGCGAAGCTGATCGAGCTGCGCGACGCCGGGCTGTCGCGCTCGATCGGCGTCTCGAACTTCCTCGTGCCGCACCTCGACCGCATCGTCGCCGAGACCGGCGAGGTGCCCGCCGTCGACCAGGTCGAGCTGCACCCCGCGCACCAGCAGCGCGAGGTCGTCGCCTGGGGCGAGCAGAACGACATGCACGTCGAGGCGTGGGGGCCGCTCGGGCAGGGCAAGTACGACCTGTTCGGGCTCGCGCCGGTGCACGAGGCATCCGTCGCCCACGAGAAGACCCCGGCCCAGGTCGTGCTGCGCTGGCACATCCAGAAGGGCTTCATCGTCTTCCCGAAGTCGGTGCGCCCCGAGCGCCTGCGCGAGAACGCCGACATCTTCGACTTCGCCCTCTCGGACGCCGAGATGGTGGCGATCGATGCGCTGGACGCGGGCGACGGCTCGGGGCGCGTGAGCGCCCACCCGAACGACGTCAACTAGCGCACATGGCCTCCCGCCTCGCCGAAGCGCGGAGCCCCTACCTGCGCGCGCACGCCGGCAACCCGGTCGCCTGGTACCCGTGGGGCCCCGAGGCGTTCGCCGAGGCTGCCCGGCGGGACGTGCCGGTGCTCGTCTCGATCGGGTACTCGACCTGCCACTGGTGCCACGTGATGGCCCGCGAGTCGTTCTCGGATGCCGCCATCGCCGCGCAGCTGAACGAGGGGTTCGTGGCCATCAAGGTCGATCGTGAGGAGCATCCGGATGTCGACGCCACCTACCTGGCTGCGGCAGCCGCCTTCACGCCCCACCTCGGCTGGCCGCTGACCGTCTTCGCCACGCCGACGGGGGTGCCGTTCTACGCCGGCACGTACTACCCGCCGGAGGCGCGCCCGCCGGTGCCGGCCTTCCGCGACGTGCTGAACGCCGTGCGCGAGGCGTGGACCGACCGTCGTGACGAGGTCGACGGCACCGCCGCCGCGATCGCCGAAGCCCTGCGCGCCGTGCCGGACGGCGGTGACGGGTCGCTCCCGACCCTCGAAGACCTCGCCGCCGCGGTGGAATCGGTCGCCGCGGCCGAGGACGCCGAGTTCGGCGGTTTCATCTCGGGCGGGTCCGCGGATGCGCCGAAGTTTCCGATCGCGACCGTGCTGCGCTTCCTGCAGGCGCCCGGACTCGCGGACAAGGACCCGGCTGCGGCCGCGCTCGCCGCGCGCACCGTCCGGACGATGGCCGCATCGCCGCTGCGCGACCCCGTCGAGGGCGGGTTCTTCCGCTACGCGACGCGGCGCGACTGGTCGGTGCCGCACTACGAGCGCATGCTGACCGACAACGCGCAGCTGCTCGACGCGGCCGTGCGTGCGGGGGACGAGCCCGTCGCGGCCGGCATCGCTTCGTTCCTGATCGAGGTTCTGCAGCAGGCGTCCGGCGGGTTCGGCGCGGCGCAGGACTCCGAGTCCGTGATCGGCGGGCGACGGAGCGAGGGCGGCTACTACGCACAGGATGCGGCGGGTCGGGCGGTCCTGTCGCCGCCGGCGGTCGACGGCAAGGTCGTCACCGGCTGGAACGGGCTCGCGATCGGTGCGCTCGCGCGTGCGGGGGCGCGGCTCGGACGCCCGGCCTGGATCGAGGCGGCGGCCCGCGCCGCCGAGGACGTGCTGCAGAACAACCTGCGCCCCGACGGCACGCTCGTGCGGGCCTCGCTCGACGAGATTCCCTCGCGCGCCCCGGCGGTCCTCGCCGACTACGGGCAGCTGGCCTCGGGACTCGTCGCGCTCTCGATCGCGGCTGCCGAACCCGCGTTCGCGGTGGCAGCGCGCACGCTCGTCGACCTCTGCGTCGAATCCGGCGTCGACTCGGGCGACGGCCCCGCGACGGGGACTCTGCGCGCGCCCGGCGGGGGCGACACGGTACTCGGCGCGCAGGGTTTCGCCGCGGCGGCGGGGGAGTCGGACGGCGACGAGCCCTCGGGCCACGCCGCGATCGCGGGCGCGTGCCTGGACCTCTGGCTGCTCGGAGCGGGCGAGGAGTATCGTGCCCGCGCATCCGTCGTCGTCGCGTCGCGCGCTGCCGAAGCACTCGCCCGGCCGCTGGGCTACGGCGCCCTGCTGGCCGTCGCCGTCGGGCTCGCCGCAGCCCCGCGGCAGGTCGTCGTCGTGGCGGATGACGCGGACGACCCGCTCGCACGGGCGGCTCGGGTCGCCAACGCGGACATCGTGGCCGTGGTCCCGCCACACCGCGCCGCGCAATTCGCGGGCGCGGGATTCTCGCTGTTCGAAGCGAAGACCCTCAGCGGTGGCCGGGCAACCGCGTACGACTGCCGTGCGTTCGTGTGCCGTCTGCCGACGACGGACCCCGAAGATCTCGCGGATGCTCCACGCCTTGGCTGATTCGGGAGGCTAGCGGGACGTCGTGACGTGCGTCAGATCCAGCTGAACATCCAGTTGTGCAGCCGCCAGAATTCGTACGGCACCTCGAGGGCGGTCCACAGCGGATACCAGAAGACCGACACCGCGAACGCGACCAGCAGGAACGCCGCGACCGCGCCCTGGCCGCTCGTACGGCGGTCGGTCGGGGCACCGGGCGGACCGGCGATGCGACGCAGCGCGAGCACGAGCGCGAGGATCAGGAACGGCACGATCACGATCGTGTAGAACTGGAAGATCGTGCGCTCGGGGTAGAGCAGCCAGGGCAGGTAGGTCGCCGCGACACCGGTCAGCACGAAGGCCGATCGCCAGTCCCTCGATCGCCCCGTGCCCGGCCAGGCGAGGCGGACCGCCAAGAACACGATCGCGCCGACGCCCGCGTACCAGATCAGCGGGTTCGGGATGCTCGAGATCGCCTGCACGCAACCACCGGCCATGTCGCATCCGTCGACACCCTGCTCGGTCTTCTGCCAGTACATCGACGTCGGGCGCAGCAGCAGCGGCCATTGCCAGGCCGGTGAGGCATAGGAGTGACCACTGGTCAGTCCGACGTGGAAGTTGTAGATCGCCTGGTGGTAGTTCCACAGGGCGAGCAGGGGATTGGCGTCCGAGTCCCGGTCGTAGCCGCCCTGGGTGACGAGCCATCCCGTCCAGGTCGTGAGGTAGACGATCGCCGCGACCGGCACCAGGAGCAGGAACGTCGCGGGCCCCTGGCGGAGTGTCGCATCCGGAAGCCAGCGCCGGATGCCCGCGCGGCGGCGCGTGAGAGCATCGGTCACGACCAGGTAGATGCCGAGCGCCGCCAGCACATAGAGGCCCGACCACTTGACCGAGGTCGCCGCGCCGAGAGCCGCACCCGCGGCGAGGATCCACGGGCGAGACCACAGCATCGGGCCCCAGGCCGGCGGGTCGTCGCCGGTCGCCGCGAGGGCGATGCGGGTCTGCATCCGTTCGCGATCGATCAGGACGAACCAGAACGCCAGCAGCACCAGCAGCATCAGGAATCCGTCGAGCAGAGCCACACGGCCGAGGACGATCCCGAGCCCATCGACCGCGAGGAGCAGGCCGGCGATGCACGCCCAGACCGTCGAGCCGGTCAGTCTGCGGGCGATCAGGATCAGCACGAGCACGGCCGCGGTGCCGGCCAGCGCGGCCGCGAGGCGCCATCCCCACGCGGTGTCGGCGCCGAAGACGCCGTAGCCCAGGGCGATGAGCCACTTGCCGAGCGGGGGATGCACGACGAAGCTGCCGTCGGTCAGGAAAGACATGGTGTCGCCGGACAGGAAGGCCTTGTCGGCGCCCTCGGGCCATTTCGACTCGTAGCCGAGGTGCGCGAGCGTCCAGGCATCCTTCGCGTAGTACGTCTCGTCGAAGACGAGCGCGTGCGGATGGCCGAGGTTGGCGAGGCGCAGCACAGCCGCGAGGAGCGTGACCAGGGCGGGCGCGAGCCAGTGCCAGAGGCCGCCGACGCGGGGCAGACTCCGGAGTCGCCGCCCGAATCGCTCGAACACGGTCGGGCGATCCGGCGGCAGCAAGGGATCTGCGGCGATCGGGCCTGTCGCGATCGGGCCCGTGGCGACAGGGCCTGTGGCGATCGGTCCCGTGGCGATCGGGCCTGCGCCGGCCGCGTCGGTGCTGACGGGACCCGTGCGTGCGGGGTCGAGGTCGCTGGCCGGCTGCACGCGACAAGCCTATGGCTGCGCGGCGCGAGCTCTGTCGAACCGGCCAGCGAACATCCGGAAGGTACCGTCGGCCGCGTGCAGCCCAGCGGTCGGCGTGTCGGGACTTTTCGGGCTCGTCGTTCCTCCCGGATGCACGGGCGTGCTGACCAAGGGTGCGAGACTGGCGGCGTGCTGATCCTCGCCGCGACCCCGATCGGAAACCTCGGGGATGCCTCGCGCCGACTGGTCGAGGCGCTCGAAGCCGCCACGATCATCGCCGCCGAGGACACCCGCACGACGCAGCGCCTGCTGGCGGGCCTCGGCATCACCAACCGACCGCGGCTGATCGCCCTGCACGATCACAACGAGAAGCAGCGCGCCGCCGAGATCGTCGACCTCGCGGCCGAGCAGGACGTTCTCGTGTTGAGCGACGCGGGGATGCCGACGGTGAGCGATCCGGGCTTCGGGCTCGTCGCCGAGGCGGCCGCCCGAGGCGTGACGGTCACCGCGCTGCCCGGCCCGAGTGCGGTCCTCACGGCGCTCGCCGTGGCGGGGCTGCCGACCGATCGCTTCACGTTCGAGGGTTTCCCCGGGCGCAAGCAGGGCGAGCGCCGCTCGGCATTCACGGCGCTGGCGCGCGAGCCCCGCACGATGGTCTTCTTCGAGGCCCCGTCCCGGATCGCCGCGACCCTGGCCGACATGGCCGCTGTCCTCGGTGCCGATCGCCCGGCGGCCGTGTGCCGCGAGCTGACGAAGATGTACGAAGAGGTCAAGCGCGGCGGCCTCGCCGAGCTCGCGACCTGGGCCGAGGACGGCGTGCGCGGCGAGTGCGTCATCGTGGTGGGCGGTGCGTCGAACGCCCGGCCGCCGCTCGCCGAGGCCGTCGCGCAGGTGCTCGAGCTCGTTGCCGCGGGCGGACGACTGAAGGATGCCTGCACAGAAGTCGCCGCCGCCACCGGACACGCGTCGCGCGAGCTGTATCAGGCGGCCCTGGCGGCCAAGTCCGACGCGAAGTCCGACACCAACTCTGACGCGAAGCAGAAGTAACCTGGCGGGCATGAGTCGTCGCGGTGGAGTCGCACTCGTGCTGATGGTCGGGCTGCTGCTGACCGGGTGCATGCCCGAACCGGGCGGCACCGAACCGGGTGATGCGGGCTCGACCGTGCCCTCCGGTGGGCCCTCCGATGCGCCCGCGCCCGAGGCATCCGTCGGCACGGGATCGGCCGTCGTTGTGCCCGGCGACTGCGGCGAGGTGCTGAGCGATGCCGAGCTCAGCGAGCTGACGGGACAGGAGCAGTACCTTGCTCCGGACCTCCCGTCGCTCGAGGCGCTGCCCGGCCCGGTCGCGCGCGAGACGGCGCAGCGGGCGGACGAGCGCCTCGACTGCATGTGGTGGGTCGTGAACGTGTGGGAGGGGTCGCTTCCGCTGTTCATCTCACGCACGACCGCTGAGGCGCAGGCGGCGCTCATCGACGGACTGCTCACCTCGACGCTCTACACCGAGACGACGGTCGGCGGCGAGCGGGCGTTCACTTCGTCGTACACCGACGAGATCGCCGTGCACCAGGTCGTGTACGTCTTCGTCGAGGATGTCTGGATCGCGGTGGTCGCGGCGGTCGCGCCCGCCACCGCCGTCGCGATCGCCGAACGGGCACTGACCGCTGTCACGGGCTGATCCCACCGCCGGGCCCGAGCAGGGCCGACGAGCCGCCGGCCCGGGCGTTCGTCACACCGCGGAGCCGACGCATCCGTCCCGCCTAGAATCGACGGGTGACTTCCGGCCGTTCGTTCTACATCACCACCCCCATCTACTACCCCAGCGACGTGCCCCACATCGGGCACGGGTACACGACGGTGGCGGTCGATGCGCTCGCGCGCTGGCACCGCCAGGCGGGCGATGACACCTGGATGCTCACGGGCACCGACGAGCACGGCCAGAAGATGATCCGCGCGGCGTCGGCGAACAACGCCACCCCGCAGGAGTGGGTCGACAAGCTCGTCGCCGAGTCGTGGTTCCCGCTGCTCGAGACCCTCGACATCGACAACGACGACTTCATCCGCACCACGCAGGAGCGCCACGAGACCCGCGTGCAGACCTTCCTGCAGGCGATCTACGACCGCGGCTACATCTACGCAGGCGAGTACGAGGCGCTGTACTGCGTCGGGTGTGAGGAGTTCAAGCCCGAGTCCGAGATCGTCGACGGCACCGGTCCGTTCGAGGGCCTGAAGGTCTGCGCCATCCACTCGAAGCCGCTCGAGCTGCTGCAGGAGAAGAACTACTTCTTCAAGCTCAGCGAGTTCTCCGACCGGCTGCTCGAGCTCTACCGCGACGAGCCCGACTTCGTGCGCCCCGAGTCCGCGCGCAACGAGGTCGTCTCGTTCGTGCGCAGCGGCCTGAAGGACCTCTCGATCTCGCGCTCGACCTTCGACTGGGGCATCGAGGTGCCCTGGGACTCTTCGCACGTCATCTACGTGTGGGTCGATGCTCTCCTCAACTACGCCACCGCCGTCGGCTACGGCGCGGATCCCGAGACGTTCGAGCGCCGCTGGCCGGCGTATCACGTGGTCGGAAAAGACATCCTGCGCTTCCACGCCGTGATCTGGCCTGCCATGTTGATGGCGGCCGGGCTCGACGTGCCGCGCGGGGTGTTCGCGCACGGCTGGCTGCTGGTCGGCGGAGAGAAGATGTCGAAGTCCAAGTTGACGGGCATCGCGCCATCCGAGATCACGGATGTCTTCGGTTCGGATGCGTACCGGTTCTACTTCCTCTCGGCGATCGCCTTCGGCCAGGACGGCTCTTTCTCGTGGGAGGACCTGTCCGCCCGCTACCAGGCCGAACTCGCGAACGGTTTCGGCAACCTCGCCTCACGCTCGATCGCGATGATCGAGAAGTATTACGAGGGGATCGTTCCGCCGCCGGGGGAGTACTCCGACGCCGACCTGGCCGTGCAGAAGATCGTCGCGGATGCCGCGGCCACCGCGGACGCGGCGATCGACCGATTCCGCATCGACGAGGCGATCACCGCGATCTGGACGATCGTCGACGCGCTCAACCTGTACATCACCGAGAACGCGCCGTGGGCCCTGGCGAAGGACGATGCCCAGCGCGAGCGGCTCGGCACGGTGCTGTACACCGCCGCCGAGGGTCTGCGTGCGCTCGCCGTGCTGCTCTCGCCCGTGACGCCCGAGTCCACCGAGAAGCTCTGGATCGCTCTCGGCGCTGCTGAGAGCATCGGGCGGCTGCGCGATCAGCCGATCCGCGAGGCCGGAGCTTGGGGGGTCCTGCAACCCGGCACGAGTGTCAACGGTCTGGCGCCCCTGTTCCCGCGCGTCGAGCAGAGCGTGTGAGCGACCCGCGCCATCGCGAACGGTCGCGACACGCCGTCCGCCCTCGGGGTGACGCGGCGAGTCGCGACCGTTCGTGGTGCCCGACGGGGCGAGGCGACATGGACGGCGCGACGTGACCGACCCGAGCCAGTACGTGCGCGAGCGCACGCAGGAGGGGCGGCGAGACATCCGGTATCCGGATGCTCCCGAGCCGCTGCGCGTCGCGGTCTACGACAACCACGCTCATCTCGAGATCATGGACGGCCCCGACCCGCTGAGCCTCGACGAGCAGCTCGAGCGGGCCGCGGAGGTCGGCGTGATCGGGGTCGTGCAGGCGGGCGGCGACATCGAGTCCAGTCGCTGGTCCGCGTGGGCCGCGGCGTCGCACCCCCGTGTGCTCGCCGCCGTCGCGATCCACCCCAACGAGGCGCCGGCCTACGCCGCGGCCGGCCGCCTCGACGAGGCCATCGCCGTGATCGACGAGCTCGCGGCGCAGCCCCGCGTGCGCGCGATCGGCGAGACGGGCCTGGACTTCTTCCGTACTGAGGAGGAAGGGTTGCCCGCGCAGTTCGAGAGCTTCGAGGCGCACATCGCGCTCGCCAAGAAGCACGGCATCGCGATGCAGATCCACGACCGCGACGCGCACGCCGCCGTCCTCGAGACGCTCGAGCGCGTTGGTGCTCCCGAGCGCACGGTCTTCCACTGCTTCTCGGGTGATGACGTCATGGCGCGAACCGCGGCGGAGCGGGGCTACTACCTCTCGTTCGCGGGAAACGTCACGTTCAAGAATGCCCAGAACCTGCGCGATGCCCTCGCGGTCACCCCGCGCGAGCGGATCCTGGTCGAGACCGATGCCCCGTTCCTGACGCCGGTGCCGCATCGGGGGCGCCCCAACGCTCCGTATCTGATCCCGGTGACGGTCCGCTTCATGGCCGCCGAACTCGACGTCGACGTCGACGAGTTGTGCGCGCAGCTCGCCGCCAACACCGTCGCGGCGTACGGCGAGTTCTGACCTACCGCGCGCGGGCGGCCTTCGCGGCGGCGCGGTCGTCGGCCGCGACGGTGAACAGCGTCTCGGTCTGCTCGAGCTCCATGCCCTTGGTCTCGGGGATGCGCAGGAGCACGTAGAAGAACGACAGGGCCGCGAACACGGCGTACATCAGATAGGTGAGCGGAAGCGACCATCCGGACATCGCCGGGAAGCTGACGGTGATCAGGAAGTTGGCGATCCACTGCGCCCCGGCGGCGACGCCGAGCGCCTTGCCGCGGATGCGGCTGGGGAAGATCTCGCCGAGCAGAACCCAGACCAGCGGGCCCCACGACGCACCGAAACCGATCACGAACAGGTTCGCCGCGACCAGCGCGATCGGACCCCACGCGCCGGGGAGCGACACCTCTCCATCGACCGTCTCGGCGAAGGCGAAAGACAGAGCCATGGCCCCGAGGGAGACGGCCATCATGACGGAACCGGTCAGCAGGATCGGTTTGCGCCCGACGCGGTCGACCAGCACGATCGCGACGATCGTGACCGCCACGTTGGTGACGGAGGTGATCACGCCGATGAGGAGCGAGTTCTGTTCGGTGAAGCCCACGGCCAGCCACAGCGTCGTCGAGTAGTAGAAGATCACGTTGATGCCGACGAACTGCTGGAAGACCGACAGGATGATGCCGGTCCAGACGATCGGCTGAAGCCCGAGCGCCTTGCCCCGGAGCGAAACGCCCCGTGACTTCTTGTCCTGCTGGATCTTCTGGTCGAGCTCGCGCATGGTCTGCTCGAGGTCGGCCTCGGGCACGAGTCGTGCGTATACCGCGCGGGCCTCGTCGTAACGCCCCTTCGCGATGAGGAAGCGGGGGGATTCGGGCATCGTGAACGCCAGTACGCCATAGACGAGCGCGGGAACGGCCTCGACGAGCAGCATCCAGCGCCACGCCTCGAGTCCGAACCACAGCTGCGACGACGCGCCACCCGCGACTCCCGCGAGAACGGCGTTGGAGAGGAGGGCGCCGAAGATTCCGAGGGTGATCGCGAGCTGCTGGAGCGAGCCGAGCGTGCCGCGGATCTGGCGCGGCGCGACCTCGGCGATGTAGGCCGGCGCAACCACGGAGGCGATTCCGATGCCGAGTCCGCCGATGAAGCGCCAGACCGTGAGGTCGATCGCGCTGACCGCGAGTCCGGAACCGATAGCGCTCGCAAAGAACAGCACGGCGCCGATCATCATGACCCGCAGGCGACCCCACCGGTCGCTCAGGACGCCCGCGAGCACGGCGCCCAGGGCGCAACCGAGCAGCGCGATGGCGACGACGAATCCCGTGACGACGGCATTGAGGCCGAACTGGTTCTCGATCGACGCGACAGCGCCGTTGATGACCGACGAATCGAAGCCGAAGAGGAACCCGCCGACGGCCGCCGCTATGGAGAGCCCCACCGCCCGTCGCCCGAAAGGGCTCTTCATCGAGAACGCTTGCGTGGGGATGGCTCCGGTGCTCACGACCGAAACACTACCCCCGCGTGCGGGAGGTGGCACGCATCACGGACCGGGCGATTCGAACATCACCCGGGCAGCGCAGCCAGCCACGCGAGGAGGAGGGAGCGGGCGTTCCCCGCGTCGATCGCCGAATCGGGGAGCGAGTCCAGCGCCTCTGCCGCCCCGGATGCCGCATCCGCTCCGCCCAGCGCCGCATATGCCAGGACGTAGTCGCCGAGCGCCCTCGTGAAGGCATCCGCGCCACCCGCCTCGGCGACGTTGCGCCGCACGCTCTCGGGGTTCTCGGCCAGGTAGGCGTAGCCGATCGGCGACACGGGGATCAGCTGGATGCCGAGAATCGCGGACGGCTCGGCGCTGAACCAGGTCGCGTAGTCACGCTTGCCACCCCACATGAGAGACAGCATGCCGTGCGAGAAGGCATCGCGGTTCGGGATGTCCGCCAGATCCGGTTCGAGCCAGAGCGTGCGAGCGGCGTACGCCTCGGCCGACAGCATCCAGGTCGCCTGCTCGCTCAGGGCCCCGTCGCCGACCAGGTCAGCCCAGAGCGCCAGCGCGTTCCAGGCCATGACCGCTTCCGAGGTCGATTCCTGGTTGTTGCCGTCGGCGAAGGGCGCGAGACCGGATGCCCAGGAGTGCCCCCGATAGGGGTCGAAATGGCGCAGACGGGGCAGGGACTCACCGTCGCCCGCGGCGATGTCGGCGGCCAGTGCCGAGATCACGGGGCGCATGCCGTCGATGCGGTCGGGGTCGAGCGCCGCGAGGGCCGTCGCCGCCGAGAGGAAGTAGCCATAGTGGAAATGGTGGTCGTTGGCCTCTTCCGAGCCGAACGACGGGGTCAGCCCGACGACGGTGCGCAGGACGGGGTCGTAGACGAAGCAGCGCGCTTCGCGCTTCTCGCAACCCGCCGGGTCCATCCACTCGGCCAGCTCGGACCACAGTCGGCCCGCCGCCTGGTCCGCGAGTTCCGTTTCGCCGAGACTCTGAGCGAGCAGACCGAGCGAGCCGATCCGGGCCATCGCCTTGCCGCCGCCGTAGGTGTCGGAGGGCAGCGTGGGCGTCGCGGCCAGGTCCTCGCGCAGTGCGTCGGTGATCCGCTCACGCGTGATGGCATCTGCGCCGGCTGGCGTGTCGATGTCCCCGAGGTCGAAGCTCGCCGTCGGCGTGAGCCGCGGTACGGATGACGTGAGTTCGGCGCCGGGGCAGGGTATTGCCGTGCCGTACGCGGTCGCGAAGGTGCCGAGAGCGCACGACGCATCGTCGCGCTGCCCGGGCGCGGCAACCAGGATGGTCGATCCGCTCCCGGTGTACGCGAGGCGGGTCGTTGCGGAGGTGTCGTCGAGGGCGAAGGATGTCTGGACTCCCGTGACCGGTTGACCCAGCGCATCCGCCCATGCCTCGATCGTCGAGTCCTCGGGAACCGCGAACCACTGAGCGCTCGCGCCCGCGCGCAGCCGCAGCGTGGATCCGCTCACGTCGGCATCGGGGGCGACGACGCCGTAGGTCTGGCCCTGAGCTGCGACGCTCCAGGTGCCGTCGCCCTCGGCGACGAGCGACGCGGGTGCCGACAGCGCGGTGTCGCGCTCCGCCACGAACCCGACGACGGGCCATCCCTCGGCGATCGTCAGGTGGCCGACCGGACCCGTGTCGTCCCGGTACTCCAGCGTGATCGAGACGGGGTCGTGACGGGTCGCGGCGAACGATGTCGCGTCCGTCTCGATCATGAGACCGACGCCGGCGGACGCCGCGATGGTCGTCGGGGTGACCGTGACCTTCGGAAGCTCGACCGAGAACGACGAACCCGTGGCGCGGAAGGCGAGCGGGTAGGGATAGACGGCCTGGGGTGCGTCGCCGAAGACCAGCCCGGAGTACCAGCGGTTCGTCGGCGGCACGTCGCCGTCGGCGAGACGCATCGTCACGCCCGCGGCGACCTGTCGTTCGGGAAGGGGCGCCCATTCCACGATCGCGGCGGCATCCGGCCCCCGCGGGGTGTGCTCCGCGGGCGCGGGAGACAGCGAGCAGGCGGCGAGGATGCACCCGAGCACAGCGACGCCGGCCGCAGCGACGACGCTGCGGCGCGCGCCGGAGGTCACAGCCCGACTTTTCGCAGCAGGTCGCTCACGGCGTCCGCGACACCGGCGAAGGGGCCATCGTCACGCAGCTCCAGGGTCGCCACGACGGGTGTCCCGGGCTGGAAAGGCCCGGTCGTCAGGGCGCCGGCGAGCTCGTCGCTCTCGATCCGCAGCGTCGACAGTGCCTGGCCGTCGACCGTCGTGACCTGGATCGCCGTGACCGTACCGGGCAGCGTGGACTGGTTGGGCAGACGGAGCGAGACGGAACTGCCGACCTCGATGCGGCCGTAGTCGCGCGCCGTGAGGACGAACTCGGCCTCGACGAACAGGCTGCCCGCGCGGTCCACCGTCGCGAGGACACCACCGGCCTGAGCGAATCCGCCCTGCGGGACATCGATCGAGGACACCGTGCCATCGACCGTCGAGACGACGGTGGCGGTGCCGTCGGCGTCGACGGTCGCGATCCCATCGCTCTCGTCGAGCGAGGCCGTTGCCGTCTCGCGCTGCAACTGCAGGCTGCGGACGGCGAAGAGCGGCTGACCGGCCACGACCTCATCGCCCTCGTCCACGAGCTGTTCGACGACGATCCCGCCGAAGTCGGTGCCCACCGGGTAGCGCTGCGAGACGAGCATCGCGCTCGCGCTCTGCACCTGGTGCTGCCGCTGATTGAAGACGAGCGTGCACGCGGCGACGATTGCGAGGGTCAGCACCAGACCGACCGCGAGACGGACCCTGTTACCCCACGTCATCCGACAGAACCCCCGCCGGCGAGCTGCGCCTGTGCCCGTGCGCGCCGAGCTTCGGCCCGGGTCGCCGGAATGGGCGCAGGTGGGGGAGTGATCGAGGGGACGGTCGTCGAGGGGAGGGGGGTTGCTCGGGCCGTCGCCGAGGATGCTGTCGCGGACGGGGCGGTGGCCGGAATCGCCACGAAGCCCGGACGGGAGACCACGGTGCGGTTCGTGCTCGGCATCGTCGGCGTGAGGCTCGAGAGGTCGCGCGGAAGCTGCCGTCTGATCCATCGCGATTCGCGTGAGACCGCGATCAGGAAGGCACCGAGGATCACGGTGTTCGTCGCGTTCCAGGCCGTGGCCAGGGTGAAGGTCTCGTTCTGGGTATCGCGCCAGACCGCCACGACGGTCGTGAGCGCCAGGAAGACGAAGAACATCATCTGCGGCAGGACGAAGTTGAACGGCGACCGTCTGGACGACGAACCCGTCACATGCCAGCCGACATCCTTGCCCGAGATGACGTTGACGAGGGCTTTGGTGTAGATCGGGAACGACACCGTCGCCAGGGTCAGTGTCTCCCACTTGAAAGATCCGACCGCGAACCATGCGAGAAGGATCTGCATCACATAGAAGCCGGCGTAGTACAGGAACCAGGTGCCGACACTGAGTTCCATCGTGACCGGACGCAGGTCGAAGTAGATCTCGAACGGCGGCACCAACAGCAGGAGCAGTGGCGAGATGCCCGTCAGATAGAAGCTCGCGGTGACGAGGTACTGGATGCGCTGGTCCATCGTCAATCGCCGGGCCGGACTGAGCGGGTTGTACCTGAGCAGGATCTCGAATCCGCCCGTCGCCCAGCGCAGCTGCTGCTTGCTGTAGGCCTCGACGGTCTCGGGCGCGTCGCCGATCGCCAGGACATCGGGGATGAACACGGACCGCCACCCGGCCTCGTGCAGGGTCAGGGTGGTCCAGACGTCCTCGGACTTCGAGTCGGTGTAGAGCCCCCCGATCTCGTCGATCGCGCGCCGCCGGAAGATGACGTTCGTGCCCACGCAGAGCGCGGCGTTGAAGCGATTGCGGCCGGGCTGGACGAAGCGGTAGAACACGCTCTGCATGTACGCCGCGCCCCGCGAGATGACCGTGTTCAGGTTGCCGTACACCTGCGGCGTCTGCACGAACGCGACGCCTTCTTCGACGAAGAACGGCACGGTCTCCAGCAGGAATCGGGGCGACGGGACGAAGTCCGCATCGAGCACGACGAAGAAATCACCCTTCGCCAGCGTGAGGGCGTGGTTGACGTTGCCGGCCTTGGCGCCGTGCGAGGTCAGGCGGCGGACGTAGCGCGCACCGAGCTCCGCCGCCAACGCGCGCACGTCGTCGGAGCGGCCGTCGTCGAGGATCCACGTGTGGTGGCGTCCCTCGATCGCGATCGCCGCCGTGACGGTGCGGCGGATGATGCCGAGATCTTCGCCGTAGACCGTGATGAGCACGTCGATGTCGACGGGTCGACCGCTCAGCGAGAGCCTGCCATCCGGTCCCCGCAGGCGCGCCGCCGCGTCGTGATAGGCGAACGTCCGCGGGTCGCGCGCGCCCGAGAGGATCGTCCACATCGACAGCAGGGCATGGAAGACGAGGATCGACTCCGCCACGATGACCATCACGTACGGAATTGTGTCGCCTCGGTGCTCGGGGCTGAGCAGGAAGAACGAGTAGGCGAGGATGCCGATCGTCGCCACGACGACCATCAGCGTCATGACGGGAGTGGGACCCCCGCGTGCCGCCGCGTGCTGGTCGTAGGCGTTGGTTCGAGGCGAGCGCCGGTCGGCTCGTAGGGGCGGCTCGGCCGTCAACTCGGGGGCGTCGACGACGGGCCGTGCGGGCGCCGGATGGACGCCGGGGTGCAGCGCCGCCGGAACGGAGCGCTCGGGGGCAGCGGGATCGAGGGCGGGGGCGGGTGGGGAGCGGCGCAGGGCGAGTCCATCGCCGCGGGCGCGGGCATCCGCGATGGATGACACGCGGGCCAGGGGCGACTCGGGCGAGGGCGGAGCCGCCGTGCGCGCTTCGCCCGCGATCTGATCGTCCGATTCGTGTGACGCGCGCTGCTGCGTGAGCGTCGTCGTATCCAAGACGATTGCCATTCATCCCCCAGTGGTCCCGCTATCCCCGTTTGCGATCGCAGCCTCACGGGCCGCTCGGGCTTCCG
The DNA here is from genome assembly GCF_002812725.1 of Microbacterium sp. BR1. Lineage (GTDB taxonomy): Bacteria > Actinomycetota > Actinomycetes > Actinomycetales > Microbacteriaceae > Microbacterium. The sequence goes on along the minus strand of NZ_NMUN01000005.1, from coordinate 199,304 downwards.
GCCCCAGATGAGCAGCTTCCCCGGCCGCTGAGCTTCGAGGTTAGCGGGGAGCGCCGCCCACGACAGTCCCCGGTTTGTGAACATCATGTGACGATTCGCGCGGGGCGGACCCGCATCGCGGACGGGCGATGGGCACGGTGTCGCGGGGAACGCACGGCCTAGGCTGGATCCCATGTCGGTGACACTGCTCGGCGCCTCCGAGATCCGCCGATTGGCCGCGGAACTGGACGTGACCCCCACGAAGAAGCTCGGCCAGAACTTCGTCGTCGACGCCAACACGGTCCGACGCATCGTGCAGATCGCTCGCGTGGCCGAGGGCGATCGGGTCCTGGAGGTGGGGCCGGGTCTCGGATCCCTCACCCTCGCGATCCTCGAGACCGGAGCATCCGTCACCGCCGTCGAGATCGATCATCGCCTCGCCGCTCGCCTGCCCGAAACGGCGCGCGCGCACGGCGTTGCGGACGGCGCGTTCACGGTGGTCGACGCCGATGCGCTGCGGGTCACCGAACTGCCGGGCGATCCGCGCGTGCTGGTCGCGAACCTGCCGTACAACGTCTCGGTGCCCGTTCTGCTGCACCTGCTCGAGCATTTCCCCGGCCTCGGGCGCGGGGTCGTCATGGTGCAGGCCGAGGTGGGCGAGCGTCTCGCGGCGCCCCCGGGGTCGAAGGTCTACGGCGCCCCGAGCGTCAAGGCGGCGTGGTACGGCACGTGGCGTCTCGCCGGGATGGTCTCGCGCCAGGTGTTCTGGCCCGTCCCGAACGTCGACTCGGTGCTCGTCGCGTTCGAACGCGACGACCAGCCGCGGGGGAGCGACGACGATCGCCGCGCGGTGTTCGCGATCGTCGATGCCGCGTTCCAACAGCGCCGCAAGATGTTGCGCCAGGCGCTCGCCGCCGTGCTCGGCGGCAGTGCGGCGGATGCCTCGGCCATCCTCATCGCGGCGGGTGTCGCGCCGACCGCGCGCGGCGAAGAGCTCGGCATCGACGAGTTCGAACGCATCGCCGCCGCTTTGCGCGAGGCATCGCCTGGTGCACCGGGGATCGTTAGCCTGGGTGGATGAGCGACAGCAACCGGTTTGCCCCCACGACTGAACTGCACCGCCCGTACGCGGCCGCCGCGGAACGCTACAGCGGCACCGGATACCGCCAGGTCGGCACATCCGGGCTCTACCTGCCCCCGATCTCGCTCGGCCTGTGGTGGAACTTCGGCGACAACATTCCCTTCGACGACCAGCGCGCGCTGCTGCGCGGCGCGTTCGACCGGGGGATCACGCACTTCGACCTGGCCAACAACTACGGCCCCCCGTACGGCTCGGCCGAGACCAACTTCGGGCGGATGATGCGCGAGGACTTCGCGCCCTATCGCAACGAACTGATCATCTCGTCGAAGGCCGGCTACGACATGTGGCCGGGACCGTACGGCAACCACGGTTCGCGCAAGTACCTGATCGCGTCCGCGGAGGAGTCGCTCACGCGCATGGGGCTCGACTACGTCGACATCTTCTACTCGCACCGGGCGGACGCCGTGACCCCGATCGAAGAGACGATCGGCGCGCTCGACACACTCGTCCGGCAGGGTAAGGCGCTGTACGTCGGAATCTCGTCCTACAGTGCCGCGCGCACGGCCGAGGCCGCCGCGGTGGCACGCTCGCTCGGCACGCCGCTCGTCATCCACCAGCCGTCGTACTCGATCCTCAATCGCTGGGTCGAGGACGGGCTGACGGGTGTTTTGCGCCAGGAGGGCATGGGCGCCATCGCGTTCACGCCTCTCGCGCAGGGCCTGCTGACGTCGAAGTACCTGGGCGACGGATCGGCCGATCGCGCGCAGAAGCGCGGGTCGCTGCCGAGCGGGCGGCTCTCGGACGACGCGGTCGCGAAGCTCCGGGGCCTCGACGTCATCGCGAAGGAACGCGGTCAGACGCTGGCGCAGCTCGCGCTGCAGTGGGTGTTGCGCGACGGCGTCGTGACGTCGGCACTGATCGGGGCATCCCGCACGGAGCAGCTCGACGAGAACATCGCCGCTCTGGCGGGCCCGGCGTTCGACACCGAGGAACTGGAGCAGATCGACGCCTTGTCGGATTCGCTCGACGTCAACCTGTGGGCGGAGTCGTCCGCGCTGTGAGCACCGCTGGCCCGATGATGCCCGAAGCTCAGCGCGTGCACGTGCGTGCGCCGGGCAAGGTGAACCTCTTCCTCGAGGTCGGTCGGGTCATGGACGATGGTTACCACGAGCTGGCGACCGCCTTTCAGGCCGTCTCGCTGTTCGAGGACGTGTGGGCCACGCCATCCGATGACTTCTCGGTCTCGGTCCACGGTCCGGTCGACACCTCGGGGGTGCCGCTCGACGATCGCAATCTGGCTCTGCGCGCGGCGCGGTTGCTGGCCCGCAAAGCGGGTTACGGCGGTGGTGTGCACCTCGAGATCCGCAAGGGCGTGCCGGTCGCGGGGGGCATGGGCGGCGGTTCCGCGGATGCCGCGGCGGCCCTCGTCGCGTGCGACGCGCTGTGGGACACGCGCCTGACGACCATCCAGTTGCAGAGCCTCGCGGCCCGACTCGGAGCAGACGTCCCCTTCGCGTTGCAGGGCGGGACGGCGGTCGGCACGGGTCGCGGCGATGAGCTGAGCGCGGCGTTGGCCCGCGGCCGATTCGAGTGGGTCTTCGTGACGGATGACGGGGGCCTGTCGACCCCGCAGGTCTATGCCGAGCTCGATGCGCATCGCGAGCGCGGTCGCACCGACATCGCGCCCGCGGCCCGCCCCCCGGTGGTCGATGCCGATGTCCTGCACGCATTGCGCGCGGGGGATCCCCTCCGTCTGGCGGCGTCGCTGCGCAACGACCTGCAGATCGCGGCACAGAACCTGCGTCCGGACCTTGCCGCCCGGATTGAGCAGGGGGAGCGCGCGGGAGCCCTCGCGGGCATCGTCTCGGGGTCGGGCCCGACGACCGCGTTCCTGTGCGCCGACGCCGAGGCCGCGCTCGACGTACGCGTCGCCCTGTCGGCATCGGGGCTCGTCGCCTTCGGCGCGCACGGTCCGGTGCCCGGCGCCCGCGTCGTCCCCTGATCCCTTCGCGCCGCCCCGCCGAGATCGCCGCTCGTCGCCGAGTCCGCCGGATGCTTGCTGCGGACAACCGGCGGGCTCGAGGCCGGCGGGCGATCTCGACGGGGAAGGTGGTGGTGCGAGCGAAGTACATCTGTCCTCAAGTTGGATCCACTCGTGGTAGTTTTGGATCCTCACTGTGAAGGGCGATGGCGGATGGAACCGATCGAGGCGGCGCACGTACGTCCCGTTGACGCGAGTGCCCCGGTCGCGGACGCCGCGCTCGACGCACACACCGTTATCGATGTGGCCGCCGAACGCGCGCGCACCGTCGGCGCGGGCCTGTCGCACCACTTCAACGCCGCGGGTGCGGCTCTGCCCTCCGCCGATGTGGTCTCGACGGTCATCGATCACCTGCGGCGCGAAGAACGCCTGGGCGGGTACGAGGCCGCCGCGGCGATGCGGGATCAGAGCGATGCCGTGTACGACGCGGCCGCCGCGCTGATCGGGGCATCCGCACCCGAGATCGCGATCTTCGACAGCGCATCCACCGGCCTGCGCGTGCTGATGGACGCCCTGCGCCCGACGCGGAGCGATCGGATCGTCGCGTCCAGCACGACCTACGTCAGCCACGCACTGCAACTCATGACGATGGCCCGGGAGCAGAACGTCGACCTCGTCGTCGCTCCCGTCGATGAGCACGGACGGATGGATGTCGCGGCGCTCGACGCTCTGCTCGCCGATGGTCGCCCCTCGGTCGTCACGGTCTCGCACATCCCGACCTCGTCGGGTCTCACCGAGCCGGTCGAGCGGATCGGAGAGGTCGCGCGTCGGCACGGTGCCACCTACATCGTCGACGCGACGCAATCCATCGGCCACCTCGCCGTGGACGTCGACCGGATCGGATGCGACGCGCTCGTCACGACGGGACGCAAGTTCTTGCGAGGGCCGCGCGGCACGGGCTTCGGCTACATCCGTTCGTCCCTGCTGGAGCGGCTCACGCCGACGGCGCCGGATGTTCGCGGCGCGAAGTGGACGGGCCCGACCGACTGGGAGCTGAGCCCCTCGGCTCGCAGATTCGAAACCTGGGAGAGCTCGGTCGCCACGCGGCTCGGGCTCGGCGTCGCGCTGCGCGAGGCACTCGAGCGCGGGCCCGAAAGCACCGAGTCGTGGCTGCTCGAGCGCGCCCTGCTGTTGCGCCGCTCGCTGTCTCTCATCCCGGGCGTCTCTGTCGTGGACCCCGTGGGTTCGACCTCGGCGATCGTGACCTTCGTCGTCGAGGGAGTCGCGGCGGGCCGGGTCGTCGAAGCGCTCGCCAGCGTCGACGTCCGCGTGGTCGCCGTTCCGGACACCCACGGGCAGTGGGATCTCGGGGCGCGCGCGATACCCTCTGTCGTGCGCGCATCGATCCACGTCTACAACGACGAAGCGGATCTGGACGCGCTGCTGGCGGCCGTCGAGGGGGTCAGTCCCGCTTCTCGACCCCGGTGGGAGGTGACGTCATGAGCGAACGCATCGACGTCGTCGTCGCCGGTCTCGGAATCCACGGCAGCGCGGCGGTGGCGAGCCTCGCTCGCCGCGGGCGTCGCGTCGTCGGCATCGACCGGTTCGACGACGGGCACGCGCGCGGATCGTCGCACGGACGCACCCGCATGATCCGCCGCGCCTATCCGAACCCCGTCTGGAACGGCCTGGTCGACAACGCCTACGAGGCCTGGGCCGCGCTCGAGCGCGAGACGGGGCGCAAGCTCGTCTACCGGACCGGCGGCATGTATGCACACGCGGGCGACTCGCAGCTGCAGGGTCCCGACTGCGAACTGATCGATGACCGTCAACGGATGCAGAAGCGGATGCCGGCCTTTGCCGTCCCCGAGGGGTATCACGCCGTCTTCGACCCGCACGCCGGGATCATCGAGGCCGAGCGTGCCCTGATCTCGCTGCGCGAGGTGGCCACCAAACGTGGCGCCGAGCTGCGATTCGGCGAGTCCCTGCTCGGCTGGGAGCCGCACGGTGATGGCGTGCGCGTGCGTACCTCGAGCGGCGTGGTCGATGCCGGTCGCCTGGTGATCGCGGGTGGCCCGTTCATGGGGGCCCTCATCCCGCAGCTCGCCCCGCTGCTCGAGGTCTGGCGCATCCTGACCCTCACGGTTCCGTCCGGACAGTCGCTCGGGGGCCCACCGAGCCTGGGCGCATTCTCGGTCGATCGCCCCGAGGGCCTGGTCTTCGGGATTCCCGATGTGGATGGCAACGGCACCAAGATCGGCGTCGACGCCGGGCTCGTCTGGGATCCGGAAGAAGCGCCCGACCCGCCCACGGCGGCAGAGATCGAATCGCTCCAGGCGCTGCTGTCGGAATACGTTCCCGGCATCGACACGACGCCCGTCGAGGCAGCTTCCTGCCTCTACACGATGACCGAGGATCGCCGCTTCGTGATCGGTGAGCTCGCCGATCAGCCCGGCGTGATCATCGCATCGGCCTGTTCCGGTCACGGGTTCAAGTTCGGCCCCGCGGTCGGCGACGCCCTCGCCGACCTGAGTGACGGCGTCACGCGCGACGACCTCTCGTTCGTCTCGACCGAGAGGAGAGGGTTGTGAGCACCGAGCGGGTCGTCGCTCTCGCCGCACCGCACCGCGAGGCCGTGGCGGCCGGGCAGCGGGCGAGCGCGGCCGGCGGCAATGCCATCGACGCCGCGCTTGCCGCGGCCACGATGCTCACGGTCGTCTACCCCCACCAGTGCGCCCTCGGCGGCGACCTGATCGCGCTCGTCCGGACGCCGACGGGCGAGACCCTCTCGATCGTGTCGGCGGGCGCGGCACCGCGCGACATCCTGTCGGCCGCGGGCGAATGGTCGACGATGCCGCGCCAGGGCGCGCATCCCGTCACCGTGCCGGGGATCGTGGCGGGATGGCTCGCGCTCGAACGTCTCGGCGCGCGCCTGCCGCTCGGCGAGGCCCTTGCCGAGGCGGCGGCCGTCGCCGCGAACGGAACCGAGGTCAGCCCCGGGCTCGAACGCGCGATCGACTCCCGGATCGACGCGGTGCGTGCCGACCCGGGACTCTCGGCCGTGTTCGCGCCGGGCGGGCGCCCGCTGCGCGCGGCCGACACCCTCGTTCAGCCGGCCCTCGCGGCGACGCTGCGCCGCCTCGCCGCCGACCCGCAGGACATCTACACCGGCGACACCGCCCGTTTGCTCGTCGCGGCGCTGCGCGCGGCGGGTGGGACGCACGACGTCGCCGACTTCGCCGAGCACGTCGCCGAGGTGGCGCCGAGCCTCGAGGTCGAGACCGCGGGCGCCCGCTGGCATGCCGCGCCGCCTCCATCCGTCGGGGCCGTGCTGCTGGGTCTCGTGAAGACGTTCCACGAGGATGGCCGCATCGAGGGGCCGTCGCTGCTGGACGCCGCGCTCCGCGGGGTCGACGCGCGTGCCGAGTACCTCGGGGACCCCCGCACGGCGCCGGTGAACGTCTCGGCGATGCTCGCGCTCGGCGGTCTCGATCCTCGCGTCCTGGACGAACCGCCCGCGCAGGGCGACACCGTCGCCGTCACCGCGTCGGACGACGAGGGATGGGGCGTGACGCTCATCCAGAGCGTCTTCCACACCTTCGGCTGCGGCATCCTCGAACCCGAGACCGGCATCGTGCTGCACAATCGCGGCGCGGCCTTCTCGCTCGATCCCGCCTCGCCCGCGCGGCTCACGCCCGCCTCGCGCCCGCCCCACACGCTCTGCCCCGTGATCGTCGAGGATGACTCGACCACCGTGATCGCCGGGTGCCAGGGCGGTCGCGCCCAGCCGTGGATCCTGTCGCAGCTGCTGCCGGCCCTCCGCGACCCCGGCTCCGCGCTCGACGATACGCTCGCGGTGCCGCGCTGGTTGGTCGGCGATGTCGATCTCGGTCAGCCGCGGCTCTCGCTCGTCATCGAACCGGGCGTCGACCCTCTGGTCGTCGAGCGGGCCGAAGCCATCGAGCTGCCGATCGCGCGATTCCCGGGACCCGACGACTCCGCGGGGCACGTTCAAGTCATCCGTCGCACCACCGCAGCGGGCGCCACCCGCCTCGAGGCGGCCAGCGATCCACGCGCCGACGGCGCGGGCATCGTCGCCACCTTCCCGAGCCCGCACGACCGAGAGGACCCGTCATGACCGCCCATCTCAGCACCGAGCATCCCCGCACCGAGCAGCTCAGCACCCCGCACCTCGACATCGGGACACGTCGCTGGAGCGACCCGCTCACCACGGCCGAGATCGAGGGTGTCGTCGCGCTCGTCAAGCGGGACGAGCGCATCGGCGAGCACCCGCGCTTCTGGGGCATGGCCGTCGAGGAGAGCCTCGCGCGGAGCCTCGCGCCGGGCCAGGGACGGCCGGTGCGGCTCGTCGTGATGAACCCCCACGCGCACGCCGCGTGGGAGGTCACGGGCTGGACCACGGGCACCGACCGCGAGGCATCCGTCGCCGCGTGGGCGCCCGTCGATGCCAAGCGCCCCGGCGTCTCCTCCGACGAGGCGCGCCTGATCGCGCAGGCCGCCAAGAACCACCCCCTCGTCGTCGAGGCGCTGGCCAAGCGCGGCATCACCGACACCTCGCTCGTGTGGGTCGACCCCGAGTCGATCACCGGCTTCGAGCCCGAGGATCTGGCCGACCGCCGCCTGTCGTGGGGCACGGTCTGGTACCGCGAATCGGTCGACGACAACGGATATGCCCGGCCCGTCGCGGGCCTCGTGCCGATCCTCGACCTCGAGACCCTCGACGTCATCCGCATCGAGGACCACGGTGTCATTCCCATGGCGAGCGAGGGCGGCAACTACCGCTCCGGCACGTGGGGCCCCGACCGCACGGTCGCGCCGCTCGAGATCACGCAACCCGAGGGACCCGGTTTCGCGGTCGACGGGCACGAGGTCACCTGGCAGAACTGGTCGTTCCGTATCGGCTTCACGCACCGCGAAGGTCTCGTGCTGCACGACATCGCCTACAAGGACGGCGACACCGTCCGTCCCGTCATGCGCCGTGCATCCGTCAACGAGATGTACGTGCCGTACCTCGACTCGGACCCGACCGCGTACCGCAAGAACTTCTTCGACTGGGGCGAGTACGGCGCGGGGCCGCTGACGGCGTCGCTCGAGCTCGGTTGCGACTGCCTCGGCGAGATCCGCTACTTCGACGCCCACGTGCTCGACGGGCTCGGCGCGACCAAGACGATCAAGAACGGCGTGTGCCTGCACGAAGAGGATGCCTCGATTCTCTGGAAGCACGTCAACACCCGCACCGATGAGGCCGATGTGCGCCGTTCGCGGCGCCTGGTCATCTCGTTCTTCGCGACGGTGGCGAACTACGACTACGGGTTCTACTGGTCGCTGTACCAGGACGGCAACATCGAGCTCGAGATCAAGCTCACCGGCATCCTCTCGGTCTCGGGGATCGACGACGGCAAGATGCCGTCGTTCGGCCGCATGGTGAGCCCGAACGTGCAGGCCCCGACGCACCAGCACTACTTCGCCGTGCGCCTCGACACGGCGGTCGACGGGTCGAGGAACCGCCTGGTCGAGGTGCACGCCGAGGTCGAAGACGACGACGAGCTCAACCCCTACGGCAACGCCGTCAAGATGGTCGCCGAGACGATCGCCTCCGAGAAGGACGCGGGTCGGATGGCGGATGCCTCGCGCGCGCTGCACTGGCGCGTCGAGAACACCGAGAAGACGAACCGGTTCGGGGAGTCGACGGCGTACCGCCTCTACCTCCCGCACACGACGCGGCTGTTCGCCAAGCCCGGCAGCGTCGTCGCCCGCAAGGCGCCCTTCGTCGCCAAGCACCTGTGGGCTACGGCGTACGACGCGAACGAGCGCTTCATCGCGGGGGAGTACCCCAACCAGGCCCCGCTCGAGGCCGAGGGCATCACCGCGTGGCAGCAGGCCGACCGGCCGCTGGATGGCGCAGAGCTCGTGCTGTGGCCGATCGTCGGCATACATCACTACCCCAAGCCCGAGGAGTGGCCGATCATGCCCGTGCACCGCATCGGGCTGCGCCTCGAGCCGGACGGATTCTTCACGCGCAACCCCTCGCTCGACCTGCCGCCCTCGTCGCCCGGTCACTGCGCACCCGGCGCGGGCCACGATCACTCGGGCCACGATCACTCCGCGCACGATCACCACTGAAGCCCGTGAGCGAGTTCCTGCACCTCGCGGCGCTCGCACCCGCGGGAGTTGCGGCGTGCTGCGTGGCATCGGGTCGGGGACGCCGCCGCGGGCGGACGGTCGAGATCGCCGTCGCCGTGCTGATGCTCGCGGCGATGATCGACGTATCGCGCTCGGCGCCCCTCGTTGCGCCGGTGCTGTGGGCGGGCCTGCTGCTCCTCGGCGGGCTCACGCTCGCGGCCACGACGGGGCGCCGATCGGGACCCGCGCGTGCCGAGCCGGGCACGCCTGCGTTCGCGCACGGGTCGATCCACGGGGCCCTCGGGTGCGTCGTCATGGCGGCGCTCGTGATGGTCATGGTCGCGCCGACACAGGGCGCGAGCGCGGGTGTGGCGAGTCATCACGGGGCTCCGCTCCTGGGGGCCTCGGCATCGGTCCTCACCGTTGCGATCGGCGCGGGCGTGCTCGCGTACGCCGTGTACTCGGTCGTCGCGCTCCGGCATGGACCGGTGCGCGAACGCATCCAGTTCGCCGCGATGGGCGCGTCGACGCTCGGGATGGCCGCCGCCGTCCTGCTCTGACGTCGAGCATCCGCGTGCCCCTCGCACCCCGCCGGCCCTCTTCGCCGAAGCCCCAGATTCGCGGCGAAACACCCACCGTCGTGGGGTGTTTTGGCGCATATGGGGCGTTTTGCGCAGGAGCGGCACGTGGTCGCCTGTGTCGGGCGATGCTTCGTCGCGCAGCGACGAAGCGAAATACGGGCTCGGGGCGACTCAGCCGACGAAGACGGTGGAGGAGCGCTGCTCGTACCAGCGCGCGAGGTGCTCGCCCGCTGCGAGGACGTGCGCCCTCATCTCGGTCCGCGCGCGGTCGGCATCGCCGCTCTCGAGCGCCTCGATGATGCGCTGGTGCTCGAGGAAGTTCTCTTCGCGGTGGCGCGCATCGTGCACCAGCAGCTGAGCCGAGACGTTGCGCGGGAAGGTGTCGTTGATCTCCTCGATCGATCGCGCGAGCCGGTTGTTCGCGGCGACGCGGGCGATCGTGGTGTGGAAGGTGTCGTTCTCTTGACGGCTTTCGAGTGCGGCCTCGGTGCCCGGCTCCGACTCGGTCAGCGGACGATCGAACATCTGCTGGTTCGCGAGCCTCAGGGTGTCGAGATCACCACGCGAGATGCGGCTCACCGCGCGAGATGCGGCGAGAGCTTCGAGTTCGGCACGCACCTCGTACGCCTCGCGCACCTCCCAGGGCACGGGCACGCGCACAATGGCGCCCCGGTTGGGGACGACCTCGATCAGGCCGCCGCTCTGCAGTTGGCGAAGGGCCTCGCGCACCGGAGTGCGGCTGACGCCATAGTCGCTGGCGAGCTCGGCCTGGCGTAGCTGCGCGCCGATCGGGATGTCTCCCGACATGATCCGCGCGCGAATCTTGGCCGCGATCTCGTCCACCAGGGCATGACCCGTGGCTCCCGAAATGAGCGTGTCCTCGTCCGACGCCATGCCTTCCCCCTGGTTTCCGCGCCTGTTCTGCGCGTTCGAACGGTAGCAGACAGGTCCGGGGCGGGGAACGATCGGCGCACCTTTGCGTCCGCTTTCCGAAGTATTGGATCCAGAAGTACGTGAATCGGATCCACGCGCTGCTAGGCTTCTCGCATGGTCACCCACGACGATGCCCCCGACATCGCGGTGCGCGTGCGCGCTCTCCGCGTCGAGGCGGACGGCGTGATGTCGGTCGAACTCGACGCGCTCTCGGGAGTCCTTCCTCCCTGGGAGCCCGGCGCGCACATCGACCTCGTCGTGCCCGGCGCCCCGGTCCGCCAGTATTCGCTGAGCGGCGACCCCGCGGCGCCCCACTACCGGATCGCCGTGCTCCGCGAGAGCGACAGCCGGGGTGGGTCGCGCTACGTGCACGAGACCCTGCGCCCGGGTGACGAGGTGGCCATCCGCGGCCCCCGCAACCACTTCGCGCTCGAACCCGCGGACGAATACCTGTTCATCGCCGGAGGCATCGGTATCACGCCGATGCTGCCGATGGTGAGTGCCGCGGCAGCGGCCGGCGCGCGCTGGCGGCTGGTCTACCTCGGATCCGCGTGCTCGCGCATGCCGTTCGTCGACGAGCTGACGGCGCTGGGCGGAGACATCCGCCTCGCGCCCCGCGACGAGGTGGGCCGTGCGGACCTGGTCGAAGAGATCGTCGCGCGCCCCGACGCGCTCGTCTACGCGTGCGGACCGGAACGGATGCTGAGCGCCCTGCGCGAGGTGATCCCCGACGATGCGAGCGGCAACGGACGGCTCCGCTACGAGTACTTCTCTGCTCCGGTCGTCGAATACGAACCCGGTGGGCCCTTCGTCATCCGTCTGGAGACGACCGGGGTCGATGTCGAGGTCGACCCCGACACGAGCGTGCTCGAAGCGTTGCGATCCGTCGGCGTGGAGGTGCTCTCGGACTGCGAAGAGGGCATCTGCGGCAGCTGCGAGACGCACGTGATCTCGGGTGAGGTCGAGCACCGGGACTTCGTCCTGACCGCCCAGGAGAAGGAGCGCAACGACTGCATGATGGTCTGCGTTTCGCGTGCCGCCTGCCCATTGCTCGTGCTCGACGCATAGAACTTGGATACAATATGGTGAACATCGGATACCGAAGGAGTCGCGGGTCATGCTGAAGCAGGAAGACAACGACAAGATCACGCGCTCGGGTCCGGGGACGCCCCTGGGCAACCTCCTGCGTTCGTACTGGCAGCCCGCGGGTCTCGTCTCCGAGATGCCGGGGGATCGTCCCGTCAAGCAGGTCCGCATCATGAGCGAAGACCTCGTGCTGTTCAAGAAGCGCGAGGGATGGGGCCTGATCAGTCGCTACTGCGCCCACCGCGGCGTGGACCTCTCCTACGGGCGACTCGAAGAGGACGGCATCCGCTGCCTGTACCACGGCTGGCTCTACGACGGCGAGGGACGCTGCGTCGAGCAGCCCGCCGAGCCCGAGCACAGCCAGTTCCTCGGCAAGATCCGCATCGCGAATTACCCCTGCATCGAGCGCAACGGCATCATCTTCACGTACATGGGCGCGGGCGACCCGCCCCCGTTCCCGCACTACGACTGCTTCGTGGCGCCCGAGGAGTACACCTTCGCGTTCAAGGGACTGTGGGACTGCAACTGGCTGCAGGGGCTCGAGGGCGGCATCGACCCGAGTCACGTCTCGTTCCTGCACCGTTTCATTCAGGAGGACCCGCGCGAGGTCTACGGCCAGCAGTTCAGCGAAGAGGTCGAGGGCACCGGCAAGAAGCTCTCGATGCTCGTCGGCGAGAGCTTCCGGCCCGACATCGAGGTCGAGAGCGCCGACCACGGCCTGCGCGTCTTCGCCATCCGCCAGCTGACCGAGGACATCAAGCACGTCCGCGTCACCAACCTGATGTTCCCGAACGCGTTCGTCGTGCCCTTCGGCAACTCGAAGGTGTTCACGCAGTGGCACGTGCCGATCGACGACGAGCACCACTACTGGTACATGATCTGGTATGACTTCGCCGAGGTCACCGACAAGGACACGCTGCTCCAGCAGCGCCTCGAGGGCGTGAGCCTGCCCGACTACCGGCCGCTGCGCAACCGCGACAACAACTGGGGCTTCGACCCGCAGGAGCAGAAGGACCTCACGTACACGGGTATGGGCCTGGACATCAACGTCCACGACCAGTGGGCCGTCGAGAGCATGGGCCCGATCCAGGACCGCACGGTCGAGCGCCTCGGCGTCTCGGACCGCGCCGTCACGGCGAACCGGCGTCTGCTGCTGCGCGCGATCGACTCGTTCGCGTCGGGCGGCGAGACGCCCTCGCATCCGATCAGCGAAGAGGATGCCGCAAAGCTCACCGGCCCGCTCGCGATGGACACGATCGCCGCCAATGACGCATGGCAGACCCGGTGGATCGAGCGCGAGCAGCAGCGTCGCGACGCCTCGCCCTGGGCCGCGCCGCAGGCCAGCGCCGAGGTGAGCATCGATGCATGAGCGCAACGTCGACGAGCGCGCGGTCGCCGAGGGCGGCGGCGGGATCTCGGCGCGCCCCATGCTCGCGAAGGACCGCGACGGGTTCATCCACCGCCACGACCTCTGGACCGAGGCGCAGTACGCCGCGGCGGGCCAGATGCGCCGCGTCATGGACGAGATCGGCATCGAGATGGTGCGTTTCTCGTTCGTCGACCAGCACGGGATCCTGCGCGGCAAGACCCTGACCCGCGCGGCCGTCCCCACGGCCCTGCGCTCGGGCGTCACGGCGCCGAGCTCCCTCCTGCTCAAGGACACCTCGGGCCAGTCGGTCTTCTCGGTCTTCTCGGAAGACACCGGGGTCGGCGTCGAGGGCTTCAGCGGCGCGGGCGACATCGTGCTCGTGCCCGACCCCCTCACGTTCCGCGTGCTGCCCTGGGCCGATGGCACCGCCATGGTGCTGTGCGACCTGCGTTTTCCGGATGGCTCGCCCGTGCCGTTCTGCAGCCGTTCCATCCTGCGCACGGAGCTGACCGCGCTCGCGGCGCGCGGCTACGGCATGACGGTCGGTGCCGAGTTGGAGTTCCACGTCTACCGCGACGACCAGACCCCGCTCGCGGCCGAGGACATCGGCGCCCCGGGGCGCCCGGGTGCCGCCGCCGCGGGTCTGCCGACGACGCGCGGCTCGCAGCTGCTGCACGAGGAGGGGCTCGATGCGATGCAGCCCCTCGTCGACGCGCTCTACCGCGGCCTGACGCTGCTCGATCTGCCCCTGCGCTCGATCGAGCTGGAGTTCGGACCCAGCCAGTTCGAGCTGACGATGGAAGCGGGGGACGCCGCGCAGATCGCCGACGCGATCGTGCTGTGCCGCAGCGCCGTCCGCCGGATCTGCGCGCGGATGGGCTACCACGCGACGTTCATGTCCCGCCCGCAGGGTGCCGAGGGCGCCTCGACCGGATGGCACCTGCACCAGTCGCTGTACGAACTCGAGACCGGACGCGGCGCCTTCGTGCCGGATGCCGAGGGCACGACGCTCTCTCTGGTCGGGTCGGCATACCTTGCGGGTCTGCTCGAACACGCGCCCGCGGCATCCGCCTTCGCCACCCCGACCGTCAACGGCTACAAGCGCTACCAGCCGTTCTCGCTCGCACCCGACCGGGTCGCGTGGGGGATCGACAACAAGGGCGCCATGATCCGTGCCGTCGGCGGCGTCGGCGACCCGGCGACCCGCCTCGAGAACCGCTCTGGCGAGCCCGCCGCGAACCCGTACCTCTACATCGCGTCGCAGCTGATCAGCGGGATGGACGGCATGGAGCGGGGCCTGATCCCGCCCGCGCCGACGACCAACCCCTATACGGCGGACGCCCCGCGCCTGCCCGCGAGCCTGGCCGCCGCCGTCGATGCGCTCGTCGTGGACGAGGCGTTCCGCTCGGCGCTCGGGCCCACCGTGGTGGACTGGTACGCGACGATCAAACGTGCCGAGTTCGACCGGTATCTTCGGCACGTCTCGGACTGGGAACAGCGCGAGTACTTCGGGATCTTCTAGGCCCGCCCCGGACAGCCCGCCGCACACCGCACGACGAAGAAGGATGAAGACATGACCTTGAGAGCCGGCGTCACCGCCCTGCCCCCGTACGAGCCGTTCCTGCTCGGAGGAGTGTGGACCGAGCGCGGCGAGCGTGACGTGCTCGACATCTTCGACCCGGCGACCGAGGAGCTGCTGACGACCGTCGCTCAGGCGACGGACGCCGACGTGGACGCGGCGGTCTCGTCTGCGGTCGCCGCGCACCGCGACCGGCGGTGGATCGGCCTCGCCCCGCTCGAGCGCACCCGCATCCTGCACCGCGTCGCCGACCTGATCGAGGAGCGCCTGGAAGAACTGGCGATCCTCGAGACGCGCGACAACGGCAAGCCGATCGAGCGCTCCCGCGCCGATACGGCCAGCGCGGCACGCACGTTCCGTCACTTCGCCGGCGCACCCTCGCGCCTGGGCGGAACCGTCATCCCGATCGACGGCGGCGCCCACCACGTCTACACGACGCTCGAGCCGGTCGGTGCGGTCGCGATCATCCTGCCCTGGAACTTCCCGATCATGACCGCCGCGTTCAAGCTCGCCCCGGCGCTCGCCGCGGGCTGCACGGTCGTCGCCAAGCCCGCTGAGGACACTCCGCTGACGCTCCTGCGCCTCGGCGCCATCATGATCGAGGCCGGCGTGCCCGAGGGCGTCGTCAGCATCCTCACCGGGGACGGCCGCGTCGGCGCCGCGCTGACGAAGCACCCCGGCATCGCGAAGGTGTCGTTCACCGGATCGACCGAGGTCGGGCGCAGCGTCATGTCCGCCGCCGTCGACGGGTTCAAGCGCCTGACCCTCGAGCTCGGCGGCAAGAGCCCCAACATCGTCTTCGAGGACGCCGACCTCGACGCCGCGGTACTGACCGCTATGCGCGCTTCGTTCGGCCACTCGGGGCAGATGTGCACGGCCGGCAGTCGCCTGCTCGTGCAGCGCTCGATCCTCGACGAGATGACCGAGCGCCTCGCGGCGGCCGTCGCGAAGGTGCCCGTCGGCGACGGCCTGGATGGCGGCGTCACGGTCGGCCCGCTCGTGTCGGAAGAGCAGCGCCAGCGCGTGCTCGGCTACATCCGCGAGGGCGAGCGCGAGGGCGCGACCCTCATCGCGGGCGGCGGAACGCGCGGGCCCGGGTTCTACGTCGAGCCAACCCTCTTCTCGGGTGTCACGAACGACATGACGATCGCGCGCGAGGAGATCTTCGGCCCCGTCGTCGGCATCATCGCGTTCGACGACGAGGCCGACGCCGTCCGCATCGCCAACGACACGAACTACGGTCTGGCCGCGGGCGTGTGGACCCGCGATCTGGGGCGCGCCCACCGCATGGCCGCCGCGATCCACGCCGGAACCGTCTGGATCAACACGTACAACATCTTCGACCCCGCCCTGTCGTTCGGTGGGGTGGGCGAGTCCGGCCTCGGGCGCGATCTCGGCGACGAGGGCCTGCGCGGGTTCTGCGAGTCCAAGAGCGTCGTCATCGCGATCTGATTCGCCCGGCCCGCTCCACCCCACCTCCCCGAAAGGAACCCGATGGACACCGTCCAGAGCGTGACCGGCCCGCTGCGCCCGGAGCAGTTGGGTGTGACGCTGCCGCATGAGCATGTGTTCATCAACATGACGCTGACAACACCGCAGGATGGCTATCTCAACGTCTGGGACGAGATGGCGACGGAGCTCGCGACCTTCACCGCCGCGGGCGGGTCGACGATCATCGACATGACCAACGGCGAGTTGAGCGACTATGCGGCGCCCATCGGCTGGGCGGACCAGCACGACATGCAGCAGAACGCCGACACTGGCTCGCGCTCGGTGGCGAACGTCCTGGCCACCAAGGCGATCGCCGAGGCGACCGGCGTGCAGGTGATCCTCGGCACCGGCCATTACTACGACCACTATCTCGACAAGCGCTGGTTCGACCGCAACTCGGTCAACGCGATCGCGGACTACCTGATCGGCGATCTCGTGCACGAGATCCCCGGCACGGGCGTGCGGGCGGGGATCATCGGCGAGATCGCGTCCGACCTGTCGCACATCACGGCGACCGAGGAGCGATCGTTCCGTGCCGCCGCGCGCGCCTCGCTCGAGACGGGCGCCATGATCTCGACCCACGCGGCGACGTTCCCGACCGGTACGGCGCAGCTCGACATCCTGATGGAAGAGGGCGTGGACCCGGGTCGCGTCGTGATCGGCCACGCCGACACCGTCAAGAGCGTCGACTACGCGCTCGATCTGCTGCGTCGCGGAGCGTTCATCGAGTACGACTGCCTGATGACCTGCCGCATCGGCGGAAACCTGGTGATGCCGCAGATCGAACGCCGCATCGACTACCTGAAGCAGCTGATCGCCGCCGGCTACGCGGACAAGATTCTGCTGTCGCAGGATGTCTGCCAGCGATCGCACATGCGGTCCCTCGGCGGGCCCGGTTACACGTTCCTGTTCGAGGAGTTCGCCGCGCTCGCGATCGAGCGGGGGATCGATCCCGAGATCCTGCGCGGCATCCACGTAGACAACCCCCGTCGCGCCGTCTTCGGCGCGTAGGGTTCGAAGCCCCGAGGAGATCCATGCCCATCCACACCGTCCTCGGCCCGATCGAGGCAGCCGATCTCGGCCCCACGTCGATGCACGAGCACCTGCTGAGCGACCTCCGTATCTGGGCCAAGGAGCCCCAAGAGCTGCCGCCCGTGGGCGTGCCGATGGGCCCCGAGCTCATGGCGTACCTGCGCTGGAACTTCCTCTCCATTCCCGAGAACATCGTGCTCGACGATCCGGATGTCGCGGCGCAGGAACTCGCGCACGTCGCGTCCGCCGGGGGGTCGGGAGTGGTCGAGCTCACGCTCGACGGCATGGGTCGCCGCCTCGCCGAGTTGCCCGAGATCTCGCGGCGCGCGGGCGTGCACGTCATGGTGGGCTGCGGCTTCTACGTCGAGGACACCATGGCCGACGACGTCAAGACGGCATCGGTCGACGAACTCGCCGCGCGTCTCATAGGCGAGTTGACGGACGGCATCGGCGACACCGGGATCCGTCCCGCCCTCCTGGGCGAGATCGGCACGAGCTGGCCCGTGACCGATGCCGAATGGCGTGTGCTGCGCGCCGCCGCTCGAGCCGGGGTCGAGACGGGGTCGACCGTGTACACGCACCAGTCCTTCCGGGGCAAGGGCGGCACGGCGGTGCTCGAGGTTCTGCTCGAGGAGGGGATGAGTCCCGACCGCGTCATCATCGGCCACTTGGACGAGTTCTGGGACAAGGGCTATCACCGCGAGGTCGCCCAGGCGGGTGCGGTGCTCGCCTACGACACGTTCGGCTCGGACTTCTACTACGGCAGCGCAGCGATGCGGAACCCGACCGACGGAGAGCGGCTCGAAATGGTCGAGTGGCTGCTCTCCGAGGGATACGCCTCTCAACTCGTGATCGCGCAGGATGTCTGGGCCCAAGCCAACCTGCGCCGCAACGGCGGCAACGGCTACGACCACCTCTTCCGCAGGATCGGACCGGCGATCGCACAGATCGCCGGGGACGCATCCGTCGCCGACCAGATCCTCATCCACACCCCTCGACGACTTCTGGAGCGGCCATGACCAAGCCCATCGCGTCCACCACGCCCCAACGCGCGCACATCGTCGGGCGGGCCGTTCTCATCGTCGTCGACATCCAGGGGGGCGCCGGCGAGTCCGCACCCGGCGAGGGCGGCATCCCCATCATGGGCGGTCGCGCGGAGCGCGCGCCCCGGCAGCTCGCGCTCGTCGAGGCCGCACGCGCCGCGGGAGTACCGGTCGTATTCATCCAGGAGGTGCACAAGCCATCGCTCGTGGACATCGGTCGTGAGCTCGACGGGGTCGAGGGCCCGCACTGCATCGAGGGCGACGACGGCACCGAGTTGGCCTCCTGGCTGCTGCCGGAGCCGGAGGAATTCCTCATCCGCAAGCGGCGCTACTCGGCCTTCTTCGGCACGGAGCTCGAGATCGTGCTGAAGGCGTACAAAGCCGAGACGCTGATCCTGATAGGCGGGCTCACCGACGTGTGCATCCACTACACGTTCGTCGATGGCCACCAGCACGACTACCGCGTGCGCGTCGTGCAGGACGCCGTCGGGGGATCGAGCGAGCGCGCGCACACCGCGTCGCTCGAGGCGATCGAGTACCTGCAACGGGACGCCCTCGTCGACACGGCCGACGTACTGGCGTACTTCGGCACCGTCGCCGACGCGAACGCCGTGGGTTCCGACGCGCTCCTGTCGCGATGACCGCGGGCCTTCCCTCCGAAGCGGCGTTCGTCGTGGTCGGCGGCGGCACGGCGGGCAGCGTCGTCGCGGCGCGCCTCGCCGAGGCCGGGCACGACGTGCTCGTGCTCGAGGCGGGTCCGGACTTCGGTCCGGAGGGTGATCCCGCCTGGCCGGCCGACTTCGTCGACGCGACCCGGCTCGGCCGATCGCACGACTGGGGCTACGACTCGGGCGACACGTACCCCTGGACGGTCGGTTTCGAGCGTGCCCGCGCGATCGGCGGCAGCTCCGACGTCAACGGATGCACGCAGACGTGGGGGCATCGCCGCGACTACGACGCCTGGGCCGAATCCGGTCTCGTCGGCTGGGCCGCCGACGATCTGGTTCCCCTTTTCGAGGAGGGCATGCGCCGGATGCGGGTGCGCCAGTTCACCGCGACCGAGCTGACTCCCTGGCAGCACGCCTGGTACGACGCGGCACCGGCCGTCGGGATGCCGCGGCTCGCCTCGCTCAACGGCCTCGACGAGTCGGCGGGCTTCGCCCCCGAGGCGATGAACATCCAGGACGGCGTCCGCGTCAACGCATCCTTCGCCTACCTCGACGCCGTGCGGTCGCTGCCGACCCTGCGGATCGTGGGTGACGCGCTCGTTGACCGGGTGCTGGTCGAGAACGGCGCGGCCACCGGGGTCGTCGTGCGGTACGGGGGCGAGAACGTCGTCGTTCGCGCGGGCACGGTCGTGCTCGCGGGCGGCGCCTACAATTCGCCGACCATCCTGCTGCGCTCCGGGATCGGCCCGTACTCCCAGCTGGCACCCCTCGACATTCCGCTCGTGCAGCACCTGCCGGGCGTCGGCGAGAACCTCCACGATCAGCCGTTCCTCCTCATGAGCTTCGCGGGGTCGGATCGGATGGCGGACGAGATGCGCGCCGCGCGGGAGGCCGGCTGGACCCCCGACGAGCAGGCGATGGGCAAGGCGGCATCGAGCTTCGAGACCGAGGCCTTCGACCTGCATTTCCTTCCGTACAGCCCCACGCACCGCGGCGACGACAAGCGCTGGAGCATCGGGACATCCGCCCTGCTGCCGCGCTCGCGCGGATTCGTGCGTGTACGCAGCGCCGATCCCGAGGCGAAGCCGTGGATCGACCACCGGTTCCTCTCCGACGCCGAGGGCACCGACGTGGCGATGCTCGCCGAAGGGGCGGAGATCCTCCGTGAGCTCGCCGCGACATCCGCCCTGTCCTCCCTTGTCGGCGCCGAGATCCATCCCGGGCCCGAGACGTTCTCGCGCGCGGCGCTGACCACGCACCTGTACCGGCATCCCGACAACTACTGGCACCCGGTCGGCACGTGCCGGATGGGCGTCGACGGCGACCCGCGCGCGGTGGTCGACGCCCGCGCCCGCGTGCACGGGATCGCGGGACTGCGCATCGCCGACTGCTCGATCATGCCGCGCATCCCGCGCGCGACGACCGCCATGCCCGCGATCGTGGTGGGCGAGAAGGTTGCTCGCATGTTGCTCGAGGACGCGTCATGAGTCGCCAACGAACCGGAGGAACGAGATGACCGTACCGAAACCGACCGGATCCGCACTGACCGAGCTGACGATGCGGGCGCTCGCCGAGGGCATCCGCACCCGGGCGTTCAGCGCCGAAGAGGTCGTCGCGGCGCATCTCGACCGCATCGAAGAACGGAACCCGCAAATCAACGCGATCGTGTCGCTGCGCGCCGAAGAAGCACTCGACGACGCGCGCGCTCTCGACGCCCTCACCGCCCGCGGACTCTCGCGGGGACCGCTGCACGGCATCCCGATCGCAGTGAAGGATCTGATGGACGTCGCGGGGCTGCGCACGACCCACGGCTCGCGGATCTACGTCGACCACGTGGCGACGGCGGACAGCGTGATCGTGTCGAAGATGCGCGAGGCCGGCGCCGTGTTCGTCGGCAAGACGAACGTGCCCGAGTTCGGTGTCGGGTCGCACACGTTCAACGAGGTCTTCGGCGTCACCCGAAACCCGTACGACACCGCGCGTTCGGCGGGCGGCAGCAGCGGGGGTGCGGCCGCCGCGGTCACGAGCGGCATGCTGCCCATCGCCGACGGATCGGACCTGGGCGGGAGCATCCGCAATCCCGCATCGTTCGGCAACCTCGTGGGCCTGCGCCCCACCGCGGGGCGCGTCGCGTCCGCCCGTCCCGGGAACGCGTGGGACCCGGGCTCGGTCCTCGGCCCGCTGGCCCGCAACGTGTCGGACGCCGCGGCCCTGCTCGGCGTGATCTCGGGGCCGGAGCGTCGAGCGCCGATGGCGATCGACGAAGACCCCGCGCAGTTCTTCGCCCTCGCCCCGCGGCCGTTCGCGGGAACGCGGATCGCCTACAGCGCGGACCTGGGCGGTCTGCCCCTCGACCCGGAGGTGCGCGCGGCGACGGATGCCGCTGCCCGACTGGCCGCGGACCTCGGGGCGGAGGTCGTCCCCGTCGACGTCGACCTGTCCGAGGCGGATCTGGTGTTCGAGACGTTCCGGTCGCTGGAATTCCTCGACGGCCACGGCGAGGAGGCGGCGGCGCATCCGGAGCTCGTCAAGCAGACGCTCAAGGACGACATCGCGTGGGCCAGCGGATTCGACGCGGCGCTGATCGCCCGGGCCGCGGGGGCGCGCACGCGCCTCTTCCGCCGGTTCCAGGCGCTCTTCGAGGACTACGACATGGTGCTCGCGCCCTGCGTGCAGGTCCTGCCGTTCCCGGTCGAGTGGGAATACCCGACCGAGATCGACGGGGTCACGATGGACCGCTACTACGCGTGGCAGCGCTCGTGCAGCCGGATCACCGCGACCGCCATGCCGTCCCTCGCGATGCCGATGACGTTCTCGCGGGCGGGTCTGCCGATCGGCGTGCAGTTCGTCGGACCGTACCGGGCAGACAGGGCGTTGCTCGAGTTCGGTCTGACGTGGGAGGCGGCCGTCGCCGACGTCATCGCCCGCCGCCCCGTGCTCTAGGTGCGCGGGTCAGAATCGGGTGGCGTGGCGCGCGGCGTTGACTCTGGCATCGCGCGCTGACGGTCGCGAACGGGAACGGGCGGGCCGTTGCGGTGTGAGAGCGTGCGGGATCGCACGGCGAGGGGCTCGTGGCGACTGTCGGTGCGTGCTGTGACGCCCAGGGACCCCTGGGGAGGCCTATGCGGGCGCCAGCCCGGCGGCTGTAGCGACGCGGAGCTTGCGGAGGTTGTGGCAGATCGTGTGGAGTAGCCATTCGCCTTGGGCGCCGGCGAGTCCGCGTAGCCGGAGCTGTCCGGCGTTTTGCCGGGTCTTCATCTGCCCGAACGCGGGTTCAACGATGGCTTTGCGGCGCGCGTAGTCGGTGCGGCCCTGCTCGGTGCGCAGCGCGTGCGCCATCCGCTCCCGCCGGCTCGCGTCCTCTGGGGCCGGGTCCGGGGCGCCGGCGGTAGGGAAGCTCTCGCCGTGACGTTGCCGTCCCGTCGCGATCAACACCTGTGCGTCCAGATCGTCGGCGGCTTCGAGGTTGGCTTCCGAGCAGTAGCCCGCGTCAGCGAGGACGACCTCTGGGGAACGCTCGATTCCTGCCGCGTCGAGGTTCCGTAGGGTCTGCTCGGCCATCGGGACGAACTGCTGGATATCGGTGGCCTGCTGGGTGACCTCGGCGCTCAACACGATCTGGTGGCCCTCATCGACAACGGCCTGCGCGTTGAACGCGTAATCGAAGCCGCGGACCGTCTTCATCATCCGCGCCTCAGGATCGGTGAAATTGCGTTGCGCTTTCGGCTTCGGCGCCGCCGTGTCCACCGCAGTCGCGACGGCCGCGTCGGCCTGCTCAGGGGGCTGACCGGCGGCGTCGGCCTTCTTCCGCGCCACGGCTGCCGCCTTCTCGGCGGCGTCGGCCTCGATCGCGTCCTTCGCGGCACGTAGTTTTGCCAGGCGCCCCTCACGGCGGGCCAGCTCCGGGGCGACCTCGTCCCCGCGCCGGTCCTGGCCGAACTGCTGATCCTCGGCCTCATCGACCGCCTCCGCCTCGGCGAGCAGCGCAGCGACCTCGGCTTGGAGCTGATCGATCTTCGGCACGATCCGGTCATAGCTCATCGCCTTATGCCGCGACGCGTTCGCAGCCAGCTTCGTGCCATCCAGCGCGACCCGCCCCAACCGCACCAGCCCCGCCTCCGCGCAGACCCGCAGCACCTGCAGGAACAACCCCGGCAGGGCATCCAGGTGACGCCGACGAAACCGGGCCAGCGACCGGTAGTCGGGCGCCTGGTTGCCCGACAGCCACCGGAAGGCGATATCGCGCTTGCAGCGCCGCTCCAACTCACGAGACGAGGTCACGCCCGTCGCGTACGCGAACAGCAGCAGCTTCAACATCATCCGCGGGTCATACGGAGGCGCACCCGAGGCGGACGCGTACGACGCGTAGACCGGCGTCAGATCCAAGAGCTCTTCGACGACCTCGGAGATGAACCGGGCCTCATCATCCTCGTCCAGCCAGTCATCCAGACTCGGCGGGAGCAGGAAACACTGCCCCTGGTCATACCCACGGAACGTCTTGCCCGCACCCGCCGGTGCAGCCGATCCCGGCGCCCGCGCCTCACCCGGCTCGACCTCGAACAGACCCTCCAGGCTGGCAGTCACCGTCATGAATCGATTCTCCCAGCACCCCGCGCTATCCACCGGATTCACCCCGGCGCGTTAACGGAAGGATCTGACCCACGCACCTAGCCGAGGTTCCGTCCGCCACACGCACGCCACAGACGAGGAAGCGCATGACCGCACCGTTCAGCTGGACCGCCCCGAACCCCGCGATCCTCGGAACCCGCCACTCGGCGAGTTCGGGGCATTACCTCGCCTCGTCCGCCGCCTTCGCGATCCTCGAGGCCGGCGGCAACGCAGTGGACGCGGGTTGCTGCGCGGGGATGGCGCTCGCGGTCCTGCACGCCGACGAGGTCAACTTCGCCGGCGTCGCTCCGATCATGATCCGCATGGCCGACGGTGAGACCGTGAGTCTCGACGGCCTCGGGGTGTGGCCGCGGCGGATACCCGCGGACCTGTTCATGACCGAGCACGACGGCACGATCCCCACGGGGCTGCTGCGCACGGTGGTGCCCGCGGCGCCCGATGCCTGGATCACAGCGCTCCGCGACTACGGCACGATGACCTTCGCCCGCGTGGCGGAGGCGGCGCTCCGTCTCGCCCGGGACGGCTTCGCCGTGTTCCCGCTGCTCGCGAACGGGATCGCGAACCGCCAGGCGGGGTACCGCAAGTGGCCGGCGAACGAGAAGATCTACCTGCCGGCCGGTCGGCCGCCGGAGGTCGGCGAGCGCTTCGTGCAGCGGGATCTCGCGCGCACGATCCAGCTCATGATCGATGCCGAGCGAGCGGCGGGCGGTTCGCGTGCGAGCGCGCTCGAGGCGGCGCGTGCCGTCTTCTACGAGGGTGAGATCGCCGAGCGGATCGTCGCTTACCACGAAGAGAACGGCGGATACCTCGGCCGCGACGACCTCGCCGAGTTCCGTTCGCGGTACGAGCCGGTCGTCGAGACGCGGTGGCGCGACTTCACGCTGCTGACGTGCGGGGCGTGGTGTCAGGGGCCGATCCTGGCCGAGGCGCTGCTGATCCTCGAGGCGTTCGGTCTCGACGGGATGGAGCACAACGGGGCGGAGTACATCCACGCCTCGATCGAGGCGCTCAAGGCCGTCTTCGCCGATCGCGAGCACCACTTCGGTGATCCGGCGTTCGTCGATGTACCCCTGGAACGCATCCTCGGGCGGGAGCACATCGCCATGCGAGCCGCGGGAATCGATCCCGATCGCGCCCACCCGGGGCTGCCGCCCGCACTCTTCGGCGAGACCCAGACGCTTCCGGACGCGATCTCCGCCGCCGAGCTGCGCCACATCGGCGAGGGTGGCACGAGCTACGTGTGCGTCGTCGACCGGTGGGGCAATGCGTTCTCAGCGACGCCGTCGGACGGAGCCTCGACGGCCCCCGTCATCCCCGGCACGGGCATCGTGCCGTCGCTGCGCGGACTGCAGTCGCGGCCCGACCCGGCGCATCCCGCGGGTGTCGCGCCCGGCAAGCGCCCGCGGCTCACCCCGAACCCGGCGATGGCCGTGCGAGACGATGGCAGCGTGATGCCGTTCGGATGCCCCGGCGGCGACATGCAGGTGCAGGCCATGCTGCAGGTCTTCGTGAACGCGTTCCACTTCGGGATGGACCTCCAGGAGGCCGTGAACGCGCCGCGATTCTCGACCTGGAGCTTTCCGAACTCGTTCGCCCCGTTCGACTACCTCGCGGCGCACGTCTTCCTCGAGGACCGCTTCGACGACGAGGTCTACGTCGAGCTCGAGCGGCGCGGTCACGACGTGCGGCGCTGGCCGCCGTACACGCGGGACGCCGCGGCGGTCGAGGCGATCTACCTCAACGCGCGGACGGGATTCCTCGAGTCGGCCGCGGACCCCCGCCAGCCCGCGCAGGCGGTGGTGTCGTGAACGAGCCGATGCCCCGCGGGCCCGTGGTCTTCCGTGCCCGCGTCGTCACGATGGATCCGGAACGCCCGGAAGCGGAGGCGTTCGCCGTCGATCGCGGGCGGATCGTGGCGGTCGGCGCGGCCGACGACGTCGCGCGTTCCGTGCCCGGGGCACGCGTCGAAGACCTCGAGGGTGTCGTGCTGCCGGGCCTGATTGATGCGCACCTGCACATGGAGCGCGGGGGGCTGAAGGCTCTGACCTTCCTGGCTCCGGGCGCGGGTGTGGACGAGTTCATCCAGACGATGCACGACACCTTCGACGAGGAGGACGATTGGCCGGCGGGTACGACCCCGACGCTGGCCGACAGGGTCCGCGGGCTGGGCGTGGTTCAACCCCTGCTCCACGCGCTCGGCATCACGGGCGTCGTGGATCCCGCCGTCACGATCGACGAGATGCGCGGCTACCAGGAAGCCCACCGGCTCGGGGCCCTCACGATGCGCACCGTCGCGATGCCCTATCTGGAATTCGGATCCGTCGCCACGCCGGATCTCGCCGCCGTCCTCGCCCACCTCGACGGAACGGGCGTCTCGACGGGGTTCGGGGACGACATCCTGCGTCTCGGCCCGATCAAGGTCTACGCCGACGGCGAGGCGCTCAAGGGTCAGGCGCTGCTCGATACGCCGTGGGATGGCTCGGGGTACACCGGGCTGCAGCGCATCTCGGAGGACGATTTCGGCACGCTCGTGCGTTTCTGCGCCGAACGCGGGTGGGGCGTCGGCACCCACGCCGTGGGGGCGGGCGCGATCGCCTTCGTGACACGCGCCTATGCGGCGGCGGGAGGGGCGGTGCGCGATCGTCGATTCCAGCTCATCCACGCCTATCTCGAACCCGGCTCCGCGACGATGCGCTCCGCCGCCGAACTCGGCGTCATCGCCTCCCTCCAGCCCTCGATCATCTGGCACAACGGTGTGGGTCTGCGGGAGAAGATCGGCGCCCGCGCCGAGACGGCGAACCCTGTGCGTTCGTGGCTCGACGCGGGGGCGACGGTCGCATTCGGCTCGGATGGCCCCTACTTCGCCTTCGACCCGCGCCACCTCATGTGGCAGGCGATCACCCGCCGCGTCGCGGGATCCGACGTCCCGCTCGCGGCGAGTGAGGCGATCACGATCGACGAAGCGCTCGGCGCGTACACGACGGGTGCCGCGTACGCCAGCCTCGCCGAGAACGACCGCGGAGTGCTCCGAGCGGGCATGTACGCCGACTGGGCCCTCTGGTCGGCCGATCCGCGCACGGTGCCGGTCGACGACATCCGATCGCTGCGCGTACATCGGACGGATGTCGGGGGTCGCACGGTCCACCGGAGCACGTCGTGATCGAGACGGTCCTCGGCCCGATCGAACGCACGGCACTCGGAGTCGTCTCGACGAACGAGCACGTGCTCACCGACTCGCGCCACCTGCTGCGCCCCACCCGCGAGGGCGGCATGCTCGAGGGGCCGATCCGGCCCGAGATGCTCGGCGACCTGCGATGGAGCTGGATGTCGCTGCCCGACAACCTCACGCTGGACGACGCGGATGACGCCGCCCGAGAGCTGCGCGAGGCATCCGGCGCCGGCCTCGGCACCATCATCGAGGCCACGTCGTGGGGGATGGGTCCCGCTCACGAGAACGGGCCCGCGGCCCTGCCGGACATCGCGCGGGCCAGCGGAGTGAACATCGTCGCGGCATACGGGAGCTACATCGACAAGACCCTGCCCGCCTGGTGGGCGGAGCTCGCCGAGGAAAGGATGCAGGAGCTGTTCGAGACCGCGCTCACCCGCGCGATCCCGGGCACCGAATACCGGGCGGGGGTGCTCGGCCTGCTGGGGACGAGCGCCCAGATCACGCCGGCCGAGGGGCGGGCCCTCCGCGCGGCGGCACGGGCGGCCGCGGAGAACGGCGTAGCCGTCACGATCCGGCTGGACGCGGCAGCGCGGCGTGGACCCGAGGTGGCTCGGATGCTGATCGGCGAAGGCCTGCCGGCCGACCGCATCCTCTTCTGCAACATCGACAAGGTGCTCGACGCGTCCTACGTCGGCGACGTCCTCGACACGGGGGCGGTCGTGGAGTTCGCCTTCGGCAGCGAGCACGCGTTCGCCGACCGTGCTCGGGACGCGACGGATGCCGAGCGGATCGACTTCCTGCTCGCGCTCCTGGCCGACCGCCCCGACGCCGCCGTCACACTCTCGTGCTCGGTGTGGACCAAGGGGCAGCTCACGCGCCATGGCGGCATGGGCTACGGGCACGTCGTGCGCCGCGTCGCGCCCGCGCTGCGGCGGCTCGGCGTGACCGACGAACGCATCGACGAGATGCTCATCGCGCGGCCCGCCGCGCTCCTCGACCGAACGGACATCCCATGACGAACACCGACACCCCGTTGCACGCGTGGAGCGTCGTCGACCTCGCCGCCGGGATCCGGTCGCGCGACGTCTCGGCCGTGGAGGTCATGCGCGCGCACCTCGACCGCATCGAGGAGCACAACGACGCCCTCAACGCGATGGTCGCGATGATCCCGGAGTCGGCTGCGCTCGCCGCGGCCGAAGAGGCCGACCGGGCCGTCGCCCGGGGCGACGAGCTCGGCATCCTGCACGGCCTCCCCACCGGAGTGAAGGATCTGATGGATGCCGCGGGCCTACCGACGACCCACGGGATGGTGGCGCACGCCAACGACGCGGCCGCGGCATCCGATTCGTTCATCGTGCGGCGGGTCAAGGCAGCCGGCGCGATCGTGATCGGCAAGACGAACACGCCCGAGGTGGGCCTCGGGACGCTGACCTTCAATGATCTGCACGGCGTCTGCCGCAACCCGTGGGACACCTCCCGCCACGCCGGCGGGTCGAGCGGCGGGTCGGCCGCCGCGGTGGCCGCGGGCATGCTGCCGTTCGCCGACGGCTCGGACAGCGGTGGAAGCCTGCGCTACCCTGCCGCGTTCTGCAACGTCGTGGGCCTGCGCCCCACCGCCGGCCGAATCGCGAGCGGGCGCCCCGACAACGGCTGGACCGCTCACGGTGTGCTCGGGCCCATGGCCCGCACGAGCCGGGACGCCGCAATCGTCATGGCGGCGATGGCCGGGTCCGACCCGTACGCGCCCATGTCGATCCCCGAGGACCCGGCGCAGTTCCTCGACGTCGCACCGACCGATCCGTCACGCGTGCGCATCGGGTGGAGTGCCGACGCCGGGGGAGTGCCGATCGCCGACGACGTCGCGCGGACGCATGCCGAGACCCGTCGCGCGCTCCTCGTCGCGGGCTACGACGTGGTCGACCTGGACCTCGCGCCGTCACTCGAGCGGGCGGAGGAGGCGTGGGAGACGATCGAGGTCTTCAACTTCTTCGCCTCGTGCCGCGAAGACGTGGCGAAGTACCCCGAGCTGTTGCGCCCGGACCTGGTGCGAAACGTCCGCCAGGGCGAGGCGCTGACCGCGGCGCAGATCGCCGACGCGCTGCGCATCCGCACCGACATCTTCCGCCGCTGGGAACGGCTCTTCGACGATGTCGACCTCGTGATCACACCCGCGACGCCCGTCGTCGCGCCGCTCGCGGAGGTCGAGTGGGTCGACCGCGTCGGGGACGTGACCTACGACCGCTATTTCCGCTGGCAGATGCTCGCGAATCGGCTGACGGTCACGGCGCATCCGGTGCTCGTCACTCCCGCGGGTTTCTCGCACGGCCTCCCGGTGGGAATGCAGGTGGTCGGGCGGCACCGCGGCGAACGTGACCTGTTGGCCCACACCGCGGGCATCGAGTCCGTGTTGGGTCTGGTCGGGCGAAGCCCCGCGATGACTTCCGCAAGCGTTACCGGAGCGTAACGAAGAGGACTCAAGAAAGGATCCATTCAGGAGTACTTTGGATCCAAATCTCACACCTTCCCGAGGAGCAGCCCGTGTCGCACATCTTCCGTCGCACCATCCTCCCCATCGCCGGACTCGTTGCCGTCGCCACTCTCGCCGCCGGATGCGCCGGGTCCGGCGGCGACGCCGCGTCCGACGCGTCCCCGGTGCCCGAGCTGTCGGGTCCCCTGATCTGGGCCGACTACGGCGGTCCGACCAACGAGAGTCGCCAGATCGCGTACTTCGACGGCTTCTACGACGAGACGGGCGTCGAGGTCACGTCGGTCTCGCTGGAGGACGCCGTCTACTACGCCATGCTCGAGGGCGATGAGGGCGACTACGACGTCGTCCAGACGAGCGGCGCGGACGTGCTCGCCTACCAGGACAACCTCATCGAGGTGCCCGAGGACATCCAGGGCGACCTCCTTCCCGAGGACATTCGGCCGTACATCGTCGGCGGATTCGTGTTCGGGATCGCGCAGGGCTGGATGACCGACACGTTCCCGAATGGCGGACCACAGGACTGGGCGGACTTCTTCGACACCGAGAAGTTCCCGGGCAAGCGGGCTTGGCCAGGCGCTCCGGGCAGCTTCGACGCGTCGTACGAGATCGCGCTGCTGGCCGACGGCGTGGCCGAGGAAGACCTCTACCCGCTCGACATCGAACGGGCCGAGGCGAAGCTCGACACGCTGCGCGACGACATGGTCTTCTATCAGTCCTACCCCGAGGTGCAGCAGCTGCTCACGAGCGACAGCGCCGCCATCGCCGTCACCGTGACGGGGCAGTACAACGCCCTCAAGAACGCCGGCGAAGACGTGACCGTCCAGTGGAACCAGGCGTTCATCGTCCCCAGTGGGTTCACGGTGCCCGCGTCGTCCGCGAATCCCGATGCCGCCTTCGCGCTCGCCGCGTGGATGAACGAGCCCGAGTACCAGGCCGTCTTCACGGAGCGCACCGGCTATGGTCCGGTCAACTCCGAGGTGTTCGACCTGCTCTCGGACGATGTCGTCGACGGACTCGTCAATTCGCCCGAGCACGAGAAGGCCGGCATCTACTGGGACACGCAGTGGCGAGCGGACAACCTCCAGACGCTGCTCGACTCGTACACGGCCTGGCTGGCAGGCTGAGCGCGGACGAGCGACATCGAAGGGCGGGGGACCGGCGTCTCCCGCCCTTTGTCGTGGTCGCGACGTACCCCGGCACGCGTTACACGGAAGAAACACAATCGATACCAAAGAGGATCCAGTTAGCGCTACATTGGATCCACGCACCAATGTTTCGTCCAAATCCCGAGGAAGAGCATTCGACATGACATCCACCATCCGCATTCGCCGCCTGGCGACATCTGGCCTGGCCCTCGCCGCCGTCGCGGCGCTCGCCGTGGGCTGCGCCGGCTCCGGCGGCGACACCCCGAGCGGAGACGCCAGCGGCGCCGAGATCAGCGGCTCCGTGATCTGGGCCGACTACGGCGGTCCCACGAATGAGAGCCGTCAGATCGCCTACTTCGACGGCTTCTACGACGAGACCGGCGTCGAGGTCGTCTCGACGTCGATCGAGGACGCGATCTACAACGCGATGCTCGCCGGCGACGAGGGAGACTACGACGTGTTCCAGGTCGCCGCGGCAGACGTGCTGTCATACGGCGACAACCTCGTCGAGATCCCGGCGGACAGCCAGGGGGATCTACTCGACCCCTCGCTGCAGCCCTACTTCGTCGGCGGATTCTTCATCGGCATCGCGCAGGGCTGGCTGACCGAGACCTACCCGAACGGTGGTCCCACAGACTGGGCCGACTTCTTCGACACCGAGAAGTTCCCCGGAAAGCGGGCCTGGCCGGGCGCTCCGGGCAGCTACGACCAGTCGTTCGAGATCGCCCTCCTCGCGGACGGCGTCGCTCCCGAAGATCTGTACCCGCTCGACTTCGAGCGCGCCCGGGCCAAGCTCGACGAGCTCCGCGGCGACATGGTGTTCTACCAGTCCTACCCCGAGGTGCAGCAGCTGCTGACGAGCGGGAGCGCCGCCATCGCGGTGACCGTCACGGGGCAGTACACGGCCCTCGAGCGGGCCGGCGAGGACGTCACGATCCAGTGGAACCAGGCGTTCGTCAATCCGAACGGCTTCGTGATCCCCAAGAACGCGTCGAACACGGATGCCGCGCTGGCTCTCGCCGCCTGGATGCGCGACCCCGAGAACCAGGCCGTCTTCGTCGAGCGCACCCTCTACGGGCCGGTGAACGAAGACGTCTTCGACTACCTCGACGCGGATGTCGCGTCGAAGGTCGCGAACTCGCCCGACCACGACAACGTCCTCTACAACGACGACCAGTGGCGAGCCGACAACACGGCCGACCTGGTCGACAACTACACCGCCTGGCTCGCCGGGTAACACCGCACACAACACATGACGGACGCCGAGGGGTGGCCGGGGTCTCACTGCCCCGACCACCCCTCGGTCGTTCCGCCCGCGGGGTGCAGACCCCGCCTCCGATGACGACCAGCTCGACCACGACGACAGAACGGATGATCGATGCAGACGCTCAACACGGTCAGCGGACCCATCACCCCGGACCGGCTCGGGGTCACCCTGCCGCATGAGCACCTCTTCGCCAACGGGACCCGGATGATCCCCCGCGACGGCTTCTCGACGATCTGGGCCGAACGGGCGGATGACATCGCCCGATTCCTCGCGTCCGGGGGCAGGACCCTCGTCGACCTCAGTTGCGGCGAGCTGACCAATCACGCGGCACCCGTGCTGTGGGACACGGACCCCGAGCATCAGCTCCAGAACCGGGTCACCGGCTCGCGGTCGATCGTCAACGTCCTCGCGACGCGGGCTCTCGCCGAGGAGACGGGCGTGCAGGTCGTGCTCGGCACGGGTCACTACTACGACGCGTACATGGATCACGACTGGATGGATCAGACCAGCACGTCCCGCATCGCCGACTACCTGATCGCCGATCTCGTCGACGAGATCCCCGGGACAGGTGTGCGTGCGGGAGTCATCGGCGAGATCGCCTCGGACTTCGCCCACATCACGCCGCGCGAGGAGAAGTCCTTCCGCGCTGCAGCCCGGGCGTCACGGGAGACGGGCGCGCTCGTGAGCACGCACGCACCGACCTTCGCCGTCGGCCTGGCGCAGGTCGACCTGCTGGTCGACGATGAGGGGCTGGACCCGAGCCGGCTGGCGATCGGGCACACGGACACGGTCAAGAGCGTCGAATACTCTCTCGCGCTCGCCCGCCGCGGGGTGTTCGTCCAATACGACTGCATGATGGCCTGCAAGACCGGCGGCCAGCTCGTGCCGACAGAGCTGCGTCGTCGCGTCGAACACCTGAAGATCCTCATCGACGCCGGGTTCGAGTCGCAGATCCTGCTCTCGCACGACGTGTTCCAGCGCAGCCATCAAGCTGCGCTGGGCGGGCCGGGCTTCGTCTTCCTGTTCGAGGAGTTCGCCGATCACGCGGAGGCCGCGGGAATCCCGCGCGATGCGCTGCACCGCATCCACACCGACAACGCCCGTAGGGCCCTGTTCGGCGAGTGAGCGAATGTGGGCGTGAGGCTGATTCCCGCCACGGCGTAACCTCCTCGAAACACGACAGCAACAGGATCGGATCCATGTATTCCTATATTGGATCCACGGGGGTACATTGTCGGAAAGACATGTCGCCTACGGAAACACCACCGCAATCTCGACCCGGGAGCATGACGGAGTGAGTACCTCAACCCTGGCCTTACCGCAGACGCGGAGCAAGTACTCCGCGCGTGCGGCCCTCGGCGCCTCGCGCGCGGAGACACGGTGGTTGCTGTGGCCACCGCTGATCTTCTTCGGCGTAGCACTCGGTCTGCCGGTGATCGCACTCCTGATGCAGTCGTTCGAGACGGGCGGAGCGGCCTACATCGGCATGTTCTCAGTGCCGGCGTTCGTGGCATCGCTCATCCGCACGGTCGTCCTGGCCGTGATCGTCATGATCCTCACGATGCTCTTCGGCACCGCCTATGCCCTTGCCATCAGCGCATCGGCGACCTGGCTGCGCCTGGTGCTGCTCGCGGCGCTGATCCTGTCGTTGTGGACGTCGGTCATGGTCCGATCGTTCGGCTGGATGCTGCTGGAGCTTCCCAAAGGTGCGATCTATTGGTTCCTGAATCTGGTGGGGCTGACGGACGAGCCCGTGGAGTTGTATCAGACGACCATCGGGATGTATCCCGCCATGATCGCCGTCATGCTGCCGTTCGCGGTGCTGCCCGTGATGTCGGCCCTGCAATCCCTCGACCGCGAGCAGCTCAACGCCGCGACGATCTTCGGGGCCGGACCGTGGTTGACGTTCCGCACGGTCACCTGGCCCCAGATCCTGCCCTCCGTCATCAGCGGAGGCGTGCTGGTCTTCGTGATGTCGCTCGGCTTCTACGTCACGCCTCTCCTTCTGGGCGGTCCCGGCAACATGACGGTGTCGGGCGTCATCAACGCTCAGATCAACCAAGCCAACCGACCTGAACTCGGCGCGGCCATGAGTATCCTGCTCGTCGCGGGAACGATGCTCGTCTACCTGATCGCCGATCGCCTGTTCAAGGTGAGCGAGAAGTGGGGCTGACCGCATGAAGAACCCTCTCGCCAGATCTCTCGGCTGGTACCGCAGCCCGATCATCCTCGTCGCCGTCCTGGCCAGCCTGCTGTTGATCGTGCCGTTCCTCGTGCTCGTCTCGACGTCCTGGACCTCCGGCAGCTTCATCCTGTTCCCGCCCGAGGGCTTCTCTCTGCAGTGGTACGCCGAAGTGCTCTCCGATCGGCGATGGATGGGATCGTTCTGGCTCTCGCTCTGGACGGCGACGATCTCGACGGTGCTGGCCGCCGCCCTCGGGACCGCGGGGGCGATCGGACTGACGCGCGTGCGCAGCCGGACGGCCCAGCGCTGGATCCGCACCCTCTTCATCGTGCCGATCGCGCTGCCGCCGATCGCGTACGCGGTCGGCCTGTACGGCGTCAACCTCGAGCTCGGCTTCCTGCGGGGGACTCTGGTCACGCTGATCGTGGGCCACGCACTCATCGCTATGCCCTATGTGTTCGTCATCGTGTCGGGCGGCATCGCGCGCATCGACCCGGCACTCCGACCGGCCGCGAGCACGCTCGGCGCGCGGTGGCCGCTCATCCTCTGGAAGATCGAGCTTCCGGCGCTCCTGCCGTATCTGCTCTCGGGTGCGCTGTTCGCGTTCATCATCGTGTTCGACGAGGTCGTCCTGGCGGTCTTCCTACTGCCTCCGGGCATGCAGACCCTGCCGCTGCGCATGCTGAACGCGTCTCAAGAGGCCTTCTCGCCCGAACTGACGGCCGCCTCGACACTGGTCTCGCTCCTGGCCATCCTCGTCCTCGGCCTTCTCCCGCTCTCGAACGCGCTCCGCAGGCGTCGTGCCGGTCGGTCCTCATCCGCATCATCCTCATCGTCTTCACGCCGGCGTCCCCGCCCGGCCGTGCTGGAAGGAGTCATCGAATGACCATCGCCCTCTCCATCTCCGACGTCCACGTCACCCTGGGCCAGAATCACGTCCTCAAGGGGGTGTCACTCGACGTCCGCCCCGGTGAGTTCGTGACCCTGCTGGGCGCGAGCGGCAGCGGCAAGTCGACCCTGCTCAATGTCATTGCGGGCCTTCAGGCCGTCGACAGCGGCCATGTCATGTTCGACGCGGTGAACGTCGAGCGCCGCCCGCCGCA
Source organism: Microbacterium sp. BR1 (assembly GCF_002812725.1). Lineage (GTDB taxonomy): Bacteria > Actinomycetota > Actinomycetes > Actinomycetales > Microbacteriaceae > Microbacterium. Next base: position 164,351 of record NZ_NMUN01000005.1, on the reverse strand, counting down.
GAAGCGCAACGTCGGCGTGGTGTTCCAGTCCTACGCCCTCTTCCCGCATATGTCGATCGGCGAGAACGTCTCGTTTCCACTGCTGGCCGCACGCCGCCCCGACAAGGAGCGTCGTGCCGTCGCGGACGAGATGCTCGCGCTCGTCCAGCTGCCCGGCATGGCCGATCGCTCACCGGCCTCTCTGTCGGGAGGTCAGCGCCAGCGCGTTGCCCTCGCACGGGCGATCGCCGCGAACCCGGGCATCCTGCTGCTCGACGAGCCGATGGCCGCTCTCGACAAGCAACTGCGCGAGCACATGCAGGTGGAGGTCACGCGCATCCAGCGCAAGGTCGGCATCACCACGGTCTCGGTCACGCACGACCAGACCGAGGCGCTCACGATGTCCGACCGTGTCGCGATCATGTGCGATGGGCAGCTGGTGCAGGTCGCATCTCCCGAGGACCTCTACCGCCACCCGGTGAACGCCTACGTCGCGGGCTTCCTCGGTGAGGCGAACCTGCTGCCCACGTCGGGCGGGCGCATCCTCGACGACGAGGCCGGGGCACGCCTCGACGGGACCGCCGTGCTGCGACCCGAGGACCTCGAACTCGTGTCGGCCACCGAGGCCGCCCCCGCCTGGTCGGTGGAGGGTACGGTCCGGCTGCTCAGCTTCCAGGGCACACGCTTCCGCCTCGAGCTGCAGACCGATGGCGGGCGCAAGGTCGTGTGCTCGCTTCCCACATCCCTGGATGTCTCGACGCTCGGCGTCGGCGCGCGCGCCCGCGTGGCATGCCGCAACCCCGAGCGGGTCCACGTCATCCCGGCCGCCGACGAGCCGGCGCGCGAGGCGATCGCCGCCTAGCGCGCGAGCGGCACGAAAGGACCCCGCGGGACCTCGCCAGGCGAACGAGCCGCGGGTTCTCGCGGGTTTTCGCCTGCGTTTACCCGAAACGGGCCCGAGCGCAGGGAGTCTCGACCGTGCGTGTCAGGCTGCCGGGTCGCGGGGCTCTTCGGCGTCGAGCGTCGAGCGCGGTGTCTCGTCGCGGGTGAAGATGGTGACGACGGCCAGCGCCACGAGCTGCAGGCCGGCCACGAGCAGGAACGCCCACATGGACGACGCGAATCCGATGACGAATCCGCCGACGAGCGCCCCGCCGGCGTAGCCGACGCTGGTGAAGCTCGAGAACAGGCCGAGGCCCATGGCGCGGTTCTCGGCGGGCAGACCGCGGGTCGCGAGCATCGTGAGCGAGGGATACAGCGGGGAGAAACCCACCCCCATGAGAGCCGCGCCGGCCGCCGCGACCCAGAAATCCTGGGCGAACGCGAGCGTCGTCAGGCCGGCGAAGAGGGCGCTGAGCGAAATCGCGGTCGAGCGGAGCGGGCCGATGCGGTCGGGCATGGTCGCGAGCACGAGGCGGGCGCCGATCACACTGACGGCGAAGACGCCGAAGACGGATGCGGCGCCCAGCAGGCCCGTGGCGGGAACGCCGACACCCTGCAGGTGGATGATCAAGAAGGCGAGGATGAGGCCCTCGCCGCACCAGGCGGCGGCGGCCACGACCCCGGGCACCCAGACGGCCCGGAAGGCGCCGAGCAGGTTGCGGACGCCGCGGGGCGGGGTGGTGACGTCTCGGGGCGTGATCAGGGTGGGGCGGGGGAGCCCCATGATCAGCGATACCGTGATCACCTCGATGACGGCGCAGACGGCGAACACGGACGCCGGCCCCCACAGCTGGTTGACGAACGTGCCGAGCTGCGGCCCGAGCGCGACGCCCATCCATACGCTCAGCCCGTAGATGCTGAGAGCCTTGCCGCGCTGTCCGGGCGGAGCGAGGGCGACGAGCCAGGCCATGATGAGCGTCATCGCCGCGGAGTTACCGAGTCCGAAGATCAAGCGGCTCGCGCCGGCTGCCCAGAGCTGCGGCACGGTGGCCAGCAGGACCAGCGCGACGACCGCCATGGATCCCCCGACGAGGGCCACGGTGCGATAGCCGCGCCGATCTGCCAACGACCCGGCCAGAGGCATCGCGAGGATCGACGACAGCGCCGCGAGCGCGATGATGAATCCCGACAGTGATGCGCCGCCGCCGAGCACCTCGCCGACGTAGACGGGGATGATCGGGGTGCTCGCGGCGTTGGTCATCGCACCCAGCGCCGAAGCGCCGAAGATCAGCCAGAACGGGACCGTCCGGGTGATGTCCCGCGGGGTCATGCCGGAATGGAAACGGGTGGGGTCGAGTCGGGCGCGCACTCCAGGCTGAGCCACAGTTCGAAGCAGTTGTTGCGCGACAGCGCGGTCGCGCCGATGGATGCCCGGCCCATGGCGCCCGCGACCGGCCCGAACACCTCGATGAAGAGATCGCTCGCCCCGGCCGACACCTCGTGCAGAAGTTCGAATCCCGGCGGGCACAGCACGAAGCACAGGCCGCGCGACAGACTGACCACGTTATCGAGCGAGCCCAGGGCGTAGCGGATCATGCCGAGGGTGTGGACGGCCGTCAGGCGCGCGGCTTCATATCCCTGCTCGATCGTGATGTCGACACCGACGGATCCGGGGTGCAGGCGGTCGCCCGCGCGATTCTCCGGGGTGAGCCCGCTGAGTTCGAGGAGATTCCCGATGCGGTGGAAAGGCTTGAGCGGTCCGTACCGAAGTCCGTACGGGGGGTTCGCATAGTCGGGGATCTGCAGACCCAGTTCTCGAACGCGTGCCTCAGCACCCATCTCACACCATCCCTAGAATGTATCCGATATCAGCTACTATGGATCCATTCTATCGGAACGGAGTCGGCTCATGTCGTGGAGTGCGGAAGCCCGCGTCGCAGAGCTGGGCCTCCAGGTTCCCGACTACGCCGACCCGCCGTACGGCGAACGATATGCGGCGATGAGCGCGTTCCGGCGGTCGGGACGGATCCTCACGCTCGGCAGCATGACCCCGGAGGACCGCTGGGGCGCGCGGGTGCACCCGGGGCGCGTGGGCGTGGACGTCACCCTCGAACAGGGATATGCCGCGGCCCGGTATGCGGCCGTGAACGTCCTGGGTCTCATCCGATATGCCGTCGGCTCGCTCGACGAGGTCACGGGCTTCGTGCGCACCCTGACCTTCGTCGCGGTCGGGGGAGGCTTCACCGACATCAACAAGGTCACCAACGGCGCGGCGGACCTGTGGGTGGAAGTGTTCGGCGACGCGGCCGGACGCTCGACATCCGCCGGCATCGGCGTCACGAGCCTGTCGGGCGGCAACGTCTTCGAGATCACGGCGAGCGTGCAGACCCGCTTGAGCGCCGACGCATGAACAACGAAAGAGCAGGAGACCGGATGTCCTGGAGTGCCGAAGCCCGAGCCGCCGAGCTGGGGCTCGTGATCCCCGATTACGCGAACCCGCCGTACGGCGAGCGCTACGCGACGATGAAGGGTTTTCATCGCACCGGGCGGACGCTCACGATCTCGGGCATGACACCGGAAGACCGTCAGGGCAACAAGGTGTTCCCGGGGCGCGTCGGCGACACCGTCACCCTCGAGCAGGGGTACCAGGCGGCGCGCTACGCGGCGATCAACGTGCTGGGGCTCATCCGCTTCGCGGTCGGCTCGCTCGACGAGGTCACCGCAATCGTGCAGACGCTCGCGTTCGCGGTCGTCACTCCGGAGTTCACCGACGTGAACCTCGTCACCAACGGCGCTACCGACCTGTTCGTCGAGGTCTTCGGCGACCGGGTCGGACGCTCGACCTATGCGGGTATCGGCGTCTCGAGCCTGTCCGGCAACAACGTCTTCGAGATGGTGACCGTCGTCGAGACCCGTACGAGCCCCGAGGGGGAGTAGAGCATGCGAATCGACACCCACCTGCACGCCTACGCCGATGCGGCGGAGGGCGAGCACGACCTGACGACCTACCCGATCGTGGAGTACGGGGACAAGGACGTCGCGTTCGCCGGTGTCGCCGGCACGATCGACGACGCCCTCGACGCCCTCGCCTCGGCGCGCTTCGACTACGCCGCACTACTCGGGAGCTTCGAACTCCCCGATCTGCCGCATCCGGCGGACGATGCGCGGCATTGGCCCGCGCAACCCGCCTACGCGCACCTGCGCGACGAGCTGGTCGCCTACAACCGCTGGCTCTGCGATCAGGGGGCGGCGCACCCCGTGCTGCTGCCGTTCGTCACGGCGAACCCCGCGGTCATGACGTCCGACGAGTCGCGCGAGCACCTGAGTGAGGCTTTCGGATCGTGGGGCGCGCGGGGGATGAAGATCCACCCCATCGCGATCCGCACCTATCCGGACGACCCCGGGATGGAGGGCGTGTACGACGCGCTCGAAGAGGCGGACGCCCCCATCGTCTTCCACGGCGGCCCCGATAAGCGCGGGTACGGATGGTCGGTCCCGAGCGCCTTCGCCGGACTGGCCGAGCGGCGGCCGGGGCTGAAGATCGTGGTCGCACATCTCGGCGGTGCGTCGTGGCGGGACACGGCGACTCTCGCCGCGGCCTACCCGCAGCTCATGTTCGACCTCTCGGAGGTCGTCATCTGGAGCGGCGCCCCGCTCGCGCCGACTCCCGAGCAGATCGTCGCGCTGGTGCGCGAGATCGGTGCGGAGCGCGTCGTGCTCGGGTCGGACTTCCCCTGGTACACGCCGGGCGAGACGGCCCGGATCGTCGAGGAGGACCTGCCGGGTCTCTCGGCGGACGAGCAGGCCCTCGTCCTGGGCGACAACGCCGCCCGGCTGTTGCGCCTGACCTGAGCCTCGCGTCCGTTCGTGGGGACCGCGGTGCCGACTCAGGCCGAGCGCAGGCCTCGCTCGCGCAGGAGCGGCAGGATGTCGGTCTCGAACCGCGCCATGCCCGACTCCCAGAGCGGCCAGCCGAGGAGGCATCCGTCGATCCCGACGTCCGCGAGCCATTCGAGACCGTCCGCCACCTGCGCGGGCGTGCCGATGAGCGGCACGCCGCCGTCGCCCGCGACCCAGTTGAAGCGGCGCGCGGCGGTGGAGTTGTCGCCCGCGACGGCCGCCTCCATGCCCATGATCGTCAGCGCGTTGATCGCCGCGTCGTGCATGCCGTGCTCCTGCGCGTAGTGGTGCAGGAAGTCGCGGGCGTCCTTCTCGGTGTCGCCGTCGACGACATAGCCGAAGGTCCAGACCTCGATCTCGCGCCCGAAGCGCTCCCGTGCCTGGCCTTTGATGTCGGCGACCTGCGCGGCGGCGGCGTCCCGGTCGTCGCGGAGTTTGACGTAGATCACGTCGGAGTTCTGCAGGGCGAAGTCGAGCCCGCGGCCCGACATCGCGGCGTTCATGATGCGCGGGCGCGCGCCGAGCGGCTTGGGCATGGAGAAGAGCCCCTGCAGCTGGAAGTAGTCGCCCGCGACGTCGAATTCGTCCGACTCGGTCCAGAGGCGACGCACGATGTCGATCCACTCGTCCGCCATGTCGTAGCGGGCGTCGTGCTCGAGCAGGTCGCCGCCGAACATCGGCATCTCGGGGCGGTACCAACCTCCGAGCACATTGACCCCGGCCCGACCCCCGGTCACGTGATCGATCGTCGCGAGCTGCTTGGCGGCGATGACGGGATGCACGATCGGCATGGAGACGGTGGCGAAGATCCGGGCGGATTTCGTGACGGCCCCGACGGCGGCGGCCCAGGTGAGGGTCTCGTACGCGTCCGAATGCGGGTTGTGCTCGCCGCCGTAGCCCTTCCATCGCGAGATCGGCACGATCGCTTCGAAGTCCATGGCCTCCGCGGCGAGCGCGAGGTGGCGCACGCGTGACCATTCGGTGGTCAGCGCACCCGGGATCGTGGTGAACGTGATGCCCGGCGCGAGGTTGGTGCCGAAGGTGCCGAGCTGGAGGCGGTTATTGTCTGACATGATTGGATCCCATTATTGCACAAATGGATCCGCACATATGGTGGAACACAACCCGAGGGGGACGTCCATGATCATCGACGCGTACAACACCACCCAGAACGTGCGAGGGCGCTCGGACTACCTCACCGGAGCGCGGCCGGGAGAAGAACCGCCCGTACACGTGCCTTTCGATCCGCAGCGGATCCTTTCGCGGATGGATGCCGCGGGTGTCGACATGGCGATGGTCTGCTCACTTGCGCAGCGCATCGAGAACGATTTCATCATCGAACTGCAGCAGGCGTACCCCGACCGTTTGATCGGGTTCGGCCAGGTCCTGCCTCAGGACGACAACGCTCTTGCCGAAATCGAGCGGATGGCGGCTGCCGGTATCCGCGGTCTGAAGCTGCACCCGAGCATGCACGGGTATCACGTGGCCGATCACGGCCTTCTCGATCCCGTGTTCCGCCTCTGCGCCGAGTTCGGCATGACCGTGCTGATCAATGCCCTCGACGATGCCTTCTGCGCCCCCTTCGCGATCGAGGAGATCGCCAAGGACCACCCTGAGGTGCCGACGATCATCGCCCACATGGGCGCGGTCTGGAACGTTCCCGAGGCCATCATCGTCGCCGAGCGCCGCCCGAACGTGTACCTCGAGACATCTGCGACCCTCCTCGCCGACGTGCGGCGCGCCTATGCCCGCGTGGGCGCCGAGAAGATCGTGATGGGCTCGGAGTGGCCGGGCTCGGACTTCGATCTCGAGCGGATGAAGATCGCCAAGGCGATCGCGGACGACGGTGACCGCGCGCTGATCGAGGGTGGGAATCTCGCCCGCATCCTGCGGATCCCGACATGAGTCGACCGGAACTGAGCGGCCGGCCCGCGGGCATGGGGGAGTCAGACGCCGAACTGCTCTCGGCCGCGCGCGATCTCCTCGGACGGGTCTACCTGGCCGGGCGGCACGAGGTCGCGACGGCGTTCCGGATGTCCGACGGCGCGATCCTCACGGGGGTGCACGTCGACGGGACCGCGCGCCGCAGCACCGTGTGCGCCGAAGGCGTGGCCTCCGGCGCGGCGATCGCCCATGCCGCGGGACGCGACGTCGGGGTCGTCGCGCTGGTGAGCGTGCTGCGGCGCCCGGTCGGCACCGAGCACCTGATCGACCCGTGCGGGGTGTGCGCGGAGCTGCTGAGCGACTACTGGCCGGATGCGCGCGTGTGGGTCACGGAGGGCGATGACGCCCGGGCCGTGCCGGTTCGCGACCTGGTGCCGTTCAAGAAGGTGCGCGAGAGCTGAGTCGGGTCGGTACGGCGTCTCGCTGCGCTCACTCGACGGTCGGGACGTTCTCGGCCATGGACCGAGGAGCGCGGCGACGAGTCGAAATGGCGCTTCCGCAGCAGTCGGCTTATTTGTAGACCACGTACAGCTTGCGGAGCTTCTCGGTGACGGTCCACACGCCCGTCCACCCGATGGGGAAGTATGCGGCGTCGCCGGGCGTCAGGTCGACGGGATCCTCGCCGTCGCGCTGCACCGTCATGGCGCCCGACACGACGTGGATGATCTCGCCGCGGGTCAGGAACTCCCAGCGCGATGTGCCCGGCTCGCATTCCCAGATACCCGAGATGACGGTCTTGTCGTCGTTCATGAACACGACCTTCGACCTCGTCGTGATCGGGCCCGACAGGGGCTCGGCGCTCGGCGGTGCGAGAGGCTTCTCGTCGAGGTCTGCGGGGGCGATGTCGAGGGGGCGCGTCACGAGGGTCATGATTGGATCCTAAGTGCGTAAGAATGGATCCGCAATCGTCGGTGAACAATCGCGGTCAACAGCCGTGGTGGAGAAGAGGGTGCTCGTGATCGAAACCGTGCTCGGCCCCGTGCCCGCAGAGAACCTGGGCCCGACGTCCTTCCACGACCACCTGCTGAGCGACGCGGCCACCCTCCGTCGTGACGGCGCGGTGCCGCGCCCCGACAGCGATCGCGTGGGTCCGGAGACACGCGGGTACCTGCACACCAACATGCTCGCGCTGGCCGACAACCTGCGGCTCGACGATCCCGACCTGGCGGTCAACGAGCTCGAGGCCGCCGTCGCCGCGGGACAGCGCGCGGTGGTCGATCCGACGTCGTGGGGATTGGGGCCGAATCACGCGGGCTTGCCGGACATCGCCCGTCGCACCGGCATGACGATCGTCCGCGGGTACGGCGACTATGTGATCCGCACCCTCCCGGCCGAGAGGCTGGATCTCGGTGAGGACGGCTGGGAGCGCGACTTCCTCGGCGCACTGCGCGATCGTGTGCCGGGGGCCGACTACCGGGCGGGGATGCTCGGAATCCTCGGCACGACGGGCGATCTGCCGCCGGTGGAGCGGGCTCTGTTGCGTGCCGCGGCGCGCGCGTCCGCCCGCATGGGCGCATCCGTGAGCGTGCGTCTCGATCCCGACCGGGTGCGTGGGATCGAGGTGCTCGAGATCTTCGCTGCAGAAGGTCTGTCGGCGGATCGCGTCGTGTTCACGAACGCGGACGAGTATCCCGATGCCGCTGTGTGGGACGAGCTCGTCGGCGCGGGCGCGGTGCTGGAGATGTGCTTCGGCACCGAGGACTCTCACGGCGACCGCGTCGTGAACATGACGGACGCAGATCGACTGGACTACTTCGTCGCGTTCTGCGCCACGCATCCGGGATCGCGACACGTGCTGGGTCAGTCGGTGTGGACCAAGACCCAACTGAGCGCGTACGGAGGGCGCGGCTACGGGCATCTCTTCGGCGAGATCGTCCCCGCGCTGCGGGCGGCCGGCATGGCGGCCGAGCGGATCGACGCGATGCTCGTGGACGAGCCGCGTCGCCTGCTCGACCGGCCCGCGGGGGACCGGCTCAGGCGCTGAAGACGGCGCGACCGCCCACGACGGTGCGCAGGACGGATGCATCGAGCAACGCGTCGTCCTCGCACGTCAGCGGGTCGACCGACACCTCGGCCCAGTCGGCGAGCATGCCGGGCGCGAGCGCGCCGCGCCGATCCGCGAAAGCGGCATACGCAGCGTCGATCGTGCAGCCGCGCAGTGCCTCTTCCGGGCTCAGCCGCTGGTCCGCGCCGAGCGGTTCGGCGATGTCGCGGCTGCGCCGCGTGCGGGTGAACCACATGACGCGCAGGGGATCGAAGGGGAAGTACGGACCGTCCGAGCCGAGGGCGACGCGCACACCCCCGTCGATCCACCCGCGCAGCGGGTTCGCGTCCGCCGCCGCCGCGCCGAGCGTCTCGACGAGCCACCTGCCGCTCTTCCACTGGATCGCGGGTTGCGACGACACGAGCACGCCGAGCCGCGCCGCGCGCGCGATCGTCTCGGCGGAGGGTTCGAGGTAGGCATGAATCAGACGGAAGCGGAGGTCCGCGATCGGGGTGCGCTCGTCCACGCGCTCGAAGGCGTCGAGGGCGAGACGCATGGCGCCGCCGCCGATCGCGTGCACGCCGAGTGCCCAGCCGTGCTCGGCGCAGAACGCCGCGATGCGCTCGAGGTCGTCCATCGCGATCGCCTGCACGCCGTGGTCGTCCGTCCCCGGCCAGGGCTCCTCGCGCAGCGCCTGCCGTCGGCGTCCCTCACCATCGGCGTAGACCTTCAACGCTCCGAAGGCGAGCGTGTCGTCGCCGAACCCGGTACCGACACCCAGTCCACCCACCGCTGCCATGACCTCGTCCGGAGTCGTGAGATGGTCGCGCAAGCCCTCGAAGTACGGCATGCACGTCACCCGCATCGTCAGCTCGCCGGCTCGGTGGGCAGCTTGGTAGGTCGACATCTGTTCGGCCGTCGCCCAGGGATCGGCGATCCCGGTGATGCCGAGCGCGTGCAGCAGCGGCTGGACGCGTCGGAGCCCGTCCCGCCTTTCCGCGACCGACGGTGCGCCGTCCGGCCAGTCCGGATCGAGCGCCGTGTCGGCCATTGCGCGCTGGAACTCGTCGGCGTCGGGATCGCGGTCGGGGAACTGATCGGCCAGTTTGATGCCCGCTCGCTGCAGGTAGAAGTGCGAGTCGATGAATCCGGGCACGACGGTGCCGCGGGCCGCGATGACGGGGGAGTCGTCGGGGCTCGCGGCGAGGACGTCGTCGAGGTCGCCCGTCTCGGCGATCCGCCCGTCCACCACCCGCAGGGCCCGTGCGCGCGGGCGACCGGGGTCGAGCGTGATGATGTCGCCAGTGAGGACGAATGAGGACGCCGAGATCTGCGATGTTGGATCCATGTATCCTACTTTAGGATCCAAACGGGAGGCGAGATGCGCGATGTCACGGTCATCGGCGCGGGAATCATCGGACTGACCGCCGCCCTCACGCTCGCGGAGCGCGGGCACGCGGTGCGCGTCGTCGCCCGCGAGATCGCGGAGGGCACGGCGTCCGCCGCCGCAGCGTCGCTGTGGTCCGCCCCCCTGGTCGAACGGACCGAGCGGGCGCGCCGCTGGGCATATCTCACCCTGGCGCGACTGCGCGTCGATGCGCTCGACGAGACGGCGGGCGTGCGGGATCAACTCGCTCTGGCCGCCGGCATCGTGGCCGGACCGCCCGATCCCTGGATGCGTGCCTTCGCCCCTCCGTTGCGCGCGGCGGCACCCGGCGAGTTGCCTCCCGGTACCGCGGCGGGGACGCTCTCCGTCATGCCGCTCATCGACACGGCGGCCTACTTGCCGTGGCTTCGCGCGCGCTGTGCGGTCGCGGGCATTGCGCTGGAGCACGGCACCGTGACGTCGCTCGCCGGCTTCGCCCGTCCCGGCGATGCTGTCGTGGTCGCGGTGGGGGCGGGTGCGGCCGCGCTCGTAGGGGACGACACGCTCCGTCCCGTTCGCGGACAGGTCGTGCACCTCTCGAATCCCGGTCTCACGCGCACGCTGGTCATCCGCGACGGCGAGTTCGGTCCGCTCTTCGTGGTTCCGCGGGCAGCGGACGTCGTGGTCGGTGGGCCCGCGCAGGACGGGGTCTGGGAGCCCGAGGCCGACGCCGCGCTCGAGCAGGACCTGTTGCGCCGCGCGCGCGCCGTCGAACCCCGTCTCGAAGATGCCGCCGTGCTCGGTCGCGCGGTCGGTCACCGCCCGGTCCGCGACACCGTCCGCGTGGAACGCGAGGATGTCGGCGGGGCGCGGTTCGTGCACTGCTACGGCCATGGCGGTGCCGGCGTCACCCTGTCGTGGGGCTGCGCGGCCGACGTCGCCGATCTGGTGGGGGCGGCATGAGTAGGCACGTCATCGCGGTCGACATCGGCGGGACGCACACCGACGCCGCCCTTCTCACCGCGGACGGTCGCCTGCACGTCCGGAAGGTGCGCTCGACGCCGGCGGACCCGGGTGTCGCCATGGTCACCGCCGTCGAGGCTCTCGTCGACGCCGCGGCGATCCGTCTCGATGAGGTCGCCGCGGTCGTGCACGGCACGACGGTCGCCACGAACGCCGTGATCGAGGGTGACTTCGCCCGAGTCGGGCTGGTCGTGACGGAAGGGTTCGAGGACATCCTCGACATCGGTACGCAGCAGCGTCCGGATCTGTACGACCCGTGGCGCGCGAAGGGCACCGGAATCGTTCCCCGCGACCGCGTGTACGGTGTGCGCGAGCGCACCGGCGCCGACGGTGCCGTCGTCGATCCGCTGGACGAGGACGGCGTGCGTCGCATCGCGGGCGAGCTGCTCGGCACGGTCGATGCGGTCGCGATCGTGTTCCTCTTCTCGTTCGCCGATCCGACCCACGAGCGCCGGGCGGCCGAAATCCTGCGCGACGCGCTCCCCGGCATCCCGGTGACGCTCTCGAGCGCGGTCGCCCCCGAGTTCCGCGAGTACCCGCGCGCGGCCACGACGGTGCTCAACGCGGCGCTGCTGCCCCGCACGGGCGGGTACATCGCGCGCCTCGACGACAGGCTCCGGTCGCTCGGATTCGGCGGCGCCTTCCAGCTCATGACCTCGAGCGGCGGTGTCATCCCCGCATCCGTCGCCCGCGACCTGCCGGTGAGCCTGCTCGTGTCGGGCCCGGCCGCGGGGGCGGTCGCGGCGGCCGAACTCGGACGACGACTCGGGATCGACGACCTCGTGATGCTGGATGTCGGGGGCACGAGCGCCGATGTCGCGCTCGTGCAGGCGGGCGCGCTGCGGCGCCGCTACCGCGGGGACGTGGCGGGGATGCCGGTCGCGCTGCCCCAGATCGACGTGCTGCCGATCGGAGCGGGCGGCGGGTCGATCGCTCGAGCGGACGCGTACGGATCGCTCGCCGTCGGACCCGAGAGCGCGGGCGCGGATCCCGGGCCCGCGGCATACGGCACGGGCGAGCGTGCGACCGTGACCGACGCCCATCTGGTTCTCGGCTCGCTCGATCCGGCGGGTCTGCTGGGGGGAGCGCTGCCCCTCGATCCCGAGCGGGCGCGCACCGCTATCGGGATCGACGTCGCCGAGCCCCTCGGCATCGATGTCGAGACGGCGGCCGGCGCCCTCATCCGCATCGCGAACGGACGGATGGCCGAGGCCCTGCGTATGGTCACCGTCGTCCGCGGCGTGGACGTCCGTTCGTGCGCCCTCATGGCGTTCGGCGGTGCCGGCCCGTTGCATGCCGTCGCGATCGCCGATGAGCTCGACATCACGCGGGTGGTCGTGCCGCGGTACCCGGGTCTGACATCGGCGCTGGGTCTGCTCATGGGCGATGCGCGATACGAACTGGGCCGGACGTTCGTCGCGCCCCTGCGCGGTCTCGATCATGACCGAGTCGACGCGCTCATCCGCGAGCTCGCCGCCGAGGCCGCAGCGGCGCTCGGCGTCGATGATGCTTCCACGGGGGATGCCGGACCGACGATCAGCCTCGATCTGGACCTGCGCTACGCGGGTCAGGCGTACGAACTCACCGTTCCCGTTGCAGATGCAGCAGCATTCCACGCAGCCGACGTGGACCGGGTCGAAGAGAGCTTCCACGTCGCCCACGACGCGATGTACGGGCATTCCTGGCGCGGGGCGAGCGTCGAGCTCGTGACCATCCGGGTGCGCGCGGGCCTGCCGCGTATCGCCGTCGACTGGCAGGGCAGCGATGACCGGGGCGATGGGTCGAAGCGGGAGCGTGCCGGGCGAGACGCCGCGGGAGCCGAGGTCGCTTACGCGGTCGTCGATCGGGCCGGCGTGGCCGAGGGGATGCGGGGACCCGCGATCGTGACCCAGGTCGACACGACCACCCTGATCCCCGCGGGATGGTACGTCGAGCGCACCTCGGGCGTCGCCATGGTCCTCACCAACATGGTGCTCGCGAAGGAGGCATGATGCGCGTCACGGATCCCGCCACGCGAGAGTTGCTGTGGCACGGTTTCCAATCCGTCGTCGACGAGATGGCGCTCATCCTGCAGCGCAGCTCGTTCTCACCGATGATCCGCGAGATGCTCGATTTCTCGTGCGGCTTCCTCGACGCCGACGGACGTCTCGTGGCCGATTCGTGCCTGATCCCGGCGCAGGCGGGCACGCTCGAGTTCGCGCTCGCCGGGGTTCTGGCCCGTACCGGGCCGCTCGCCGAGGGGGACGTCGTCGTGACGAACGACCCCTACTCGGGCGCGACCCATCTACCGGACGTCGAGCTGTTCGTGCCCGTCTTCGTCGGCGACGACCTGCTGGGTTATGTCGCGACGGTGGCCCACCACGTCGACATCGGCGGGATCGCCGCGCGCAACAGGGGAACCGTCCCGGGCCAGAAGACCGCCTCTCGTGACCTGTACGAGGAGGGTCTGCAACTCCCGCCCGTGCGCCTGTACCAGGGAGGTGCGCGCAACGAGGCCCTCTGGGACGTGCTGCTGCGGAACGTCCGCGATCCCGACTCGGTCGCCGGCGACGTGGCGGCCCAGTTGTCCGCGTGCCGCCGCGGCGTCGAGCGCGTGCGGGAGCTCGCGGGGCGGCACGGGGCGTCGACCGTGCAGCAGGCGATCGACGATCTCATCGACGACACCTCGGCGCGAGCAGGTGCCCTGATCGCTTCGTGGCCCGACCGCACCGTGACGGTCGCCGGGTTCCTGGACGGAGATGGGCTGCACTACGACACGCCCCTGCGGGTGCAGGCGGATGTCTCGGTGAGCGGTGATCGTCTGATCGTCGACCTCTCGGGGTCGTCCGAGCAGACCACCGGGACGTTCAACGTGCCCTGGTCGAGCACCTACTCCGGCCTCTACTACGCGCTAAGGTGCTTTCTCGGCACCGGCATCCGGCAGAACCACGGCTATATGCGCCACATCCAGGCCATCGCGCCCGAGGGGTCGCTGTTCAACCCGCGTCGGCCCGCGGCCGTGGTCTCACGTCACATGCCCGTTCAGGTGCTCACCGACACGGTGTTCCGCGCCCTGGGCGAGCTGCTGCCCGACCAGGCGGTCGCCGCGAGCCACGTGTCGTTCCCCGTTCTGCTCATGCGCGGGGTGGATCCGCGCACCGGCGCCGAGAAGACCCTGATGGACACCGTCGGCGGCGGGGGCGGGGCACGCTTCGGGTTGCCCGGCGACGACGGCATCGATTCCTACACCTCGAACTGCGCGCTCATCTCGGCCGAGGTCATCGAGATCGAATACCCCTGGCGCATCCGGGCGAGCGAGCTCGTCCGCGGCAGCGGGGGTGCCGGGCGATGGCGCGGCGGGCGTGCGGTGCGCCGTGACTACGAGCTGCTCGCCGAAACGGCGAGCGGCCGGGTCGCGTGCGAACAGCGCACTCCGGCGCATGCCGCGCAGGGCATCGCGGGCGGTGGGCCCGGAGCGCCCGCGTCGGTCGCGGTCCGTCGGGGCGCGGAGCCGTGGCGTGAGGTCGGAGTCGAAGAGTCGTCGATCACCCTCGTGCGCGGCGATGTCGTGCGCATGACGGCGGCGGGCGGCGGCGGGTACGGTGAGGCCGAGACGACCGGGCGAGAGGGAACGATGTGACCGATACATCCGAGCCGGGCGCGCCGACGTCCGGGGCGAAGACGCCGTCGGCTCCCCAGCGCGCTCCCGCGCCCATCGCGTGGGCGGATGCCGCGCCCCTGGCGCTCGCCGGACGTCCGCGGCGCGTCATTCCCTTGGTCGTGGGATTCGAGGTCATCGCCGAGGCCATCTCGGTCGCCGGTGGCAGCAGCTTCCGGCATCTGATGGAGCCGGTGACCGCGGCGGCGGTCGTCTTCGACGAGGGATGGGTGCTGGTCGACGGGGGTTTCGATCCCGCGCGCATCCGGCATCGCTCGCTGCGCGTCACGAGCTTCGATTACGAGAACTACGCCCCGGTCGTGCCCGCGGGCGACCCGCTCGTCGACCAGGTCGCCGCAGCGGGCCTCGCGTGGTCCGACCTCGCCGCGGCCGCCGTCTCGCACGCGCATTTCGACCACACGGGCGCGGGACGGATGCTGCGGCCCGATCAGCCTCTCCTCATCCAGCGCCGGGAGTGGGAGCACGCGCTCGCGGTCACGCAGCCGCGCGCGCACTTCCTCTTCCTCGACGACCTGGTGCGGTCCAACGTCCAGCCCGTCCTGCTCGACGGCGACACGCGTATCGCCGAGGGCTTCGACGCGCTCGACACCGCGGGGCACACGCCCGGCCACCAGTCCTTCTCGATCGACCTGGAGGAGCGGACCATCGTCCTGGCCTGCGACGCGGCCGACCTGCGGGTCAACATCGAGAAGATCATCCCGTGCGGTTCCACGGCTGGTCCCGACGCGGCGCGCCAGGCCGAGGCATCCATCCGCCGCCTGCACGAGCTCGACGCGCTGCCCGACACCGAGGTGTGGCCCGGCCACGACCCCGAGTGGGGCCCGTGGCGCGAGGTCATCGACGCCCAGTCCTGACCTGCCCCTCTATCCGGATCCGCCGGGGTTTCGCAAGCCCGGCCCCCGTGTCTGCGGGGGCCGCTAGGCTCGGACGCACCGCTCTCCGAGGAGGAACGATGCGCGCAGTCGTGGGCGACCTGGTGGTCGCAGAAGCACCCGAAGAAGACCTCGTCCGGATCGAGGGGAACTGGTATTTCCCGCGGTCCAGCCTCACCGAGGGGCTGCTGGTCGAGAGCCCCACCCCCTACACCTGCCCGTGGAAGGGCGCCGCGCAGTACTGGCACCTCCAGACGGACGACGGAATGATCGAGGACGTGGCGTGGAGCTACCCCGATCTGTACGACGGTGCCGTCGAGCGTGTTGGTCGCGACTTCGCAGGCCACGTCGCCTTCGGGAAGGATGTCTCGGTCGTCCCGTGACGGCTGAGCCCCGACGATGATCGAGTTCCGCTCGGTCTCCAAGGAGTATCCGGACGGCACCGTGGCCGTCGATGACTTCTCGCTGACCCTGCCCGCCCACCAGACGACCGTGCTCGTGGGATCGTCCGGCTGCGGCAAGACGACCCTGCTGCGGATGATCAACCGGATGGTCGAGCCGACCGGTGGGTCGATCGTCATCGACGACGAGGACATCCGTTCGCGAGACGCCGTGCAGCTGCGGCGCAGCATCGGCTACGTCATGCAGAACTCCGGCCTCTTGCCGCACTTCTCGGTCATCGACAACATCGCCACGGTGCCGGTTCTGCAGGGGACTCCCCGCAAGCAGGCGCGCGAGCGTGCACGAGAACTCATGGACACGGTCGGGCTCGATCGCGCCATGGCCGACCGCTACCCGAGTCAGCTCTCGGGTGGCCAGCAGCAACGCGTCGGTGTGGCCCGCGGATTGGCCGCCGATCCGAACATCCTGCTGATGGACGAGCCCTTCGGCGCGGTCGATCCGATCGTGCGCGCGGAGTTGCAGGAAGAGCTGCTGCGCCTCCAGCGTGAGATCGGCAAGACGATCGTGTTCGTCACCCACGACATCGACGAGGCGTTCCTGCTCGGCGACCAGGTCGTGATCCTCGAGAAGGGGGCAGCGGTCGCACAGGTCGGCAGTCCCGACTCGATCATGGAGTCTCCCGCGAACGACTTCGTGGCGAGCTTCATCGGCGCAGACAAGGGCAAGCGGGCGCTCCGTCTCAAGCAGACCGATCACGGCACGGTGGTGATCGACGCCGAAGGCCGCACGCAGGGCGCGCTCGTGGATCGGACGATGACGTGAATCGGGCGCTGACGTGAACTGGGTCGGCGACAACCTCGACCTGATCGCCGAGCTCACGCTCCTGCACCTGCGTCAGAGCGTCATCGCGATCGTGGTCGGCTTCTTGCTGGCGGTGCCGCTGGGCTGGGTGGCCTTCCGATACAAGCTCCTGCGGAGCGGCCTCATCACGGTCGTCGGACTGCTCTACACGATTCCTTCGCTCGCGCTGCTCATGCTGCTGCCCGCGGTGTTCGGGTATCGAGCGACGAGCCCGACGAACCTCATCATCGCGCTGACCATCTACGCGATCGCGATCATGGTCCGTTCGGTGTCGGACGGCCTGCAGTCGGTCGATCCGGCTCTCCGTCAGGCATCCACGGCCCTCGGGTACGGTTCGTTCCGCCGGTTCTGGGCGGTCGAATTCCCGCTCGCGGGCCCCGTCATCCTCGCGGGTCTCCGAGTGACGGCCGTGAGCACGATCTCTCTGGCCACCGTGGGGATCCTCATCGGCGTCGAGAACCTCGGCTATCTCTTCACCAACGGGTTGCAGCGGCGGATCATCCCCGAGGTGCTCGCGGGTGTGGTGGCGGTCGTGGTCATCGCGCTGATCCTGGACTACCTGCTCGTGCTCGCGGGTCGTGCCCTCATGCCGTGGGCCCGCAAGCCCAGCCGACGCGCCGAGCGTCGCGCCCGCCGGGCGCAGGCCGCGACGGAGGTCACGGCATGAACCTGATCGTGGAAGCCTTCGCGTGGATGCTCGCGCCCGAGCGCTGGTCGGGCCCGATGGGAATCCCCGTCGCTCTCGCGCAGCACCTCGGGTTCACCTTCCTCTCGGTGCTGATCGCCGCCGCCGTCGCGGTTCCTCTCGGCTGGATCATCGGACACACCGGCAGGGGACGAGAGATCGCCGTGGCGATCTCCGGTGCGGCGCGCGCCATCCCGTCGTTCGGTCTGCTCGTGCTGCTGGTGCTCGTCATGGGGGTGCTCCAGACTCCGGCCGCCGCGGTGATCACGTTCGTCTTGCTGGGGATCCCGTCGATCCTCGCGGGCGCGTACACCGGGTTCGAGGCCATCGATCGTCGGGTCGTGGACGCGGGGCGGGCGATGGGCATGACGGAATGGCAGATCCTGTGGCGCGTCGAGGTGCCGCTCGGGCTCCCCCTGCTCGTCTCGGGCCTGCGCGCCGCGACGCTGCAGATCGTCGCGACCGTCACGATCGCGGCCTACGTCGGCCTGGGCGGGCTCGGGCAGTACATCATCCAGGGAATCAACCTCAATCGGTTCAACCAGGTGCTCGCGGGCGCGATCCTCGTCGCGGCCCTCGCCCTGGTGCTCGACGGAATCTTCGCGATCGCCGAACGGCTTGTCGTGCCGCGCGGGGTGAAGGCCGGGCTCGTGAGCGGATCGGGCGCCCGGGGGCGCAAGCGTGGCGCGCGCGTGTCGACCTCACCGAGGGTCTCCGCCGCCTGACCGGGGGGACACCGATCCGGAGCAGACCGAACACCCACCCAGATCACCAGACCCAGCACAGATCCATCACAGAGAGAAGGACAGCACCATGCTCACAGCGAAGAACAGGCTCGCGCTCGGCGCGGCCGTCGCCGCCACCGCAGCGCTCGTGCTCGCGGGGTGCTCCTCGAGCAACCCGCTTGAGGAGGACACCGCCGGCGGCGGGCCCGCCGCCGGCGACACGATCGTCGTCGGTTCGCAGGCGTACTACTCCAACGAGATCATCGCCGAGATCTACGCTCAGGCGCTCGAGGGCGCCGGGTTCGAGGTCGAGCGTCAGTTCAACATCGGCCAGCGTGACGCCTACATGCCCGAGATCGAGTCCGGCGCCATCACGCTCTTCCCCGAGTACAGCGGAAACCTGCTGCAGTACTTCGACGAAGGGACCGAGGCTCGCACGTCCGAGGACGTCTACGCCGCCCTGCAGGAGGCACTGCCCGACAATCTCACGGTTCTCGATCAGGCCGAGGCGAGCGATCAGGATTCGTACACCGTCACCGCGGCTTTCGCCGATGAGAACGGCCTGACGTCGATCGCCGACTTGGCAAACGTCACCGTTCCGCTCACGCTGGGTGGCCCGCCCGAGCTCGCCGAGCGTCCGTATGGCCCGACCGGCCTCGCCGACGTCTACGGCGTCGAGGTGACCTTCTCGCCCACGGGTGACACCACGGTCGAGAACCTCGTCGCCGGGACCGTCAACGTCGCGAACGTCTTCACCGCCGACCCGCGCATCCAGACCCAGGACCTCGTCGTGCTCGAGGACCCCGACGGCCTGTTTCTCGCGTCCAACGTCGTCCCCGTCGTGAACGCGGATGTCGCTGACGAGATCGCGGACGTCATCAACGCCGTCAGCGCGGCCCTCACGGCGGACGCCCTGGTGGCGTTGAACGTCCAGAGCACGGAAGACGAGATGTCGCAGGACGACATCGCGGCGCAGTTCCTCGAGGAGAACGGCCTCGTCTGAGGTTTGACGGGACCTTCCGCAGCACGAGGCGCCCGGCGGCATACACCCCGGGCGCCTCGTGCTTTCTGCGAGCGCGTTCATCCGGGTCGCATAGCCTAGAGCGGATATGGCTCATCTTCTCGGGGCTGAGGCCCTGCACCTCGAATTTCCCACCAAAGTCGTCTTCGACTCGATCTCGCTCGGCGTGAACGAGGGCGACCGCATCGGTATCGTCGGCCGGAACGGCGACGGCAAGTCGAGCCTGCTCGCCATGCTCGCCGGGCGTCTCGAGCCCGACGGCGGGCGGGTCACGGTGCGCGGGGGCGTGCGGATCGGCGTGCTCGACCAGGGCGACACCCTCGACGATGACGAGACCATCGGTGGCGCGGTCATCGGCGACACTCCCGAGCACGAGTGGGCGGGCGATCCGCTCGTCCGCGACGTCGTCTCGGGGCTGCTGGGCGACCTGCCGTGGGAAGCCAAGCTGGGCGCCCTCTCGGGTGGTCAGCGCCGCCGCGTCGCGCTGGCGCGCCTGCTCGCCGGGGACTGGGACATCCTGGCCCTCGACGAACCCACGAACCACCTCGATGTCGAGGCCATCGCCTGGCTCGCCGAACATCTGAAGCGACGGTGGGCTCCGAACTCCGGCGGGCTGCTCGTCGTGACCCACGACCGGTGGTTCCTGGATGAGGTCTGCAACACGACCTGGGAGGTGCACGACCGCATCGTCGAACCCTTCGAGGGCGGCTATGCCGCGTACATCCTGCAGCGGGTCGAGCGCGACCGCCAGGCGGCGACGATCGAGGCGCGTCGTCAGAATCTCGCCCGCAAGGAGCTGGCGTGGCTGCGTCGGGGGGCGCCGGCTCGCTCCACCAAGCCCAAGTTCCGCATCGATGCCGCCAACGAACTCATCGCCGACGTGCCCGAGATTCGCGACCGCGTTTCGTTGCAGTCGCTCGCGGTGACGCGGCTCGGCAAGGACGTGGTCGACCTGCTCGACGCATCCGTCGCCTATGACGGGGTGCCCGTTCTGAACGACGTGGAATGGCGCATCGCGCCGGGCGAACGCACCGGAATTCTGGGTGTGAACGGCGCCGGCAAATCGACGCTGCTCGGGCTGGTCGCGGGGACGCTCGAGCCCACGACAGGCCGGGTGAAGCGCGGGAAGACCGTGAAGGTCGCGACCCTCACACAGCAGATGGATTCGCTCGAGCCGTACCTCGCCGACCCCGTCCGGGTCGTGATCTCGGGATTGCGGACGAGCTACACGATCGGTACGGGCTCGAAGGCGCAGGACCTCACCCCGGGTCAACTGCTCGAGCGGATGGGCTTCGCATCCGAGCAGCTCTCGACGCCGGTCAAGGATCTTTCGGGCGGCCAGAAGCGCCGCCTCCAACTCCTGCTCATCTTGCTCGACCAGCCGAACGTGCTCATCCTCGACGAGCCCACGAACGACCTCGACACCGACATGCTCGCGGCGATCGAGGACCTGCTCGACTCGTGGGCGGGCACGCTCATCGTCGTCAGCCACGACCGGTACTTCCTCGAGCGCGTCACCGATCAGCAGTACGCGATCCTCGACACGCGGCTGCGCCACCTGCCGGGCGGCGTCGAAGAGTATCTGCGCCGTCGACGTGAGCAGCAGAAGGCCGGCGGTGCGCAGGCGGCATCCGCCGCCGTGGGGACGAAAGCCGCGGCCGCGGGGCTCAGCGGAGGTGAGCTGCGCACCGCACAGAAGGAACTCGCGGCGATCGAACGTCGGATCGCGAAAGTCGATGCCGAGATCACGGCGAAGCGCACGGCCCTCGCCGACCACGATCAGGCGGACTTCGTCGGGCTCGGGGCGAAGATGACGGCTATCGGGCAGCTCGAGGCCGAGAACGTCAGTCTCGAGGAGCGATGGCTGGAGCTCTCGGAGCAGCTCGAGTAGTCGAACCGCGGGCAGCTCCCGCGTCAGTGCACGGCGTAGTTCAGGATCATGATCGCCAAGCCGAGGATGGCTGTGCCGACCGCCCCGATGATCCGCACGACGTGCCCCGCGCCGCGGCGCTCATAGGCCGAGTAGCCGAGCACACCGAGCACGATGGTGGCGACGAGCAGGGCGAGGCCGACCGAGTCATCCGCATCCATCCGCGTCGTCGCGCCCGCGATCAACACGATCGTCGAGGGGATCGCGGCGTACAACATCCCCGCAGACTCGCGCACCCCGCCCTCGAGCGCGTGCCAGAAACCATGCTCGCCGTGGTCGCTCAGCGTGTGCGCGAAGACGTGGGCGATGAAGAAGATGATCAGGGAGAACAACGAGACGATCAGCACTTCGAGGCTGTCGGTGGATTCGTCCGAGACGCCCGCGATGAGGGCGGAGTACAGGATCAGCCCGTAGACGGCGGATGGGCCCCCGAAGACCCGGCGGAGCCATCCACGAAGGCCGGTCTCGTCCGATCGGGTTGCGTTCGTCATAGCGGTCTCTCTTCGATCGATCCGGTCGGTCGGGATGATGGGCGCCGCGCCCGAGTCGACGGCTGCGGCCGTGTCATCCGGCGTCGAATCCCAGGCTCAGTTTGCGAAGCAATCCTGCCAGTCGTTCGCGGTCGGAGCGCGACAGTTCCGAGAGCAGATGTGATTCGGCATCGACCAAGCGGGTGATGGCGGCGTCGACGCGCGTCCGTCCCTCGTCGGTGAGCGTCACGAGCACGCTCCGCCCGTCGCCGGGATCGGCCTCGCGACGCACCAGTCGTCGGCCGACGAGGCGGTCGATGCGGTTCGTCATCGTGCCGCTCGAGACGAGCGTCTGCTGCAGGAGTTGCTTGGGGCTGAGCTGGAACGGCTCGCCGGCGCGGCGCAGGGCTGACAGGACGTCCCATTCCCACGAGACGAGCTCGCTCCGCCCGAATGCGGCGCGGCGTGCGCGGTCGAGATGGCGGGACAGCCGGTCGACGCGAGAGAGCACCTCGAGCGGCGAGAAGTCGAGGTCGGGACGCTGCGCGGTCCACGCGGCGACGATCCGGTCGACTTCGTCGCTCTCGCGTGGCATCCCCCCATCATGGCATCGGGCGTCGTTTCGTCTCGCCTGCGGCTCGCGGGGCGATCGGGCGCGATGAAACGCCGGAGGTCCGCGCCGGGCTCTGGCAGACTTGAGGGGCGATCCACGGTGGTCGCGGTCCGCCGTGGTGTAACGGCAGCACGACAGCCTTTGGAGCTGTTAGGTCTAGGTTCGAATCCTGGCGGCGGAGCATGACTGATCAGAATCTCGCCATCGTCGTCCTCGCCGCGGGTCAGGGCACGCGGATGCGATCGCGAACGCCCAAGGTTCTGCACCGCATCGGCGGCAGGTCGCTGCTGCAGCACGTGCTCGACACGGCGGGCGCGCTCGACCCCGATCGGCTGCTCGTCGTCGTGCGGCACGAGCGCGATCTGATCGCGGACGCGGTTCAGGATGTCGCGCCCGAGGCGATCGTCGTGGATCAGGACGAGATCCCGGGCACCGGTCGCGCCGTGCAGGTTGCGCTCGAGCATCTGACGGAGTTCGGCGGCGACATCCTGATCCTGAGTGCGGACGTGCCGCTGCTCGACGCCGAAACCCTCGCCGAACTCGTCGCCGGGCACCGCGCGGCGGACGCGGCGGTCACGCTGCTGAGCGCCCGTGTCGAAGACCCGACGGGGTATGGCCGCGTCATCCGCGCGGCAGACGGCGCCGTCACCGGCATCGTCGAGCAGCGGGATGCTTCGCCCGACGAGCGCGCGATCGCCGAGATCAACGCCGGGGTATACATCTTTCAGTCCACCCCGCTGCGGCGAGAGATCGTCGCGCTCCGCGACGAGAACGCGCAGGGCGAGCGGTACCTGACCGACGTCGTCGCGCTCTTCCACACGGCCGGGATGACGATCGGTGCCACGCTCGCGCCCGACCCGGCGGCCGCACTCGGCATCAACGATCGTGTGCAGCTCTCGGCGGCCGCCGCTGAGCTCAACGCCCGCACGGTGCGCCGCTGGCAGCTCGAGGGCGTCACCGTTCAGGACCCCGCCACGACGTGGATCGATGTGACGGCATCGCTCGCGCCCGACGTGACGGTGCTGCCGAACACGCATATCCTGCGCGCCACGAGCATCGCCGAGGGTGCCATCATCGGCCCCGACACGAGCCTTGTGGACTGCGAGGTGGGCGAGGACGCCACCGTCACGCGCACCGACGCGACGCTCGCCGTGATCGGCGCGCGCGCGACCGTCGGCCCCTTCGCGTACCTGCGGCCCGGCACCTACCTGGGCGCACGCGGGAAGATCGGCACGTTCGTCGAGACGAAGAACACCCGCATCGGCGACGGCAGCAAGGTGCCCCACCTGTCCTACCTGGGCGATGCCGAGGTCGGCGTGGGCGCCAATGTCGGCGCGGGGACGATCATCGCCAACTACGACGGCGTCGAGAAGCACCGCACGCAGGTCGGCGACCACGTGCGTACCGGCGCACACAACGTGTTCGTCGCGCCCGTTAGAATCGGGGACGGGGCCTATACCGGTGCCGGTACGGTCGTGCGGAAGGACGTTCCGCCGGGCGCGCTCGCACTGACCGTGGCCTCGCAACGCAACGTCGAGGGCTGGGTCGTACGCAACCGACCCGGCACTGCCGCGGCTCAGGCCGCAGAGAAGGCCCCCAATGGCTCGCAAGAAGAAGACGGTTGACCTCGATCGCGATCTGGACATCGCGCCCGGACTCGTCGCCAAGACGAAGAAGCGGCTGGTCGTCGTCTCGGGACGCTCCGCACCCGACCTCGCCAACGAGGTCGCCGAGGCTCTCGGGATCCAGCTCGCGCCGACCGAGCACCGCACGTTCGCGAGCGGCGAGATCTACACGCGCTTCGAGGTCTCGATCCGCGGCTGTGACGTCTTCGTCATCCAGTCGTTCGGACACCCCGTCAACGAGTGGCTCATGGAGCTGCTCATCATGCTCGATGCCCTGAAGCGCGCCTCCGCCAAGCGCATCACGGTGGTCGCGCCGTACTACCCGTACTCGCGCCAGGACAAGAAGGGCCGTGGGCGCGAGCCGATCAGCGCGCGCCTGATCGCCGACCTGCTGCGCACGGCGGGTGCCGACCGTGTGATGAGCGTCGATCTGCACGCCGCGCAGATCCAGGGCTTCTTCGACGGTCCCGTCGACCACCTCTTCGCCAAGCCCGTCCTGCTGGAGTATTTCCAGCGGACGCTTTCACCGGAAGACCGGGCAAAGCTGACCGTCGTCTCGCCCGACATGGGTCGCGTGCGCGTCGCCGACACCTGGTCCGACAGCCTCGGGGCGCCGCTGGCGATCATCCACAAACGCCGCGACCCGAAGGTCGCCAACACGGTCACCGTGCACGAGATCGTCGGTGACGTCGAGGGGCGCGTCTGCCTGATCGTCGACGACATGATCGACACCGGTGGCACGATCGTGAAGGCCGCGCAGGCTCTCAAGGCCGCGGGTGCCGAGCGCGTCATCGTCGCGGCGACCCACGCGGTCTTCAGCGATCCCGCGTCCGAGCGCCTGCAGGACGTCGCCATCGACGAGGTCGTCGTCACCGACACGATTCCGCTCTCCGAGAGCCGCCGCTTCCCGGGCCTGACCATCCTGCCGATCGCGCCGATGCTCGCGCGCGCTATCCACGAAGTGTTCGAGGATGGCTCGGTCACGAGCATGTTCGACGGCGCGGCCTGATCCGCAGGGCATCCGGCTACCGAATCACCCGCTGGTTGCTCCGAGATAGTTCATAGGAAGCTCGACCAGTATCGGGGAAGCGGCGTTCGACACCCGGCTCATCGGGCTGTGGACCCCGGTCCATCCCCGAAGGAGTCCCCAGATGATCCGCGATACCCTCGCCCCCCGCCCGCTTCGTATCGGCGTCGCCCTGGTCGGCGTTGCCGGAACCCTCGCGCTCGCCGGATGCAGCACCGCGGCAACCGGGGCGACGGACGCGGCCAGCACCGGCTCGTCGTCCTCGCAGCAGTCCTCGGGCACCTCGACGGCAGCCGCGACGTACAAGGATGGCACCTACACGGCGGCGGGTTCGTACCAGACTCCCGAAACCGTCGAGAAGATCGAGGTCACGATCACTCTCGCCGATGACGTCGTCACCGCCGTCGAGGTGAAGGGTGACCCCCAGGCATCCGAGTCGAAGCGGTACCAGTCCGAGTTCATCGGCGGTATCACCGGCGAAGTCGTGGGAAAGAACATCAACGAGCTCTCGGTCGACCGGGTCGCCGGCTCGTCGCTGACGAGTGGCGGTTTCAACAAAGCGCTCGACGAGATCAAGGTCGAAGCGGCAGGCTGACCGTGTCCCCGCTGGCGCGCTCCCCGGGGCAGCTCCCGGCGACGTGGGAGTTCGACGCGATCGGCACGCGCTGGCGTGTCGATACGGTCGATGACCTGTCCGCGGATGCTCGCGCGGCCGTGGATCGGGTCATCGGAGAGTTCGACGCCGCGTGGTCGCGCTTCCGCTCCGACTCGCTCGTCTCGCTGCTCGCGCGCGGTGGGGGGCCCGTACCCGTTCCGTCCGACGCCGCGGCGATGTTCGAGGCGTTCGAAGAGCTCTCGCTCGCGACATCCGGTGCCGTCAACCCGCTCGTCGGGGCGTCGCTCGAGCGCCTGGGTTACGACGCGGAGTACTCGCTCCGGGCCGCGGAGCCGCTCGCGGCGCCCGGAGACTGGTCCGCCCGCGTGCGGTGGCGCGATGCGCGCCTGGCGCTCGATGCGCCCGGCACGATCGACGTCGGAGCGCTGGGGAAGGGCCGACTCGTCGACATCGTGGCGCGCACGCTCGAGCCCTGGACCGACGGCCGCGTCGTGGTCGATGCGAGCGGCGACCTGCTCGTGACCGGCGTTACACAGCGCATCGCGCTGGAGCATCCGTTCGATGCCGCGCGCGCGATCGGCGTGTGGTCGGTCACCGATGCGGCGCTCTGCGCGTCGGCCGCGAATCGACGCGCGTGGGGCGACGGCTTGCACCACGTGCTCGACGCCCGCACCGGCGTGCCCGTGCGGACCGTCGCGGCGACGTGGGTCGTCGCCGACACGACGATGCGGGCGGATGCGCTGGCCACCGCCCTCTTCTTCGACGGCGGTGACGCGCTCGCACGTCGCTGGGGGGCCGAGTGGGTGCGGATGCTGACCGATGGGCGCGTGGAGTGGTCGAACGGATGCTCCGCCGAACTGTTCACGAGCGCCGCTAGCCTGCGAGACCGACCCACGGGCGCCTGACCTGACCTGACCTGACCTGATCTGATCCGTCCTGACCTGACCTGACCTGACCGACGTAGGAGAAACTCGTGATCGCAATGGTGGTGGGCGTGTGGACGCGCGTGCGCGGATACCTCGGACGCATGTCGATGTATCGCCTCGTGCTGCTGGCGCTCGCGGCGCTGACCCTGGTCGCGCTCGTGCTGTCGTTCTTCGGGCTGGTCGTGCCCGGACCGCTCGAGCTCGTGGCCACTCTCGCGGTACTGCTCGTGGCGACCGTAGGGGCGAACGCGCTCGTGCAGCGGCTGCTGAAGATGCCGATCCGGCACGAGTCGTCGCTGATCACCGCGGGCATCCTGCTGTTCATCCTGCGCCCGACGCTCGTTCCGCTCGAACTGGTCTGGATCGCTTTCGCCGCTGTCGTCGCGGTCGCGTCGAAATACCTGATCGCGTGGCGCGGCCGACACATCCTCAATCCCGCCGCCGTCGGCGCCGCCGTGCTCACGATCACGGGCCTCGGCGCATCGGCGTGGTGGGTCGGATCGCCCGTGCTGGCGGGTCCGGTGCTCGTGCTCGGGCTGTTCGTGCTGATCCGCACCGAGCGGCTGCGGGTCGTGGCGACGTTCTTCGTCATCGCGGTCGGGGTCTCGGTGCTGCGCCTCGCGGTGCAGTCGCAAGCGGCGGGCCTCGCGGTCGACGCGGGGCAGGCACTGCAGTTCGCACTGTGGTCGTCGCCGTTCCTGTTCTTGGGCGCGTTCATGCTCTCGGAGCCCCTGACCTTGCCGCCCCGCCGCTGGCAGCAGCTGACGGTCGCGGCCGTCGTGGGTGTTCTCGCGGGCTGGCCGATCCCGGTCGGATCGTTCACGCTCGGGCAGGAGCGTGCGCTGCTGATCGGGAACCTGCTCGCATTCCTCTGGGCCGCACACCACACGGTGCGGCTGCGTCTGGCGGATGCGCGCATGATCACGCCGTCCGTCCGGCAGCTGACGTTCGAGGCGCGTCGCCCGGTGCGATTCGCGGCCGGGCAGTACCTGGAACTCGAGGTGCCCCACGCTAAAGCCGACGCCCGCGGCACGCGACGGGAGTTCAGCATCGTCTCGGCACCGAGCGACGCGCCGACCGTGCGGATCGCGTACCGCGTCAAGGCGGGTGTGGGTGCGGTTGCGGGTGCTGGTGCTGGTGCTGGAGCGGGTACGGGGGCCGGAGCGGGCGAGAGCACCTACAAGAAGGCGCTTGCCGTCGCGTCGCCGGGTGTGGACTATGCCGCGACGGGCGTGTGGGGCGACTTCCTCCTGCCGCGGAACCCGAACGCGCCCGTCCTCCTGGTGGCGGCCGGCATCGGCATCACCCCCTTCGTCTCGCAACTGCGCGAGGCGCGGGCGCGCGGCATCGAACGTGATGCGGTGCTGATCTACGTCGCGTCCGAGGCGTCCGAGCTGGCGTTCCGCGACGAGCTCGAGGCATCCGGAATCGAGGTCATCGTCTTCACGCGAGACCAGCCGCGCGACCTGCCGGCCAACTGGGTGTGGGCGCGAGGCGTCCGCCTGGATGCCGAGGGTTTACCGCGCGTCGTGCCCGACCTGTCGTCCCGCCACGCCTATGTGTCGGGCCCGCCCCAGCTGATCGCCGAGCTCGCCCCGGCGCTCGACAAGGCTCGTTCGCTCACGACGGACGCGTTCGCGGGGTACTGAACCGCCCGCGCCGATTCATGAGCCCGCCCGGTCGCGCGGTCTCGCCCTGTTCGCGGGACGAGGGCACTCCGGCGGCTCGCTCGTTACGAACGGCCGGTCGCGAGCATGAGCGAATTCGGCGACGCGCGGGGCGATGCGGGTCTCGTGCGGTGATGCGGATCTCGTCCGGTGGGCAGGGTGGTGCCTAGAACGGTGGTGGGGGTTCGGTGGGGGTTCGGTGGGGGTGAAGCGGACGCGGGATGGTGGGTCGTCGATGTAGATGGCGCCGGTGGGGCTGGTCCATTCGAGGACGCCGCCGCCGAGATTCCTGACTTGCCACGGGGTCGCGTGCTTGAGGGTGTGGTGGCGTCGACAGAGGTGATGAAGGTTGTGAGCACACGTCGTGCCGCCGTGGGCCCAGTCGTGGCCGTGGTCGATGTCGCAGCGGTGGGCGGGTTGGCGGCATCCGGGGAATCGGCAGTGTTCGTCGCGTGCGCGGAGGAAGCGTTTGAGGTCGGCGTTGGGGGTGTACCGGTCGACGGCGAGGATCCCGCCGTGAACGGGGTCGCTGAGCACTCGATCCCA
This sequence comes from Microbacterium sp. BR1, assembly GCF_002812725.1. GTDB lineage: Bacteria > Actinomycetota > Actinomycetes > Actinomycetales > Microbacteriaceae > Microbacterium. Next base: position 135,629 of record NZ_NMUN01000005.1, on the reverse strand, counting down.
CCCGGTCGCGCGGCCCGCGAGGCGGCGGGCGGTGTCGATGTCGATCGGCGCACGTCCGACGAGTTCGGCCGGCTCGTCGCTCAACCCGGCGAGGGCGAGCGCGGGGACAGTGACGTGCACGATCGCCCGGATGGCGCCGAGCCCGCCGAACCCCAGCGACGGATCGGCGGCCGAGTCGAGGGTGGGGTCGTCTTGTGGCGCGCTGGTGAGCAGCATGTCGGCGAAGACGTCGGCGCGGAGCTGGTCGATCGTGCGCGAGTCGGGGGCGAGCTCGGGTGTGCGGTCAGAGGTATCGACACCCGCACCATCCGTCGTGGCGGCACCCGTGCCCCGGCCCGCGCTCGGATCCACGGCGGCGGGCCCGAACGACGCGCCCGGCTGAGCGGCGTTGCGGACGGCGCGTGCTTGCTGTGTGAGGCGGTCGTAGATGCCGTGGACGAGGGTGGCGGGGCCGATGTAGATGAGTTCGCCCATCCCGTCGGGCCGGTCGGTGACCGTGACCGCACGGTCGGCGCGGGCGTCGCGGTGCCGTTCGGTGACGGTGCGGGGTTGGAGGCGTTCGGCGAGAGCCTCGACCGCGGGGCGCAGGCGTGCGGGGGAGAGGTTCTCGGCCCGTGCGACCGCGTCGGCGGCAAACACGAGGCGGGCCTCGGGGTCCTGGATCGGCGTGCCCGCGTCGAGGATCACGCGCGCGTGGCCCACGAAGATCCGGCCCTCTTCGAGGGCTTCGAGCACCGGGGTGAAGTCCTCGGCGAGCACGACGGCGTCGTTGATCTGGCGTTGCACCGTCCGGTCGGAGGCGCGCACCGCGAGCGCGAGCTCCGCCGCGATCGAGCGCAGGTGCATCTCACGCTCCCGCGAATCCGAACGCAACGCCGCCGAACGGGATGCCGCGAGTTCGCCCGCCGTCGCGAGCAACCGAACCTCGGCCGCGTGGACCTGTGCTGCTTGTTTGCGCAACGCCACGATTCCCTCGACCAGACCGAGAACGGAGGCATCGTCGAGCGCCTCCACGTCCAGGGTCTGATTCGAACTCATGTTCGATACTCTACGAACGACCTCCGACATCCGAGGCCGAAAATCCGCGTCATCGCGGCCCATTTCAGAGCTCGCGGATGAGAGTTCTCTCACCGAACCGGCGGTCGCAAGAGTTCCCGCGTTCAGTCCTCGGGGTCGCGCGGCTTCGCGGGGAGGCGGACCTCGAACTCGGTGTCGCCGGGCGCACTCCGCATCGTGATCGTGCCGTCGTGCGCCTCGACGATCGCCCGCACGATCGAGAGGCCGAGCCCGGACCCTCCGGTCTGGCGGGCCCGTGAGGTGTCGCCGCGCGAGAATCGCTCGAACAGCTCGGCCTGCAGAGCCGGATCGATGCCGGGCCCATCGTCGTGCACACGCACGACGGCATCGGATCCCTCGCGCACGACGCTCGCCGTGACGTGTGTTCCCGCGGGGGTGTGCGTGCGGGCGTTCGCGAGCAGGTTGGCTACGACCTGGTGCAGTCGCGCGGTATCCCCGGCGATCAGCACGGGCTCGTCGCCGACCTCGATGCTCCAGGCATGGTCGGGAGCCGCCACCTGCGCGTCGCCGACGGCTTCGACGACCAACCGAGACAGGTCGGATGTGCCGTAGACGAGCTCCTGCCCCTCGTCGAGGCGCGCGAGCAGCAGCAGGTCCTCGACGATCCCCGTCATCCGGAGCGACTGTGCCTGGATGCGCTGCAGCGACTGCTCGCTGGTCTCGCTCAGGGTGCGATCGCGCAGCGACAGCTCGGAGTAGCCGCGGATCGAGGCGAGGGGCGTGCGCAACTCGTGGCTCGCGTCGGCGACGAACCGGCGCATCCGCTCTTCGTTGCGTTGGCGGGCGTCGAGGGATGCGTCGACGTGATCGAGCAGCGTATTGAGTGCCGCACCCACCCGGCCGATCTCGGTGCGGTCGTCGGCCTGTGCCTCGGGAACACGCTCGAGGATCGTGACCGCACCCTGGTCGAGGGGTTGGCGGGCGACGCGCGACGCCGTGTCGGCGACGGCGTGCAGCGGCCGGAGCCCGCGCCGGATCGTCCACGCGGTCGCGACGCCGAGCAGCACCAAGCCGCCCGCCGTCAGCAGGGCGATCGCCGTCAGCAGGCTCGCGATCGTCTGCTGGACGTCTTCGAGCGGCAGACCGAAAGCGCCCACGGTCTCGTTCGTCGCGCTGTTGCGGACCGTGATGATGCGATAGTCGCCGAGTCCGCCGCCGACGTTGACCGTCGAGATGCCCCCGGTTGCGGCATCCATGATCCGTTCGACCTGCGCCGCGTTGAGCCTGCTCACCCCGAGCGTCTCGTCGTCGACGACGGCACCCGTCGTCATGCCGTCGGCGCCCTGCAGCGCGAGGAGGAACCCGGGCTCTTGCCGTCCGGCCTCGAGGATCTGGTACGCGGTGGCGTTCGCGCCCGGAAAGCCCGGCGGCATCGAGAGTGCACTGGTGCCGAGCGTCGCCAACCGGTCGTCGACGTTGCCCTCGAGCACGCGCCCGAGCACCGCGCTCGTCACGATCGACACGAGCACCAGGATGAGCGACACGATGCTCACGACGGTCAGGATCAGCCGTCGCTGCAGCGTCCACGGTGTCCGCGGGCGGCGGCTCTCGGGGGGCGCGGATTTCGAAGCATCCGTCGGCGCGGGAGAGTCGACCGCGGGTGGCGCGGGTGTGGTCACTGGGGCGCCTTGATCATGTACCCGACGCCGCGGACGGTGTGGATGAGGGGCGGATGTCCCGCGTCGATCTTCTTGCGCAGGTACGAGATGTACAGCTCGACGACGCTCGATCGGCCGCCGAAGTCGTAGTTCCAGACGCGGTCGAGGATCTGCGCCTTCGAGACCACGCGGCGCGGGTTGCGCATGAGAAAGCGCAGCAACTCGAACTCGGTCGCGGTCAGCTCGATCTGGGTGCCGGCGCGCTCGACCTCGTGGCTGTCCTCATTGAGTGACAGGTCGGCGACGCGCAGGATCGGCTCGGCCTCGTCCGCGAACGCCGATCCGGCCCGGCGCATGAGGCCCCGCAGGCGCGCGACGACCTCTTCGAGGCTGAAGGGCTTGGTGACGTAGTCGTCCCCGCCGGCCGTGAGCCCGGCGACCCGGTCGGCCACGGCGTCCTTCGCGGTGAGGAACAGCACGGGCACGTCGTCGCCGGACTGCCGCAGCCGGTGCAGCACGGCCATGCCGTCGAGGTCCGGCATCATGATGTCGAGCACGAGCGCGTCGGGTTCGAAGTCGCGCACGAGCTGCAGCGCTTCGTAGCCGCTCGCCGCGGTCTTGACCTCCCAGCCCTCCATGCGCAGCGCCATCGACAGCAGGTCGGTCAGCATCTGCTCGTCGTCGACGACGGCGATGCGCAGAGCGGTGCCGTCGGGGCGGTGCAGGGCGGGAGCGGCGGAAGTCATGTGCCCATTGTCGGCCGAAATCTATGTGCTTGCTATGGAGCCGGATATGCGTTCGCTGTGAATGCGTGTCCGCACATCAGAAACGCATAAGCGGATCTTGAGGCGCGCATCAGCGCTCTCCCTAGCGTCGAACCCGTTCCGGTCGCCGGGCCGGACAGGAGGAGAGACATGTACGGGACCTATCTACGCCGCGAACTCGCGGGCCGTCGAAAGCAGACGATCATCGTGGCGGCCGGGCTCGGCGTCGCGATCGCGCTCGTCATCATCGTCAACTCGCTGTCGGCGGGGGTGCGTGATGCCCAGGCCCAGGCGCTCGAGTCGGTCTACGGGGTGGGGACCGATCTCACGGTCACCGGCGCGACGACCGCGCCCGGCGCGGGCGGGGGACCGCAGTTCGAGTTCGAGGATGGCGAGGGCGAGACATCCGACGGCACCACCTCGCTCAGCCAGTCGCGCCTGATGGCCGATCGCGTGCGCGGGACGCTCGACGCTTCGACCCTCGCAACGGTCGCGAGCCTCGACGGTGTCTCGGGCGCATCGGGTGCGCTGAGCCTGACCAACACCACCTTTTCGGGGGAGATGCCCGACATGTCGCAGATGGGCCAGCCCGGTGAGGGCGGCGAGCCGCCGGCGCGCGGGCCGGATGGCGCGGGTGGCAGCGCCTTCGACATCCAATCGTTCACGGTGCTCGGCATCGATCCTTCAGCCGTGTCCGTGGGCCCCCTCTCGGCCGTGACGCTCCAGGACGGTCGGGCTCTCGGCACCGACGACGTGGGACAGAACGTGGTCCTCGTCGACGCGACCTACGCGGCGGCCAACGCGCTCGCGGTCGGCGGCACCATCGATGTGGGCGGCACCGCCATGCAGATCGTCGGCGTCGTCGCCTCCACGTCGAACGAGGCCGACACCGCCGCGAACGTCTACCTGCCCCTCGATGTCGCCCAGGCGCTCTCGGGCGTCGGCGACGTCATCTCGACCGTGTACGTGCAGGCCGACTCGGCCGATGCGATCGCGACGGTACAGGCGGAGCTCGCCGGGGCGCTGCCCGACGCCACCGTCAGCTCGCAGGCCGACCTGGCCTCGTCCGTCTCGGGATCGTTGTCCAGCGCGAGCTCGCTCATCACCAACCTCGGCACCTGGCTCTCGGTCATCGTCCTCGCCGTCGCCGTCCTGCTCGCCGTGCTCTTCACGATCTCGGGCGTCTCTCGGCGCACCCGCGAGTTCGGCACGCTGAAGGCGATCGGATGGTCGAACGGACGCGTCGTCGGCCAGGTCGCCGGGGAGTCGTTCGTTCAGGGACTCATCGGCGGCGTCGTCGGTCTCGTTCTCGGGCTGGCGGGCGTTCTGGCCATCAATATCGTCTCGCCGACCATCTCGACGGCCACCTCGACAGCCACCGAGGCCACGACGCAGACCGGCCCGGGCGGCGGGGGCATGGGCGGCTTCGGGGGACCTCCCGCGGCTCAGGCCGCGACGGACGTCGTCCTGAGCGCACCCCTGACCCCCGCGGTGATCGTCGCGGCCATCGGGCTCGCCGTTGCCGGCGGCCTCATCGCCGGAGCCTTCGGCGGCTGGCGCGCGGCGCGGCTCAGCCCCGCCGAGGCCCTGCGCTCGGTGGGCTGATCCATGACGGACACGACAGGAGAGAAGACGATGACCATGATCGAGACTGGCGCGCACCCCAACCCGGATGCCCCGGCATCCGTCCTCTACCGGCTCAGCGGCGTCGGCAAGACGTACGTGCAGAAGGGGCGGCAGGTCCGGGCTCTGCACGATGTCGACCTGGAGATCGAGCAGGGCGACTTCATCACGATCCAGGGACCGACGGGTGGCGGCAAATCGACGCTGCTGCAGCTGCTCGGTGCACTGGATCGCCCCACCGAGGGGTCGGTCGTGCTCGGCGACACGGACATGGCGTCCGCGTCGAACGCGGAGCTCGGTGCGCTGCGGGCGCGCGAGATCGGGTTCGTGTTCCAGGGGTTCAACCTGCTCCCGACGTTGACGGCGCACGAGAACGTCGACATGGGGCTGGAGCCGCTCGGGCTGGATCGTGCGGAGCGCGAGCGTCGGGTCACCGAGGCGCTCGGTCATGTGGGCCTCGGCGACCGGGGTGACCACCGGCCCGGCGAGCTGTCGGGAGGCCAGCAGCAGCGCGTCGCGATCGCCCGGGCGATCGTGAAGCGTCCCCGCGTGCTCCTCGCCGACGAGCCGACCGGCAACCTCGACGAGAGCATGCGGGACGAGATCCTGCGCCTTCTCGAGGGGCTGCACCAGTCGGGGCTCACGCTCATCGTGGTGACGCACGACTCGGCGGTCGCTCGCCGCGCGAAGCGTCGGCTGCGGCTCGAAAAGGGTGCTGTGCGCGACATCCCGCGCTGACCCGCCCTCCATGTCCCCCTTTTCGGGGCGTGTGTCCCACTTTCGCTCGCTACAGGCAACTCTTTGCGAGGGAAAGTGGGACATCGTCGTGGGGCTTGTCCCACTTCGGCGGGAGGGTACAGCCGGGACCGGTGCTCCTAGCCGGCCGAGTCCGCGTGCTCGACCATGCGGTCGAATGCGGCGTCCAACTCGGCGTCGACGATCTGCAACCCGGGGTTCGCGTCGTAGTGGTTCAGGATGCGTCGCGCACCCTCGTCGAACGTCACCGTCGTGCGGAATTCGGGCACGAGGGCTCGGATCTTCGCGTTGTCGAAGACCATGGAGTGCGCCTTGTCGCCGACGAGCCCCGGGCCCAGATCGGGGCGGAACGCCGCGATCGTCTCGGACGCGATGTGCACGAGTCGCGGTTCCGCGACGCCCGCGGCCCGCGCGAGCCATCCGTAGATCTGATCCCACGTCGGTGCGTGATCGCCGGTGATCGTGTATGCCTCACCGATCGCCTCGGGCGCGCCGAGCAGACCCGTGAAGGCGACGGCGAAATCGTCGCTGTGGGTCAGTGTCCAGAGACTCGTGCCGTCGCCGTGCACCACGACGGGCCTGCCCGCGCGCATCCGGGCGATGTCGGTCCATGCGCCCATCGTCGGCAACAGTGCGTGATCGTAGGTGTGCGACGGGCGGACGATCGTCACCGGCAGCCCCCGGTCGCGGTATGCGCCGACGAGCACGTCCTCGCAGGCGATCTTGTCGCGCGAGTACTTCCAGAACGGGTTGCGGAGGGGAGTGGACTCCGTCACGGGCAGGTGCCGGGGCGGTTTGTCGTACGCCGACGCGGAGCTGATGAAGATGTACTGCCCGGTGCGTCCCTCGACCAGCCGCAGGGCCGTCGCGACATGCTCGGGAGTGAACGACAGGAAGTCCGCGACGACATCGAAAGACGCGCCACCGAGCGCCGCGCGCGTGGCGTCCTCGTCGCGGATGTCGCCCACGATCTCGCGCACCTCCGGCGGCAGTGGACGTCGTCCCGAGCCGCGGTTGAGCACGCTGACCTCGTGTCCCGCGTCGATCGCGGCACGTACGCAGGCCGCGCTGATGGTTCCGGTTCCGCCGATGAAGAGCACACGCATGTGCCCGACGCTACCCCGGCGAGTTCCCGAATGACAGTCAGGCGCTGCGGCGTCCGGCGCGGCGCGGCGTGTGCACCGGGCGCGTGAGCGGCGCCTCCATCAGGGAGAGCGCGTCGAGGTGCAACTGCTCGGCGAGGCGCTCGACCGTCTGAAGGGTCATGTTGCGCTCGCCGCGCTCGACCGCCCCCATATACGTGCGGTGCACTCCGAGGAGTTCGGCGAACTGCTCTTGAGAGAGGCCGAGGGTCTCGCGATGGCGTCGGAGATTGTGACCAATCGTCGTCTGAAGGTCACCGATCACGCCTTCCACGGTGATCCGTTGCTACTTATGTATCTACAGACTTATGAGTAGCATCTGCATGTGCTATTTATACGTAGCGCTCGGCCGAACGGTCGGCGCCGTGGCGAGGAGGCCATGTCGCCGCCCGAGAAAGCCGCGGCACCCGGTTGGTATCTCGACGGCCGCGGGACGCTCCACTGGTGGAACGGGCTGCGATGGACGCAGGACGAACCGGATGATGCGGCTCCGACGACGCCGGATCGGACGATCGACTGGGGCTCGACGAGCATCCTGACGATCCTGGCGCTCGTCCTATCCGTCGTCGTCGCGCCCGTCGGTCTCGTACTGGGATGCGTGTCGATCGCGATCGCGCGACGCCAGCTGCGACCGACGCCGCTTCTCGCCGTCGTCGCAGCCGCCGCCGGAGTCCTCGGGACGACGGTCGGCGTCTTCTCGGTCCTCGCCCTCGGAGTCCTTGCTCAATAGAGGGCGGCCCGGCTCAGTGCGTGTCGGTCGCTTCGACCTCGGTGCGGTCTCCCGACCACAGCGTGTGGAACGTGCCGGGCTTGTCCACGCGCTTGTAGGTGTGCGCGCCGAAGAAGTCGCGCTGACCCTGGATGAGCGCGGCCGGCAGGCGTTCCGCTCGCAGTCCGTCGTAGTACGCCAGCGAGGACGAGAAGGCGGGAGCGGGGATGCCCGCGGTCGCGGCCGCGGAGACGATCCGGCGCCACGCGCCCTGGGCGCGGGTGAGCGCGTCGACGAAGTACGGCGCCGTGAGCAGGACCGGCAGGTCGGGAGTCTCGGCGTAGGCATCCGCGATCCGGTTGAGGAACTGCGCGCGGATGATGCATCCCGCACGCCAGATCTTCGAGACGGCACCGAGGTCGATCTGCCAGTCGTACTCGGCGGCGCCCGCACGGATCTCGTCGAAGCCCTGCGAGTACGCCACGATCTTCGAGGCGAAGAGCGCGAGGCGTACGTCCTCGATGAACGCGTCCTCGTCCTCGAGCTCGAGTTCTTCTTCCGCACCCGGCAGGTCGCGGGCGACCGACCGCTGCTCGGGGTGCGATGACAGCGAGCGCGCGAACGTCGCCTCGGCGATGCCCGAGACGGGGACCCCGAGGTCGAGGGCCGTCTGAACCGTCCACGCACCGGTGCCCTTGGCCCCGGCCTGGTCGAGGATCACGTCGACGAGCGGTTTGCCGGTGTCGAGGTCGACCTGGCGCAGCACCTCGGAGGTGATCTCGATGAGGTAGGACTCGAGCTCGCCGGTGTTCCACTCGGCGAACACGTCGGCGATCTCGGCGGGGGACTTGCCCGTGCCGCGGCGGATCAGGTCGTAGGCCTCGGCGATGAGCTGCATGTCGGCGTACTCGATGCCGTTGTGCACCATCTTCACGAAGTGCCCCGCACCGTCGTGGCCGATGTGCGTCACGCACGGCTCTCCCTCGGCGACCGCGGCGATCGAGCGCAGGATCGGACCGAGCGTGACCCACGACTCGTCCGAACCACCGGGCATGAGGGACGGACCCTCGAGGGCACCCTCCTCGCCACCCGAAACGCCCATGCCGACGAAATTGATGCCCGTCTCGCGCACGGCGCGCTCGCGGCGGATCGTGTCGGTGAACAGCGAGTTCCCGCCGTCGATGATGATGTCGCCCGGCTCGAACACCTTGACCAGCTCATCGATCACGGCATCCGTCGGCCCGCCCGCCTTGACCATGATGAGCGCGGCGCGCGGCTTCTGGAGAGATGCGGCGAACCCGGAGTAGTCGAAGGTCGGGACGAAGCCCGCCTCGGGGTGCGTCGCCGCCAGGTGTTCGGTCTTGTCGTGGCTGCGGTTGTAGATCGCGACCGTGTTGCCCTCGCGGCGGGCGAGGTTGCGGGCGAGGTTCGATCCCATGACGGCGAGGCCGACGACGCCGATGTTCGCGACCGCTGCGCCGCCCTCACCCGGGCCCGTGGGGGTGGATGTCTCGCGCGTGACGTCTTCGGGTCGAGGGGCGCCCTCGTGCTCCGGCGCCGAACCGGGGGAGTCCTCCCGGTCGGTCGAGGTGTTGACCTGCGGGGACGGATCGTTCTGCGACACGCGCGCTCCTTGCGTTACAAGAGGGGAGGGTTCCAGGCTATCGCGCCGGTCGACCGGCGAGAGTGCCCGTTGTCGTCGATTCATCCGCTCTCCGACCGTCGATGTTCGACGGGCTCGCCGACATCCCGCGGCCTCGCCGGAGTCCGGCGCACTCGGCCGCGCGGTCGGGGTCAGTCCTTGCGGTAGCCGGAGCGGCCCATGGACCAGAACGCACCGGCCGTCAGGACGGCGCCGATGACGGTGAGCGCTCCGATCGACCAGAGGAGGACGTGAGAGAGAAGGACGCCGTCGATCATGATCTGCTCCGGTGATGGTTCGGGCCGTGGGTGGTCGGGCCAGGTGTATTCACGCTACAGGCAACTCCGGTAGGATGGTGTTCACCCTCGGCGAGGGATGTCGTCGTGCGGCCGTCCGGCTGAGCGAGGCATCCGTGATCGACGTGGCGATGTGGGCCCCGGTGGCACTCCTCCCGCGTAGGCGTTTGAGTCGAGAACCCCAGACCTACGCGACGCATCCGTCGTGTGCCCACAAGGAGAATCATCATGTCGGAAGACAAAAAGGACGACACGAAGGTCCACGCCGCGCTTCGCACCAGCTTCGGTAAGGGCTTCGCCCGTCGCCTGCGCGCCGCGGGCAAGATCCCGGCCGTCATCTACGGTCACGGCGAAGACCCCGTCCACGTCGCGCTTCCGGGCCACCAGGTCGCGCTGCTGCTGCGGCGCGCCAACGCGGTGCTCGAGCTCGATGTCGAAGGCACCCAGCAGCTGGCGCTCGTCAAGGACGTCCAGAAGGATCCCGTGCACCAGATCATCGAGCACATCGACCTGCTCGTCGTGAAGAAGGGCGAGAAGATCCAGGTCGACGTGCCCATCAATGTCGTCGGTGAGCCCTTCCCCGGAACGATCGTCAACCTCGACAACAACACCGTGTCGCTCGAGGTCGAGGCCACCCACATCCCGCAGTCGATCGAGGTCGACGTCGAGGGACTCGAGGATGGCACGCACATCACGGCCGCCGATCTGAAGCTGCCCCGTGGCGCTACGCTCGCTGGCACCCCCGAGATGCTGATCGTCGCGATCTCGGTCCCCGCCTCGACCCTCGCGGCCGAGGAAGAGATCGCCGAGGCCGACGCCGCCGTTGCGGCCGAGCAGGCCGAAGAGGCCACGGAAGAGTCCGCCGAGTAAGCACCGCGCACTGCGCAACCGGAGCCCGTTCTCGCCGATACGGTGGGGGCGGGCTCCGTGCGTGGAGCGAATCCGACGAGTGAGGGAGTGGACGTGGCTGACGCCTGGTTGGTGGTGGGGCTCGGCAACCCCGGGCCGCGCTATGAGAGCACCCGCCACAACGTCGGGCAGATGGTCGTCGACGAGCTCGCGCGCCGGCGAGGTGCCACATTCAGGTCCCACCGTGCGAACGCACGTGTGGCGGAGACGTGGCTCGCGCCGGGTCGGCCGAAGCTCGTGCTGGCGAAGCCGAACTCGTTCATGAATGTCTCGGGCGGACCCGTCTCGGGACTCGCGGCATTCTTCGGGATCGATCCCGAGCGGATCATCGTCGTTCACGATGAGCTCGACATCCCGTTCGACACGATAAAGCTCAAGATCGGCGGCGGGCACGGAGGTCATAACGGTGTTCGCGATGTCGCGAAGGCGCTGGATACGCCGGAGTTCACGCGCGTTCGCGTGGGGATCGGGCGCCCGCCGGGGCGTCAGGATGCCGCGGACTGGGTCCTCGATCCGTTCGGCACGACCGAACGGGCGCAGCTGCCCCTGCTGATCGGTGATGCGGCGGATGCGGTCGAACTCGTCGTCGGCGAGGGCCTGCTCGCCGCGCAGCAGCGCTTCCACGCCCCACGGGAGTAGCCGTCTTGCGGCGCGCGGCGCCGTCCCCTTTCTGGCCCGGGGCGTCGGCCCTTTCCGGCCCGGGGCGTCGTCCCTTTCCGGCGCGCGGCGCCGTCCCTCTCTGGCCCGGGGCGTCGGCCCTTTCCGGCGCGCGGCGCCGTCCCTCTCTGGCCCGGGGCGTCGGACGCCCGTTGGGGCGTGGCAGCCCGCGCCCCAACGAGATTCTGGCGCCCCGAGCGGTGAGCTTCCGGGGGTCAGGCGCCGATGCCGGAACCCGACGTCATGCTCGGGCCCGTGGCGATGCCCGCGATGCCTGCTCCGTAGACGACCGTCAGGAAGATGAACAGGGCGACGACGGCGACCGCGACCGCCGCGATGCCCGTGCCGCGCCCGCGACGCTTCACGATCGCGACGATGCCCTGCACGATCGCCCAGATTCCGAGCGCGGTGCCGGCCCAGAACGCGATTTCGCCGAGCAGCACCCACTCGCGGACGGGGGAGAGGAACGACAGATCCGCCCACGCGCTGCTGGGCATGGTCTCCATGCGGGACCAGCTCCAGCTGCCGTTGCCGACCTGGAATGCCGCGACGGCACCCACGATCGGCGCGACGACGGCGGCGGCCAGGGCGAGCAGAAGGGCCGTCAAGCCGAGGCCGCCCGGCTGCTTCGCCGGTGCTGCCGCCGGGGACGGCCCCGCGGCATACCCCTGCGGATACGTGCCGGGGTAGTACCCGGCGGGCGCACTCGGATAGGCGGGTGCGCCGGGGTACTGCGCCGCGCTGGGGTACTGCGGTGCGCTGGGGTACTGCTGCGCGCCGGGGTACTGCGCCGCGCTGGGGTACGGATAGGGCGGAGTCGCGTGCTGAGGGTTCGGGTCGGACGAAACCGGGGGAGCGACAGGCGGAACCGGCGGTGAAGGCGGAGGTGGGTAGCCGCCCGCGGTGGGCGCATCCGTGGGCGGCGTCTGGTCGCTCATGCCCTCATCCTAGGGTCGCGGAAGCCCGCGGTGTCGGTGGTGCCTCGTAGACTGGTCGTGTGTCAATTCACGGAATTACGCGCGCCTTGGCGCGCTCAGAAGCGTTCCGTGAGGGACTCGATGAGGCCTCCCGCGACGCCGAGCTCTCCCTGATCGAGGGGCTCGTCGCGCCCGTTCTGGCGGCCCTCGTCGAGCGGCGCGCGGCCTCGGGGCGTCCGCCGGCGCTGCTCGCGATCACGCCGACCGGGCGACGCGCCGATCAGCTCGGCCCCTCGCTCGCGGCCTACCTGCCCGACGCCCTGGTGCTCTCGTTCCCGGCGTGGGAGACCCTGCCGCACGAGCGCCTGAGCCCGAGCCCCGAGACGGTCGGCGCGCGCCTCGAGGTGCTGCGCCGGGTCGCGGAGTGGGACGGATCGCGACCCCTTGTCGTGACGGCGTCGGTTCGCGCCGCGCTCCAGCCGATCGCGTCCGGTCTCGAGAACGTTCGTCCCGTCGAGCTCGCGGTGGGCACACGCGGACACGACCTGACATCCCTGGCGGAGCGCCTCGTCGAGCTCGCGTATACCCGCGTAGACATGGTCTCGCGCCGCGGCGAGTTCGCGCTGCGCGGAGGCATCCTGGACGTCTTCCCCGCCATCGCCGACCACCCCTGCCGCGTCGAGTTCTTCGGTGACGAGGTCGATCAGATCCGGGCGTTCGCGGTCGCCGACCAGCGGTCGCTGCCGGGCGCGATCGAGTCGATCGCGCTGCCGCCGAGCCGTGAGCTGTTGCTGACGGCCGAGGTGCGCGCGCGGGCGAAGGCGCTCCAGGGCGAGCTGCCGGGGCTCGCGGGAATGCTGGAGAGGATGTCGGAGGGCATCGCCGTCGAAGGTATGGAGTCGCTGACGCCCGTGCTCGCCGACGGCATCGTGCCCCTCGTCGACTATCTCCCGGCGGGCACCGCCGTGGCGCTCGTCGACCCCGAGCGCGCCGTCGCGCGCGCCATCACGCTGCAGGACACGAACCGCGAGTTCCTCGAGGCAGCCTGGAGCGCCGCGACCGCGGGCGCCGACACCCCGATCGACCTCGGCAAGGGCGACTTCTTGACGCTGCCGGGGCTGCGCGAGGCCTCGGCGGACCGCGGGGGCGTGTGGTGGACGCTGAGCGCGTTCGATTCCGGCGCCGTGGACGCGGCCGCCGAGGGTGTGCTCGACGCGGGGGAGTCCTCCGCCATCCGCTTCTCGGGAGCGAGCATCCCGTCGTTCCACGGCAATATCGACGGGGCCACGGCCTATGTCGGGGACCTGTTGGCGGATGGCTGGGGTGTCGTGGTCGCGGCAGCGGGTTCCGGTCTGGTCGACCGCGCCCGCGACGTGCTGTCGGAGCGCGGCTTCGCGGCTCGGGTCGTCGAAGATGTCGCCGAGCCCCCCGAGCCAGGTGTCGCCCTTCTCGTGAAGGCGCCGATCGAGGCGGGCTTCTCGTTCGCCGACGCCAAGCTCGCGGTGCTGACGGAGTCGGACTTCTACGGCCGCACGATCAGCGCCGACTCGCGCGTCGTCAAGAAGCTGGCGTCGCGTCGGCGGAACGTCGTCGATCCCCTGCAGCTCAAGGCCGGTGACTTCGTGGTCCATTCCACGCACGGCATAGGCCGGTTCGTCGAGCTGGTGCAACGCGAGGTCTCGTCCGGCGGGCGCAACCCGGTCAAGACCAAGCGCGAGTACCTCGTGGTCGAGTACGCCCCGAGCAAGCGCGGCTTCCCGGGCGACAAGCTCTTCGTCCCCACCGATCAGCTCGATCTGCTGTCGAAGTACGTCGGGGGAGAGGCCCCGACCCTGTCGAAGATGGGCGGGAGCGACTGGGCGGCAGCGAAGGGCAAGGCCCGCAAGGCCGTCCGCGACATCGCGGTCGAGCTCGTCAAGCTGTACTCCGCGCGCATGTCTGCCAAGGGGTACGCGTTCAGCCCAGACACCCCCTGGCAGCGCGAACTCGAAGAGGCCTTCCCGTTCGCCGAGACCCCCGACCAGCTGCAGACGATCGACGAGGTCAAGGCCGACATGGAGCGCCCGATCCCAATGGACCGGCTGCTCTCGGGGGACGTCGGCTTCGGCAAGACCGAGGTCGCCGTGCGCGCCGCGTTCAAGGCGATCCAGGACGGCAAGCAGGTGGCGATGCTCGTGCCGACGACCCTGCTCGTCAAGCAGCACCTCGAGACCTTCACCGAACGCTTCGCCGGCTTCCCCGTGCGCGTGCGGGCGCTGTCGCGGTTCCAGACCGACAAAGAGGCGCGCGAGATCGTCGCGGGGCTCGAGGACGGCTCGATCGACATGGTGATCGGAACCCACCGCATCCTGACCGAGAAGGTGTCGTTCAAGGATGTCGGGCTGCTCATCATCGACGAGGAGCAGCGCTTCGGGGTCGAGCACAAGGACGCCCTGAAGAAGCTGAAGACCAACGTCGACATCCTGGCGATGAGCGCCACGCCGATCCCGCGCACACTCGAGATGGCGGTGACGGGCATCCGTGAGATGTCGACGCTCGCGACGCCGCCCGAAGACAGGCATCCGATCCTGTCGTACGTCGGACCGCGCAACGACAAGCAGATCGCGGCCGCGATCCGCCGGGAACTCCTGCGCGAGGGACAGATCTTCTACGTCCACAACCGCGTTTCGTCGATCCAGCGGGTGGCGGCGCACCTGTCCGAACTCGTGCCGGAGGCGCGCATCGCGGTCGCTCACGGGCAGCTCGGCGAGCACGCCCTCGAGCAGGTCGTCGACGACTTCTGGGAGCGCAAGTTCGACGTGCTCGTGTGCACGACCATCATCGAGACCGGGCTCGACATCTCCAACGCCAACACGATCGTCATCGATCGGGCCGACAAGTACGGCCTGTCGCAGCTGCACCAGCTGCGCGGTCGCGTCGGCCGTGCGCGCGAGCGGGCGTATGCGTACTTCCTCTACGACGACATGAAGCCGCTGTCCGAGACGGCGGCCGACCGCCTCGAGACGATCGCGGTCAACAACGACCTCGGCTCGGGCATGCAGGTGGCGCTGAAAGACCTCGAACTGCGTGGCGCGGGCAACCTGCTCGGCGCCGAGCAGGCGGGACATATCGCGGGCGTCGGCTTCGACCTGTACCTGCGGATGATCGGTGAGGCCGTTGCGACGTTCCGCGGCGACGATGTCGAGGGCCCGACCGAGTTGCGCCTCGAGCTGCCCGTCCGCGCACGCATCCCGGAGTCCTACATCGACAGTGAGCGGCTGCGGCTCGAGGCGTACCAGAAGCTCTCGTCCGCGGCGACGGCGACGGCGGCACCCGATGCGATCGACCTCGTGGTGGAAGAGTTGCGCGACCGGTACGGCGAGCCGCCCGCCGAGGTCGCCGGCATCGTCGCGGTCGCTCGGCTGCGTCGCCGCGCCGCGCGGTCGGGCCTCACGGACGTCGTCGCGATGGGTCCGAACCTGCGGGTCGCGCCGGCACACCTGCCGGACTCGCTGCGGGTCCGGATGCAGCGGCTGTACCCCGGGGCGAAGCTCATGTCGGGCGGTGAGGCGCTCGTGGTGCCGATGCCGCGATCCGGCAACGACGCGCTCCCCGACGACGAACTGATCGCGTGGACGGGGCAGCTGCTGACCGCGCTGTTCCCCGAGCCGACACCCGAGGCCGCCGCCGCGGGTGGGGCACAGGAGTCCGCGCCCGCGACATCCGCGTGATCTGCCGCGGCCGGGTCCGCCCCCCGACCCCCCGCCCCGGCCCGCCCGGCCCCGCGGGTCAGACCCGCCGTACCCCGCCCTGTGCTCTCGTAGGCGCGCTCGTGCCTTCGTTGCCTGACTTTTGGGGCGTTCGAGGCCCGTTGGGGCGTGATGTCCCGCGCCCCAACGGTATTGTGACGCCCCGGGTGGTGCTGGCATGACCGGGGCAGACGGCGGGAACCGCGGGACCGCAGGAGGCGGGCGGAGTAGGTTGTGCCCATGCAGTTCGAGCACCTCGGGGCGCGGCCCCGCATAGATCCCTCCGCCGTCATCGCCGAGACGGCGGTCATCTCGGGTGATGTCGAGATCGGCCCCGACTGCCAGGTACTGCACGGCGCCGTGATCACCGCCGAGGGCGGCCCGATCACGCTCGCGGCCTGCGTCATCGTGATGGAGAACGCCGTCATCCGGGCCACCGCTGCCGATGCCGTGCACATCGGCGACCACACGCTGATCGGCCCCGGCGCGACCGTCAGCGGGGCCGTCATCGGCTCGGAGGTGTTCCTCGCGACGGGCACGCGCGTGTTCAATGGTGCGCGCATCGGCGACCGTTGCGAGGTGCGCATCGGGGCGATCGTGCACCTGCGTACGACGCTCCCACCCGAGACCGTGGTTCCGATCGCGTGGATCGCGGTGGGGCATCCGTTCGGTCTGTATTCACCCGACCGGCACGACGAGATCTGGGCGGCGCAGAAAGAGCTCGACTTTCCGGGCTACGTCTTCGGTCTCGACCGCGAGACGCCCGATCTGATGGTGCAGCTCACCGAGCGTTACGGCCGCGGCCTCTCACGACACCGGCAGGACCGCCGCGTCGACTGACGCCGGATCCGCGTTCCTCAGGCCCAGTCGGCACCGCAGGACAGGCAGCGGAACTCGAGGGCGGGTTCATCCTCGTACAGCTCATCGCCACTGCTCTTGCCGCCACGGGTTTCTTCACCGCGCAGCTCTTCGTCACGGTCGAGCTCGAGGACGAACCACCTGAGCTCCACCGTCGCGACGCGTGTGTCGTCGCAGACGGGGCAGATCTCGGCGGCGAGGTCGCTGACGTCTTCTCGTGTCTTGATCATGTCCACACGTTAGGCCGGACCTCCGACATCCGTCCGACCGCCACTCGATCAGACCCGCACGAACGGTCGCGACTCGCCGCGCGCGAGCGCACCGGCACGGCGAGTCGCGACCGTTCGGGGGATCAGCCCGTGTTCTGCAGGCCCGCCGCCACGCCGCTGACCGACAGCAGAAGCAGCCGCTGCTGCTCGGGATCGGGCGTCGCGCCCGCCACGGCGGAGGCACGCAGGGCACGCAGGGCCCGCAACTGCAGCAGCGACAGCGCGTCGACGTAGGGACTGCGCATCTTGACCGCTCGCTGCAGCACGGGCTTGTTGGCGAGGAGTTCGCCGCCGCCCGTGATGCGGATGACCCAGGCGCGCGTCGACTCCATCTCGTCCAGCACGAGTTCGGCCAGCTCATCGCGGTCGCCGAGCTTCAGATACCGGCGCGCGATACGCGGGTCGGCCTTGGCGAGACTCATCGCGACGTTGTCGATCATGGTGCGCAGCAGCGGCCACTCGTCGTACGCCTCGCGCAGGAGGGCCTCGTCGCCGACGGCGTCGAGCGCCGTGCCGAGGCCGAACCATCCGGCCAGGTTGATGCGGGCCTGCGTCCACGCGAACACCCACGGGATGGCGCGGAGGTCCTCGAGCGACTCGACCGAGAGTCCGCGGCGTGCCGGACGCGAGCCCAGCGCGAGCAGGCCGACCTCTTCGAGCGGCGTGACGGTGGCGAACCACGGCGCGAAGCCGGGGGCGCGCACGAGCGAGAAGAAGCGTTCGCGGGATGCTGCATCCATCGTCGCCGCGATGTCGGCGTACCGCGAGGCCGCCGCCTCGTTGCGCCGCTCGATGGACGGGGACGAGGCCAGCAGGGTCGCCGCCGCGACCTGATCGATGTGTCGCATCGCGATCGCCGGGTCGCCGTAGCGGGCGAAGATGACCTCGCCCTGCTCGGTGAGCTTGAACCGACCCTCGACCGAGTGCGGCGGCTGCGCCAGGATCGCGCTGTTCGCGGGCCCGCCACCGCGCCCGAGGGCGCCGCCGCGACCGTGGAACAGGGTCAGCTCGATGCCCTCCTCGAGGGCCCAGGCGGCGATCGCGGCCTGCGCCTCGTACAGGGCGAGGTTGGCGGCGACGGGACCGACGTCCTTCGAAGAGTCGGAGTACCCGAGCATGACCTCCAGGCGGCGACCCGTCTCGTCGAGGCGGGCGGCGAACTCGGGATGCGTGACGATCTCCGCCAGGATCCGGGGTGCCGCCTGCAGATCGGCGAAGGTCTCGAACAGGGGGATGACGTCCAGCACCGGGCCGGACGCATCCGGTCCCGCGGCGTACCGGGCGAGGCGCCGCACGTTCGCCAGGTCCTCGGCGGACTGCGTGAACGAGACGATGTAGCGCCCGGCGGCGCGGGGACCGAAACGGTCCTGCACGAAGGCGACGGCACGGAAGACCTCGAGAACCTCTTCGGTGGTCTCGCTCAGTTCGCCCCCGCCCTCGAGCTCTTCGAGCGCCCTGCGATGCACCTGCGAGTGCTGACGCACCTCGAGTTCGGCCAGATGGAACCCGTACGTCTCGACCTGCCAGATCAGCTGCTGCAGGCCTCCGTAGGCGTGTCGTTCGGCCGAGGCGGCGACCAGCGACTCCTGCACGACGCGCAGGTCGGCGAGCAACTCGTCGGGGTCGCGGAAGGCGAGGTCGGCGTCACGGGTGCGGGTCGCCGCGATCCGGCGGGCGAGCAGCAACAGGATGCGTCGGTGCGGCTCGTTGGGGGAGCGCTTGGCGATCTCCGCCGCCGCGTCCTCGTCGGCCGCGCGCAGCCGATTCCACAGGCCGACGAGTGCGGGGCTCGGGGGAGTCGTCCCGGCGTCGAGGGTCAGCGATCTGCCGACGCGCGACGCAGTGCGCTCGAGACCGAGCAGCACGTGCTCCGACGCGATCGCGGCGGCCTTGCGCGTGACCTTGGCGGTGACGAACGGGTTGCCGTCGCGATCGCCACCGACCCACGAGCCGATCCGCACGAAGGGGCGCACGATCGGTGCGCGGCGGCCGGCCTCGAGTCCCTGCAGTGCGTCGTCGACGCGGCGGTACACGTGCGGCACGGCGGTGTAGAGCGTCTCGTCGAAAACGGCCATGATCGCGCGGACCTCGTCGGTCGGCGAGGGCTTCTCGGCGCGGAGCGGCGCCGTCCGCCAGAGCGTGTCGATCTCTTCGAGGATGCGTCGGCGCGCGCGCCGCTCATCGGCACCTCCGCTCAGCGACGAGTCGAGCGTCTCGAGCAGCGCGGCGATGCGGCGCACGGTCGATGAGATCGCGCGGCGGCGGGCCTCGGTGGGGTGTGCCGTGAAAACGGGGTGGAACCGCAGCCCCTGAAGTCGCTCGAGGGCGGTCTCGTCGCCCACCTCCTCGGAGAGGCGCATGAACGCGGCGGCGATGGAGTCGGTCGCGTTCTCTTTCTCGGGGCGGCCGTCGCGCTCGCGCAGGACGCGCACGCGCTGGTGCTCCTCGGCCAGGTTGACCAGGTGGAAATAGCAGGTGAAGGCACGTGCGACCTCATCGGCACGCTCGACCGTGAACGATTCGACGATCGCCTCGGCCCGCTCGAAGGCCTCCGAACTCGGGTCGGTGTAGGCCTGGATCGTCGCGGTGCGCAACCGCTCGACATCGTCGTACAGGCCGGGCGCGCCGCTCTCGCGAAGCACCTGACCGAGCAGGGCGCCCAGCATCCGCACGTCCGCGCGCATCGACTGGGGCAGCTCCTGACCGGCGTCGAAGCGGCCGACGAGATCGATCGCTTCGGTGGGTGTGGGATCGGGCATGGTTTTCAGGGTAGTGCGGGAGTGTTACCGGTTCGTCACGACCGACGGCGCATGCGGCCCCGGACGGGTCCGCCTCTGATCGACCCTGAACGTGCCCAGGGTCGAGCGGTAGACTGGGCCATTGGTGTGCCGGGAAGTCTGGTCGGCGGTGGTGCGAGCGCGCCCACCGACCGTCGCGGGTGAAACCGCATGGACCCAACCGAAAGGACCCCGTGGGCCTCCTTCGTTCTGCACGTTTCCCCGCCATCATCCTGCTGGCAGCCGCCGTCGCGGCGCTGATCGTCGCCAACTCGCCGCTCGGTGCGGGGGCTGAAACGATCAAGGAGACGTACCTCGGCATCCCGGGCGTGTTCGAGATGTCCGTCGGGCACTGGATCCAGGACGGTCTGCTGGCGATCTTCTTCTTCGTCGTCGCGATCGAACTGCAGTTCGAGCTGACGGCGGGCGAGCTCAACTCGGCGAAGAAGGCGCTGCAGCCCGCGATCGCCGCGGCGGGCGGTGTGCTCGTTCCGATCGCCATCTACCTCGTGTTCACCGCGGGTTCGGATGTGTCGCACGGATGGCCCATCCCGACCGCGACCGACATCGCCTTCGCGCTCGGTGTGCTGGCGGTCTTCGGCAAGGGTCTGCCCTCGGGCATCCGGATCTTCCTGCTCGCCCTCGCGATCCTCGATGACATCGTCGGCATCCTCTTCATCGCGGTCCTGTTCACGAAGGACGTCAACGTCGGGTTGCTCGCGATCGCGGTGGTCGCCGTGGTGATCTTCGGCGTGCTCAGCCGTCGCCTCGACACCTCGGCGCGCGTGCCGATCGCCGTGATCCTGGTGCTGCTCGGCATCGCGACGTGGGTCCTGGTCTACCTGTCGGGCGTGCACGCGACGATCGCGGGCGTCGCGCTCGGCCTGGCCTTCGCGCAGACCCCCGCGCTGCGGACGCGGCACGCCCTCGAACCGTGGGTCAACGGCATCGTGCTGCCGCTGTTCGCCTTCTCGGCCGCGCTCGTCGTCATCCCGATGGTGTCGCCGACGCAACTCTCGCCCGCATTCTGGGGCATCCTGGTCGCGCTTCCGGTCGGAAAGATCATCGGCATCTCGCTGTTCAGCTGGATTTCGCTCCGCATCGCTCATCGCGGATCGACGCCGCACCTGTCCTTCGCCGATCTGCTCGCGGCCGGGTCGCTGGGCGGAATCGGGTTCACCGTCTCGCTGCTGCTGTCCGAGCTGGCGTTCGCGGGCGATCCGCTCGTCCGCGACGAGGCCACCCTCGGCGTGCTGGCGGGGTCGGGCGTCTCGCTCGTCGTGGCCGCGGTGCTCGTGTCGCTGCGCGCCCGGCACTTCCGTCGTGTCGCGCACCTCGAGCCCGACGAGATCGACGTTCCGCCCACGTCCACGCCGACGGGCGGTCAGCTCGCCTGAGCGCACCCGTCCCGCCGCCCCGTGGGGCAGGATGGTGCGATGCAGGAGCGAGAGGAAGCCAGCGCGGCGCAGCACGCCGGAGAGCTGACCGCGCGGCGCGCCGGAGAGCTGAGCGTGCGCCGCGCCGAGGCCCTGGCCACGGCGGCCGAGACGATGCGGCTGGTTCGTGATCGTTGTGTCTGGACGCAGCAGATCACACACCGCGACCTCGTCCCGTACCTGATCGAAGAGAGCGCCGAACTGGTCGACGCCGTCGAGGCCGGGTCGCGCGACGAGCTGCGCGAAGAGCTCGGTGACCTGCTCTGGCAGGTGCTGTTCCACGCCGAGATCGCCGCGCGCGACGCAGAGGACCCCTTCGACATCGCGGATGTCGCGGACGGGTTGACGGACAAGATGGTGCGCAGGCATCCGCACGTCTTCGGCGACGACGTCGCCGAGACCCCCGAGCAGGTGCTCGTGCTCTGGAATGCGGCGAAGGCGGCCGAGAAGAGCGAGCGGCGGAGCGTGCTCGATGGCGTGGCCCCGGGGATGCCGTCGCTCGCGCTGGCGCAGAAGCTGCTCGGCAAGGCGTCTGGGCTCGTGCCGGCACCGGCGCCCACCGTGACGGTCCCGGACTCCGAGGCCGAGCTCGGCGACTCACTCCTCGTTCTCGTGGCACAGGCCCGGGCCCGGGGATGGGACGCTGAGCGGGCGCTGCGGGAGCGCCTGCGGACCCTCGACTCCGACATTCGCGCGGCCGAGGCCGACTGAGGTGCTCTTCGGCGGGATGAAAGGATAGGGACGTGGCATCCGTGAACCCGCCGCGCGGCATGCGCGACTTCCTCCCCGCCGAGAAGGCCCGTCGCGAGCGCGTGCTCGCCGTCATCCGCGACCGCTACCGCGCGCACGGTTTCGACGAGATCGAGACCCCCGTCGTCGAGGACTACGAACGCCTGCACGCCGGAATCGGTGGCGACAACGAGAAGCTCTCGTTCAGCATCCTGCGCCGCGGCCTCGACGCCGACGGAATCCGGGCCGCGGCGGACGACCCGGCCGCACTCGCCGACCTCGGCCTGCGCTACGACCTCACGGTGCCGCTCGCCCGCTTCTACGCGTCCCACCGCGCCGAGCTCCCGACCGTCTTCCGCGCCGTGCAGATCGCGCCGGTCTGGCGCGCCGAGCGCCCGCAGAAGGGCCGCTACCGCCAGTTCGTGCAGTGCGACATCGACGTTCTGGGCGATGCGACGCCCCGCGCCGAGGCCGAGCTGATCGCCGCGACCCTCGACACACTCGATGCGCTGGGGCTCGCGGGTGGGACCGTGCGCATCAACGACCGGCGCGCGCTCGACGCGATGCTCGCGGCATTCGGTTTCGCGGACACAGAGCGCCCCGGGGTGCTGATCACGATCGACAAGCTCGACAAGGTCGGACCCGACGGCGTCGTGGCCGAGCTCCGCGAGCGTGGCGCGACCGCGGCCGCGGTGGATGCGTTCGAGGCGTTCCTGCGCCGCCCGCAGACGCGGGAGTTCACCCCCTACGGGGAGCGGCAGATCCGCAGGGCGCTCCCGGAGGGCGTCCCGGACGAGGTCGTGGCGCACCTCGTCGGCCTCGGCGATGCGGTGGCAGCGGCTCGACCCGCATCGGACGCATCCGGGATCCCCCTCGTCTTCGACCCTTTCCTCGTGCGGGGGATGGGGTACTACACGGGCACGATCTTCGAACTCGCGCACCCCTCGGTCGGGTATTCGCTCGGTGGCGGCGGGCGCTACGACGGGATGATCGGGCGGTTCCTCGGCACCGACGTTCCGGCGGTGGGGTTCTCGATCGGGTTCGAGCGCATCGTCGACCTGGTCGAGGCGGGAGAGGATGCCGCGGCCACCGCGGTCGTCCTGGTGCACGACTCGGACGTCCCCGTCGCCGAACTGCTCGCGCTCAAGGCGGCGTTCGTCGCCGAGGGCGCACGTGTTCGACTCGAACGGCGCACGAAGAACCTGAAGCCGACACTCGAGCGCGCGGTGTCCGACGGTTACACGGCTTTCGCGAGCGTCGGCGCGGGTACCACACGCGCCTCGCTCGAGCTGAAGCCGCTCACCTGATCCGGCGCGCCCGGCTCCCGGAGCCCGGTTCGCGCACGCAGGCTTCGCCGCCGCGACAGACGGTGTTCACCTCGCCGGGGTGCAATCGCGGGTATGAGCCGCACACGCATCGCGCTGATGATCGGCGCGACACTGGCGGTCGTGGCGGCCGTCACCGGCGGGTTCGCGATCGGCGCACGGGTGCTTCTCACCCGTCAGGCGGCCGTGGCGCGGCGAAGGATCGGCAAGCCCCTGGGTGAGCTCGCCCCGCGTTCGGACCGGGTGTGGCGCAAGCAGTTGCCGGGTCGGCCGGTCGAGCTGCTCGTGCTCGGTGATTCGATCGCGGCGGGACTCGGAGCCGATCGGCGCAAGGACACGCTGGGCGCCCGTCTCGCCAAGGGCATGGCGGTGCGCCTGGGCCGCCCCGTGCGGCTGCGCACAGCCGCGATCGTCGGGTCCGAATCGTCGGCGCTCGCGGAACAGATCGACGGCCTGCCCGCGCGGTATGTCGCCGATGTCGCCGTCATCGTGGTGGGGGGCAACGATGTCACCCACCGCATCCCGGTGGCGGTCTCCGCCGGGCACCTGCGGGCGGCGATCGTGCGCCTGCACGAGCGCGGCATACCGGTCGTCGTGGGCACGTGTCCCGATCTCGGGGCGCTCCGCCCCGTGCCTCAGCCCTTGCGGACGCTCGGATCGCAGATGTCCCGGCAGCTCGCCGCCGCGCAGGCCGCGGTCGCCGAGAGGTCCGGTGCGACCGCGGTTTCGCTCCGGCGCGCGGTGGGCGCCGTGTTCTTCCAGCAGCCGGACGAGATGTTCGGCGTCGACCGTTTCCACCCGAGCGCGCTCGGGTATCGGCGTACCGCCGAGGCACTTCTGCCGGTCGTGATCGAGGCGGTGCGGGTCCGGGCCGAGGTGCTCGACGCCGTGTGACGCAAGCCCTCGCGGTCGCGTCGACCCGGCTGATAGCGTGCTCACCACGAATGCCGGAACATCGACACTCACGACGCGGGAGCAGCATGGCGCGGATCGCGAAAGACCAGCAGACGGATGCCTCGACGCAGTCTCCGGACAGCAGGCCGCGCGAGCAGTGGACGGGCCAGGTCGGGTTCATCCTGTCGGCGATCGGTTCCGCCGTCGGGCTCGGCAACATCTGGCGGTTCCCGGGTGTGGCGTATGAGAATGGGGGCGGCGCGTTCCTGATCCCGTACCTCATCGCGCTGCTGACCGCGGGAATCCCGATCCTGTTCCTGGACTACGCGATCGGCCACCGTTTCCGCGGTGCCGCGCCGACCGCCTTTCGGCGCCTCGGGGGACGGTCCGGGCGCTGGATGGAATCGCTCGGATGGTTCCAGGTCACTATCGCCTTCGTGATCGGTCTGTACTACACGGTCGTCATCGCGTGGTCGCTGAGCTTCTTCGTCTTCTCGTTCGACCTGCGGTGGGGCGACGACCCGGCCGCATTCCTGACGGGGGAGTATCTCCAGGCCGGCGACCCCGGCTTCAGCCTCGAGTTCGTGCCCGGCGTGCTCATCCCGCTCGCGATCGTCTGGGTCCTCGCCATCGTCGTGCTCGCCGCCGGAGTCGCGAAGGGTCTGCAGCGCGTGAACGTGATCGCGCTTCCCATCCTGGTCATCGCGTTCCTCATCCTGGTCGTGCGCGCGCTCTTCCTCGACGGCGCGGCCGAGGGACTGGGCGCCCTCTTCACCCCGGACTGGGCGGCGCTCGCCGACCCCAACGTCTGGATCGCGGCGTACAGCCAGATCTTCTTCTCGTTGTCGATCGCGTTCGGCATCATGATCACCTACGCGTCGTATCGCAAGCGGCGCTCCAACCTCACGGCGCCCGGCCTGGTGGTGGCGTTCTCGAACTCGTCGTTCGAGATCCTCGCGGGCATCGGGGTGTTCGCGACGCTCGGATTCTTCGCCTTCAGCCAGGGCGTGACGATCGACGAGCTCGAGGGGCTCACCGGGGTGGGCCTGTCGTTCGTCACGTTCCCGGCGATCGTGTCGCAGATGCCGGGCGGACCGCTCTTCGGCTGTCTGTTCTTCGGGTCGCTGACCCTCGCCGGCTTCACCTCGCTGGTGTCGGTCCTGCAGGTCGTTTCCGCGGCCGTGCAGGAGAAGTTCGGGCTCTCGACCCGCCGGGCCGCGCTGACCATCGGCATCGTCTCGGCCATCCTGTCGATGCTGATCTTCTCGACCACGACAGGGCTGCTCGCCCTCGACGTCGTCGACCAGTGGGCGAACAACATCGGCATCGTGGCATCCGCCATCCTGACGACCGTTCTGGTGCTCTGGATCGCGCGGAAGGGACCCGAGCTGCGCTACCACCTCGACGCCCTGTCCACCTTCCGGGTCGGTCGCGTCTGGATCTTCCTGGTGAGCGTGCTCGCCCCGGTCGTGCTCGGCTACATGCTCGTCTCGCGAATCGTCGTGCTCGTCACCGAGGGGTACGGGGGTCTGCCGCCCTGGTATCTGCTCGTGTTCGGCTGGGGCACCGTCCTCGTGCTCGTCGTGGGCGCCGTGGTGCTGTCGGTCCTGCGCTGGAAGCCCTCGCCGGACGACTTCACCGCGTGGCCGGACTATCCGCCCGCGAGATTCGCGTCGACGCCGACGGCTGCCGTGGTCGGCGCGGAGGCGCCTGGCGCGACGGGAGCACGGTCATGAACCCGTTGGCGGTCGTGTTCCTCGCCCTCTCGATCGTGATCGTGTGGGGAGGGATGGTGACGAGCATCCTTTTCCTGCGACACCGGCCCGAACTCCCCGAGTACCCGCCGGGAGCCGTCGACGACGACCGGGAGTCCGCCGGCATCATCGAGCACGACACATGACGCGAGACATCATGCGACACAGGACGGTGGGCTCGACGCGATGACGGAATCGAATCCCGCGAACTGGCGTCGCACCGACGAGTACCTCGTAGACACGCTCGTCGGCCATGACACGGCGCTCGAGTCGGCGATTGCCGCGCAGACGGCGGAGGGTCTTCCCGCGATCGAGGTCGCGCCCGTGGCCGGAAAGCTGCTGCACCTGCTGGCGCGCATCGCGGGCGCTCGGCGCGTGCTCGAGATCGGGACGCTCGGGGGGTACTCCACGATCTGGCTGGCGCGGGCGCTCGATGAGCCGGTTCGCGCGGGAACGGGCGGATGCGTCGTCACGATAGAGGCCGAGGCGCACAACGCGGCCGTGGCCCGCGCCAACCTCGACGCCGCCGGAGTGGGGGAGCGGGTCGACATCCGAGTGGGGCGCGCGGCCGACGTGCTGCCGACGCTCGTGGGCACGGAGCCGTTCGACCTCGTCTTCATCGACGCAGACAAGGAATCGAATACGACCTACCTCGACTGGGCGGCGAAGCTCGGGCGTCCGGGCACCGTGATCGTGCTCGACAACATCGGACGCGAGGGCGAGATCGTCGACCCGCACACGACCAACCCGCAGGTCGCCGGCACGCGCGCGGCCCTCGAGATGCTCGGCGCGGATGCCCGGTTCGACGCGACGGCGCTCCAGACGGTCGGGCTCAAGGGCTGGGACGGGTTCGCCGTCGCGCTCGTCACGGACGCGCCGACGCCTAACGCCCGGTGAACGGCGCCCGCGCAGCCTGGACGACCGCGACCGCCTCGCTAGACTGACCGAGGACCGACGACGCTCCCAAACCACCCGCAGTGCACGAGCAAGGAGTCAAACACGTGGCACTCATCGAGGCAGTAGGCGCCCGCGAGATCCTCGATTCGCGAGGCAACCCGACAGTCGAAGTGGAGGTGCTGCTCGACGACGGAATCGTTCAGCGGGCCGCTGTTCCCTCCGGCGCATCCACGGGAGCGTTCGAGGCGTACGAACTGCGCGACGGCGACAAGAGCCGCTACGGCGGCAAGGGCGTCCTCAAGGCGGTCGACGCCGTCATCGACGAGCTCGGCCCCGCCCTCGAGGGCATCGAGGCGAGCGAGCAGCGCATCGTCGACGAGATCCTGATCGAGACCGACGGCACCGAGAACAAGAGCCGTGTCGGCGCGAACGCCATCCTCGGCGTCAGCCTCGCGGTGGCCAAGGCCGCGGCCGACTCGGCCGACCTGCCCCTCTTCCGCTACCTCGGCGGCCCGAACGCGCACGTCCTGCCCGTTCCGCTCTTCAACGTCATCAACGGCGGATCGCACGCCGACAACGGCATCGACATGCAGGAGTTCTTCCTCGCCCCGATCGGCGCCGAGACCTTCGCCGAGGCGCTCCGCTGGGGCACCGAGACCTACCACGTCCTCAAGGGCGAGCTGCTGAAGGCCGGCTACGCCACGGGCCTCGGCGACGAGGGCGGGTTCGCCCCCGACCTGCCCAGCAACCGCGAGGGCCTGGACTTCCTCATCACGGCGATCGAGAAGGCCGGGTTCAAGCCCGGAACGGAGATCGCGCTCGGCATGGACGTCGCCGCGACGGAGTTCTTCAAGGATGGCGCGTACGTCTTCGAGGGCAAGAACTGGACCGCAGAGCAGCTCACCGACTACTACGTCGAGCTCGCCGACGCGTACCCGATCATCACGATCGAGGACGCTCTCGCGGAGGACGACTGGGATGCCTGGAAGCACCTCACCGAGAAGCTCGGATCGAAGATCCAGCTCGTCGGCGACGACCTGTTCGTGACCAACCCGACCCGCCTGGCGGACGGCATCAAGCGTGGCGTCGCGAACTCGCTGCTGGTCAAGGTGAACCAGATCGGCACCCTGTCCGAGACGCTGGACGCCGTCGACATGGCGCACCGCGCGGGCTACACGACGATGTTCTCGCACCGTTCGGGTGAGACCGAGGACACCACGATCGCCGACCTCGCCGTGGCGACCGGCTCGGGTCAGATCAAGAGCGGCGCGCCCGCCCGCAGCGAGCGCGTCGCGAAATACAATCAGCTTCTGCGTATCGAAGAAGAGCTCGGCGACGCCGCGGTATTCGCGGGTCGCTCGGCCTTCCCCCGCTACCAGGGGTAACGCACCGAAGCAGGAATGAAGGAGGGGGGAGCCGTGGCGAAACGACCGGCTCCCCCCTCTTCCGCTTCCCGCCCGGCCGCCGCCCGGCGCCCGAAGGCTTCGCGCGCCACCGATCGCGAACGCAGCGTGCGCCGCGTCGATGTGCGCGGGTGGCTCGGCGGGGTGCGGCTCTCGGGGTTCATGGTCGTGATGATGAGCCTCGTGGTGCTCGCCGCATTCGTTCTGGTGCCGACCTTCGGCAACTTCGTGCAGCAGCGCCAGACGATCGCCGCGCTCGAGGCATCCGTCGTCGCGGGGCAAGAAGAGGTCGAGCGGCTGAGCCAGCAGCAGGAACGGTGGGGCGACCCCGCCTACATCACGACGCAGGCGCGCGAGCGGCTCTACTACATGCGGCCCGGGGAGGTCGTCTACCTGGTCGTCAACGACCTTCCCGCGGAACTCCAGCCGACGGACGCGAAGCCCGTCAGCGCCGACGTCATCGAGACCCCGACCGACTGGATGACCCAGCTGCTGGCGTCGGTGACCACGGCCGGACTCGCCCAGACGGTGACCGAGCCGACGATCGGCGTGCCAGACCCCGAGCCGTCCACCGATGCGCCCGCTCCGTGACGCACGCGCGGTCCGCACGGTCTCTGGCGATTACCCTGGTCAGGTGACGACTCCGCCTTTCGCCGCGCCCACCGAGGCCGAACTCGCGGTCGTCGGCGCGCAGCTGGGTCGTCCCGCCCGCGGTGTGCTCGGCATCGCCGCGCGGTGTGTCTGCGGGAATCCGACCGTGGTGGCGACGTCCCCGCGGCTGCCCGATGGAAGTCCGTTCCCGACGTTCTACTACCTCACGCATCCCGCCGCCACGGCCGCGATGAGCGAGCTGGAGGCGACGCACGTCATGGCCGAGCTCCAGGACCTGCTCGTCGACGACGACATCTCCGACGAATACGCGCGCGCTCACGCGGCGTACCTCGCCGATCGCGCCGCCTACGGCGAGGTCGACGAGATCGCGGGCATCTCGGCCGGGGGCATGCCGGTCCGTGTCAAGTGCCTGCACGCCCTCGCCGGACACGCGCTCGCCGCCGGACCGGGCGTCAACCCCATCGGCGACCGCGCCCTCACCCGGTCGAGGTGGTCGCCCGACGTGTGCGAGTGCGAGACGCCGGGTTCCCGGTCGGATTCGGCGTCGGAGCCCACGTCGTGAAGCGCTGGCGTGCCCTCGCACTGCTGCTCGCGACGGTGATGGCCGCGACGCCGATCGCCGTCGCGCCCGCCGCCGCGGCCTCTGCGTTTCCCGACGACGCGGCCGATCCCGTACGCGCCGCCGAGTACTGGCTCGATTCGCTGGGCGTGCGCGCCGCGTGGCAGACCACCCGCGGAGCGGGACAGACGATCGCGATCATCGACACCGGTATCGGTTCGGGCCCGCCGGAGTTCCAGGGCGCGGTCACCGGGGGAACGGATGTCTCGGGTCTCGGCAGCTCGGATGGCCGTACCCCCGTCGGGGTCGTCGACTCCAATCACGGCTCGTGGGTCGCGTCGCTCGCCGCCGCACGCGGTACGGCGAACGGCACCGGCATGGTCGGGGTGGCGCCGGAGGCGGAGTTACTCTCGGTGTCGCTCGGCTTCGGCTCATCCGCGACCGTTCCGTTCGTGGAGCAGGTGGCCACCGCCATCCGCTGGTCGGTGGACCACGGCGCCACCGTCATCAACCTGTCCTTCACGACGAACACGCTGGCCTGGGATCCGCTCTGGGACAGCGCCTTCGAGTACGCGTTCGACCACGACGTCGTGGTCGTCGTGGCTGCCGGAAACCGCGGCAGCGGGACGACGCGTGTCGGCGCCCCCGCGACGATCCCCGGGGTCCTGACCGTCGGCGGCGTCGACCCGCAGGGCAACGCGAGCGTGCAGGCGTCGACCCAGGGGTACACGATCGGGGTGTCCGCGCCGAGCGAGAACCTGCTGGGCGTCTCCGCGGACGGACGGATCGTGCAGTGGAGCGGAACGAGCGGCGCGGCGCCGATCGTCGCGGGCATCGCGGCGCTGGTGCGGTCGGCGCATCCGGAACTCGACGTCGCGAACGTCATCAATCGCCTGATCAAGACTGCCCGCCCGGCGGCCGGAACCGATCCGCTGCTCTACGGGGCCGGGATCGTCGACGCGGCCGGTGCGGTCTCGGCGAGCGTCGCGACGGTCACCGAGAACCCGATGGGCAGCCTCTCGGAGTGGATCCGGGTGTACCGTCGCGCGGACTCCGGCCCCGTTCCGGATCAGACCGTTGCGCCGGTCGAGGTCGAGGCGCTGCCGCCCGCGGATCAGGCGACCCCGGCCCGGTCGCCCCTGCTACCGTCGCAGGAAAGCCTCATCTACGGCACTCTGCCGCTCGCCGCGATCACGCTGGCTGGTATCCTGGTGGCGCTCGGCGTCACTGCAGCTGCCCGGCGAGTCAGAACGGCGCGCGATTCACGCACGCCGAGCAGTTGAACTGTCAAGGAGTTCCCTTCACGTGACTAACATCGCGCCCGTGACTAAGACCGTGCCCAAGGTCCTCGTCGTCGGCGGCGGATATGCCGGTTTCTACACCGCCTGGAAACTCGAGAAGCACCTCCGCAAGGGCGAGGCCGAGGTCACGATCGTCGACCCGCTTTCGTATATGACCTACCAGCCGTTCCTTCCCGAGGTCGCGGCCGGATCGATCGAGGCGCGGCACTCCGTGGTGTCCCTCCGTCGCCATCTGAAGCGCACGAAGGTCGTCACGGCGAAGGTGACGGGCATCGACCACGCGAACAAGACCGCCACGATCACGCCCTCCGTGGGTGACCCGTGGCAGGAGACGTACGACCAGATCGTCGTCACCGCCGGTGCTGTGTCGCGCACCTTCCCGATCCCGGGCATCGCCGACAACGCGATCGGTCTGAAGACGATCGAAGAGGCGGTCGCCATCCGCGACCGCCTGATGTCGAACTTCGACAAGGCGGTGCTGCTGCCCGCCGGTCCCGAGCGCGAGCGCCTGCTCACGGTGGTCGTGGTCGGTGGCGGGTTCGCCGGTATCGAGGTGTTCGCCGAGCTGCGCTCGTTCGCCTCGGCGCTGCTGAAGAACTACCCCGAGCTCAGCTTCGACGAGACCCACTTCCACCTCATCGAGGCGATGGGTCGCATCATGCCCGAGGTCTCGCTGAAATCGAGCGAGTGGGTCCTGGCGGACCTGGCCAAGCGCGGTGCGTACGTGCACCTCGACACCCAGGTCACCGGCGCGGTCGATGGAAACGTCGAACTGTCGACGGGTGAGGTCATCCCGAGCGACATCATCATCTGGACCGCCGGTGTCATGGCGAACCCCGAGGTCGTTCGTGGTGGCGACCTGCCGGTCGAAGAGCGCGGACGCATCCGCACCCGTCCCGACCTGCGCGTGGGCACCGACGACGACATCGTCGAGGGCGCCTGGTCGGCAGGCGACGTATCTGCCGTGCCCGACCTGACGGGCAATGGCGTCGGCGGGTACTGCGTGCCCAACGCGCAGCACGCCGTCCGCCAGGCGAAGCTGCTGGCCAAGAACCTCACCGCCGTGCTGCGGGGCGAGCTTCCGCAGGATTACATCCACCACAACCTGGGTGCAGTCGCGGGTCTCGGTCTCTACAACGGCGTGTTCCAGTCGAACAAGATCGCGCTCAAGGGCTTCATCGCGTGGCTCGCGCACCGCGGGTACCACATGCTCGCGATCCCCTCGTGGGAGCGCAAGTTGCGCGTCTTCGGCGGCTGGTGGAACAACTTCTGGCTGGGCCGCGACCTCGTGAATCTCGAGACGGTGCAGACGCCGCGTTACGTTTTCGAGGAGTTCGCGGCGCGTCCGCGACCGGCACAGGCAGCACCGAGGACGGATGTCCCGGCACCCGCCGTGGACAAGCCTGCCGGGGCCGCAAAGGGTGCGAAGTCCGCTCCCGTCGAGAAGGCGGCGGCTTCGCGCTGACCTCCCGACTCGCGGGCGCGCGAGTCGATAACGTGAGCGCATGGAAGAGACCACGCCCCACGACAAGCTGCACGCCGTCTTCGTCGTCGGCACCCGGCCCGAGGCGATCAAGATGCTGCCGCTCATCGTGGCGGTGCGCGACAGTACCCGGTTCGAGCCGATCGTCGTCTCGACGGGCCAGCATGCCGAACTGGTCGCGCACGTCCTCGCGATCGGAGGGATCACTCCGGACGTCACGTTCGATCTGCCGCCGGCGCCCCGCACCCTGAACACGCTGTTCGCAGCGGTGCTCGTGCGGCTCGAGGCGTTCCTCCACGACCGCTTCGGACCGCCTCTGCCGCCCGCAGAGGCGCCCTATGCGACCGGCTATCCGGCCGCGGCCTTCGTCCACGGCGACACGACCAGCGCCGCAGCATCGGCTCTCGCGTCTTTTCATCTGCACCTGCCGGTCGTGCACGTCGAGGCGGGTCTGCGGACGAACGACACCCTGTCGCCGTTCCCCGAGGAGCTCAACCGCCAGCTGATCAGCCGGATCGCCGCATGGCACCTGGCGCCGACGGAACGCAACAAAGAGAATCTGATCCGCGAGCACATCGCCGGGTCCCGCATCTTCGTGACGGGCAACACCGCGATCGACGCTCTCCACATCGCGGCGAGCCTCGACGTGCCCTACGACTATCCGCAGCTGGCGGACATCGAGGATCCCGACGGACCGAGGGTCGTCGCCGTCACCGCGCACCGGCGCGAGAACTGGGGTGCGCCGCTCGAGCGCGTCGCCGATGCCGTCGGGATACTCGCGATGACGCACCGGGACGTCCGCTTCGTGGTCGCGCTGCATCCGAATCCGGACGTCGCCGCCGTCATGGTGGCGCGCTTGTCGAACGAAGAGAACGTCTCGCTCGTGGGACCGATGGGCTACGAGCAGTTCGCGAAGCTGCTCAAGCGCTCGACGATCGCGATCACGGACTCCGGGGGTATCCAAGAAGAGGCGCCCTCCCTCGGTACACCCGTCATCTGCGTGCGCGAGACGACCGAGCGGCACGAGGGCGTCGAGGCGGGCACCGTGCAGCTGGTCGGCACCGACACGGCGCGGATCGTCGCCGCGGCATCCCGTCTGCTCGATGACGAGAGGGCCTATGCCCTCGCGACGACCCGACGCAACCCCTATGGCGATGGGCATGCCGCCGAACGCATCGTTCGCGGGCTCGAGCACGTGATCTTCAACACCCGCCCGCCGCAGCCTTTCGGCCCGCCCGGATTCGATCGGCTCTCGGTTCTGCGCGCCGCGGGCAGCGAGGATCCGATCGAGCTGGGCCTCGTGCATCCGTGGGGCGATTCGTGGTGATCGGGGTGTCTGCGCGCGATGCTTGACATCTTCGAGGGCCTGCCGATCTGGGTGCAGGTGTTGTTCTGGGCGGTTCTGGCGATCACCGTCTCGTCACTCGTGTCGGTCGTCTCGCTGCTCGTCCTGGCGAGCCGCTTTCGCAACCGTGTTCGCGGTGACGTGCGACGAGACCCCGGCGGGGCCGTCGAACAGAACTTCTTGTGGGTGTTCCTCGTTCCCGCGCTCAACGAAGAAGTGACGATCGCCGACAGCGTCGCGCGTCTGCGTCAGGTCGCCGCCACGCACGCGATGTTCCTCGTCATCGACGACGGGTCGGAGGATCGCACCGGCGAGATCCTCGCCGGGATCGACGACCCGCGCCTCAACGTCCTGACCCGCACGGCCCCGCACGCCCGCGAGGGCAAAGCCGCAGCCCTCAACGCCGCCTACGCACACGTCCGCTCGGCGCTGCGCGAGGATCCCGCGCTCGCCAAGTGGGACGAGGACCACGTGATCGTCGTCGTCGTCGACGCCGACGGGCGGCTCGATCCCGAAGCACCGCGCTCGGCGGCACGACATTTTCACGATGGCGGGATCGGGGGAGTGCAATCCCTCGTTCGCATCTACAACCGGCGCGGATGGCTCACCTGGGCGCAGGACGTGGAGTTCTCGTCCTTCGGGCTCGTCTTCCAAGCGGGGCGTGCGTGGTGGGGCACGGCGAACATGGGCGGCAACGGTCAGTTCAACCGCCTGTCCGCCCTCGCGAGCATCGATGCTGGCCCCGGTCCATGGCGCGATCGACTGACCGAGGACCAGGACCTCGGCGTTCGCCTCATCCAGGCCGGGTGGGCCGGTGTGCAGGACAACTCCGTCGCGATCGACCAGCAGGGGCTCAATTCGCTCCGCCGCCTGTACCGCCAGCGCGTGCGCTGGGCGCAGGGCAGCTGGCAGGCGCTCGGGCTCCTCCGCGGCACGCCGCGCCTCCGCGTACCGTTCCTGGCGCGTGTCGACAGCGTCTACTACCTGCTCACTCCAGCCCTGCAACTGCTGACCGGGTTCGCGCTCGTCGTGTCGGTCGTGTTCGCGTTCCTGAGCGGGGTGCCCTATCGGCCCTCGCACTGGTGGATCCTGATCTTCTTCATGACGCTGTCGTTCGGTCCGGGGGTGGCGACGCTCGCGCTCCGCGGCGGCCGCTGGTACTCGCCGTTCGTGGCGCTCGTCCTGGTCATCCCGTACACGGCGTACTCGTGGATCGTCTTCCCGGTACTGGCCGTGGGGCTCTTCCGGCAGCTGTCCGGGCGGCGGTCCTGGGCGAAGACGGCGCGCGAGACGCAGGGGATGGATGCCTCGGGCTCCGCGGGCACGGGAACCGTCGGCGATACTGGAGGGGATCGCGGTACGCACAGAGGCCGCGAGGTCACGCCCCCGTAGCCCAACCGGCAGAGGCAGGCGACTTAAAATCGCTCGAGTGTGGGTTCGAATCCCACCGGGGGTACCCGTCGCGGTGCCGTTCGGTCGGGCCGAGCGCGGGCCTAGGCTGGGGGCGTGCTCGATCTGACCGCACCAACGACGTCCGACTCGGTCGGCGATCCAACGCCCTGGATGACACCCGCGGCCTACTGGCCCCGCCTCACCGCGGCCACGGCACACCTCCCGGCGCCGGTGGCTGCGCTCGACCTCGGAGCACTCCGCTACAACGCGCTCGACATGCTCGTGCGGGCCGGGGGCGCCCCGATCCGGGTCGCGAGCAAGTCCGTGCGCGTGCGCGAGGTCATCGATGCGGTGCTGCGCCTCCCGGGCTACCGGGGCATCCTCGCATTCACGCTCGCCGAGGCGCTGTGGCTCGCCGAGACACACGACGACGTCGTGATGGGATACCCGACCGTGGACCGCGCGAGTCTGGCCCGGCTCGCGGCCGACGAGCAGCTCGCGGCCCGGGTGACGCTGATGGTGGACGACCTCGCGCAGCTCGACCTCGTCGACGCTGTTGCCGCGCCCGGTTCGCGCCCGACGATCCGGATCGCGATCGACGCGGATGCCTCGTGGCGGGCACCCGCGCTGGGGCACATCGGTGTGCGTCGCTCGCCCCTGCACACGGTCGCCGAGGTGCGGGATTTCGGGCGCGCGGTTACCGCACGCCCGGGCTTCGCCCTGGTCGGGCTGATGATGTACGAGGCGCAGATCGCCGGGCAGCCCGACCACGACGGGCGCGGCGACGCGATGATCCGCTGGATGCAGGGCCGATCGATCGCCGAGTTGCGCGAACGCCGCGGCGGCATCGTCGCGGCGTTGCACAGCATCGCACCCCTGGAGTTCGTGAACGGCGGCGGAACGGGATCGCTCGAGCTCACCGCCGCCGACACCGCGGTGACCGAGGTCACGGCGGGGAGCGGTCTTCTCGCCGGGCACCTCTTCGACCGCTACCGTGCCTTCGCCCCGGCACCCGCGCTCGCCTTCGCGTACGACGTCGTACGGCGCCCGACCCCCGACATCGCCACGATCCTCGGTGGCGGATGGGTCGCCTCGGGCCCCGCGCTCGCCTCGCGCCAGCCGCTTCCGGTCTGGCCCCCGGGCCTGCGCACCCTCGACCGCGAGGGCTCGGGCGAGGTGCAGACCCCGCTCCAGGGCGAGAGCGCGAGGCTGCTCGCCGTGGGCGATCGTGCGTGGCTGCGCCCGTCGAAGAGCGGCGAGCAGCTCGAGCGCATCGCCGAGGTCCAGCTGGTGGACGGCGACGCGATCGTGCGGGCGCTGCCGACCTACCGCGGCGAAGGGCGAACGTTCCTGTGACCCGGATGGGTGGCACCTGGCGCAACTGGGGCCGGACCGCGTCGGTTCGTCCCCAACGCGTCGAGCGCCCGGCCGACACGGCGGCCGTCGTGCGCTCGGTGCAGGCCGCGATCGCTCGCGGGTTGCGGATCAAGGCCGTCGGCGCCGGCCACAGCTTCACGGGGATCGCCGTCGCGCCCGGCGTTCTGCTCGACCTCGATGACCTGAGCGGCGTCGTCGATGTCGACCGCGAGCGCTCGCGCGTGCGCGTGCTCGCCGGAACACGGCTGCACCAGATGCCGCGCCTGCTCGCCCCGTACGGCCTCGCGATGGCGAACCTCGGCGACATCGATCGCCAGTCCATCGCGGGCGCGACCTCGACCGGCACGCACGGCACGGGATTGCGCTTCGGGGGCATCTCGACGCAGATCGTCGGCGCGACCCTCGTGACGGGAACGGGTGACCTGCTCACCGTGAGCGACGACGAGAATCCCGAGCTGTTGCCCGCCGTCGCGCTCGGTCTCGGTGCCCTCGGCATCCTGGTCGACGTCACGCTGCAGTGCGTTCCGGCCTTCGTGTTGCACGCCGTCGAGCGTCCCGAGCCGGTCGATGACGTCGTGGCGGCGCTGGATGAGCGGGCCGAAGCATCCGATCACTTCGAGTTCTACTGGTTTCCGCACACCGATGTCGCCCTGACGAAGACGAATACGCGCCTGCCCGAGAGTGCGCCGCGCTCGCCCCTGCCCCGTGCCGCGCGCTGGGTCGATGAGACACTGCTCGCGAACGGTCTCTTCCGCGTGACGTGCGGGTCGGCATCGATCGTACCCGCGGTCGCGCCCCGGATCAATCGCCTTGCGACGCGGCTCACGGGCGATCGCGAGTACACGGATGCCTCGACGCGCGTGTTCACGCAGGACCGCACCGTCCGGTTCCGTGAGATGGAGTACGCCGTCCCGATCGAGAACCTCGCGGCCGCGTTCCGGGACGTCCAGGCCGCGATCGACGCATCCGATCTGCGGGTGTCGTTCCCGATCGAGGTGCGCGTCGCGGCGGCGGACGACCTCTGGATGTCGACGGCCCATGGACGGGCGAGCGGATACATCGCCGTGCACCGCTACTGGCGCGAGGACCCCACCGAGTACTTCGCGGCGATCGAACCGATCATGCTCGCGCACGGCGGGCGCCCGCACTGGGGCAAGATGCACACGCTCGGCGCCGCCGACCTCGCCGAGAGATACCCGCGATTCGGCGACTTCGTGGCGCTGCGCAACAGCCTCGACCCCGACCGGCGCTTCACGAACGCGTACCTGAATCGGGTGCTCGGCGAATAGTTCCCAGGGGTTCGGCGGGATGCGCCGGTAGGATGGGGGCACGAACGACACACTCGCGTCTGACTACCTCGCTTATGGAGACACCCATGTGGGAATGGCTCATTCCGGTCCTGATCGTCGTCGCCCTGGTCGCCATCGTCGGCATCTACCTCTGGGCGACCTACAACTCGCTGGTGCAGCTGAACGTGCGCGTGGACGAAGCGTGGAGCGACATCACGGTGCAGCTCAAGCGTCGAGCCGACCTGCTCCCCAACCTGATCGACACGGTCAAGGGGTACGCGGCGCATGAGAAGGCCGTCTTCGAGAATGTGACGCGTGCGCGCGCCGAGACCCTGCAGGCGCAGGGCCCGGCCGATGCGGGCGTCGCCGAGGGGCACATGCAGCAGGCGCTGAAGTCGCTGTTCGCCGTCGCCGAGGCCTACCCTCAGCTGCAGGCGAGCCAGAACTTCCTGCAGCTGCAGCAGTCGATCGTCGACACGGAAGACAAGATCCAGGCATCCCGCCGGTTCTACAACGGCGGCGTGCGCGAGCTGAACACCAAGATCAAGGTCTTTCCGAACAATATGTTCGCCCGGAACCTCGGGTTCCACGAGCGTGAGTTCTTCGAGGTCGAGAACGGCGCGGCGATCTCCGAGCCGCCGCGCGTTCAGTTCTGACGCGAACTGTCCGACGTGACGCGCATCCCGGTCTGACGAGAGTCCAGCTCAGCCGTGTATTCCGCGATCGCGCGCAACAAGCGCAACACGTGGTTCATCATGATCGCGTTCGTCCTGATCATCGGCGGACTCGGGCTGTTGGCGGGATGGCTCGCCGCCAACAACTGGTGGATCACCGCGTTCGTCGTGATCGGTGCCGTCGGGTACGCGACGCTGCAGTACTTCGTCGCCGATCGCGAGGCCCTCGCCCTGGCGGGTGCGGTCGAGATCCAGAAGGCAGACAACCCGCGCCTCTGGAACATGGTCGAGAACCTGTGCATCGCGACGGGCACCCCGATGCCGAAGGTCCACATCGTGCAGGATGCGGCACCCAACGCGTTCGCGACGGGTCGGACTCCCGAGCGTGCCGCGATCGCCGTGACAACGGGTCTTCTCGACATCATGGACGATCAAGAACTCGAGGGTGTGCTCGCGCACGAGCTCGGACACATCCGCAATTACGACATCCGGGTCTCGCTGATCGTGTTCGGGCTCGTCGTCGCGATCGGCTTGCTCGCGGACGTGTTCCTGCGCTTCACGCTGTTCGGGGGCGCGCGACGTGGCGGCAACGGCCAGGCGCAGATCGTCTTCCTGATCTTCGGCATCGTCGCGGCGGTCATCGCGCCGCTGCTCGCCGGTGCCGTGCAGGCCGCGATCTCGCGCCAGCGCGAGTACCTGGCGGATGCCACGGCCGCGCTCACGACGCGAAACCCCGATGGCCTCGCCTCGGCGCTGGCGAAGCTGCAGGCGCACGCTCAGCCGTTGAAGAAGGCGAACACCTCGATGGCGCACCTGTGGCTGGCCGACCCGCTCCGCCCGAACGCCCTGACACGGCTGTTCTCGACGCATCCGCCGATCCCGGACCGGATCGAGCGTCTCCACACGATGGGTGGCAGCTTCTAGGCCGCTCACCAGGCCCGGAGGATCAACTCGCCGCCCGTGAAGACCAGGGCGCCACGCAGCGTCCACGCATCGTCACGGTAGGTGAACTCGCCGGGGGTGCCATCACGTTTCGGGCCCGAGACGGTGACGACGTACGAGCCGCCGCTGGCGATGAAGCCGCCGGTCGCGTCGAGCGCGACCGTGGGCAGCGTCTCGATCCGGAACACGAAGCC
Organism: Microbacterium sp. BR1; assembly: GCF_002812725.1. Taxonomy (GTDB): domain Bacteria; phylum Actinomycetota; class Actinomycetes; order Actinomycetales; family Microbacteriaceae; genus Microbacterium. Next base: position 96,301 of record NZ_NMUN01000005.1, on the reverse strand, counting down.
CTGTGCGCTCGCCAGGTCGGCACCCCAGGGGACGCTGATGCCGCACGACTCCGGGCTCGCCGGCGCGGGCGTTTCGGGCGACGATGCCGTGCACGCCTCCAGATACGCGTCCACGGCGGGTTGGGCCCGCGCGGCGGCGTCGGGCGTCAGCGATGCCGCCACGGCGACCTGTGTCGTCTCGCCGGGCGCCACGACCGCCTCCGCCTCACCGGTCAGGATCCCCGCGGGGGTTGCCGTGACGGCGTACACGGCGGGAAGGGCGACCAGAGTCGCGGATGTCTCGAGCACCACGTCACCGATTTTCACCGCGTCGCCGATCGACGTGGTCGCCGCGAGAGCGCCGAGCGCATCCGCATCGGCCAGCCAGCGTCCGTCCTCCTGTCGAACGGTGAACGTCACGGTGCGCGCCTCCCGCGCGAGCGAGTAGGTCGCAGAGACCGTCGCGGTGCCATCCGCCAGTGTCTCGGTACTCGTCACCGTGGGCTGCCCGAGGTAGCTGCTCGCGGCCTCGAAGGCGTCGAGGGTCGTGTCGCCGGGCATCGCGTCGGCGGTGACCGTCGTCCGGATCTCATCGGCATCACCACGGGCGAGCGCGTCGAGGTATCTCTGCGCACCCGCCTCGGCCGAATCCCCCCGGGTGGTGAACCACAGGACGAGACCGATCGCCGCGGCGAGCGCGATGACGGCGGCCGCGGCGATGACGATGGCCGCACCGCGCCCCGGACGTCGTCGCGGGCTCATGCGATCGCCTCGACCGGCTGCGGTTCGTCGGGTGCGAGCGCGACGGCCTCGGGCCCCGCGACGTGCCGGGGTGCGCCGAGCGCCCCCGCCACCGCGTCGGTCGCGTCGCCCCAGCTCGCCACCGAGATGCCCTCGAGCCCCTGCCAGCGCGCGGCATCCCGCAGGACATCCGCGACACGTGCGGGGGCGTCAGGGCGGAGAGGGCCCTCCTCCCACCACGCGGACTGTACGAGAAGGCTCGACCCGGCCCTGTCGGCCTTGAGATCGACACGCCCGACGAGCTCGTCATCGAGCAGCACGGGCAGGGAGTAGTAGCCGTAGCGGCGCCGCGGCGCGGGTGTGTAGATCTCGATCCGGTAGTCGAAGCCGAAGAGGCGCTGGGCCCGATCGCGGAACCACACCATCGGGTCGAAGGGTGTCAGGACGGTCGCGGCATCGATGCGGCGGGGGAGCGCCGCATCGCGATGCGCCCACGCGGGCAGCGGCTTGGCGCCGCGATCCCAGCCCTCGACGGTGACGGGCACGAGTTCTCCCGCGTCCACCAGTTCGGCCGTCGCGCGCTTGACGGCCTTGCGGTCGCGCAGACGCCAGTAGTCGTCCAGGTCGGACTCCGTTGCGACGCCGTAGGCGGAGGCCGCGCGCGCCACGAGCTCTCGGATCGCCTGCGGCCGGTCGATCTCGCGTTCGAGGGCGGACGCGGGGATGACGTCGGCCGCGAGCGCATACCGACGCTCGAAGCCGCGGCGTCCGGCCACGGCCACCTCGCCGATCAGCCACAGGTATTCGAGGGCCCGTTTGACGCCGTCCCAGTCCCACCAGGGCCCGCGCGCGCCGCGCCGTGAGTCGTGTTCGATCTCGGCGGGGCGGAGCGGGCCGCGCGCACCGAGTTCGGCACGCACCCAGTCCACGATCGCCAGGTTCTCGGCGAACCACGTGCCGGGCGCCGTGAAGCGTGCGCGATGGTCGTCCATGCGGAACCGGAAGAGCTGCCAATCGTTCGCCGGGATGAACGCGGCGACGTGTGCCCAGAACTCCACGTAGGGCGAGCGCCGGGCGAACAGGAGCCGATCGAGCAGCGCGGTGTCATAGGGCCCGAGGCGGGAGAAGAGCGGCATGTAGTGAGAGCGCGCGTAGACGTTGACCGAGTCGATCTGCAGCGTGTGCATGCGCCCGAGCATCGCGTTGAGCTGGCGCGTGCCGGCGACGGCGGGGGAGCGCCGCCCGAATCCTTGCGCGGCGAGCGCCATCCGCCGCGCTTCACGCGCGCTCAGCGACTGTTTCATCGGCGTCAGCCTAGCTGCGGCATCCGACATCCCCGTGGCGATCTCGACACCGCGCACGAGGGCGACCCGAATGGCCGGGCGAATCCGCGTGATAACGCGGGCCTCGTTCGGACTCCTAGACTTGCTGGGTGAACGAAGCGCCCGAATCTCCGCGTCGAAGGCTGGTCGACGTCATTCGCGAGCGCACGGTCTCGAGCGATCTCACGCCCTCCGTGCCGCGCGGCCTGCGCCTGGCAGCCGCGTATGCGTGGCGCATGATCGTCATCGCAGCCGCTGCCTCGATCGTGATCTGGCTCGTCATCCAGCTCAAAGTCATCGTCATCCCGCTGCTGGTGGCCATCCTCGTCACCGCGCTGCTGTGGCCGGCGTTCACGTGGTTGCTGCGTCGTGGCGTGCCGCGGTGGCTCGCGATCGTCATCGCCGTGCTCGGCACTCTCGCGATCGTCTCGGGGCTCATCTGGCTCGTGGTCTGGCAGATCAGTCTGCAGTGGGCGAGCGTGCAGGAGCGCACCGTGCAGGCCGTCGAGCAGTTCCGCCAGTACCTCATCGATGGGCCGCTGCACCTGACGTCGGGCCAGATCGATGACGCGCTCGCCCAGGCCTGGACCATCGTTCAGGAGCAGGCGCAGCTGCTGCTCTCGGGGGCGCTCGCGGTCGGATCCACCGTCGGACACGTCGTGGTCGGCGCCCTGCTCACGATCTTCATCCTGCTCTGCACCCTCGCGGACGGCGGCGGCATCTGGAAGTGGACGCTGCGTCTCTTCCCCCGTGCGGCCCGCAAGCCGGTCGACGGCGCAGCCCGAGCCGGATGGGTGACGGTCGTCAACTACGCCCGCACCCAGCTCCTGGTCGCATCCATCGACGCCGTCGGTATCGGTCTGGGTGCGGCGCTGCTCGGGGTGCCGCTCGCGATCCCCGTGGCCGTGCTGGTGTTCCTGGGCTCGTTCATCCCGATCGTCGGAGCCGTCGTCACGGGCGCCGTCGCGGTCTTCCTGGCCCTGGTCTACAACGGTCCGTTCATCGCCGTTCTGATGCTGATCGTCGTGCTCGGCGTGCAGCAGCTCGAGGGGCACGTGCTGCAGCCGATCCTGATGGGTGCGGCCGTCAAGGTGCACCCGCTCGGTGTCGTCCTGGTCGTCGCGGGTGGTGCGCTGGTCGGTGGCATCCCCGGCGCGCTCTTCGCCGTCCCGCTCGCCGCGTTCGTGAACGTCTTCGCCGTCTACATCGGATCGCGCGGGTGGGAGAGACCGGATGGCGTGGTCGCGGGCGAACTGATCTGGAGCACCGTGCCACGAAAGAAGAGAACACCACCCGCCACTGGCGTCAGCACTCGACCCGAGGGAACACAGGGATGACCGCCGTCGAACCGCGTGGGCTGACCATGCCGCTGCTCTCGGAATACGAGGACGCCGCGGAGGGGCTCCGAGATGTGGTGAGCCACACGCCTCTCGAGTACTCGCAACACCTCACCGAAGTGCTCGGAGTGCCCGTCCATCTCAAGCTCGAGAACCTGCAGCGCACCGGATCCTTCAAGATTCGCGGCGCCGCCTACCGGTTGTCGCGCCTGACTCCCGAGGAGCGCGCACGCGGTGTCGTCGCCGCCTCCGCAGGCAACCACGCTCAGGGCGTCGCGCTCGCGGCCCAGGCACTCGGCATCCCCGCCACGATCTTCATGCCGCTCGGGGTGCCCGTGCCCAAGCTGCTGGCGACACGAGGTTACGGAGCAGAGGTGATCCTCGAGGGGGCCACCGTCGATACCCCGCTGCGCCTCGCGGCGGAGTTCGCCGAGCGCACGGGAGCCGTGCTGATCCCCCCGTTCAACCACCGCGACATCATCGTCGGGCAGGGCACACTCGGTCTCGAGATCGCGCAGGACATGCCCGATGTCGAGACCATCGTGCTCGGGATCGGCGGGGGAGGCCTCATCGCCGGGGTCGCCGGAGCAGTCAAGGCGAAGGCCGCCGCCGCGGGCCGGACCGTGCGCGTCATCGGCGTGCAGGCCGAGAACGCCGCACCGTACCCTGAATCGCTGCGCCGCGGCCATCCGATCGAGGTCGAGACTCGGCCGACGATCGCCGACGGCATCCTGGTCAGCCGCCCGGGAGACATCCCGTTCGCGATGATCCAAGAGCTCGTCGATGACGTGGTGACGGTCACGGATGACGACATCGCGCGTGCGATGCTCGTGCTGCTCGAGCGGGCCAAGGTCGTCGTCGAGCCGGCCGGCGCGGTCGGCGTGGCCGCGATCCTGGCGGGCAAGGTCGAAGCGCACGGGCCGACCGTCTCGGTGCTGTCGGGCGGCAACATCGACCCCCTGCTGCTCCAGCGCGTCGTCGCCCACGGGCTCGCCGCATCCGGTCGCTACATGAGCATGCGGATTCCTCTGCCCGACCGTCCGGGGCAGCTCTCGCGCGTGTCCGACCTGATCGCGGAGGCGGGTGCCAACGTGATCGAGGTGCTGCACACGCGCCACGGTCAGGGCTTGCAGATCAGCGAGGTCGTGCTGCAGATCAGCGTCGAAACGCGCGGCGAAGAGCACAAGGCCCTGACGCTGAAGACGCTGAAGGATGCGGGCTTCCACCCCGTCGTCGTCCCCGACTGACCTCGCACGACCGCGCGAGACTTCACTTATGTCTCGAAATGCGGGGGCAAAGAGGACTTAGCTGAAGTTTCGCGCGCTCTACTGGCCCGTGTAGGTCTCGACCTTGACGATCTCGACCGTCATCTCGCGGCCGTTGGGGGTCTCGTAGCTCGTGGTCTCGCCCTCGCTCTTGCCCAGGATCGCGGCGCCGATCGGGCTCGCCTCGCTGTAGACATCCAGCGCGGAGTCAGACGCCAGCTCGCGGTTGGCCAGCAGGAATCGCAGCTCGCGGCCGGCGACCTTCGCGGTCACGACGGTCCCCGGCACGACCCTGCCGGTCGAGGTGGGTGCATCGCCGACGACGGCCGTCTTCAGGAGCTGCTGCAGGTTCCGGATGCGCGCCTCGATGCGTCCCTGTTCGTCTTTCGCGGCGTGGTATCCGCCGTTCTCCTTCAGGTCGCCCTCTTCGCGGGCGGCCTCGATGCGCTTGGCGATCTCTTCGCGTCCCTCCGTCGCGAGCGTCTCGAGCTCTGCGGCGAGGCGGTCGTAGGCGTCCTGCGTGAGGAAGGTCACGGGTGCGTCAGTAGACACGGCGTTCTCCTTCTGTGGTTCGTGTCGTGCGGGAGTCGTGAGGGGCCAGGGTTGTCTCGTCGCCCATATGCCGAACGCCCCGGCATCGAGCCAGGGCGCACACTTTGATCCGGTCAGCCTAGGGGAGCCAGCAGGAGTTCACCAAACCGGTCGTCGCGAGACCCACGGTGGGAACGGATACGTCATACGCCCGTGTCTGCTCGCCGCTCGGGGGGTAGACCACGACCTTCCACCCGACGATCCCGAAGTCCTCGTCGAGTGCCTCGATGGCGCAGGCGACCTCGCGGTCGGCGTGGCCGGTGACCTGGAACGACACCGTGGCGGTGTGCTGGTCGACGAGCGAGAACGCGAGGACATCCACGTCGACATCCGATGCCGCGGTCGACACCGTGGACCATGCGAGCGCCCCCGTTGTGGCGGCGACGATCACGCCGAAGATGATCCAGGCGAACACGCGACGACGGCTCGCGCGGCCGCGACCGTACCGCTCGTCGAGACGGGCTTGGATCGTCATCGTCTGGCCCCTTCTCGACTGCTCGGCGACGTGTGCACGGACTGGTTAGGCTGGTGATACCAGGCTATGCGTTGCAGGATGCCGCCCGTGCCATCTCGGGATCGGTCGCCGTGCGGAAGGACCCTATGCTCCCGTTCTCGTGGATCGCCTCGATCGCGACTTCAACGCCCACGCCCACACCCGTCGTCGAACCGGATCCCGAACTCGTCACCCCCGGGTTTCTCGGCTTCGCGATCGTCGCCGTTCTCGTCGTGGCGGTCATTGCGCTGGTATGGGACATGCAACGCCGTATCCGTCGTACCCGCTATCGCGCCGAGATCGATGCCGAACTCGATGCCGAACAGCAGGCGGACGCGGCCGTACGGGCCTCGGACACCGACGACCAGGTGGTCGATGCCGCGGACGACGACGGATACCGCGCAGACCCGAACCCGCCGCGCGCCTGACCGTCGGCGCCCGGATGTCCGCGTCGGCGGACGTTCGCGTCAGCCGGAGAGGCGCGTCAGCCGTAGACCGGGTCGAGCGCGATGATCAGCGCCGCGGTCCAGTGGCACAGGAACGCGAGCACGGTGCAGACGTGGAAGATCTCGTGGAACCCGAAGTGCCCGGGCCACGGATTGGGTCGTTTGACGGCATAGACGATCGCGCCTGCCGTATAGAGCAGACCGCCGACGAGCACCAGCGTCATCATGATCGCGTTCGCCGCGAAGAGGTCGCCGATGTACATCATCGCGGCCCAGCCGAGCACGAGGTAGAGGGCGACGTACAGCCAGCGCGGCGCGCCGATCCAGAAGACACGGAACAGGATGCCGAGCAGCGCGCCGCCCCACACCAGAGACAGCAGCAGCGTCGCCTTCTCGCGGGGCAGCGCGAGCACGGCGATCGGCGTGTACGTGCCGGCGATCAGCAGCAGGATGTTCGCGTGGTCGATGCGCTTCAGGACCGCCCGGGTGCGGGGACCCCAGTCGAAGCGGTGGTACAGCGCCGAGTTGCCGAAGAGCAGCAACGAGGTCGCCATGAAGATCGCCGACGCCCACTTCGCCGCGGTGCCGTCCGCGAGCACGATCAGGACGATGCCGGTCACGATCGCAACAGGGAAGGTGGCCGCATGGATCCATCCGCGCCACGTCGGCCGGATGTCGACGTGCGCGTCGACGGCGGCAGCCTCCATCAGCGGAAGGGACGGGACCTCGGGGGTGTGGGAACGCGCGCGACGGTTCACGCATCCAGCGTAAGCGTTACCGTAGGGGGGTGAGTACGGGTGGGTCGAACCAGGGTCGCGGGCCGCTCTACCGTCTGTACACCGGGCGCCTGCGCCGGAGTCTGCGCGATGATCCCGTCCCGCGCCACGTCGCGATGATGATCGATGGAAACCGTCGCTGGGCGCGTCAGCTCGGATACGATTCCGCGGCACACGGTCATCGCGCCGGGGCCGCGAAGATGCGTGAGTTCCTCACCTGGTGCGACGACGTCGGGGTGCGGGTCGTGTCGCTCTACCTGCTCTCGCACGACAATCTCGCCAAGCGCGAGTCCCGTGAACTCGCCGACCTGCTCGAGATCATCGCCGAGTTGGCGGATGAGCTCTCGCGCGAGCGCGACTGGCGGGTTCAGCATGTGGGGCGCTCCGAAAACCTGCCACCGGACCTCGCTCGCGTTCTGCACGAGGCGAGCGAGCGCACGCGCGACAACACCGGGATGCACGTGAATCTCGCGGTGGGTTACGGCGGACGAAGCGAGATCGTGGATGCCGTACGCAGCATCATCGCGAAGCACGATCAGAGCGGCGGCTCGTTGGAAGAGCTGGCCGCCAGCCTCACCCCCGAGCAGATCGGCGAGCACCTGTACACGGGTGGGCAGCCCGATCCGGACCTGGTGATCCGCACATCGGGAGAGCAGCGACTCAGCGACTTCCTCCTCTGGCAGAGCGCCCACAGCGAGTTCTACTTCGTCGAGGCGCTCGGCCCCGATCTGCGCGAGGTCGACTTCTTGCGCGCGATCCGCGACTACGCCCGGAGAGAGCGCAGATTCGGTAGCTGACCTGCCCCGCTCCGGGCATGGCAGAATGGGTCGGTGGCAACCATCGAGGATTACGCGGCGTCGTTCGACCTCGAACCGGGATATCTGGACTGGGCGTCGTTCGGGCCGCTCTCGCCGACGGTTCGGCAAGAGAACATCGCAGACCTCGAACTGCTCGCGACGGGGCGTCGCTCGAGCATCGACAACGTGGTGGAGCACGCGGCATCCGCACGCTCGCTCGTGGCCGAACTCCTCGGCGCCGTCGAAGAGAACGTGACGCTTCAGCCATCCACGACCCACGGACTCATGCAGGCGGTCTTCGGTGTCACCGGGGGGCTGCTCGTCTCGCGCGCCGAATACCCGAGCCTGACCGTCGCCGCCACCCGCGCGCACGAGGCACTGCACGTCGTCGAGCCGCAGTGGATCGATCCGCCCGCCGGGTATGTCACGCCCGAGGTCGTTCGCGACAACATCACGTCGTCCACGGCGGCGGTCGCGGTCAGCCTGGTCGACTTCCGCACGGGCTATCGCGCCGACCTCGCGGGTATCCGCGACGTCATCGGTGATCGACTGCTGATCGTCGATGCGGTGCAGGGATTCGGCGTCGTTGGTGCCGATTACCAGGCCGCCGATGTCGTCTGCGGCAACGGGTACAAATGGCTCCGCGCCGGACGCGGCACGGGTTTCGCGTGGTTCAGCGACCGGGCGCTCGCCGAGCTGACGCCCGTGTTCTCGGGTGCGACGGGGACGGACGTCGCGCTGCCGATCGACGAGGTGCCCCCCGCATCCGCCGGCGCGAACGCGTTCACGGTGAGCGTGCCCGACCACATCGCCGCGGCACGGCTGTCGGCGTCGCTGCGCGAGATCATCGACACCGGCGTCGATCAGATCGAAGAGGCGATGGCGACCCGTACCCGTGAGGTTCTCTTCCTCGCGGAACGCTACGACATCCCGACACTGACTCCCCGCGAAGCCGTGCACCGTGCGGGAATCGTCACGCTCGCGCCGCCGGCGCAGGATGTCGCGGCCCTCGCGGCCTCGCTCGCGAACCACGGCGTCACCTGCACGACGCGCAGCGGTGCGGTGCGCATCGCGCCGCACGTCGGCACCGCGGCGGACAGCATGGTGATGCTCGGTGACGCGCTCGCCGACTTCGCGCACGCACGCACCTGGTAGCCGCGCGGAATTAACGCGGACGTAACCTGCGTCGAGGCGTGTCGATTCGCGACCCGGCGAGTCCCGGTCGTACGTTCATCTCATCGGGCAAGTAGCCCGGTCGAGTCGGCCACCAGAGTGCGACTCGCTACCTCACGGTGGTCGACTTTGCGGATGCCGGGTATGAACCCGGGTCGGGAGCAGGTTGTGACCACAGGGGCAGCACGCCAGCAGGACACGCTTTCCAGCAGCGCGACGATCACACACGACACGAGCTTCGAGCGTGCCGACTCGATCGAGTCGGATTCCGCTCTACGCACCTACGTGCTCGATACGTCCGTGCTGCTGTCGGATCCACGGGCGTACTTCCGATTCGCCGAACACAACGTCGTGATTCCCGTCGTCGTCATCACCGAGCTCGAGGGTAAGCGGCACGACCCCGAGATCGGGTACTTCGCACGTCAGGCTCTCCGTCACCTCGATGAACTCCGTATCGAACACGGACGCCTGGACTTCCCCGTCCCGGTCGGCACGGACGGCACGTTGCGCGTCGAGCTCAACAACACCGACCCGACGGTCCTGCCCTCGGGGATGCGTCTCGCCGACAACGACAGTCGCATCCTCGCCATCGCGATGCACCTCGCGCAGGACGGCCAGCACGTCACGGTCGTCTCGAAGGACCTCCCCATGCGCGTGAAGGCCGCGTCGCTGGGCATCCAGGCCGAGGAGTACCTCGCCGAGCAGGCCGTGGACTCGGGATGGACCGGGATCGCGGCGATCGATCTCTCCGGCGACGAGCTGAGCGACCTGTACGAGAGCGAGGTCGGCAGCCACGACACGGTCACCGGACTGCCGATCAACACCGGCCTGATCATCCACTCCGAACGCGGATCGGCGCTCGGACGCATGACGGGCCCGTCGGAGTTCCGCCTCGTCCGCGGCGATCGCGAAGTGTTCGGTCTGCACGGGCGCTCGGCCGAGCAGCGGATCGCGATCGACCTGCTGCTGGACCCCGAGGTCGGCATCGTCTCGCTCGGCGGCCGGGCCGGTACCGGCAAGTCCGCGCTGGCCCTCTGCGCCGGACTCGAATCGGTACTGGAACGCCAGCAGCAGAAGAAGATCATCGTGTTCCGGCCGCTGTTCGCCGTCGGCGGCCAGGAGCTCGGCTACCTTCCCGGCGACCAGGCCGAGAAGATGAACCCCTGGGGGCAGGCCGTCTTCGACACCCTCGGGTCGGTCGTATCGGGCAACGTCCTGGAAGAGGTCGTCGAGCGGGGCCTGCTCGAGGTGATGCCTCTCACCCACATCCGCGGGCGGTCGCTCCACGATGCGTTCGTGATCGTGGACGAGGCGCAGTCGCTCGAGCGCAACGTTCTGCTCACCGTCCTCAGTCGCATGGGCCAGAACTCGCGGGTGGTCCTCACGCACGATGTCGGGCAGCGGGACAACCTGCGCGTCGGCCGCCACGACGGCGTCGCGTCTGTCATCGAGACGCTCAAGGGGCACTCGTTGTTCGGCCACGTCACGCTATCGCGGTCCGAGCGCTCCGAGATCGCCGCCCTCGTGACAGACCTGCTGGAAGCCGGCGAACTGGCGTAAACGCGACGAGGCGGGGAGGGCGGATGTATTCATCGTCATGAGAGAATTCTCATCGCCTTCCTCGCCTCTTCACATTCCCGCTGGTCATAGTTGTGGGAGAGAAATGAATACTCCCGCGAGAGCGGGTCGATGATCCGCCAAAAATCCCCCCAGTTTGTGGCTGATGATCGACATGCCAGCCAGCCCTATCCCGACGGGCGTGGTTGACGATCGAGGCGTAAGTCCCCCAGATAACCCGCCTCAGCCCCCGGTGCATCCCCCCAAGCGCCGGGGGCTTCACCTTTCCCCGGGCATGCTCCCGGCGGCTTACTCCCAGCGGTAGCCGGCGCCGCGAACGGTCGCGATGTGCTCCGCGCCGAACTTGCTGCGCAGGTATCGCACGTACACGTCGACAACGTTCGAACCCGGATCGAAGTCCAGGCCCCACACGCGGCTCAGGAGCTGCTCGCGGCTGAGAACCTGTCCGGGGTGGCGCAGAAACTGCTCGGCGAGGGCGAACTCGCGAGCCGACAGATCGAACTCCCGGCCCGCGGCGCGAGCGCGGCGGGTCAGCGGGTCCAGGCTGATGTCGCCGTAGACGACGCCGATCGAGCCCGTGTTGACGTTCTCGCGCAGACGGGAGCGGACGCGGGCGAGAAGTTCGTCGAACTTGAAGGGCTTCGCGACGTAGTCGTTGGCCCCCGCATCGAGACCCTGAACCGTATCGCGGGTGCTGCTCCGCGCCGTCAGCATGACGACGGGCACGTTCGCCCCCTGCCCACGCAGGTGGCGGAGAACCTCGAAGCCGTCCATACCGGGGAGTCCGACATCGAGCAGGACGAGGTCGACATCGCCGCTCAGGGCGAACTCGAGGGCGGAGTCGCCGCTCTCGACGATCGTCGTCGTATAGCCGGCGGATTCGAGTCCACGGCTCACGAACGCGGAAATGCGCGGTTCGTCCTCCGCGATCAGAATGTGCGTCACCCCGTTGCCTCCCTCTGCAACACCACGTCCCCGGCCCGGACGGGGGATGGCAGCGTCTCGCTGCGTCCCTGCGTGATGGGCAGGGTGATCGTGAAAGTCGCGCCGCCGCCTTCGGTGTCGGTGACGGCGCATGTCCCCAGATGTGCCTTCGCAATCGCATCGACGATCGCGAGGCCCAGTCCCGATCCCCCCACTGTACGGTGATCCGCACGGGCGAAGCGATGAAAGATCCTGCGACGAGCGGCTGGGGGAATGCCGGGGCCGTGATCCCGTACCCACAGGTGCACGGACGCGATGTCGAGGGTGCTGCCGATTTCGATCGGCGAACCCTGCGGGGTGTACTTCGCGGCGTTGTCGGCGAGCTGAAGCCACGCCTGCAAGAGACGGTCGTAGTCGCCCTCGATGACGCCCCGCGCGATGGCCGCGACACTCCAGCTGTGACCGGGGAAACCGCCCACCAGGTCGCCCATCCGCTCGGTGAGCTCGCGCACGTCGACCAGAGAGATCTCGAACTGGTCACCCTCCGCGGACGAGAGCAGGTCGATGTCTTCGACGAGACGCGTCATCCGGTCGAGCTCGGCGATCCCGATGTCACGGGTGCTGGCGACGTCGGCCGGGTTCTCGACATCCATCATCTCGAGGTGCCCGCGCACGATCGTGATCGGCGTCTTCAGCTCGTGCCGGACGTCGTCGAGCAGCTGACGCTGGTTGTCCATCGACCCCTCGAGCCTGTCGAGCATGGAGTTGACGGTGCGGCTGAGATCCGAGATGTCGTCGTTTCCGTCCGCCGGAATGCGCGCTCGCAGGTCCGTCGGCGTGATCGAGTCTGCCGTCTCGCGCATGCGACGGATGGGGGAGAGGATGCGTCCGGCGACGAACCATCCAACGATCCCGATCGCGGCCAGTGTGGCGAGGGCGGCCGCCGTGTATGTCACGAGCGAAAGCGTCACCGGCTCGAGTTCGCGCGTGACATCGACGGCGCGGATGTAGACCCCGGAATGATCGTCTCCGGGCAGGTTGACGGGGACGGCGATGTAGCGCACGTCGGTCGAGCCGATCCGCGCGCTCGCGATCACGGCGGGATCGGCCGGTCGTGCCGTCGCAACGGCCTCCGCGACGAAGTCCGGGTCGTCGGCGATCTGCTGGCTCAGGGTGTTCGCGCTCCGGAAGGCGATCCTGCCGTCGATGACCGCGATGGACGCCTCGTTGCGACCCGGGATGAGGCGCAACACCGCCGCGCGCAGGTACGCCTCGAGGTCGGTGAACTCATCGGGGGTGTCTTGCGCGCTCGTCACCGCACCGCCTTCGACGACGACACGAAGCTCATCCACCTGATCGAGTGCTTCGATCTGCGAGATCAGACGTTCGTCGATGTCGGTGAGGGTGCGATCCCTCTGCGCGAGGAACGTCACCCCGCCGACGATCGTGAGCCCGAGTGCGGCGACCGCGAGGATGGCGCCGACGATCAACGCCCTCGCCGGGATCGGCCGTCGCTCGCGGGTCATGCGCTTATTATCCGACTCCGCGGCACGTCGATGTGCAGGGGGAGGCGAGCTCTCATCCGGGGTGGGTCATCGAGAGCAGATCGAGCTTCTCGTCGAGCTGCTCTTCGGTGATCTCTCCACGCGAGACGTAGCCGAGGTCCACGACGGCCTCGCGAACGGTGATGCCCTTCGCGACCGAGTGCTTCGCGATCTTGGCCGCGGCCTCGTATCCGACGATCTTGTTCAGCGGCGTCACGATCGAGGGCGACATCCCGGCGAACGCTGCGGCACGCTCGAGGTTGGCCTCGAGGCCGGCGATCGTCTTGTCGGCGAGCACGCGCATCGTGTTCGCGAGGAGCCGGATCGACTCGAGCAGCGCGGTGCCCATGACGGGGATCGCGACGTTGAGCTCGAACGAACCCGAGGCACCCGCCCAGGCGATCGTCGCATCGTTGCCGATGACCCGGGCGCACACCATGAGCGTCGCCTCGGGGATCACCGGGTTGACCTTGCCCGGCATGATCGAGGATCCCGGCTGCAGGTCGGGGATGTGCAGTTCGCCGAGACCGGTGTTGGGGCCCGACCCCATCCAGCGCAGGTCGTTGGTGATCTTCGTCAGCGACACCGCGATCGTGCGGAGCGCCCCGGATGCCTCGACCAGTGCGTCACGGTTGGCCTGTGCCTCGAAGTGGTCGACCGCTTCGGTGATGGGCAGACCGGTCTCGCTCACGAGCAGCTCGAGCACCTTCTGCGGGAACCCGACCGGGGTGTTGATGCCCGTGCCCACGGCGGTGCCGCCGAGCGGCACCTCGGCCACGTGCGGGACGACGGCCTGGACGCGCTCGATGCCGAGGCGGATCTGGCGGGCGTATCCGCCGAACTCCTGACCGAGCGTGACGGGTGTCGCATCCATCAGGTGCGTGCGGCCGGACTTGACCGCGCCCTTCCAGAGGTCGGCCTTCGCCTCGAGCGCGACGGCCAGGTAGTCGAGCGCCGGAATCAGATCGTTCAGGAGTTCCTCTGTGACGGCGACGTGCACCGATGTCGGGAAGACGTCGTTGGACGACTGCGAGGCGTTCACGTGATCGTTCGGGTGCACGGCCGAGCCGAGCGAACGGCTGGCGAGGGTGGCGAGCACCTCGTTCATGTTCATGTTCGTCGATGTGCCGCTACCGGTCTGGTAGACGTCGATCGGGAACTGGTCCGCGGCACCGCCGCCGATGACCTCATCCGCCGCGGCGGCGATCGCATCCGCGATCGCCGCGTCGAGCGTGCCGAGCTGCTTATTGGCGAGCGCCGCCGCCTTCTTGATACGCGCGAGCGCGATCAGCTGCGCGGGGTCGAGGCTGTCGCCCGAGATGGGGAAGTTCTCCACCGCACGCTGCGTCTGCGCGCCGTACAGGGCGGCCGCGGGAACCCGCACCTCGCCCATGGTGTCGTGCTCGATGCGGTACTCGATGCCAGCTGCGGTGTCAGTCACTTCGTTGTTCCTCCGGGGTCTCAGGCGTCCGCGTCCATCGCGGCGCCCAGCAGGATGTCGGGCACGGCCGTGCCCTCGGCAAGACGATAGTTCGCACCCACGATGGCCAGGCGGCCCTCGGCGACGGCGTCGCTGATCAGCTCGGACGTGCGCAACAGCTCGGTGACGGTGGCGCGCAGGTGCTCGCGGCCCACAGCCTCGGCGTCGATCGTCGCGGGTGTCACGCCTTCGGCGGCTCCGGCCGAGAGAACGCGGCGTGCGGCGGGCACGATCGGGGCGATCTGGCGCCACACCTGCGCGGGGAGGGCGGGTGCATCGATGCCCGTGCTGTCGATCGCGGCGCGCACGGCTCCGCACTCGTCGTGCGCGAGAACGATGATCAGGGGAACCTCGAGCACCGCGACCGCGTACTCGAGGCTGCCGACGACGGAATCCGAGATGACCTGGCCGGCGTTCCGCACGACGAACAGGTCGCCGAGGCCCTTGTCGAAGATGATCTCGGCAGCCAGTCGCGAGTCCGAGCAGCCGAAGAGCGCCGCGCGTGGCTTCTGAGCCGCGGCGGTCTGGTGCCGGCGTTCGACATCCTGGCGCGGATGCCGGGGCTCGCCCGCGACGAAGCGCGCGTTGCCGCGCAGCATCTCGGCCCAGGCGCGTGCGGGGGTCGGGGTATCGCTCATCGGGTGGCTCCCTGGAGTTCTTTCACGTCCGAGGCAACGATCGCTGCCAGTTCGGCGGTCTGCTCGGGAGTCGCGGCTCCGTAGAGCAGCACGTAGTCGGAACCCGCTTGGGTTCCGAGTGCGTAGGAGATGTTCGCCGTGCGGCTCGGGTCGGCCGGCTCGAAGACGTCCCACTCGACGCCGTCGATCTGGAGGGTGTCCGCCGGTGCGGAGCCCGCCAGCGCACTCCGCGCCCAGACCTCGTCGGTGTCGAACGCCTGCGCGAACCGGATGAAACCCTCATCGTCGGGTACGTACGCGATGGACCACGACGACGAACCGCCGTCCGATGACACCTCGGCCGCGTTCACCCGCCAGTCCGAGGGCACGGCGGGCACGATGACGGTGCGCCCGAGACTCTCGCCGGCCTGCGCAGCGATCGGGGCCGGGTCGATGCCCTCGCGCTCGGGCAGTTCGCCGCGCGGGACGCCGAAGATCACGATGAAGACGACCGCGACCGTGACGATGATCGCGGCGATCAGATTGCGGAACGTCTGGCTGGAGCGGTAGATGCGGGATGACTCGGCCTTGCGGGCCGCTGTCTCGTCGGGGGTCTCGGGGCGCCCCAGCTCGGCGACCACCCGCTGTGTCGTACGCGGGGACACTACGCGTCACCCCCGGCCGCCGGTGCGTCGGTGGACGCGGATGCCGCATCCAGGCGCTGTTTCGCGCCGAGCAGCCAGTCCTCGCACCGACGGGCGAGCGCTTCTCCGCGCTCCCAGAGCCGCAGGGATTCTTCGAGCGTCGCCGAGCCCTGCTCCAGCCGGGCGACGACCTGCTGCAGCTCGTCGCGGGCCTGCTCGAAAGAGAGCGCGGCGATGTCGGCTGCCTGCTCGGTCATGTCTTCATCCTATGGCGCGCGCTCACGCCTCCACCTCGCCCCGCGAGGTCGCGGCGAACCGGCCGCGGGCCACGGTGACCCGGGCCTCAGCGCCCTTCGGTGCGCTCGCCGCATCGCGAACGATCTCACCCGCGACCTCGACGATCGCGTATCCACGATCGAGGGTGTGCTGAGGGCTGAGAGCGCGGAGCCCGGCGCGCAGCTCCGCCACGTCGGTCGTGCCACGGGCGAGTGCCCGGGTCGTTGCCGCGCGACCGCGGGCGATGTGCTGTTCGATCGAGGACGCCCGGTCGTGCAGCATCCGTTCGGGGTGGCGGAGCACGGGGCGTGAGCGGAGCTGCTCGAGGTGCACGCCCTCGTGGTGCAGCTTCTGGGCGAGGCGCGCGGCGAGGCGGCCTCGGACCTGACGGACGATGGCGATCTGTTCGGCGACATCGGGGACGATGCGTTTGGCCGCGTCGGTCGGAGTGGAGGCGCGCAGGTCCGCCACCTCGTCGAGCAGCGGACGATCCGCGTCGTGCCCGATGGCGCTCACGACGGGGGTTCGCGCTTCGGCGACGGCGCGCAGCAGCCGCTCGTCGCTGAAGCCGAGCAAGTCCTGGAAGTCACCACCGCCGCGCGCGATCACGATCACGTCGACGGCCGGGTCGTCGTCGAGTCTGCGCAGTGCCGCCAGCACGGAGGGGACGCACTGGTCGCCCTGCACCGTCGCGTGCTCGACCCGGAAGTTCACATGGGGCCAGCGCAGCTCGGCGTTACGCAGCACGTCTTTCTCGGCATCCGAATTCTTCGCCGTGATGAGCCCGACCAGATGCGGCAGGAAGGGCAGTCGACGTTTTCGCTCGGGATCGAACAGTCCCTCGGCGCGAAGCTTCGACCGCAGGCGCTCGAGGTTCTCGAGCAGATCACCGAGGCCCACGTGCCGGGCCGACGAGACGTTGTACGACAGGTCACCGGACTTGACGCGATACTCGGGTTTGGCGCACACGATGATGTGGTCGCCCGGCTTGATGTCCTTCGGCAGTCGATCGCGCACGCGGGACCAGATGGTGAGCGAGATCATGGCGTCGCCCTCGAGGTCGCGCAGGCGGGCGAACGTGCCGACGTTGCGGACGTTCCACTCCGTCACCTCGCCCTCGATCCAGGGCGAGCCGAGTTTGGCGACGTAGTCGCGCACGACCGTGCCGAGCGCGGCGACGGAGCACGGATGGTCGGGGCTCGAGTCGCGCGGATGCACGGGGCCGCCTGGCGGCGCGAATGCCGGTCCCGTCCCGCCGAGCGGCGTCATCGCGGTTCCGCCGAGCGGTGTCGAAGCGTCCGTCATCTGGGTCCTCCCGGCCGGGGCGCAGGATGGCCCCCGTAGAATCGAGGAGTGAGCACCCCCGTCGTCCGCATGCCCCTGCCCCGAGTACCGGGCCGCGCGGGGCGTCTTCAGGATATCCCGGTCGAAGGACACAAGAGGGTGCTGCTGGCCGCACCCCGTGGATACTGCGCGGGTGTGGATAGAGCCGTGATCGCGGTCGAGAAGGCTCTCGAGCGCTTCGGCGCCCCCGTGTACGTGCGCAAGCAGATCGTCCACAACGTCCACGTCGTCACCGAGTTGGAATCCCAGGGCGCGATCTTCGTCGATGAGGTCGATGAGGTTCCCCCGGGCGCTCACATCGTCTTCAGCGCACACGGGGTCTCGCCCGCCGTCGTGTCCGCGGCCGCCGATCGGGGCCTGCAGGCGATCGACGCGACGTGCCCCCTCGTCACCAAGGTGCACCGCGAGGCCGTGCGCTTCGCCCGTGACGACTTCGAGATCCTGCTGATCGGCCACGAGGGCCACGAAGAGGTGGAGGGCACCGCGGGCGAAGCGCCCGAACACGTGACGCTCGTCGGGTCGCCGGAAGAGGCGGACACGATCGAGGTGCGCGACCCGTCCAAGGTCGTGTGGCTCTCGCAGACGACGCTCTCGGTCGACGAGACGATGGAAACCGTCCGGCGCCTGCGCACCCGCTTCCCGCAGCTGCAGGACCCGCCCTCGGACGACATCTGCTACGCCACGCAGAACCGCCAGGTCGCGATCAAGAAGGTCGCGCGCGGCGCGGACCTCGTGATCGTCGTGGGTTCGGCCAACTCCTCCAACAGCGTGCGCCTGGTCGAGGTCGCCCTCGAACACGGCGCGAAGGCCGCCTACCGCGTGGACTACGCGGACGAGATGCGCCAGGAATGGTTCGACGGCGTCGAGACGGTCGGCGTCACGAGCGGCGCATCCGTCCCCGAAGTCCTCGTCGACCAGGTGCTCGCCGATCTGGCGGGCGCGGGGTACCGCGACGTCGAACAGGTGAAGACGGCCGAAGAGGACCTGATCTTCTCGCTCCCCAAAGAGCTGCGCCACGATTCGTCGGGCCAGCGCGATGAGCGCGCGCTCGGCGGCCGGGGGGCCACCGCGTGAGCACCCCCGTGCCCGACCGTCCCGCGCGTCCGGCGTACGGCGAATACGCCACGCCCGAAGAGCAGCGCGCGCGCATCCAGCAACCGGATGCCACCGCAGCCCTGTCGTCCGGCCAGTCGCTGGATGCCCCGGCCGCACCGGTTCCGCCCGCCCCACCGTATGGAACGGTCGGCCCGGCGCAGCACCC
Organism: Microbacterium sp. BR1; assembly: GCF_002812725.1. Taxonomy (GTDB): domain Bacteria; phylum Actinomycetota; class Actinomycetes; order Actinomycetales; family Microbacteriaceae; genus Microbacterium. The sequence goes on along the minus strand of NZ_NMUN01000005.1, from coordinate 77,713 downwards.
GGCACCGCCGCCGCTGCAGCCGGGTGCTCCGCCGCCCGTCGTGCCCTCGGCATCCGGTCCCGCGCGCCCGGTCGGTCGCCCGAACATGATCGACCGGGTCGTGACGTTCGGTCTGCTCGGCTACGGACTGTTCAACGTTCTGACGTCGATCCCCGCGTTCACGAACTACGCGACGTACGCCAACACGGTGCTGGGCGTCATGGGTGTCGATGCAGAGTTCGCGGGCGGCGGGCGCGGATGGGGTCTCGCCGCCGCATTCGTCCTCGGCCTCGGGTGGTTGCTGACCGCCACGCTGACGTGGCTGAATCTGCGACGGGGCCGCATCACCTGGTGGATTCCGCTCGTCGGTGGTGTCGTCTTCACCCTCATCACGAGCGTGCTGCTGATGGTGCCGCTGTTCAGTGACCCGACGATCTGGAACGCCCTGGTCGGCTCGGTCCGCTGAGTCGGCTGACCCCCCTCGAGGCCCCACCCCGGCGACTCGATGTCCCACTTTCTGGGGTGTGTGTCCCACTTTCTCTCGGTAACAGGGCGGCATACAGCTGAAAAGTGGGACAGGGTCTGCAGGGGTGTCCCATTTCGGCTCGGTTGAGGGTGCCGCATCGTTGAGCATTCGGGACATCGGTGGATGGTTTCCATACGATGGGCGGATGGCTCGCCTTCTCGCTGTCTGCGTCGTTCATCAACTGCTGCCCGAGGCGGGCAGTGCGGGCGTGACGGCCATCGACAAGCGACCGGTCGCGCGCGGCGCGAAGGTCGGCCCCTTCGGCGTGCGCGGTGACGTGCAGGTCAATCGCAAGCACCACGGCGGGCTCGACAAGGCGCTGTACGCCTACGCGCAGGAAGACGCTGCGCACTGGGAACGGGAGCTTGACCGCGAGCTGCCGCCGGGATGGTTCGGCGAGAACCTGCGCACCGAGGGGATCGACGTCAACGCGGCGCGCATCGGCGAGGTCTGGCGCATCGGCGAGCGCGTCGAGGTCGCCGTGACGATGCCGCGGACCCCCTGCCAGACGTTCGCTCGGTGGCTCGGCGGAGCCGACGAGCGGGGCTGGGTCAAGCGGTTCGCCGCAGAGCGCCGTCTGGGTCCTTACCTGCGCGTCGTGCGCGGGGGCGTCGTGCGTCCAGGGGACGAGATCGTCGTCGTCGATGTGCCCGAGGGCGCGCCGGGACTGCTCGACGACTTCCGCCCACCCGCGTAGAACGACGGATGCCCCGACCCCTGCTCTCGGACGAGCGCCGGGTCGAGGCATCCGTGATGCTGGTGGTGCTGAATCAGCCCTGCGACTTGCCCGCGGAACCGAGCTGCTGCGTCGCCTCGACGACGCGCGCGGCCATCGCCGTCTCGGCGACCTTGCCCCAGGCGCGGGGGTCGTAGACCTTCTTGTTTCCGACCTCGCCGTCGACCTTCAGGACACCGTCGTAGTTGCTGAACATGAAGCCCGCGACGGAGCGCGTGAACGCGTACTGCGTGTCGGTGTCGATGTTCATCTTGATGACACCGTTCGACACCGCGAGCGCGATCTCTTCCGACGTCGAGCCCGATCCGCCGTGGAAGACGAGGTCGAGCGGCTTGGGTCCGGTGCCGAACTTCGCCGCGATGCCCGCCTGGATCTCGCCGAGCAGCTCGGGACGAAGCTTGACGTTGCCCGGCTTGTAGACGCCGTGCACGTTGCCGAAGGTCAGAGCGGCGATGTAACGGCCGTTCTCGCCGAGGCCGAGGGCCTCGACGGCCTTGGTCACATCGGCGACGGTCGTGTAGAGGGCCTCGTTCGATCCCTCGTGCTTGACGCCGTCCTCTTCGCCGCCGACGACGCCGATCTCGACCTCGAGGATCGCGTTGATGTTCTTCATGCGGGGCAGCAGCTCCGCGGCGATCTCGATGTTCTCGTCGAGCGGCACGGCCGAGCCGTCCCACATGTGGGACTGGAAGATCGGGTTGCGCCCGGCCTTGACCTCTTCTTCGGAGGCTTCGATCAGGGGCAGGACGAAACCGGGAAGGGCTTCCTTCGGGCAGTGGTCGGTGTGCAGCGCGACCGTGATCGGGTAGCTCTTGGCGACCTCGTGGACGAAGCGGGCGAACGCGAGAGCGCCCGTCGCGCGGGCCTTGACGGTCTGGCCGGCGAAGTAGTCCGCACCGCCCGTGGTGACCTGGAGGATGCCGTCGGACCCGGCCTCGGTCAGGCCCTGCAGGACGGCGTTGATCGTCTGCGAACTCGAGACGTTGATGGCGGGGTATGCGAAGCCTCCGGCCTTCGCTCGATCCAACATGTCGGCGTACTGCTCGGGGGTGGCGACGGGCATCGAGGTGCTCCTTAGGAATCGGGAGTGTGCGGCTCTCACAGATCGGGAGGGTGCGTGTTCACTCTAGCGAAGCGCGCCGCGTGAGCCACCGGGTGCGGGCGTCGCGCCGACTCCGTTTGCCGCATCGGAAAGAAGCGCGATTCCTTCGCCGTCGGGGCCGGCGAAACCCGGTTCGGGGGCGGAGGGGTGTCGTTAGGCTGACGACATGGTCAGCATCACCGGCGACATGAGCCCGCTTCATCCCGATCGAAACCTCGCACTCGAACTCGTTCGTGCGACCGAAGCGGCTTCCATCCGGGCGGTGCCATTCATCGGACGCGGCGACAAGCTCGCCGCCGACGCCGCGGCGGTCGATGCCATGCGGGCGTTCTTCACGACGGTGAACTTCGACGGCGTGATCGTCATCGGCGAGGGCGAGAAGGACGAGGCGCCCATGCTGTTCAACGGCGAGAGGGTCGGCAACGGCCGGGGGCCCCAGTGCGACGTCGCCGTCGACCCGATCGACGGCACGTCTCTCACCGCCGCCGGTCGCCAGAATGCCCTGTCGGTCATCGCCGTCTCGGACCGCGGAACGATGCTGGATGCTTCGTCGGTCTTCTACATGGACAAGCTCGTCACTGGCCCCGCCGGCGTCGGCGTGGTCGACATCCGTCTGCCCGTCGGCGAGAACATCCGGCTGTTGTCGAAGGCGCTCGGCAAGCCCATCGACGAAATGGTCGTGTCGGTACTGAATCGCCCGCGTCACGAGCAGCTCATCGCGGATATCCGTGCCGCGGGTGCGGGCACGCGACTGATGTCGGACGGCGATGTCGCGGGCGGTATCAACGCCGCGCGCCACAACGCGCGCACGGACATGTGCGTCGGCATCGGCGGCAGCCCGGAGGGGATCGTCACGGCGTGCGCCATCAAGGCGCTCGGCGGGCACATCCAGGGGCGACTGTGGCCGCGCGACGACGTCGAGAAGCAGAAGGGCGCGGACGCCGGTCTGAGGACCGACGGCTATGTCTACGAGGCCAACGAGCTCGTCACCGGCGACAACACGATCTTCGTCGCGACGGGCGTGACGGACGGTCAGCTCGTCGCCGGGGTGCGGCGCGAGGGCGACTTCATCTACAGCGAGAGCGTCGTCCTGCGCGGCCGTTCCGGAACGCTGCGTCGCATCACCTCGGAGCACCTGACGTCCAAGTGGCTCTGATCTGCTGACGCTCTGATCCTCTGGGACGCGGATCTCTGAGCGGTCTACGCACGGCCTTTTCAGCGCAGCGGTGGGCGCCGGATGGTTCCGCACGTTTGCGTAACGGCGCGCGGCGTCACCATGCCTTCACGGGACGGTCTGGCAGAATGGGGCGTGCCAGTCAGCGTTGACGGTGGTCGATCCACAGCAAACACGGGACGGTTCCGCATGACTTCACAGAGCGCTCACACGGGTGCGCATCCCGTAACCGGGGCGCAGGCCGTCGTCGCCGACGCCATCGACCCCGCCCGCCGCCAGGACGTCCTGCTTCGTGTCCGCCGCGAAGAGGGGCACGAGGTGAGCCCCTGGTGGTTGATCGGCGCCTTTGTCGTCGTCTCGGGCACGGTCGTGGCCCTCATGAGCCTCATTCCCGGCGGAGGGTCCTGAGCCGATCCCGTAGCTCGCCGACGTCGGCGAGGGCGATCGGAGGGGTGATTCCGGGGGCAGCGGTGTTCGCGGCCAGGATCCCGGCCTCGGGCTCAGGAGCGTCGGCCGCGGATGATCCGTCCGACACACCGTCGTACCACTCGTCGGTCGGTTCCTCGGTGCCGGACGCGTCGTGGTCGTGGTCGTAGGCATCGTCGTCCGCGATCGACTCCACGAGTTCTGCCGCCGTCAGCGATCGCGGAGACGTCGTGATCGCTGACGCTTCGGGCAGCAGCCGCGTGTCGTCGATCCCCGGGAACTGACGTGCCGTTGCCAGGACGCGCGTCTCGAGCGAGCCGGCGAACTTGTTGTAGCTCTCGACGGTGCGCTCGATCGCGCGGCGCAGCGAGTCGGCGTGACCGGCAAGCGCGCCGAGGCGCTGATACAGGGTCGACCCGAGCTCGAACAGTCGCTTGGCTTCGGCCGAGACATCCTGTTGCGTCCACGAGAATGCGACCGTCTTGAGCACGGCCCAGAGGTTGACCGGGGACGCCAGGGCGACCCGGCGCGAGAACGCGTAGTCGAGCAGCGTCGGGTCTTCGTCGAGCGCCGTCGCGAGCAACGACTCGTTCGGGATGAAACAGATGACGAATTCGGGGCTCGACTCGACGCCCGTCCAGTAGGCCTTCTTCGCGAGCGCGTCGACGTGCGCGCGCACGGCTCGCACATGTCGCTGCAGGAGCGCCTGACGTCGTTCGGCCTGCTCGCCGATCGCGGTGATCGGGATCGCGGATGCCTCGAGGTACGCATCGAGCGGAACCTTCGCGTCGACCGGCACCGACGCGCCCCCGGGGAGGCGGATCACCATGTCGGGTCGGCCGGTTCCGGCATCCGTCGTCACCGAGGTCTGGATCGTGAAGTCGACGTGTCGGGTGAGGCCGGCGGCCTCGACGACGCGGCGGAGCGCCGTTTCGCCCCAGACGCCGCGAGTGCCGTTGGAGCGGAGCGCACCAGCCAGGGACTCGGTCGTGCGCCGCAGTTGCTCGTCCGACTCGAGCGACTGGCGCAGCTGAGCCGCGATCGCGCCGTACTGGGCCCCGCGTTCGCGCTCGAGGTCGGTCACCTGCCGCTGCATCCGATCGAGCGAGTCCTGCACGGGCGCGAGGGCGCGCAGCACGGCCTGGTCGCGTCGTTCCCGCTCGGCACGCTCGGCATCGGCCCCGCGCTGCAGTTGGAGTTGCTCGCGCAAACCCGCGACGAGCGACTCGGCGCCCGTGGCGCGGGCACGAAGCGCTGCCAGATCGGTCTGCGAGCGAGACCCACGCGCGAGCCACCCGACGAGGGCGCCGATGACGAGTGCCGCGAGAGCCAGAGGAAGGATCAGGATGTCCATGGGCTCATCGTCGCAGGGGGGTGCGACATCGGCCGGGCCCGCTCAGGCGACGGCGGCTTGGAGCGCCATAGGCGCGAACGTCGGCCCGGCCGAGACGGGGGCCGGGCCCGCTGCCTCGAGTCGTCCGACCTTGATGCCCGCCAGCTCGGCCAGGTGTGAAACATCCGTTGCTCCGGATCGCCGCGCGGTGTCGATGACGATGTGCGCACAGGCCTCGGCGTCTGCCGTCGCGTCGTGGTGGGCGAAGTCCGTGAAGCCGGCCTCGGCCGCGGCCAGCGGCAGCCGATAGGAGTCCAGCACGTACGACTTGCGCGCCAGCTGCAGCGTGCACAGGTAGCGGTACGGCGGGCATTCGTCGCCCGTCGCGGCGCAAGCCCGGCGCAGCACGTTCATGTCGAACCCGGCGTTATGGGCGACGAGCACGTCGGCACCGGCGAAGGCGCACAGGGCGTCGAGCTGGTGGGTCCACCCGGCAGCGCCCGCGACATCCTCGACGCGGATGCCGTGGATCCGGGTGTTGAACGGGTTGAACTCGTCGTGGCCTGCGGGCGGCCGGATCAGCCACCCGGCTTTCGCGACCACGCGGCCGGCGCGGACGCGCACCAGACCGACGGCGCAGGCGGATGCGGGGCTGGAATTGGCCGTCTCGAAGTCGATGGCGGTGAAATCCAGGGGCACGACCCCACCCTCGCGCGGCCGGAGGCGACGGCGGGGGAGGCGCGCCGTGTTCGGCGGGCAGACCCGGCGTGGTCGTCTGTCGCGTGGCCAGCGGGATAGCGAGAGGCGGGCGAACACCACGAAGGTGCGATGGGGCGCGTGAGCGCCGGTGCGGCGCCGTGGGACGCTCCGGGCTCGGTAGCTCCTTCCGGATGTCCGCTGGTCGAGTCCGTCCCGGTGCGACAGCGCGGGTCGCCGATGCCCCAAGCAGCCCCACGTAGGCTCGCCCCATGACCGATCGCGAACAGATGTCGACGTCGTTCGGGCGGGCCGCCGCTACCTACGAGGCCGGGCGCCCCGAGTACCCCGCCGAAGCGGTGGAGTGGATGCTCGAACCCGTCGAATCGCGCACGCCGCTCGAGGTCGCGGATGTGGGCGCCGGGACCGGCAAGCTCACCCGCGCCGTGCTCGCGACGGGCGCCGAGGTCGTGGCGATCGATCCCGATCCTGCGATGCTCGAGCAGCTCCGCGCCGGACTCTCGGAGGTGCGGACCGTCGAGGGCACGGCGGAACGGATGCCTCTGCCCGATGCATCCGTCGACGCCGTCGTGCTCGGCCAGGCGTGGCACTGGGTCGATCCCGGCGCAGGGTCCACCGAGATCGGCCGTGTGCTTCGACCCGGCGGCGTGCTCGGCCTGATCTGGAACATCCGCGACGAGGGCGTGCCGTGGGTCGCGCGGCTGACCGAGATCATGCACGGCAGCAACGCCGAGCAGCTCATCGCCGACGGCGGTCCCCGGGTCGCCGCGCCGTTCGCGGGGCTCGAGCGCCGCGAGCGGGCGTGGTCGCGACGGATGTCGCGCGAGACCCTCCTCGAGATGGTGCGCTCCCGGAGCTACGTCATCACGGCCGAGCCGGCCGACCGCGCCCGCATCGAACGGCAGGTCCTCGCGCACATCGCCGCGCACCCGTCACCCGCCGCCGACGGATCGATCGAGATGCCGTACGTGACGCACGCGTTCCGGGCCGTTCGCGGCGCCTGACGCAGAGCGCCCGGAGGAAGCGCCCGGCGCACCGCCGTAGACTCGATGCCCGTGGCTCTCACTATCGGCATCGTCGGCCTGCCCAACGTCGGCAAGTCCACCCTCTTCAACGCCCTGACCCAGAACGACGTGCTCGCGGCGAACTACCCGTTCGCGACGATCGAGCCGAACGTCGGGGTCGTGAACCTTCCCGACCCGCGGCTGACCAAGCTCGCCGAGATCTTCGGCAGCGAGCGGATCCTGCCCGCGACGGTGTCGTTCGTCGACATCGCCGGCATCGTCCGCGGCGCGAGCGAGGGGGAGGGCCTGGGCAACCAGTTCCTCGCGAACATCCGTGAGGCCGACGCGATCGCGCAGGTCGTGCGCGGCTTCACCGACGACGACGTCGTGCACGTCGAGGGCGCCGTCAACCCGAAGAACGACCTCGAGACGATCAACGCCGAGCTCATGCTCGCCGATCTGCAGACGCTCGAGAAGGCGATTCCGCGCCTCGAGAAAGAGGTCAAGGGCAAGAAGGCCGACCCGGCCGTGCTCGAAGCGGCGGTCGCGGCGAAGGACGCTCTGGAACGCGGCGTCCTGCTTTCGCACTCGGGCCTCGACCTCGCGGCGATCAAGGAACTCGGGCTGATGACATCGAAGCCGTACATCTACGTCTTCAACGTCGACGAGGCTGTGCTGACGGATGCCGCACGCCTCGCCGAACTCGAAGCCCTCGTCGCCCCGGCCCGCGCCGTCTTCCTCGACGCGAAGATCGAGTCCGAACTGATCGGCCTCGACCCCGAGGACGCGGCGGAGCTGCTGGCCTCGACGGGTCAGGATGAGTCGGGCATTGACCAGCTCGCCCGCATCGGCTTCGACACGCTCGGCCTGCAGACGTACCTGACGGCGGGGCCGAAGGAATCACGCGCCTGGACGATCGGCAAGGGCTGGAAGGCCCCGCAGGCGGCCGGTGTCATCCACACCGATTTCGAGAAGGGCTTCATCAAGGCCGAGGTCATCTCGTTCGACGACCTGGTTGCGACCGGCTCGGTGCTCGAGGCCCGTGCGAAGGGCAAGGCGCGGCTCGAGGGCAAGGACTACGTGATGCAGGACGGCGACGTCGTGGAGTTCCGCTTCAATAACTGAAGCTGACGCCCTCGCCGCCGCTTTCCGTCAGTTTCACCGCGGTGAGTGGCAACGGCGGATATGGCTTTCCACTCCTGCCGCTCGCCCTCACGCGGTAGCCTGCGACATGAGCAACGGCGAGCGACGGTCACCCGCGTACGAAGCCGGGCGCCGGGTGCGTGGGCGCCTGCCGCGACGAGGCCTGGCCGAACTCGTCCTCCCCGTCGACCGGGATCCGCTCGCCATCCTCGATGAACAGCATGCATCGAGACTGAAGGATCTCGTGCCCGTGCGAGTGGGACGGCTGCTGCAATCGCCGTTCGCGTTCTATCGGGGCACGGCGGCGGTCATGGCCGCCGACCTGCGCGGTGCCCCCACCACCGACCTCGAGGTCGTCTCCTGCGGCGACGCCCACATCTCGAACTTCGGTTTCTTCGCCTCGCCCGAACGCGCGCTCGTGTTCGACCTCAACGACTTCGACGAAGGCGGCGTCGCGCCGTGGGAGTGGGACGTGCGCCGGCTCACCGCGAGCGTGCACATCAGCGGGCGCGACATCGGCTTGAGCGAGGACTCATGCCGCGCGGCCGCCTTCGCCGCGGCCGACGCGTACCGCGAGACGTTGCGTGAGTATTGTCGACTCTCCACGCGGGAGCGGTACTACACCCGGGTCGACATGTCCGCGGTCGCGCGTCACCTCGGGGAGAAAGGCGAGCGGACGGTCCGGAAAGCGGCGAAGAAAGCCCGTGCGCGCACGTCGGAGCGGCTCCTGCAGCGCCTGACGACGATCTCGGTGGACGGCGGCATCCGCATCGTCGACCAGCCTCCCGTCCTGCGCCACGTCGATCATGCGACGTTGGGTGAGGTCACAGACCTCTTCACCCAATACCGGGCCACCCTGCGCGAGGACATCGCGTTCCTGCTGGAGCAGTACCGCGTGGTCGACTTCGCCCTGCGGGTCGTCGGTGTCGGCAGCGTCGGCACGCGCTGTTACCTGATCGCGGTCGAGGGCCCCACCGGCGACATCCTGTTCCTGCAGGCCAAGGAGGCCCCGCCGTCGGTCCTGTCGACGTACGGGGGCCGGCGCTCGCTCATCCCGGGTCGCCCCGGCGTGACGGAGTTCATCGAGGGCCACCGTGTCGTCGCCGCCCAGCGGATCCTGCAGGCCAACTCCGACCTCTTCGTCGGGTGGATGCGGGGCTGGGCGGGCGACGTCGCGGACCGGTACCGGGTGGACTACTACTGGCGGCAGTTCCGCGACATGAAAGGATCGATCGAGCCGGACTCGCTCGACGCCGATCAATTCCGCTCGTACGGTGCGCTGTGCGCCGCGCTCCTGGCTCGGGCGCACGGGCAGTCCCCGGCCTCGGCCGCGATCGTGGGGTACCTCGGCGGATCAGACGAATTCGCCGAGGCGACGGCGACGTGGTCGGCCGCCTACGCCGATGTAGCCGAGGCCGACTTCGAGCTGCTGCGTAAAGCCGTCGCATCCGGCCGCCTCCCCGCAGAGACCGGCGTCTGAGCCGAGTTCGCGAACTCTTCCACTCAGAGGGCGGGGTCAGCGGACTACGGTGGAACACACCCACGACGACCGCGTCATCGAAGGAGATCGAAATGGCCAAGACCGAGGAAGTTCTATCCCAAGGCGCCAAGGTTCTCGCTGAGGCCAAGGCCATTTCCGTGGGAGCAAAGGTGGGGCTCGCCGTGGTCGGCGTCGTTCAGCTGGCCTTCGCGTTCCTCGCCTTCTGGGACCTGGCCTGGCGCAACGAGAAGGACGTGGTCGGCCCGAAGCCCGTCTGGATCCCGGTCATCCTGGTCAACTGGATCGGCCCCGCCGCCTACTTCCTCTTCGGTATCCGCCACCGGCGCTGACGCCCACCGGCCGCGGGACCGTTCGCCGCCGCTCTCCGCGATATTCTGGGGAGTTGGACGTAGAGGAGCAACGACCATGACCGAGACCCAGATCTTCGAGCCCGATGGACGCGCGATCCCGTACGCCGCCGAGGGGGAGGGCCCTGCCCTCGTGCTGGTGCCCGGTCGGGCATCCGACATCGACATGTTGGGTTCGCTGGCGCACTCGGTCTCACAAGAGGACTTCCGCGTCGTTCGGATCGGGTTGCGGGCAGCCGCGGACGATACGGACGCCGTGGCCCCGTCGTTCCGTGACTTCGCACAGGACGTCGTGGATGTCATGGACCACCTCGGTATCGACGACGCCTGGGTCGGTGGCCACGCCTTCGGCGGTTCGATCGCCCGCCGGGTGTCGCTCGACCACCACGCGCGGGTGAACGGTGTCCTCCTGCTCGGCGTCGAGTCGGCCGACATGGCGCCCCCGCTCGCGGACGGGCTGCCCGTGCTCGTGGTGCAGGGGACCGAGGACGAGGTCACCCCGCCGCTCAACGGCGAGACGCTGCAGGCGACCGCACCCGGCCTCGTCAGCGTCGTGCCCATCGAGGGCGGCGGCCACATGTTCCCCGCAACCCATGTCGGCGCCACATCCTGGGCCATCGAGGACTACCTCGACTGGGACTGACGCCCGCGCTCAGGCGCGGTCTGTTCGGGCCATCCACTGCGCGAGATGCGTCCGCGTCGCGACGGAACGCCCACGGTGCGGGGACGTCCCGACCGGGTGACAAGATCGAACCATGACCGCAACACTGGTGGCCCGTGCGCTCGCCGGCGGCTACGGCCACCGCACGCTCTTCGACGACCTCGATCTGACCGTCGCCCCCGGTGATGTGGTCGGTGTCGTCGGCGCGAACGGGGCCGGCAAGTCGACGCTGCTGCGGCTGCTCGCCGGGATCGACGAGCCCCAGGCCGGCAGCGTCTCGCTGGCGCCGGCCGACGCCTTCGTCGGGTGGCTGCCGCAGGAGCACGAACGCATTCCGGGCGAGAGCGTCGCGGACTACATCGGACGACGAACCGGGTGCGCCGAGGCGACGGCGGCGATGGATGCCGCGGCCACAGCGCTCGGCGATCCCAGGGACATGAGCGGCACCGGTGCCGACCCGGCCGATGTCTACTCTGCGGCGTTGGACCGCTGGCTGGCGAGCGGTGACGCGGACCTCGACGAGCGGATTCCGGTGGTGCTCGCCGACCTCGGCCTCGATCTCGGCGGTGTCGGCGCCGAGCACGCCGACATGACGTCCCTCTCCGGCGGGCAGGCCGCACGCGTCGGCCTCGCAGCGCTCCTCCTCTCGCGGTTCGACATCGTGCTGCTCGACGAGCCCACGAACGATCTCGACCTCGACGGGCTCGAAAGGCTGGAGGCGTTCGTCCGCGGGCTCCGCGGCGGCGTCGTGCTGGTGAGCCACGATCGGGAATTCCTCGCGCGATGCGTCACGCGCGTGCTCGAACTCGACCTGGCCCAGTCCTCGAACCGCGTTTTCGGCGGCGGATACGACTCGTATCTCGAGGAACGCGCGACCGCGCGGCGTCACGCGCGAGAGAAGTACGACGAGTTCGCCGACAAGAAGGCCGACCTCGTCGCGCGCGCTCGCACCCAGCGGGAGTGGTCGAGCCAGGGCGTGCGCAACGCGATGAAGAAGTCGCCCGACAACGACAAGATCCGGCGCAAGGCCGCCACCGAGTCGAGCGAGAAGCAGGCGCAGAAGGTGCGTCAGATGGAGAGCCGTATCGCGCGTCTCGACGAGGTCGAAGAGCCCCGCAAGGAATGGCAGCTCGCGTTCACGATCGGGGAGGCGCCGAGATCGAGCTCGGTGGTCTCGACACTGAGCTCCGCGGTGTTCCGGCAGGGCTCGTTCGCGCTCGGACCGGTGTCGCTCCAGGTCAACGCGGGGGAGCGCATCGGGATCACCGGGCCCAACGGTGCCGGAAAGTCGACGCTGCTGCGGGCGCTGCTGGGCAAGCAGTCGCCCGATGAGGGGTCGGCGAGCCTGGGCGCGAACGTGCAGATCGGAGAGATCGACCAGGCGCGGTCGCAGCTGATCGGACCCGGACCCCTCGCATCCGTGTTCGAGGGGTTCGTTCCCGCGCTCGCCTCGGCCGAGGTGCGCACCCTGCTCGCCAAGTTCGGCCTGAAGGCCGACCACGTGGGGCGCCCGGTGGATGAGCTGTCGCCCGGAGAGCGGACCCGTGCGGCGCTCGCGCTGCTGCAGGCGCAGGGTGTGAACGTGCTCGTGCTGGACGAGCCCACGAACCACCTCGACCTGCCGGCGATCGAGCAGCTCGAGCAGGCGCTGGAGTCCTACACGGGCACACTTCTGCTCGTCACCCACGACCGACGGATGCTCGAGACGGTGCAGACAGACCGGCACTGGCGCGTCGAGGCCGGGCGGGTCGTCGAACGGTAGTTTTCGCCGGGTTCGCTTCGTCGCTTGCGGGCTAGCGGCCCTGGCGCTTCTTGAACGGCTTCGGCTCGCCCTTCACGACGGGGGCGCGCCCCTTGCCCTTCGACGCCTTCGCCTTGCCGCCGGCTGGCGCGACCTGTTTCGCCGCGGGTGCGGGTGCGTGCGCGATCTGGTGCTTCGCCTCGATGAGCAGGAGCTTTCCCGCCGGGGTGAGCGTCCATCCGGCCTTGTTGCGCGTGAAGAGCGGATGCCCGACCTCCACCTCGAGCTTGTCGATCGACGTGTAGAGCGATGCGAGGGGGATGTCGAGAGTCTTCGCGGCGCGCGGGAAGTGCAGGTCTTCGGATGCGACGGCCACGAACCGTCGAAGCAGCGTGATGTTCACAGGGGCCCTTCGATCATCCGCACGGATCGTTTCCGGTCGCAGCTGCGACGGCGACACGTGCCGTCACGTCGCTCTCCAGAATAGGCGTCCCGCATCCTGATCCGACCGGGTAACGCGAAGGTCCGCGCTCGCGGCGAGACGAGCGCGGACCTTGCGGGTCCGGCCGAGGACGTGTTGCCAAACGTTTGGCGAGGTGGCGCGCTGGCGTGGCTCGTCGTGTTCGGTGCGGGTTCGCGGCGGGGCGGGCGGATAGGCTCGCGGCATGACATCGACCGAGCCTGTTACCGTCGAGAACTTCGTCCGCGCGGAGACTGACCGCATGTTCGATTTTGTCTTGAAGGACACCGGCGCGATCAATGCGTGGGCGCACAACCGCGTGCCGACGCCGCTTGATCATCAGCCCGTCATTCGGCAAAACCGCGACACGTTGTACAGCGCCGCGGTCGTGGACGTGTCGAAGGGGGCAACGCTCACCGTCCCCGAGAGCGGCGATCGTTACGTGTCGGCCATGGTGATCAGCCAGGACCACTTCGTGCCGTTCATCATCCACGCCGCCGGTGATCACGCCCTGTCGCGGGAGAACTGCGGCACCGACTACGTGACGATCGCAGTCCGCACGCTCGTCAACCCGGACGATGCGGCGGATGTGGAAGCCGTGAACGCGCTCCAGGACCGGTTCGCAATCCAGGCGAACTCTGCGGTCCCGTTCACTCATCCCGCATACGACGAGGAGTCGTTCAATGACACCCGGGGACACCTCCTGGCGCTCTCGAAAGGGCTCCCCGACTTCCGGAACGCGTTCGGCAAGGAGGGCGAGGTCGACCCAATCCGGCACCTACTGGGGTCCGCGTCCGCATGGGGCGGATTCCCTGAACACGAAGCCATCTACCTGAACGTCGAGCCGAAGCTTCCCGTCGGGCACTACGAACTCACAGTGCGAGACGTCCCGGTCGATGCGTTCTGGTCCATCACCGTGTACAACCCTGCCGGCTACATGAGCCAGAACGATCGCGGTGTCGTCAGCGTCAACAGCGTCACGGCAGCGCCGAACGCTGATGGTTCGGTGACCGTTCGCTTCGGCGACGGCGACGAACCCAACGCCATCCCGACGCCCGAAGGGTGGAACTACATGGTTCGCCTGTACCGCCCCCGCCGTGAGGCCCAGTCACGCGAGTGGATCTTCCCCTCGATCACGGCGTAGCGAGCCCCGCCAGGACGGGGTCGACCCACTGCATCGTGGCGGCTAGACAGAGGCCGGCGTGGTAATTGCGGGCGGTCTTGTCTGAGCGCATCGCAATCCCCCGCCACTGCTTGAGCTTGTTGAAGCACCGCTCGACGACATTGCGGCCCCTGTAGCGCTCTCGTTGTCCGGCACTGAAGTCGATCGGCCGCCCGGGCTTCTTGCGACGATGCGCGATCTGGTCGGCGCGGTCCTTCCCGTCGCAGACCAGGTGGTTCTTCGTCGTCAACCCGCCGCGGGCGCGACCGATCGAATGATCCGGTGGCTCGTCACCGAACTTCTTGTAGTTCGACGGTGCCCCCTGTGGTGCGGGGAAGGGTCGCGCCGTGTTGATGCACTCGCACGATCGTGGAGTCGATCGACGCAACCCAGTCCACGTTCCCGAACTGCTGCGCGAGCGCTTGCGTCTTCTCCAGTACCTGCGCCCACACGCCCTGCTCAGCCCACCGGTTGAAGTTCTTGTAGATCGTGTTCCCGTTCCCGAACCGCTCCGGCACGTCCCGCCACGGCGCCCCGATGCGGAACCGCCACGCCGTCGCCTCGACCACCGTGCGCCGGTCCACCGGCGGACGGCCCGTGGCCTTCACCGTCGGGGACAGCGGCCCGATCACTGCCCACGCCTCGTCAGAGATCACATCACGCGACACGACATCCAGAATCACCCGTGAGCCACCGAGATGCGTATAGCAACACGGCCTAGGGGGTCGGTTCCACCGTCTCCGGGGCGGGTGCCGGTGCCGTATCCGGTTCCGGCGTTTCGACCGCGTCCGAGTGTGCCGTCGCCGACGCATCCGTTTCGCTCTTCGCGTGCCACGGGCGTTGCGTCCAGAATTCCAGAAGCTGCGCCCCGAGGCCGAAGAACACCATCGCGAGCCAGACCGGCACGTTCAGCCACGGGATCTGGAGTGCGACGATCAGGATGAGGCCACCGAGCAGCGCCTTGACGACCGGATGGTGCCCGCCGCGCAGGATCAGCCGTCCGAGGTAGTACGCGCCGAAGACGAACGTGGCGAGTGTCAGCACGATCCACACCAGGCCGAGGGCCAGGGCGAGGGGGGCGCCGATGATCGTGACCAGGAGGAACAGCAGGGCGAAGGGGACGGCGATGGATGCCACCAACCCGACGAGGAGCGCCTTCCAGGGCGAGGGAACGAGGTGATCCGTCACCCGGTTCAGCCACCGGGGGATGAGGAGCCCGGCGAACAGCGTCACCACGCTGAGGGCGACGAGCGCGTACAGCACCCCGAGCACCCAGCCGGCGAAGAGCACCCAGGGTGAGACCTGCACGTCAGCGGACTGACGCGTCTGCACGAAATCGACGGTGCCGGCGACGGATCCGTCGGCGATCTGGGCCTCGCGTTCGCCGAAATAGGTCACGTTGCCACCGACCGTGCCATCGATCCTGAGGTGGCCGACGGAGAGGTATGCGTCGCGCCCGACCTCGCCCCCTATGCGGACATCGTTTGCGGCTCCGACGATGTCGGTGCCGAACGATCCCGTGTCGGTGACCGTGACGCTGGCGGCGAAGACGGTGCCGCTGCGGTCGACTTCGCCGCTGATCGTGACGTCCTGAGCCGCGAGCCGCACGTTGCCGTCGACCGTGCCCGTGATCGTGATGGTCTGCGCCGCGGCGATCACATCGCCCGTGACGTCGCCGCTGATCGTGACGCTCTGGCCCGCGGCATAGACGTCACCGTCGACGTTGTCCGAAACGTCGATCGTCGCGCCGCTGTAGAACTGCGGACCCTCGAGGTCGCCGGTCGCGGCGGCATACGACGTGGGCGCGGCGACGGGCGGTGGGGCCGCAGCCACGGCGCCCGTCCCGGTGCCGAGGACGAGTATGCCGACTGCGAGCGCGGCGGAGGCGAATCGGTAGGTCTGTGACAGGACGCTCATGGCAGTGCCTTTCTGTGATCTGGATCGGTGTGACGCGCTATCACGCGCGAGTGGGTGCGGCGAGTTCTCGGGCGATCTGTGTCGCCCACGCGTCGATGTCGTTCCAGTCGCGGAAGTCGCCCGCGGGCAGGGACTTCGCCGCGGCGGGCGCGAGCTTCATCATCCGTTCGGCCATTCCGACCGGCGGAGCGTCCGGGTCCCACGCGCCGAAGAAGACCTTCTGATCGCGCGGATGCAGCAGGTCGGCCAGCTCGTCGAACTCCTTCGGGCGCGTGCTCTCGCGCGGATCTTTGCCGTCTGCGCCGATAGATTCTGAGCCGAGGGGACCGCTGCTGAACAACCAGACCGGTCGCGCCGCGAGCAGGTGGCGGTGATGCTCGACGAACGACATCGCGTCTTTCAACCAGTGCGTGATGTACGCGGCGGCCCCGATGACGAAGGCGTCGTACTCATCGAGGTCATCGATTCGCGAGACGGGCCGGGCCTCGGCCGGTACGCCCGCGTCCGTCAGGACCTCGGCGATCCGTTCGGCGATGCCCGCCGTGGACCCGTGTCGGCTGGCGTATGCGACGAGAACGGCCATCGCTCAGCTCTCCGGGGTGGGGTGTGCGCTGCCGACGCGCGGCATTCGAATCCTGCGGTGGCTTGCCATCGTGCGCTCCTCGCTCGAAAGGGCTCGTGTGCTCAAGCCTCTGCCCGCCCCGGCGGCTTCGGCAGGGCCGTTGGTCCCGCCGGGATGTCGATCGCGGGACCTTCGCCCCAGCGATGCCGGTTCCGGGCAACGGATGCTGGGGGCATGACGGTTTCGACTCCGCGGCCATCCGCGCCGCACACCTACACGGTTCATGCCGGGGCGACGCCTGGAGGACCCGCGGTCGCGCACGCGGGCTCGGAAACGATCACCTTCGACGGAAGTTGGGATGTCGCGGTGCCGAGTGGGCTCCCGGGACCGGCCGACCTGCTGGCATCCGCGTTCGCCGCGTGCCTATTGAAGAACGTGGAACGGTCGTCGAAGCTGATGCCGTTCCGGTACGAAGACGTCGATGTCGTCGTCATGGCGCATCGGCAGGACAGTCCGCCGCGGTTCACGGGCATCCACTATGAGCTGTACATCGTGACCGACGAGCCGCCGCGGCGCATCGAACTGCTGCACGAGAACCTGCGCCGGTACGGCACGGTGTACAACACGCTCGCGAGCGTGTGCGAGGTCGAGGGCACGATCGTCGCGACGCCCGCGACAGCGGCCTAGTCGCGCGGGGTGCGCGTTGCGGAATACCGCGGACGCGGGCACGAGTCAACCCGGGGGCGCGGCACCCTCGCGGGTGAGACGCTCGGGCTCCGACCATCGAGAGGAACGACCATGTCGCAGGAGCGAGACCCCGCAGACGAACAGCAGATCGCGGACGAGCCGCACGACGCCGTGGAGCCCGGCGAGGCCGGCCCCGCGATCGATGCCGTGGGCATGGGTGAAGAAGACCCCGACGGGCCCGATCTCGATGCCGCCTGGGTGAGCACGGACGAATAGCACTCCCGGTTCCCGCCGAGTGCGCCGCTTGCCGCCGAACACGCCGGTTGTGCGCCGCGCGGATCCGGCGCACTCGGCGCTATCCGGCGTCGTCGGGGCTACGCGCGGCGGACCTCCGGCGGCAGGGGATAGCGGCGCCGCAGGATCAGGCGCTGCGCGAGTGTCCACGTGACCGTCACCGTCAGGTAGAGGGCTGCGGCGAGCGGCACGAACAGCAGCACGACGGCCGTTGCGTACTGCAGGAGGCCCATCACGCGTCGGGCGCCCGCGGATGTCAGGGGTGAGACATCCGTATCCGCACCTGCACCCGCACCCGCACCCGCGGCGGCGATCGGGCGGAAGGCCCGGCGGGTGACCTCGGCGACAGCACACACGATGAGCACGAGGACGCCGAAGACGACCCACGTCGCCGGGTCGGGGGCGCCGAGCGATCCGAGCACGGACGTGCCAAGGGGCACACCGGCGAGTTGCTCGGTGAGGAGAGCGTTCGCGTGGCCCGCGATCGAGGTGTGCAAGAACAGCGCGTAGATGACGCCGACCACGGGAGCCTGGGCCAGCATCGGCAGGTATCCGGCGAACAGTGAGGAGTTCTCGTCGGCGTAGAGCCGCATCATCTCGCGCTGCTGGCGCTCGCGGTCGTTCTTGTAGCGCTTCTGGATCTCGCGCAGGCGCGGCGCGAGGCGGGCGCGCGTCTGCTCGGCTCGTGCCTGCGAGATTCCGACGGGGATCAGTGCGGCGCGCACGAGCAGCGTCACGAGCACGATGGCCGCGGCGGCGGATGCGTCGCCCGCGATGGGGGAGAGAAGGTCGGTCAGCCACATCATCGCCGCATACACGGCGTCGAGGATGGCGGCGAGAGGGGGTAGGGCGAAGAGGTCCACGGAGGTTTCCGATCGTCGAGTCTGGGTGGGCGGCGTGTTGCCGCGACAGACGTCGGCGAGGAAACCCCGTGGGCGGGGGCGTGAAACCGAGGGCTACGCGGCCGAGGCCGCGATACCCGGGGCTCGAGGGCGGGAGTGGCCCGCGGCATCCGGATCGCTCTGCGCCGGGGGAGTGGCGATGCCGAGCGAACCGTCCGGGTCGATCCGGGTGCCGGACCCGGATGCGTGGAGCCGCACCAGGTGCGCGAGCACCGCAAGCGTCGCGACCGCCGCGACGACGATGACGACCAGACCGATCGTCGCCCCGGATTCGAGGGTGGACGTGGCGCCGGCGGCGACGAGCACGAGCGTCAGAAGGGCAGAGCACAACTCCCGCACCGCTGATCACCTCCGCCCGATCGTGGCTTCACGCTAACAGGAGCGAGCTCGGCGGCGCACGGGATGGGGATGCCGCGGGGTCCTGTATCGACCGCATGGGCCGCGGGACCCGGAGCGTTAACCCGGCGGACACCGCACGGTTCCCGACCGTCCAGGCGACCTCGATGGTGTGGACGGAACCCGTTCTCACCATCTTCAGGAGCCTCATGCCCCGCCTGTCTTCCGGGCTCGCCGCCACGGTGGCGTGCGCCCTCGGCGTTGCCGCCGTCGTCGCGCTGCCGGCCACCGCTGTCGCCGATCAACCCGGCATCCGTATCAACGAGATCGAATCATCGGGCGGTACCCCGGGTGACTGGATCGAGTTCTACAACCCGAGCGACACGCCGATCGTTCTCGACGGGTACGTGGTGAAGGACTCGACGGATGCGGATTCGTACACGATCCCGGTCGGCACGACCGTGGCCGCGGGAGAGTTCCTCGTGCTCGACGCCGTCGTCTCGGGCGCGGGCGACTTCGCTTTCGGCCTCGGCGGCGGCGATTCCGTGCGGCTGTTCGACGCGTCTGCGAACCTCGTCGACGAATACACCTGGACGTCGCACGCCGCCACGACCTGGGGCGTGAACGACGCGGGCGAATGGGCGCTCACCAGCGAGGCGACCAAGGGCGCGGCGAACACGTTCGCGGCGGCGGAGCCCGACCCCGACCCGTCCGGTTCGACGGACCCGGACCCCGATCCGTCCGGCTCGGCCGATCCCGACCCCGACCCCGTCGCATCCGATGTGGTCGTCAACGAGATCTACTACGACGAGATCTCGGGCTATACCGACCGGATCGAGCTCTTCAACCGGGGCACCGCAACGGTCGACCTGACCGGATGGCGCGTCGCCGACGACAAGCGCACCGAGTTCGGCGACCTCGCCGCGGGAACCATGATCCCCGCCGGTGGCTTCGTCATGCTCGTCAAAGACACCGACTTCCCCTTCGGGCTCGGCAAGGGTGACGAAGTCGTGCTGTACGACGCATCCGGAACCGAGGTCGACGCTTACGCGTACGCGAACACCGCGCCCCTCGCCATCTGGGCGCGCTGCCCCGACGGGACGGATGCCTGGGCCCCGGCCACGGTCGCCACGCCCGGCGCCGCGAACGACTGCGCGCCGATCCCCACGCCCGGCTCGGTCGTGATCAACGAGATCGACTCGCAGCCGGCCGACTGGGTCGAGTTCTACAACCCCGGCACGGAGGCGCTCGACATCTCGGGCTACGAGATCCGCGACGACTCCGACGATCACCGCTGGCAGTTCCCGGCGGGAACGTCGATCGCGGGTGGTGGATACGTCCTGGTTCAGGCCGACACGGTCGGCCTCGTGGGCGGGTCGGTTGCCCGTTTCGACACGGCCGTCGGGATCGGCAGCGCCGACCGCATCCGCCTCTACGACGCCTCACTCGCGCTGATCGACGACTCGCTGCCGTGGTCCGGACACGCCGCGATCGACGGTGACGCCGCAGCGGCGACGCTCGCGCGCTGCCCCGACGGGGAAGGGCCGTTCGTTCTCGCCTACCCGACGCCGGGCGCCACGAACTCGTGCGTGCTGCCCGACGTGCAGATCAACGAGATCGAATCGAACGGTGACGCCACCGACTGGATCGAGATCATCAACATGGGTGCGACCACGGTCGACCTCTCCGGCTGGTCGGTCATGGACAGCGACCCGATCGGTCACGCGTCCGAGACCACACCGCTGCCGAGCGGAACCACGCTCGCGCCGGGTGCGCTGTTCGTCTTCGATCAGCCGACCGACTTCGTGTTCGGGCTGGGCGGCGGCGACACCGTCACCGTCCGGAACGCGCAGAACGTCACGGTCGCCGAGTACGCCTACTCCGCGCATGCCACGGGTGTCTGGGCGCGCTGCGCCGACGGAACCGGCGACTTCGTCGACCTCGGCGTCTCGACCAAGGGCCTGCTGAACGCCTGCGGCAACCCCGTCCGCATCAACGAGGTGGAATCGGACGGCGGTGAGCCCGGTGACTGGGTCGAGCTTGTGAACCCGACCTCGACCGTGCTGGATGTGGGCGGAATCGTCGTGAAGGACAACGACGACACCCACGCGTACGAGATCCCGGCGGGCACGACCATCCCCGCCCTGGGCTACCTCGTGATCGAGGGCGAGACGCTGGGCTTCGGCCTCGGGAAGGACGACAGCGTCCGCCTGTTCGAGGGCGACGCGCTGCGCGACTCCACGACCTGGGGTCCCGACCACGCCGCGACCACGTGGGGCCGTTGCCCCGATGTGTCCGGAACGTTCGCCGCGACAGCCGAGCCGACGAAGGGCGCCGCGAACATCTGCGTCGGCGACATCCCCGTTGGCGAGTGGCCCGGATCCGGCACGGTCACGGTCGTCGACACGGCCCCGATGTTCCTCGCGGACAGCTCCGGACTCGACACGCAGCTGACGTCGGACGGCACCTTCCTCTGGGCCGTCGACAATGGCACGGGCACGTTCTGGAAGCTCGAGGTCGGTGCCAACGGCTCGGCGACGTTCGTCGACGGGTGGGCCGATGGCAAGCGCGCACGCTTCCAGCGGGATGCCTCGAACCCCTCTGCGGCGGGTCCCGACACCGAAGGCATCACGGTCGACGGCTCCGGCTGGGTGTACCTCGCCTCCGAGCGCGACAACAGCGCCAAGGGCGTCAACCAGAACGTCGTCCTGAAGGTCGACCCGGACGCGCCGGGCCCCGACGTCGTGGCAACCCAGGAATGGGACCTCACGACCCTGCTGCCGAGCGTCGGCGCGAACCTCGGTATCGAGGCGGTCGAGTGGATTGCCGACGGCGACCTCACGGGTCTGATCGACACGACGACCAACGCGGCGTACGACCCGACGCGCTACCCCGGCCACGGTGACGGCCTGTTCTTCGTCGCGGTCGAGGACGGTGGCGGGGTGTTCGCCTTCGCCCTGAACGCGAACGGCACGGCACAGCTCGTCGCGACGCTCGACCCGGGACTCACGGGTGTCATGGCGCTCGATTACGACACCGTGCTCGATGTGCTGTGGGCGGTCTGCGACAACGGATGCCAGGGCACCGCCGCGCAGATCACGCTCAACGGCACCCCTCAGCCCGCGATCGTGCACGTCGCGCGACCCGCGAGCATGCCCGACATCAACAACGAGGGCTTCGCCACGGCGCCCTCGGCGGTCGCCGGGTTCGCCCGCGCGGCGTGGTGGTTCGCGGACGGCTTCACCTCGAGCGCCCTGCACTCCGGTACGGTGTCGGCGAGCGTCGTCGACCCCGGAACGGGCACGCCCGGCACCGGCACCCCCGGCACCGGCACCCCCGGCACCCCGGGTCTTCCACAGACGGGATCGGGTGCGCCGCTCGCCGGCGAGCAGCTGGTCGAGGCCAACAGCGGTGATGTCACGGCGCCGATCGCCGCCGAGGCGGGTGGGCGTGTGACGATCAACACCGGCTCGCAGAATGCGGGCACCCCCGTAACGGTGTGGATGTACTCGACACCGGTGCAGATCGCATCGGGCACGCTCGATGCCTTCGGTCGGATCGCGGTCACGATTCCGTCGAGCGCCGAGATCGGGACGCACCGCCTGGCCGTCTTCGCGGCGGGCGGCGAGCTGCTGGGCTGGACCAGCATCCGGATCGTGGCGGCTGGCACGCTCGCCCAGACCGGTTCGGAGGAAAACGGCACGGGCCTGGCTCTGGCGCTGTTCCTGATGCTCGCGGGCCTCACCGCGGTCGTCGTGCGCAGGCGCGTGCGCTCGGCCTGACGCATCCGTCGGTCGAATCGGGCGGTGCCGGTGGAGCGGATCCACGGGCACCGCCCGACTCGGCATGCAGGGCATGCATGGGCATGGCGCGCGAGCGTTCGGTAGCGTGGCCGCATGCGTGATCGACGACGGACCTGGACTCTCGGCGGCATGGGGCTCATCGTCTGCGGTGTACTCGGGATGCTCCGCTCGACCGGCCCGGGGATGCCGGGCGTGTTCGTCCTCGGCGGCGTCGCGGACCTCGTCTACGCGGTCGCGGTGATGCTGTTCGCTTTCGGAACCACGGCCGCGGCGAGCGTGGTGGCCCGACGTCCGCTCGGTGTCACGACGATGACGATCGTGGCCGTGTGGCCGCTGATCGACACCGTAGCCGTCCGGTTGCTGCCGCAGGACGGAACGTCGCTCGGTGCCTGGACGACCTATGGATACGTCACCCTGGTCGTGCAGACCGGCGCCGCCCTGATCGCGGCGACCCAGATCGCCCGGGCCGGCGTCGTGGCGTCGCGCTGGTGCTGGGCTCCGCTGTGGGTTCTGGGGTTCCAAGCGCTCGCGTGGGCCGTGCCGCAGATCGTCTTCGTCTCGGTCGGGCCCGGCGCGATCCAGAGCTGGGCGGATCTGCTCGCGCTCGTCGGAACGCTCGCTGCCCTGAGCGGGACCCTGGGCCTCGGCATCCTGTCTCTCGTCCTCGCGGTGCAGCAGCGGCCGGACACCGTCGAGGTCTACCGCTCGGCCTGAGGCACGGAGGGCGAACCGGGGCAACCCCCGTGCGGTGATCACGAGGGTCTGCGACCCTGGCACACGCCGATCCACCCTCGAACGGAAGCAGGCGCACATGTGGTTCGATTCCTGGTCCGACCTCGGGCGCATCCTGGTGCTCGGGACGGCCGCCTACCTCACGGTCATCGTCGTGCTGCGCATATCGGGCAAGCGCACACTGGCCCAGCTGAACGTGTTCGACTTCGTCGTCACCGTCGCACTCGGATCGATCCTGGCGACGGCCCTGCTGAGTTCCACGGTGTCGTGGGCGGACGGGGCAACGGCGTTCGGCCTGATCGCAGCCCTCCAGTTCGTCATCGCGTGGATCTCCTCCCGTTGGCGCGGCGCACGGCGCATCCTCACCTCGGAGCCCGTGCTGCTCCTCTCGCACGGAGTCATGCGGCCGGACGAGCTGCGGCGTGCGCGACTGGCCGAGTCGGAGGTCTTGCAGGCGATCAGGAGTTCCGGGTCGGGCGATCCGTCCGACATCGCGGCGGTCGTGCTCGAGACGAACGGGAAGATCAGCGTGATCAGCACGGAGAAGCTCGGTGACGGCTCCGCGCTCGCGGGCGTGGTGGGCGCCGACGGGCACGCGCGACCCGAGGCGTGACGACTGATCCATGGCGACGCGACTGCTGCTGATCTCCGACACGCACGTTCCGGATCGCTCGCGTGGCGTACCGGACGAGGTGCGGGCCGCCGCCGACGCCGCGGACCTGATCGTCCACGCGGGGGACTGGACCCGGGCATCCGTGCTCGACGACCTGTCCCGATACGGCGAGATGCTCGGCGTCTACGGCAACAACGACGGACCGGACCTGCGCGCCCGGCTGCCCGAGATCGCCCGGCGCGAGATCGAGGGGGTGCGGTGCGCGGTCATCCACGAGACCGGTGACGCCAAGCGTCGGCATGCGTGGACGGATGCCTCATTCCCCGACACAGACGTCCTGATCTTCGGGCACAGTCACATCCCGTGGGACACGGTCAGTCCGGGCGGTGTTCGTCTGCTGAACCCGGGCTCGCCGACCGACCGGCGCCGGCAGCCGCACCGCACGATGATGACCCTCGTCATCGACGACCGCGGGGTGCGCGAGGTGACACTCGTTCCCCTCGACTGACCGCGCGGCGCTCATCGTCCGCGATGTACCGTTATCCCATGGGCCGTCCGCGCAGCTTCGACGAGCAGCACCTCCTCGATGTCGCCGAGGATCTCTTCTGGTCGCGCGGCTACGAGCGCACGTCCATCGAGCTGATAGCCGAGCGTTCGGGCGTCGCGAACGGCAGCCTGTACAGCGCCTACGGCAGCAAGCTCGGGTTGTTCCTGAAGACCTTCGAGCGGTACTGCGATCAACGCGTCGAGCTGGTCGAGAACGTGATTGCGGATCACGCGGGCAGCTTCGAGGAGGCTGTCGTGAACTACCTCGACAAGATCGTGCGGGATTGCACCTCCGGCGCTGAGCGACGCGGATGCCTGATGCTCAACAGCATCGGAGAACTCGCCGCGCGCTTCCCCGACGTCGTGGTCGTCGCATCCCGGACGATCGAACGCATGGAGAATGTGGTCGCGGCTCGCGTCGCGGAGAGCGTCGCAACGGGCGAGATCGACCTAGCCGAAGATCGAATCAATCCGCTCGGTGCACACGTGGTGATGGTTTCGCAGGGCCTCATCCAGCTCAGCCGGGTGGGTGTATCCGCGGCGCGTCTGCAGACACTGGTCGAAACTTCGGGGCGGCTCTCGGCTCTGCTCCGGGTCGCCTGACGGCGTCGGGATTGCGCGGGTCGCCTCTTCAGCCTCGAGCGAGCGCATCCCAGTTGATGTCCATCCGCTCGGGACGGGTCGTCGAGATGCGCGCAGGCAGTATGCCCCCGACTCTGGGCCAGTGTTTGCGCGTCGTTACGACCTCGGTCGCAACACGCACGGGCTCGATCCCGGGCGCATCCGGCACGATCTCGATCTGGCAGGCTTGGTACCCCCAGCGGCGGGTCGGCTCGGACACCGAGACGATCATCACCGTGCCCGCCACGGCGTCGGCGATGGGGTCGCCCAGCAGCCGCTCCAGCTGTCGGGTCATGTTCTCGATCTCGTCCACAGCTGGAGCCTAGCCCGGCTCGAGGCGTTGCCGTCCCGGGGATTCCCCGCTCAGGAGCCGAGCGAGAGGTTCGGCCAGGCCTCGATCCCGAACTCGTGTCGCAGAGCGCTGCGCGCCGCGAGCCATCCGCCGAGGCCGTGTACGCCCGGGCCGGGGGTGACGGACGCGGACGCCAGATACACGCCGGGCAACGGCGTGCGCCACGGATCGGAGCTGAGGACCGGACGGCGGACGAGCTGGAACAGATCCGGAGTTCCCGCAGAGATATCGCCACCGGGATAGTTCGGGTTGTGCCGCTGCAGATCAGCCGCCGTCCACGACGACATGCCCAGGATCGTGTCGCGGAAGCCCGGGGCGAAGCGCTCGATCTGTCGAATGACGGCCTCGCCGCGATCGGCGGTGCTGCCCGAGGGCACGTGGGTGTAGGTCCACAGCGTGTGCATGCCCTCGGGAGCCCGGGAGTCGTCGAAGACGGACGGTTGCGACGCGAGGACGTACGGCAGCCCGCTCAGGCGTCCGTTCGCGACCTCGTTCTCGCTCGCCGCGATCTCTTCTCGAGAGCCGCCGAGATGCAGGGTACCCGCGCGGCGCAACTCGGGATGCGTCCAGGGAACGGGTTCCGACAGGGCGAAGTCGACCTTGGCCGATGCGTTGCCGTATCGGAAATTCGAGAGCGCTCGCCGGTAACGGTCGGGCAGCCGCGGGCCCGCGAGCCGCACGAGCGAGCGTGGCGTCAGGTCGAGTAGCGTCACGCGCGCGCGGGGCAGGTCGGCGAGGCTCGTGACCTCGACGCCCGTCTCGACGGCCCCGCCGTGCGCCAGGATGTCGTCGACCATGGCGTCGGCGATCGCCTGGCTGCCACCGCGGGGAATCGGCCAGCCGCGCGCGTGGGCATACGCGGTCAGGGCGAGTCCCGCACCGGCGGACGCGAGGCTCGGGAGCGGAAGCGACGTGTGGGCGGCCGCGCCGGTCAGCAGCGCGGGCGCGGCGCGTCCCCGGAAACGTGCGTTCCACGCGGGAGTTCCCTGCTCGAGCGTCGCGGCGGCGAAGGCGAGCGCCGTGACCGGACTCGTCGGCACCCGCAGCAGCGACTGTCCGGTGAGGTCGGCGACGTGGCTCGAGCGCTCGGCGAGGGGACCGATGAGCGCGGCATACGCCGCACCATCCGACCCGAGCCCCTCGCGAGTGCGCTCGAGATCGCGGTACGCGATCGCGGCGGCGCCCCTGTCGAGCGGGTGCGCGAAAGACACATCCGGGGTGACGAAGTCGACGCGTCGAGTGAGCTCGAACTCGCGGAAGAAGCGCGATTCGAACGCGAGCGGATGCACGGCCGAGCAGACGTCGTGGACGAATCCCGGCAGGGTCAGTTCACGCGAAGACGTTCCACCACCGACGCGCGCCGCGCGCTCGAACACGCGCACCGACAGGCCGGCCCGGGCGAGCGTCACCGCGGCCGCAAGACCGTTGGGACCAGCTCCGACGATGACCGCATCGACCTCGGTCGCCCGTTCCGCGGCGCGCATCGCGCTCACGCGTCGTCGCCTCCGCGTGGGTCGGTGTCGCCGTCGACGGCGCCCGTGCCCTCCTCGTCCGCGGTGGATTCCTCGGGCGAGGTGCTCAGCCCCTCGGCCAGGTACGCCAGACGATGGAGGGTCTCGGCGTTCCGCCAGCGCAGCATCGCATCGGCGATCGGGCGGGGGATGAGCGTCGCGGGGCCGGCGACAGCGTGCTCCTGGATGCGGACGACGCAGCCCTCGTCGCGGGGCTTCACGTCGATCGTCACCCGCGCCTCGCCGATCGGCCAGCCCTTCGCGCGCATGACCATGCGGTGCGGCGGGTTCCACTCGATCGAGGACGTCTCGTCGTCTATCAGCGCAGGCCACACCCCGACGGAATGATGCAGGCGACCGCCCGCTTCGGGCCATCCGGCATCGACGTCCCGCATGCGCGTCGCGCCCACGACCCAGGCGGGGTAGAGCCATCCGTCCTCGAGAACGCGGAAGACGGCTTCGGGCGGGCAGTGCAGGACTCTGACGTTGCGGGCCATGGGGTCTCTTCCGTTCTGCGGGCGTAACCGATTGTCCTATGCCTCGAGCATCCGCGCCCGGGGGTTGACAGTCCAGAGCACCTGGATCGTTCGCGGGGATTGTGGCGGCCCCGGCGTCCGGGCGCAAGTGGGTGGCGCGGATGGGATGGGAAGGCGAGTGTGGGCACCGGCCGACGCCCCCGTCGGCGGGAGATGAGGATTTTCATGAAGGCACTCACCTGGCAGGGCAAGCGTTCCCTCGCGGTCGAGGAGGTTCCCGATCCGCGGATCGAATTCGCGACCGACGCCATCGTCAAGATCACCTCCACCGCCATCTGCGGATCGGACCTGCACCTGTACGAATTGCTCGGGCCGTTCCTCGATCGCGGGGACATCCTCGGCCACGAGCCGATGGGCGTCGTCGTCGAGGTCGGATCCGACGTCACGGACCTCGCCATCGGCGACCGCGTCGTCGTGCCGTTCAACATCTCTTGCGGGCACTGCTTCATGTGCCGCCGCGGACTGCAGTCCCAGTGCGAGACCACGCAGGTGCGCGAGTACGGCAGCGGCGCGGCACTGTTCGGCTACACCAAGCTCTACGGGCAGGTGCCCGGCGGCCAGGCCGAGTACCTCCGGGTGCCGCACGCGGACTACAACCACATCCGCGTCGGCCGCGATCTGCCGGACGACCGCTACCTGTTCCTCAGCGACATCCTGCCCACCGCGTGGCAGGGCGTCGAGTACGCCGACGTGCCCGAGGGCGGCACCCTCGCCGTGATGGGTCTCGGGCCGGTCGGGCAGTTCGTCGCGCGTATCGGCGTGCATCGCGGGTTCCGCGTGCTCGCCGTCGATCCCGTGCCCGAGCGGCGTGCGATGGCCGAACGCCACGGAGTCCTGGCCTATGACCTGACGGACGATGTCGTCGCGGAGTTGCGGGACCTGACCGAGGGTCGTGGCGCGGACTCCGTCGTGGACGCCGTCGGGCTCGAGGCCCATGGCAATCCGGGCATCAAGGCCGCCCAGACCGCGATCGGGCTGCTGCCGGACGTGGTGTCGCAGCCGCTGATGGAAAGGGTGGGGATCGACCGGCTCGCGGCGCTGCACGCGTCGATCGACCTCGTGCGCCGCGGCGGCACGGTCTCGCTCAGCGGGGTGTACGCCGGGGATGCCGACATCATGCCCATGAAGACCATGTTCGACAAGCAGATCGGCATGCGCATGGGGCAGTGCAATGTGAAGCGGTGGATCGATGACATCCTTCCGCTCGTCGAGGACTCCAGCGACCCCCTGGGTGTCATGGACCTCACGACGCATCGCGTTTCGCTGGATCGTGCTCCCGAGATGTACGAGACGTTCCAGAAGAAGGCGGACGGATGCATCAAGGTCGTGCTGGAGCCGTGACCCGCTCGCGGGGGGCGACCGGGGTGCGTGATGTGCCCCGGCCCCTCGCCGTGGCCGTCGCGCTCGTTCTCGTCGCGCTTCTCGCGGGTTGCGGGATCCGGATCCCGGCGGATCCGGATGGTGCGCTCGATCGTGTCTCGGGCGGGGTGCTGCGCGTGGGCGCGTCGCCCGACAGTGCCCTGGTGAGCATCGAGGCCTCCGGTGGCCAGACCGCCGACGAACGTATCGGTGGCGCGGCCGCCGAGCTCGCGCGGGGCTTCGCCGACGCCCTCGACGCTCGCATCGACTGGACGGTCGGCAGCGAAGAGACGCTCGTCGGCGAGATGGAACGCGGTGAGCTCGATCTGATCGTGGGAGGTATGACGGGTGCCACGCCCTGGGCGGACCGCGTCGCTGTCACCCGGGAGTATCCCGGCATACCCGGTGCGGACGGGCGCGCGATCGTCATGTTCGTGCCCCTCGGCGAGAATCGGTTCCTGTCGGCGCTCGAACGCTACCTGGACGAGGAGACGTCCCCGTGAACACCTTCGGCCGGGTGGACCTGCCGCAGGATCAGGCCGACGCCCTCCGTCGGGCCGTGCGCCTCGAATGGATCACGATCGGATTCACGAGCGTGACCATCGTGCTGGTTGCCCTGGTCGTGGGCAACTCCCAGGCGATGAAGACCGCGTGGATCGAGGACATGCTGTCGCTCATCCCGCAGATCGCATTCCTCGTCGCCCTGATCTTCGTGCGGCGGCGCCCGACGCGCAGATTCCCGTACGGCCTGCACCGCACGATGGGCATCGGACATCTCGTCGCGGGCGTCGCGCTGCTCGCGGTGGGAGGGAGCCTGGCGGCGGAATCGGTCATCGGCCTGCTCGCGGCCGAGCATCCGACGATCGGGACGGTCGTCGTGTTCGGCACCGCCGTGTGGCTCGGCTGGTTCATGATCGGCGTGATGGCCGTGATCGTCGTGGGCCCGCTGATCTACGCCCCGGCGAAGAGTCGCCTGGCGCCGCTTCTGCACAACAAGGTGCTGTTCGCGGACGCCGACATGGCGAAGGCGGACTGGACGACCAACGCCGCCTCGATCGTCGGGGTGCTCGGCATCGGGATCGGATGGTGGTGGCTGGATGGCGCCGCCGCCCTTTTCATCTCGGCGGGAATCCTGTGGGACGGTGTGAAGAACACCCGCACGGCGGTTCGGGATCTGATGGATCAGCGTGCTCGATCGGTCGATGATCGTGAGCCGCACCCGCTCATCGAGGAGATCATCGCGGCCCTGTCGCGGGTGAGCTGGATCCGCGAGGCCGGCGTGCGGGTGCGGGACGAAGGCCAGGTGTTCCACGTCGAAGCCTTCGTCGTGCCACGGACGAAGCGGGTGAGCGTCAGACGCTTGACCGCCGCGACGGAGGCCATCGTCGCGCTCGACTGGAAGGTGCAGGATGTCTCGCTGATCGTCGTGGCGAAGCTGCCGGACGAAGCCGAACGCTGACGAATCCGAACGCTGACGGGCCAAACGCCGAGGGGCCGAACGCTGACGGGGATCAGTCGCCCTCGGGTGCCGGTCCGGGGCGGACCGGCGCGTCGTCGGCGATGTCGATACGCGTGTTGCCGTCGTGCTTCGAGACCTCGATGCGGGGGGCGGCGTCGGACTCGACGGCGTCGGGCGCCGCGAGCAACTGGTCGCGGCGCTTCTCTTCGGCCGTCATGTCGACATCGCCGGTGTCGTTCTTGTCATTCATGGTCTTGTCATCCCGGGCCTGGTCATCCATGGTCCCGACCCTAGACGTCGGAATCGTCGGTGCGCGCGGGCTGGTGCCGGGTGGGCGGATCGTGCTACCGACGCCCGCCTCTCTGGAGATGATTAGCATGGAGATCATGAACACGTCGCCCGAGAACGCCCCCGTGCAGACCCTCAAGCCCATCTCCGACGACAAGAACCTGCTGATGACGAACGCAGAGGATGCCGCGGGCTCCTGCTGCGGTGGTGCGTGCTGCAGCAGTTGACGCGCGCCATCCTCTGACTTTCGGCCGGTCCCCGCTATCCGCGGCGGACTCGCCGGGTCTTGTCAGGCGTGCTGGCCCTCGTGGCGCCCCTCGGAGATCTCCTCGATCACCTTGGCGTTGAACGCGGGCAGATCGTCGGGGGTGCGGCTCGAGACGAGCCCCTGGTCGACGACGACCTCTTCGTCGACCCAATCCGCTCCCGCATTCTTCAGGTCGGTCGCCAGGCTCGGGTAGCTCGTGATCGTCCGGCCGTCGACGACGTCCGCCTCGATCAGGAGCCACGCCGCGTGGCAGATGGCGCCGACGGGCTTCGAGGCCTCGAAGAACGCCTTCGCGAAGGCGACGGATGCCGCGTCCATGCGCAGGTGATCGGCGTTCACGACGCCCCCGGGCAGGACGATCGCGTCGTATGCGCTCGGATCCGCGGATGCCGAGATCTCGTCCACCTGCTGCGTGTGGCCGTTCTTCCCCTCGATGGATCCGGCCTCGGGCGCGATCATCACCGCGGTTGCCCCGGCGTCGGTGACGGCGGCCCAGGGGGACGTGAGTTCACTGTCCTCGAAGCCGTCCGTCGCGAGAAAGGCGATTCGTTTTCCTGTGAGATCAGTCATGCTGTTGACGCTACGCAACCGATGCGCGAGACCCCAGGGGCTTGACAGCGTCCACGGACGTTCCTGCCCCGCGCGACCCGCTCAGTGGACGGGCGGCGCGCCGACCGAGTCGGCAGGCTTGCGGATGAAGAACGCCAGCACGACGGCGACGGTCGACACGATCGCCGAGATCATGAACGCCGCGCGAACGCCGGATGCCTCGGCCGCGACCTCGCCCATGCCCTCCGCCACGGCGCCCGCCGCGACCGATGACATCACGGTGATGAGCAGCGCGATACCGGCAGCCCCTGCCACCTGCTGCGTGGTCGCGAGGACGGCACTTCCGTAGGAGTACAGCCTCGGCTCGAGGGAGGCGAGCGAGGCGGTGAACAGCGGCGTGAAGGAGAATGCGAGCCCCACGGACAGCAGGGTCTGGGCGATGACGATCATGAGGATCGAGGTGTCCTCGCCGAGGGTCGTGTAGAACCACAGCGTCGCGCTCGAGATGATCGAGCCCGGAATGAGCAGGACGCGCGTGCCGAAGCGGTCGTAGATGCGTCCGATGACGGGACCGAGCAGTCCCATGGCGAGTGCGCCGGGAAGGACGATCAGGCCCGTTTCGAGCGCCGTCACGCCGATCACACGCTGCAGGTACAGCGGCAGGACCGTGATGGCACCGAAGAACGCCATCGCGACGACCAGCATCTGCGTGATCGCGAGTGAGAAGTTGAGCGAGAGGAAAACGCGCAGATCGAGCAGGGCCTGGTCGCGGCGCTGCAGGCGCAGCTGCCGCCACACGAACAGTGCAAGGGCCACGACGCCCACGACGAACGACACGGTGAGCGTCACGGTCGAGAGCGAATCCGCCGCGGCATCACCGCCATGGCCGCCGCCGATCTGGCTCAGGCCGAAGACGATGCCACCGAATCCGAGGGCCGACAGCACGACGGAGAGGATGTCGATGGGAGCCTTGCGCGTCTCACCGAGATTCGTCATCCAGCGCGCTCCGGCGCCGAGCGCGACGAGCGCGATGGGAAGGACGAGGCCGAAGATCCAGCGCCAGCCGACCGTTTCGAGCAGGAAGCCCGAAACCGTGGGGCCGATCGCGGGCGCAAGCGCCATGACCACGCTGACGCGCCCCATCATGCGTCCGCGCAGGTGCGGCGGGACGATCGTCATGAGGGTCGTCATCAGCAGGGGCATCATGATCGCCGTGCCCGACGCCTGGACGACCCGGGCGCCGAGGAGCATTTCGAAACCGGGGGAGACGAAGGCGAGGAGGGTTCCGAGCGAGAACAGCCCCATGGCCGCGAGGAAGACCTGGCGGGTGGTGTAGCGCTGCAGCAGGAACCCGGTGATGGGGATCACGACGGCCATCGTCAGCATGAAGGCCGTGGTCAGCCACTGCGCTGCGACGGCCGTGATCGAGAGGTCGTCGATGAGGTGCGGGATCGCGACACCCATCGTCGTCTCGTTCAGGATCGCGACGAAGGCGGCGGCCAGCAGCAGCCAGATGATGCGGTTCTGGGCGGCGGTCAGGCCGTGCGCCCCGACCGGCACGCTGCCGGTGGGTACCGCGGGGCCGCCGATCGCGGGGACGCTGTCGGTTCTCGTCGAGGACATCGTTCGTCTCCAGGATTCTCAGGGCAGGGCTCGATAGCCATCCGAGGATGGCGAACAGTCAGGCTAACCGCGACGACCGACATCGCATTCCCGTGCGCAACGGAAATCCTGCGGGTCGTGCGTGTACGCGCTCGGACGGGGCTCGCGGCCACCGGGCGCACTCATCATAGCCGCGGCCGATCCGGCGTCTGCGGGCGAGATTAGGCTGAGCGGATGACCATGGCGCGCGGGGGATTCGGCGGGGGGCTGACCCGCGGGGTCGACTCCGACGCCCAGCGCGAGCGCAACGCCGAGGCCCCCGACATCCCGTTCCTGGGTCGGCGCATCGTCGTCCTGTTCCGTCCGTATCGCGGCAAGCTCGCCGTGACGGCCATGCTCGTCGTCGTCAGCGCGGCGATCGGCGTCGTTCCCGCGCTCATCATCGAGGTGATCTTCGACTCCGCACTCTTCCCGGCGAACGATGCCGGCCCGAACCTCGGCCTGCTCGTGGAGCTCGTACTGCTCATGATCGGCCTGTTCGTGGCATCCGCGGGTCTGAACGTGCTGCAGTCCTGGCTCACCTCGACCGTCGGCAACCGCGTCACGGGGGATCTGCGCGTCCGCCTGTTCACGCACCTGCAGGCCATGGACCTGTCGTTCTTCACGCGGACCAAGACCGGCGTCATCCAGTCCCGCCTGCAGAACGACGTGGGTGGCGTCGCCGGGGTGCTGACCAACACGATGACGAGCATCCTGGGCAACACCGTCACCGTGATCGCGTCGGTCGTCGCCATGGTGCTCATCGACTGGCGACTGACGCTGATCGCGATCGGGCTGTTGCCGGGATTGGTGTTCGTGCAGCGGAAGGTGGGCCAGGTGCGCGCGCGCATCGCGGCGCAGACGCAGGAGTCCCTCTCGCAGCTCACCGCGATCACGCAGGAGACACTGTCGGTTTCCGGCATCCTGCTCGCGAAGGCCTTCCACCGCCAGGGCGCCGAGATCGAGCGCTACACGCTCGAGAACGGCAACCAGGTCGTGCTGCAGGTGCGACAGGCGATGTCGGGACAGTGGTTCTTCGGGATCGTGAGCATCATCATGTCGTCGGTCCCCGCCATCATCTACCTCGTCGCCGGTCTGTTGATCACCGGAGGCAGCGCCGACATCTCCGCGGGCGTCATCGTGGCGTTCACGACGGTGCAGGCGCGACTGCTCTTCCCCCTGATGGCCTTGATGCGGGTGGCGCTCGACCTGCAGACATTCAAGGCCCTGTTCGCGCGCATCTTCGAATACCTCGACCTCGAGCCGACGATCTCCGAGTCGCCCGTCGCGATCGACGTCGCGGACGCACCGGGGCCGCTCGGGCGCGTGGAGTTCCGCGATGTGAGCTTCCGCTACCCCGATGCCTCGGGGACGAGTCGTCCGACCCTGGACCGCGTCTCGTTCGTCGCCGAGCCCGGGCAGCACGTCGCCTTCGTCGGACCGAGCGGGGCCGGCAAGACGACGATCCTGTACCTCGCGCCGCGCCTCTACGAGGCCTCGTCGGGCTCGGTTCTCTTCGCCGGTGCCGACGTCCGGGACCTTCGTCAAGCCTCGATCATCGAGAACATCGGCATCGTGTCGCAGGAGACCTATCTGTTCCACGCGACGGTGCGCGAGAACCTCGCCTACGCCAAGCCGGAGGCCACGCAGGCCGAGCTCGAAGAGGCCTGCCGTGCGGCGAACATCCACCACGTGATCGAACGCTTCGCGGACGGATACGACACCGTCGTCGGCGAACGCGGCTACCGTCTCTCCGGGGGCGAGAAGCAACGCATCGCGATCGCGCGGGTGCTGTTGAAGGACCCGCCCGTGCTGCTGCTCGACGAGGCGACGAGCGCGCTGGACACGGTCTCGGAGCGAGTCGTGCAGCAGGCGCTGGATGCCGCGGCCCGGGGCCGCACGACCCTGTCGATCGCGCACCGCCTCTCGACCGTGGTGGGCGCCGACGTCATTCACGTGGTCGAGGGCGGGCGCATCGTCGAGACGGGCACGCACTCCGAGCTCATGGCGGACGGCGGCCTGTACGCCGAGCTGGCGATGCGCCAGGTCGAGGCATCCAGCGGGCTCGGCTGAGCGAGCGAGTCGGGCCAGGACCTGCGGGTCAGCTCGGGGGACGCGCGACCCCGGCGGCAGGGAGCAGGATGCCGTCGATCACGGAAATCTGGTACTCGCGGTCGATCGGCTTTCGCTCGACCAGCCCGCGGAACGCGGCCAGAGCGGGGAGGAGTCTCGCGAGCGCGTCCAGATCCGCGTCCGCCCGGATCTCGCCCCGCACGCGAGCGCGGTCGAGCAGGACCCGGATCGCCGCGATACGCGGCGACATCAGCACGGCGTTGGCGGCCTCGGTCAGTTCCGGCTCGCGGGTGAGGAGAGCGGCGACGCCCGCCATGACGCGGAGCCGACGCTCGGAGTCCTCGGCG
Organism: Microbacterium sp. BR1; assembly: GCF_002812725.1. Taxonomy (GTDB): domain Bacteria; phylum Actinomycetota; class Actinomycetes; order Actinomycetales; family Microbacteriaceae; genus Microbacterium. Next base: position 42,305 of record NZ_NMUN01000005.1, on the reverse strand, counting down.
GTGTGGGGCTTGATCATGCCGACCAGGTCGCCCCGAAGCGTGCCCGTGTCGGGCAGCTTGTCGGGCGAGAGATCGGCGGCCTTCATGCATCCGATCGCATCGAGCACGAGCTCGGCCTTGGAGGGCCATCGTCGATAGAGCGTTGCTTTTCCGGCCTTCGCGCGGGTCGCGACCATGTCGATCGTCATGCCGTCGAAGCCTTCTTCGGCGAGGATCTCGATCGCCGCCTGCAGGATGTCGGCATCGCGCGAGTGGTCGCGTTTCCGGCCGAGGCGGGTCGGTTCCTCGTCGGCGACAGCGGGTGCGGGCTGCGTCATCGCGGTCCTCCTCGTGTTCGCGGCGTCCACGCGTGTGTTCGCGCTCCGTTCGTGCTGTGTTCCATCCTAATCCAGAACGCTTGGTATCCGGAACGGATGATTCTCGTATATGGTTTTCGGCATGTCACAGACCTCCTCTTCCGTTGGCGCCACGACGACGGCGCCCTCGTCCCGCCGGTGGTGGACTCTCGCAACCGTCGGACTCGCTCAGCTGATGGTCGTGCTCGATGCGACCGTCGTGAACATCGCCCTCCCGGCCGCGCAGGCCGACCTCGGTTTCTCGAACGGCGACCGGCAGTGGGTCGTCACGGCCTACGCGCTGGCGTTCGGAAGCCTTCTGCTGCTCGGCGGCAGGCTCTCGGACCTGATCGGGCGCAAGCGCACGTTCGTCATCGGACTGGTCGGTTTCGCGCTGGCATCGGCCCTCGGCGGAGCGGCGCCGACCTTCGGCGTGCTGGTCGCGGCCCGAGCTCTCCAGGGCGTCTTCGCGGCCATGCTCGCGCCAACCGCGCTCGCGATGCTGACGACGACCTTCACCATCCCGCGCGAGCGCGCCCGCGCCTTCGGTGTGTTCGGCGCGATCGCCGGAGCCGGCGGTGCGATCGGCCTGTTGCTCGGGGGATTCCTGACCGAGTACTTCGACTGGCGCTGGAATCTCTACATCAACGTCTTCATCGCGCTCGTGGCCATCATCGGCGCGACCCTGTTCGTCGGTCACGTGACCCGCACGGGTCCGCGTCCGACCCTCGACATCCCGGGCACGCTCGCGGCATCGGGTGCCCTGTTCCTGCTCGTCTACGGCTTCTCGAACGCCGAGACGGATGGCTGGGACTCGCCGTTGTCGTGGGGGATGCTCGCGGGGTCGGGCGTGCTGCTCATCGCTTTCGTGCTGTGGCAGCGCCGCTCGCGTCACCCGCTCCTGCCATTGCCGATCGTGCTCGACCGCAACCGCGGAGCGTCGTACATCTCCGTGCTGATCGCCGGAGCCGGGATGTTCGGGGTCTTCCTGTTCGTCACGTACTACCTGCAGGTCTCGCTCGGCTACACCGCGATGCAGACGGGGCTCTCCTTCCTGCCCATGATCGTGATGCTGATCCTCGCGGCGCAGCTCTCGACGAACATCTTCCTGCCGCGCTTCGGACCGAAGATCATCGTGCCGATCGGCATGGTCCTCGGCGTGATCGCCATGATCCTCCTGACGCGGTTGGGTCACGACAGCGGCTACATCGGCGACATCCTGCCCGCGCTCATGGTGATGGGACTCGCGATGGGATCGATCATGCCCGGGGCGATGCAGACCGCGACGCTGGGCGTCGATCCGCAGTTCGCGGGTGTCGCTTCCGCCATGGTCAACACGAGCCAGCAGGTCGGCGGATCGATCGGCACGGCGCTGTTGAACACCCTGGCCGCGACGGCCCTGACCGCGTACGTGACGGCCAACGGTCCCGCTACGCCGGAGGTGCTCGCAGAGGCGGCCATCCAGAGCTACAGCGTCGCGTACTGGTGGGGTGCGGGCTTCTTCGCGATCGGTTTCGTCGTCGCCGCGTTCCTGTATCGACGGCGGGGCGATGGCATCTCGCTCGCACACGGTCGACCGGCGGCGACGGAGGCCGAGCCCGTCATCGCGCACTGACCGCCCCGCCCGGGCCCTGCGCGGGCTCCGAGCACCGCGAGGGCTGCAGTTCGGGGCATCCGCTACGTCGATCGACGGCGCGGATGCCGAGAACTGCAGCCCTCGCGGTGTAGATCCGGATCACCGGTGCCGTCGAGCGCGGCGCTCGTTCACGGGGCGGGGTCTACCAGAGCGAGACCGCGGCGACCGTCGTGGCCGCGTCCGAGTCCAGTGCGGAGCGGGTGGACTCATCCGCCGCCAGCCACACGGCTCGAGTGAACGTCCCGAGCGAGCGCCGGTAGGCGTCGTCGGGGTGTTGGCGCGCGATCGCGGCGAGTCGCGGTACGTCCATCGTCAGGATCAGGGCGGCGCGGGCCTGCACGGCTCGCGCCGCCCCCGCCTCGCGCAGCAGCCCGAGCCCGGCGCTCATCGCGTCGAGCGCGTCACGGAGCACGGACAGCTCTCCCTCTCGTTGGGTGATGGATGTGCCATCCGCTCGCACACGCCACTGCACGACGACATCGGGGATGACATCGAACGCCCGCGCGCGGGTGTACATGGCCTGCGCCACGATCTGGTCTTCGTAGAGGCGTCCCTCGGGAAAGCGCAGCCCGGTCCGACGCCAGAAGTCGGTGCGGCTGACCTTCGACCACGCGACGATGTTCCCGGATGCCTCGGGGTGCTCGTCGATCGTCGTCGCCGAGCGTTCGGGGTCCGTCGCGGCGGCGACCCACGGTTGCACCGCGCCGACCGCATACCCCGGTCCGTCCGGCCTCAGCCGCACGTACGCACCGGCCGCGAAGTCGCTGCCGGTCCGCTCGAGCGTCGCGACGAGCCGGGCGAGAGCGTCCGGAGCAAGGATGTCGTCCGCGTCGAGAAACCCGACGAACGGGGTGCGCACGCGGGCGAGTCCCGCGTTGCGGGCGGCGCCGAGTCCCCGGCGGTCCGACGGTTCCTCGAGCACGAAGCGGTCATCCGTCGCGGCCGCGTCGGCGAAGATCTGTCGCGTGTCGTCCGTCGACGCGTCGTCGATCAGGATCGCGCGCCAGTTCGCGAGGGTCTGTGCTCGCACCGAATCCAGCGCCTCGCGGGCGTAAGGCGCGACATTCAACCCCGCCACGACGAGCGTGACGACCGCATCGGTGCTCATGCTCATGCGGCCGATTGTACGGCGGAGACCGAGGCCGCGACGGCGTCGGCCAGCGTGTGAGCAGCGGCAATGGTTTCGAGGGAATCCGTCCGTCGCGCCGAGAAGGTGAAGCGGACGGATGTCTGCGCCACCTCGGCGGGAATGCCGACCGCGAGCAGCACGTGCGAGGGCTCGTCGCTGCCGGCCGCGCACGCCGACCCGCTCGATGACACGATGCCTCGGCGTTCGAGTTCGAGCAGCACGGCTTCGCCGCTCGTTCCCGCGAACGTGAAGCTGGCCGTGCCCGGTAGCCGATGAGCGGGATCGCCCGTCAGCCGAGCCGTCGGCACGGTATCGAGGACACGCGCGATGAACCCGTCGCGGAGCGCCGCGACCCGAGCGGATGCGTCGGCGCGTTCGGTCTCGGCGAGCGTCAGAGCGGTCGCCAGCGCGACCGCCCCGGCGACGTTCTCGGTGCCGCTCCGGCGGCCGCGTTCCTGGCCGCCACCGTGCATGAGGGGCTCGAGCGGAACCCGCCCGCGAACGGCGAGCACGCCGGTGCCCGCGGGAGCGCCGACCTTGTGCCCCGCGATCGAGATCGCGTCGACGCCGAGGTCGGCGGCCGACAGATCGAGCCATCCCGCGGCCTGTACCGCGTCGATGTGGATCGGGACCCGTCGTCCGCGGGCGATGGCGGCGAGAGCCGAGACATCCTGAATCGTCCCGATCTCGTTGTTGGCGTAACCGAGGGTCACGAGCGCCGTGTCGTCGCGGAGCGCAGCCTGGAGGTCGGCGGGATCGACCCGTCCGAATGCGTCGACCGGGAGCTGTGTGACCGCGAAGCCGTGGACACGGCGCAGGTAGTCGACGGACTCGAGGATCGACTCGTGTTCGATCGGTGTCGTGATCACGTGACGGGCGTCGCGGGCCAGTCGTGCGGCGATCGCGATGCCCTTGACGGCGAGGTTGTTCGCCTCGGTACCACCCGACGTGAAGACGACATCGCTCTGCCGCATGCCCAGCGCCCGGCCGACCGCCGCTCGGGCCGTTGCGAGTGCCTCGGCGGCGCGCTCGCCGACGGTGTGGTGGCTCGACGGGTTGCCGAATTCGGTCGTCACGTACGGCAGCATCGCGTCGAGCGCCTCGCGGCGAACCGGTGTCGTCGCGGCGTTGTCGAGATACAGCATGTGCGTCAGCTCTCGGCGGTCGTCGGATCGTCCGCGGCGGGGTCGTCCACACGTACGTCGAGGCCGAGATCGAGCGCGCGGGCCGAGTGGGTCAAGGCTCCGACCGAGATGACGTCCACGCCCGTTTCGGCGATCGCTCGCACCGTGTCGAGCCGAACCCCGCCGCTCGCGTCGACGATCGCGCGGCCAGCGACCTGCTCCACGCCGCGCCGGAGGTCATCGATCGAGAAGTTGTCGAGCAGGATCGTCCCGATACCGGCCGCCAGCACGGGCTCGATCTGGTCGAGGCGATCGACCTCGACCTCGACGTGCGTCGTGTGCGGCAGCCGCGCGATCGCGCCTTGCAGCGCGGCCGTGACCGATACGCCGTTGCGCTGGAGGACCGCGAGGTGATTGTCTTTGGCCATCACCGCGTCCGACAGGGAATGCCGGTGGTTGTGGCCACCGCCGCTCGTCACCGCGTGGCGTTCGAAGGCGCGCAGCCCCGGCGTGGTCTTGCGGGTGTCGGCGATCCGGGCCCCCGTGTGGGCGACCTCGGCGACGAAGCGCGCCGTGAGGGTCGCGATTCCCGACATCCGCTGCGTGAAGTTCAGGGCGACACGCTCGGCCGTTAGCACGCCCCGCGCCGGCCCCTCGGCGATCGCGAGGACCGCGCCCGGGGCGAACTCGTCGCCGTCGGCGACCAGGAGCTTCACGCGAATCGCGGGATCGGTGAGCCGGAAAGCGGCGGCGAAGACCCCGCCGCCGCTGAAGACCCCAGGCTCGCGCGCGATCAACTCGGCGCGGGCGGTCGCCGTCGCGGGGATGAGCGATTCGCTGGTGATGTCGCCCCAGGGCGCGTCTTCTTCGAGCGCCGCAGAGACGGCACGATCGATCGCGGCGCGGGTCAGCATCCTGCGCTCCCCACGAGGGCGGGGTCGGCGGGGGTGACGGATGCCGCGGGCTCTCGTCGCGCGGTGCGGAGGGACGCATGGCCGGGGTCGTCGCTGCGGTAGTGCGCCCCGATCGAGTGGCGTCGTGCGAGGGCGGCACGGATCGTCGCGGCCGCGAGTTGCAGCAGGTTGTCGTCCTCGAAGTCGGCCTGCGAGGCGGGCGCGGCGGTGCCCGAGCCGGAGCCGGAGCTGCTGCTGATGCTGGCGCGCTGCGCGAGCCAGCCGTCGACCAGGCTCTGCGCCCGGAGCATCCCGCGCTCGTCCCGCACGACCCCGGCGCCCTCCCACATCACCCGCTGCAGCCCGGCCCGCGTGAACGGTGGTCGGACCCGCTCGCCTGGCAGTCGGTGCGATGTCGTGGGGCGGGAGGTGGCATCTTCTGCCAGGGGAGCGGGATCAGTGGGACGGGTGAGGGGAGCGGGACGGGCGGGGCGCGATGCGGCCAGGGCGGCGGCGGCACGGGCGCCGAAGACGGCACCCTCGAGCAGCGAATTCGATGCCAGGCGATTCGCCCCGTGGACGCCCGTGCGCGCGGCCTCACCGACCGCATACAACCCCGGCAGGCTGGTCCGGCCGTCCAGATCCGTCACGATCCCGCCCATCAGGTAGTGCGCGGCGGGCGTGACGGGAATCGGCTCGCGTGCCCAGTCCAGCCCGCGGTCGCGCACGGCCGCGTCGATCGTGGGGAAGCGACGCGCCAGGAACGATGCCGTCGATGCGCGTCCGGCCGGGCCCGATCGAGTCGAGCCCAGTCGTGTCGCGTCGAGGTGCACGGGCCGACCCCCCTGCTCGCCCATCCGCAGCGCGATCGCGCGGGCGACGACATCGCGCGGGGCGAGCTCGCCGTCGGGATGCGCGTCGAACAGGAATCGGCGGCCATCGTCGTCGATGAGGGTGGCCCCCTCGCCGCGGACGGCCTCCGAGATCAGGAACGGCTCGCCCGCCGCGAGCACCGTGGGGTGGAACTGGACGAACTCGAGATCGGTGACCTCGGCACCCGCGCGCATCGCCGCGGCGATGCCGTCGCCGGTCGCGACGGACGGGTTCGTCGTGTGCGCGTACAGCTGGCCCGCCCCGCCGGTCGCGATCACGACGGCGTCGGCCCGGAGCATCCGCCGGCCGTCCTGGGTGAGCAGATCGACACCGGTCACGGCGCCGTCGTCCTCACGCACCAGGTCGACGAGAAAGGCGTGTTCGAGGATCGCGACGCCCGCGACGCGAACCGCCGCGACGAGCGCGGTCTCGATCGCCGTACCGGTTGCGTCGCCGCCCGCGTGCAGGACGCGCGGGTACGAGTGCGCGGCCTCGAGTCCCTTGACGAACGCTCCGGATGCGTCGCGGTCGAACGCGACCCCGAGCGCGATGAGTTCGCGGATGCGTTCCGGCCCCTCGGCCACGAGCACCTCGACAGCGGCGGGGTCACCGAGTCCGGCGGCCGCGGCGAGAGTGTCGCGCGCGTGATCGGCCGCCCGATCGTCGGCGAACATGACGCCCGCGATGCCGCCCTGCGCGTACCGGGTGTTGGCGTGCTCGAGCACGTCCTTCGTCACGAGCGTGACGTGCACACCGGCGCGCGCGGCGTGCAGGGCGACGGTCAGTCCCGCGATGCCGCTGCCCACGACGATCGCACGCGTGGTGCCTGCCGTGTTCGTCACGGCTTGGCCGCCAGCATCCGCTCCAGCGCGATTCGTGCCGGCTCGGCAACGTCCGCCGCGACCGTGATCCGATTGCACACGGTACCCGCGACGAGTTCCTCGAGCACCCACGCGAGGTATCCGGGATGGATGCGGTACATCGTCGAGCACGGGCAGATGACGGGATCGAGGCAGAAGATCGTGTGCTGCGGATGCTCCGCCGCGAGCCGCTGCACGAGGTTCACCTCGGTGCCGATCGCGAACGTGGTGGGCTCGGTCGCGGCCTGGATGGCTTTGCGGATGTAGTCGGTCGATCCGGCCTCGTCCGCCGCGTCGACGACCGGCATCGGGCACTCGGGGTGCACGATGACGCGGACGCCGGGATGCTCGGCCCGCGCCTTGTCGATCTGATCCACCGTGAAGCGGCGGTGCACCGAGCAGAACCCGTGCCAGAGGATGACGCGGGCGTCGTCGAGCGCCGCCTCGTCATTGCCGCCGAGCGGACGGTTCGGGTTCCACATCGGCATCCGCTCGAGGGGAACGCCCATCGCCTTGGCGGTGTTGCGGCCCAGGTGCTGGTCGGGGAAGAACAGCACGCGGCGCCCGCGTGCGAAGGCCCACTCGAGCACGGTACGGGCGTTGGACGAGGTGCAGACGATCCCGCCGTGTCGGCCGACGAACCCCTTGATCGCGGCGGACGAGTTCATGTAGGTCACGGGGATGACGGGCACCCGGCCGTCCGCGTCCACGGCATCCATGGGGCCGTAGACATCCTCGAGCTGCTCCCAGCAGTCCTCGACCTGATCGATGTTCGCCATGTCGGCCATCGAGCACCCGGCGGCGAGATTCGGGAGGATGACCGCCTGTTCAGGGCGTGAGAGCAGGTCCGCGGTCTCGGCCATGAAGTGCACCCCGCAGAACACGATGGCCTCGGCCTCGGGGTGCGCCTTCGCGGCATTCGCGAGCTGGAACGAGTCCCCGACGTAATCGGCGTGCAGGACGACTTCTTCGCGCTGATAGAAGTGCCCGAGGATGACGACCCGGTCGCCGAGCACACGCTTGGCGGCGACGATCCGCTCGTGCAGGTCGGCCTCCGAGGCCTCGCGATACGCGACCGGCAGCTCGCCCTGGCGGGGCGAGCCGACCGGGATGACATCGCCCATCGACGACCCGGGGCCGTATCCGGGTCGTCCGTCGAAGTTCCACGGCCCCGCGGCGAGGTCGGTGTTGCAGGTCTCCGCATCGGAAAGTCCGGCGGTGATCCGCTGGATCTCGTGATCGACGGAGGGCGAGAGCGTGAGGGGAGTGGCGTTCATTTCGTCCTCGATTCGAAGGATGCGCGGCCCGCTGGGCGGGCCGACGACGGTGTCGCGAGGGGGCCGCGTTCGGCGAGCTCCACATCCTGGTTGTAGCGGTACAGGCGGGCGGGGCGATGGCTGCCGGTGCGGAAGCCATCGGTGGGGATCAGCGTTCCGGAGTTCTCGACCTGGCGTCGGAAGTTCGCGGGATCGAGCTTGCGGCCGAGGATCGACTCGTACACCTCGCGCAGCTCGGCGAGGGTGAACTCATCGGCCAGCAGGCCGTGGGCGATACGGGAGTAGCCGGCCTTGTTGCGGAGGCGCCAGAGGGCGTACTCGACGATCTGGTTGTGATCGAACGCGAGGATGGGCAGGTGGGCGGCGTCGAACCAGGCCACGTTCTCGGGAGCATCGCCCGCTGCCGCGTGAGCCGCGACCTGTGCATCGACCTCGGCCGAACGCAGAAGGGCCCAATAGATGATCGAGACGACGCGTGTGGGCGAGCGATCGACATCGCCGAACGCATACAGCTGCTCCAGATAGCTGGGTGAGAGGCCCGTGGTCTCGCCGAGGGTGCGGGATGCCGCGGCATCCAGTCCCTCCGTCGCGTCCAGCCATCCGCCGGGCAGGGCCCAGAGCCCCGCGTGGGGGTCGCGTGTGCGCCGGACGAGCGGCAGAACGACGGCGGCGGAGTCATCCTCGGCACGCCGGCGAAGCGTGAAGATCACCGTCGACACCGCCACACGCGTCGCATCGACGCCGGTCGCGGGGGATACCGCGGCGGTCGCGTCGGGCGAATGGGTGAGAGGAGGAGTCATGTTCCCTGCGGTTTGTGTCACGGCGACTTTAACCACCCTCGATCTTAGTGTCATGCTGACTCGAAGGCAAACGCCAGCCGCCATCCTCATGCCGAGCGCGCCGGTTGGCGACGAGAGGGCCGGGAATCTCCTGCGGGCAACGGGCGATCTCGGCGCGAAGGGGCGCGCTCGGCGCCCGGGCGGCGTCGTGGTCGCGGCATCGGGTGCGGCGCCGAGACGCGGCGCGTGCGGCGCCTGCCGCGACTTCTCAGCGACGCCATTTACTGTGGGATTGCGCGCGCCGATTTCACGCGCAGGTCCGGGTGCGGGGGAGGGAGCACGGCGTGCAGATCGTCGACATCGTCGTGCTCGTTCTGCTTGTGGTCGCTCTCATCGTCGGGTTTCAGCGGGGCCTTCTCGCGAGTCTCGGCACCCTCGTCGGACTCGGCATCGGGGCGGTCGCGGCCTACTGGCTCATCCCGCTCGTGACCGCGGCGGTGCCCTGGCCGATGTGGCGCGCGCTCGCCGCGCTCGCCGCGACGCTGCTGCTCTTGGCGGGATGTGCCGCGCTCGGTTCCGCGGCGGGCACCGCTCTCCGACGTGGTGTCGACCGCACACCGTTGCGCGGTGTCGACCGCGTGCTCGGGGGAGGGTTGACCCTTGTCGCGGCGGCTCTCGCGGTATCGCTCGTCGGCTCGGGGCTCGCGGCGACGGGGACCCCCGTCGTCTCGACCGCGATCGCATCGTCCCGTGTGCTGACCGTCATCGAGAATCTCGTGCCCCGCCCCCTGCAGGCGGGGTTGGCCGAGCTGCGCGGCGCCGTGCTCGGGGACGCGATACCGACGCTCGGCGGTCTGCTGCTGCCCGGGACGGCCGTCGTCGAGCCCCCCGTTCGGCTCGACGACCCGGAACTCGCTGAGGCCGCGGCATCCGTCGCCCGTATTACCGGAGTGGCATATGCCTGCGGTATCAGTTCGAGCGGCTCCGGATTCGTGATCGCGGAGGACCGGGTCGTGACCAACGCGCACGTCGTCGCGGGGGTCGATCGCCCGGTCGTCGAGCTACCCGGTCGGGAGGCGCGCGACGGTCAGGTGGTGTATTTCGATCCGGTGGGCGACATCGCGGTCATCGCGGTCGGCGGCCTCGATGCCGATCCGCTCGACGTCGTACCCGTACTGCAGGCCGGGTCCTCGGCCGCGGTGCAGGGGTATCCGCACGGGGGTCCGTTCGAATCCATGTCTGCGGCGGTGCTCGCGATCGGAGTCGTGCCCGTTCCCGATATCTACGACGACTCGTCCCACCCGCGGGAGATCTACACACTCGACGCGAACGTTCGGCCCGGCAACTCCGGTGGCCCGCTACTGACCGCTCAAGGCGACGTCGCGGGACTCGTGTTCGCCCGTGGAGGGGATGCGGAAACCCGGGGATACGCCTCGACGTCGACGGAACTCGCGCCGATCGTGGCGGGTGCTGCCGGGTGGCAGAGTCCCGTGTCATCCGGTACCTGCACGCGCTGACCGCTAGGTGCCCGGCGCGCCTCCGCCCCGCTGCCGCCGCTGCCCCACCCGACCGCCCTCGCCCCGGCCCCGCGCCGAAACACCCCTGCCGCGGCGAAACACCCCAGGCAAGGGGTGTCTCGCCGCGCAAAGGGTGGTTCGGCGGCGTACGGGCCATGCGGCGACGGCGGGCCGGCTCGGCATGTCGTCGGGAGATGGGGGCGCGTCGGGATCTGTCGCGCGGCGCGGCTGTGGGTATGCTGGCCGCGTCGGACCCTCCGCGGTCGGGCAACAACTGAATACCGGCCCTATGACCCCTTGCGGGAGAGCCCCGGCACCGCTTCGCGCCGGGCACCGAAGGAGCAAGCCTCCCCGCCAATCTCTCAGGTATTGCGTACCGCGGGGGTCGGGCCACTCTGGAAAGAGATCCGTTTCGTGCGGATCCGCCGACGGTGAAAGTCGGGTCATCCTCGAGGATGTCTCGGCGAAACTCTCAGGCAGATGACAGAGGGGGAGTTCATCGGGCGTCGATCGGCGCCCGCCCGCACCACCACGGGAGAACTCATGCCAGACCCCACCCCGCCGCCAACGGTCCCACCCGGCGCGACCACGCCGCCTCCGTCGCCCGAGTCGGCGCCGCCGCGCCGCACCCCGCTCGCAGCCGCCCACGAGCGCCTCGGTGCATCGTTCACCGACTTCGGCGGGTGGTGGATGCCCGTGCGGTACAGCTCGGAGCTCGCCGAGCACCACGCGGTCCGCACCGCCGCGGGACTGTTCGACATCTCGCACATGGCCGAGTTCGTCGTCACCGGCCAGAAGGCTGGCGAGTTCCTCGACTACGCCCTGTCGGGCCGGCCGTCGGCGATGCGCCTCGGCAAGGCCGCGTACGGCCTCGTGCTCGCGGAACAGGGCGGCATCGTCGACGACGTCATCGTCTACCGCCTGGCCGACGACCATTTCGTCGTGATCGCGAACGCCGGGAACCGGGATGCCGTGGCAGCCGCACTCGCCCAGCGTGCAGCATCCGTTCCCGCCCCCGGCACGTCCAGCACCGACGCTGGCGGTAGCTTCGGCTTCGTCGCTGGCGAACCGGGATTCCGCCTCGAGGATGTCTCGGACGACACGGCGCTCATCGCGGTGCAGGGACCGGTTTCGGCCGCGGTTCTCGAGGCGACGGAGGGCCTGGTCGAGTTCTCGCCGCTCCTGGACGACCTCGGCTACTATGCCGCGGCGACCGCTCGGTTCGACGGTGCGCCGGTGCTCGTCGCTCGCACCGGGTACACGGGCGAGGACGGCTTCGAGCTCGCGGTCCCCGTCGCGCGCGCCGAGGAGCTGTGGGAAGCGCTGCTCGCGGCGGGCGAACCGCTCGGGCTCGTGCCGGCGGGCCTGGCGGCCCGTGACACCCTGCGACTCGAGGCCGGGATGCCGCTGTACGGCCATGAGCTGTCGCTCGACATCCGCCCCGCACAGGCGGGGCTCGTCCGCGCGGTCGCCACCGAGGGCGACTTCGTCGGGCGAGAGGGCGCGAGCGCACCGTTGGATCCGGATGCTCGCGTGCTCGTCGGCCTTGCTTCCGAGGGCCGCCGAGCCGGCCGCGCGGGTTACGCCGTTTTCGCCGGCGAGGCCGCGGCCGGCACCGAGGCCGGCACCGGGGTGGGCACTGAGGTGGGCATCGTCACGAGCGGCGCGCTCAGCCCGACGCTGGGGCATCCGATCGCCCTCGCTTACGTCGACCCCGGCTCCGCCGAGCCCGGCACCCCGCTCTTCATCGATGTCCGCGGTACGCGCATTCCCGCGACCGTCACACCCACCCCGTTCTACCGGAGGAAGAAATGACCGATCTCACCGCACTTTCCTATACCGCCGAGCACGAGTGGATCTCGATCGACGGCGATGTCGCGACCGTCGGCATCACCGACTACGCCGCCGAGAAGCTCGGCGACGTCGTCTTCGTCGAGCTGCCGACCGTCGACTCCGGCGTGAGCGCGGGACAGGTGTGCGGCGAGATCGAATCCACGAAGTCGGTAGGCGAGCTCTACGCGCCCCTCACCGGCGACGTCGTCGCGGTCAACGACGCGGTCACGGACGACCCCGGTCTGATCAACTCGTCGCCGTTCGAGGACGGCTGGCTGCTGAAGATCCGGATCGATTCGTCGGCCCCGGCCGAGCTGCTCGACCGCGCCGCGTACATCGGCCTGACGGGACAGGCTTCGTGACGGTCCCCGACGGCGGGCGCGTGAGGGCGGGTGCATTCGCCGCCCGCCACATCGGGACGGATGCGTCGGCGCAGGCCGCGATGCTCGATGTGCTCGGATACCCGAGCGTCGATGCGCTGCTCGATGCCGCCGTGCCGGGAGCCATCCGCGTCCACGAGCGCACGACGAGCGACATCCCGCCCGCCGCGACCGAGGCCGAGGCGCTCGCCGAGCTGCGCGAGATCGCATCGACCAACCGCACGGCCCGGCCGATGATCGGACTCGGCTACTACGACACCTTCACTCCCGCGGTGATCACGCGGAACGTGCTCGAGAACCCGTCCTGGTACACCGCGTACACGCCGTACCAGCCCGAGATCTCGCAGGGTCGGCTCGAGGCCCTCATCACGTTCCAGACGATGGTGACCGACCTGACCGGACTCGATATCGCGGGAGCATCCATGCTCGACGAGTCCACCGCCGTGGTCGAGGGGATGCTCGTCGCCCGCCGTGCCTCGAAGTCGGACTCGAACGTCTTCCTGGTCGACGCGGACGCGCTGCCGCAGACTCGGGCTCTGCTGGAGTCGCGCGCCGCGGCGCTCGGGATCGAACTGCGGACGATCGACCTGGCTTCGTGCGACGCTGCGGCCCTTCCCGAGGCCTTCGGCGTTCTCGTCCAGTACCCCGGCGCCTCCGGCCGCGTCTGGGATCCGTCCGATGTGATCGCGGCGGTGCAGGCGCGGGGCGGCCTCGCCGTCGTCGCGGCGGACCTGCTCGCCCTCACGCTGATCGCATCGCCCGGATCACTCGGCGCCGACATCGCGGCCGGAACGACGCAGCGTTTCGGCGTTCCGCTCGGCTACGGTGGGCCGCACGCGGGCTATCTCGCCCTGCGTCAGGGCCTGGCGCGGCAGCTGCCGGGGCGCCTCGTCGGCGTCTCTCGTGATGCCGCGGGGCACCCCGCCTATCGGCTGGCTCTGCAGACGCGCGAGCAGCACATCCGTCGTGAGAAGGCGACCTCGAACATCTGCACCGCCCAGGTGCTGCTCGCGGTCATGGCGGCGATGTACGCCGTGTATCACGGCCCCGAGGGGCTGCGCGCGATAGCAGCGGATGTCGCGGGCAAGGCGGCATCGCTCGCCACCGCCCTGCGGGACTACGGGCTGAACCTCGCGTCGGAGGAGTTCTTCGACACGCTCCGCGTCTTCGTCCCCGGCGACGCCGGTCGCGTGATCGAGCGCGCCCGGTCGCGTGGTTACCAGCTGCTGTGGGTCGACGAGGCGACCGTCGGGGTGTCGGTCGACGAGACCACGACCCTGGTCGATCTCGACGCCGTCGCGTGGGCGTTCGGTCTGCCCGATGCTGCCGTTTCGGGGTCCCCCGCTTCCGAGCCAGCGGTCGGCGCGCCTGAATCCTCTGACATCGCGTCGCGGGAGCCGGCGGACGACTCGATCGGCGCCCTCCCGGTCGGTCTGCTGCGCGAGGACGACTACCTCACGCATCCGGTCTTCCACGCCCATCGCAGCGAGACCGCCATGATGCGGTACCTGAAGACGCTCGCGGATCGCGACTACGGCCTCGACCGCGGCATGATCCCGCTCGGGTCGTGCACGATGAAGCTCAACGCGGCGACCGAGATGGCCGCCGTGTCGTGGCCGGAGTTCGCCCGTATGCATCCCTTCGCCCCCGAGGCCGACGTGCGCGGCTACCTCGGCCTGATCGAGCAGCTCGAGACGTGGCTCGCCGAGGTCACGGGGTACGACGCCGTCTCGCTGCAGCCGAACGCCGGATCGCAGGGCGAGCTCGCCGGGCTGCTGGCGATCCGGGGGTACCACCGCTCGCGCGGTGACCTGGGGCGCGATGTCTGCCTGATCCCGTCGTCGGCGCACGGCACCAACGCGGCATCGGCCGTGCTCGCCGGAATGCGCGTCGTCGTCGTGGCGTGCGACGAGGCGGGCAACGTCGACCTCGACGACCTGCGCGCGAAGATCGAGGAGCACGCCGCGACGCTGTCGGCGCTGATGATCACGTACCCGTCGACTCACGGCGTGTACGAGCACGACGTGCTCGACATCACGCAGGCGGTGCACGACGCGGGCGGTCAGGTCTACGTCGACGGTGCGAACCTCAACGCCCTGCTCGGCTACGCGCGGTTCGGCGACCTCGGCGGCGACGTCTCGCACCTCAATCTGCACAAGACGTTCGCGATTCCGCACGGCGGTGGGGGGCCGGGTGTCGGCCCGGTCGCGGCGAAAGCGCATCTCGCACCGTTCTTGCCGGGGCATCCGTTCTCGCCCCGGGCAGATCACGCGGGCGGCTTCGTCTTCGATGGCGCGCCGATTTCGGGTGCGCCGCACGGGTCGGCCGGGATCCTGCCGGTGTCGTGGGCGTATGTGCGGATGATGGGGGCCGCGGGCCTGCGGAATGCCACGGCCGCCGCCGTGCTCGCCGCCAACTACGTCGCGGCCCGGCTGCGTGCGCACTTCCCGGTGCTGTACACGGGCGAGAACGGACTGGTCGCGCACGAGTGCATCCTCGACCTGCGTCCGCTGCGCGACGCGACCGGGATCACGGTGGACGATGTGGCGAAGCGCCTGATCGACTACGGATTCCACGCTCCGACGATGTCGTTCCCCGTCGCGGGGACGCTGATGGTCGAGCCGACCGAGAGCGAGGACCTCGGCGAGCTCGAGAGGTTCGTCGAGGCGATGATCGCGATCCACGCCGAGGCGCATGCCGTCGCGGCGGGGGAATGGCCCGCGGACGACAACCCCGTGGTGAATGCGCCCCACACCGCCGAGTCGGCGATCGCGGGCGAGTGGGACCATCCGTACTCCCGTGAGCGCGCCGTCTATCCGGTGCACGCGCTCGTGCGCAACAAGTACTGGCCGCCCGTGCGCCGGGTGGACAATGCGTGGGGCGACCGCAACCTGGCCTGCGCCTGCCCGCCCGTGGAGGCCTTCGCCTGACCCGGCCCGCTGGCTCGTGCTTCGGGTGGCGCCCGGCGGGGAGATCCGACAGTCGGACCCCATCCGGCGGGACTGCTCTGCCGAATGGGCCCCACCATCCGCGGCCGCCACGTGCCACCCCTCGGCGCCCGATCATCGCCGTACGGTAGCGAGCATCGCGTTGTCACGAGGGGCGACGAGGGGAACGCCCGCACGGACAAGCTTCCGTTCGACAGGCGCGACGCGATGCGTGTCGGGCCAATCCCCTCGAGCAGAACCGCGCCACCACGTGGCGAGCGCGTAGACACCGGGCCGCACGCGCGCGAGTTCCCGCCGGGCCGCCCGCGTGTACAAACCGGACGGTACTCGTCGCTCGTCAGAGGCGAGCAGAAGTCCGGGTTCGTCCGGTGCGAGAGGATGCCGCATCGGTCCACCATCCCGCAAACTCCTCCGCTCGAGTGGCGCTGCGCGGTGGCCCGGGGACAGGCATCCGGGGCGCATCCCTGTGGAGGATGCGTCGAGGCACACAGGTGTCCGAGGTCACCGCCGGCAACACCGCCACGAGACCCCCATCTGTGTCGAAACACCCTGTGGCGAGAGGTGTTTCGCCGCAGATGAGCTGTTTCGGCGCGAAACCCGGCCGCCCGCGGTCAGGGCGTTGCGGACGGCGACGGAGATCCCGATGGCGCGGGCGAGGGACCTGCCGGCACACCGAAGACCCCGGGCCACAGGGCCGCGGCGAGGGGGTACCCGACGAACGCGATCACATCGATCAGCGTGTGCGCGATCACGAGCGGCATGACCCGGCCCCAGCGCCGGTAGCACCACCCGAAGACCACGCCCATCACGAAGTTCCCGATCATCGGGCCGAACCCCTGGTAAGCGTGATACGCGCCGCGCAGCGCCGCGGTCGACAGGATGATCGTCCACCAGCCCCACCCCAGCCGCCGCAGCCGATCGAAGAGGTACCCGATGAAGGTGACCTCCTCGGTCAGCCCCGCGCGCACCGCCGCGAGCAGGATCAGAGGGATCGTCCACCATGACGGATCGAGGGGCGAGGCATCGACCTGCAGGGTGATGTCGAGAGCGCGGCCGATCGCGTAGAGGCCCAGCCCCGGCACGCCGATCACCAGGATCAGCAGGACGCCCCGCCCGACGTCGCCGCCGAAGCGGCGGAAGTCCAGGCCGATGCGCCGGAACGCCGACGTGCCGGGCTCCCACAGCAACCAGATCGCCAGCGCCACCGGCACCAGCGCGAAGAACTGCGACAGGAACTGGTATAGCACCGGCCAGAATTCGGATGCCGCGGCCCCGGGATTGACCGACGTCGACTGCTGGCCGAGCGACTCCTCGCGCTCCAGCGACTGCACGAGCTGCAGGACCGAGTAGAGGGCGGACCGACCGACCGACAACGCCAGGACGATGCCGATCTCCCACCACAGTCGAACCCGCGCGGGGCGGTCGAGTCTCATCGCGCCGTCGACGGGCCTCACGGGTTCCACTTCGACAGATTGCCATATAGACGGCATCCTGAGTTAAGGCTATGTAACGGTTTTGCTCATGATTTGGAGCATTCGGACCAGGATGCCTAGGGTTTCTCTATCCCGCGCAGAACCATGACCATGACTCTGCGCGTAACAGCACTCTTAACAGGAGGACAAGTGAAGCGCAACAAGATTGCCCTGTCGGGGCTCGCGCTCCTCGCCGTCGGAGGGCTCACGCTCGCCGGCTGTGCGGGCAGCGGAGACTCGGGCGACACCGACGGTGGCGGCGCGAGCGACGCGATCATCACCACGAACGGTTCTGAGCCGGAGAACCCGCTCATCCCCACCACGACCAACGAGGTCGGCGGCGGCAAGATCCTCGACGCGATCTTCGCGGGCCTGGTGGCCTACGAAGCGGATGGCTCGCCCGTCAACGACATGGCCGAAGAGATCACGGTCGATGACCCGCAGAACCTGACGGTGAAGATCAAGGAAGGCCAGACCTTCACGGACGGCGAGGAAGTCACCGCTGACAACTTCATCAAGGCCTGGAACTACGGCGCACTCGCGTCGAACGAGCAGCTGAACAGCTACTTCTTCGAGGACATCGAGGGCTTCAGCTACGACGAGGACTCCGAGCTCACGGGTCTCGAGCAGGTCGACGACTACACGTTCACGATCGCGCTCAACAAGCCCGCCTCGGACTTCGCTCTGCGCCTGGGCTACTCGGCGTTCTACCCGCTGCCGGATGTCGCGTTCGAAGACATGGCGGCCTTCGGCGAGAACCCGATCGGCAACGGCCCGTACATGCTCGCCGGTGACGACGCGTGGCAGCACGACGTGCAGATCGACCTCGTCAAGAACCCCGACTACAAGGGTGTGCGTGAGGTGAAGAACGGTGGCCTGACCATCGTCTTCTACGCGTCGCAGGACGCGTCGTACGCCGACCTGCTCGCGGGTGAGGTCGACGTCGTCGACCAGATCCCGACCGGTGCTCTCGCGACCTTCGAGTCGGATCTCGAGGATGTCGGCGGCACGGCTGTCAACCAGCCCGCCGCGGTCTTCCAGTCCTTCACGGTGCCCGAGTACCTGCCGCACTTCGCGGGCGAAGAGGGCCAGCTGCGTCGCCAGGCGATCTCGATGGCGATCAACCGTCCCGAGATCACCGACGTGATCTTCGAGGGCAGCCGCACGCCGGCGAGCGACTTCACGTCGCCGGTCATCGACGGCTGGTCGGACTCGCTCGAGGGTGCCGAGGTGCTCGCCTACAACGAGGACGAGGCAAAGGCCCTGTGGGCCGAGGCCGACGCCATCTCGCCGTGGGAGGGCTCGTTCCAGATCGCGTACAACTCCGACGGCGGCCACCAGGCATGGGTCGATGCGGTGACCAACTCGATCAAGAACGTGCTCGGCATCGAGGCATCGGGTGCTCCCTACCCGACCTTCGCCGAGCTGCGCGAACTGGTCAACGCCCGCACGATCACGACCGCGTTCCGCACGGGTTGGCAGGCCGACTACCCCGGTCTGTACAACTTCCTCGGCCCGCTCTACGCGACCAACGCGGGCTCCAACGACGGCGACTACTCGAACGCCGAGTTCGATGCGCTGCTCGCAGAGGGCATCTCGTCGACGGACGCCGGTGAGGCCAACGAGCTGTTCCAGCAGGCACAGTCGATCCTGCTGAAGGATCTGCCCGCGACGCCGCTCTGGTACTCGAACGTGACCGGCGGTTACGCCGACACGGTCCAGAACGTCGAGTTCGGCTGGAACTCGGTGCCGCTGTACCACGAGATCACCAAGGGCTAACTCCCGATCTCACTCGCGAGGCGGTGACGGATACACGTCACCGCCTCGCGACATGTTGCCTGGGGCTCGCGCTCGCCCACCCGACGCGGCACGATGCTCTTAGTGGGTTCGCGCGCGCCGATAGGGTGTGCGCTCGCCCCGTATCCGAAGGGAGTGAGGGTGCTCGCGTACATCCTCCGACGACTGCTGCAGGTGATCCCCGTGTTCTTCGGGGCGACCCTGCTGATCTACTTCATGGTTTTCGCCATGCCGGGGGACCCGATCCTCGCCCTCTTCGGCGACCGGACCCCGAACCCCGCTCTGCTCGAGCAGATACGGGCGCAGTACCACCTGGACGACCCGTTCCTGGTGCAGTACTTCTACTACATCACCGGTGTGCTGCGAGGCGACTTCGGGGTCAGCTTCTCCGGTCAGCCCGTCGGGGAGATCCTGTTGCGCACCTTCCCGGTGACGGCGCGTCTCGCGATCATGGCTCTGGTGATCGAGTTCACGTTGGCGATCATCATCGGCACGCTCTCGGCGCTGCGCAAGGGCAAGCTGTTCGACAACGCGTCACTCGTCGTCGCCCTGGTCTTCGTCGCCGTCCCGATCTTCGTGCTCGCCTTCCTCGCGCAGTACTTCCTCGCGATCCAGCTCGGGTGGTTCAGACCCACGGTGGGGGCGCGGAACGGATGGTTCGACCTGCTCCTCCCCGCCATCGTGTTGGGGGTGAGCCTGTACGCGACGAGCATGCGACTGATGCGCGCGTCGACGATCGACACGCTCAATCAGGACTGGGTCCGCACCGCGTACAGCAAGGGGCTCTCGCGTCGTCGCGTCGTCCCCGTGCACGTCATGCGCAACTCACTGCTGCCCGTCATCACCAACTCGGCCACCAACTTCGGTGTGCTGCTCGTCGGCGCGACCGTCACCGAGGGAATCTTCAACGTTCCCGGTGTGGGGAACACGCTGTACGAGGCGATCACGCGACAGGAGGGGCCCACCGTGGTCTCGTTCGTGACTGTTTTCGTGGTCGTATACGTGCTCGTCAATCTCGTCGTCGACCTGCTCTATGGTCTGCTCGATCCGAGGATCCGCTATGCCAAGTGATCGCATTCCCGCCCCGCACTTCGTTGCCCCCGTACGTGACGCGACGATCGCCGTCGACGAGGTTCGCGTCGCCGCGAAGCGCAGCAACCTCTGGCTCGACGCCTGGCGCGACATGCGTCGTCGCCCGACCTTCTGGGTTTCGAGCATCGTCGTCGTGATCATCGTGATCATGGCGTTCGCGCCGACCCTGTTCACGCAGGTGCCGCCGAACTCGCAGTGCTTCCTCGAGAACAGCAACGGCGGACCGGCCCCGGGTCACCCGCTCGGCTTCACCTTCCAGGGGTGCGACGTCTGGTCGCGCATCGTGTGGGGCGCGCGCACCTCGATCTCGGTCGGCCTGATCGCAACCGTCATCGGCACGACCGTGGGCCTGGTCTTCGGCGCACTTGCCGGCTTCTACGGCGGATGGCTCGACTCGCTGCTCTCGCGCATCGGTGACATCTTCTTCGCCATCCCGTACATCCTCGCGGCGATCGTCGTGATGAGCGTGTTCTCGCAGAACCGCACGGTCTTCACGCTCGCCTTCGCAATCGGTGGGTTCGCCTGGGCGTCGACGGCGCGCATCATCCGCGCCGAGATCCTGCGTGTGCGGCAGGCGGACTTCGTGATGGCGTCCCGCGCGCTCGGCCAGTCGCGCTTCCGGACACTCGTCTCGCACGTCGTTCCGAACGCGTTGCCGCCCGTGCTGGTCGTCTCGACCATCTCGCTCGCAGCCGCCATCGTCGCCGAGGCGACGCTCGCGTTCCTGGGCGTCGGGCTCGGGAGCGAGACGATGTCGTGGGGCAATGACATCAGCCAGGCGCAGCAGTCCCTGCGTGTCGCGCCGATGGCGCTGATCTACCCCTCGATCGCGCTCACGGTCACCGTGCTCGCATTCATCGTGCTCGGCGAGCTTCTCCGAGATGCCATCGATCCGAAGGCGAGGGCCCGCCGATGAGCGAGCGAATCGACGTCCCGCTTCTGAGCATCCGCGATCTGACGGTCGCCTTCGGTACCAACGAGGTGCTCCACGGCGTCAGCCTCGACATCTTTCCGGGCGAGACCGTCGCGATCGTGGGGGAGTCCGGCTCGGGCAAGTCCACCACGGCCTCTGCCGTGGTGAACCTGCTTCCCGGCAACGGGCTCGTGACGGGCGGAAGCATCCAGTTGGATGGGCGCGAGCTCACCGACCTGAACGCCGGACAGATGGAGCGCATCCGCGGGCGCGAGATCGGCTATGTCCCGCAGGACCCGATGTCGAATCTCAACCCCGTGTGGAGCATCGGCTTCCAGGTGAAAGAGGCGATCCGCGCGAACGGGATCGCCTCGAGCCGCAAGGACGTCGACGCGCGGGCCATCGAGGTTCTGCAACAGGCAGGACTTCCGGATGCCGCGAAGCGCCTGCACCAGTTTCCGCACCAGTTCTCGGGCGGTATGCGCCAGCGCGCCCTGATCGGCATCGGCCTGGCGGCCGACCCCAAGCTGCTGATCGCCGACGAGCCGACATCGGCTCTCGACGTGACGGTGCAGCGCGTGATCCTCGATCACATGGCCACGCTCACCCGCGACAAGGGCACCTCGGTGCTCCTGATCACGCACGACCTCGGACTCGCCGCCGAGCGCGCGGAGAAGATCATCGTGATGAACCGGGGCGAGATCGTCGAGATGGGTCCGAGCCGCGAGATCCTCGAGAACCCGCTGCATCCGTACACGCAGCGCCTCGTCGCCGCGGCGCCGAGCCTCGCGTCGAAACGTATTCAGACGCGTGTGCAGGATCGAGGCATCGAGACCAGCGCGGACGTCGCGGCGATCCCGCCCGCGATCGAGGTGCGGGATCTCGTCAAGGAGTACAAGATCCGACTCGGCGGGTTCCGCAGCGAAGCGTTCCGGGCCGTCGACGGCGTCTCGTTCCAGATTCCGCGCGGTAAGACGCTCGCTCTGGTGGGGGAGTCGGGTTCCGGCAAGTCCACGGTGGCGAAGATGGTGCTCAAACTCGAGGATCCGACGTCGGGTGACGTCCTCGTCGACGGCCAGGACGTCGCCAAGCTGGGCGGCCGCGAGTCTTTCCGGCTGCGCCGTCAGATGCAGCCGGTCTTCCAGGACCCGTACGGATCGCTCGATCCGCTGCGCAACATCGGCAACACGATCTCGGAGCCGCTGAACATCCACAAGGTCGGCGACCGCGCGTCGCGCCGGGCCCGCGTGGCGGAGCTGCTGGACCAGGTCTCGCTGCCGCAGTCGCTCGAGTCGCGCTACCCGAACGAGCTTTCGGGCGGGCAGCGTCAGCGCGTCGCCATCGCGCGTGCGCTCGCGCTCAAGCCGGACGTCGTGGTGCTCGACGAGGCCGTCTCGGCGCTCGACGTGCTGGTGCAGGATCAGATCCTGCAGCTGCTCGCCGAGCTGCAGAGCGAGCTCGGCCTGACGTACCTGTTCATCACGCACGACCTCGCCGTCGTCCGTGTCGCCGCCGACATGGTGGCCGTCATGGAGCGGGGCAAGATCGTCGAGCAGGGCACGGTGGACGAGATCTTCGCGAACCCGGCCGAGGAGTACACGCGTCGGCTGCTGGCGGCGATCCCGGGGGCGTCGATCCCGCTCGGTGGTGTGTGAGGCGCGTGCCTTCGCCGTCGACGCCGGATAGCGATGTCCGTGTCTTTCGGGCGCCGTCGGCGACGATCGGCCTGATCGTCGCCGCGCTCGTCGCGCTCGCGTTGCTCGTCGACGCGGGCGTGCGCGCCGGGGTGGGCGAGATGTTGCTGCTCGCGCCCTGGGTTCTGCTGGTGCTCTGGTTCGTCTACGTGCTGGTCTACGCACCGCACATCCGCACCGACGCATCCGGTGTCCGCGTGCACAACCTGCTGCGCATCGTGGAGTTCCCGTGGAGCGCGGTGCGAGACATCGAGCTGCGCTGGCAGGTGCGCTTCCGCCTGAGTTCGGGACAGGATGTCTCGAGCTTCGGCGGTCCGGTCGCGGGGCGCCCCGGCCGGCCCCCCTTGCGCTTCGGCGGGGGAGAGAGACGCGAACCGCCGGCATTGCGCGACATGGAGTTGCTGAGGGAGCAGTGGATCTCGGCGACCGAAAGCCGAGCGGATCACGGAATCGGGTCCCAGGTGGACGCGTCCTCTGGCGGAGCGCACACCGCACCCGTGATCCGTCGCCGTTGGGACGTTGCGGCGCTCGTCGCGCTCGCTGTCATCGCCATCTGGGCCGTGAGCGCTGTGACAATCGTTAACGTCGTTCAATGAATGTAATGCGTAGGTTCTAACGGTCATCTCGCGCATTTCTCGCAGGGGGCGAGATTGTTACGTTCGTGAAAAGACCGGCGAATGTGTGTGACTGTCTCGATGTGCCGGGTTAGGGTCTATGAATCGCCGGCACCCACGGCGGGCTGAAAGCCAGCCTTCGTGACACTGAGTTCCAACCCGGAACTGCTTCCGAGAGATCCACGATGACGTACGCAACCTCCCCCGCTGCATACCGCGACACACCCGCCAGGCCCGCCCGGTGACGCTCTATGTGGTCCGCAGGTTCATCCACTACGCGATCCTCAGCCTGATCGCGACGTGCCTCGCGTACATCCTGGCCAGCGTGCTGCTGAAGCCGGCCGACCGGTTCTATGGAATGAACCCCCGTCCGCCGCAGGCCTCGATCGATGCGAGCCTCGACGCGATGGGTGTGAATCCCGACGTGCCCGTGCTCGTGCGATTGTGGAATTGGCTCGTCAACCTGTTCACGCAGTTCTCGCTCGGCGAGACGGTCGGCGGGGCGCAGGTCACGGCCGAGATCGCGGCGCGTTCGGGCGCGAGCCTGCGTCTGCTGCTGATCGGGTCGATCCTCGGCGCGATCGTGGGCGTGCTCCTCGGCGTCTGGGGGGCCGTGCGGCAGTACCGCGCGAGCGACCAGATCGTCACGTACTCCTCGTACATCGTCTTCGCGACGCCGACCTTCGTGATCGGCGTTCTGCTCATGATCGCCGCGACGTCGTTCAACAACGCGCTGGGAACCCAGGTCATCCGCTTCACGGGCGAGTACACCGCCGGGATTTCTGGCGGCTGGTGGGACATCGCGCTCGACCGGGCCATCCATCTGCTGCTGCCGACGATCGCGCTCGTCCTGATCAGCGCCTCGTCGTATTCGCGCTATCAGCGCAGCGTGATGCTCGACGTTCTGGGCGCCGACTACATCCGCACGGCCCGCGCCAAGGGCCTGCCCCGTTCGAAGGCGCTCGTGCGTCACGGGGTGCGCATCGCGCTCATCCCTATGTCTACGTTCTTCGCCTACAGCTTCGGCACGCTCATCGCCGGCTCGGCGATGCTCGAGATCGTCTTCTCGTGGCGGGGGATGGGGCAGTTCCAGCTGAACGCGGTGACCCAGAACGACATCAACGCGGTCGCCGGCTCGACGCTGTTCGTCGCGGTTCTCGTGCTGCTGTCGTCGACGCTGTCCGAAGTGCTCTACGCGGCGCTCGACCCGAGGGTGAGGGCCTGACATGACCATGCAGCAAGAGGCGCTCGAGGCGCCGCTCGAGCCCCGCGACCCGGTCACCCGGGAGCGCAAGCCCCTCTCGCGCAACCGCCTGGTGTGGGCGCGGCTGCGCGGCATGCCGCGATTCTGGGTCGGGGCATCCGTCTTCGCCCTGATCGTGCTGTGGGCGATCATCGGGCCGCTGGCGTACCCGTGGGGTGTCACCGACCGCGACGCGCTGAACATGGGCATGGGGCCGACCCTCCGCCACTGGTTCGGCACGAACGCGATCGGTCAGGACATCTACGCCCAGACCATGTCGGGGCTGCAGAAGTCGCTCATCATCGGGCTGCTGGCCGGTGTCGGCGCCACCCTTATCGCGGCGATCGTGGGGTCGCTCGCGGGGTATCTCGGGGGGCGCGCGGACAGCGTGATCGGATGGTTCATCCACCTGCTGCTCGTGATCCCCTCGTTCTTCATCCTCGTGCTGCTGAGCCCGCTGACCCGCGGGCTGTCGTGGCTGGCGCTGACCTTCTTCCTGGCGATCTTCAGCTGGATGATCATGGCGCAGGTCGTCCGCAACCAGACCCGGTCGCTCCGGAACCGCGACTTCGTGCGCGCGGCCCGGTACATGGGCATGCCGACGCGCAAGATCCTCGGCCGGCACGTCCTGCCGAACGTCGCCTCGCTGCTCATCATCGACGCCACGCTCGGCATCGTGGCCTCGATCATGGCCGAGACGTCGCTCAGCTACTTCGGGTTCGGCGTGCAGAAGCCGGATGTCTCGCTCGGCACGCTCCTCGCCGACGGGACCGCCGCGGCGCTCACCCGGCCCTGGCTCTTCGTCTTCCCCGCGGCGGTGCTCATCGTCCTTCTCTTCGCCATCAGCCTGATCGGCGACGCCCTGCGCGACGCCATCGACCCGACCTCGGGGGTGAACCGTGGCTGAGTTCCACGTCGGTCGCACTGCCGCCGTGCGCACGCCCCTCGTCGGTGCGCCGCTGCTCTCCGTCCGCGACCTGAGCGTGACGTTCCCGCAGCGCGGGGGCGAACCGGTACGCGCCGTCCGCGGCATCTCATACGACGTGCACGCGGGGGAGTTCCTCGGCATCGTGGGGGAGTCCGGTTCCGGAAAGTCCGTTTCGTCGCTCGCGGTCATGGGACTGCTGCCCTCGTCAGCCGAGATCACGGGCGCCATCGAGTTCGAGGGGAGCCCGCTCCTCGGCATGGGCGACAACGAGTTGTCGCGCATCCGCGGCGCCGAGCTCGCCATGGTGTTCCAGGACCCGCTCTCGGCGCTGACCCCGGTGTATTCGGTCGGCGACCAGATATCCGAGGGGCTTCGCCTGCACGACTCCTCCCTCTCGGTACAGGCCGCGCACGCGCGCGCGGTCGAACTGCTGAAGATCGTCGGGATTCCGGACGCCGAGCGCCGCGCTCGCGCCTTCCCGCACGAGTTCTCGGGCGGGATGCGTCAGCGTGCCATGATCGCCATGGCCATCGCGAACGACCCGAAAGTCATCATCGCCGACGAGCCGACGACGGCGCTCGACGTGACGATCCAGGCACAGATCCTCGAGGTGCTCGAGACCGCCCGCGAGATCACGGGCTCCGCCGTGGTCCTCATCACGCACGACCTCGGCGTCGTCGCGGGGCACGCGGATCGTGTCGGAGTGATGTACGCGGGCAAGCTCGTCGAGCTCGGTACGACCGACGAGGTCTTCCACGAGCCGCACATGCCGTACACGATCGGCCTGCTGCGCTCCGTGCCGAACATGCTCACCGCGGGCACGCAGCGCCTGGTGCCGCTCGAGGGGCGACCGCCGTCGCTGAACGCCCTGCCACGAGGCTGCCCGTTCGCGCCGCGCTGCCCCGTGTCGATCGCCGCGTGCCACGACATCGAGCCCGAGCTCGTCGACCACGATCCGGGTTCGGTTCCGCCGCACGTCTCGGCGTGCATCCGCGCCGGTGAGATCGCGCGCGGTGAGCTGCCGCGGGCCGATGTGTTCCCGCGTCCCGAGCCGCTGCCACAGGAGGAGCGTGCGGAGACGACGGACGCTCCCGTCGTCCGCGTCACCGATCTCGTGCGGCACTTCCCGCTCATGAAGGGGTCGATCTTCCCGCGCCGCATCGGCACCGTGCGTGCCGTCGACGGTGTCTCGTTCACGCTCCAGGCAGGGCGCACGCTCGGGCTCGTCGGTGAATCCGGATGCGGCAAGACCACCACGATCCTCGAGATCATGGAGATGGTTGCGCCGCAGGGCGGAAAGATCGAGATCACGGGCAAGGACGTGGGCGAGCTCGGCAAGGGCGCGCGTCACGCGTTGCGTGAAGACATCCAGATCGTCTTCCAGGACCCGATGGGCGCGATCGACCCGCGCCTGCCGATCGGCGAGGTCATCACCGAGCCCCTGTGGGTTGCGGGCAAGCCCAAGGCCGAGCGCGACCGGCGCGTCGTCGAGCTGCTGGAGCTCGTCGGGCTGGACCCCGCCATGGCCGACCGGTACCCGCACGAATTCTCGGGCGGACAGCGCCAGCGCATCGGCATCGCCCGCGCGCTCTCGACGAACCCCTCGATCATCGTGCTCGACGAGCCCGTCTCGGCACTGGATGTCTCGATCCAGGCCGGCATCATCAACCTGCTCGAAGACCTCAAGGACCGCCTGGCCCTGTCGTTCCTGTTCGTCGCGCACGACCTCGCGGTCGTCCGGCAGATCGCCGACGATGTCGCCGTCATGTACCTCGGTCGCATCGTCGAACACGGCCCGATCGCCGAGGTGTTCAACGAGCCGAGGCATCCGTACACGAAGGCCCTCATCTCGGCCGCACCGATTCCCGACCCGCGCATCGAACGCGCCCGCACACGCATCCTGCTGCAGGGGGACCTCCCGAGCCCGACGCAGGAGATCTCGGGGTGCCGCTTCCGCACCCGCTGCCCGCTGTACGCGTTGCTCGATGACGCATCGCAGCAGATGTGCCGCGGAAGCGACCCCGAACTGACCCGGCACGGACGCGCGAGCGTCGCCTGCCATCACGCGGATCGCTCCGCGCTGATGGATCGGGCGGCGCTCGGCCGCGCCGGGTGAACGCCCGAGGTGGCAGCACCCTGCCGCCCCGGTCTTCCCCAGAAAACACGAGAGGAAACGATCACATGAGAACTCGAAGTGCGAAGGCGCTCGGCGCTCTCGCGATGCTCGGCGCGACCGCGCTCATCATCGCGGGCTGTTCAGCGGGCAACACAGGGGGTCCCAGCGACGCCGCGACCGATGCGGCTGAGTTGCCCTCGACGGACTGGGTCCGTGCGGACGCCGCGGGCGTCCAAGACGGCGGAGACCTGACCCTCGCGGTCTCGGCCCTGCCGGTGAACTTCAACATCTACCAGATCGACGGCAACGAGTCGGACACGAACGACATCGTGGAGACCACGCTCGGTGGTCCGTTCAAGATCGACGAGTCGGGCGCACCCGTGCTCAACGAGGACTACGCCACGTCCGCGGAGCTCACGAGCGAAGACCCGCAGATCGTGGAGATCAAGCTCAACCCCGACGCGGTATGGGAAGACGGCACGCCCATCACGGTCGCCGACTACGCGGCCACGTGGCTCGCCAACAACGGCTCGAACGAGGAGTTCGTCGCCGTCTCGACCGCGGGGTGGGACCAGATCGAGTCGATCGAGCAGGGCGACGACGAGTACCACGTCGTCGTGACCTTCTCGTCGATCTACGCCGACTGGCAGGGTCTGTTCACGAGCGTTCTCAAGGAGAGCATCGCGAGCGACCCCGCGGCCTTCAACGAGGGCTTCCTCACGCAGGGAATGCCCTCGAGCGGTCCCTTCATGTTCACCGACATCGACGTGACCGGCCAGATCATCACGCTGGAGCGGAACCCGCTGTGGTGGGGCGAGACCCCCAAGCTCGACCGCATCCTGTTCCAGGCAGTGAGCCAGGACCAGCAGGGCGCGTCGTTCTCGAACGGTGAGATCGACGCGCTGTACATCTCGTCGAACGCCGACCTGTACGAGACGGCTCAATCGGTCGACGGTGCAGACATCCAGGCCACCAACGGTCTGACCTGGACGCACGTGACGATGAACGCCAAGGAGGGCCCGCTCGCGGACGTCAACGTGCGCAAGGCGGTCGCCTCGATCGTGAACCGTGAGCAGATCGCGGCCGCGGCCAACACGCCGGTCGGAGTTCCTGCCGTCACACAGGGTGACTACATCTTCATGCCGGGTCAGGACGGCTACGTCGACGACGCCCTGCCCTACGACCTCGACGCGGGCGCTGCCTTCCTCGAGGAGGCCGGCTACAGCAAGGACGGCGACTCGTGGGTCAAGGACGGCGACCCGCTCGCGCTGAGCGTCACCGTTCCGGCCGACACCGCGACGAACATCCAGCGCGCCGAGCAGGTCCAGGCCGACCTCGGCGAGTTCGGCATCCCGGTGGAGATCGTCTCGGTTCCGGTCGCCGGCTACTTCAGCGACTACGTGATCCCCGGCGACTTCGAGATGGTCACCTTCTCGTGGGTCGGCACGGCATTCCCGGTCTCGACGACCGAGCCGCTGTTCTACCCGCTCGACTCGGAGCAGAACTTCACCGGCACGACGGAGGAGTCGCTCGGCGAGATGTGGGACCGCGCGAACGCGGAGCTCGACCCCGATGCGCGCATCGAGATCGCGAACGAGATCAACGCGGCCATCTGGGAGTACGTCCCGATGTTCCCGATCGCGCCGCTCCCGAACGTCTGGGCCGTCAAGGACGGTCTCGTCAATTACGGGGCCACGCAGTTCGAGACGATCGACTGGTCGCTCGTCGGCTGGGCCGCGGAGTAATCTGCGGTTGTCGTTCGAGCGGGGCGGGATCCTTCGGGGTCCCGCCCCGCTTTCGTTCCCCGCGCACGCGCTTTCTGATGTGCGCGGGCTTCGAAAGCGCGCACTCGCCGGGCTCACAGCGCGCTGCGATAGGCTGGCGAGGACTGGACCCTTCGACAACGGCTGCTGAGCCTGTCGAGACACCGGGCCGTCTCTCACACTTCCCATCACTGCAAGGACCTTTTCATGGCGCGTGCCTTCCGTTCCGATCTCCGCAATGTCGCGATCGTCGCGCACGTCGACCACGGCAAGACGACCCTCGTCGACGCCATGCTGCGCCAGACCGGCTCGTTCGGCTCGCACGAGCACACCGAAGAGCGCGCGATGGACTCGAACGACCTCGAGCGCGAAAAGGGCATCACGATCCTCGCCAAGAACACGGCGGTGACCTACAAGGGCGTGCATGCGACAGACGGCCCCGTGACGATCAACGTCATCGACACTCCCGGCCACGCCGACTTCGGCGGCGAGGTCGAGCGCGGCCTGTCGATGGTCGACGGCGTCGTGCTGCTCGTGGATGCCTCGGAGGGCCCGCTGCCCCAGACGCGCTTCGTCCTTCGCAAGGCCCTCGAGGCCAAGCTGCCCGTCATCCTGCTGGTCAATAAGACGGACCGCCCCGACGCCCGCATCGCCGAGGTCGAGGAAGAGAGCCACGACCTGCTGCTCGGTCTCGCGTCCGACCTGGTCGACGATGTGCCCGACCTCGATGTCGACGCCCTGCTCGACGTCCCCGTGGTCTATGCCAGCGGTCGTGCCGGTGCGGCATCGCTGAACCGTCCCGCGAACGGCGCACTGCCCGACAACGACGACCTCGAGCCGCTCTTCGGCGCGATCCTCGAGCACGTCCCCGCGCCGTCGTACGACGACGACGCGCCGCTGCAGGCCTGGGTCACGAACCTCGACTCGAGCCCCTTCCTCGGCCGCCTCGCCCTGCTCCGTGTCTTCAACGGCACGCTCAAGAAGGGTCAGACGGTCGCCTGGGTGCGCTCTGACGGCACCACGAGCAACGCCCGCATCACCGAACTCTTCAAGACCCGTGCGCTCGAGCGCTACCCCGCGGATGACGCGGGCCCGGGTGACATCGTCGCTATCGCCGGCTTCCCCGACATCACTATCGGTGAGACCATCGCCGACCCCGAAGACGTGCGGCCGCTGCCGGCGATCACGGTCGACGACCCCGCGATCTCGATGACGATCGGCACGAACACGTCGCCCCTCGTCGGCAAGGTCAAGGGACACAAGCTGACCGCGCGCATGGTCAAGGACCGCCTTGACCGCGAACTGATCGGCAACGTGTCGCTCAAGGTCGTCGACATCGGACGCCCGGATGCCTGGGAGGTGCAGGGTCGCGGAGAGTTGGCCCTCGCCATCCTGGTCGAGAACATGCGTCGCGAAGGCTTCGAGCTGACCGTCGGCAAGCCGCAGGTGGTCACGAAGCAGGTCGACGGCAAGACGCACGAGCCGTTCGAGCACCTGACGATCGACGCGCCGGAGGAGTACCTCGGCGCGATCACGCAGCTGCTCGCCACCCGCAAGGGCCGTATGGACAACATGACCAACCACGGCACCGGCTGGGTGCGCATGGAGTTCATCGTCCCCTCGCGCGGCCTGATCGGCTTCCGCACCGAGTTCCTCACCACGACCCGCGGCACCGGCATCGCGAACGCGATCTCGCACGGCTACGAGCCCTGGGCGGGCACGATCGTCACGCGCCAGAACGGCTCGATCGTCTCCGACCGTTCGGGTGTCGTCACCCCCTTCGCGATCATCGCGCTGCAGGAGCGCATGTCGTTCTTCGTCCAGCCCACGCAGGAGGTCTACGAGGGCATGGTCATCGGCGAGAACTCGCGCGCGGACGACATGGACGTGAACATCACGAAGGAGAAGAAGCTCACGAACATGCGTGCCGCGAGCTCCGACACCTTCGAGTCCATGACGCCGCCGCGCCAGCTGTCGCTCGAGGAGAGCCTCGAGTTCGCCCGCGAGGACGAGTGCGTCGAGGTCACGCCCGAGATCGTCCGCATCCGCAAGGTCAACCTCGACGCCAATGAGCGCGCCCGCGCGACGGCCCGCCTCAAGCGCCAGGCCTGATTCGGTTCTAGCTGCACCAACGGTCGCGACACGCCGCGTGGTTTCGACGCACAACGGCGAGTCGCGACCGTTCGAGCGTGTAGGTGAGCGGATGTCGGGGGCTCAGCGGAGCTCCGACACCAGCACCGCGCTCGTGCCCGGCAGCAGCGCCTCGAACACGTGCGGGGCGTCCCCGGCATAGGCGAGGTAGTCGCCGGGCTCCAGCACGTGCGGGGCATCGGCCGGGCCGACCCGCGCCCGTCCGCTGACGAGGACGAGGTGTTCGGTCGTGCTCCGCTGGTGCGGGTCCGACACGCGCGCCTCGCCGGGTTCGGCGCGGATCAGGTAGATGTCGCGGCGCGCGTTCGGGGGACTGGCCGACAGGAGCGACGCCACATACGGCGCGGCGGACGACGGGATGCCCGCGCTCGATCCGGATCGCGAGCTCGCGCGCACGAGCGTCGGCGCCTGGGCCTCTTGATCCACGAACACGGCAAAGGGCACGCCGAGCGCCACGGCGAGGGCCCACAGCGTCTCGACGCTCGGATTGCCCGATCCGCCCTCGAGCTGCGAGACCGTCGCCTTCGACACGTCGGCGCGCCGGGCGAGCTCGGAGACGGAGATTCCGATGGCCTCGCGTTCACGACGCAGAGTCCGGGCGATGCGGGCACCGAGCGTTTCCATGCGTTCATTATGGCAAACGATCGTTCGACTTGACAGACATCCGCCGACTGTTCAGACTCGCTTTCATGAGTGCGGGCCGGCGAGCGAAGCGGACCGCCGAGCCGGATCGCCAACCCGATCCCGAGGCCCGGCGTGCCCGGCGCCAGGCGCTCGGCGTCGCGCTCGCGACGAGCGTCTACGGCGTCTCGTTCGGCGCGCTGTCGGTGGCATCCGGGCTCGACGTCTGGCAGACGTGCGTGCTGAGCCTCGTGATGTTCACGGGCGGCTCGCAGTTCGCCTTCGTCGGCGTGATCGGAGCCGGGGGACTGGTGGCGGCGCCCGCGGCGATCGCCTCGGCCGCGCTGCTCGGGGTCCGCAACGTCGCGTACGGGATGCGGATGTCTCCGGTCATCGGCCGGGGAGTGCTCCGGCGCGCGGGGGCCGCGCACTTCACGATCGATGAGTCGACCGCCGTCTCGCTCGCCCAGACCACGCCGCATGCCCGCACGCTCGGGTTCTGGCTGACGGGCCTCGGCATCTACCTCGGGTGGAACGTCACGACGCTGGTGGGGGCGCTGCTCGGTGACGTGCTCGGTGATCCGAAAGCGTATGGCCTCGATGCGGCCGCCGCGGCGGCGTTCCTGGCGCTGCTGTGGCCCCGGCTGCGCGGACGGCAGGCGATCGCGGTCGGTGTCGCCGCGGCGGTCGTCGCGACCGTGCTGACCCCCGGTCTGATGCCGGGCATGCCCGTGCTGCTCGCGGCCGTCGTCGCGATCGTCGTGGGGTGGTTCAACTGGCTCGGGCGCGACGACATGCCGCCCACCGAGTCATCCGATGTCCGCGAACGCGAGGGCCTGCCATGACCCTCTGGACCGCGGTGCTGCTCGCATCCGTCATCTGTCTCGCCCTCAAAGCCGTCGGCTATCTGCTGCCGACCGCGTGGGTGCAGGCCCCGCGCCCGGCGCGGATCGCCGACCTGCTCACCGTCGCGCTGCTCGCGGCGCTCGTCGCCGTGCAGACGCTCGGGGCGGGTCAGGCCCTCGCGGTCGATGCTCGTGTGCCCGCCGTGTTGGTCGCCGCGGGACTGCTCGCCCTGCGCGCTCCCTTTCTCGTGGTGGTCGCGGCCGCAGCGGCGACGGCGGCCCTGCTGCGTCTCGCGGGCTGGGCCGTCTGAGCCCGCGCCGCGCGGGGTATCGTCGAGCCCATGCCGAAGTTCGTCTCACGCATCCCGACCTTCCTGATCGCCGCACTCGCGGGCGCCGTCTTCGGCGTCGTCGGTACGGTCGCTCACGCGGCGACCATCTGGGGCATTCCGGTGGGGCTCGTGCTCGGGATCATCGGCTCCGGGGCGCTCATGCTCGCGATCCGTCTGCTCGCCGATCGGTGGGCGTCGGTCGCCGCGGGGGTTGGAATCACGCTGGCCGTGATCGTGTTCTCGGGCGAGGGGCCCGGAGGCTCCGTCATCGCGCCCGCGGGCATGGCCGCCGTCGTCTGGACCGTGGCCTGCCCGCTCGTGGCGGTGCTGATCGTGGCCTGGCCCGAGCTGCCGGCATCCACCCGGTCGACGGCGGGATCCCGGGTCGGAGCCGCGACGGGAGTCGACGCCGGCCGGATCTGAGCCCGTCCGCGCCGACATAG
Organism: Microbacterium sp. BR1; assembly: GCF_002812725.1. Lineage (GTDB taxonomy): Bacteria > Actinomycetota > Actinomycetes > Actinomycetales > Microbacteriaceae > Microbacterium. The sequence goes on along the minus strand of NZ_NMUN01000005.1, from coordinate 8,697 downwards.
ACTGGACGGGTGACCTACGTGATCGCCCTCCCGTGCGTCGATGTGAAGGATCGTGCCTGCATCGACGAATGCCCCGTCGACTGCATCTACGAGGGCGAACGGTCGCTGTACATCCACCCGGACGAGTGCGTCGACTGCGGCGCCTGTGAGCCCGTGTGCCCGGTCGAGGCCATCTACTACGAAGACGACCTGCCCGCCGAGTGGAGCGACTACTACAAGGCGAACGTCGAGTTCTTCGACGACATCGGGTCCCCGGGCGGCGCGGCCAAGGTCGGCGTGATCCACAAGGACCACCCCGTCATCGAGGCGCTTCCCCCGCAGGAGCACTGATCGTGGGGGTCCTGGGACTCCCCGACTACCCGTGGGACCAGGTCGAGCCCTACGCGGCTCGGGCACGCATGCATCCGGATGGCATCGCCGATCTGTCGATCGGATCGCCCGTCGATCCGACTCCCGACATCATCCGTCACGCGCTGTCCGAAGCAACCGACGCGCACGCGTACCCGCAGACCGTGGGCACTCCGGCGCTTCGTGAGGCGATCGTGGACTGGTTCGCGCGTCGTCGAGACGTCGTCGGTCTCGAGGCACGGAACGTGCTGCCGACCATCGGCTCGAAGGAGCTCGTCGCGCTGCTGCCCACCCTGCTGGGGCTCCGCGAGGGCGACGTGGTCGTGCATCCTCGCGCCGCCTACCCGACCTACGAGATCGGAGCGCGCGTCGCGGGCGCCATCCCGTTCGCCTCGGACGCGCCCGAGGAGTGGCCTGCTGCGACGCGCCTGGTCTGGCTCAACTCGCCGGGGAATCCCGACGGGGGAGTCCTCGATGTCGATCAGCTCGCTCGCGCCGTCGCCCGCGCCCGCGAGCTCGGTGCCGTGATCGCGGGTGACGAGTGCTACGCCGAACTGGGCTGGGACGGGCCGTGGGCGAGCGAACCGATCCCGAGCATCCTCGATCCGCGTGTGACGGGCGGAGACACCACGGGCGTCCTCGCCGTCTATTCGCTCAGCAAGCAGTCGAACCTCGCCGGGTATCGCGCGGCGTTCCTGGCAGGCGACGCCGACCTGATCACCCGGCTCGCGAACGTGCGCAAGCACCTCGGTCTGATGCTGCCCGGTCCGGTGCAGGCGGCGATGATCGTGGCCCTCGGCGACGATGCGCACGTCGCCGCGCAGAAGGAGTTGTACCGCGCGCGCCGCGCCGCGTTGAAGCCCGCGCTCGAGGCCGCCGGATTCACCGTGGACCGCAGCGAAGCAGGTCTGTACCTGTGGGCGACCGAGGGTCGCGATGGCTGGGACAGCATGGCCCGGCTCGCCGAGCTGGGCATCCTCGCGGGGCCGGGCGTGTTCTACGGCGATCACTTTCCGCAACACGTCCGGCTCTCGCTCACCGCGACCGACGAGCGCATCGCGAGCGCTGCAGCACGCCTGCGCGCATCCGTTTCGTAGATATCCACCATCGAATTCGCGGACGCTTTGGCCGGTTCGATAGTAGGCGCGATGGCCCACTAGGCTGTAACGACGCGGATGTCTGGGGCCGATCAGTCCTTGGCGCCGCCGCTCCGGTCGGCGCACCAACGGCTCCGCACCGAGCGAACGCCGCCCCGGGCGGCAGAACCCCCCCAGACGACGACAATCGCAAGGAGGCGCCGTGAGCAACGATGTCAATGAAGACGCCACGCAGAATGACTCGGGCAACGGTCCGGCTGACCCGCAGCCGACGAAGGCGTTCTTGACAATCGCTGATCGAACGGCGGAATTCCCCATCGTGCCGGGGAGCGACGGCACCCCGAGCATCGACATCTCGAGCTTCACGCGCCAGACCGGGCACACCACGCTCGACTACGGATTCGTCAACACCGCGGCGACCAAGTCGGCGATCACCTTCATCGACGGCGACAAGGGAATCCTGCGCTACCGCGGGTACCCGATCGAGCAGATCGCGCAGCACTCCAGCTATCTCGAGGTCGCCTGGCTGCTCATCTACGGCGAGCTGCCGAGCGCCGACGAGCTCGCGGCGTTCGATGATCGCATCCGTCACCACACGCTGTTGCACGAGGACCTCAAGCGATTCTTCTCGGCCCTGCCGCACACGGCACACCCGATGTCCGTGCTGTCGTCGGCCGTGTCGGCTCTCTCGACCTACTACGAGGGCGAGTCCGACCCGAACAACCCCGAGCACATCGAGCTCAACACCATCCGGATGCTCGCCAAGCTCCCCGTGATCGCGGCATACGCGCACAAGAAGAGCGTCGGGCAGGCGTTCCTGTACCCGGACAACTCCCTGAGCTTCGTCGACAACTTCCTCAAGCTCAACTTCGGCGTGCTGAGCGAGATCTACGAGCCGAACCCGGTCATGTCGCGCGCGCTCGAGCGCCTGCTGATTCTGCACGAGGACCACGAGCAGAACGCATCGACCTCGACGGTCCGGCTCGTCGGCTCGACCGGGGCCAACCAGTTCTCGTCGATCTCGGCCGGCATCAACGCGCTCTACGGCCCCCTGCACGGCGGCGCCAACGAGGCCGTGCTCGACATGCTCGCGCGCATCCGCGACTCGGGCGAGAGCGTCGCGCGGTTCGTCGAGCGGGTCAAGAACAAGGAAGACGGGGTCAAGCTCATGGGCTTCGGTCACCGCGTCTACAAGAACTACGACCCGCGCGCCAAGCTCGTCAAGGAGTCGGCCGACGAAGTGCTCGAGGCACTCGGTGTCAGCGACCCGCTGCTCGACCTCGCGAAGGAGCTCGAAGAGCTCGCGCTGAGCGACGACTACTTCAAGGAGCGCCGCCTGTATCCGAACGTCGACTTCTACACCGGCGTCATCTACAAGGCGATGGGCTTCCCGACGCGCATGTTCACGGTGCTCTTCGCCATCGGTCGGCTGCCCGGCTGGCTGGCGCACTGGCGCGAGATGCAGCTCGACCCGCAGACCAAGATCGGGCGCCCGCAGCAGCTCTACACGGGTGCGCGCGAGCGCAACTATCCCGGCGTGTGATCAGCCCAAGCGGGCGATGATCTCCGCGGCGTAGTCCGGCACGGCGTTGTCGTCGTCCCGCGGCGGGCGCTCGTAGCCCCCGGAGGCCGGGCGCTCCGGGATCACGATGTGCTCGCGAGAGACGGGTTCGGACGGAATCCGCGACAACAGGTGCGCGATCATGTTCACGCGCCCGCGCCGCTTGTCTTCGTTGTCGACCTCGAACCACGGTGACTCGGGGATGTCGGTGTGCACGAACATCGTGTCCTTGGCGCGGGAGTAGTCCTCCCATTTCGTGATCGATGAGACATCGTTCGGGCTGAGCTTCCAGCGGCGCATCGGATCGCCCGCGCGGTCGTGGAAGCGGCGCTCCTGCTCGACGTCGGACACCGAGAACCAGTACTTGAGCAGGATGATCCCGTCTTCCACCAGCATCCGCTCGAAGATCGGCGCCTGGTGCAGGAACCGGTGATACTCGGCGCTCGTGCAGTAGCCCATGACGTGTTCGACGCCCGCGCGGTTGTACCAGGACCGATCCATCAGGACGATCTCGCCCGCGGCGGGAAGGTGCGGCACGTAGCGCTGGAAGTACCAGCGCGTCTTGTCGCGCTCGCTCGGCGTCGGCAGCGCCACGATGCGCGTGACGCGCGGGTTGAGGTACTCGGAGACGCGCTTGATCGTCGAGCCCTTGCCCGCGGCATCCCGCCCCTCGAAGATGACGACGATGCGCGCACCGGAGGACTGCACCCACGCCTGCATGTCGACGAGACGTGCCTGCAGCACTTTCAGTTCGGCCTTGTACAGGTCCTTGGGCATGCGCTTACTCATGGCGCCACCTTACGCGGGCGTCACTCCGGACGCGCCCTTCGACAGGCTCAGTGAGCGTCAGCCGCCGTCGGGTCAGGCGTGCAGCGCCTCGTTGAGGGTCACGCCGACGCCCGCGCGACGCACGGCCTCGACCGCACCCGATACCGAGTTGCGACGGAACAGGATGCCGTCGCTGCCCGACAGCTCGGCGGCCTTCACGACCGGCGTCGTGCCGTCGGCCGCGGGAGCGGCGTCGACGAGCGCGACCTTCGTCCCGGCCGTGACGTAGAGTCCCGCCTCCACGACGCAGTCGTCGCCGAGCGAGATGCCGACGCCCGCGTTCGCGCCGAGCAGGGTACGCGCCCCGATCGAGATGCGGTGCGTTCCGCCGCCCGAGAGCGTGCCCATGATCGACGCGCCGCCGCCGATGTCGCTGCCGTCGCCGATCACGACGCCCTGCGACACGCGACCCTCGATCATCGACGAGCCGAGCGTGCCGGCGTTGAAGTTGACGAAGCCCTCGTGCATGACGGTCGTGCCGGGGGAGAGGTACGCGCCCAGCCGGACGCGCGAGGCATCCGCGATCCGGACGCCGACCGGCGTGACGTAGTCGGTGAGGCGCGGGAACTTGTCGAGCGAGCCCACCTGGATGCCGTCGCGCAGCAGAAGGGGCCGCAGGCGCGTCGCGTCGTCCGGATGCATCGGCCCGGCGTTCGTCCAGGCGACGACCGGCAGGTGACCGAAAATCCCGTCGAGGTTGACCTCGTTCGGCGCCGCGAGCAGGTGCGAGAGGACGTGCAGGCGCAAGTATGCGTCGGAGGTGGACGCGGGAGCCGCGTCGAGGTCGATCTCGACCGTGACGGCCTCGATCGTGACCCCGCGGCGGTCGTCCGGAGCCGCCAGGCGATCCAGGTCATCCGCGATCGCCGCGTCGCGCCCGAGCGGCACGCGTCCGAGTTGCGGCTCCGGGTACCAGGTGTCCAGCACCGTTCCGTCGCTCGAAATCGTGGCGAGTCCCTCGCCCCACACCCACCGCTCGCTGCTCATGAGTCCACGCTATCGAACCGCTCGCACCCCCGACGCGCACGGAGGGCGCCGGTACACTCGGGGGATGCCGCAGCTCGACCTCTCCGTGTCACCCGTCGAGCTCACCCGGGTGCTCTGTGACATCCCGAGTGTCTCGGGCGACGAGACCCCGCTCGCCGATGCGATCCAGGCCGCCGTTTCGGCCCTGTCGCACCTCGAGGTGATCCGCGACGGCGACACGATCGTCGCCCGCACAATGCTCGGCCGGGACCAGCGGGTCGTGATCGCCGGGCATATCGACACCGTGCCGATCAACGACAACCTGCCGACGCGCGACGTGGTCGTTGACGGCGAGGCATGCATCTGGGGCCGCGGAACGGTCGACATGAAGGCCGGGGTCGCGGTGCAGCTCGTGCTCGCCGCCGAGCTCGTCGCGCCGCGGGCCGACATCACGTGGATGTGGTACGACCACGAAGAGGTGGATTCGAATCTCAACGGCCTCAAGCGGCTGGCGGAGCATCGACCCGACCTGTTCGCGGCGGACTTCGCGATCCTCGGTGAGCCCTCGGGCGGTCAGGTCGAGGGGGGATGCAACGGCACCCTCCGCGCGCTCGTGCGCACCCACGGCATGCGCGCGCACTCGGCCCGTTCCTGGGTCGGCGAGAACGCGATCCACCAGGCCGCTCCGATTCTCGAGCGCCTCTCGCAGTACCGCGCGCAGACGATCACCGTCGAGGGCCTCGACTACCGCGAGGGGCTGAACGCCGTTGCGATCTCGGGCGGCATCGCGGGCAACGTGATCCCCGACCTCTGCGAGGTCGAGGTCAACTTCCGGTTCGCCCCGAGTCGGTCCGAGTCGGAGGCCGAACAGCACGTCCGCGACGTGTTCGCGGGGTTCGAGGTCGAGATCGTCGACCTCGCGCCCGGCGCGCGCCCGGGGCTCGACGCGCCGCTTGCGCGGGAGTTCGTCGCGGCCGTCGGCGCCGAGCCGCGTCCCAAGTACGGGTGGACGGATGTCGCGCGCTTCTCGGCCCTCGGAGTCCCCGCCGTGAACTACGGCCCCGGTGATCCGCAGCTCGCGCACCACGACGAGGAACGGGTGCCGATCGCCCAGATCGACGCGGTGGCGCGTGGACTGCGGGCGTGGTTGACGGCGTGAACACCGGGCCGGAGGCATCCGTGTCCGGCGCCGATCCGTTGTCGACGCGAGCGCCCCGGGGGCCGGGGTTCGGCTTCTGGATCGTGATGATCTACCTGGGCGCTCGGCTCGTGACGACGGGGCTGATGCTCCTCGCTTCGGCGATGTCGGGCCCGGACTCGCGATTCGGGGTGAACCCGGGCCTGGCGCCGTTCATCCTCGGGTGGGATGCCCAGTGGTACTGGCTGGTCGCGGTCAACGGTTACCCGGCCGAGCTACCGCTGACCGAGACCGGCGCCGTGGCCGAGAACGCCTGGGCCTTCATGCCGCTGTACGCGTTTCTGTCGCAGGCGGTCAGCCTGCCATTCGCCCTGCTGTCGCAGGCGGTGGGCATACCCTTTGCCGCTTGGGGAGTGGGCGGCTTCCTGGTGGCGATCGCGGCGGGCCTGGGGTGCTGCTTCGTGCTGTTCCAGATGGTGCGCGATCGCATCGGTGACACGGCTGCCCTCTGGTCGGTGGCTCTGTTCGCATCGGCCCCGCTCGCCGCACTGTTCCAGGTCGCGTATGCCGAATCGCTGTTCCTGCTGTGGCTGCTGTTGTCCCTCTGGTGTGTACGGAGGCGGCGATACGGATGGCTGTACCTGCTGATCCCCCTGATGGCATTCACCCGTCCGGGTGTGCTGGCGTTCGCGCTGTTTCTCGGCCTGTTCGGCCTCTGGCGATGGTTCCGTCGCGACCGCGAACCCCTCGGTCGGACCGAAGTCGTGCACATCCTCGCGCTCGGCGGGTTGGCCGTCGTGACGGGTTTCGCCTGGCAGGTCATCGTCGGGATCGTGACCGGGGATCCGGGCGGATACCTCGCCACCGAGCTCGCGTGGCGTCGCAACTGGGTCACGGACGGCGGTGTTTTCATGCCCTTCCACGGGTGGTTCGCCGGCGCCGAGTTCTGGTTGCGGTCGTGGGGTGCGCCGGCCGGCTTCGGGATCGCGGCCGCGGTCGTCCTGATGCTGGGGGCGGCCGCGATCCTGCTGTTCGAGCCCCACGTCCGGCGGCTCGGTGTGGAGGTGCGGCTGTGGTCTGCGAGCTATCTCGTATACCTGTTCGCGGTGTTCTTCCCGCAGTCCAGCATCTTTCGCCTGCTGTTCCCCCTCTCGCCACTCTGGGGCGCGGTCGCGACCCCGCGGTCCACGATCTGGCGGGTGGGGGCCCTGGCGGTGTGTCTCGCGGGTCAGTGGTGGTGGATCTGGAACATGTACGGACTGGCGAACATGTACTGGCAGGTGCCCTGATATACCGCTCGGCCGTATTACGTCGGTCGGCAGGATAAACTGGACCGAGCTAGATTTCGCGACGAAAGGGGCCGCTATGGCAGCCATGAAGCCGAGGACCGGCGACGGACCGATGGAGGCTGTGAAGGAGGGGCGCCTGATTATCGTGCGGGTGCCGCTCGAAGGTGGGGGGCGTCTCGTGGTCTCGGTCAACGACGCCGAAGCCAAGGAGCTTCACGATGTGCTCTCGGGAGTCGTCTCCGCCTAGAGTTCGTCGTCAGGCCGGTTCCGTTCGCGGGACCGGCCTTTCTGCGTCCCGGGCCTCTTCCTGAGTTCGCGCCGCGTGGACGCTGAAAACGCCGGTTGTTCGCGAGCGCGCCCGTTATCGCCGACGTGCACGCGGCGCACTCGGCGCGAACCGGCCGACTCGGTGCGCACCGGTCACGGCGGCGGGCGCGGCGCTACTCGGTGATCTTGGTGAGCTGCAGCAGCCCGTCGCCGACGATCGACAGGGCGGGCATGACGGCCTGAGAGCCCTGTGTCTCTTGGATCAGGGATCGGAACGCGGTCGTGACCGGATCGCGCTGCACGGGATCCGCGACGCGCCCGTTCTGCAGCGCGCGGGGGATGAGCACCGTGCCACCGACGCGCACCAGCCGAAGGCCGTGCGCGACGTATTCGAGAATGTGCTCCGGGTCGGCGTCGATCAGCACGATGTCGTATGCCGACTCGTTCATGCGCGGCAGGACTTCGGCGGCCCGACCGGTGATGAATCGCGCCCGTGCCGGCGGGATGCCCGCATCCGAGAACGCCTTGCGCGCAGCCGCGAGGTGCTCGGGTTCGGCGTCGATCGTGGTCAGGATGCCTCGGGCGCTGCCGTGCAGCAGCCACATGCCCGAGACGCCCGCGCCCGTGCCGATCTCGACCAGGTTCAGCGCATCGGAGGCAGCGACGAGGACGGCGCACTGGGCGCCGATGGCCGGATCGATGGGCACGATGCCCAGCTCGAGGGAGTGCGCGCGAGCCTTCGCGATCGGATCGGGCTCTGTCACCTGTTCCGTCGCGTACCGCCAGCTGGCCTGCTGTCCGCTCACGCGCTTGTCCATTTTCCCTAGATTACGGGGCTGGCGCGGACTCCGGCCGCAGGCGCGGCGAGTAACCTGTTCTCATGTTCTTCGGGTTGACGATCGAGAAGCTCCTGCTGATCGGTGTCATCGCCGCCCTGCTGGTGGGGCCCGAGAGACTGCCTCGCTACGCCGAGGGTTTGGCCAAGATGCTCGGGCGATTGCGCGAGTTCTTGCGCGGGGCGAAGACACGGGTGCGCGACGAGATGGGTGAGGACTTCGACGACGTCGATTGGCGTCGGCTCGATCCGCGCCAGTACGACCCCCGGCGTATCATCCGCGAGGCCCTGCTCGATGAGCCGCCGCTCAAGCCCGTCAGCCCGGGAGCCCCCCGCCCGGCTACCGCGGCGCTCGGTGGTGCGGGCGG